>NZ_PGVG01000004.1 GCF_002795245.1 Bradyrhizobium forestalis | reverse complement strand
TGCATGCCGATCTGACTGCGTTCCGGCACCCGCAGTCGCAGCGCACCTCGCCTCTCGGCCTGCGGTCCTTCCTGCTTGGGTAACCCCTCGAACAACTGCTCGTCAGCCATCATCAGCCCCTGCTTCGCGCCATGCGATCGAATCACAGCTTCGCCTCTGTGGCAAATGCTGCCAAAAGATTCTCACGCTCTCAGGATGAGGACGGAATGCGCGGGAGCAGTTTCAACGGACGCTGACGCTGATTAGCCTCATCCTGAGGAGGCGCGTAAGCGCCGTCTCGAAGGACGAGGCGTAGGCACAGGCCGCCGCACCGGGGCTGACACCTCATCGTGTCACCTCTCGATCGTTCCGGTTCGCCGAATCTTCTTCTGCAGGAGCACGAGCCCGTAGAGCAGGGCTTCAGCCGTCGGAGGACAGCCGGGCACATAGATGTCGACGGGCACGATGCGATCGCAGCCGCGCACGACCGAGTACGAATAGTGATAGTAGCCGCCGCCGTTTGCGCACGATCCCATCGAGATGACGTAGCGCGGCTCCGGCATCTGGTCATAGACCTTGCGCAAGGCTGGTGCCATTTTGTTGCAGAGCGTACCCGAGACGATCATGACGTCAGACTGCCTTGGCGATGCGCGAGGAGCCGCGCCAAACCGCTCGATGTCGTATCGTGGCATCGATACCTGCATCTGCTCGATCGCACAGCACGCAAGGCCGAAAGTCATCCACATCAGAGATCCCGATCGCGCCCATGTGATGAGGTCGTCGAGTGGGGCTACGAAGTAGCCACGGTCACCGAGATGGTCCTGGACATTGTCGAAGGGAGCGTTTTCGAGATGACCCATGGCGGTATCGCCTCGCAAGCCCTGCCTGATGCTGCAAGGCACGGCTCCGTCTCGCTGTTCCTAATTTCTTCTCTGTTTCCTTCGGCCTGAAGCTCAAATGTCTTTTGCAGCCCGATTGGCAAGGAACAGTCTCGCGGATAGGCGGTTGACCGTCAAATCCGGAACTCGGGTCATCCCAAACCCAAGCCATGGACGGACATCATGAGGATCGAAAACTTCAAAGACCTGTACATCGCCGAGCTGCAGGAACTCGTCAGCATGGAGGATCAGCTGAGTGACGCACTCAAACGAATGGCCGAGATGGCGGTGCATCCTTCCCTGAAACTTGCCCTGGCCGAGCATCAGCAAGAGACGGAGCAACAAGCCCAACGGCTTCAGCAAATCCTGCGCAGGCATGGCGCAGATGCGCGCGTACACACCGATCAGGCTGTGGAATCGTTGATCGAAGAGACTGCGAAGATGATGAAGATGGTGACGCAGGATGACTTGCGCGACGCCGCGATGATCGCCTCCGCCCAGAAGCTGGAACATTACGAGATTGCCGCTTATGGCAGCGCAGCCGCTCTTGCCGGGCAGCTCGAGCTTAGGGAGGACCAGAACATCCTGCACGAGAGTCTGGAGGAGGAGAAGGCCACCGACGCCATGCTGACGACGCTCGCGAAGGGCGAAGTCAATCTCGACGCTCTTGCGGCCTGACTGGAACGTCGCTGGTTGAGTCCTTGGCGGAGGGCCACCAAGGTCCTCAAAACAAGGACCCCGCCGGTTACCGGGGTAACCTGGCGGGGCTTGTGAACGAATCTTTGATCTGGTTTATCCGCAGCTTTCGCTTTGGCCTTGCCATATCATTGATCGCTCACTGAATGACCAACCGACGAGCTCCATGGACGTTCCGGAGGATGGCCATTTTTAATGTTTCCGATCGTCGGTGCCAGGAGCGCAGTTCCCTCTCTGCCCTCCCGCTCCTCGTCCGTTTTCACCTCATCGACGTGCGACTGAAGGATCCGACGCAGCTTGGCGCGGCGGGGGCCGTGATCGTATGATGCCGAACGGCCGCGCATACGAGGCGTCAGTTGAAATCCGAAACGTCCTTGGGACGCCGCAGCACTTCCTTCTCGGTCGGACGCTCGGACGCGGGTCGCCCCCGATTCATGATGTCGTCATACGCCAGTTCTTGCTGTGCGGTCAGCGGTCCGTCGACGCCAGCGAGGTTCGCTGCGACCTGAATCGGCGAGTTGTGATAGATCATCAAGGCGTCGTCGTGCGACAGGGCGTCCAACCGCTCGGTGAGCGATTCGATCTCCGTGTCCGCATCCCGCTCGGACTTGCCAAGGACCTCGACGAGCGTTCGCCTGACGAGCCCCCAGAACTCATTCTTCGCGGACTGATCGAGATCGCCCACACTTTTCGCTATCGCCGCAACCGATGCATTTTCATCGTCTGAAGTCATCATGGGCACCTCGATAAAGGTGGTATCCAGCCAATTTAGAACAACGTAGACCTCTTGGCACCATCAATTGCCCTTCTGTGTACGATCGGACTGGGGAGTGCCGCCGCCGCTTGTGTCGAGTGAAAGCTGATCTGATCGCAATCGTTGATGATCAGCTGCTGCGGCCAAAGGGTGACCGGCCCGTACACGACATCGTAAGGGTGCGAGGAACTGCGCTGATGCGGAGGAAATCCGATCCGGCAGTCCGTCACCAAATCCCAGAAATCCTGGGTCGGCCTGACGAAAGCGAGAGCGTCCAGGCCCGCAAGCCAGTCGCGATTGAGCTGAAAGCGCAAGACGACCGCAAACACAGCTCTGGAAGGCAGACTGATCACCCGCGTATTCGCCCATTGTCTCGCCTGATGCGGATTGGTGGTGACGTAGAAGCCGCGGCCGAAATCTGTTCTTGGTCGGCACAGCGCCAGCCTCACAGCGAAGCTGCTCAAGGTCGCACCGCTTGCAACCAACGGGACGCCGAGCGGATCCGATACGCCGACCGAAGCGCTATCCGTCCCGTGATAGACGAACAGGTCCTTATTGTTCCATTGCGGCACGGCCACCTTCCCAACGGGCGATCAACAGATACGTTCCGTCGCACGAGCGTGCGGCGTCACGTCTGCACCACGACCTGATGGCCAGAGAGGCGCGATGCCCCCAAGCCCCAGCCCAATGGGGAACATTATCGGAAAACCTGAAGTTGTCGACGGTCAGGTTGGAATCTGGAGCGGGTGAAGGGAATCGAACCCTCGTATTCAGCTTGGAAGGCTGCTGCTCTACCATTGAGCTACACCCGCGTTACGGGCTCCCTAACACGGCCGGACGGCGGTCTCAACTGCCCAGGAGGTCGCTTTCTGGCGTCTTCCACCCCTCGCGAACCGCCTCTGGTCCCTCCGGACTCACCGGCACTTAACAGCGGCAGCAATGCTACCTATATTGAAGACTTCCGAAACCAACGAAAGGAGGTGATCCAGTGTCTTATCTCAAGCGCTGTCACCTCGCTGGGATCGCCCGCTGAGCTTTGACCAAAGCTTGGCATCGGGGCGCTCTCAGCCCTGGACCAGCGAGCAAGAAATCGGGCGCGACGGGGCCTCCCCGCCGCGCCTTTTCTTTTGCGTCTTTTGCGATTTCTTGGAGACGGGAAGCCGGGTCAGCCGGTGCGCAGCCGCTCGCGCAGCGCGACGGCGGCGATCAGCATGCCGACGCACCAGGCGACGACCGCGCGGTGCGGCTCTCCGCCGAGCAGCACCGTGAAGAGGCTCGCCAGAAGGCACGGCGCGATGGCCTTGCCGGTCCGGCTCATCAGCGCGAGCAGGAACGGCATCGCCGCGATCGCTATTTGCAGGAGGTTCATTTGAACGGCCGGCTCGTCGCAAGGCTTCAGAAGCCGAAGATGTTGAGCATGCGCGGCCGTTTGCCGCGCCGGCTCTCCGCGATCCGCTCGCCGCCGTTCTCGGCCGAGCTGCCGTAATAGCGGTGATGGCCCGCCTCGTCGTGCAAATCGGCCGGCTGCGACTGTCCCGCCCGCCGCGCGTCGCAGATGATCTTGCAAACGGTCTTGATGGTGTGACCCGACATTGCCGCCTCCAGCAAAAAGCTTGTTGTTGTGGTCCATCAGTCGCGACCAATTCCGGCGGCGTTCACATGGCAAGGCCGCAATCGGGTTTCAGGACGGTTTCGCCGCTTGCCGGCCACGCAATATTTTGCTTCGGGATTGTCGGCACGGGCTGCCGTGCCACGTCCTTGGGACTTGCGCAGAAAAGAAACGAGGTGACGATGCTGTACGCCATCCTGGCCTATCACGTGGAAGACGAGGTCTTGTCCTGGACGCCGGAGCAGGACGCCGCGGTCGTGGCCAAAGTCATCGAGGTTCAAGCACCTCTTCGGGCAAGCGGACAGTTTGGACCGGCGGCCCGTCTGGATGAGACGCGAAAGGCCCGCACCTTGCGTGGCCCCGGCGCGGGAATGGTGCTGGACGGGCCGTTTGCCGAGACCAAGGAGCAGCTCCTGGGCTTCCACCTGATGCAATGCGCCACCGAGGACGAGGCGATCGCGGCGGCGCGGAAGCTGCGTGCGGTCAATCCGACGGCGGTCTACGAAATCCGCCCGGTCAAGCTTTACGTGCCGGCCGATGGGTTCGGCGCGACACAAGAGTGAGCAGCCGCCTTACGCGCCCGGCTCGGTCCGCCCGATATAGAAGCGCTGGATCACGAGCCCGCCAAAGGCGATGAACCACACGAACGGGGCGACCTGCGGCGCGAACGCCGCAACGATCGTCCCCGGGATGAACACCAGCAGCGGAAACAGCGAAGCCATGATCTCGTGGCGCCAACCGCCCAGGATCGTCCACCACAGCCAGGCGTTGAGGCCGGCGATCGCGGTCAAATGCAGACCGTAGAGCACGGCGACGGCGTTGCTCATGCCGTAATTGGTGTAGAGGCCGTTGGTGACCGGCAGCAGCACGATCGAGAGCAGGAAAAACAGATTCAGGATCACCATCCCGCGGCTGCCGATGGGCTGGCGCGCCAGCCGGCGGTGATGGCTGATCCAGAACACGCCGGCGATGATGAAGCTGAGCGCGAAGCCGGCGAGCTTGCCGGAATAGACCCGGGCGAGATCGCTCCAGCCCGGGGCGCTGGTGAACACCGCGGCCTTGGGCAGGTCGTAGGCCAAAAGCGTCATGGCGACACCAAAGATGGTGTTGCTGAGCGATTCCAGCCGCCGCATCTCGAACTGGTCGGGCTTGAGCTCGGTCATCTCGGTCATGGGGGTGCTGGAACCAAAGGGCCGTCTTCCCCCTAAATCCTAATTCCAGTTCCGTCCAGCCGCATTGCGATTCGCGCTGGGATCGCCGAATCTCATCCTTTCACCGGGGCGATTCGTGGCGACATATCTGGACACGCTCAATGCGGAGCAGCGCCGCGCCGTCGAGCATGGCGTGGCCGAGGGCTCGACCGTGGGCGCCCCCCTGCTCGTCATCGCCGGCGCGGGCTCCGGCAAGACCAACACGCTGGCCCACCGCGTCGCGCATCTGATCGTCGCAGGCGCCGATCCGCGCCGCATCCTCCTGATGACGTTCTCCCGCCGCGCGGCGGCGGAGATGGCCGGCCGCGTCGAGCGCATCGCCCGCAAGGTGCTGGGCGAGAACAACACCGCAATCATGCGCGATGCCCTCACCTGGGCCGGCACCTTCCACGGCATCGGCGCGCGGCTCCTGCGCGAATATGCCGAGCGGATCGGCGTCGATCCCGCCTTCACCATCCATGACCGCGAGGACTCCGCCGACCTGATGAACCTGGTGCGGCACGAGCGCGGATTGTCGAAGACGGAATCCCGCTTTCCGGCCAAGGGCACCTGCCTCTCGATCTATTCCCGCTGCGTCAATGCCGAGATGGAGATCGAGAAGGTGCTTGGCCAGCACTATCCGTGGTGCAGCGGCTGGGCCGCCGAGCTGAAGGGTCTGTTCGCCGCCTACGTCGAGGCCAAGCAGGCCCAGCACGTGCTCGATTACGACGACCTCCTGCTCTATTGGTCGCAGATGATGAGCGATGCGCTGATCGCGGAAGAGATCGGCGGCCGCTTCGATCACGTGCTGGTCGACGAATACCAGGACACCAACCGTCTGCAATCCTCGATCCTGCTGGCGCTCAAGCCCGACGGACGCGGCCTCACCGTGGTCGGCGACGACGCGCAGTCGATCTATTCGTTCCGCGCCGCCACAGTACGCAACATCCTGGAGTTTCCGCAGAGCTTCTCGCCGCGCGCGGAGATGATCACGCTCGACCGCAATTACCGCTCGACGCAAGCGGTGCTGGCAGCGGCGAACGGCGTCATTGGCCTGGCACGCGAGCGCTTCACCAAGAACCTGTGGACCGACCGCACTTCCGGACGGAAGCCGCAGCTCGTCACCGTGCACGATGAGGCCGACCAGGCGCGCTACATCGTCGAAGCGGTGCTGGCGAACCGCGAGCAAGGCGCGCTGCTCAAGCACCAGGCGGTGCTATTCCGCACCTCCTCGCATTCGGGTCCGCTGGAAATTGAACTCACTCGCCGCAACATCCCCTTCGTGAAGTTCGGCGGGCTGAAATTCCTCGATGCCGCGCATGTCAAGGACGTGCTGGCGCTGTTGCGCTTCGCCGAAAATCCACGCGACCGCGTCGCCGGCTTCCGTATCCTGCATCTGTTGCCGGGCATTGGGCCCGCGACCGCGCAGCGCGTGCTCGACCAGATGGCGGAGAGCACCGACCCGCTTGCCGCGCTCGGCCGGCTCCCGGTGCCGGCGCGCACGGGCGCGGACTGGACCGACTTCGTCCGCACGACCCAGAATTTGCGCTATTCGGAATGGCCGGTTGATCTCGAACGCGTGCGGCTCTGGTACGAGCCGCATCTCGATCGGATCCACGAGGATTCCGAGACGCGCCGCGCCGACCTGATGCAGCTCGAGCAGATCGCGAGCGGCTATGCCTCGCGCGAGAAATTCCTGACCGAGCTCACGCTCGATCCGCCGGATGCGACCAGCGACAAATCAGGTCCACCCCTGCGCGACGAGGACTATCTGATCCTCTCCACCATCCATTCGGCCAAGGGCCAGGAGTGGAAATCGGTGTTCGTGCTCAACGTTGTCGACGGCTGCATGCCCTCCGATCTCGGCGCCGGCACCAGCGCCGAGATCGAGGAGGAGCGCCGCCTGCTCTATGTCGCGATGACCCGCGCCAAGGACGATCTCCACCTCGTCGTGCCGCAGCGCTTCTTCGTCCACGGCCAGGCCGCCAAGGGCGACCGCCACGTCTATGCCTCGCGCACCCGCTTCATCCCGGAATCCCTGGTCTACCTGTTCGAGCGCACCGCCTGGCCGAAGGCCGCGGCGGGCGCTGCGCGCACCGCGGCGCAGGGGCCGAAGATCGACATCGGGGCAAAGATGCGCGGGATGTGGCGGTAGACACAAGAGGCTAGTCTCGCGACCTGTCAGGATAACTGAAACAACAGAGGTCCGACATGAAAGCCGTCGTCGTCGAGCAATACGCACCCATCGATCAGGTCGAGCTGAAGGACATCCCGCGCCCGGCCATGGAGCCGGGGCAATTGCGCATCCGGGTGGACGCTGCAGGCATCGGATTTGTCGACGGTCTGAAGATCGAGGGACGCTATCAGACCAAGGATCCGCTGCCCTTCATTCCCGGGACTGAGTTCGCGGGGGTGGTGACGGACGCGCCCGGCGCACCCGGCGGCTATCAGCCCGGCATGCGGGTGATGGGCATGACGCGGTCGGGCGCGCTGGCCGAAGAGATCGTCGTCGACCCCACGGCGCTCCATCCCCTGCCGGACGGCGTTGCGGCCGAGGTCGCCGCCTCGTTTCGCGCCAATTACCTGACGGCGCTCTATGCGCTGAGCGCGCGCGCGTCGCTGTGCGCAGGCGAGCAGCTGCTCGTGCTGGGCGCTGCCGGCGGCACCGGAATTGCAGCCGTGCAGATCGGCAAGCTGCTCGGCGCGCGGGTGATCGCAGCCGCATCGACACCGGAGAAGCGTGAGTTCGCGCAGGCGCACGGCGCCGACGCGGTGATCGATTATACGCAAGCCGGCTGGCGCGACACGCTGAAGGAGTTGACGGGCGGTCACGGCGCCGACGTCATCTTCGATCCCGTTGGAGGCGAGATCTCGGTGCAGGCATTTCGATCCATCGCCTGGCGCGGACGCCATCTCGTGGTCGGCTTTGCCGCAGGCTCCATTCCCGCGCTGCCGTTCAATCTGCCGCTTCTGAAAGGCGGCACTCTGCTCGGCGTCGACCTCGCGCAGATTCCCGTGCGCGAGCCCGACGTGCAGAAGCGCCTGATGTCGGAGCTGACGGGCTGGCTCGCCGACGGCAAGCTGAAGCCTGTCGTCGGTCGCGTCTTCGCGCTGGACGATTTCCGGGAAGCGTTCAAGACGATGCAAACGCGCGGGGCGCTCGGCAAGATGGTCGTGCGCGTCTCGTCCCAGCCCCCTCAGTGATCGGGCGCCGCGCGGCCGGACTCAGAAATTATAGTTCAGCCCGGCCCGGACCAGATCGATCGTGGCGCTCGAACGCGCATTGAGAAAGCTCGGAGCGAACGGCGCGCCGGCATAGAGACTGCCGACGACCGGGTAGCTGCCGCTGCCGAGATCGACGTGCAGATACTCGACCTTCAGGCTGAGGTTCTGCGTGAAGCGCTTTTCGCCACCGATGCCGGCCGTCCAGCCGGTCGCGATGCGGGACGAGCTGCCGGCGAAGCACGCGCCCAGCCCATAAAACGGACCGCAGGCGAAGGCATAGCCGAAATTGCCGATGGAGTTCGATGCACCCGGCGGCAGCGACACGCTGGCCGATTCACTGACGCGCCCATAGGCGAAGCCGCCGGTGGCGAAGACGAGGAGATCCGGCGCGGCCAAGAATCCGACACGGCCGCGAACGGTGCCGAACCAGTCGATATTCCGGCTGACGTCGAACGTCGCGGGCTGTGTCCCGAGCAAGATTGTCGGCACCGACGAGCTGGATTTCAGGCTTGCCGCCGCGATATCGGCCTCCACGCCGACCACGCCGCGACCGGCAAACTGCCAATCGTAGCCGACCTGCCCGCCACCGAGCACACCGCCGGCGTTGAGCGAGGCCGAGACCGCCGGAACGACCGGCTGACCGAACGACACACTCTGCGTGAGCGGATCGCCGGGAAGCACTGTGACGCCGCCCCTAGCCCAGCCATAGCCTCCGTTGAGGCCGAGGTGAAATCCCGTCCAGCTGATCTCACCGGCCTCTGCAGATACGCATCCGCCGAGAGCCAACAGTGCCGCCGCAAGAGCCTTCTTCATACGCGTCCTTGTTGATGTCGCATCACACCGCGAGCTGGCGCGCACGGCCGTTTCGGGATTCGGAGCCGATCCTAGAAGATGACGCGCCGAGGTCTCGGCGCTCCGCGCAACTGACACGGCAATTTCCGCAATGATGCGGAAATGTTTCGCCTGTTGCGAGCACATCACACGGACGATCGCGCCGCATGTCGGCAGCGCGGCCTCAGCTCGAACCGGGTTTGCGAGACGCGCGACAAAGCCTTCGGATTTTGCCGGGGGCTCGACCAGTTTGACGATCAAGCGCGCGACGCGTTTTCTGTTCGACACCGACGTTCTGCCGCCCGAGGACAGGCTCGCCGTCTGGATCGAGGATCTCGGCGCCCACGGCATGCGGCTCGAGATCGCGCGCGTCGACCTCAGCGCCGATGAGCCGCGCGCAGAGGGCAATGACGGCTTCGCGTTCTGCTGGGTCGGGCAATCCGGCTATCGCATCCTCGGCGCGGATGGGGCGATGCCGCGGGACGCGGCGCACGGCATGCTGCTGTTCTACGGTCCTGAGAAGCCATCCGTTACCGAAAGCGGAGCCTCGCTCACCAACGTCCGGCTGGACGGCGCGCTGGTCCGCAGTAGAATCCCCGAGATCGACGCGCTGCTGCCGCGCCAGTCGTCCGTAGACAGCGCTGCGCTTCGTCTGCTGCAGGCCTATGTCGATGCCCTCGCAGCAAGCGGGATTCCCTCCGAGCGCAAGCTCGCCTGCACCGTCCATCACCATATCGTTGATCTGATTGCGGCCTCCCTGCAGCCGAACGGCAGCGATCTTGCGCATGCCGCAGGTGGTGCAGTTGCGCTGACGCGGCTTGACGCGGCGAAGACAGATATTCGTGCCCATCTCGCCGATCCGGCCCTGTCGGCGCGACAGGTCGCCCAGCGACTGGGCCTGTCCGAACGATCGATCTATCTGCTGTTCGAACGCAGTGGTCTCGGCTTTTCGTCCTTCGTCACGGAGGAACGGCTCGCGCGCGCCACCGCGATGCTGCTCGATCCGGCGCGGCAGCAGCAACGGATCGGCGACATTGCGCTGGCCGCAGGCTTCGGCGACCTCTCGACGTTCAACCGAAGCTTTCGCCGCCGCTATGGGCAAACACCCTCCAGCATGCGCCGTAGCAAGGTCGATCATCCAGATCCCCACCGAACGGATTGAACAATCGGAAACCGAGCATTTCCGGAATCCGACTTGTCGCGCGGCCGCAGTGCACTAAATCTGGCCGATCTTCCCCGCAGAGACCTGATCGATGACCGCACCGCTTCAATTCGGACTGGACACATTTGGCGACGTCACCAAGGACGCCTCAGGCGCCATGCTTCCGCATGCGCAGGTGATCCGCAACGTCGTCGAGGAGGCGGTGCTGGCCGACGAACTCGGCCTCGATTTCATCGGCCTCGGCGAGCACCATCGCGCCGATTTCGCGATCTCCTCGCCGGAAACCGTGCTCGCCGCAATCGCATCGCGCACCGGGCGCATCCACCTCGGCTCGGCCGTGACGGTGCTGAGCTCGGACGATCCTATTCGCGTCTTCCAGCGCTTTGCCACGCTGGACGCGGTCTCGAACGGGCGCGCCGAGGTGATCCTCGGCCGCGGCTCGTTCACCGAATCCTTCCCGCTGTTCGGCTTCGACCTGCGCAAATATGAAGAGCTGTTCGAGGAGA
This sequence comes from Bradyrhizobium forestalis, assembly GCF_002795245.1. GTDB lineage: Bacteria > Pseudomonadota > Alphaproteobacteria > Rhizobiales > Xanthobacteraceae > Bradyrhizobium > Bradyrhizobium forestalis. The sequence continues at coordinate 322,925 of NZ_PGVG01000004.1, read as the reverse complement.
AGCTCGACCTGTTCGCCGCACTGCTGTCGCAGCAGCCGGTGACCTGGCAGGGCAAGCTGCGCCCGCCGCTGAAGGACCAGCTGGTCTATCCGCCGGTCGAGAACGGCCGGCTCAAGACCTGGATCGGCGTCGGCGGCAGCCCGCAATCGGTCGTGCGCGCCGCGCATTACGACCTGCCCTTGATGCTCGCGATCATCGGCGGCGATCCCGCGCGCTTTGCGCCTTACGTCGATCTCTATCACCGCGCGTTCAAGGAATTCGGCCGCCCGGCGCAGCCGATCGGCGTGCATTCGCCGGGCTATGTCGCCGAGACGGATGCCCAGGCGCGCGAGGAGCTATGGCCCGACTACAAGGCGATGCGCGACCGCATCGGCAAGGAACGCGGCTGGCCGCCGATGGGGCGCGACGAGTTCGTCAGCGAGGCCGAGCATGGCTCGCTCTATGTCGGCTCGCCGGAAACGGTGGCGCGCAAGATCGCGAAGACGGCGAAAGCGCTCGGGATCTCGCGGTTTCAGTTGAAGTACTCGGCGGGGCCGCTGCCGCATGAGAAGCTGATGCGGAGCATCGAGCTTTATGGGCGGAAGGTGATGCCGATGGTGCGGGAGATGACGGGGTAGCGGTTCGAGGCAGTCGCCTACTTCATGAGCCCAAGCCGGGTCGCGCCGACATAGAGCGAGAGTACGGCGGCGTTGGAGACGTTGAGGCTCTTGATCTCGCCGGGCATGTCCAGCCGCGCCACGACGCTGCAGGTCTCGCGCGTCAATTGCCTGAGGCCTTTGCCTTCAGCCCCCAACACCAGCGCAAGCGGCTCGCGCAGTGCAACGTCCGAAAGGTTCTCGGTGCCCTCGCTGTCGAGGCCGACGGTCTGGAAGCCGCGCTGGTTGAGCGCGGTCAGCGCGCGGGCGAGATTCTGCACGGTGACAACAGGCACGAGTTCGAGCGCACCGGAGGCGGCTTTTGCGAGCACGCCGGTGGCTTCCGGACTGTGACGCGCGGTGGTAACGATTGCCTTCACCGCAAAGGCCGCAGCCGAACGCAGGATGGCGCCCACATTGTGCGGGTCAGTGATCTGGTCGAGCACCAGCACCATGCCTTCCTGCTTCAGGGTTTCGATGTCGGGCGAAGGCAGAGGATCGGCTTCGGCGAGCAGGCCCTGATGCACGGCGTCAGGCGACAGCAAGCGGTCGATCTCCTGCGGCCGCACGATCTCAGGCGCGACGCGGGTCGCGATGTTTTCCTCCGCCAGCCGCCTTGCGGCATTCTCGGTCAGCGTCAGCTTGCGGATCCGCCGCGCAGGATTGGCGAGAGCCATGGTGACGGTGTGCCAGCCATAGAGGATGACGGGTCCGTCGCCATGCGAATCGCGGTCGCGCCAGGCCGGGCGGCCGGTCGATTTTCCGGGCTTGTTGAAGGGCTTAGCCCCGCCGCGGGAGCCCTTGGGGGCGAATTTTCGTTCCTTCATGGGCTCGCTTGTGTCACGGGCGCCGGAATATGGCAATTTGGGTGCCTCCAGGGGCGATTTTAGCTGTTCGCCTCGGTTGACTTTGCCCCACCGCTTCGCCCATAAACGCGCCCGGTCGCGCCCCGATCCGGGCTGTCGCGGCCTTCACGTTCCATGGCCGTCTTCGGTCCGCCGGTAAGGTCCGGCCCGATTGTGCTGCCGTCGAGCGGGGGAGTGTCCCGAGTGGCAAAGGGAGCTGACTGTAAATCAGCCGCCTCATGGCTTCGAAGGTTCGAGTCCTTCCTCCCCCACCAGCCTTCGCTCGCTTCGCGAGCTTCAGCTTGGCCACCTCAGAACATCATCGCACGGACTTGGCTTAGCCGACAGCCGCAGGCTGTCGATAAGCGATCGCCGATGCAGGACAGTTCGCATCCGTAAAGCAAAACGCCCGTCCGCATCATGCGAACGGGCGCTTCGCAAATCTCAACCGATCAGGCGATCAGTAGTAGCGGCGCAGCACGCGGTGACCGCCGTAATACGGCGCGTGGCGATGGGCATAGCCGTAGCGCGGAGCATGGCCGTAGTGCACGCGCGGCAGATAGCCGTAGCGCGGGCCGTAGCCGTAGCGATATGGACGGTAGTACGGGCGGTGATAGGGAGCGGCACGATAGCCATAGCCATAGCCGTAATTGGCGGGCGCGACGACCGCGTCCTCACGATAGGTCGGATACGGCGCGAAGGCGCCCGGACCGGTATAGGTCGGGCCCTGGTTCACGTAATAATACTGCGTGGTCGGCTCGGCGAGACGCTCAAAGCCGCCATAGCCGTACCCATAACCATAGCCGCCGCAGCCGGTGTTGCAGCCGGAATAGACCGGCGCAACCGGCGCGCACGTGGTGAAGCCGCAGGCCGCGGCGGGCGCGGTGGCGGCGAACATCACGGCGGCAGCCGCGACCAGTCCCGAAATCATTTGACGCATTACTCTCTCCTGTTGATTTCCGTTTTTTGGAATTTCACGTTTCTCAACCCGGCGGCTTGCCGGGTAGCTCTGTGTGCGGCCGCGGCCGAGGGGGCCGAGGACGGTCGTTGATCTCGGGCGCATAGATCACCGGCGGCGGATCGACGGGCACGTCCATCTGCGGCGGCAGCGGCGCGGACGAGGCGCCCCAGCTCTGGTGGTAGCTCTCGGCGGGCTTCGGCAATTTGCGGTTCGCGGGTGGCTCGACCTCGAGCCGGCCGTAGCCCGGCCGCAGGCCCAGCGTCGGATAATAGTGGCCGACGTCGTCGGGCTGCCGCTCGGCGATATAGCGTCCACCATAGATTGTGGGCTGTACCTGCTGGTTCTTGCCGAGACCCCAGACGCCCTCGACGACGGCATAGGACGCGTCGATGTTGTTGATGATGATCGGCACGCCGGGACGGCCGGGAACGACGATATCGAAGCCGCCGGCAAACGCCGTCGCAGGCAGTCCGATCAGAAAGGCGGCGAGCGCCACAGCGCGCATGAGGAGACCCCGGTTATCCGGCTACAACCTAACCGATCGCGGCACAGAGAGGGTTAAGGCCTGCTCACCAAATTCCGGTAAGCCTAACGTGCAAGGATTGCGCGCCACTCAAATGCTGCACAGCGGACTAGCGAAGCGTTAACGGCGCGGGACTCCGCCGCCGGAGCGGCGCCGCTGTGCTCACATCCGTTTGACTGTTCGCTTGCGAAAAATCCCAGGGTTGCATCGGAACGTCCGGCGCCGCCAGCGTTTAGCTCCCGTCAACAAAATGGGAGCGAACAACCATGACCATCAAGCTTCTCGGGGCCACGGCGATTGCAGCGACCATGCTGGCAGGCTCTGCCATGGCGCAGGCGGTCGTCACCAATCCGGGCCGGTGCTCGGCGCAATTCCCCAACGCCAACTGCCAGAACCTCGGCCCCGGAAACCCGTACACCGATAGCGGATACCGCCATCGCCGCGGCTCCTATCGTCAGACCCGGGCCGACTGGAATAACGATTGGAACAGGAGCCGCACCGGCTTCTGGCCGACCGACGTCGCGGCCGGCGTCGCCGGCGCTGCGATCGGCACCGCCGGCGCGATTGCCACCGCCCCATTCCGCGCCTGGGACAATTCCTATGCCTACGACCGCGGCTGGGACAACCGCGGATGGGACACCCGCACCTTCGCCCAGCGCAACGGCTTCGTCTGTACGCCCGGCACTTACTTCAAGGGCGAAGACGGCCGCCGGCACATCTGCCAGTAAGGCGGGCTCAAGCGAACGCAACCTGTCAGGCGGCCCCCAGGGGGGCCGCCTGAAACATGTCCGCACGGGCGGTCCGCGGGTTCTGGCACTTTCCAACCAAGTCTGGTATTGCGGCGCACGGGCGGATAGCCCCGGTAGATGCCGGGCCCGGCCCCGCTTTCCAGCGTCGCCGGCTTAGCTCAGCGGTAGAGCAGCGGTTTTGTAAACCGAAGGTCGGGGGTTCAATCCCCTCAGCCGGCACCATTGGTTTAGCCGACACCGCGTCGTGGCCGGCCACCGCAAGAACCAAATCATCGGCGTGGCGTTATCCTCGCACTATAGAGCGGTCTCGCGGAGATCCAGCGATGGACCCGAATGATCGAGCAGCCTTAGCCCTATCCGCTGTCGCCTTGGCCATCGCCATTGTGGTTGCATCGACGGTCACGTTAGAGCGCGTCAATACCCGTACCGCCAGCAACGACGCACCTCCCGGAACAGTAGGACTCGCCAGGCCTCACCCACCGCTGGACCGTGCTCCCGGTGAACCGATACAGACAACAGGAACGCCGTCCAACGCAAGGCAGCGTCCCTGACCGAACGCCGACCGCGACCAGCCTGGTCGGTCCCGGAAGCGAAAGTGAAACAGCGCTGCAACTTCAACTTCATCTCGCATCGATCATCGGACATGCTCCAGCCGCCAGAGCCCGAGGCTCTTGTCGCGCCAGCCGCCGCCACCCTCCTCGCAGTGCTCGTTGATCAGCTCGTGCGGCGAGGGCCAGTTGAACGGCGCCTTTGTCATGTTCAGTGCCCGCCAGTCACCGTCCTCGCAATCCTGATTTTCCTCCCATTCGGGAAAGGTGGTGACCAGCAGGAAGCGCGCGCCGCTCATCCGAAATTGCGCGAGGGCGCGATCGATATTCGCAAGGCTCAGATGCACCAGACAGTCGCGGCAGAGAATGATGTCCGCGCGCGGCAGTGCATCGCGCGTGATGTCGGCGACGAGAAACCGGCCCGGCGAACCGCCGCCCGCGACACGCCGGCGATTGGCTTCGATCAGCGACGGCACGATGTCGATGCCGGTGTAATCGATATCGAGCTCGAGCCGGCCAATCCATCCGGCCTCGCCGCAGGGCGCATCCAGCAACGAGCGCGCGCCGAGCCGCCGCAGCAATGGAGGCAGTGCCTCCCGGATCGCGGCGGTCGCGGGGGCCTCCGAGCCGAGGCCCGACACCGAAGTGGCCGCGCCCCAAAGGTTGGTGCGCTCGATCCGCTCGAACCGCGCGGCGAGATCGAGGCCCGCGAAATTGTCGCGGTCGGCGACGAAGCGTTCGTGGGCGAGCACCGGTGGACGATCGGGGATCATCGGAGGATTCCAAATCCAGATTCCATCGCCAGCGCAGTCTACACATGAACGTCGCGTCAGAAATCACCGGCCTCGCCATTCAAGCCGGCTTCTGCCACTCCATCATGTGAAAGTAGGGCACGCGGCGATGAAATGCGTTTCTGCTGGGATCGCCGCCCGCGGGCTCCGGCTCGACGAATAGGCGCAGCTGGAGCCCTTGGTCGAGCAGCAGCGTCATGTAGGTGCTGAGCGGACGATGCCAGTTCTGGATCCGGATGCCGCTCCAACTCACCCAGATCGGGCGCTCGTCCATGTAGTGATCGATCGCGAAGCGCATGTCGCCCTCGCCGTCGCGTGTCCAGCCGTCGGGTTGGCCGGCGGTGTTGAAGCTGGTCAGATTGGCGATCAGCAGCGTGCCGCCCGGGCGCAGCGCCGCCACCATCCTGGTGATTGCCACGTCGAGATCGGGCATATCGATCAGGCTGAGATAGCTGACGACCAGGTCGAAGCTCGCATCGATATCCATCGTCTCGGCGCGGCCGAGCCGATAGTCGCCATCCGGGTCCAGCTCACGGGCGCGCGCGAGCAACGCCTCGGTCGGATCGATGCCGGTGGCGCGGATGCCGGCGCGCTGCATGATGCGGCAGAAGCGCCCTTCCCCACAGCCGACATCGAGCGCATTGCGAAAACCGCGTCCTTCGATCCGCGCACGCATCGGCGCATCCAGCACGAAGCGCCGACCGTAGTCGCCGTCTTCGCCCTGCTCGATAATCCAGGCGGCCGCGGACGCGGCCCAGCCGTCGCTGATGTCCTCGTTCATAGGATAGACCTTCGGGAATGGATATTGGCCGCACGCATCGCGGGCGCGGCTACTGACCACAGATTGGATCAGAGTTCAACATCAGGTAGCATGCGCACACGATGCGCTCCACCACGCTCAAAGAAAAAGCCAGGATCGCCGCCGGTGCGGTGACGGCGATCGTGATGACAGCCGTGCTGTTCGCAATCGCAATGGGATTTCTGCTGGCGCTGTAGACGGCATCGGCACCGCGGGCATGCGCCGCGCAATCGCACCCGGCGCTCACGGTCCGGAGTTTTCGGACGTCATCATTCAGGCAGTCGCGCTTGATCCGTCAGCTTCGGGCGGGTCTCGGAGGCGGCTGATCCGATCAGGCCGGATCGGAACCAAAGACGTGCGTCACTCGTTCTTGCCCCATGCGGATCAGAGAAGAAAACCGAAATATGATTCTGCTGGCGACGGTGATGCTGTGCTGTGGCGCCGTGGCCGGCGCATTGACCCTGTTAGAACCTGTGCTCGGGCCGGCGCCGGAGAAGCCGGCCGCCAAGCGGGTCGACATCACCGCTCAGACGGTTCGGGTGGTCGGCGCGCCGTTCGAGCCCAACGTCAATCCGCGCGCGCGGTAACCTCACCGCGGCGAGGCCTCCTTGCCCCCCTCGGGACGGGCGTGGGCACGCGCCAATTCTTCCACGAACGCAATCACCTCCGCCCGCTTGTGGGGCGGCAGCGACAGGAACGCACGGATGAGCCTTAGGCCCTCCGCTTCGTCCGGACGTTCTTTTGTTGGATCCATTTTCCCAGTGTCGGACGACCGGGAAAAATATGCAATCCCTTGTAAACCTCCTTGATTCGACGCAGCCGCTTTGCTGGAATAAGCGTGGCTGAGGTGGATCATGAAATGGATCAGGGAGCGCGACGCACTGATCGCGCAGACACTGGCCTTCGTCCAATCGGTGACCGGCAGGAAGGATGACGTCCTGCAGCCGGAGGCGCCCGCGGCTGGCTCGACCGTGGCGGTGGAGATCGTCGCCTTGGAGGCGGTCGCCGTCCAGGTCGAACCGCCGCCAGTTCCCCTTCCGCCCCGGCCCGCACCTCTCCCCCCGCCGCGGACGAGCGGCGATTTCCGCACCGAGATGCAGGCCCGCATCGCCAATTTCCGCAAGCATCAGGAGCGCTTCGAGCGCGAGCGTGAGGAATATTGCGCGGCGACCCTGACCAAATTGCGTGCCGCCATCCGCGACGCTTCCGGCCCACCGGCCGAAAAATAAGGCCGCCCGGTCAGGGGCCTACAACCAAGACCAGACCAGCCAAAGATTGGCCGCGCAGGCGCCGAACAGCGCCAGCGTGAGGGGCAGGAGCATATGCCCGCAGGATGTCTTCAGGTCGCTCGTCATGGCGGAAAACATCCGCTGATTCCGGCGGACGAGTCCCAGGGATTCTTTTTTCCGGGATTCAGGACTCGTTAAGGACTCAAGGGCCCGGCGGCAACGGATCACGGCGCCGTGATCGAAGCGCACACCGGAACCCCTTACCGGGCGAGCTCGTTAATTGGGTTTCTTGGAGCGGGAAGAATGCCCTACGCCCTGTTCTGCAATGACGCCCAGATCAGCAAGGCCTATCCGAGCGAGTCCGACGTCTGGAAGCTCGCGCAACGGAGTGGTCTGGTCGTGGACGTGATGACGGACGACGAGCGGCCGGGACCGCGCCGGGTGCTCGACAACGACTACGAGATCGCGCCTTGCCAGGCAGCTCAGGGCGAGGACCCCGCCAAGAACAAGGCTGAGGCCGACCAGCAGTCGAGGATGGAGCTTGAGCTGAATTCCTGAACTCCGGCACGAAACCCGGAGCGGAGCTCAGGGCATGGCAGCCGCAAGCGAGGCCTGCTCGCCTGGCATCGCCACGCAGGCCTTGCGGCGATGCAGCCCACGGATGGCGCCGGTAACCTTCAGCACCTTGCCGGACGGACAGGAAGCGTCCTTGACGAAGGCGACCTCATAAGGTGCCAACATCAGCGGCTCGGATTTGAGGATTGTCTGTGCAGAGCACGGCAGGCCAAAAAAGCATGAGAGTACCACTGCTGACACCAAGATACGCATGTCCGTCGTCCCACCAGCCCGGTAATTCTCATATAACGCGTTCCGGAGCGCGAGTTCCGTAAATCGCAAAAATTATTTTTGCTTTACCCCGCCCCCATGACGCGCGTGAGAAGGCGCGCCAGCATCGTTTGCAAGCAAATGACGCGCCAGATGGTTCACGCAAAGCAAACGCGGCGTCGGCAGGCGGAGGACCGGCAAACGACAGGCCGGCGGAGCCGGCCTTTGTCGGATCTTGGATCGCCGCCGGCCGTCAGTAGCGAGAGCCGGCCGGACCGCCCCAGCCGAAGCGATAGTTCACACCGACCTTGACGGTATGCTCGTCCTCCCGGCCACGAACGCCTACGATGTCGGCCGGACCGGAGGTGAAGGTGGTGCTGCCGAAATTGTAGTACTGGTATTCCGCCTTGGCCGACCAGCTCGGCGCGAACATGTATTCGAGGCCGGCGCCGACGGTATAGCCGTCCTTGCTGTTGCCGGTGGTCGTGAAGGTCTGCGGCACGCCAGCGATGTTGACGCCGAGATTGTTGTTACGCCAGGCATAACCGCCCTTGGCGTAAAGCAGCGTCGGTCCCCAGGTGTAGCCGACGCGGCCGGTCACCGACCCGAGCTGGTCGGTGTTGGAGGTGACCTGCGTGCCCAGCGGGAAGGTGACACCGTTGTTGTTGGTCGGCAGCCAGGAATACTGAGCCTCGACACCCACCACCCAGTTGGGCGCGAACTGGTAGTCGAAGCCGCCCTGCACGCCGCCCATGAAGCGGGCGTCGCTCGACTGGAAGCTGTTGTCGCCGGCGAAGGCGCCACCGACATGGCCGCCGATGTAGAAACCGGTCCAGTTATAGATGATCTGAGGCGGCGTAGGGGCCGGAGCCTTGGTGTAGGTGCGCGGCTGCATGTCCGCGGCGGCGGCCGGCGCGGCCAGCGCAAGCAGAGCGGCTGCACCCAGCAAGATCGACTTCATGATCGTCCCCGTTCTTTCATTTACGACACTCGGGAAACAACGTGGCGTGAATTGGGTTGCCTCGCGGCAATGCCGGAACGTTGATCGTTCGTTACTGTGACGGGTTGGCAACAACGCAAATTTGTTCCGCCACGTGGCCTGCGCAAGGCCGCCGCTACGATTTGTCGCTATGCGAAACCACCCCGTTCAAAGCTCGCCGAAATGTGATCCAGCGGCTCCGGCTGCTTCTGTCTAACACCAGGCGATGAAGGCGGGCTTTGCGCTACCGCGTCATCTTTTCCAGTTCCGGAAAGGGTGTGTAAACCGCACCGGCGCAGAGATCGCTGGTCCGGTCGACGACGCGATCCGCTCGGCCGTTGACGAAGATCACGGCACGCTCGCGCATGATCTTATAGCTGCCATCGGTCTCGCGCGGGGTGAAGTGCAGGCAGCTCACATAGAACTGTCGGCCGCCGACCTCACGCTGCACCGGCTCGGCCATGCTGGCATCGCGCACGCCGACCGGATTGTTGAGATAGGTCCGCATCAGGGCCAGCGTGTCGCTCCGGAAATTGTCGGGAAACGGCTGCGGCCCGCCGGCCTGTGTCCCACCCAGCAGGGTTGGACGGTCACCGTCGCTGCCGAAACATGCCGCAAGCGCCAGCGGCAACGCCAGGATCACCGCACATCTCGCCAATCGCCCCACAGGCCCCGCTCTCCGCTGGATCAGATTCGGAGACGTTCTAGCCCCAAGCCTGCGCGAAGGGAATTCGCTTGCAGCGGCGCAAACAGCGCACCGGCCCGCCGCCGACACCTCGGGCTTGCGCACGAGGCGTGGCGAACGGACCAGGCCTGACGTCCGCGCGCGGCGGCGGGGCAATGCCAGGGATGCCGCCGCGCGGGATCAGTCGTCAGTTGCGCTTGTCCGACGTCGCCGGCTTGGTCACGTCCGGCTGCGCCTTCTGCGACTCCTTCACCGAGACCTGCTTGTGGTGATGGCGATGCTTGCGCACCTTCTTGTGCTCGTCAGACGTGACGGCCGCGTTGGCATTCATCGCCTTCGACTTGCTGTCCACCTTGGCATCCGCCTTGACATCGGTAGCCTTGACGCCGGCGTCCGGTTTCGCGGCGGTGGTCGCCGCCTTGGTCTGGCTCTGGTCCGACTTGATCACCGGAGCAGTCGTGGTGGTCTTGCCGGCCTCGGCCGCGACGGCCGGGGCTGCGATCACGGAGGCTGCGAGCAAAGCTGCGGAAATGGTCTTCAACATGGTGGTCTCCTCTTGGAAGGATCTTGAGGCGGGCGCCCTCTCGCCAACCCTTCGATCGTAGGTGGGAGCCTAGGCGCCGCGCACTGAACCCATTCTGAAGCCGATTGCAGGCTTCCGTTCATCTGGATGACAAGTTTGTCATCTGCGCCGGGGCGATTAGATCGTGCGAAGCGGGAATGTTTTCCCTTCCTGGGTGTTCCGGTCTTCGGGCAATCGTGTAGGATCGCCACGTTCCATACGGGAGACTTTTAGATGCGAAAACTCTCAACGCTTGTTGTGCCGGGCCTCGTCGCCGTGACGCTGGCGGCTGCGCCGGTGCTGTCCAGCGCCTACGCCGCTGGCAGCGACGAGCCGTCCTCGCCGCCGAAATCGGACTCCTCGTCCAAGAAGGGCAAGAAGAAGAGCTCTTCCGTTAGCGATCCCAAATTCCTCGCGGCCTATCGCACCGCCTACGCCGCGATCTACGACAAGCACGATTACACGGGCGCGATCGATCAGTTGAAGTCGCTGGGGCGCGACGACGTCGCCGACGTCGCCAATCTGATCGGCTATTCCTATCGCAAGCTCGGCGACTACCAGTCGTCGAAGGTCTATTACGAGCTGGCGCTGAAGGACGATCCGAACCACGTCCGCACCTGGCAGTATTACGGCCTCTGGCAGCTCGAGCAGGGCAACCGCGAACAGGCGCAGTATCATCTGAACAAGATCGCCTCGCTCGCCGGCACCGACAGCTCTGAATATCGCTCGCTTGCCGCAGCGCTCGACAAGCCGACCGGCGCGACGCTCGTCTACTGAGACAATCGCATCTTCAAACGACGCGGACGACGGGCACAACCACAGGGTTGTGCCCGTTCTGCATTTTCGGCTAGCCTTGCGCACCAATCCTCCCTCGCAAACCGGTAGCGCAATGGACATGTGGCTGCGATCCGCGATCGACTACATCGGCTCCTGGATCGAATTCCAATTGACGACAATCCAGCAGCCGGGCGTCATCGTGGCCTTCGCCCATCGCGGCGAAATCGTCGCCGAGCATGCGTTCGGCCTCGCCAATCTCGACACCGGCGAGAAGCTCACCCCGCGCCACCGCTGCCGCATCGCCTCGCACTCCAAGAGCTTCACCTCGGCCGGCATCATGAAGCTGCGCGAGCAGCGCAAGATCCGGCTCGACGACACCGTCGGCCAATATGTCGGCGGCCTGCATCCGCACGTCGCCGAGACCACGATCGCGCAAGTGCTGTCGCACAGCGCGGGGCTGACGCGCGATGGCGCCGATTCCGGCCAGTTCATCGACAGCCGCCCCTATCTCGACGCCAACGAGCTGCTCGCGGAATTGAAGCTGGCCACCGCAATCGAGCCCGGCACCCGCTTCAAATATTCAAATCACGGCTTCGGCCTGCTCGGCCTCGTGATCGAGGCCGTGACCAAGGAGCCCTACCCGGTCTGGATCAAGCGCGAGATCATCGAACCTGCGGGCTTGCGCGAAACCGAGCCGAATGCACCGCTTGCCAAGGGCACGCCGTTCGCGTGCGGTCATACGCGCAAAGTGCCGCTGGGCGAGCGCGGCGTGATCCCTGGCGACAATCCAGCACATGCGATGGCATCCGCCGCAGGCTTCGTCGCCACCGCCGCCGACACTGCCCGCTTCTTCGCGCAGCTGGCACCTAACGCGAAGAAGAGCGTGCTGTCGGTCGCGAGCCGCCGCGAGATGACGCGAAACCATTGGCGCATCCCGCAGAGCTTCGAGGCCTATTATGGCTTGGGCGTCAATGCCGGCAAGACCGACGGCTGGGACTGGTTCGGCCATGGCGGCGGTTTCCAGGGCTACATCTCCCGGACCTGCGCCATTCCCGCTTGCGAGCTTTCGATCAGCATCCTCAGCAACTCGATCGACGGCGCGGCCCCGTTCTGGATGGATGGCGCGATGCAGATCCTGCGCGTCTTCCAGACCCGCGGCGCGCCCGACCGGCGCGTGCGCGACTGGACCGGCCGATGGTGGACGATCTGGGGCGCGACCGATCTCGTCCCCGCAGGCAACCGCGTGCTCGTCGCCAATCCGCAGTTCAACAATCCGTTCATGGATGCCGCCGAGATCGAAGTCACCGGCCGCGACACGGGCAAGCTCGCCTGGGCTGCCGGCTATTCCAGCCATGGCGAGCCGGTGCGCCGGATCCGTGACAAGCGCGGCAAGATCAGCGACATCTGGATCGCCGGCGCGAACGTGAAGTCGGCCAAAGTCGTCGCGCGCGAGATCGCGCGGAGATATCCGCCGCGCAAGCGTCGCCCTACTCCCTGATCAGCGCCTCGACCTCGCTCCGGAATGCTTGCCGCGATCCGTCGCGCGAATAGAACATGTGGCCGCCGGGATAGACGACGAACTTCACGCGCTGCGTCACGAAGGCCGGCAGCTGGTCGAGCACCCGCTTCGTTCCGAAATAGGGCGTGGCGAGATCGAACAGGCCGTGCCCGACCAGCACGTTCAGCTTGGCATCGGTGGCGAGGATCTGGCGCAGCTCGGAGACCGATTGCGGCGGGTTGATGCCACGGCCGAAATCCCAATGCCCTTCGACGGCGCCGTTCAGGACTTCATAGGAGCCGTCGGGCCGCCAGTTGAGCTTGCGCGTCAGGACGTCGACCGCGGCACTCGTCAGCGGCGCCTGCAGCGCATCGCCGGAGGGATCGCCGAAGCGCGAGCTGCTGGAATCCGGATAGGGATCGAAGCCGCGCACAGAGGCATCGTAGCGTCCCGTCACCTTGCCGTTCTTGCGGTCGAACTCGCGGCGGAATTCACCGACATCGAAGCGCCCGGCGAGCCTGCGGCTGACCGCCCGATCGATGCCGGTGAGCTCGGCGACCTTGTCGGCAAGACGATTGGTCGCCTCCTTGTCCGCCTCGCCCTTGACGAGATCGGTCAGGAATTCGCCGCGCGCGTAAGCCTCGACGTCGGCGAGATCGGCGCGCTTGACCGGTCCCTTGGGTTCGCGCGCCACCGCGACATAGCTCGGCAGCGTCGCGACATATTGCAGGAGGCTCGTGCCGGTGAACTCGCGGAAATCCAAGAGCGGCGACACCATGATCAGTCCCCTGACGCCGATACCGTGCTGAAGCTGCAACTGGCGCACGACCTTCGGTCCGCGAATGCCGCCATAGCTCTCGCCGGCGACGTATTTCGGCGAGGTCAGCCGGTCGTGCTTTTCGAGCCAGCGTCGGATCACGAGTGCGATCGAATTGACGTCGCCGTCGACGGAGTAGAAGGATTTGCGCGCGTCCTCGCCGCTCGCGACGAAGCGGCTGTAGCCGGTGCTAACAGGATCGATGAAGACGAGATCGGTGAAGTCGAGCCAGGTCTCCGCGTTCGGCTTCACCTCGGGCGAGGCCGAGGGTGACAGGGCCTCGCCATCGAGCGGCAGCCGCCACGGACCGGCCGCGCCGAACTGGAGCCAGGCCGAGGACGCGCCCGGCCCGCCGTTGAAAAGGAACGTCACGGGGCGCGTCGCGCGATCGGCACCGTCGAGCTCATAGGAGGTGACGGCGATGTCGGCCAGCGGCTCGCCCTTGCCATCGAATACGCGGATCGAACCGGCGGTCGCGGCGAAGTTGAGGGTCCGGCCGGGCAGATCGAGCGTCTGCTTCGTGGTCGAGTCCGGCGGCAGACGGCGCGGCTCGGCCGCCGATGGGGAGGCCTGCGTCGCGCTTTGCGCGCCACCGCCGCGCCCGCCCTTCTGTCCGGCCGGCGATGCCGCCTCGGAGCGCGGCTGCGGCGGATCATCCGCGCGCGCAAGGCCCGCGAGCGCGAAAGCCGAGACCGCAAGCACCAGGCTCGCGCGGCGGAGCACCGGCAAATTCGTGACCATGATCGCTCTCCCTGTCCGGCTGTGACAGCCGGTGAGGACGGAAAGGTTAGCGCGAAATTGCGACGGTTTGGGGGATCATTGGTCTGGCGGGACCTGGAGCGGCCGACCAGGTTCAAATCGCCCGGTTCTGTGCTTAAATCCGTCCGACAGTCGCCGTTAGCTTTGGAGGACGGACCTCCTCGACAATGGAGGCTTAGGTCGTATAGACGAGCCCGGCGGAACTTTTCTCCAGCAAGGCGGCCCTGCCGAGAAGCCATGACCAAGCCCTCGCGATACGACCGGATCGCCTTCGTCGCCAGCCCGAGCAACGAGGCGCAGGTCGCCTTCGGCCAGCTCACCAGGGACTATGGCAATTGCGACCCCAAGGAGGCCGACGTCGTCGTCGCGCTCGGCGGCGACGGATTGATGCTCCAGACGCTGCATCAGAACATGCACTCGGGAAAGCCGATCTACGGCATGCATCGCGGCACCGTCGGCTTCCTGATGAATGAGTATTCAACGCACGATCTGCGTGCGCGGCTCGAGGCGGCCCACGAATCCGAGATCAATCCGCTCCTGATGCGCGCGACCGACGTCAATGACCGCGTCCATCTGCACCACGCCATCAACGAGGTCGCCCTGTTCCGGCAGACCTACCAGGCGGCGCGGCTGCGCATCCTGATCGACGAGCGCGAGCGCATGTCCGAGCTGATCGCGGACGGCATCATGGTGGCGACGCCGGCCGGCTCGACCGCCTACAACCTCTCCGCCCAAGGGCCGATCCTGCCGATCAACGCCGCCCTGCTGGCGCTGACGCCGATCAGCGCCTTCCGCCCGCGCCGCTGGCGCGGCGCGCTGCTGCCCAACACGGCCTATGTCGTGATCGAGGTGCTGGAGGGCGACAAGCGGCCGGTGGCAGCCGTCGCCGACCACGACGAGGTGCGCGACGTCCGCCGCGTCGAGGTGCTCTCCGACAAGACCATCGCGATGCGGATGCTGTTCGACCCCGGCCATAGCCTGGAAGAGCGCATTTTGCGCGAGCAGTTCGGCTACTGAGCCGCCTGCCCCGCAACGCCTCCCGAGCCCCGGTCGCAACCCTTCGTTAACCCCCGGCACGATATGGTTAACGAAGGTTGACCGCTTTGGCCAGGGCGTCATGTTCCGCATCGACTTCAACAAGCTGCGCTTCCTCGTCTGCGACGACAATCCGCACATGCGCCGCATCCTGCGGACGCTGCTGCATTCCTTCGGCGCGCGCGAGGTCTATGAAGCCGAGGACGGCGCCACCGCGCTGGAAATGTACAGCCATTACGTGCCCGATATCGTCATCACTGACTGGGCCATGCCGATCTTCGACGGGCTCGAGCTCGCGCAGATGATCCGGCAGCCGGAGTCAAAGGGCAATCCTTACGCGCCGATCATCATGCTGACCGGTCATTCCGAGAAGCGCCGCGTCACGGTGGCGCGCGATGCCGGCGTCACCGAATTCCTGGCCAAGCCGATCTCGGCCAAGGGGCTCTACCAGCGCATCCTCAACGTCGTCGCCAATCCCCGCCCCTTCATCAAGACCAAGACCTATTTCGGTCCGGACCGGCGCCGCAACACCAACTCCGCCTATATGGGCCCCGAGCGCCGCGTCGGCGAAAAGCACGAGGTGCTGCAGCAGCCCTCGCTGCTCGACAAGGCCCGCTCCACCATCTAGCGCAACGTCCTTCAGACGAGGCAGGAATCATGGCGAAGAACAGCGCAAAGGACATCGAGGTCAAGGCCTTCGCCACGCATCAAATCATCACGCAGCCCAACCCGCTGCGCAAGGTCCTGCGCCGCGTCGAGGAAAAGGACATGGACGATCCGGTGGGCCGCGCCGAACAGGCGCTCGCGGGCCTCGCCAGTGAGTTCAAGGACTGGATGACGATCGAGGTCCACAGACTGTCCGCCGCCTGGACTGCCGTGCAGAAGGATGGCTTCACGAAGGAGCTGCGCGACGAGCTGTTCCACGCCGCGCACGACATCAAGGGCGATGCGGCGACTTTCGGCTTTCCTTCGGCAGCGGGCATCGCCGAGAGCCTGTGCCGCATCATCGAGCACGCACCTGATCTGGAAAAGGTGCCGGCCGAGCTGTTCACGCACCACATCAATGCCATTCTCGCCATCGTGCACGAGAACACCAGGCTCGACAGGATCAGCGTTTCAGCCGAGCTCAGCCATCGCCTGCGCAAGGTCGCCGACGATTATCTCGCCCACGTCAACCGCGACCGCCCCGAGCATCTCGAGGTGATCCTGGCCCCGAGCATCGCGCCGGTGGAGTAATTCTCCTCTCGTCATTGCGAGCGCAGCGAAGCAATCCAGAATCCCTCCGCGGCGGCAGTCTGGATTGCTTCGCTGCGCTCGCAATGACGGAGCATGCGGGGCCGGCTACGCCGCAATCAGATCATCATAGACCGGATCGATCGCATCATCCGCGACGAGCTCGTCGCAGAACAGCCGTGCCTCTTCACGCGCGGATTCGGTGGCGAAGCGGCGCAGCAGGACCATCAGCGGCTCGGTGGCGCCCCGGTCGGTCTCGCAATGCGTGAGCACGCGCTCGACCATACGCCGGCGCAGCCGCACCGCGCCGTCGTCACTATCGACGAAGCCTTGCTCGTGGCAGGCCTCGAGTGCGACCTGGAATGCAGCAAACGTCGCCTCGGGCAACCCGGCGCGGCGGAGCAGCGCGTGCAGGCTATTGCCGCCGCGGTCGTGCAGCAGCGCCGAGACGCGTGCCAGCGGCAGATCGGCCAGTTCGGCGAGGGCCGCGTCGAACACATCGAGATTGCCCGATAGCAGTGCACGCAGGATCAGGCCCGCGGTGAGCTGGCCGGTGATGCGCAAATGCCGGACCAGGCCTTGCATGTCCTCGCCGCGCGAGCGCGCCGCGATGTTCATGGTGGAGCGGTCACGCGCCTCGATGGTGATGCGATCCGCGCGGTCGGCGCTCAGCCAGTTCCGCGCCACGACGAATTGCGCCAGTGTCTCCGAGAGCTTTGCCACCAGCGCGGCACGCGTTGCGGCCGGCAGATCCTCCAGCACCAGCATCGCCTCG
Source organism: Bradyrhizobium forestalis (assembly GCF_002795245.1). Lineage (GTDB taxonomy): Bacteria > Pseudomonadota > Alphaproteobacteria > Rhizobiales > Xanthobacteraceae > Bradyrhizobium > Bradyrhizobium forestalis. The sequence continues at coordinate 305,900 of NZ_PGVG01000004.1, read as the reverse complement.
CGGATCGCTGCGAGATGGCCGTGACGCTCGACGATGCGGTCCCAGGAGAACGGGGCCAGCTCGGCGTGGGGATTTTCGATCAGCTCGAGCGCGGCAGCCGCGCAGCCGACTTCGGCGATCGCGGCGCAGACCGATACCGGCAATGCGATGCGGCGGGCAACGGCGCATTGCACCTCCTCGTTGCCGGTCGCGACGATGTCGACGAGATCGGCGTCAATCAGCAGCGGAGAATGCTCGAGCAGCGGCAGCGCGACGGTCGGCTGATCTGTCGACAGCGCCCGCACGATCGCGGCCGGCGCATCAAGGCTGCGGGCAAAAGCTTCAGCCATCGCCTGCCGCACCAGCGGCGAGGGATCGTCGAGCAGCATCAGAAGCGCGCCTTCGGCGGCGATGCGGTCGTCCGCAGAAAGGTCTGAGATCAGCCAGGCCCGGGCCAACGCCCTTGTGGCCTCGGCCCGCTCGCCGGCGGGCGCCGTCCTGATCCAATGAATGAACTGCCGAACAATCATGCTGCTTCCGGCTTACACAACAAACGAAAAACGATGACGGCTCGTCACCTGCAACACAAAATAAACCACGACGCTTAACAAAGCGTTCACCATAACTGGCTGGTTTTATTGACGTTTTGTTAAGGGAACAAAGACTCCTTCCGCGCGTGCCCCGGACGCGGCGCAGCGCGCCAGCGATGCGCTGCTGAGCCGGGGTCCAGAATCTGAGCGAGTGGTGCGCGTGGCCTGGGTCCCGGCTCTGCGGCCCGTCGCTTGCGCGACGCGCCTTGTCCGGGACACGGCTTCAGAATTAGCTGCTGAACGTGCCGCTGCGATCGCTGAAGAGATCGAGCGGCTGCGGCGGCCGCACGTCCGGCGTCGCCGATGCGACCGAGGTGAGCGAGGCATTGTTGCCCCATAATTTCTGCACCGTGGTCGAGACCGGCTGCGTGGCATCGCCGGGCTGATAGATCGAACGAAACACCGGCGTGCTCGGCGCATTGTCCGCGACGACCGTTGGCGAGGTCGCATTGACGGGCGTCACGGCGCGCGTGTTCGGGAAGGTCTGGAGATAGGCGGCGTTGTCGATGACAGGCACAGCGGGCTGCACGCCGTTGGCGCTGGCGACCTCAGTGGTCGACGGCGTGCCGCCATACATCGCCATCGCGCTGCGGGTGACTTTCGAATTGGCCGCGCTGGCGTAGCGTGCGTCGAGCACCGAATAGACCTCTGAGACGCTGCGGGCGCGGCCGTCCTTGGCGTAGAAGATCGAGCGGTTGGCGGCAGCCGCGTTGGGAAACAGCCGCGCGCCGACGGCTTGCGGATTGTCCTCGGCATTGGCGATGAGTTTTGCGGCGCCGCCGACGCCCATGAAATGCGCCATATAGAGCTCGCTGTCGCTCGGCCTGCGGCCGAGCAGACCGGTGAGCTTGAAACTATTCGACTGCGTCAGCGCCGCCGCCATGGTAGATGCGGCCTCCGGGTCATCGCGCAGCTTCATGATCGATCGCTTCATCACGGGATCATCGACGGTGTAGGTGCCAGCCGAGGTCCTGGTGATGGCGTCGGCGTAGCTGCCATAACCGAGCTGGGCGCCCGCCTCCTTCACCGTGCCGAGCCAGGTCTGGTCGATGAACTGGTAGAGCCCGTGCGCGGACGAGGTGGTGGCCCCCGCCGTCGGATCGAAATCCGATTCCATCTTGGCGGTGGTCAGCATGTACTGGAAGCTGACGCCGGAGATGTTCGAGGCCTGCTTGATCGCACCGGCGACGCGCGCCCGCGACGGATCGAGGCCGGCCGTCTGCGTGGCACTGGAATTGTCGATCGACATGATGAAGTGCCCCGCCCCGCGCGGCGTTGAGCGGCGCCGGCAATTCAGCGCCCGTCGTCTCACCGTGGGACAGGTATGGTTAATGCGGGGTTAATTGACTCTCCGCGTCATTCCGGGGCATCGCGCAGCGATGAACCCGAAATCCCTCCGACCGCGCGTGTTGCCGTGCGATGGATTCCGGGCTCGTGCTTCGCACTCCCCGGAATGACAGCCGGCTATTTCTTGTAGACTGCGTCCGGATCGAACAGCCGCTCGGCCCCACTGAAGACCAGCTTCGCTCCCCCGCCCTCCGCCTCGACCTTGCGATAGAAGCACGACCGTCGGCCGGTGTGGCAGGCCGCGCCGATCTGCTCGACGCGGATCCAGACCGCATCCTGATCGCAATCGGTGCGCATCTCGATGACGCGCTGGGTCTGACCTGAGGTCTCACCTTTTCGCCACAAGGCATTGCGCGAGCGGCTGAAGTACCAGGCTTCGCCGGTCGCAATGGTCTTGCGCAGCGCCTCCTCGTTCATGTGCGCGACCATCAGCACGTCGCCGGTGGCGACGTCGGTCGCGACGCAGGTCACGAGGCCGGCGGCGTCAAAGCGCGGCTGGAAGGACAGCCCTTCCTCGATCTCATGGGAGTGAGCGGACACGACAAACCTCGCCAGTTCTTCGCGAGGTCAGCGCGTCGTGCCTCGCACCAGGGACAGGAAACGGGCTTGCTCCGCGGGGTTGTCGCGGAACATGCCGGTGAAGCGGCTGGTGAAGGTGGAGGCGCCATGCTTGGCAACGCCACGCACCGACATGCAGGTATGCTCGGCCTCGATCAGCACCGCAACGCCGCGGGGCTTGAGGATCTCGTCGATGGCCGCGGCGATCTGCGCCGTCAGGTGCTCCTGGGTCTGGAGCCTGCGGGCGAAGATGTCGGTCAGGCGCGCGAGCTTGGACAAGCCGACGACGCGTTCCACCGGCGTATAGGCGATGTGCGCCTTGCCGTAGAACGGCATCATGTGATGCTCGCACTGCGAGGTGAACTCGATGTCGCGCACCAGCACGAAATCGTCGTAGCCGGCGGTCTCGCCGAAGGTGCGGTCGAGCACCTCGGCCGGGCACTGGTGGTAGCCTTGATAGAGTTCGTCGAAAGCCTCGACGACGCGGCGCGGCGTGTCGAGCAGGCCCTCGCGCCGGGGGTTCTCGCCGATATAGGCGAGCAGCGTCTTCACCGCCGCTTCCGCCTCGGCGCGCGCGGGGCGCGGCTGGTCGGCGCGGACGGCGGCCTCCAGGAATTCGGCAGGATCAAGCTCGGCCGGACGGCTCTCGGGCTGCCGGTCAGAGGGCTTGTTGGGGCGGATGGATTTGATTGCAGCGTCCATATCGACTCCGTTCGACGGCCTCAACGGCCGGAGTGTCACCGGCAGACGGGGCGGCCAAGCCGCCGGACGCCTGAACAGAACAACTGAAGCCGGTGGAAAAGATCCTCACCACTAACGTCGGCCGCGTAGGTCTGGCCGCTCCGTTGGGCTATTTTTCCGCCGGTTCCGCCCCTATATAGGACCGTGGACGCCGCCCGCCAAGGCCGATCGGGTGCGGAAGTGCTGGACTCCATCACATGCTGAACGACATCTACAACAAGCGGATCATCGAACTGGCCGGGAATATTCCGCGCCTCGGGCGGTTGTCGGACCCCGACGCCTCTGCCACCGCCCACTCCAAGCTATGCGGCTCGACCGTGAAGGTCGACCTCAAGATGAACGGGGACACCGTCACCGACTTCGCCCATGACGTGAAGGCGTGCGCCTTGGGCCAGGCCTCTTCATCCATCATGGCAAGTCACGTGGTCGGCTCGACTGCAAGCGAGCTCCGTGAGTTACGTGAAACCGTTCGCAAGATGCTGAAGGAGAACGGCGCGCCTCCTGAAGGCAAATGGGAGGAGATCAAGTTCCTCGAGCCGGTCCGGGACTACAAGGCGCGTCATGCCTCGACGCTTCTAACCTTCGACGCCGTGGTTGATGCCATCGGCCAGATCGAGGCCAAGGCCGAGCAGCCGGCGGCAGCGCAGGGCTGATCTCTCTCCGTCCGTCATTCCGGGGCGATGCGCAGCATTGGACCCGGAACCTAGAGATGATCGATCGAGATTCTCAGGTGCGCAATTGCGCACCATAGGTCGAATGACTGCCAGGATTTTGAGAGGTTACTTCTGCGCCGCCGTAGCCGGCGCTGCCGCGCTGCCGGTCGGCACCAGGGCCTCCGCCGTCTTGGTCGACTTGGCCGGCTGTTCCGGTTCCGCGCCGAACCTGGCTTGCGTCTTCGGCGCAAGCTGCGCCATTGCCGGCGCTGAGATGTCCACATGCGGGAGCACATCAGCCACGAGATCGGTCGTGACCAGGTTGGTGAGCTTGAGCTCGCCGACGTCGAGCTCGTGCAGCTCTTCCCAGGGCGGAACGCTGAGCGCAAGCGATAGCAAGTCGCCGGCGCCGCCCATGTCGAAGGTGTATTTGGCGAGGCGGCCGATGTCGCGCTCCACGATCATCAGATCCTGCGCGCTGTAGCTCGCGGCCTTGGCATCATCGGCCCGGTCACCCATCCAGATCTGATGGACGCGGACATGAGCGGCTTCCGGCACGTAGCGCTTCTTGCCGGCCAGCAGCAGGAACACGCACATGGATTCGCAATAGGCTTCCGGCGCGACCGCCGGGCGAGCCGACTGCCCGCTGCGGAGGGTCACGCCGACCGTGGTCAAAAGCCCGAGATTGCGGAAGCGGCGGCCGAGCGTGATCGCGTCGTTGACGGAACCGCCGCTGGAGTCGAGCACCACGGTCGCGCCGCCGAGCTGGCGTCCACGCGAAAACTCTTCGAATTCCTTGGGCGTATCGGCGGTGATGATGCCGACTGCGCTGATCCAGCCGCGGCAGTTCGGCTCGCAGGCGACCCAGCTGAACTTCATCGGCAGCTTGCGCTCCTCGAGGGCAGCGCCGGCTCGGGCCGACGACCCGAATGTCGCGACGGCACCAGCCAGCGCGACTCCACAAACGGCGGTTCCCACTAGCAACCAGCCGCGAAGATCAAGGGAGTTCAGAAGTCTCAATCTGGTTCCTTCCCCAAGCCCCAAAGGTCCCTAAAACAATCCCCGGTAGCGCTCTCTGAGTCCATCATACAGGCGTATGTTTCTACACATGGACGTCACAAAAATGGTATCCGTGGGAATACAGCTCGTCCACAGCTACTTGCTGCACTGCTCCCAAAAAGCACGCAAAATATGGCGCGCAAACAACAGCTTACGGTTCCCTGCGCCGGAACCGTGCAACACCGCGATCAACGTCGCAGCAAAGCGCACATGAAGCATTCAGCCTGCGAGCATTGTTCCAGCTCTACCGACGGTGTGCTGCGGCTGCCGCGCAGGTTCGGCCGCGCGCTGATCTGGCTGTATCGGCATACGCTGTCGCCCCTGGTCGGTTACAACTGCCGGCATTTGCCGACCTGCTCGGTCTATGGCGATGAGGCAATCGAACGGTTCGGGCTTTGGGCCGGCGGCTGGATGACGCTCGCGCGCCTGCTCCGCTGCAATCCCTTCGGCACGTCCGGCATCGACAACGTGCCCCTCACCGCGCCGCAAGGCGCACGCTGGTATCTGCCCTGGCGCTACGGCCGCTGGCGTGGGGTCAATGCATCCTGACGTTGGCGCGGTGCTTTGTGCATCGCTGCCCTGACCGGAACCGGAACTTTCCGCTCGCGTTGTTTTGATGCTCCCACGGGAGGAAACAACAATGCGCTGGAAAATCAGCCCTCATTTTCACTTCAAGCCTGGTTCAAATCTCGGTTCCAAGGGGCACCTCGACCCCAGAACAATGGATCTCCTCGCCACCATTGCCTTGCTGGCGCTCGCCGTCGGTGCAGGTTGGTATCTGGCGACGAGTCTTGCCACGCCGCAGAGCACGACGACGTTCATCGTGCCGAGCCAGAGCGTGCATTGGTAGCTTAGAGGTCAAGCACCAGCCGCTCGGCGTCCGAGCCGGCCACGCAAACCATGAGATAGCGCTCGCGCTCGTAAGGCGACAGGATGCGGTCGCGGTGCACCGGCTTGCCCTCGATCCATCCGACTTTGCAGGCGCCACAGATGCCGCCGCAGCAAGAGGTGGCGATGTCGATGCCTCCCTCCTGCAATGCAGCCAGCATGGTCTGGCCGGCCCGCACGTGAATCTCGGCGCCCGAGCGCGCCAGTGACAGCGTGAACGGTTTGGCGTCGAGATCGATGACCGGTGGTGGTGCGGTGAACCGCTCGATATGGACACTCGCCGCGGGCCACGCCGCGGTCACCCGCTCGAAATCGTCGATCATGCTTTCCGGGCCGCAGCAGGCGACCATGATCTCAGATCCGCCCTCTCCGACGAGCGTTGCGAGATCGGGCCGCCCGGCCCGAGACGTCCGATGCACGATGATGCGCCCCTTGTCGACCAGTGAGCCGAGATGCGCGGCGAGCGGCACCTCTTCGCGCACGATCAGATGCAGCATGAAGTCGGCTTGCTGCGTTCGTTCGAGATGCCGCGCCACGGACAGGAACGGCGTCACGCCGATGCCGCCAGCCAGCAACACGTAGCGCGCGATGCGAGCTTGGGGCCCGAGTCCGCCGCGTGGCAACGACACGCCGATGACGTCGCCAATGCCGACTTCGTCATGCAGCGCCCGCGAGCCGCCGCGTCCATCCGCTTCGCGCTTGACCGCGATGACATAGCGCGTGTTGTCCGCGGGCTCGTTGCACAGCGAATAGGTGCGGACCAGCCCGTTCGGCAGATGCAGATCGATATGCGCGCCGGGCTTGAACGGCGGCAATTCCCACCGGTCGGGATCGGCCAGCGTGAATAGTTTTATGCCTGCCCCCGCCTCCTCGATGCCGGTAACGATCGTCTTGACGGTCGTGATCGGGCGCGCGCTCATGCTGCATTCCGCACGGTGTCGCCGACCCTGACGATGCCGCCTTGCACAATCTTGCAGTTGAGGCCGGAGCGATTGATCAAGGGGTCGAAGATCGCCTTGCCGGTAATCTCCTCGATATGCCGGCACGGCACCGACAGCCGCGTCGCTTCCAGCAGGGTCTCGCCCAGCCAGAGGCGGCGGCCGACGAGATGATTCAGCGGCACGCCCTCCACGGTGACGTTACGCCGATGCTCCTCTGGGCCGAGCTCGATCCCGGCGTCGCGCTTCAGCGCAACCAACGTCTCGAGTTCGAACAGGGTGACCTGCCGGCCCTCCTCGGGCTTGTGCGAGTAAAACCCCTCTTCCTTGCCGATCATGTAGCGGTCGCCCTTGATCCCCTTACCGGCGACGAGGGTGAGCGTCTCAGCTGCGCGCATCGGCAGGAACGCGCGCGGGGCGAGATGGAGGAAGCGCACCACGCCGGTCCAGCCGAGCTGTGCTGCGCTCTGCGCCGGACTGGCGCTGATCGTATCAAGCATGACACATCCTTATGAGCTTATCAGAAGTAGTGGCGCCGCCGGCACCGGCGCCGCGGGAATCAGGTCAGTTCCTTGTTCGCCATCTCCGGCGCGAACGTAGTCGCGGTCGCGGTGATGGCAGCGCAGGCAATCAGCAGCAGCGAGACCGGCCAGGTTGCGCCGCCGCTCCATGCCATCAGAGAGGCTGCAATCAGCGGCGTCAATCCGCCGCTCAGCGCGGCGCCGACCTGGAACCCGAGCGAAGCGCCGCTGTAACGCAGGCGCGCGGTGAACAGCTCGGAGTACCAGGGCGCGCCGATGCCGAACATGACCATCTGACCGAAGGTGATCGCGACCACGATGGTGCATACAACGATGGTCGGATCACGGGTGTCGAGCAGCCAGAACAGAGGGAAGGCAAACAGCGCCGAGAACAGGCAGCTCGCATAGAACATCGTCTTGCGGCCGACGAGGTCGGACAGCCAGCCGAACAGCGGGATGGCAAGCAGCGCGACCAGCGATGCGGCGAACGCCCCGTTCAGCACCACCGCACGCGGCAAGCCGAGATTGGCGGTGGCGTAGGACATCACGAACACACCTCCGATGCTGGCATAGGCGATTTCAGAGATCTTCAGACCGACCGCGGTGAAGAATGGCCGGCGGTGATGCCTGAAGATCTCAAGCAGCGGCAGGCTTGCGACTTCCTTCTTGGCCTGGACCTGACGGAAGGCGGCGGTCTCTTCCATGTTGAGGCGGATGTAGAGACCGACGCCGACCAGCAGGATCGAGATCAGGAAGGGGATGCGCCAGCCGTAGGCCATGAAGTCGCTCTCCGGCAGGCTCGCCACCAGCGCGAACATGCCGATCGCGGCGAGATTGCCGATGGGATTACCGACTTGCACCATGCTGCCGAGCAGGCCGCGGCGGTGTGTCGGGCAATTCTCCACGACCATCAGAACGGCCCCGCCCCATTCGCCACCGAGGCCGATACCCTGGAGAAAGCGCAATCCGATCAGCAGCACCGGCGCGGCGATACCGATCTGCTGGTAGGTCGGAAGCAGGCCAATCAGGAAGGTGCCGATGCCCATCACCATGATCGTGATCGCGAGCATCGCCTTGCGGCCGACCCGGTCGCCGTAATGGCCAAAGATCGCAGCCCCGAGCGGCCGCGCCAGAAATCCGACGGCATAGGTGCCGAAGGCCGCAATGGTGGCGAGCGTGGGGTTGCCGGCGGCGAAGAAGACCTTGTTGAACACCAGCGCGGTCGCTGTGCCATAGATGAGGAAGTCATACCATTCGACCGCGGTGCCGATCACGCTTGACCACACGATCCGCCGCAAGCTCGCCGCCTCGTCCGGCGCTACGTTCAGGGTTACGTCGTCTGCTACGGTCATCGATCTCTCCAAAAGGTACCGGCGCCAGGGAAAAGCAGTTGGTTCGGTCCGTGACGCCCATCGGCGGCCACGGCGGTAAAATCGATCATGTTTACTATTGGAAATCAACGCCACGGAACGCAGCAAATGCCGTCGATCGCGGCAAAGCCTCAAAAATGCGCCTAAATTCGGCGGATTTCCGCGAAATACCGGTTCACTTGCTCACAATATCCGCGCCTCTGCCTGAAATTTCCGCTCATAAGTTTTCCTTTGGAATACACTTGGCGGCAACCCTGCGCGGCGCCTTGCCGGCCGCCGGGCTGGCAGTCCGGCGCCATCTGTTGCAAAACGGGCCTGAGCAGTCCGGGAGATTCATGCGTGCTTGAGGTCAGCAAAGCCACGGCGGTCGGGGCCAACATCCGCCAGGCGCGGATCGCCAAGGGCCTGACGCTGGACCAGCTTGCGAAACAGAGCGACCTCACGCGCGGCTACATCTCGCTGGTCGAGCGCAATCTCAAGATCCCCTCCCTCGCCGCACTGCTGCGGATGGCCGCCGCGCTCGAGGTCAATGTCGCGAACTTCTTCGACCCGAACGCCGAGCCGGCGCCGCGCTACACGCTGTTCCGCCGCCAGGATGGCAATGTGCCGCTGTTCCAGGACACGTTTGGCGTGGTCCCGTTGGCGACCGGTCGCACCCGCAAGATGATGGAGCCATTTCTGCTGAGCCCGCCGCACAACGCCGCCACGCGGGCCTCGCATGCGGGTGAGGAGCTGCTGTTCGTCATCAACGGCAAGATCGCGATCAAGCTCGATGGCGAAGAGCTCGTCCTCGGAAAGGGGGACTGCCTGTATTTTTCAGGCGAGACGCCGCACGAGGTCAGGAGCCTCGGCCGGCAGAAAGCCGAAGTGCTGGTCGTCGTGGCCCAGACCTCTTGACGCCCGATCTCTGCAAATAGCCTAGCGGAACCAGAAAAAACGTCCCTGTGACGGCGGGACCGGCTCCGGCGGCCGCAGCCGCTTCGGGCGCGGCGGTTTTGGCGGCGGCTCGGCGGATGACGTGGCCTCCGCCTCCGGCGCGGTCTCGCTGCCCGGCACCTGCACCGCCAGCAGCAAATTCGATTCATGCGTCCGCCAGCGGTAACCGACGCCGAAATCGATCGGTTGAGCGCGCGTGAACAGTTCGGCGTAGCGCTGCTGGTAGCGGCCGGGGAATTCGTCGATCGGGCCGAGGTAGCGGCCGAACGGGAAGAACCTCCACTGCCGCGCATTGTAGTTCGCGAGCGGAATGCCGGAATCGTCCTGGATGATGGTGGCGCTGTTGGCGAGCAACCAGTCTCGCACAACGGTGAAATTGCCGGAGTGCAAGAGATAGGACGCGCTCTTGAGCAGGCTGTTGCCGGGCCCGAGCGTCTCGCAGAACTTCAGGAAGCCCGTCGCGCGCGCGCCGGAATTGGAGAGATCGGTCGAGAAATAGTACAGCGTGCGCGCTTCGCCATTGCTGCCCGCAAAGGTGATGCGGACGCCGCGCGTCGCGTTCCGCCCCGGATTGTCGTCGCCGACATGCACCCCACCCTTGTCGTCGAGCGCGACCATCTCGACATTGCGGATGGTCTTGCCGGAGCGGGCGAGGAAGACATAGAGGATCGGCAAGGTGCCGTTGACCTGGTTGGTGTGCAGGTCGACCTTCATCTGCTTGGTGATGAAGAAGGAGAAGCTCAGGATCGAGCCGAGCGAGCGTTCGACATTGTAGAGCGCGGCGCCGACCGAACCGCGCGGCAGCCGCGTCAGATCGGGCACCGCACCGACCGGCTCCAGCGCGCCGAGCACGTAGGTGCTGGCCTTGGAATAGAAGGCATTGGCGTAGAGGAAATCCGGGCCGCTGAACATGTAGAACATGGTCGGCCGCGGCGCGGCGAGATTGACGTCGGCCCAGCTGCGGATCTTCGAGAGCTGCCGCTGCTCGAGCTGGGCGAAGGCGCCGTCGAAGAATTTGGCGTGACGCTGCCAGCCCGGGTCCTTGGTGAGCGGCACCAGCGGCGAGTCCGCCGAAGGCTGCATACCCGCAAGGAAGCGCGCGGTGTCGTCGAAAGTGACGTCCGCGGCATGCGTGGACGAGACGGCCGCGGCCAGCAGGGCAAGGGCGACGGCCGCAATTCTCATGGGTCGAAACATGTTTATTCGCGGTGTGATGAATTGCCAGCGGCGACCGGCCGCCTGCGGAAAACAGCATAGATCAACAGGCCCGAGAGCATGACGAGCATCCCCGCGAGCGACTGCACCGGCCGCTCGGTCAAGAGGTAGTACATCATGAACGCGGTCACGAGCAGGAAAACGAGCGGCGTGAACGGGTATCCCCAGGCGCGATAGGGCCGCGGCAGGTCGGGATCGGTGATGCGCAGCTTGATGACGCCGGCGACCGTGAAGAACGAGCAGAACAACAGCGCGAACTGGATGAAGTCGAGCACCGCCTCGAAGCTGCGCGTGAACAACAGCAGGTTAGCGACGGCGAGCTGGAACAGAACGGCATAGGCCGGCGCGCCGCTCACCGATCGCTTCGAGAACATGCGCAGGGCCGGAATGTCCTCCCCCATGGTCATCATCACGCGCGGCCCGATCCACATCATCGCACTGATCGAGGAGATCAGGCCGACGCAAATCATGGCGCCGACGATCCGGCCGCCGAGGTTGCCGAAAATGGCGCTGCCGGCGACGCTGGCGACGTCGAGCTGGCCGGCAAGCGCACTCACCGGCGTGGAATAGAGAAACACCGCGTTGAGCGCGACGTACAGCACGAGCACGATCAGCGTGCCCGCGAGCAGCGCGCGCGGCAGGCTCTGCTGCGGCGTGTTCATCTCGCCGATGATATAGGTCGCGGCATTCCAGCCCGAGAACGAATACATCACGAAGACGAGGCCGATCGCGAACGGCGCGCTGACGATGTGCGCGAGGTCGCCCGGCTGCGGCGTGAAGGCGATCGGCTGCGGCACGCCGATGACGAAGCCGGCGACCAGGAAGGCGACGATCAGCATGACCTTGAGGATGGTCGAGATCAGCTGGAAGGTCGAGGAGTGCCTGACGCCGGTCAGTTGCACGAGCGAGACCAGCCATACCACGCCGATGGCCAGCGGGATCGGCGGCGGATCGGGCACGACGGATTTGGCGTATTCGCCGAACGCCATCGCGGCGAGCGCGACGGGCGCTGCAAAGCCGACCGTCGCCGACACCCAGCCGGCGAGGAAGCCGAAGGCCGGATGATAGGTGCGGCCGAGGAAGTTGTACTCGCCGCTCGAGCGCGGAAACATCGCGCCCAATTCGCTGTACGCGAACACCCCACACAGCGCGACGATGCCGCCGACCGTCCAGAGCAGCAGGATCGAGAAGCCGGACGGGATGTCCTTGACCTGGAAGCCGAGGCTGGTGAAGACGCCGACCCCGATCATGTCGGCCACAACGATGGCGGTCGCGACCGGAACGGAGACCCCGGCCCCGCTCCCGGTCAGCCGGCCAGTCCAGGTTGCGGTTCCCGCATCTGATGCCGTCATCGAGGTCCTTAATCTCAGGCGTCTCGCCTCGTGGGGCCCATCGTGCAGTTTGGCCCAGTCAATTCAAGCAGGGTTAACAAGGGCTAAATGAGGCAAGATCAGCAGGTACCAAAACACCGACTAAGCATGCTTTTGGACAATGACGCTGGATTTGCCCGGATTTCCCACTCCCCTTCCCCACAATCAGGACACGATTGCATGGTCCTTTTGAGCGTTCCGGATGTGGGGAAGTTTCTCCGGACGCTTAACGTCGCCTAAACGCCAGTCGGCTCAATTGTCTTAAATACCATGCCGACGGACTTGATGTCGTGGCTTGGGGTCATGGGTGGATGTTCGGGGCCGTTCTGACACTGAGAGCTGACTTTCGTGCCGATCGGACACCGTCCGGTCGGCACGGTCGTGCGCTCCGGGTCGGTCTGATCTCAGGCTTGGTGCCGTTGTCCCTGGCGCTGGTTCAATGCGGCAAGGCGCCCGATCTGGCGGCGAACTCCCAGGCGAACGTCCAGGTCGTCGCCAAGACCAATATCCGACAAGTTGCCAGCGCCGACACATTCGAGGACCGCTTTCCGGCCCCGCAGTTCAGGGAGCGCTTTCCCTCGGCGAGTGAAAGCTTCCTGCAACGGCAGATGTCGGACTTCTCGCCTAAGCGCGCTATTCAGCAACAACCGCCGGAGCAAGCGCCCTACAAGGTGGCGTCGCTCGAGCCGCAAGTCCCCTACAAGCGCCCCGCCCGCGAGGACCTGACGACGCTCGTTAGCATGAAGTCGTCGGCCTTCCCCTATTTCGGCAACAACCCCGCCTCTGACGCGCCCTTCCTCAACATTTCCAAGGGCGACCGCCGCGGACACCGCAGCTATTCCGGTCGCGTGTTCTGGCAGGACGAGACCTACAGCGACAGCCGCGTGCTGGTGCACGTGCCCGAGCATTTCGACGTGCGCAAGCCGGGTGTGATCGTGGTGTTCTTCCACGGCAACGGCGCAACGCTCGAGCGCGACGTCCGCGACCGGCAGATGGTGCCGAAACAGATCACCGATTCCGGCGCCAATGCCATCCTGCTTGCACCCCAAATGGCCGTCGATGCTGCCGATTCCAGCGCCGGCAAGTTCTGGCAACCGGGCGGCTTCAAGCGCTTCATGGCGGAATCGGCCGACCATCTCGCCCGCCTCACCGGCGATCCCGACAGCGCGCGCGCTTTCGCCAACATGCCGATCGTGATCGTCGGCTACAGCGGGGGCTTCCTGCCGACGGCCTGGAGCCTGGAGGTCGGCGGCATCAGCGACCGCGTCCGCGGTGTGGTGCTGCTCGACGCGGTCTACGGCGAAATGGACAAGTTCGCCTCCTGGATCGAGAGCCACCGTTCCGGCTTCTTCGTCAGCGCCTACACCCGCTACACGGCGCGGCGCGACCGCGAGCTGATGAGCATGCTCAGGCAGAAGGGCATCAGCGTCGCCGAGGACATGGATGGGCCGCTCCGTCCAGGCAGTGTGGCGTTCGTCGAGACCGGCGATGGCATCACCCACCGCGATTATGTGACCCGCGCCTGGACGCGGGATCCGCTCAAGGACGTGCTGGTCAAGATGTCGGCGACGCCGGCGCTGGCGCTGACGCGCGTCGCCTCCACCAATCCATCCACATCGGGCCGCTAGGCCGAAATTGCTCAGCTCGATCGGCGACTGAGCCTTGGCCTGACGAATATTAGTTCTTGGGCAGCTTCGGAATGCTCTCGGCAAAGCCGTTGAAGCAGGCCAGCCGCTCATCCTCTTCCTTGAAGAAACGGCAATCGGCGTAGCCCTTGGCCTTCGCCGGCTTCGGCTTCGGCGCCGGCGGGATCACGGCATCGTAGCAGTTGAGGCGATCCTTGGTGCCATCATCGATCTCGAGGCAGGCCTGGAGCCGAACGGCGACCGACTGCGGCTTGCCCTTCGCCGCCGCGGCCGGCTTGGCCGCAGCCTCTTTGGTCCCCTTGGGCTTGACCTGCACCAGCGGCTTGTCCCCCACCATCGGTGGCTTGTCGGCTTGCGCAAACGCGGAGGCTGAATAGAGCACCGCGGCAACCGCCAGAATCATCCTCATTTTAGTCCACTCTCTTTGGTCCCCATGACCGGCCTTCTAGCGCTCCCGCGCGCGGTTTGCCAAGCACCTTGCTTACACCAAGCGCGGGATTCAGGCCGTGGCGGCAACCGCCGGCCGGGGCCGGGTCAGCACCACCAGGATCAGCGCCAGCACGACGAAACCGACTGCGACGAACCCCAGTGTATGCAGGAGCTCGCGGGCGAACAGCAGTCCGCCGACGGCAGAGCCGATTGCCTGGCCGATATAGAGGACGGAGGTATTGAGGGCGACGGTGGCTGGTGCCAGCGGCGGCGCGGCCGCGACCAGCCGCACCTGCTGCATCGAATTGGTCGAGGCAAAGCCAAGGCCCCAGATCGCGACCGCGCCCGCCATCCAGACGAGCGAGCCGGCGCCGAGCGCCCAGCCGGTCATCCCGGCAAGCAGCAGGCAGGTGAACAGCAACGAGGTGCGATAGGGCCCCGAGGTGTCGACGATGCGGGTCGCAATGACAACGCCAAGGAAGCCGCAGACCCCGTAAAGCGCGAACACCATGCCGATCGCATCGGGCCCGGCGCCGGTGAGCTTGTTGAGCAGCGGGCCCATATAGGTGAACACGACGAACTGTCCCGACATTTGCAGCATCGTGATCGCAAGCAGCAGCAGGATCGTCCTGCTCCGGCCGACCGCGGCCCATGTCTTCAGATCCACCGGTGCACCCTTCAGGCCCGCCGGTAGACGCAGCAGCAACAGCAGGAAGCTGATGCAGCCCAGCGCGCCGATCCCGCCATAGGCCGCGCGCCAGCCATAGCGGCTGGCAATGAAGGTGATCAGCGGCAGGCCGACGGCGGCTGCCAACGACCAGCCGAGGAAAATGTACGCAATGGTGCTGCCGCGCCGCCCCGCCGGCACGATCAGCGCCGCCGTGCCGGCCGCCTGCGGCGTATAGAGCGCGCCGACCGCGAGCATCCCCAAGCGGATGACGAGGAGCCTCGTGTAGTCGGGCGCGAAGGCCGAGGCGAGATTGCCAAGCGCGAGCACCGCCAGCGTCGTCGCAAGCAGCGTCCGCCGTTCGATGCGGCTGGTGAGCCAGGCCGTCAGCGGCGAGCCGATGCACAGCGTGACGGCACCGAAAGTGATGAGGAGCCCTGCCGCATGGATGCTGACGTCGAGCCCCGTCGCCAATTCCGGCAGCATGCCGGCCGGCGCCAGCACCGAGCAGCCGGTGACGAGATTGCCGAGCATCAGGGCGGTGGGGGCGAAACGGCCGGCGGCGGGGGCATTTTCCATGCAAACGCATGTAGCGGCGGCTTGTGATGAGTTAAAGGGTACAACGCCAAATAGTTGGGGCTGCGCCCCCGGTTTTGCGCGCCACTTTCTTGGAAATGCCGGATTGCGCAGGCCGAATCGCCTGATATATCGCTCGTTCCCGCTTACCTGCGCTCGTTCGCAGGAGTGAGCCTCAGGAGAAAGCAATGACCGACCAGCCCAAATCCGAGTCCGGCTTCCAGTACAGCCTCTCCAATCTGAAGCCCGTGACCCCCGCTCCCAAAGTCACCCTCACCTTCCCCGACGGCGCTCAGCGCCAGTTCGACAAGGGCATCACCGGCCTCGACATCGCCAAGGGCATCTCGCCGTCGCTGGCCAAGCGCACGGTTGCGATGGCGCTCGACGGCGCACTCGCCGATCTCAACGATCCCATCGACGCCGACGCCAAGATCGAGCTGGTCAATCGCGACGACCCGCGCGCGCTGGAATTGATCCGCCACGACTGCGCGCACGTGCTGGCCGAAGCCGTGCAGACGCTGTGGCCGGGCACCCAGGTCACCATCGGTCCGGTGATCGAGAACGGCTTCTACTACGACTTCTTCCGCAACGAGCCGTTCACGCCGGAAGACTTTGCCGCGATCGAGAAGAAGATGCGCGAGATCATCGCGCGCGACAAACCCTTCACCAAGGAAGTCTGGGACCGCGAAAAGACCAAGCAGGTGTTCCGCGACAAGGGCGAGGCCTTCAAGGTCGAGCTGGTCGACGCCATTCCCGGCACCGAGCCGATCAAGATCTACTACCAGGGCGACTGGTTCGATCTCTGCCGCGGCCCGCACATGACCTCGACCGGCAAGGTCGGCAACGCCTTCAAGCTGATGAAGGTTGCCGGCGCCTATTGGCGTGGCGACAGCAACAACCCGATGCTGACGCGCATCTACGGCACGGCCTTCGCCAAGCAGGAGGACCTCGACGCTTATCTCAAGCAGATCGAGGAAGCCGAGAAGCGCGACCATCGCAAGCTCGGGCGCGAGCTCGACCTCTTCCACTTCCAGGAGGAAGGTCCGGGCGTCGTGTTCTGGCATCCGAAGGGCTGGACCATCTTCCAGCAGCTGATCGCCTATATGCGCCGGCGCCTCTCCGGCGACTACAACGAGGTCAACGCGCCGCAGATCCTCGACAAGGTCTTGTGGGAGACCTCGGGCCATTGGGGCTGGTATCGCGAGAACATGTTCGCGGCGCAATCGGCCGGCGACGAGGCCGAGGACAAGCGCTGGTTTGCGCTGAAGCCGATGAACTGCCCGGGCCACGTCCAGATCTTCAAGCATGGCCTGAAGAGCTATCGCGACCTTCCCTTGCGCCTCGCCGAGTTCGGCGTGGTGCACCGCTACGAGCCCTCCGGCGCCATGCACGGCCTGATGCGCGTGCGCGGCTTCACCCAGGACGACGCGCACATCTTCTGCACCGAGGACCAACTCGCCGATGAATGCCTGAAGATCAACGATCTCATCCTGTCGACCTACGCGGACTTCGGCTTCACCGGCGATCTCACGGTCAAGCTGTCGACCCGGCCGGATAAACGCGTCGGCACGGATGCGATGTGGGATCACGCCGAACGGGTGATGGCGACCGTGCTGCGCGAGATCCAGTCGCAGAACAATCACATCAAGACCGAGATCAACCCCGGCGAAGGCGCCTTCTACGGGCCGAAGTTCGAATATGTTCTGCGCGATGCCATCGGCCGCGACTGGCAGTGCGGAACCACGCAGGTCGACTTCAACCTGCCGGAGCGGTTCGGCGCGTTCTACATCGACCATGACGGCGGCAAGAAGCCGCCCGTGATGGTGCACCGCGCGATCTGCGGCTCGATGGAGCGCTATATCGGCATCCTGATCGAGCACTATGCCGGCAACTTCCCGCTCTGGCTCTCGCCGGTGCAGGCGGTGGTCACGACCATCACCTCGGAAGGCGACGAATACGCCAAGGTGGTGCTGGAGCAGGCGCGGCGCGCAGGGCTTCGGGTCGAGATCGACCTGCGCAACGAAAAGATCAACTACAAGGTCCGCGAGCATTCGCTGGCCAAGATCCCGGCGCTGCTCGTGGTCGGCAAGAAAGAGGCCGAGACGCATTCGGTCTCGGTCCGCCGCCTCGGCAGCGACGGCCAGAAGGTGATGACGACCGCCGAGGCGATCGCCGCCCTGGTCGACGAGGCCACTCCGCCGGATGTCCGACGGGCGCGGGGCGCCGTCTGATCCCTGAAATCGATCTAAATTCGCTTCCGGTTGCGGGCGTGCATGCCTATCTCGGCATGGCACGCCCGACGACCAGCCGAAGAGGATATCCCCGTGCCCGACGCCATCGAACTCCTGAAGACCCGCCGCTCGGTCAAGCCGCGCGAGATGACTGGCCCCGGCCCCTCGCCGGCCGAGCTCGAGACGATCCTCACCATCGGGGCGCGCGTGCCCGATCACGGCAAGCTCACGCCCTGGCGCTTCATCGTCTTCGAGGGTGACGGCCGCCAGCGTGCCGGCGAGGTCATCGCGAGGGTCTTCGCCCGGAAGAATCCGGGCGCACCGGCGGCCGACGTCGAGGTCGAGCGCAAGCGCCTGATGGACGCGCCATTGGTGATCGGCATCGTCAGCTTCACCAGGCCGCATCCGAAGGTGCCGGCGTTCGAGCAGGAGTTGTCGGCGGGCGCCAGCGCCATGAACATCGTCACGGCCGCCACCGCGCTCGGCTACGGCGCCTGCTGGCTGACCGGCTGGTTCGCCTTCGACCGCGACGTGCTTGACGGCCTCGGCCTCAAGCCGGACGAGAAGCTCGCCGGCTTCGTCCATATCGGCACGCCGACCAAACCGAGCGAGGACCGTCCGCGACCGTTCCTTTCGGAAATTGTGACGCGTTTTTAGTCGAAGTCGTGTTGACGCTCTGAATATCTTGCGGCTTTGATCCCGCCGAGGGAGGAGCCCGGATGCGACGGCGTGAATTTCTGCTCGGAGCCGCGATGCTCGCCGGCGCAATGACGCGAGGCCGCGCCGCCGACATTCCCGCCCCCTCGTCCGAGGGGCTCGACCGCATCACGGCGTATTTCGACAACGAGGTGGCAAGCGGCCGGTTGCCGGGCGCGGTGATCCTGGTCCAGCAGCACGGCAAGCCGGTCTATCTGAAGTGCTTCGGCGTGCGCGACACCAGGACCGGCCTCGCCATGACGCCGGACACGATCTTCGCCATCCACTCCATGACCAAGCCGATCACATGCCTTGGCGCGATGATGCTGATCGCCGAGGGCAAGCTTGCGCTCACCGATCCCGTGTCGAAATACATCCCGCTCTTTGCCAAGACCAAGGTGGGCCTCGAGGTCACCGAGCCGGACGGCAAGCTGGAGCTTGACCTCGTGCCACCGGTCCGTCCTGTCAACATCGAGGATCTGCTGCGGCACACCTCTGGCATCAGCTACGATTATATCGGCGGCAAATGGGTCGAGCAGGCCTACAAGGCCGCCGACATCTTCGAAGGCCAATTCAACAACAGGGAATTCGCCGATCGCATCGCCAGGCTGCCGCTGGCGCGGCAGCCGGGAACGCTGTGGCGCTACGGCCATTCCACCGACGTGCTCGGCAGCATCATCGAGATCATCTCGGGCCAGACGCTGTATCAGTACCTGAAACAGCGCATCTTCGACCCGCTCGGCATGAACAGCACCAAATTTGTGCTCGCGACGGAGGACGAGCTGGCGCGGATGGCGCGGCCGCTGCCGAACGATTTCATCCTGCTCGCCGGCGAGCGCGAGCGCCTCGATCATCCCGAATGGCAGTCCGGCGGCGGCGGCCTGCTCTCGACCATCACCGACTATCAGCGCTTCTCGCAGATGCTGCTCAACGGCGGCGAGTTCGCAGGCAGGCGCTACCTCAGCCCGGCCGCGTTCAAGGCCATGACGACCGACCACATCGGGCCGGGCTCCGGCGTCGGACGCGACTATTTCTATTTCCCGGGCGACGGCTTCGGCTATGGCTACGGCCTTGCGGTGCGGACCGATCCCGGCAACGCCAAACCGCCGCCACCGGGCTCGCTCGGCGAATTGAAATGGGATTCAGGGAGCGGCACCTATTTCGGCGTCGATCCCAAGCTCGACATGGTCTACCTCATGATGCAACAGACCCAGAACGAGCGCAGCCGCATCACGCCCGCGTTCAAGGCACTGGTCTACGACTGCTATCCGCCCGCACTACGCCGCCCGTGAGGTGCGCTGACCGAAATCGGCGAGCAGCTTTCCGATCTCGGCCGCGGGCCGCGCGGCGCTGAACAGAAATCCCTGCACCTCGTTGCAGCCTTCGGCACGCAGCCAGTCGAGCTGATCCTCGGTTTCCACGCCCTCGGCGGTCGTGGGGATGTTGAGGCTGCGGCCGAGCCCGGAGATCGCGCGCACGATCGCGCCGCAGTCGGGCCGCTGCGCCAGATCCTTGACGAAGGAACGGTCGATCTTGATCTTGTCGAAGGGAAAGCTGCGGAGATAGCTCAGGCTGGAATAGCCGGTGCCGAAATCGTCCATGGAAATGCCGACGCCGAGCTCGCGCAATTGATGCAGGATGGCGAGATTGGCATCGGTCTCCGCCAGAAAGATCGATTCGGTGATCTCGAGCTCGAGCCGCTTCGGCGACAGGCCGGACTGCGCCAGGGCCGAGATCACGACCTGAACCAGGTTGCGGCTGCGGAATTGCGCCGGCGACAGATTGACCGCGACCTTGACGTCGACAGGCCATTTGACGGCCTCGGCGCAGGCTTCGCGCAGCACCCACTCGCCGAGCTGAATGATGAGGCCGATGTCCTCGGCAACAGGGATGAACTCCGCCGGCGAGATCATGCCCTTGTCCGGATGACGCCAGCGCAGCAGCGACTCGAAGCCGGAGATGCGGTCGGAGGCGATCGACACCAGCGGCTGATAGTGCAGCTCGAACTCGCCATTGGCGAATGCGCGGCGCAGATCGAGCTCCATGTCACGGCGCCTCTGCGCCTGGAGGTCCATCTCACGCTCGAAGAAGTGGTGCACGCCACCGCCCTCGGACTTCGCCCGATACAGCGCCATGTCGGCATTGCGCATCAACTCTTCCGGCGTCGTGCCGTCGCCCGGCGACAGCGCGATGCCGATGCTGGCGCCGATCACCATCTCCTGTCCGTCGAGATCATAAGGGGCCTTCACCATGTCGATCAGCAGGCTCGCGCAGGCGCTGGCCTCGTTCGGCGAGACGTCGGCGGCCAAAATGACGGCGAACTCGTCACCACCAAGCCGCGCCGCGAGATTGGCGCCGCGGACCGCGATGGTCAGGCGCTCGGCGACCTGCTTCAGCAGGCGGTCGCCGACCGGATGACCGAAGGAATCGTTGATGTTCTTGAAGAGGTCGAGATCGATGTAGAGCACGCCGACCCGCTTTCCCCCGGCCTGGCCCAGCGCCTGCTTCAGACGCTCCTGGAAGTGCTCGCGGTTCGGCAGGTCGGTGAGCCCGTCATGGTGCGCCATATGGGCGATGCGGGCCTCGGCCTTGCGGCGCTCGGTGATGTCGACCACCGCCACCAGGTAGCCGTCGCGATCGTCGAAGGCGACGCGGCGGCCGAAGGTGAGCACCTCGATCTCGCTGCCGTCGGCGCGTAAGTGCCGCCAGTTGCGCGAGGAGTGATAGGCGTCGCCGACGCGCTCCAGCGCCTCGGCGTGGCTGTCCCACTCGTCCTCCGGCCAGATCTCGTGCAGCTTCATGCGCAGGAAGGTGGCGCGGCTGTAGCCGTAATGCTGGACCGCGGCGTCGTTGACGCTGAGGAACTCCTTGGTCTCTGCGTCGAACACCCACATCGGCATCGGGTTGTTGTCGAACAGCAGGCGGAACGAGGCATCGCGCCGCTTCAATGCGGTGACATCGGAGATCGTCAGCGAGACCACGTCGGCGAAGGCGGTGGCGCTGAGCCTGAGGTAGCGGGCCTCGCTCTCGATCTCGAGCTGCTCGCCGCGGCCGCCCGAGACGGCCTTGAGCAGGAATTCCATCACCTCGGGCGAGGCCAGCAGCGTGCTGCCCTCGCCGATCCGCCGCCACAACAGGCTTCCGCTCGCAACCTTCAGCAACTCGCCCGCGCTTCTGTTGTGATGCACGACCTGAAGATCGAACGGCTTGCCGCCGGCATCGCGCAGCGTCGCCAGGGAGACCACCGCGTCGTCGGTCGAGGAAAAGATGGCGTCGAGGAGATTGTATTGCGCGCCGCGCTCGTTGACATAGGCGCCGACCAGCGTCGCGCCCCAGCGGGAGGACGTCGGCAGCGCCAGCACGTCATAGGTCCTGACCATGCCGTCGCGTACGCAATGCGCGCTCGCCTGGTGCGGCCGTCCGGTCGCAAGCGCGCTCCCCGCCGCTTCCGACAGCGCCGTGGCGCAGTCCGGCGACAGCTCGGCGACGGGAATGTCCCAGCGCTCCTCGCCGAGCCATTTCTGCACGTAACGTCCGCTGCGCGACAGCTCGAGCACACCGTCGTTCTTCAAGAGCGCGATGTGGTCGGCGAGCCGTCCGAGGCTGCCGAGCATCACGTCCTCGTAGCGCGGCAGCCGCTCGCCCGGCTTCAACGCCGCACGCCATTTGCGCTGAAGCACCGGGATGTCGTCGAACATTTCGGCGGCCGGTTTTCCCGGCATCTTCTTCGCGGCAGTCATTGCAGTCCCCAACGCACTTTCCCGGAGCATCCAATGCAGGCGCGCTTAACGACATGTAAAAAGCGCGCAGGCGCGGGTTCCATTCAGCGATTATGACAGTTTTAAGTCAGGTGTTGGTTAGTGGGCGTTAGAGACTATGACGGTTGTGCAAAGGCGGTGCTCTCGTGTCCAGGACGCGACGTAACGCGCAAGCGTTGCGGCTCAGAGCCGGGACCCAGCAGGCTACGTCGCTCGCTGCTGCATGGGCCCCGGCTCTGCAGCGCATCGTCAAAGAGACGCTGCGCTGCGTCCGGGGCACGAAAGCGTTGATGAATGGGTGCATGGGATCGCATTCTCGCGGCTCATCTCGCCCGAGCTTTGCATCGTGACCTCACCCCCAGTGAAAGAGGGCGCAGGGAAGACCTGGTGCCGGCCGGGCACCCACGGTCCACTGTGCGAAAGGTGACAACAAGAATCTTGCACAGCGGCATACAGGTGAAGCCAAGCATCCGGCCTTCCCTGCGCAGTGGTTTTACGGCTTATGTCGTGCTCTCCTCGGAGAGCGATGCACTATTGCCCCCGTCGCCTTGCGGATGGCTGATGCACGTGCCCGGTCGGGCCGCCACATCACCGCAACACTTGGCGCACAGACCCCGGGCGCCAGGACCACACGATTTTGCCGTACGCGAACCGCACCTGTCGTTGGCACGAGGTCTTCGCTCACGGTCGCCCGCCCTGCGAAGCTTTTCGCGCCGGTGCAACTCACGTCCACCGCCGCCCGACCCGCGTTCGTGACGATCGCGATACGCCCCTCTTCCTTGGGCCGGGTTGCGGCGAGACATACGTTATTTCCGAATTTCGGTAAAGGAGAATGTTTTCGACGGCAGGCATTGACCCATCGCTGGCGTGTTTTGCCCGACAGGCAACGCAAGGTCTTGTAGCCCGGATGTGCGAAGCGACATCCGGGATCGCGGCACGAGCTGTCCCGGGTATCGCTCCGCTCACCTGGGCTACGCAGCCATAAACGCCGCTAGTCCTCGCTGGACGCCGCCGAGCGGTTGCGCAAATGGGCTTGGGACAACAGGAAGAACAACGCGCGCTCGCCTTGATATTTGGCAGACGGCCGGGTGCGCTCGAAGCCATCGGCAAATATCTTGCCGGACTGGTCGCACACTTGCCATCGCCAGCCAAACCGCTTGCGCCTGGTGAGGATCACTTCGAACATGCCGACGAGCCTGGTCCCCTGCTCCGTGCCGGTCTCGCAAGGCATGCGCCTGCTCCGGCCTCCCCCGTTAGACGGACGCCCGACATATAGCGCAGCAGGACGGAAAGAGAATAAGATTGATTATCGGAAATCCGTATCTTCCACCGGTCGCGGGGGCAGGCGCGCCGCCTCTGGAATGAGCCGATGCCACCGGTGTTTCCCGGCCCCAAGAGGCAACCGGTGGCGCTGGCCAGTATTCAAGGCAGAACACAGGAGCTGGTGGGCAAGAGCAGTTGCCTGGCAGCACCGATGCCAAAGGCGGCGGTATTGGGAGAAGTACACCCGTGCGCGCGATGAGAATTGTCGTGCCGAGCGCCTCGCTGCGGGCAGCACCGCCGCCCGGGCCTTAGCGCGCCACCACTTCGACTTCGCCGTCGACGCCGTTGACGACGTTGAAACCGCGCTCGTAGACCTTGCCCTCGTTCTTGGCGATGGCGCGGTATTCGCCTTCGGACAGCACGACACGCGGGAAGGCGCCGATCGATTCCTTGATGACGTCGCCGCCCGGGGTCAGCACCGACCAGGCGGTGTTGGCGAGCGCCTCGCCGCCCCTGTCGCTGACCAGCTTGAGCGTGATGACGGCGGCGCGGTGGGTGATGGTGACGTCGGTGAGCTTGCCGGCCTGAACGCGAATGTCGGAACGCACCACCGAATTGGCGTCGCCATAGTTGGAGACGATGTAGTAGGTGCCCTCCGGGATCAGCACGACGTCGCCGGCGGAGACGTTGGGCACCAGCGAGGCGCGCTCGCCGGATTCGAACTGGCTGCCCTTGTAGATCGCGAACGAGATCTGGTTCTGCGGAATGCGGCTGGTGCCGACCCGGCCCTCGATGCGCAGGCCGCCGGCCGGCAGCACGAAGGATTCGCGGTCGGTCTCGGCCTTCAGGCTGACGGTGCGCACCGCGCTGACGAGGCCGAAGGCGACGTGGACGACGTAGTTGCCGGGCGGCAGCACGATGTTGGGCGTGGCACTGCGATCTTCACGGATCAGCTTGAAGGTGCCGTTCTCGTCGGGACGGTCGGCGAACACGCGCCAGACCAGGCCGCTGGTGATCGGGGCTGAGTCCTTGCCGTATTTCGCCGTCAGCGACAGCACACCCTGCCCGGGCACAGCCGCATTCAGCGGCGCGGCCGGCGGCACGGTCGTGACAGCCGGCGGCGGCATGCTGGGCGTAGCGGGCTGCATCAGCGTCGGCGGCAGGCTTGGGGGTCCCGCGCCCGGCCCGGAGGGCGGTGCCAGATTGATGGCGTTGCCGGGGTCGGGCACCGATGCCGGCGGCACCGGCGGCGGGCGATCGGAGAAAAGCTGCGCCTGCGCAGCATTTTGGCCCGGGGTCACGAGACACGCGGCAAGGATCAGCGCCGGCAGCAGCCTGCCGCTGCGCCGCCATCCGATGATGCCGTCACCCCCGCGTGTCATGTTCCCTGCTTTTCACCGAAAACGCGGCAAATTCAAGCCTCTAAAACCCCAAGAAATACGACCTCGCTTGCGGCCCCTCCTTCCCTGGAACCGGGTTGACGCCTGCGCGATTATCCCTGGAGCAACCGTCCATCGCCATACTCCTGCCCTGTGCGCTTCCCAAAGCAGCATAAACCATGCTTCGCCCCTGAGATGGCGGAGGTCAGGAACGGTCCCTAGTCTGGTGGTTGGTTGGGGCTGGCCCGGCGTAGGAGAGTTTCGGTGCTGGACATCTTGAAAGGTCGGAGCGCGAACGGCTCGAACGGCGAGAAGGTTGGTCTCGGCAGCATCCGCCGGCCGGTCATTGGCCTTGCGCTCGGCGGCGGCGCGGCGCGCGGCTTTGCCCATATCGGCATCCTGAAGACCTTGCTCAGCAACGGCATCGTGCCCGATGTCGTGGTCGGAACGTCAATTGGCGCCGTGGTCGGCGGGGCCTATGCGACCGGCCAGCTCGACACGTTCGAAGAATGGGGCCGCAGCCTGCAAGGCATGCGCAACATCCTCGGCTATCTCGACATCCGCCTCAACGGCTCGGGCCTGATCGGCGGCGAGAAGCTGGCAACCCGGCTGGAAGAGGCGATCGGCCAGACCCTGATCGAAGACCTGCCAGTCAAGTTCGCGACCGTCGCGACCGAAGTCCGTACCGGCCATGAGATCTGGCTGACCCGCGGCCGCGTGGTCGACGCGATGCGCGCCTCCTATGCCCTGCCCGGCATCTTCTCGCCCGTGCTGATCGGCGACCGCTGGCTGGTCGACGGCGCGCTGGTCAATCCGGTGCCGGTCTCGGCCGCGCGCGCGCTCGGCGCCGAAATCGTCATTGCGGCAAACCTTTCCAGCGACATCTTCACCCATTCCACGACGATCTATTCGCACGGCGCGATGCCCACACCGGTCGCGCCGGTGGCCGAGGAAACAGCGACCGCCAAGCGGCGCTTCCCGCGGCTCTTCTCGCCCGAGAGGACCATGAAGCGTGAGTTCTTCGGCGGCGGCGGACGGCCCGGCATCTCCTCGGTGATGGTCGATGCGTTCAACATCATGCAGGACCGCATCACCCGCGCCCGCCTCGCCGGCGATCCGCCCGACATGCTGATCACGCCCCGGGTCGGGCAGTTCGGCTGGTTCGACTTCCACCGCGCCGAGGATCTGATCGCGCACGGCGTACGCGCCACAGAGCGTGCGTTGGACTCGATCCAGGAAGCGATCCACGTGCTGGCGCCGCCGCCCGAGGGCGCCGCGCCCAAGGCCGCGGAGTAAGGCCGCGGAGTAAGGCCGGTCAGGCGGTCTTGATGTAGTCGCGCAGGGCTTCCTGTTCGGCCTCGTATTCCTCGACCCGGCGCTTGACGACGTCGCCGATCGAGATCAGGCCCACCACCTTGCCGTTGTCGATCACGGGCAGATGGCGGAACTTGCCCGATGTCATCATCTCCATGAGCTCGGCCACGGTATCGGTCTCCTTGCAGGTCACGACCTTGCGGGTCATCACCTCCGAGACTGGCGCCTCCAGCACGCCAGCGCCGCGCTCGCCGAGCACGCGCACAATGTCGCGCTCCGACAGGACGCCCTCGAGCCGGCTCTGGTTCATCACCAGCACCGCGCCGATCTTCTTCTCACCGAGCAGCTTGATCGCGGCAGCCAGCTTGACGTCTGGCTCGACGCTCACGATCTGGTGGCCCTTGGTGTTGAGAATGGAACGTACCGTCATTGTCGCCTCCCTGAATCGGAGCCGTCCGCCTTGTGGCGGTCCGAACTTGTTCGCGAGTCTTCAACTAACAGTTTCGGCGCGGGTTTCACGCTCGCGCGCTTTGCGAAGCATCGCCGCTAGCGGCTTGCAGCTTCGCAACATTCTTCTTGGGAATGATGGATGAATTCGGGCCGCGCCGCAAGCACAGCTTCAAGCACGGTCGGAAACGTCCCGTGATGACGCATCCGCAGCATCGCTTCGCACGCGCGGCACGGGATCGAACAGCGCGAACAGCAGAAGGCCGGCGAAGAAGCCGCCGATATGCGCCTGCCAGGCGACGCTGGTGGTTTCGGCATCGATGCCGATCGCGCCGACGCCGAAGATGATGTTGACGCCGAACCACACCGCGAGGAAGCCGACCACCCGTCCGTCACGCAGCGCGCGCGACAGCGGCAGCGCGGGAACCTTCGCGGCGGTATCGGCATCCGATCGGCTGAACGACAGGAAGCTGCCGCGGACGAAGGCAAAGCGGATCGCGGCGGCCATCGCGCCCGACACCGAGGCCGAAGCGCCGATCATCGGCGCCACCGCATGCTCGTGGGTGATGAGATGGGCGAGCGCGCCGGCCGCCGCCGTCACCGCCAGGAAGACGAAGAACCTGACCGCGCCGAAACGCCGCGCCAGCGCGCTGCCGAACGGCAGCAGCCACAGCACGTTGAAGCCGAGATGGGTGAGATTGGCGTGCAGCAGCGAATAGGTGACGAAAGTCCAGACCTTCGCCCCCGCCCCGCCCGGGATCTGCAGATTGAGCAGCGAGGAATCGTAGCGCTTCGGGATGAAGCCGAAGACGTCGATGGTCCAGTTCTCGAGCTCCGGCGGCAGCAGCACCCGCAGATGGATCAGCGCCAGCAGGGCGATATAGGTGGTCAGCGCCGCCGGCAGCGTCAGGATCGGCTCGCGCGGAGCCTCCTCAACGACGGCCGGCACGTTCGGTGACGAATCTTGCGGGGAATCCAAGGCAGCTTCGCTTTCGGGCGCGATCGGAGCGACGAGACTGGAGATAGTCGCCTTTACCGTCCCTGCGCAAGTGCACAAAAGGAAAAGGCAGCGGTAAACACTCGGTCATTCCGACCGCAGCGACATGGGCCCCGGCTCTGCAGCGCATCACTGAAGAAGTGCTGCGCTGCGTCCGGGGCACCAAGATCTCGTGTCCCGGACAAGGCGCGGCATGAAGTGACCCGCCGCAGAGCCGGGACCCAGATTGGCTGCAAACCCGAATTGTGCAATTTTAGGTGGTTCCACATGCGGGCTTCGCCGATGCACACCGCCTTCTTCGTCTACATCCTCGCAAGCAAACGAAACGGCACCCTCTATATCGGTGTCACCAACGATCTCGCTCGCCGTATGGCCGCACACAAGGCCAAGCTGGTGCCTGGGTTCACGAAACAGTACGGGGTCACTCTGCTCGTCTATTTCGAGACCTATGAGTCTATTCTCGAAGCACGGGCTCGCGAGCACTCGCTGAAGCGCTGGCGGCGTGCCTGGAAGCTGAAGCTGATCGAGGACCTCAACTCGGACTGGCGGGATCTGACGGACGAACTGAGCGCTTTGGCTGGCTGACTGGGTCCCGGCTCTGCAGTGCATCGCTGAGGCGCTGCACTGCGTCCGGGACACATGATCTTCGTGTCCCGGACAAGGCGCGGCACGAAGTGACGCACCGCAGAGCCGGGACCCAGCTCTTCTTGAATTGAGCTCGCAACATGGGCCCCGGCTCTGCAGCGCATCACTGAAGACGTGCTGCGCTGCGTCCGGGGCACGAAGACGGTCCCTGAAAAGGAAAAGGCAGGGCCCTGGGAAAGCCCTGCCTGTCCATGTCGGTCTTCCGGTGGCCGGAGAGATAAGGTGTATCCCCACCCCTCCCCGCGGCCCGTGACCAAACTGTTTGACGCCCCTAAGTACAGGCCCCGCCGAGAACCTGGAGAAAGCGGCGAGGCTTGCGACCGCGGTCACCATAGCAGGCGCGCGGCCGACACAAAGCGCATAGTTAATTTAACGTTAATGACGCAAAGACCGCCTTAACAGGCCCGAAAACGCCGCTGCGGCATGGACGCTGCAAATCCCCTCCTGCACAACAACAGAAGGGATCGCGGGTGCACTGAAGCGGGACAGGTTTGTCCCTTCGAGGTTGCGCCCCGGGCGAGCGTTCAGTCATGAAACATCCGTCGAGCCGCGCGTTCTTCGCATATTGGGACAAGAAGCGCGGCACTGCACGGGCCCCTGACAGGGCCGACATCGATCCGGCCGCGGTCCGCGGCCTGCTCGGCGACATCTTCGTGCTGTCCTGCGAGCCCCATCTCGGCTTCCCGTTCCGCGTCGCCGGCACGCGCGTCTGCGCGCTGGCAGGGCGTGACCTCAAGGACCAGAGCTTTGCGGCGCTGTTCGATGCTGCGAGCCGAAGCGAGATCGAGGAGATCACGACCATCGTCGCAGACGAGACGCTGGGCGCCATCGCCGGCCTCACCGCCGCGCGCGAGGACGGCAGCAAGGCCTATCTCGAGCTATTGCTGCTGCCCTTCAACGCCCGCCCGCACACGCCGGTGAGCGTGACAGGCGTGCTCGCGCCGTTCGACGACGAATGCGGTATGCTTTCCGCCTTCACCCTCACCTCCTGGCGCTATCTGCACCAACCCGAGAAACTCTTGCCGCGCGCCATCCGCAAATTGCAGGTCGCACGCGGGCTGATGGTGTATGAGGGGCTGAGATAATCTCCGCCGCCCGATGCGCGGCGTCGCGCGCAAGAAGAACCGCCGCGCGGGCAAATCAACGCGCATGCGGATGGCCGTTTTTGCCGGATCTGCGTCATTCCTGATCTCGTTGCCAAGAGTTAGCTTCCGCCTCGCGTGAAGCAATTGGGATCGGGTGACATCATCATGACATGGCGCATTCTGGCGTTGAGTGGCGTCGGTTGCGTGGCGTTGCTGGCGGTCATCGGCGCAACCTGGTTGTTCCTGCTGCCCGGCGCGCCGGCTCCGGGAACCGCGCCTGCGATATCCAAAGCCGAGGCCGATGCGACGCTTGCGGCGCTGAAGCCGCCGAAGCGCAAACGTCCCCTGATCGCCATCGTCGGCATCAACGACATGAGCGAGACGACCGACTATCTGATGCCATACGGCATCCTCGCGCGCGCTGACGTCGCCGACGTCCTCACATTGGCGACGCAGCCTGGACCCGTCGCGCTCTATCCCGCACTGAAAGTGCAGCCGCACGCGACCATCGCCGAGTTCGATGCGGCCCATCCCGACGGCGCCGACTACGTGATCGTGCCCGCGATGAGCCGCGAAGACGATGCCGTGGCGTTACAGTGGATCAAGAGCCAGGCCAGCAAGGGTGCGATCATCATCGGCGTCTGCGTCGGCGCAAAGGTCGTTGCCAACACCGGCCTGCTCGACGGCCGGCGGGCCACCACGCACTGGTATTCCGTGCGCGACCTACAAAAGTATTCTGCGATCAGCTATGTCGCGGATCGCAGGCTGGTGGTCGACCGCGGCGTTGCGACGACGACCGGCATCACCGCATCCATGCCGATGGCCCTGACCCTGGTCGAGGTCATCGCCGGCCGCACCAAGGCGGAGGCGGTCGCCCGCGACATCGGTCTGGCGCAATGGGATGCGCGCCACCGCAGCGAGGCGTTCCGGTTCACGCGCCCCTTTGCGCTGACGGCGATCGCCAACACGCTCGCATTCTGGAACCGCGAGCAACTCGGCATCGCGCTGACGCCTGATTTCGACGAGGTGTCGCTTGCGCTTGTCGCCGATGCGTGGTCGCGCACCTATCGCTCGCGAGCCCTCACCTTCGCGGCCACGGCAGAGGCGCGGACCAGTCGCGGCGGTCTTCGCATCCTGCCGGACGAGGTCGCGGCCGACTGGCCGGCAAAGCTGACGCCGCCGGCCGCCGTTGACCTGCCGCCGGCGCGAGCGCTGGACCAGACGCTTGACGCCATCGATGCGCGCTACGGGACGCGCACGGCCGACTTCGTCGCGATGCAGCTGGAATATCCGAGATGACGCCACGGCAGCGCTGCGGCATAAATGGACCAACCGAGACGGAACGACGGATCGACATGAGCAAGACGCACTGGCGTCCCGCGCGCACCTCCGACCTGCCTGCGATCAGCGCGATCGCAGCAGGCATCCATCCTGCGCTGCCTGAACGCCCCGAGGTGCTCGCGGAGAAGATGCGGCTCTACCCGGACGGCTGCCGCGTGCTCGGCGCGGATGAAGGCATCGTCGGCTACGGACTGACGCATCCCTGGATGCAGTACCGGATTCCGCCGCTCAACAGCTTCCTGCAAGAATTGCCCGATCGCGCGGATTGCCTCTACCTGCACGACATCGCCGTATTGCCCGGTTTTCGCGGCGGCGTTGCGCGCGATTATGTTGCCGATATCGAGCAGCTGGCGCGCGCGTCACACATCGCGACGCTCGCGCTGGTCTCGGTCTACGCCACGCGGCCGCTGTGGGAACGCCTCGGTTTTGGGGCCGCCACGATGGATACGGATCTGCGTGCAAAGCTCGCCTCGTATGGCGAAAGCGCGACCTATATGCTGCGCGACCTCGCTGCGACGTAACGTCCCTTCCCGACTGCCCGGCTCACGCGGGCGTGAAACCGCCGTCTCGAACCGGGTTGGATCAGCCTCCGTCGAAGGGATGTGCGAGCCGTTCCGGTCTCGCCGAACCGAGGCTGGAGAAGATCCATGAAACTCACATTGTCGAAAGTTGCTCTTCTTGCATGCGTTGCGACGGCCGCGTTCACCGCGACCAGCGCCAACGCGGCACAGTACCGCACCTATGGCTGCGACACCGCCTTCTTCGAAGGCTGCGGCATCGTCGTCGAAACGCCGCATGTGGGCAGAAGCCGCACCAGCGTCATCCATCTCGATACCTCGCCGACCTACATGAAGCAGACCGACCCGCGCTATAGCTCGTCGATGCGCGATGCCGGCGGCGGTGGCGGCGGAGGCGGAGGTGGCGGCGGTGGCGGCCGCTGAACTCACACCTGACCTTTCAGATGATGCCGCCGGTGCAATCCGGCGGCATCATTGCCGTCCTGAACAGCGGCGGCTCAGCCGCGATGCTTTTTCTTCTTCGACTTCTTTCCCGGCGCGCCCTTCACCGGCCACGGGGTGACCGAGGGCTCCGCGCGGCCCTGCTTGTCCCGATGCTTCTTTTTCTTTCCAAAGGACGGCGCATCGTCAAATCGCGGCGCGCGCTCGCCGGGCGGCTTGCCGCGTGGCTTGAACTCACGTGCTTCGCGCGGGCGATCGTCGCGGCGTTCGCGATGATCGCCATCGTCCCTCTCGCGACGCGGCGCGTGTGACCGCTCCTCCGCCGGCGCCGGGCGCTGCGGAGCATCCGCCATCGGCTCGATGCGGATGCTGTCTTCCTTGTCCGGACGCTTGATCTTCGCCGCAAAGGATTCGGCGACCCGCTCGGAGATCTCGAACTCGGTGGTGGTGTCCATGATCTTGATGGCGCCGATGTCGCGCTTGTCGATGCCGCCGCGGCGGCAGATCATCGGCAGCACCCAGCGCGCCTCCGCATTCTTGCGTCGCCCGATCGCGGCGCGGAACCAGACGCTGGCCTCCGCCATGCCGTGCTTCGACGACGCTTTCCCCGACTTCGATCGGGGCTTGGCCGGACGATCGCCGCCGCCTTCAAACCTGTCGCGGCCGCGCTCGTCGCGTGGCCGGCCGGTCCGCTCGCCGGGATCGATGATGTCCTCGGGCGACGGCAGCCGCGCACGGTAAAGGCGCGCCAGCGCGGCGGCGATGTCCTCGGGCGAGCGCTCGGCCAATAGCGCCTGCGCGAGAGCGAGGTCGTCGGCAGCGGTCTCCTCGGTGAACAGCACGTCCTTCATGCGCTCATGATCGAGCTTGCGGATTTCATCCGCCTGGGGCGCGATGCCCCAGGCCGCGTCGATCCCAGAGAGATTGAGCAGCAACTCGGCACGCCGCCGCCGCGCCGGCGGCACCAGAAGGACGCTGGTCCCCTTGCGGCCCGCGCGCCCGGGGCGGCCCGAGCGGTGCTGCATGACTTCGGCGTCATTGGGCAGGTCGGCATGAATGACGAGGTCGAGGCTCGGCAGATCGATGCCGCGGGCGGCAACGTCCGTCGCGACGCAGACGCGGGCGCGTCCGTCCCGCAGCGATTGCAGCGCCAGGGTGCGTTCGTTCTGCGTCAACTCGCCCGATAGCGCGACCACGGAGAAACCGCGTTCCAAAAGCGCGGCCTGCAAATGCCTGACGGCATCGCGCGTGCTGCAAAACACCAGCGCGCTCGGCGCCTCGTAGAAGCGCAAGACGTTGACGACGGCATGCTCGACGTCGGCGGGCGCGATGCGGATCGCGCGGTATTCGATATCGGCGTGGCCACCCTCGTCACCGGCGACCTCGATCCGGAAGGCGTCGCGCTGATACTGCCTGGCAAGCGCGACGATGCCGCGCGGAAAGGTCGCCGAGAACAGCAGGGTGCGGCGCGTCTCCGGCGTGGTCTCGAGGATGAATTCCATGTCCTCGCGAAAGCCGAGATTGAGCATCTCGTCGGCCTCGTCGAGCACGACGGCGGCGAGTTCGGAGATATCGAGGCGACCGCGGCGCAGATGATCGCACAGCCGTCCGGGCGTGCCGACGACGATGTGGGCGCCGGCGGCCAGCTCGCGCTGCTCGCGGCGCGGATCCATGCCGCCAACGCAGGAGACGACGCGCCCGCCCGCATGTCCGTAGAGCCAGGCCAGCTCGCGCTGAACCTGAAGCGCGAGCTCGCGGGTCGGCGCCACGATCAAGGCGAGCGGCGCTGCCGCAGCTCCGAACTGCTCGGCATCATCAAGAAGATTCTTGGCGATGGCCAATCCGTAAGCGACGGTCTTGCCGGAGCCGGTCTGGGCCGACACCAGGAGGTCGCGGCCGGTGGCCTCATGGGCGAGGACCGCGAGCTGGACGGGGGTCAGTGAATCATAGTTCCGCTCGGCCAAAGCGCGGGCGAGCGGCGGGGTCAGGGCCGGAAGAGACACGAGATGGAGAACCTTGGTTGATTCAGGCGCGGAACGGTGATCCTGCGGACCTGAGCTGCGTGCGCGGCAAACGGCCCGGCCGCACGCTGATTTGATCTGGGCGCTCTTTACGCCAAGCGCCCGGAAATCACCATGCCTATGTTGCATGGCTTGGTGGAGAGCACCCCGCCTGAAGGTTGCAGCGGATTTTTGCGGCCGCCTCGATTAACGTGCGACGAGGTCGGCCGACAGCCGAGCCACGTTCAGGTCTGATTATCTGGGGAAGCGCAACGATGCGATTGGCAGTCATTTCCGATATCCATGGCAATCTTGCCGCTTTGGAGGCCGTGCTGGCCGACATCAAGACGCGCGGCGTCGATCGTACGGTCAATCTGGGCGATTGCGTCACCAGCCCGTTGTGGCCGAGAGAAACCTTCGAAGCACTCCAGTCGCTGTCATTGCCGACCGTGCGCGGAAACCATGATCGCTGGATTGAGGAATTTCCGGACGACAAGCTCTCGCCGGCAGGTCTGTTTGCGCGCAACGCATTGACTGCGGAGCAGCGTCGTGCACTCCACAGCTTGCCTTCCCGGATATGGCTGGACGATGGGATCCTGGCCTGCCATGGCACGCCCGATGACGATACGACGTGCCTGCTCGAGGAATCGCTCGACGACGGCCGCTTTGTGCCGGCACGGCGCGAGGTGCTAGCGACGCGTCTCAAGAGTGAACCTGCGGCCCGCGTGGTGCTCTGTGGTCATAGCCACCGCCAGGCGGTCATTCAGGGCCCCGGCGAATGTCTGGTTCTCAATCCGGGGAGCGTTGGTTGCCCGGTGTTCGCGGACATTCCCTTTGCCGCGAACCTGGAATACCGCTCGCCTCACGCCCGGTATGCGGTCCTCACGAAAAGACAGAAGGGCTGGCAAGTCGAACTCCTCGCCCTCGAATACGACTGGGAGGCCGCGTCGGCGCGTGCGCTCGCCAACAACCGCCCGGAATGGGCGCACGCCATGTTGTCCGGATACGTCAAATAGAATTTCTCAGATCTCCGCATAGATCTCCAGCAGATTGCCGTCGGGATCGCGGAAGAACAGCGTGCGGTGGCCGAAGGACTGGTTCGTCGGCGGCGAGAGCAGCGCCACACCTTGTCGAACGAGTTCGCCGGCGCATTGATCGACCTCGTCCGCGGAGACCTTGAACGCCAATTGCAGCGCGGCGCTCCCCGCCGGCGTCGGTGCATCAGCGGCGGTGCGGCTCGGACGGGCCAGCGCCAGCGTATTGCTGCCCAGGCCGTACTCGATCCAGTTCGGCGAGAGCTCGCTCAGCAACGGAAAGGCGAGGACGTCCTCATAGAAGCGCCGCATCGCGGCCATGTCGCGCACGAAGACAACGGTGTAGTCGATTGCGCGGATGGCGCGGAAGGGCGAGCGCCGGTTTGGGCCGGTTGTCTGATCGTTGGTCATTTCGTCGCTCAATCCAAACTCCGACGCGTAGCCCGCATGAGCGAAGCGACATGCGGGAAAGCCTTTATAGACGTCCCAGATGTCGCTTCGCTCATCCGGGCTACAAAATCTCACTCCACCAGCTCCGGCCACGGCACGATGGTCGACTTCACCGTCTTCATCGCCATCGCGTCCTTCACCGCCTGCGCGACGCCCTCTTCGGTGAACGGATAGATCGTCTGCATCTTCAGCCACGGATATTTGTCACGCGTGCGGTAGAGCATGTCGACGCCGAGCGGGAGATCATTGCCGGTGAAGCCCCAGGATCCCAGCACGTTGAGGTCCTTGGTGCAGATGCGGTGCCATGACGTGTCGATCGAGCCGGCGTCGGTGAACTGGCCCATCTCGACATAGGTGCCGCCGTCGCGCAGCATCTCGATGCCTTCAGGGCCGGCCGTGGGATGGCCCGAGCAATCCATCACGAGATCGGCGCCGAAGCCGCCGACGATTTTCCGCACGCGATCGATGCGATCCTGCGGTGACTTCAGCTCCTCGATGTTCACAGTCGCCTCCGCGCCGAATTCGCGCGCGAGCTTGAGCCGCGGCTCCTCCGGCGCGCCGACGCAGATGACGCGCCCTGCCCCCATCTCCTTTGCGGCCGCGACCGCCAGAATGCCGATCGGGCCGGAGCCCTGGATCACCACGGTGTCGCCCCAGGAAAAACCACCGGCGCGGGTCGCGCGGTTGAAGGCGCGGATGCAGGAGGTCAGCGGCTCGGACAGCGCCCCCAGCCGCAGCGACATGTCATCGGGCAGCTTGTAGATCTTGGTGCCCGGCAGCATGTCGAGATCGACATAAACATACTCGGCCCACCCACCCCACAGATGCGGCGCCTTGTCGAAGCCGAGATAGCGGCCGTAATAGACCGGCGTCAGGCATTTGTTCGCTACTTGCGGATAATGGATGCAGTAGTAGCAGCGCCCGCACGGCATCAAGGGCGGGATCATCACCTTCGAGCCAACCTTGAGCGGCTTGCTCATGAAATCCTCGGTGAACTCGTCACCGCATTCGACGATGACGCCGCCGAGCTCGTGGCCGAGCGTGAACGGCCACGGCAGCGGCTTCGGCCAATGGCCTTTGAGGATGTGCAAATCGGTGCCGCAGACCCCGCAGGCGCCGACCTTGATCAGCGCAGCTTTGCGGCCGACCTTCGGCCATGGCACGGTGCGGATGACGGGTTCTGATCCCGGCCCGGCGTGGGTGCAGACGCGGAT
This sequence comes from Bradyrhizobium forestalis, assembly GCF_002795245.1. Taxonomy (GTDB): domain Bacteria; phylum Pseudomonadota; class Alphaproteobacteria; order Rhizobiales; family Xanthobacteraceae; genus Bradyrhizobium; species Bradyrhizobium forestalis. Next base: position 269,604 of record NZ_PGVG01000004.1, on the reverse strand, counting down.
GGATTCCATGGCTGTTTCCTCGTGCCCGTCTGTTATGATTGCTGGTGCGGGCTGAGGCGAAGCGTATGTGAGATGCGCGGCCATGCCAAGCGCGTGTCTCGTAGCCCGCATGAGCCAACGGGTCGGCGCAAAGCGCCGCCCGATGACAGGCTCCGCGATATGCGGGACCAGCGGCCCCGGATATCGCTGCGCTCATCCGGGCTACAAGGAAAAGCCTGATGCTACGCGACTATCAGCCAGCAGATGCCGAGGCGATCATGGGTGTCGCGCTGGCGGCTTTTGCCCAATTCGAGCAGCACTATTCCGACTGGCCGCTGTTTATGACTCACGTCGCGAAGATGCCGGAACTTGCCAAGACCGGCGAGATCATCGTCGCCGAAAATGGCGGCCAGATCGTCGGCGCTGTCGCCTATATCGGCCCACGGCAACCGAAGCCTGCGTTCTTCGATCCGGCCTGGCCGGTCATCCGCATGCTGGTGGTCGATCCCCTCGCGCGCGGCAAGGGCATCGGCCGCCAACTCACGGAAGAATGCGTTCGCCGCGCCGAGCGCGACCAATCGTCGGTCATCGCGCTGCACACGACACCGATCATGACGGTCGCGCTGCCGCTGTATCTGCGCATGGGATTTGCGAAGGTGCGAGAGGCGCCGGATATCTTGGGCGTGCCGTATGCGGTCTACGTCAAGGCACTGGCGTAGGATCGGGTTCGTAGCCCGGATGAGCAAAGCGACATGCGGGAACAGCGGCCCCGGATATCGCTTTGCTCATCCGGGCTACAGGACTAAAGACCGCAGACGCATATCTGCCGCATGCTTCCCGCCGCCAGCGGGCTGCGATCGAAATCACCGAAGCGCGCGATGAGGCCCAGGCCGCCCGAGGCCACGAGCAACGGCATCTCCTGCGGGAAGATGCAGCGCATCGGCAAGGCGGCTTGCCAAAAGTCCTTCTCCGTCTCGGTCGACCAGTACCAATCCACGTGCCTGATCTGGGTGAGCGGGTCGTATCGCGCGCGCTCCTCGACGGTGATCGCGCCAATGCCGTCGTGGACCACCGTGCCGATCAACTCGCGCTTGTTGGGATCAGCGTTGAGCATGGCGATATCGGGCAGGAAGGCGTCGAACACCAGCCGGCCCTGCAGCGATAGGTGTCTGCCGACCGACCCGAAGAAGCCTCTGAGTCGTCGGGGCTATGCAGGTGCAGGATCGAGTTCACGGCGACGATGATGGTGTCGAACGTCCGCCCGCCGAGATCGAAATCGCGCATGTCCAGCTGGATGAATCTCGGTTCAACCGCATTCGCTCTGGCATGATTCCGCGCACGCTCGAGCATCGCGCAAGACAGATCGGCTCCGACGACCTCAAGCCCGGATTGCGCCAGCGGAACGGTCAGGCGACCGCTGCCGCATGCAAGATCGAGAACGCAGCCGCCTCGCTCGCACGCCGTCTCGACATAGAAGCGTTCGAGGATCGCATCTCGCGGCGCCATCAAGTCGTAGAGATCTGGGCGATAGTAGAGGCTGTTCTGTTCCATGAGGGCGATGGTAGCGGATAATCTCGCGGCCCGCGTGGGGCGACTTGTCCGCCATAGCTCGACGAGCCAGTCGAAAGCGACATGTGGGACCGACGCTCCCGCAAGTCGCATTGCTCGTGCGGACTACACGCCTTCACGCTCAACAGTGCAGACTCCGTATTCCGGCAGGAATCTTGCAGCGAAGCACGCAGCGTTGCACCGATTTCCTTTCGGAGAGCCCATGACTGATCGCATACGCGCTCTATTCGATCGTTGGGAGCAGGTTTGGCACGACGGACGATTTGACCTGATCCCGGACTGCGTGGGATCGCATTATATCCGTCACGATGAGAGAGGCGACCGGACCGTCAGCCGGGACGAGTATGCTGCGGAATTGCAGACCGTGCATCGAGACCGGCCCGGAATCCGCGTCGTGGTGTATGATCATTCCTTCACGATCGACCGCGCGTGGTTCCGATTTGCATTCGTATGGCCCGATCCCGCGATCGGCGAGAGGCGCAGCCGTGCCGGAATGCAGAGCTATCGCATTGAGGGCGGCAAGCTGGCCGAGACCTGGATCACGATGCTTGGCCTTGATACCACATGGGCCGACGAGCCCCAGGAAAGCTGGACCCGCCGCAAGGCATGAGGAACGCGCAGGTTCGCGGCATCGCTTGTGTGCCCCTCGCGGCGGCGAGGGCGGCCTGGTCGTCATCGGGACTGCCACAGTCGCCCGGTCTCGGCCTGCCCGCCCCTGATGTGGCTTTTCGAGCGCATTGTTGCCGTTCGTATCCGCCGCGCCCGATCCTAACGCGGCATTAACCCTATGCACCTTAGGGTCGTGCCGGACTCCGCCCGGGCGGGGGGTCGGGTGTTGGAAATGGCGTTGGCGAACAAAAAATTTCTTCCGGCCGCCGAGGAGCGCAGGCGCTTCCAGCGGGTGAAGGTGCACCTGCTCGGCCGCTACATGCTGCCGGACCGCCGGGAATTCCCCTGCCAGGTGATCAACATGTCGCCGGGCGGCCTCGCTTTGCTCGCCCCCGGCATCGGCAATGTCGGCGACCGCGTCGTCGCCTATCTCGACCATATCGGCCGCGTCGAGGGCAAGATCACCCGCATCATCGACAATGGCTTTGCCATGACGATCGGGGCGACGCCGAGGAAGCGCGACAAGCTCGCGGCCCAGCTGACCTGGCTCGCCAATCGCGACATCCTCAATCTGCCGGAGGACCGCCGCCACGATCGTATCGTGCCGCGCAACCCCATCGCGGTGCTGACGCTCGAGGACGGCACCAAGATGACCTGCCGCATCATCGACCTCTCGCTGTCGGGCGCGGCGATCGCCGCCGAGAACCGCCCGCCGCTGAAATCGACCGTTCTGCTCGGCCGGGTCCAGGGCCGCGTGGTCCGAAACCTCGAGGACGGCTTCGCGCTGGAGTTCATGCACGAGCAGCCGGCCGAGACACTCGAAGAGAGCGTTACCGCGCGGTAAAGCGCAAGGACGCGAAAACCTCCATATTTCCAGGCTTGAAGGCGGCCTCCGCGATGCGGACGCCGCCTTTTTCATGTCCTACGGCATGCCGCCCGCGGTTAACGCGCGGGTTGCAGCTGCGCGCAAACAGCGCTTCTGCCAGCATTTCCGCGTTAATCGATAAAATTTGAATCAATTGCAGTCATATCGAATTTTATTCGAATTCGCTTCAAGTATAGATCGAATTCGCGCCGCCTTTTACTTGTATTCGTCTCGACTTGACTTGGCTGACTTAGCGGCAACTCAAAAGCTCCGTGCGAAATGTGGTCCCAACAAGAAACGGGGGCCGCAATGTTTGAGTTCAGGGGACAGGGGAAGAGGCTGGCGCTGGTCGCCATGCTCTTCGGGATCAGCGCGGCAGCGCAGGCCGGCGAAGGCCGTCTGCTCTACGCGAGCCTCGGCGACACCACGCGTGCGCCGATCGGCTGGGTCGAGTTCTGCGCGGATAATGCTGCCCAGTGCCAGAGCGCACCGATGCAGCCGCGCGACATCGTGATGTCGCAGGCCGCATGGCGCGACCTCGTCAAGGTCAATCGGTGGGTCAACGAGACCGTCAAGCCTTTGACCGACCAGGAGCACTGGGGCGTGATCGAGAAGTGGTCGCTGCCATCAGACGGCTACGGCGACTGTGAAGACTATGTGCTGTTGAAGCGCAAGATGCTGATGGATGCCGGCTGGCCGCGCCAGGCCCTGCTCATCACCGTGGTGCGCGACAAGAAGGGCGAAGGCCACGCGGTGCTGACGGTGAAGACCGACAAGGGTGAGTTCGTTCTCGACAATCAGAACGAGAACGTCGTCGCCTGGACGGAGACCGGCTACCGCTTCGTCAAGCGCCAGTCGCAGAGCGATCCCAACGTCTGGGTCTCGCTGGGCGATACCAAGCCGGCGGTCTCCACCGCCAGCGCGAAGGATTAGTAGGAACGAGACAACAGGTTACGTGACCCGGTCACATCCCCACCCCTCCCCGTCCCAGACCGGTTCGCGCGCGGCCAGCCATCCCCCAATGGCTGGCCGCAACTTTTTTGGGGATGCGCGGTCAGCCCTGCGACGACCACGGCACGCGCGCCGCGGTGAAGTCTCGCCAGCTGTCCTGCAAGGACCGGTGCACGCTGATCGATGCACGCGCCTGCCAGCCTGCGATCGCGGCCGCCGCGATGGCGCTGTCGCGATCTTCGGAACCGAGCCCGTCGAGCAATGAGGCCGTCACCGCCATGTCGTTGAATGCGCCGAGCTCCTCCTGCAAGCCGGCGAGCCTGCGCGCGAATTTTCGCGCGGACTTGCGATCGGCAAACAGCGGCAGCAGGAACTCGCCGAGATAGCGCAAGCGCTTGGCCGCGAGCCGCACCCGGTGCACCTCGTCGACGTTAAGCGATTTGAAGCGGCGGCCGCGCTTGAGCAGCTTGGCGTGCTGCTCCGACAGAACGCGCTGTGCGAAATCGACCGCGGGCTCGGCGAGCCGGCCGAGATCTTCGGACGCGATGTCGTTGCGCCAGCCGCGCGTCTCGATCCAGCCGCCGAGACTGATCAGGAACAGGGCGCAGCGGCGATCATCAAGCGCAAGGTGGGCCCTGCGATAAGCCTCCGACTGACGCTGCGCTGCGACCCGCCCCAGCACATCGAAGCCCGCGACCGAAGGACAGGCTGTTGCGATCGCCGGCAAGGTGTCACGCTGGAACACGTCCCAGTCGCGCGCGGCGGACAGGCCTTGCGCCAGCCATTTGGCTTCCGACCGCAGTGCATCGAGGTTGCTCAGCGCGCCGACCGATCGCATCAGGTCGAGTGCCGATCGCAGCCGGCGCAGCGAGACGCGCAGCTGATGCACGCCTTCCGGGTTGCGGCCGTCTTCGGCCGCCGGCAGGGACTGCAGCAGATGAAGGAAGCACGAGCGCAGGATGGTCGAGAAGGCTTCATCGAGCGTGACGGACGGATCGAGCCGAAGCTTGCGCGGCCGGCGCGCCGACGGCGCCTTGTCGGCGGCAAGGTCGAAGCCGCGCGCGGACTTGCTGCGGATGGACGGCTTCACCGCCCCGTGCTCCGCAAGCCGCAACGCAATCTCGTAGACCGTGCTCGCGCTGCCGCTCTTGAGCTCCAGCTCGATCTCGCTCACCGGCAGCGACCTGCCGCCTGCCGTCAGCTCGCCCTGGTCGAAAGCTATCTCGACCGTGCCAGACGGCAGATCGACGATGCGCGTGTGCCGATGGATATCGGCCGTGAAGACCGCTTCCAGCGGCTGTGCGCCGAGATGGCTGCGCAGCTTCTCCGGAATGAACGGCAATGCCAAAGCGGGGTCGGGCGCAAGCGAGGGCACGCTCGCCTCCCACTCACCACGACGTAGCGGATCGTCCGCGGCGTCGGTCTTCACGGTTTGGACAAAACGCGTGCCGCTCCGGCGTACACGCAAACTCAGGCCGGCGCGATGAAGTTCCCGCTCGGGCGTGTCGTAATAGACGGACTTGAGACGTTTTCGCGTACCCTTGTTGCGTGCGTTCGCCGCGATAGCCGGCGCAGCGCTGAAATGCGCCATGCGATCGGGATCGACGAGAAGCTTAAGCTCGATTTCGCCGGCGGGACGCGCGCCAACGCTCGGCTCAGCAGACTCCAGATCAGGCGTCATCTCTTGCGATGGCGCCGGATCACTCACAGCGCCTTCGATCCCCGGCTCCGCGCCTGTTCCGGCGGGCTCCCTCAGGAAGCCGGCGATGACTTGCGCTCGCTTGTTCTCCTTCGGAGCATGATTCCCATCCGGCGCGCCCGGAGTCTTCCGGGCCGGTGTTGAATCTGACTTCAGCATTGAGGGTAACATGACAGTTCGATGACAGATCACGAGCATATAGCCGGTCGGCCGCGCTAGGAATAGTCAGGCTACGTCGCAACGCATCATCGTCCACATGTGACATCTCAAGCGCAAGTATCGACGAGGACTGTCACAATTGGGCGCGGCGTGACGAATTAAGTTGGCGCCGCGTACAGTTAGTGATCGTATCGAGAGGGAATCTCGCAGTTCTCGAAAGCGAGATGAACGCATCAACGAGCTTGGTTCATGCTAGCCGAGAAATTCTTTCTGGTTCTGGAGACACTTAGAAGTCACCTGCCCGATGACCGGCCCGAGATTGTGACAAGCCCTCCGCCGGATGCATCGATTCCCTCGGATGCGCGCCCCAAAAAGCCGGTTCCCGGCGGTCAGGAGCAGAAATAAATATCGTTCGAGCGGCCGCACCACGGTGCTCAGTGCTCTCATGGACACAGCACATCTCTGAGCCACGGCAGCGGCGGCAGGGACCATAAGGGCTTGGCCGCAACTTCTTCAGGGGTAACAGCTCACTCCGCGGCTTCAAGATTGGCGGGCTTGTCGGCCTCGCCCAGCGGTGACACTGCGGGGCCATTGAGCGCGGTGCCATCAGGGGCGAACTGCGAGCCGTGACACGGGCAATCCCAACACTGCTCGAGTGAATTCCAGTGCACGACGCAGCCGAGATGGGTGCAGCTTGCCGAATGCAGATGCAAATGCCCGTTCCGGTCGCGGCACGCCGCGATCTTCTTCAGGCCGCTGCGGACGAGGCGGCCCTCGCCGGGCCGCAGACGTTCGACGCTCGCGATTTCGCTCGCCGCAAGATACTCCGCGAAATTCTTCAGCGGCGTGATGTTCTCGTTGATGAGCTCGCCGATGTTCTTGTGAATCTTCCGGGCCGGGGCGTAGACCTCCTCCCACGGGCTCGCGCCAATCGTGATCAAATCCGTCACCAACAAGCCGGCGACGAGCCCGTTCGTGATCCCCTGTCCTGAATCGCCGCTGACGATGAAGACATGCTCCTCGTCGGGGCTGCGGCCGATGAAGCCGGTAAAATCGATCGGCTCCAGCACCTGGCCGGACCAGCGATGAGTGACCTCGCGCAGGTCCGGCAATCGCTCTCGCGCCCAGCGTTCGAGCGCATCAAGGCGTTGTGCGCCGTCGTTCGCTTCACCCGACTTATGATCTTCGCCGCCGATGATCACGATATCCTCGTCGGCAGAGAACGGCTGGAGTCGGACATAGTGATAGGGATCGAGCGTATCCCAATACAGCGCATCCTCCAGCGCGCCGGCCGCAATCTTCGCGGCGAGCGCATAGGTGCGGTAAGGCGCCTGCTTGGTGTGGATCGCGACCTGCACATTGACGGGCGAGTTCGTCGCGACCACCACGTCGGCGGCGTGGACCTCGTGGCCTGAGGCGGTCGTCACGACCGTGTCGCCATGGTGTTCGTGGATGCTCTCGACACAGGTGTCGGCGTAGAGCTTCGCTCCCCGGCGCTCCAATGCGCTCGCCAGACCTGCGAGATATTTGGTCGGGTGCACGCGTGCCTGGCGCGGAAACCGCAGCGAACGCATCTGGCCTTTGGCATGGAACGGGGTCGGCTCGACGCAATTCTCGATGGGAATGATCAGCTTGCGACAGCAATCCAGTTCCTGGTCCAGTTCGGATGCGGGCGTTTCGGGCGCCAGCACCCAATAGCCGTCCACGCGTTGAAAATCGCAATCGATGTGCTCGATACGCTGGATGGCCTCGGCGCGATCGATCGCGGTCGCGACGCTCTGATAGTAGTGGCGGGCACAGTCGTGGCCTCGCACCCTCACCAACGCGTCGTAACCGTCGTCGAGCGCCGTCGCCAGGTGTGCGGTGGTGCGCGCCGTCATACCGCTGCCGATGCCGCCGCGGTCCAGCACCACGACCGAACGTCCGTGGCTGGCAAGTTCATAGGCGACCGATAACCCGGCAATTCCAGAACCGACAACGACGACGTCCGTGCCCACGGTCCCGGATAGCGCCGGCGCGTCGGCGACCGAGACATCCATCCAGGGCGATCGGGTGTGCTCGTCCCGTACGTTCATGACCGTTCTCCTCGGAAGAACAAACGAGGCGGCAGGATCAGGGTTCCTGTCCGGCAGACGGCGAGCGGAAATGCCAATGAAGGCCACCCCGTTCATTAGGAACCTTCACCGCGCTCGCGCTTGAAACGGCATGAAAACTCCATCACCGGGAATGCGCAGAGCGCTGCGTCAGGCTCAATTGTATGGGCACCTGCTCGTCCGAAATGACAGGCTGTATTACCCAGGAGGCAGTCATCCGATCTGCTCGATACAGCTTGCACGAGAGATGGTCAGATCAGGATGGATGACCAAGCAGGAGGGCGAATACGAGATCACGCCTGACGGCCAGCTTGCCGCCGAAAGCGAGTTCAGCCGCTGATGCGGCCCCGCCGGCCCGGCTGCAACGCCTCGCAGTACCGGTCAGGCGCCGAGCCCATCCGCGAGCCGCAGCTCGTCGGCGGCGGGATCCTTCAGGAACAGCTCCGCCTCGATCTCGTTCAGGTGCGACAGCATCAAGGCCCCCGCGCGTGCTTTGTCGCGCTTGCGGATCGCGGCAACGATTCCCGCGTGATGGTCGGTGCCGCAGGCCGGCGTGTCGTGGCGGCGGTAGAGCAGGATGATGAGCGAGGAGCGCGCGATCAGCTCCTTCAGGAAGCCGAGATAGATGCTGTGGCCGCTCATCTCGGCGACGAGACGATGAAACTCGCCGGAGAGCCGCACCGAGGCGCGCGCGTCGCCGCGCAATTCCGCTTCGCGCTTCTCAGCAAGATGCCGGCCGAGGCGATCGAGCCAGGCCGGTGAGACCGCGTCGATCGCGTGGTCCACGATGGTGGGCTCGATCAGGCGGCGCGCCTCGAACACTTCGCGGGCATCGGCGGGCGTCGGGCGCGCGACGAAGGCGCCGCGGTTCTTCTCGATATTGACGATGCCCTCATGCGCGAGCTGCTGCAGCGCGGTGCGCACCAGCGTGCGGCTCGCGCCGTAGATCTCGCCGATCTCATCCTCGCCGAGCTTCGTGCCCGGCAGCAGGCGGTGCTCGAGGATCGCTGCGGTCACGCCCTCCCGGATACGGCTGACGCGATCGCTCGCGTCTGGCGCATCGGATTTTTGGCGGGTCTTGGCGGCCATGGGAGTGAGGGCTCGATCGAAAGACGTTCGGCCTCGAATGTTAGTCGACGAGCTGTATCCAATCACAGGCGAAACTTTATACAATCTGCGCCTGTTTTGTGTGCAGATGACTGCGCAGGTGGCGGCCAGCCGAACCGGGCCGGAATTGACCTAACGATCTGACTCCGCTGCACAGTTTTGGAAATTCGCACCGCCGACTGCTGTTGGCACGGACCTTGCGGAGAGAGGCGGGACGCATCGCCCCTCCTCGGACACGCCATGGCCACTCCCGCCGCACTCGAACTGGTCGCCGTCACCAAGCGCTACGACACCACGCTGGCGGTCGACAACGTCAACCTGAAGATCCCGGCCGGCACCTATTGCTGCCTGCTCGGCCCCTCCGGATGCGGCAAGACCTCGACCCTGCGCATGGTCGCGGGCCACGAGGCGGTCAGCGCGGGCGACATCATCCTCGGCGCGCAGAACGTCACCGACCTCGAGCCCGCCAAGCGCGGCACGGCGATGATGTTCCAGTCCTACGCGCTGTTTCCGCATCTCACCGTGCTCGACAATGTGGCCTTCGCACTCAAGATGCGCGGCATCGACAAGCCGACGCGGCACAAGCGCGCCGGCGAACTGCTCGAGCTGGTCGCGATGAGCCAATATGCGGGCCGTCTCCCGGCGCAGCTCTCCGGCGGCCAGCAGCAGCGCGTGGCGCTCGCCCGCGCGCTGATCACCGAGCCGCAGATCCTCCTGCTCGACGAGCCGCTGTCGGCGCTCGACCCGTTCCTGCGAGTGAAGATGCGGGGCGAATTGAAGCGGCTGCAGCGCGAGCTCGGCATCAGCTTCATCCAGGTCACCCACGGCCAGGAAGAAGCGATGGCGCTGGCCGACCACATCGTGGTGATGAACCACGGCAGGATCGAGCAGCAGGGCACCGCCCGCGACATCTTCCATTATCCCCGCACCGAATTCGTGGCGCGCTTCATCGGTGGCCACAACGTGCTCAGCGACGCCGGCAACCTCATTGCCGTGCGCGCCGATCAGCTCGGCATCGTGCCGTTCGCCGACGGCGCGTTCGGCGCGCCGGCGCTGCTGACCCAGACCGAGTACCAGGGCTCCTACATCGCCGTCTCACTCACGCTCGACGACGGCACCACCCTGTTTTCCCATGTTCCCGAAGCCACCTTCGACGTCCACCCGTTCCGTCCGGGCGATCGCGTGCTGGCGACCTGGGATCCCGCCAAGGCGCAACGCCTGCAATAGCGCCGATCGATCACTGGAATGCGCAACAGAGGAGTGACTGACATGAGCGAGACCACCAGGACGACCGGCGTCAGCCGCCGCACGCTACTCAAGGGCACCGCGGGTCTCGCGGGCCTTGCCGCCGGCTCCGGCGCGATCACCGGCTTTCCCTACGTGAAGTCGGCCGATGCAAAGGTGCTGCGCTATCTCGGCACCGCCGTGAACGAGGGCGACGACATCTCCAAGCAGTGCCTGAAGGATACCGGCATCAAGATCGAATACATCACCGCGACCACCGACGACGTCACCAAGCGCGTGATGACCCAGCCGAACTCCTTCGACGTACTGGATACCGAATATTTCTCGCTGAAGAAGCTGGTGCCGTCGGGCAACATCCTTGCGCTCGACGCCAAGAAGATCAAGCAATTCGATAACATCACGCCGGTCTTCACCAAGGGCATGACGCCCGGCGGCAAGAAGATCGGCGGCCAGGGCACCGCGCCGTGGAAGGTGCTCTATCTCGAAGGCAAGGACTCCAAGAAGTTCGCGACATCGGCGACCGAGTTCGTGACGCTGATCCCGACCGTCTACAACGCCGACACGCTCGGCATCCGCCCCGACCTGATCAAGCGTCCGATCAGCACCTGGGCCGAGCTGCTCAACCCCGAGTTCAAGGGCAAGGCCTCGATCCTCAACATCCCCTCGATCGGCATCATGGATGCCGCGATGGTCGTGGAAGCCACCGGCAAGTACAAATATGCCGACAAGGGCAACATGACCAAGGAAGAAATCGATCTCACCATGAAGGTGATGACCGAGGCCAAGAAGGCCGGCCAGTTCCGCGCCTTCTGGAAGGACTTCAACGAGAGCGTCAACCTGATGGCATCGGGCGAGACCGTCATCCAGTCGATGTGGTCGCCGGCGGTGACCAAGGTGCGCTCGATGGGCATTCCCTGCACCTTCCAGCCGCTGAAGGAAGGCTACCGCTCCTGGGCATCGGGCTTCTGCGTCTCCAAGGGCGTCTCGGGTGCCAAGCTCGAATGGGCCTATGAATTCGTCAACTGGTTCCTGTCCGGCTATGCCGGCGCCTACCTCAACCGCCAAGGCTATTACTCCGCCGTGCTCTCCACCGCGAAGGCGCACATGGAGCCCTACGAGTGGGCCTACTGGATGGAAGGCAAGCCGGCCGAGAAGGACATCAAGGCGCCCGACGGCTCGCTGCTGGAGAAGGCCGGCGCGGTGCGCGACGGCGGCTCCTACGAGGATCGCATGGGCGGCGTCGCCTGCTGGAACGCGGTGATGGACGAGAACGACTACATGGTCCGCAAGTGGAACGAGTTCATCGCCGCGTGATGGATACGTCGGAGGACATCCTGCATCAGGCATCCCCGGACCTCGTCCGGGGATCGGAGACGAAGCGCGCCGCGAAAGCGGCGCGCCTGTCGCCGTCTTTCATCTCCTGGCTCCAGGCCGGGCCGATGATGCTGGTGTTCCTCGCCTTCTTTCTCATTCCGCTGGTCTTCGTCGTCATCGTGTCCTTCTGGGACTACAACGAATACCAGCTGCTGCCGGCCTTCTCCGGCCGCGGCTACACCGACACGTTCGAGGGCTGCATCGCGCAGCTCCCCGATCTCTGCACGATCGGCAAGACCTATCTGAAGACGCTGAAGCTGTGCTTCATGGTCTGGGCGATCACCCTCTTCATCGGCTTCTGGGTTGCCTATTTCCTCGCCTTCCACGTCAAGTCCAAGACCTGGCAGATGGGCTTGTCGCTGCTCTGCACGATCCCGTTCTGGACCTCCAACGTGATCCGCATGATCGCCTGGATTCCCCTGCTCGGCCGCAACGGCCTCGTGAACTCCGGCCTGATGAAGACCGGGGTGATCAACCAGCCGCTGGAATGGCTGCTGTTCTCCGAATTCTCCGTGGTGCTGGCGCTGGTGCACCTCTTCACCTTCTTCATGGTGGTGCCGATCTTCAACTCGATGGTGCGCATCGACAAGTCGCTGATCGAGGCCGCCTATGACGCCGGCGCCACCGGCTTGCAGACCCTCGTCAACGTCATCATCCCGCTGGCCAAGCCCGGCATCGTGATCGGCTCGATCTTCGTCATCACCATCGTCATGGGCGACTTCATCACCATCGGCGTGATGGGCGGCCAGCAGATTGCCGCCGCCGGCAAGATCATCGAGACGCGGGTCAACGCGCTGCAGTTCCCGGCCGCAGCGGCGAACGCCGTGATCCTGCTCGCGATCACCTTCCTGATCATCACCATGATGTCGCGCATCGTCGACATCAAGAAGGAGCTCTAGCGCATGAAGGAAGGACGCCCGCGCTCCTTCTACGTGCTCGCGATCTTCTTCGCGGCCTATGTGCTGTTCCTCTACGGGCCGATGATCGCGATCTACGTGCTGTCGTTCCAGGGGCCGCAGGGCGGCCTCACCTTCCCGATGAACGGCGTGTCGACCTTCTGGATCGCAAAATTGTTCCAGGGCACCGGCATCGTCGATCTCGGCGCGGCCTTCCGCCGCTCGCTGCTGCTCGGCATCATCGTGATGATCGTCACCGTCGTGCTGTCGGTCGCCGCCGGCATGGCCTTCCGCAGAAGATTCAAGGCGCAAAGCATTTTGTTCTACTCGGCGATCGCAAGCCTGATCGTTCCTTCGATCATCACCTCGCTCGGTATCTCCTTGGAATTCCGCATCATCGACGATCTGATCAAGGCACATTGGAACGAGAACTTTGAAACCTCGATGGGCCTGCTCACATCGGGGCTCGGTGCGCATTTGACCTGGACGTTACCGTTCGGGCTTTTGATCATGTTCGCGATCTTCAACCGCTTCGATCCGCGGCTCGAGGAAGCCGCGCGCGATCTCGGCGCAACGCCGTGGCAGACCTTCCGTCACGTCGTGCTGCCGATCATCCTGCCGTCGGTAATCGGCATCGGCCTGTTCGGCTTCACGCTGTCCTGGGACGAGCTCGCGCGCTCCAGCCAGGCGATCGGCGCGGTCAATACGTTGCCGCTCGATCTGCAGGGCCTCACCACCACCGTGACCAACCCTGATATCTACGCGCTCGGCACCGTGATCTCGGCGGTCTCGTTCACGGTGATCACGCTTGCGCTCGGCACCATCCACGTGCTCAACAAGCGGCAGGCGGCCAAGGGCTCGGACGCCGGCAAAGGGCTTGTCTGATCTGATGCGGCTGCACGTCGTCAATCCCAACACAACGGCGGCCATGACGGCGAAGATCGCCGCTGCGGCGCGCAGCGTCGCCCTGCCGGACACATTGATCGACGCCGGCCAGCCTGCGATGGGTCCGGTCTCCATCGAGGGATTTTACGACGAAGCCTTTGCCGTCCCCGGCATGCTCGGCTGCATCCGCGAGGCCGACCGCAATGGTGCGGATGCGCACATCATCGCCTGCTTCGACGACACCGGATTAGATGCCGCGCGCGCCGCCGCCAAAGCGCCGGTGATCGGCATCGGCGAGGCCGGCTTCCACATGGCGAGCTTGGTCGCAGCGCGCTTTGCGGTGGTGACGACGCTGGGAGTCTCCATCGTGCCGATCGAGCATAACTTGCGGAAATACGGACTCGCCGAGCGCTGCGCCCGGGTCCGCGCCGCCGAAGTGCCGGTGCTCGCGCTCGAGGAGCGCAATGCTGATGCGCTCGGAAAAATCTCGGCGGAGATCACCGCCGCCATCCGTGACGATCGGGCTGAGGCCATCGTGCTCGGCTGCGCCGGCATGGCCGATCTCGCCACTGAGCTCGCCGGCGCGCACGGCCTGCCCGTCGTCGACGGCGTCGCCGCCGCGGTGACGCTGGCGGAATCACTGGTGCGGCTGGGGCTGAAGACCTCCCGCCTCGGCCCCTACGCGCCGCCGCGGGCGAAGAGCTATTCCGGGCTGTTTTCGCAGTTTCAGCCTTGATCCTGCCCCTTAAGGGGGCTCTCGGGGCCCGCAAGGCCTGCTGATCACTGGTTTTTTGGCTCTCAGCCTCTTTTTGGTCCCATTCCTTGCCGAAACGTAACGTTTTCGGGACGCCCCGGTGACCCCTCTGGGTTGCCGGTCTTCGCCACTCACCAAGTTTCAATTTGGGTTTTGTCAGCGATGATCGATCTCGCCCAGGACACACCGTCCAACCCCCTCCTCCGCCTCGGCGCGCAGCCCATCGCGCTGACCGCTGCAGCCCTCTTGCTCCTGATCGCGGGAGTGACTTCAATCGCGATCTGGCGCGCCTATACCGGCGCAGCCCCCGAGACCGACCGGGTGGTGGCATCGCGGCAGCTCCAGGCCCGCACCGCCCAGGCGTCCGAGCAGCTGGTCGAGAAGACCAAGGGGCTCGAGGTGACCCAGCAGGAATCGATCGACCAGCTTCAGGTGGTGCAGGACCAGCTCCAGACGATGAAGCGGCTGATGGCGGCGCAACAGGCCGACACCAAGCGCCTGTCCGAGCAGGTCGCAAGCCTGAACGAATCCATCGACGGTTTGCGGCAGTCCTTTGCCAGTGCACGGGCGACCGAGGTCGAGACGCCGTCGGTTACCCGTAGGAAACCGGCACGGCACCGCGTTCACGCCAGCGCACGCAAGCGCTCACGCGGCTGAGCTGATGCGCGACGGGAACTTTTATTTTCGCCACTTGTGAACTGGATCACATTCGCCCGTATGATTCCGCGCGATGCTCGCCGTCACCGGATGGCGTGAGCCGATTTCAATATCCGGGGCTGGCAAGGTCGTTGACGGTATACTGCGTCAACGGCCTTGTTTTTTAACAGGCATTCCGCCTCACTCGCAGACGTCGACGCGACGATACCGCCATCCCGACGGCGTCATCACGCGCTTGCGGACGACGTAGCAGCCGCCATAACCGCCATCGTCGTAGCCGGTACCATAATAGTAGGGATCACCGTAATAGGGGTAACCGTAGCCGTAATAGCCGCCGTAGTAGCCGGCACCGACGAGACCCGCACCGATCGCGACGCCTGGCCAGAAGCCGCCGCCATGCCAATGCCGGTGCCCCCAGCCGCCCCCGCCAAACCCACCTCCATGGAAACCACCACCATGGAAGCCACCACCATGTCCGAAACCGCCACGCGCCTCGGCCAGTTGTGGCGCCGACAGCCCGGCTGCCGTCACAGTCAGCGCCGTCATGATCATCTTGCGTAACATCACTCGATCCTCCGCGTGGACACGCTCCACGCTTCAAAGCAGGACCAAGCTAACGTCAGTTGGAAACTCGTGACAGCCACACTGTCTCACTTCCGCGCGAGCGTCAGCAGCCGCGGCAGATGCTCTTCATCTTCCGGTCGAGCTGCCGGTTCTCGGTGTTGACGGTGGCATCAGCCTCCCCGCCCGCGCCGGTGCCGGTGGTGACTCCGGATCCCGGGCCGGATGATTGAGCCGTACCCAGGCTGTTGGTACCGGGCGGCGGAGCGGGCGAGTTGCGAACACCTCCGGTCGATCCCACCGCGCCTCCGCTCGATCCGGCAGAGCCGCCGGTCGCTTGCGCGAACGAGACGGCCGGCATCGCCGCGAGTGCAAGGATCATGATCGTGGTCTTGATTGACGCGGTTGCGGACGATCTGGCCATCGGAAATCCTCCTTTGCCGGTCAACGGCCGCGGCAAAGACCAGTTCCGGAACAAATGAGCGCACACTGAGCGCTATGCCGCCGCCGCCGGCCTCTCGGTCCGGTCCTCGACCATGGTCACGAACATGTGGGACTCCTCATCGGCGCCGCCCACCTGGATACGGCGAGCGCAGATGACGCGGCGCCCGCGGACGGGGCTATCGATGGTATCGATGATCGGCTCGAGTTGCTGCCTCTGGGCGAGAAGCTGCTGGTCGCGCCGCTCGATCAATTCGGCGGCCTCGACGGAGAACAACTCTCGCGCGGTCTTGCCGATGATCTCGCCGCGCGACATGCCGATCATCTTCTCGGCGGCCTTGTTGACGAAGACGTAGCGCAGATTGCGCGCATCCTTGGCGATGATGCCCTCAGCCACGTTCTCGATGATGGTGGCGAGGAAGCGCTCCATGCGCTCGAGAATGCGTTCGCGCTGACGCTGCTCGGTGACGTCCTCCTGCACCGACACCCAGCCGCCGCCGTCCATCGGGCGCTCGTAGATCTTGATGGTGCGACCGTCGTTCAAGGCAATCTCGTAGGCCGTCGGCTGGCGCCTGGCGATCCGGTCGAGAACCGCTCCGACATATTTCGTGACGTCGCCGCTGAACAGCCCGCTTCTAACCCGGTGCTGGAGGATTTCCTCGAGACTCGATCCGGCCTGAATCGTCTCGGGCAGGCTATAGATCTTCCGGTAGTTGGCGTTCATCGCGACCACATTGGCCTTGCCGTCGAGCATGATCAGGCCCTGCGGCATGCTGCTGATCGCGGCCGAAAGCTGCCACTTCTTGGCCTGGTACTTGTCGTTGAACTTGTCGCGCTCGGTCATCGCCACGTCGCGCGCCTGCGCGGTTCCGAGCTCGAGCTCCTCGAGCTCGAAGATGCGTGCCACGGCGTCGCGGAAGTTCTGCACGGCGCGCGCAAGACGTCCAATCTCGTCGTAACGGCGCAGATGCGGCACCTCGCTCTTCACGTCGCCTTGTGCGATCCGGTCGGTCGCCTGCGTGATCTCGGCCAGCGCGCCGACCACCGAGCGGCGCATCACGACGACGTTGAGCGCCGCCAGCAGCAAGGCGGCGAGCCCGAGCGCGAACAGATAGGCGGCCGCATAGCGGTTCTCATTGGCAAGCTCGTCCGCCTCGCGGGCACGCTGCTGGTAGATGCGCTCGAGCGCCTCGATATCGCTGTTGAGCTTATTGCGCACTGTCCGGTTGGCGTCGTTGTCGCCCCATTCGCGCGCCGCGGCCGAGCTGATCTCCACGCCGCGCCGCACGAGCTCCTGACGGAAGTCGATGAACTGCGCGATCCGCTGCCGGAAGTCCGAGAACAGTTCGGCGTCGTCGTCGCGGACGTTCTGCTCCATGGTCTTCACGGCCTCGGCAAGCTCACGGTTGCGCCGCAAGAGGCCGTCGGCGAACTGCTTCATCTTGCCGCGATCGGCCGTCATGTAGATGCCGCGCGACTCCATGACGATCGCATAGATCAGCGCATTGATGCGCCCGACGTTGATCGCCGCCGCGGCCGAGGACGCATGCATATGACGATAGGTCGTCTGCAAGCGCACCGACTGGATCGACATCACGAGCAGGAAGGTGGTGACGATCGCCAGGAAACCGGCGATGCTATAAACCTTCTCCGCGACGGTGAGGGTGTCGACGCCGCGCGCGAACCTCACAAATTTCTTCAACAATTTGGTTCCGGCGCCAAAACCGGATCCCAGCGCCGTCGCATCCATGGCGCCACTCCTCCTGGTTGAAAACGCTCGACGATTAGCGTGATCGCGCTAGCGGAGGATTAAAGTTGCCGCCGGTATTTTTACGGTGCGGAGCTCAGCCGATCCGCTTCAAGCCTTGCTTGAAGCGCGGGCCGTTGGCGACATAAAACTTCGCCGCACTCCCCATCTTCTGCACCTGGGCGTCGTCGAGCGTGCGGATCACGCGCGCGGGCGAGCCGATGATCAGCGAGCGCTCGGGGAACTCCTTGCCCTCGGTGATGACGGAGCCGGCGCCGACGATGCTGTTGCGGCCGATCCTGGCCCCGTTCATCACGATCGAGCCCATGCCGATCAGCGCGCCCTCCTCGATGGTGCAGCCGTGCAGGATGACGTTGTGGCCGACGGTGCAGTTCCTGGCGATGACAAGCGGAAAGCCGAGATCGGTGTGGCAGGTCGAGCCGTCCTGGACGTTGGCGCCCTCGCCGATCTCGATCCACTCATTGTCGCCGCGCAGCACCGCGCCGAACCAGACGCTCGCGCCCGGCTTCAGGCGCACGCGGCCGATCACGGTGGCGGTTTCGGCGATGAAATAATTGCCGTCGGCGGGAAGGTCGGGCGCCTGCCCGTCGAGCTCGTAGATCGCCATGGAGGTCTCCTGTCGCGTTGACCACTGGCATAGCCAAACCGCAGCCTGGAGGCAAAGGGCCGGCCGCGCTCAGATCGCGAGCGTCAGACCAGAAGACCGGCGGCGCGCAGCGTCATCAGAAAGAAGGTGCCGCTCATCATGCTCCAGAACCCGGCGATGAGCGTCGCCATCATCACGAATTCAGCCCGGCGGCTTTCCACCCGCATGCCGCGCAGCGTGTTGCGCATGATGATGAAGGGCGCGGCGAACACCAGGAACGGAACCGCCGCAAAGGTTTTCGGCGCCACGCCGTCCTGCAACAGGCCGAAGCCGGCGGGCCGCTGCGCGAGCGCCTGGTATCCGTTCACGAGCGCGCCCGCGAGCGCGAAACCGATGCAGATCGAGAAGAAGGTATTGAGAGCTTCAGGTGTCATCGGATCGGCCCTTACGCAACGCCACCGCCTTCCTGTGACAAAGAGTGCCGGTTAACGCTACATTATCCTTAAGAGAAGGTTAACGCGGCCGGCCGGTCCGCGCAGGGCCGTCCCCGCTTCCCGCAGCCGGGAACGCTGCGCGAAATCGCCGTCGCATGGCATATTCGCCGCTGATTCGTCGGCCATCGGCCGACCTCCGGTCGACTTGCGCAATTCATGACGGTGTTCTCGGCAGCTCCCCTCAGGTCCCCCCGCACGCGCACCCGGGCGCATGTCGTCCCGATCGTGCTCGGCGGCACTGCCGCGGCATGCGCGGTCGCGCTCGTCGCCTATCTGTTGTGGCCGACCTGGGGCAGCCGGGGTGCGAACGCTCCGGACAAGCTGCCGGTGAGCATCGGCGGCACATTGTTCAACCTGCCGGTGACCGCGATCCGGATGAAGATCCAGCGGCACTCGGGGCCGCAGGAACGCATCGATCTCGACTTCCTCTACCCCTCGCTGGAGCCGCCCGGCGCGCCGAAGCACGTCAGCGCCGAGACGGTGGAAGCGGCAGTGCAATCGATCGACCGCATCTTCCTGTCGATCGCGGCCCATCACGATGCGCTCTCGCCCGAGCAGCGAACCGCCACGATCTATCCGCGCTATCTCGACCAGGCCGCGGCGATGCCGGTGGATGGCCTGACGATGCGG
This sequence comes from Bradyrhizobium forestalis, assembly GCF_002795245.1. Classification (GTDB taxonomy): domain Bacteria; phylum Pseudomonadota; class Alphaproteobacteria; order Rhizobiales; family Xanthobacteraceae; genus Bradyrhizobium; species Bradyrhizobium forestalis. The sequence continues at coordinate 250,282 of NZ_PGVG01000004.1, read as the reverse complement.
ATGTTCCGCACCGACACGCCTTACGGCAGCGAGGACCTCTATTCCGCGGTGAGCCCCGCGCTGACCGCGCGCTGCACGCGCGATGCGGCCACCCCGGGCATGTGCCTCTCAGAGCGCCGCGTCGGCGGCGCCGACCTCACCTTCCGTTTTCCGCGGAGCTGGCTGTCACAGTGGCGCGAGGTGGCGGATGCGATGGAGAAGTTGACGGCGCAGCTGCGCGGGCCGAAGGGGTGAGCGCGGCCACCTGGCCTGGGCCTTCCAAAAACAAAAACTTCGAAAACAACCCCATGCACAGTAGCCAAGCCTTTGGCACGACTTCGTATTTTTAGAATCACAGTCCGATCGTCATGCCGTGAATGACTGTTGCGGCTACACATCGCGTGCCGTGCGAAATTCAACCGCCTCCATGTTTCGTATTTTTCGAAATTTACTTGAGGCGTCGGGCAAAACAGCGGTAGAATGGCACAATGGAAAATCGCGAGATGGTCGTGCAAGCCGACCTCGTCGACGCGGAGGGCATCATCGTTGCCGATGCAACTGCGCGGCTGCGCGTGCTTGCGAAGAGATAGAGTTATGCCGCCGCGAAGCTGGTGCTGCATCGCTGCGCTCGCAATGACGGCTGTTGAGAGAGCGCGCCTCGATCTCGATGCGTGCCCCGGACGCAGCGCAGCGTCTCTTCGACGGTGCGCTGCTGAGCCGGGGCCCATGTTGCGGAGATGCGCCGTGCGGCTTTTGGGTCCCGCTCTGCACTGCAACGCCATAGCGTGTCGAAGACGCGCGTAAACGCGCTTATGGGCGTTGCGGTGCGTCCGGGACACGAGAGCGCCGCGCACGGCGAAGAGTTCGCTTCGCTCGCAACGGCGGCGTAGCAACGCCTACTCCTGGTCGACGAGATCGTCCTCGAGGATCGCCATCTGGAACTGGAACGAACGATCGTCGTCCTCGTCGTCGACGAAGAGGACGCCGATGAATTCCTCGCCGATATAGACTTCGGCGGAATCGTCCTTCTTCGGCCGCGGTACGACGCGAATCTTGGGATTGCCGAATACGCGCTTCAGATACGCGTCGAGCTTTCTCACTTCCTTGACGTCCACGGCAAGTCTCCAATCGAAAATCTGGTTGGCGGGGTTTACGACGAGACGCGGCGAACCGCCAGCATGAATTGCCAAAGAAATTTGGGACGGAAAGGGCCGGAAAATCGGCCCCGTTCCATCGAGCGAAGATCAAAGCCCCAAGGCGTTGATCATCTGATCCATGGTGCGCGACGGCTCGGCGCAGCCGGCTTCGCCGACGATCTTGGCCGGCACGCCCGCGACGGTGACGTTGTGCGGCACCGGCTTGACCACGACCGAGCCGGCGGCGATGCGGGCGCAATGGCCGATCTCGATGTTGCCGAGGATTTTTGCGCCGGCTCCGATCAAGACGCCATGGCGGATCTTCGGATGACGGTCCTCGTTCTCCTTGCCGGTGCCGCCGAGCGTGACGCCGTGCAGGATCGAGACGTCGTCTTCGATGACAGCCGTCTCACCGCAGACGAAACCGGTGGCGTGGTCGAGGAAGATGCCGCGGCCGATGCGCGCGGCGGGATTGATGTCGGTCTGAAACACCGCCGACGATCGGCTCTGAAGGTAGTATGCGAAATCCTTGCGGCCCTTCAGATAGAGCCAGTGCGCGAGGCGATGGGTCTGGATTGCGTGGAAGCCCTTGAAGTAGAGCAAGGGATCGATGAAGCGCGAGGTTGCGGGATCGCGGTCGTAGACGGCAACGAGATCGGCGCGGAAGGCGTTGCCGATATCAGGGTCGTCGCGCAGCGCCTCAATATAAGCCTGGCGCACGAGGTCGCCCGACAGTGCGGAGTGATCGAGCCGGTCGGCGACGCGGTGGACCACCGAATCTTCCAGGCGGCCGTGATGCAGCACCGCCGAATAGATGAAGGTCGCAAGCTCCGGCTCCCGACGGACGATGTCCTCCGCTTCGCCTCGGATCCGGTCCCAGATCGGATCGAGCGATGCGAGCTTTCCTCCCGGATTGACCTGATGCACTGCCATGGGATTTGCTCTCTCGAATGGGCTTCTTTTGCGGGCTGTATAGCACAGTCTAGGCGACAAAGTCCTGACGGGCTTGCCTGAGAGTGAACAGCACCTTGCCCCGCCGGGGCATGCCAAGACTTTGAAACACAACAGTTTCTTCTGACGCCCCGAAGCGCAAGGTCGGCTCAAAGTGGTCAGAGTTTTGGCAAATTCAAGCGGGGCGGCGTCAAACTATTGGTGAATTCTCTCTGAGCCGTTATTGCGGTCATGTCCGAGCGAGGACGGGGAGCAGATTTGAGCATCACCACCGAACAATTGCGCGCGCGCGCCGCTGATACGTTTTGGCTGCGGCTGGCGGCGGTGGCCCTGCCCCTCCTGATGATCGCGCCGGCGTTCTGGAACGGCTATCCGCTGCTGCAATGGGATACCGGCGGCTATCTGGCGCGCTGGTACGAGGGCTATCTCGTCCCCAGCCGTTCCACGGTGTTCGGCCTCTATCTGCATTATGGCGAGAGTTTCGGCTTCTGGATCAACCTCGCCGCCCAGTCGCTGGCGACGCTGTGGCTGCTGCAGCTCACCCTTCGCGTCCTCGGATTGATGCAAACCTTCCGCTTCGTCGTGATCAGCCTCGGCCTGATCGTGTCGACCGCGCTGCCCTGGCTTGCGAGCATGCTGCTCACCGACATCTTTGCCGGGCTCTCAGTGCTGTCGCTGTTCCTGCTGGCCGTCGGCGCAAGCCGCATCTCGGCGCGCGAAAAGATCTCGCTGTTCGTCTTCACCGCCTTTGCCGCCGCAACCCACAGCGCGACGCTCGGCGTGCTGCTCGGTCTTTGCGCCGCGGGCTGGATGGCACGGCCGTTCCTTCGGCAGCGCCTGCCGCTTGCCGGATTGGCACAGGCGAGCCTCGCCATCGTTGCGGGCAGCCTGATGCTGGTCTCGGCCAATTACGCGCTGTCCGGCAAGCTGGCCTGGACTCCCGGCGGTTACGGCGTCGCCTTCGGCCGCATGATGCAGGACGGCATCGTCGCACAATATCTCAACGACCATTGCCCGCGCGAACGCTACAAGCTGTGTCCGTATCGCAATGAACTGCCGTCGACAGCAGATGAGTTCCTGTGGGGCAAGAGCATGTTCAACACGCTCGGCCGCTTCGAAGGCATGAATGAGGAGATGGGTTACATCGTCGTGCATTCGCTTGCGGACTATCCGGCCTGGCAGGCGGGCGCGGCGTTGCGCGCGATGGGACAGCAATTGCTGCATGTGGCGACCGGCGAAGGCACCAATGGCTGGATCCCGCACACCTACGGCATCATCGAGCGCTACATCCCCGCGCAGGTCGCGCCGATGCGGGCGGCGCGGCAGCAGCACTGGGACATCAATTTCGACACCATCAACTGGCTGCATGTCCCGGTCGCGCTGGCCTCGATGCTGGGACTGGTCGCGCTGCTCGCGCATGCGCTGGCGAAGCGCCGGCTGGACGACCTGACGCTGCTGGCGGCGACTGTGACCCTGGCCTTGCTCGGCAACGCCTTCATCTGCGGCGTGATCTCCGGCCCGCACGACCGCTACGGCGCGCGGATGGTGTGGGTCGCGACGTTCGTGGTGCTGACGGCGCTGGCGCGGCGGTTTGGCGGCGACGTCAAAGCGTGATGAGATTGGGATGACGAGTCATCGCGCTTGGTTTCGTCCGAGCAGCGATCGCTTTCATCGAAAAGGAACAGCCAGAACTGACTTGGCGTTCAAAAGCGTCTCCCCGTCGGCAAAGCACCAGAGTCCGATAACAGCCCTTGGCGGACTCTGGGCGCTCTCGCGCGGGCCGCTTGCACGTCTGCTCGTGACCCAAAGCGGGCTTCAGTGGAGCGAGGCAATCGCCACGAACGATTGCTGCGGAAACGTCAGCTTGCCACCTGCCAGCATGGAATAGTCGAGCCGAGAGGCGGCATCGTCGGAAATCGACATGATTAAGCGATCCCGCTCAGGCACCTCTTTGTCGTTCAACAGACTAGCCATCGGCGTTGCCGTGAGCTGAAAGCGCACATAATCCAGCATTGACGGGAACCTGATCTGTTTGGTGACAGGGGCCACTTCGACGAAGTCAAAGCCGGCCTGCTTCGCCCAATCGGCAATCTCCTGAGCATCGCAAGAAAGATGCTCAGAACGTTTAATGCGTGACGCCTCTTCTCCGAGACACTTATCGAGTGCCTGCACGAAAGCGTACGCCGCTGGGGTCTTCTCAATTGAGCCGTAAACGCTGAATCCAGCGTGGCCGGCGGGCTTAAGCACCCTCACCATTTCCTTTAGCGCTAGAAGTCGATCTGGGAAGAATTGTAGCCCGAGTTGGCAGAGTACGACGTCGAAGCTGCCTGCATCGAACGGAAGGTCAAGCGCGCTCCCCTCGATCCATTCAATCTTTGGAGACTTTGAGCGCGCAATCGCGAGCATCGCAGAATTGAGGTCAAGGCCGACAACACGTCCCGCTATGCCACGTTGCTCTATCAATCTCGCGACGATGCCGGTCCCACACGCGATGTCGAGTACGCTCTCGCCGCGCGCTGGTGCAATGCGGTCGAGCAGGTCGTTGGCCCATAATGATGTGATGGCTGGTACTAGGTAACGTTCGTACAGTTCCGGCGCGCTGGCATCCATTTGCCAATGTTCGTGGACCGACATGACTTGCCCCTATTGCCGAGTGGAAAGCATCGAGAGACATTGCCGTGTTGATGCTGGCCTATCTGGCGACGAGCTGCAAGGAGGAGGTCCGCTTGCGGCCCATAGCTGACCTCTGGCGGTACTCGGGCGAACGTCTGCAAGTGGCCCTTTGCCGACGTTCCTATCCACTTCGAACTGACGTCTCATGTCCGCCCTTAGCGGACTCCCGATCTCTGCGCATGAAGGAGTGCACGGCCGCGCTGAAGGGAGTGGACGCCCCCTCGTGATAGGACCCTTTAGAACGGTTGCGCAACAACCGCATCGCCTCCGACAACATTGCCTCAGCCGCGACGTGACAGGAAATCCAGCACCCCGGTCTTGTAGACCTTGTCGCCGACCGCGCGCATGTGATCCCGGTCCGGAATGTCGAGCACTTCAGAACCGCGTATGAGCGCGCCGAGCGCGCTCGCAGAGCCGGCGACGTCGTCCCTGCTGCCGACGGCGATCAGCACGGGCACGTCGATCCGCGCGGCCTCCTCCCTGGTCATGAGGTCGCGCGTGCCGCGCAGGCAGGCGGCGAGCGCACGGCGGTCGGAGCGCGTCTGATCGGCAAACGCGCGAAAGGTGCGGCCGACGGGATCGGTGACGTCCTCCAGCGCGGGCGCTTCCAGCGCTTTGGCGACGTTCTCGCCGGGGCCGGTGCCCTCGATCAAGCCGCCGATGCCGATGCCGCCGAGGATCGCCGAGCGCAGGCGCTGCGGCTCGTTGAGGGAGAGCCACGCCGCCATCCGTCCGCCCATCGAGTAGCCCATGATGTCGGCCTTGGGAATGGCGAGGTGATCCATCAGCGCGAGCACGTCGCCGGCCATCACGGGAATCGAGTACTCTGCGGGCTCGTAGAGCTTTGCGCTTTCGCCGTGGCCGCGATTGTCGAGCGCAATCACGCGGCGGCCGTTCTTGCGCAGCTCCGAAACCCAGGTCGGGTAGACCCAGTTCACGTTCTTGCTGGAGGCAAAGCCGTGCACCAGGATGATCGGATCGCCCTCGCCTTCGTCGAGATAGGCAATTTCAACGGCGCCGTTGTGAAAGCTCGGCATCATCAGTTCCAGGGGTCTCGAGGGGAATGGTTGATCTTAGAGCATGATCCGGAGCAGTTGTGCAGCGGTTTTTCCTCGCCACAAGCGCGGAACGCGTTTGCGCAGAGGTCATGCCGAGATAAAAGCCCACAACGCGACGACGAATGACCTCAATTTCGTCGCGCTTTAGGCTTTGAGGGCCGCGTCCGCCAGAGCGGCGTCAGCCGCGATCCGTGCCCGGCGAAGCCGCCGCGCCCTCTTGCGATCGCACCAGGCCTGGGTCAGGCGCTCGGTCGTCGCCTTGATGGAGGAGAGAAGGCCGAACAGCGTCAGTGCCGCACTGAACAGCCAGAGCGCCAGATCGAACGCGCCGCCGACGAGCAGCAGCGCGCCCCGGCCGAGCAGCTTGATGATCGCGCGGGTCTTGCCGCCCTGCGCTTCCGCAAGCCGGGCCGCGCGCGCGACGTCCTTCGGGCCTTCGGCGATCCGCAAGCTATCCATCGCCCCGCGCGTGCCGGTCTTCTCGGCGACGCGTGTGACGTCCTTGCCGAGCCGGACCAGGGCACCGGCCTTCTCGGCCCGGAACGCGGCCTTGATCGCGCCGACGGTCTCGCCCGGGCGGAACACGGACCCCTTGGCGACCGCGTTCCGGAGCATCGGCGTATCCACGATCTCGCGGGCGGACCGGCCGGCCCATGCGGCAAGCCCCTCGCCGAGCCGTCCGACTTTCCGCGCATCCTTCACCAGCGTCAGTCCGGCGCGGACCGGCGCGGCACCGCCGACGGACACGTAGGTTGCCGCCGTCACCGCAAGGCCGGCTGCCGCAAGCCCGAGCACGAGGCGGTCGGTGTCCTCGCCCATCGCAAGATGCTTGCCTTCGCGCACCACGTCCCTGACGTCGCCGATCACGAACAGATCGCCGGCCACGGTTCCCGACAGGCTCGCGACATCGTCCGCGTTGCCGGTGACGAGACCGGCGGCGAACCGCTTGGCGAAATGCGAGGTGGAACTCTCCAAGTTCACCGCATCGCTGACGCGGCTCAGGAGGTCGTCGGGGAGCGCGATGTTGCGGTCACGCGCCAGCGCAACGAAACTGTCGGCGAGATCGGCATCGCCTGATGCAAGCGCGGCCTCGATATTGTCCTGAACCAGGCGGTCGTTCTGCCGCAGCACTGCATCGAGCTTGAGCTCGGAGAGCGCGGCCGGATCATCCTGGGCAGCGAAGATCGCGCCGGCCTCGCGGGCGTGCGGTGCGACCTGCGCGAGCATGAAGCCGCAGGCCGCGATACCGATCAACGCTGTGCTGATTCGCAGCCACTTCATGTGGAAAGCCCGGATGCCCCTGGGACCGCTCGTGCCTGATGATTCGTCTTTCGTCGCAAATTGCACTCGTCCCCAGACATAGTATGCCAAAATTGCGACACAACGTCCCCGACGAAAGAAGGGCTTCTCTCCGGCCTCAAGATTGTGTCGAATTTGCATGAGCAAATGAGCATGGGGCGATTGCGAACCTTTCGGTTCCGCTGGACTAGCAATCATCTGCACCCGCCAGTATGGTCCGCGGCGCCTTAAAGATGCCGCGTCAGTCGTTGATTGTGTCTGCCGCCATTGCCACTCCAGGATGAGTTACGATGTCCGACCATGTCGTCCCGCACTTCCATAACGATGCCGGCGTCCCCGTCATCGAGATCGGCTCGCAAGAGTTCATGTGCGTGGGCGCTAACCCTCCGTTCGACCATCCGCACGTCTTCCTCGACCTCGGCAACGACAACGAGATCATCTGCCCTTACTGCTCGACGCTGTACCGTTTCGCGGCCGACCTGAAACCGGGCGAAGCCCGCCCGCCGGAATGTGTGCTGAAGGACAAGGTGGCCTGACCGCTTCCTTCGGTCAGGGGTGGCGCTCTCCCGAACGATTGTCATCGCTGGTGCCGGCATCGGTGGCCTGACGGCCGCGCTTGCGCTTGCGGCCCGCGGCTTCCGCATCGTCGTGCTGGAAAAGGCCGAGCGCCTCGAGGAAGTCGGCGCCGGCCTGCAGCTCTCCCCCAATGCCAGCCGCGTGCTGGTCGAGCTCGGCCTGACCGAACGCCTCAAGTCGCGCGCGGTGACCCCGGAGGCGGTCTCGATCATGAGCGCGCGCGCCGGCGGCGAGCTGCTGCGCATGCCGCTCGGTGAAGCAGCCTCGCTGCGTGCCGGCGCTCCCTATTGGGTGGTGCACCGTGCCGACCTGCAATCGGCGCTCGCCGGCGCGGTCTCCGACCATCCCGATATCGACCTGAAGCTGGGTGCAAGCTTCGAGGACGTCGCGCCCCACGCCAGGGGACTGACGGTGGTCCATCGCAGCGGCACGATCCGCCGCAGCGATCTCGCCAGCGCCCTGATCGGCGCCGACGGCATCTGGTCGACGGTACGCCAGCATCTGTTTCCCGAGGTGCAGCCGCGCTTCTCCGGGCTGATCGCCTGGCGCGGCACGCTCGATGCCACGCAACTGCCGAAGGACTATGCCGCGCGCCGGGTGCAGCTCTGGATGGGGCCGAACGCCCATCTGGTCGCCTATCCGATCGCGGGCGGACGCCAGATCAACGTGGTCGCGGTGCTGCCCGGGACCTGGAATAGGCCGGGCTGGAGCACGCCCGGCGATCCGCGCGAGGTGATGGACGCCTTTGCCGCCCCGCGCTGGCCGCCGCCGGCGCGGATGATGCTCGCCCCGGTCGACAGCTGGCGGAAATGGGCGCTGTTCGGCGTGCCCGACGGCTGTCCGTGGAGCAAAGGTCCGGTGGCGCTGCTCGGCGATGCCGTGCATGCGATGCTGCCTTTTGCAGCTCAAGGCGCCGGCATGGCGATCGAGGATGCCGCCGTGCTCGCCCGGCATTTGAGCGTTGAAGCCGCCGAGAGCACCAACGGCATCGCCGCCGCGCTGACGCAATACGGCCGCGCCCGCCAGGGGCGGGTACGGCAGGTGCAGCGGACCGCGCGGCAGCAGGGGCGCATCTATCACTTCAGTGGGCCGCTCGCGCTCGCACGCGATCTTGCGATCCGTGCGCTCGGCCCGGAGCGCATGCTGGCGCGGCAGGACTGGATCTACGGCTGGCGGCCGTGATGCGAAGCGCCGACGGCGCGAGGCCTCAGCGGGCCGCTTTTCCGGATTTCGATGCGGGTTTGGCGGCGGCCGCGGGCGATGCCGCAGGGGGCGTCGCCTCGGGCGGCGTTTCCCGGCACTTGTTGCGGCGCCAGGCGTCCTCGGCCAATTGGGCCTGCCCGCGCACCGCGATATAGTCGTTGCGATAAGCGAGCTCGGACACGACCGCGCCCCCCGCCCCGGTCTCGGCCTTCTCCATCAGCATGCGCAAATCATCGGTGCGCTTGGCGAGCGCCTTGCGCTCACCCTCCAGCTGCTTGCAGTCGTACAATTCGTATTTGGCGGGATCGGCAAAGGCCGGTGCGACCGTCTCGCTCATGCCGGCGCAGCCGGACAGCGCGACGCCAGCCGCAAGCAGCGCAACGAGCGCGCCAAAGCCGCGCAGCGGAGAGGAAGACGAAGCAGCCATGCCGGATGAATAGCCCCCGTGGATTGAGAATGCCTAAAGCAACAACAGATGTCCGGATTGAGGCTTTGCCTTGTGCGTCCGGCTCGCTTAAGGAAGAACCGTCCCTCCAGGTCCGCAACGCGCCAATTCCAGACGGCCGGGATGGACTTAAGTATTTGATCTCGTTGGATCAAGCGGGCATGGCGGAATTGGTAGACGCAAGGGACTTAAAATCCCTCGGTGCGCAAGCGCTGTGCCGGTTCGACCCCGGCTGCCCGCACCACGAGATTTGACGCCGCAGCCTCCGGAAACAGGCCTATGGCCATGACGCGCGCCGCATGGGCCATCGGTGAAGGCGGTCTGCCACCGGCTGCAACCAGGCGATCATCGAACGCGCGCCCGGCGACGGCTCGATCAGCCCGACGGCTTCGTTGGGCGGATTCGGCATTTGAAGATCGCTCGCTTCAAGTCCGAGCAGGCTCTTCGCCACATGCGGGCGACGGCATCCGCTCAATGAGCGAGCCATGAAAGGAACCGGCGCCCGGATCGACGTTGATGCAATCAAAGGCGAAAGCGAGAGGTTCGACGTCCGTCTCATCTTGGCTCCTCGCCCATCAATCGCGAGAGCCGTCAACTTTAGGGCGATTGTGCCTCACATGTCCTTGAGAAATGCGGCGCTCGCTGCTAACTCGGGCAGGAACAAGGCGCAGGCTCCATGGCTCAAACCTCCTTTCTCTCCGAACCAACAACGGAAGGTCTGAAAGTCGGGGCCGATACGTATTCAAGCGCGATCGCCGACGCACAGAATTACATGAACTGGGTTGTCGACCAGTTCCGCCCCTACCTGAAGGGTGAGATCGTCGAGGTCGGGTTTGGGCATGGGCTCTACAGCAGAGTGCTCGGAGAGCTCGGCGACTATTGCGGCGTGGACCACGACCGCGAAAGCGTCGAACGTGCCACCAGGGCGATGCCCGACCGCAAGTTCGCCGTCTGCGACATTCTGATCCGCGATCAGTTGAGTTCGCTGTTTCCCGACGGCGTCGATGCGGTCTTCACCATCAACGTTCTCGAGCACATCGAGGATGACGCCACCGCAATTGCCAACCTGGTGCAGGTGCTGAAACCCGGAGGACACCTCCTGATCAGCGTTCCGGCCCTGATGCTGCTCTACAACGATCTCGATCGCCTCGCGGGGCACTGCCGCCGCTACACCACGGCGCGCCTCGCCAAGCTCCTCGCCGATCAACCGGTCGAGCTGGTCCGGCTGAACTACTTCAATCCGATCGGCGGGCTTGGATGGCTTGCCAATCGCCTGAAGCGCCATCAGTCGCTCAACGATGCCGCCGTCAACGGGCAGATCGCCCTGTTCGACAAATATGCCGTGCCGCTGTCGCGGGCGCTCGATCCGCTCTCGCGAAGCTTCTTCGGGCAATCCGTCACCTGCATTGCACGTCGCTTATGATTTCAGTCGTCATTCCTGCGCTCAACGAGCGCAACGGCATTGTTGAAACCATTGATCGAGCCAAGGCGGCTCTCGACGGCGCTCAACTCACCCCCTATGAAATCGTCATCGTCGATGACGGTTCGGTCGACGGGACCGGCGAGCTCGCCGAACAGGCGGGCGCAAAGGTGCTCAGGCATCCCCATAACATCGGCTACGGCCGCTCGCTGAAGGACGGGATTCGCGTAGCGACGTACGATACGATCGTCATCAGCGACGCCGATGGTTCTTACCCGATGGAGGCGATTCCGGCGCTGGTCGCCCGCTTCAACCAGGGCTTTGACATGGTCGTCGGCGCCAGGACCGGGCCGAACTACCGCGAGTCGATGCTGAAGTCGCCATTGCGCGCCGTCCTGAAGGCGATCGTCGAATTCACCGCCAACCGCGAGATCCCCGACATCAACTCCGGCCTGCGCGTGTTCGGCAGGCAGGTCGCGATCTCCTATTTCGAGCATGTCAGCGACCTCTTCAGCTTCACGACGTCGCTGACGCTTGCCTACATGATGAACGCGAAGTTCGTCGACTACATCGATATCGACTACAAGGAGCGGATCGGCCGCTCCAAGGTGAACCTGTTCCGCGACTCCATTCGGACCCTGCAATACGTCCTCGAGGCCTGCACCTATTACAACCCGCTGAAGATCTTCGTGCTGCTGGCGATGATGTGCATGGCGCTCGCACTGCTCTCGCTGATCGGCGGGATCATCCTGCAGCTCGTCAGCGCTTTCGTGCTGGGCGTCGGCGCGATCCTGCTCAGCATTCTCGTCGTCGCGATGGGGCTGCTCGCGGTGCTTCTGAAGCAGATCATGAATCAGCGACCATGACCTCCCTCGACAAGGGAACGCGATGTGCGGGATAGCGGGCATCTTTCATCGTGACGGCCGCCCCGCCGACGGCCGCGCGGTTGCGGCGATGTCGGCAGCGCTGGTTCACCGCGGGCCGGACGGCGAGAGCACCTGGCTGGACGGGCCTGTCGGCCTCGCCCACCGCCGGCTCGCCATCCGCGATCTCTCCGATGCAGGGCGCCAGCCGATGCTGGACGCGTCGGAGCGTATCGTCGTCACCTACAACGGAGAGATCTACAACGATCGCGAATTGCGCAGCGAGCTCGAGCGATCGTTCGGCTTCCGCTTTCGCAGCACCTGCGACACCGAAATCCTCCCTTACGCCTACCTTGCCTGGGGCGAGGCGATGTTCGAGCGCCTCGAGGGCTTTTTCGCGATCGGCCTGTGGGATCGGCAGGAGGGCCGCCTGATCCTGGCCCGCGACGGCATCGGGATCAAGCCGCTGTATTATTCCGAAAGCAGCAGCCGCGTGCTGTTCGCAAGCGAGATCAAGGGACTTACGGCGAGCGGAGACCTCGCCGCGCGGATCGATCCCGTCTCACTGCATACCTATCTCGCCGCAGGCCATCCGGGAACGCAGCAGAGCCTGTACCACGACATCAAGCAGCTCCCGCCCGGCACAATGGTGGGATTCACCGACCGCGAGCGGACCGAGCGACGCTTCTGGCGGCCGGTGCGCGCACCCGTGATCCGCGACCTCGATGAAGCCGTTGTCCGGCTGCAATCGACGATCGAGACCGTGGTGAAGAGCCAGATGGTGAGCGACGTGCCGCTCGCCGTGCTGCAGAGCGGCGGCATCGACAGTTCGCTGATCAGCCTCACTCTCGGCCGGCTCGGATTGAAGCCGCCCTTGTTCACGGCCGGCTTCACCGAGAAGAGCCATGATGAAACCGCGGTGGCGCGCCAGATTGCCGCGACCGCAGGCCTGTCGCTTCACGTCATCGACGGGGAAGCAGGCGAAGGGGCCGAGAGTGCGCTCCGCGCCGTCGTGTACCATTTCGACGGACAGTGCGCCGACACCGGCGCGCTTGGCTTCTACCATCTGGCAGGCGCCGTCCGACAGCACTGCACGGTCGTCCTGTCCGGCGATGGCGGCGACGAATTCTTCGGCGGCTATGAAACTTACGCCGCGACCATGATGGCAGAGCGCATACGCCACGTCATTCCGCGCCCCGTCGCTGGCCTCGCCGGCCGCATTGCCTATGCGTCCGTGCGCGGCAACGAGAAGCGGCTTCCGGCGGCAGCCCAACTCGCCCGCTTTGCGCTCGGGCTGGGTGAAGCCGGCAATAGCCCTCACCTGCAATGGCGACGCCTCGTTCCCCGCTTTCTGGCCGAGAAGATCTATGACGGCGAGATGGCCCATCTGGCATCGACCGATCCGTTCGCCGAATATGCCGAGTATTACGCCGAGCCGCACGCAAACGTGCTCGACCGGGCCCTGATCGCCGACCAGCGCTTCCATCTGCAAAGCGTCCTCGCGAAGGTCGATGCGATGAGCATGGCGCATTCGCTGGAGGTGCGCGTTCCGATCCTGGACCGGCGGGTGATGGACCTCGCAGGTATGATCGACACCTCGCTGCTCAATCCCTGGCCGAAAGGGGCGCCGAAATACGTGCTGCGCAAGCTCGCCGAGCGCCTGGGCATGCCGAGCCGAGCTGCCTGGTCACGCAAGCGCGGCTTCAACGTGCCCATCGCGCAACTGATGCGGAGCGGGCTGCGGTCGATCTGCGACCGCGTGCTCAACCAGGAGGCCGACGTGTTTGCGCCGTTCCTGAAGCCCGATGCGGTCCGGCAGCTGTGGAAGGACCATCTCGAGCGCAGAAACGACAACGCATTCGCGCTGTGGCCGATCCTCACCCTGGGAATCTGGTTGCTGGGGCTCGCCTGCCCCGCGCCGCGCTGAGCGGACGACGCGGGGAACGCACCCATGCCCGATCTGAAGGATGACACGATCAGAGATTTCGGAGAGCAATGGAGCGCGTTCCGCGACAATCCCGGCTATTACGGATCCGCCGTCTTGCTCGCCGACCTCCTTGGTCCACTCGTCGCGCTCGATGAACTCAAAGGCAAGACCATCGCCGACATCGGCAGCGGCTCGGGGCGCATCGTCAACATGCTGCTGGATGCCGGCGCCGCTCGCGTCGTCGCGGTCGAGCCATCGGCCGCCATGCAGGTCCTGAAGGACAACACCGCCGCGCGCAAGGACCGGATCGACTATCTGCAGATTCCCGGCGACCTCTTGCCGCCGGATCTCGGGTTGGACTACGTGGTTTCGATGGGCGTCTTGCATCATATACCGGCGCCGATCCCCGTGGTGCGCGCGGCGTTCGAGGCATTGCGTCCCGGCGGGCGATGCATCGTCTGGCTCTACGGTTACGAGGGCAACGAGACCTATCTGTCACTCGCGGTCCCGCTGCGCAGGCTTACGGTCCTGTTGCCGCACCGTCTGCTCGTGGCGCTATCCCACGTTCTGGAATGGGCGCTGACGGCCTATATCGGGCTGTGCCGGATATTGCCGCTCCCGATGCGCTCCTACATGCGTTCGGTGCTGGCCAAGTTTCCGCGCAGCGTCCGACGTCTGACCATCTACGATCAGCTCAATCCCGCCTACGCCAAGTACTACACCCGCGAAGAGGCCGAGGCGCTGCTCCCGGCCGGCGGATTCGAGGACGTGAAGATCTATCATCGTCACGGATATAGCTGGACGGTGTGCGGCACCCGGCCGGCGCGAGGGGCATCTTGAGGGAGGGCCGCTGCCGCCTTCGCTCAGCCAATCCGGAGAATCCATGCCTGCCACCGCGGCAACTCTGATCCTCGTCGTCGTCCTGCTCGCAGGCCTTATCGCGGCCGCCGTGGTGTTCGATCAGGTCAGCCGCTCGGGCGTACCGGGGATGCTGACCTCTTGGGCGCGCCGCAGGCGCCCTCTCGCACGGCCGCAGCCCCCGGAAGCGGGTCTGCAGCCATAAGTGTAGATTGCGGCCGCGGAAGGAGCTGGCCCGCCGAATGAATTATCCGTGCTCGAGGCGCTTGGGCTCCGCGCGAAAATCGAGCAGCACGATCCAGAAGCAGATCAGCGAGATGACGAGGAGGATGAAACTGCCCTCGAATGGCGCCCCCAGAAGCGAGATCAGTGTCGGAAAGGCGAGGCCGACGGTGAGCATGGCGGCGAGCGCCATGGCCGGAAGATCGACGATGAGGATGGCGGCATAGAGCGCGAGCTCGAAGAAAGCATATTCTTTCAGACGCGGCGAGCTGAGATAGAGCGCGAACATGGCAAGCACGGTGACCCGCATGGCCGTGCGGGGATGATCCATCAGCCAGAGATCCAGTCGCATCAGAAGCGATGCCCCTCCCCCCGCGGGCAGGGCGATCGCATATGGCGTGCACGATGCGGCGGCATCGGCACTGGGCTCCCTCCCCCGCTTGCGGGGGAGGGTTGGGGAGAGGGTGTCTCCGCGTTGGGGTTGTTGAGAATTTGCCGAGTATGTCCCTGCGCGGCGAGAGCCCTCACCCGCCGCGCTCTGCGAGCGCGTCGGCCTCTCCCGCAAGCGGGAGAGGCGGAGCAAGCCCGCGGACAGTCCCCGCGAAAGCATATGCGATCGCCCTCCCCCCGCGGGGCGGCTGCCCACCATGCGCAGGACGGACAGGCCGAACGGCACGAGCACGAGCGCGAGTGCTGCGAGCGCATAGCTCGCGAACAGCGCCGGCTTCCCGTCGCCGAGCCCGGCGTGCTCCATGAGGCTCAGCGCCAGCAGCAGCAACGATGGATTTGTCTCCAGCAGATCGACATGGTGCTGGTCGGGGATCTGCCCCGCCATCGCAAGCTGCCAGCTTGCAAACAGATCGGGATACAGCAGCTTCGATATCAGGATCGGCACGACAAAGCTGAGGATCGCCACCGCGATCAAGGCCAGCTTGCGGCCGCGCGGCAGCGGCAGGAAATAGAGCGCCGCCAGCACCGGGAAGAACACCAGCTTGAACGAGGTAACGAGGCCGAGCAGTGCGGCGCCGGCGAGGCGCCACGTGAAGTCCTGATCTCCCCCCGCTTCCGATCGAAGCGGACGAAGCAAGAGCTTCAGCGCGACCGCGGTCAGTACACCGCTCAGGAGCGCAAAATTCCCCGACGCCTCGACCCATTCGAAACCGACGAACGCGCCGATCGCGCAGAGCACCCGGAGCGCAGCATCGCGCGCGCTTGGGCGCGTTCGGGCAAGGCCGGGCAAGAGCAGCCCGCAGAGCACGGCGAGGACGAGAAAAATGCTTCTGTAATGATCGACCAGAACACCGCCCGCGCAGAGGGGACGGAAAACGTCCAGCGTCACCGGCAGATAGGGATAAGAGAGCTTGGTGCCCTTCAGGTTCTTGACGAAGTAGGGATCGAGCCCTCCGGCATAGGCATCGACCGCCGCGCAATTGACGCGAACGTCCCAGCCAAATTTCACGTCGAGTGCGGCGTCGTTGGCGAGATTGCCGAGCACCAGCAGCCCCGTCAGCGCGATCAGGCAGGCAAGCCAGATGTTGCGCCTGCCAGTCGTGGCGGCCGCGGGCTCCGACCATCGTGCAGCATCGGACATGTCGGACACGGGCGGACCCCTGTTTGGCTTGGTTTGTCTCGGCGCCGTTGCGACAGCCGGTCCGGCCACAATGGACAGGATGGGTTGCCGATTCATCTCCCCGCCGTTCCGTGCCCGATCTTATGGTGAATCCCTGGTTGCCGGCCCACCTCCGATGGCGGGAACTCGTTGCCCGCGATCGCCCGCCAAAACGAACGCAGCGCCTACCGTGACGCGCGGGCGGCCAGCCAGGCGTCGAGCGCCTCGCGTGTGTCCTGTGTCGCGGCCATCCGCGCGAACTGCTCGCTCTCGATGGCGAGGCCTTCCGCGATCGAGACATTGAGGCCCCGCGTGGCGGCCGTGATGATACGGGCGACCGCCAAGTGGGAATGCCGCGTGATGCGGCCGGCCAGCGCGAAGGCTGCGTCGAGGAGCTGACCGTGCGGCACGATGCGGTTGACCAATCCCATCTCCAGGGCTCGCTGCGGTGAAAAGGAATCTCCGGTCAGGAGGTATTCCAGCGCCCGCTTGCGGCCCGCGAGCCGCGGCAGCCGCTGCGTGCCGCCGAAGGTCGGCGTGATGCCGATCGCGATCTCGGGCTTGGCAAAACTCGCGCGTTCGCTGGCGACTGCGAGGTGCACGGCTTCCGTGATCTCGCAGCCGCCACCGAAGGCGATGCCGTTGACTGCGGCGATGATCGGCTTCGAGAATGCTTCCATGCGCGCCGTCATCGCCTGCCCCCGTCGCACGAAGTCCTTCACTGCGATGTCCGGCCCGCATCTCACGCTCTCCGAGAACTCGGCAATGTCGGCGCCCGCCGAGAAGGCGCGATCGCCCGCCCCGGTCAGGACCACCGCGCGGACATTTGCATCGTCCTCGATGCGGTCGAGGATATCCATCAGGCGGTCGATCAGCGCGTAGCTCAGGGCGTTGAGCTTGTTCGGGCGGTTGAACGTCAGCAGCGCGACGGCGCCCCGCGTTTCCGAAAGGACGAGATCGGACAAGGTGCAGCTCCTTCAGGTCGAACAGACCGGAGGAAGTCAGCCACAGCGATCTTGTCGTGTATACTCACTAGGCAGTATACATTGCCGATGTCCGGAAGAGGTGACACCACGCGTCAGCAGATCGTCGTTGCGGCGACGCGCCTGTTCTATGGCGAGGGCATCCGAGCGGTCAGCATGGACGCGGTCGCCGAGAAGGCCGGCGTCACCAAGAAGACGCTCTACTATCACTTCACCAGCAAGGACGAACTCGTCGCAGCGACCATCGCGGCCAGGGACCAGCCGACCCTCGAGCTCTACATGCGATGGTTCGCCGAGACCGACGGTGGCGTGGCCGACAAGGTCCGCGGTCTCTTCACCAAGCTCGGACGCTCCGTGGATACGCCGCGATGGCGCGGCTGCGGCTTCCTGCGCACGATCGCCGAGCTCGCCAACACGCCGGCCCATCCGGCGGTCAAGGCCGGCGCGGCGCACAAGAAGCGCTTTGAAGCATGGCTCGAAGCGGAGCTGCGCAATCACGGCATCGCCGGAGCAGAGGCGCTGGCGCGCCAGCTCGTGATCCTGCTCGACGGCGCCACGACCGTGATGCTGATCCACCGCGATCTCGCCTATGTCGACACGGCCGGGCGATTGGCGCTCGACCTGGTCGAGCAGGCCCGCAAGCGCGGCTGATTGAAGAGACAGCCCCGGCCCGGCGACTTCACCAATTCTTGTCCGCCCCTGCTCCGCCTGCCAGCCATCCCGAAACATGGGTTGTGCAACGCAGCATGGCGATAGATAAAGCCGCCCAATTTCAGGGGTAAGCTTCTTGTCTGACGTCAATGCCGACGATTGGGTGTCCTCGGGACACCGCCCGATGGGTTTTCCGGAATTCGTCATCGTGATCGCGTCCATCATGGCGCTCAATCCGCTCGCGATGGACATGATGCTGCCGGCGCTGCCCAATATCGGGACCGCGTTCAAGATTCCCGTCGAGAACCATCTTCAACTGGTGCTGTCGACCTTCCTGATCGGCTTCGGCGCCGGCCAGTTCGTCATGGGCCCCCTGTCGGACCGCTTCGGCCGCCGGCCGGTGCTGCTCGGCGGCATGGCGGTCTACGCGGTGGCGAGCGTGCTGGCGGTCGCGGCGCCCTCGTTCGAGACGCTGCTGCTGGCGCGTGCGCTCCAGGGGCTCGGCACCTCGGCGACGCGCGTGATCGCGACCTCGATCGTGCGCGACTGCTATGTCGGCCGCCGCATGGCGAGCGTGATGTCGCTGGCCATGATGGTGTTCATCGCGGTGCCCGTGGTCGCCCCCTCATTCGGACAGGCGGTGCTGCTGGTGACGGCGTGGCGCGGCATCTTCGTGGTGCTGATGCTCTACGGCCTGCTCGCGCTCGCATGGTGCGTGCTGCGGCTGCCTGAAACCCTCCCCGAATCGGAACGCAGGTCGCTGGCGCCCGCCGATGTGCTGTCGGCGTTCCGGCAGACCGTGACCAACCGCCAGACCATCGGCTATGCCATGGCTGCCGGCAGTGTCATCGGCGCGCTGTTCGCCTACGTGTTCTGTGCCCAGCAGGTCTTCACCGGCATCTATCACCTCGGCCATTACTTCCCGCTCGCTTTCGCCGCGATTGCCGCCGGTACCGCCATCGCGGGCTTCCTCAATTCACAGCTGGTCGGACGCCTTGGCATGCGCGTGATCTCGCATGGCGCACTGACGCTCTACACCGTGGTGGCAGGCGTGATGCTGCTGACGGAAAGCCTTGGTGTGCTGCCGCTCGCCCTGTTCATGGTGCTCTCCTCCCTGATGATGTTCTCATTCGGCATGATGGTCGCCAACTTCACCGCGCTCGCCATGGAGCCGCAGGGACACATCGCCGGCACCGCCTCTTCGCTTTACGGCTCGATCACGACGCTGATCGGGATCGTGGTCGGGATGGCGATCGGGCAGAGCTTCGACGGCACGCTGCTGCCGTTCTCGATCGGCTTCTTCCTGTCGACCCTCGCCGCGCTCGCGATCGTGCTGGTGGTTGAGAAGGGACGGCTGTTCAGGCCGCATCATCGTCCCATCTGAAGGAACCACCCGACGGCCTCGATGTTGTCCTGCAGCAATTCCAGAGGGTGCTGCAATGGAACTGAAACATCGCAAAGACAACGCCGCCGAGGTCGAACGGCAGAAGACCGAACGTCCCGAACCGCGCGCCGAGCAGGTCACGTTCACCACACCTCTTGCGAGCGAGGGGCTCGAGCAGGTGCGCGACAGCCACTGCTGAATACGACGCCTATTCGGTTCCTCGCCGGCTGGCGCTGAAATCATCCGCAGCGCTGGCCGGCACCGGGCTTCCCGGCGGCAGCGCCATCAGCACGACCACCTCCCGCGCAAGACCCGGCCGGCCCCACAGCGACGCCCGCACGGTAAACTCGCGCCTGACGAAATGTCCGACGCGGGGGGACACCCAGCCCATCCATCGGATGCAAGACTCCTGGTCGCGGAAACAAAGTGCGGCCCAGCCACGCTCGGGCGACGTCTTGCGCGGCAAGCCCCACCCATCTTCGTACTCGAAGGGCCCCGCATTGTCCGGATGGTCCGGGCTGTAGAACGCGGCGGCGAAAGCCAGCGAGCCATCACCACTCACGGCACTCAGGGGCTCGCCGGTCAGCTCCCGCCACTGGCGCGTCAATTCGCGGGCCGCCTGCGCGTAAAGATTACGTCCCTCCTCGTAACCATGATCGTTGCGATACAGGGCATGGATTGGGGCTGCGACCAGGACGGCGGCCAGCGCGACGCCGGCCACGATCACCGTGACGTTGACGGTGTAGAAGCGCTCGATCGGGTAGCGCGCGCCACAGACCACGAGGATGACGAACAGGAACAGCCCCTGCAACGCCCACAAGGACGGCAGGTCCGTCCCCATCGCGAGCGACGTCAGCACCGGCAGCACGATCGTGCCGATCGTGACGTAGAACAGAAGCCGCAGGCCCGGGCTCATGGCCGCGAAGTCGGCCGGAAGCTGCTTCAGCCGCGTGCCGGCGATCAACACCCAGAGCACGGCCGACGCACCCATGGCCGCCACCAGCCCCAACAGAAAATTCCTGGCCTCACCGAGCGAGCTCGCAGCACTGCCATTGGCGTGGGCCAGCGCATAGGTGAAGGACGACGCGCCTGTCGTCGCCAGCCAGTGGACGTGCGGCGACAGCGCCACGAGCCCGGTCCCGACCGAAATCCATGGCGAAGCGGAGCTGAAATAGGCGCGCCGCGCCGGATGCGCCAGCGCGGCAAAGGCGAAGCTCGCGACGAGGAAGATCGAGTAATATTTGCCGACCATCGCCAGCGCCGTCGTGCATCCCACCGCCATCGCCCACAGCGAAGCGCGGGTCTCGAATGCGCGCAGGAAGCAATAGGTCGCCAGCGGCCAGGTCGCGAGCAGCACGGCATTGGCGTTGAAGCGCTGGGCGTGGAATTGATACGCGGGCGTCAGCACCAGGAGCAGCAGCACCAGGATGCGCTTGTGCCCGGTGACGAACTGCCGCGAGATCAGATCGACGAAGACCAGCGCAAGCCCGGCATTGGCCATCGCCATCAATTGCATCGACCAGTCGCTGGGCGGAAAGACCGAGGTCCACGCCGCCGCAGCCCACCCCATCAGCGGTGGATGCTTGGCATAGCCCCAGGCAAAATCCCGCCCGAGCGTCCAGGCCTCGAGCGTATCAGGGTGCAGGCCACCGCCGGCATAGGCAATCGCCAGATAGAGCGTCCAGATCGCAACGAAGCAGGCGATCAGAAGCGGCACGGCCCAGCCCGCCTCGACGCCATCGACCCACCGCAGGAAAGGCCGTCGCCAACGCGCCGGTGCGCGATCGGACCGTTCGGCCATCGCCTGGAATGCAAAATCGATCGGCACGGGAATCAGATTGAAAAAGGGAAAGTAATGCGTGAGGACGAGACATCTATTTCAAGATTGAAACAAATAGCAATGATTGGACATTGGAAGGGTTAAAAGCGCCCGCGCCTCCTCGGCCGACACCGGGTCAAGAAAAGGCAGCGGCGCCGCTGATGTCAGCGGCGCCGCATGATGATCCGGGCAAAGGTCGCGAGGATGCCCCCCGCTTACTCCGACTTGTCGACGTTCCAGAACAGCGGCGTTGCCGGACCGTCGAGCACGCCGGTCAGCGATTTGCGCCAGCCGCTCGGCAGCAGGTACTGCCCGAGCGGAATGTAGATCACCTGCTCATAGGCTTCCTTCTGAATATCTGCGGCGATCTTCTTCTGCTCGTCGAGCGAGGCGGCGCGCACGAAAGCGTCCTTGAGCTGCTCGATCTTGGGATCGTCTGCCCAGCCGAACCAGCCGCCCTTCTTGCCCTGGCCGCCGATCGAGAGGTTGGCGATCGGGTTGGACACGTCGGGCGCGACCCAGTTGGTGAAGAACATGTTCCAGCCGCCCTCCTTCGGTGGCTTCTGGCTGGCGCGGCGGCTCACCACGGTCTGCCAGTCGGTCGCTTGCAAGTCGACCTTGAAGCCGGCCTCGCGCAGCAGCTGGGCCGCGACGATCGGCTGCGCCTTCAGCGTCGTGACGTCGCCCGGCGCCATGACTACGACCGGGGTGCCGTCGTAGCCGGACTCGGCCAGCGCTTTCTTGGCTTCCGCCATGCCATTGCCCTTAACCAGCGTGTCGGCGCCGACCTCGGTCGCAAACGGCGTATCGCAGATGAAGAACGCGCCACAGACCTTCTGATACTTGGCATTGCCGACCAGCGCGTCGAGCACGTCCTTCTGGTTCATGGCCAGCAAGGCGGCGCGTCGCACTTTCACGTTGTCGAACGGCGGATAGAGGAAGTTCATCCGGCCGAGCGTCTGATAGCCGAACTTGTTCAGGACCTCGATCGTGAGTTCCTTGTTCGCTTCCAGCACCGGCAGCATGTCATACGGCAGGTTTTCCATGAAATCGATGTCGCCCGACTGCAGCGCGTTCACCGCGGTCTGCGAGTCCGGCATGGTAATCCACTCGACGCGGTCCACCTTCACCACCTTGCCGCCGGAGGTCCAGCTTGCCGGCTCCTTGCGCGGCACGTAGTCGGTGTTCTTGACATAGACCGCCTTCACGCCGGGCTGGAATTCGCCCTGCACGAACTTGAAGGGACCCGAGCCGATCTGTTCCGGGATCTGCTTGTCCGGCGGCGTCTCGGCAAGGCGCTTCGGCATCATGAAGGCGACGCGCGAGGACGGCTTGCCGATCGAGTCGAGCACCAGGCCGTAGGGTTCCTTCAGCTTCAACGTGATGGTCTTGGCGTCGGTCGCCTCGATGCTCGCGGTGAAGTCCATGAGCTTCTGGCCCATGCCGTCGACCGCAGCCCAGCGCTTCAGCGAAGCGACGCAGTCCTCCGCCGTCACCGGCGCGCCGTCATGCCACTTCAGGCCGTCGCGCAGGGTGAAAGTGTAGGTGAGCTTGTCGTCGGAGATCTTCCAGTCCGCCATCTGCGGTTGGATCTTGAATTTCGAATCCGGGGCGACCAGCGTGTCGTAAACCATGTAGCCATGGTCACGCGTGATGTAGGCCGTGGTGAAAATCGGGTCGATGATGCGCAAATCCGAATGCATCACCGCCGTAAGGGTCTTGCCGGCCGCAAGCACTGGCGAGGCCAGCGCGGTCGAAAGCGCGACGACCGACAGCGCAAGTTTGGAGGCGAACGCGCGAGGCCCCCGGCGCATGAAGTGGAACATAGAAGGTTCTCCTGACGTGAAACTGTTCAAAGGCAGGTTATTGATTGAGCATGCGGTTCGTTCGTTGGGCGAACTAACCTCATGCAATGCCTTTATCTTTTCGAGACTTGCAGACAGTGCCGAGCGCGTCAATCCGGTTTCGTCGCAAGCCCTTGCGGCGCGCGCACGGGCTCCACAAAGATCGGTTTAGCTCTACAACACCCTCCGCTCGTCCTGCCCCGCGCCGATGCAATGCGCGTTCCATCTTTCCAAGCTTGAGAGACATTGAGATGAATCCTGCCAATCTCCCCTTTGATTCCGAGGCAATGCTCGAGGGCCTGCGCGGCTGGGTCGAATGCGAGAGCCCGACCTGGGATGCAAGCGCCGTGGACCGCATGCTCGATATCGCAGCGCGGGATATGGCGATCATGGGTGCGACGATCGAGCGCATCGCCGGTCGCCAAGGCTTTGGCGGCGTCATCCGCGCGCGCTTTCCGCATCCGAAGCAGGGCGAGCCGGGCATCCTGATCGCCGGACACATGGATACCGTCCACCCGGTCGGCACCATCGAGAAACTGAAATGGCGGCGCGAGGGCAACAAATGCTACGGCCCCGGCATCTACGACATGAAGGGCGGCAATTATCTCTCGCTGGAAGCGATCCGACAGCTGGCGCGCGCCTCGTTCACGACGCCGCTGCCGATCACCGTGCTGTTCACGCCGGATGAAGAGGTCGGCACGCCCTCCACGCGCGACATCATCGAGGCGGAAGCCGCGCGCAACAAATACGTGCTGGTGCCCGAGCCCGGCCGCGCCGACAACGGCGTCACCACCGGACGTTACGCCATTGCGCGCTTCAATCTCGAGGCGACGGGCCGGCCGAGCCACGCCGGCGCGACGCTGTCGGCAGGACGTTCGGCGATCCGCGAAATGGCGCGGCAGATCCTCGCGATCGACGCGATGACGACGGAGGATTGCACCTTCTCGGTCGGCGTCGTCCACGGCGGCCAGTGGGTCAATTGCGTTGCAACGACCGCGACAGGCGAAGCGCTCTCGATGGCCAAGCGTCAGGCCGATCTCGACCGCGGTGTCGAGAGGATGCTGGCGCTGTCGGGCGCCAACAACGACGTCACCTTCAAGGTCACGCGCGGCGTGACGCGGCCGGTCTGGGAGCCGGATGCCGGCACCATGGCGCTGTATGAAAAGGCGCGCGGCATCGCCAAATCTCTCGGCGCGGAATTACCGCATGCAAGCTCCGGCGGCGGCTCCGACGGCAACTTCACCGGCGCGATGGGAATCCCAACGCTCGACGGCTTGGGCGTGCGCGGCGGCAATGGCCACACGCTGGAAGAGTATATCGAGGTCGACAGCCTGGTCGAGCGCGGCCGCTTGATGGCGGGATTGCTGGCGACGCTGGAATAAAATTGAATCATCTTCGCACTGCACAATGCATCGGCAGTCGCGGTCTAAATTTAGCCTTGTCCAAAAATGAGGCGTATCGTACTGCTCGGCTTGTCCACGCGATGATGCGGGAGAGATCGTGACGAAGGCTTTCGGCTTTCGTTGCGGCGCCGACGGAGCAACCGCCCCGGAAACTCTCAGGCAAAAGGACCGTTTCGTCAGGACGATCTGGAGAGAGACCGCACGATTGAAGTCGATCGTGACGTCCACCGAAGGGGATAGTCCGTTGCAAGACCTCGTTGAGGTCCCGCGCCGGATCAAGCTCTCAGGTACCGTGACAGATGGGGCGCCGCCAACGGCTTTGGCCGGCGGCCTATCCTAACTCACGGGAGCCCCGAAACCTGCCATGACCCATATCGCCATCATCGGCGCCGGCATCACCGGCGTGACGACTGCCTATGCCCTGCTCGAACGCGGCTTTGAGGTGACGGTGCTCGACAAGCACCGCTACGCCGCGATGGAGACGTCCTTCGCCAACGGCGGACAGCTCTCCGCATCGAACGCCGAAGTCTGGAACAGCACTGCGACGATCCTGAAGGGCCTGCGCTGGATGTTCCGGCGCGACGCGCCGCTGCTGATGAACCCACGGCCGAACTGGCACAAATATTCGTGGATGAGCGAGTTCGTCGCCAACATCGGCAACTACCGCGCCAACACGATCGAGACCACGCGGCTCGCGATCGAAGCCCGCAAGCATCTGTTCGAGATCGCGGCACGCGAAGGCATCGACTTCGATCTCGAGCGCCGCGGCATCCTCCACATCTATCGCGACAAGGCCGGCTTCGAATCCGGTCTGCGCGTCAACGCGCTGCTGCAGGAAGGCGGTCTCGATCGCCGCTCGGTGACGCCGGAAGAGATCCGCGCGATCGAGCCGACACTGCGCAAGGACTATTATGGCGGCTTCTACACGCCGTCGGATGCGACCGGCGATATCCACAAGTTCACCCGCGGGCTCGCCGAAGCCTGCAAGCGGCGCGGCGCAACCTTCATCCACGAAGCCAACATCGATTCGATCGCACGTGTCGGCAGCGGCTTCGTCATCGGCTGGGCCGACCTCTCTGCGAGCAATGCTGATGCGTCCCCGCGCGGCACGTTGAAGGCGGACGGCGTCGTGGTCTGTGCGGGCGTCGCGAGCCGTCATTTCGCCGCCCTGCTCGACGAGCGGGTCAACGTCTATCCGGTGAAGGGCTACTCGATCACCGTGCAGCTCGACACCGCCGAGAGCCGCAACGCCACCCCGACCGTGAGCCTGCTCGACGAGGCCGCCAAGATCGTCACCAGCCGGCTCGGGGCCGATCGCTTTCGCGTCGCTGGCACCGCCGAGTTCAACGACTTCAATCGCGACATCCGCGCCGACCGCGTGCAGCCGCTGATCGACTGGGTGCGCAGCAACTTCCCCGCCGTCGAGACGTCGCGCGTCGTGCCCTGGGCCGGGCTGCGGCCGATGATGCCGAACATGATGCCGGTCGTGCGCGCGGGACGGATACCGGGCGTGTTCTTCAACACCGGCCACGGCCATCTCGGCTGGACCCTGTCGGCGGCGACGGCGCAGATGATTGCCCAGACCATCGACGGCTGGCGCGGGCTCAATGCGCCGCCGACCGTGCCTTCACTAGGGGTTGAGCGTGAGCTGCGACATGCATCCTGAGTTGGTCGACGCCGGGGGCATGCCGGCCTCTTGCTACAGCGCAGCCCTTGGCACACAATTTGCCCCGAGAGGACGGCGTCTCCGGGCGGCCTTGTCAGCCCAAGTGATAGGCATGATAGACACGACAGAATTCACGGGCGCCTCGAGCCCCCACAAGTTCCGCAGCCGGAGATAGGTGCATGCTGGGTTATCTTATTCGCCGCGTTCTGGCCGCGGTGCCCGTGATGGGCGTCGTCGCGCTGTTCGTGTTCCTGCTGCTGCGACTGACGCCCGGCGATCCCGCCGCGATTCTCGCCGGCGACAATGCGACGCCGGAACGGCTCGAGCGCATCCGCACCTCGCTCGGCCTGAACGAGCCGCTGATCGTGCAGTTCATCACCTGGGTGAACAAGCTGCTGCACGGCGACCTCGGGACCTCGCTGATCTCCAACCTGCCGGTGATGAAGATGATCGGCCAGCGCGTCGAGCCGTCGATCTCGATCGCACTGTCGACCATCATCCTCGCCGTCATCGTTGCCGTTCCCTTGGGGGTGATTGCGGCGTGGAAGCACGGCACCTGGATCGATCGCTTCGTGATGGGCCTGTCCGTGCTCGGCTTCTCGGTGCCGGTGTTCGTGGTCGGCTATGTCCTGATCCAGATCTTCGCCATCGACCTGCGCTGGGTGCCGGTGCAGGGCTTCCGCAGCATCTTCAACGGCTTCGGGCCGTTCTTCGAGCGCATCATCCTGCCGACCTGCGCATTGTCCTTCATCTACATCGCGCTGATCGCGCGCATGACGCGCGCGGCGATGCTCGACGTCCTCGGCGAAGATTACGTGCGAACGGCGCGCGCGAAGGGCATCAACGAGATTGCGGTGATGATGCGCCATGCGCTGCGCAACGCCGCCGTGCCGGTGATCACGGTGATCGGCACCGGCTTTGCGCTGCTGATCTCCGGCGTCGTCGTCACCGAGAGCGTGTTCAACATCCCCGGCATCGGCCGCCTCACCGTGGATGCGGTGCTGGCGCGCGACTACCCGGTGATCCAGGCGATGATCCTGCTGACGTCGCTGATCTATGTCGTCGTCAATCTCCTCATCGACGTCGCCTACACCCTGCTCGATCCCCGGATCCGGTACTGAGGCAAGGATAAGAACACACATGTCGGTCGATACCCTTCCCCAGTCGTCCATTCCGATCACGTCGCCGCTGCGGCCGCGATTCGGATTCCTCACCTCGACGCCGATCATCGCGACCGCGACGGTCCTGCTCGCCCTGATCGTGGTGATCTCGATCCTCGCGCCGCTGATCGCGCCGCATGACCCGATCCAGCTCGCGCCGTCGCAGCGATTGAAGCCGACATCGGCACAATTCCTGCTCGGCACCGACGCCTACGGACGCGACCTGTTGTCGCGCGTGATCTATGGCGGCCGCATCTCGCTGCTGATCGGCATCGGCTCGGCGATCCTGTCGATCGCCATCGGGCTTTCGATCGGCCTCGTCTCCGGCTTCTTCAAGCTGGTCGATTCCGTGCTGATGCGCGTCATGGACGGCCTGATGGCGATGCCGAGCATCCTGCTCGCGATCGCCGTGGTCTCGCTCTCCGGCGCCAGCCTCTGGACCGTGCTGATCGCGATCACCATTCCCGAGATTCCGCGCGTGGCGCGCCTGGTGCGCTCGGTCGTGCTGTCGGCCCGCGAGGAGCCTTACGTCGAGGCCGCGATCTCGGTCGGCTCCAGCTTGCCGAAGATCATGTGGCGCCACCTGATGCCGAACACGATCGCGCCGCTGATCGTCCAGGGCACCTATGTCTGCGCCTCCGCGATCCTCACCGAGGCGATCCTCTCCTTCCTCGGCGCCGGCATCTCGCCGGAGACGCCGACCTGGGGCAACATCATGGCCGAGGGGCGCCAGTACTTCCAGATCAAGCCGTCGCTGATCTTCTGGCCGGGCCTCCTGCTCTCGATCGCCATCCTCAGCATCAACCTGATCGGCGATGCCGCCCGCGACGCCCTCGATCCCCGCATGAAGCAGCGGGAGGGGAAGTGAGTATCCTCCGTTTCGTCATTCCGGGGGGCGACGAAGTCGCGAACCCGGAATCCATTCCACCTCTTGTACTGACGCCCGATGGATTCCGGACTCGCGCTAACGCGCGCTCCGGAATGACGAGCGAGAGTTTTGCAGCATGACCAACACCGTCCTCGACATCAACAACCTCGTCGTCTCCGTCGGCAAGAAGCCGGGCGGGCCGAAGATCATCGACGGCATCTCGATCCAGGTGCGCGAGCGCGAGACGCTGTGCCTCGTCGGCGAAAGCGGCTCTGGCAAGTCGGTGACCTCGCTCACCACGATGGGCCTCTTGCCGAAAGGCACGCTGGTTCCCACCAGCGGCAGCATCAAGCTGGTCGGCGAGGAGCTGCTCACCGCGACCGACCGCCGCCTGCGCCAGCTCCGCGCGACGCAGATGGCCATGATCTTCCAGGAGCCGATGACCGCGCTCAATCCGGTGGTGCCGGTCGGCCGCCAGATCGACGAGGTGCTGCGCGCACACACCAAGCTCGATGCCAGGGCGCGCAGGAAGCGCATTCTCGACATGATGGAGCAGGTCCACCTGCCCCAGGTCGAGCGCATCTTCGCCTCCTACCCGCACCGCCTCTCCGGCGGCCAGCGCCAGCGCATCATGATCGCGATGGCGCTGGTGCTGGAGCCGAAGCTCCTCATCGCCGACGAGCCGACCACCGCGCTCGATGTCACCACGCAGAAGCAGATCCTGAGCCTGATCCGCGAGCTCCAGCGCGATCACGGCACGGCCGTGCTGTTCATCACCCATGACATGGGCGTGGTTGCCGAGATCGCCGATCGCGTCGCGGTGATGCGGCAGGGCCGCCTGGTCGAGACCGGTCCGCTCGAGACCGTGCTGCGCAACCCGACCATGGAGTATACGCGCAACCTGCTCGCCTCGGTGCCGAGCCTGGTGCCGCGGCAACCGCGCGAGGAGAGCCGCGAGCCCGTGGTGCTGGAGGCCAACGAGCTCAGCAAGGTCTACAAGGAGCGCGCCTTCTTCGGCAAAGGCCGCGAGGTCGTCGCCGCGGACAAGGTCACGCTCACCCTGCGCAAGGGCCGCACGCTCGGCATCGTCGGCGAAAGCGGCTCGGGCAAGTCGACGGTGGCGCGCTGCATCGTCCGCCTGATCGACCCGACCTCCGGTGGCGTGCGCCTCGCCGGCCGTGAGATCGCCGACATCTCGCGCCGCCTGCTGCAGCCGCACCGGCAGAAGATCCAGATCGTGTTCCAGGATCCCTACCGCTCGCTCAACCCGCGCGTCACCGTCGGCGAGAGCATCGCGGAAGGCCCGATCAATTACGGCGTGGCGCACGCTGAGGCAATGAAGCGCGCGCGCGAGCTGCTCGAGCTGGTCGGCCTGCCGGCCGATGCGGTGTCGCGCTATCCGCACCAGTTCTCCGGCGGCCAGCGCCAGCGCATCGCGATCGCGCGTGCGCTCGCGCTCGATCCCGACGTGCTGGTCGCGGACGAAGCGGTCTCCGCCCTCGACGTCTCGGTGCAGGCGCAGGTGCTGGAGCTGCTCGACGAGATCCAGAAGCGGCTCGGCATCGCCATCCTGTTCATCACCCATGATTTGCGCGTCGCGGCGCAAATCTGCGACGAGGTCGTGGTGATGCAGCACGGCCGCGTGGTCGAACAGGGCCCCGCCGCCGAAGTGCTGACGCATCCGAAGGAGGCCTACACCAAGGCGCTCCTCGACGCCGCCCCCGGCCGCAACTGGGACTTTGCGAACTTCCGGCCGGTGGCGGAGGGCGTGGGGGCCACGGCCTAACTCTCACCATCGTCATTCCGGGGCATCGCGAAGCGATGAGCCCGGAATCCATCCAGCCGCGGCGTCTGTCGCTAAATGGATTCCGGGCTCGCGCTGCGCGCGCCCCGGAATGACTGCGGAGCAGCATTCCCAAAACGATCTTACCCTATGCGCGGCGCGATTGCTTCCCGCCTTGCTCTCCTCGCAAGGCCAAGGCTAACGTCGCGCACTTTCCAACGCTGGACTTGAACTGAATGACACGTATCGCCGTCGGCGGCTTCCTGCACGAGACCAACACTTTCGCTCCCACCAAGGCGACCTTCGCCGATTTCCAGCATGGCGGCGGCTGGCCGGCGATGACTAGAGGTGCCGACGTCTTGAGGGTGATGCGCTGCATCAATGTCGGCCTCGCCGGTTTCGTCGACAGCGCTGAAGTGAACGGCTGGGAACTCATTCCGACCATCGCTTGCGGGGCGAGCCCGTCGGCGCATGTCACCAAGGACGCCTTCGAGCGCATCGTGAAGGTCATGGTCGACGGCATCGCCGCCGCGGGCCCGATTGACGCCGTTTATCTCGACCTGCACGGCGCGATGGTCACCGAACATCTCGACGATGGTGAAGGCGAGATTTTGGCGCGTGTGCGCCGCGTCATCGGCAAGGATGTTCCGCTGGTCGCCAGCCTCGACCTGCACGCCAACGTAACCCCCGAGATGATTGAGCATGCGGACGCGCTGATCGCCTACCGCACCTATCCCCATGTCGATATGGCCGAGACCGGCCGGGCCTGCGCGAAACATCTCGCGCTGCTGCTGAAGACCAAGCAGCGCTTTGCAAAATCGTTCCGGCAATTGCCGTTCCTGATCGCGATCAGCTGGCAATGTACGAATGACTTCCCCACCAAGGGCATCTACGAGAAGCTCGCGGCGCTGGAGAGCGATACCGTGCCGACCCTGTCTTTCGCGCCCGGCTTCCCGGCCGCGGATTTCCGCGATTGCGGCCCGAGCGTGTTCGCCTATGGCAAGACCCAGGCCGACGCCGATCGCGCGGCCGATGCGATCGTGAAGCTGATCGAAAGCCATGAGGACGATTTCGACGGCAGGATCTGGTCACCCGACGATGGCGTGCGCCACGCCATGGAACTTTCGAAGAACGCGAGCAAGCCGATCATCATTGCCGACACCCAGGACAATCCAGGCGCCGGCGGCGATTCCGACACCACGGGCATGCTGCGCGCGCTGGTGCGCAACAAGGCCAGCGCGGCAACCGGCGCCATCTACGATCCGGAATCGGCCAGGGCTGCGCATGCGGCCGGCGTCGGCGCCGCCGTGACGCTCTCGCTCGGCGGCAAGTCCGGCATCCCCGGCGACGAGCCCTATCGCGAAACCTTCGTGGTCGAACAGCTTTCCGATGGCCGCTTCATCGCGCCCGGTCCCTACTATGGCGGCCGCGAGATGGAGATGGGCCCCTCCGCCTGCCTTCGTATCGGCGATGTTCGCGTCGTCGTCTCTTCACACAAGGCCCAGCTCGCCGACCAGGCGATGTATCGCTATGTCGGCATCGAGCCGACCGCGCAAAAGATTCTGGTCAACAAGAGCTCGGTGCACTTCCGCGCCGATTTCGAGCCGATCGCGGAACAGTTGATGATCTGCGCCGCCCCCGGCGCAATGCCGGCCGACACCGCTTCCCTGCCCTGGACGCGCCTGCGGCCCGGCATCCGCATCAAGCCGAACGGCCCCGCTTTCGATCCTTCTTCACGCTAACCGGACAGGACACATGCCCACGATCGACCGCATCGACGGCTATGCCGACGAACTCACCGCTATCAGGCGCGACCTCCACGCCCATCCCGAGATCGGCTTCGAGGAGGTGCGCACCTCCGGCATCGTCGCCGACAGGCTGAAAAGCTGGGGCATCGAGGTGCATCGTGGCCTCGGCGGCACCGGCGTGATCGGCGTCATCAAGGGCAAGGGCTCGGGCAGCAAGCGCATCGGCCTGCGCGCCGACATGGACGCGCTGCCGATGGAAGAGAACACCAATCTGAAATGGAGCTCGAAAATCCCGGGCCGCTTCCACGGCTGTGGCCATGACGGCCACACCACCATGCTGCTCGGCACCGCGCGCTATCTCGCCGAGACCCGGAATTTCGACGGTACCGTGCACCTGATCTTCCAGCCGGCCGAGGAAGGCCTCGGCGGCGCCCGTGCCATGATCAAGGACGGCCTGTTCGAGAAGTTCCCGTGCGACGAGCTTTACGGCCTGCACAACGCGCCCGACCTCAACCACGGCGAGATCGCGATCCTGCCCGGGCCGGCCATGGCTAGCGCCGACTTCTTCGACCTCCGCATCACCGGCTATGGCGCGCATGGCGCGATGCCCGAGCGCTCCAAGGACGCGGTGATCATCGCGACGACGCTGGCGCAGGCGATCCAGACCATCGTCAGCCGCAACGTCGATCCATTACAGGCCGCCGTCATCTCGATCACCCAGATCCACGCGGGTTCCGCCTATAACGTCATTCCGGGCGATGCGCATCTGTGCGGCACCATCCGCACCTTCTCCAATGAAGTCCGCGCCCTGATCGCCGAACGCATCCGCACGATCTGCGCCGGCATTGCGGCCGCGTATCAGTGCACGATCGAAGCCGACATCCGCGACACGTTCGGTGTTCTGGTGAATCAGGTCGAGCAGTCCAAGGTGGTCGAGGAAGTCGCGCGCACCATCGTCGATCCCGCCAACGTAATCACCCGCGCCCAGCCGAAGATGGGCAGCGAGGATTTTGCCGACATGCTGCAGACCATTCCCGGCGCCTATTTCTGGGTCGGCCATGACGGCTCGGTGCCCGTGCACAATCCCGGCTTCGTGCTCGACGACAAGATCCTTCCGATCGGCGCCAGCATGTTCGCTCGGATCATCGAGACCCGTATGCCCGTAGGTTAGCAATGCATAAGAAGAGCCCTGAGGAAGCGGTCACCTCGCTGCACGATCTGTCGGCGGTCGATCTGATCGCAGGCTATCGCGCAAAACAGTTCTCGCCGAGCGAGGTGCTGGAGGACGTGCTCGCGCATGTCGCCGCGTGGGAACCGCATCTGAAAGCGCTCTATGCGTTCGACCCCGACGGCGCGCGCGAGGCCGCAAAGGCTTCAACCGCGCGCTGGAGCGGCGGCGAGCCCTCCGGCGCGCTCGACGGCGTGCCGGTCACGGTGAAGGACAACATCGCGACCAAGGGCGTGCCGGTGCCGCTGGGCGCGGCCAGCGTCAAGCTCGTGCCGGCCGAGAAGGACGCACCGCCCGCCGCGCGGCTGCGCGAGGCCGGCGCGGTCATCTTCGCCAAGACCACCATGCCCGACTACGGCATGCTGTCCTCGGGGCTCTCAAGCTTCCATGCGCTGGCACGCAACCCGTGGGACCTCAGCAAGAACCCCGGCGGCTCCAGCGCCGGCGCAGGCGCCGCCGCCGCGGCCGGCTATGGTCCCTTGCATCTCGGTACCGATATCGGCGGCTCGGTGCGCCTGCCCGCAGGCTGGTGCGGGCTCGTCGGCCTGAAGCCGAGCTTCGGCCGCGTGCCGATCGATCCCACCTATGTCGGTCGTGTCGCAGGTCCCATGACCCGCACCGTCGATGATTGCGCGCTGATGATGAGCGTGATCGCCAAGCCCGACCGGCGCGACGGCATGAGCCTGCCGGCCGAGCCCCTCAACTGGAAGGGACTGGAGAAGTCCCCCCGAAAGCTGCGCATCGGCCTGATGCTCGATCCCGGCTGCGGCCTGGCGCTGGAGAAGCCGGTGCGCGAGGTCGCGGTGAAGGCGGCCAAGGCGTTCGAATCGGCAGGCAGCGTCGTGACCGAAGTCGACGGCATCCTAACCCGCGAGATGCTCGACGGCCTCGACAATTTCTGGCGCGCGCGGATGTGGGACGATCTGTCCAAGCTGACGCCGGCCGAGCAGGCCAAGGTGCTGCCCTACATCTTCAAGTGGGGCGAGTCCGGCGCCAAGTTGTCGGGCGTCGATGTCATCCGCGGCTTCAATCAGACCATGGCGATCCGCGCGGCGGCGTCAAAACTGTTCTGCGAGCTCGACTATGTGATCTCGCCGACCGCGCCCAACGTGAACTTTCCGGCGGAGTGGGCCTCGCCGATCAACGATCCCATGAATCCGTTCGAGCACATCGCCTATACCGTGCCGTGGAATATGTCGGAGAATCCGGCCGTGTCCGTCAACGGCGGCTTCGACGCCAAGGGTTTTCCGATCGGCGTGCAGATCGTCGGCCGCCGCTTCGACGATATCGGCGTGCTCGGGATGGCCAAGGCTTTTGAAGGCCTACGCGGCGCGCAGAAACCCTGGCCGAAGCCGCCGGCGAAGTAGCCGCACTCCGTCATTCCGGGTTGCGCCCTCTTGGCGCAAGCCCGGAATCCATTCATCGGCACTACTGGTGCCGATTGATGGATTCCGGGCTCGCGCTTCGCGCGCCCCGGAATGACGTGCTAGAGAGATCGATAAAGAAACCGGGAAGGAAACCACCATGGCGTATGAGACGATCAAATACGAGGTCGCCGAGCAGATCCTCACCATCACGCTGAACCGGCCCGACAAGCTCAACGCCTTCAACGCGCAGATGCAGGCGGAGCTGATCGATGCGTTCGACGCCGCCGACAAGGATGACAATGTCCGCGCCATCATCGTCACCGGCGCCGGCCGCGGCTTTTGCGCGGGCGCCGACCTCTCCTCCGGCGCCGATACGTTCGACCGCGACGCGCGGCGCGGGCCGGTGAAACGCTTGGTCGACGGCAAGGTCGATTACAGCGATCCGCAGGTGCGCGACGGCGGCGGTCAGGTCACCTTGCGCATCTTCAAGTGCCTCAAGCCCGTGATCGCCGCGGTGAACGGCCCGGCCGTTGGCATCGGCGTCACCATGCAGCTTGCGATGGACATCCGCATTGCCTCCGAGGCTGCGCGGTTCGGCTTCGTGTTCTCCCAGCGCGGCATCGTGCCCGAGGCGGCCTCGAGCTGGTTCCTGCCGCGCATCGTCGGCATCTCGCAGGCACTGGAATGGTGCTATTCGGGGCGCGTCTTCCCCGCCCAGGAAGCGCTTGCGGGGCGTCTCGTCAGCAAGGTCGTGGCCCCCGATGATCTCTTGCCGACCGCGCGCGCGCTCGCCAAGGAGTTTGCGGCAAAAACCGCGCCGGTCTCGGTGGCGCTGATCCGCCAGATGATGTGGCGCATGATGGGCGCCGACGATCCCATGGAAGCCCACAAGGTCGACAGCCGCGGCATCTACGCCCGCGGCCGCTCGGACGATGTGAAGGAAGGCGTGGTGTCGTTCCTGGAAAAGCGTCCCGCGCAGTTCAAGAACAAGGTGTCCACCGACATGCCAGACTATTTCCCGTGGTGGACCGAGCGGGAGTATAAGTGACGCGACGAGCGGGCACGGCTGTCATCACCCGCGAAGGCGGGTGATCCAGTATTCCACCAGCTTCAATTGTCACGACCGCTGGTGATTACTGGATGCCCCGCCTGCGCGGGGCATGACATCTCACTCCATCAGCAACGCCACCCGCCCGATCGCCTTGCGGTCGATCAACAACCGCATCGCCTTCGCATAGTCCTTAAGCGGCAGGCGGTGCGAGACATTGGGGCGCAGCTTGCCCTCCTCCGCCCATCGCAACAGGGCCTTCAGGCGGACCTCGCCAAGCGCAGGATTTTTGCGCACGGCCTCTCCGGCGCGCACACCAAGCACGCTGGCGCCCTTGATCAGCAGCAGATTGGTCTTGGCTGAGCCGATGCCGCCGGTGAAGCCGATCACCAGCAGCCGCGCGCCCCAGGCGATGCAGCGCATCGAGTCCTCGAAGACCTCGCCACCGACGGGGTCGAACACGACGTCTGCGCCGCGGCCATCGGTGATGCGCTTGACGGCTTCGCGAAACGGCTCCTGGTCGTAGCGGACGAGATGATCGGCGCCGCGCGACTTCGCGATCGCGAGCTTCTCGTCGCTGGAGGCCGTGGCGATCACGGTCGCGCCCAGCATCTTGCCGATCTCGACCGCAGCAAGACCGACGCCGCCGCCGGCGCCGTGCACCAGCAGCACCTCGCCCGGTTCGAGCCGGCCCCGGTCGATCAGGGCGTGATAGGCGGTGCCGTGGCCGGCGAGATAGGTCGCGGCTTCGGCGTAGTCGAACGTGGACGGCATCGGCGTGAGCTGCGATGGCGTGACGACGGCTTCATCGGCAAAGGCGCCATGGCGCATCTTGACGATGACCTTGTCGCCGACGGCAACACCGCGTGCCTCCGCGCCCACCTCGGTGACATCGCCCGCAGCCTCCATGCCCGGTGTGAACGGCAGCTCCGGCTTGAGCTGATATTCACCCGCGGCCATCAGCACGTCGGGAAAGTTCAGCCCGGCGGCGCGGATGGCGACGCGTACCTCGCCCGGCTTCAGCGCGCGCGGCGGAAACTCTTCCAGCAGCAAACGCTCGGGCGCGCCCAGCTCTCGGCAGACGACAGCGCGCACCATCAGGCTGCGCTCGCCTTGCTGCGCTTAAGTGCCTCGCGGATCAGCGGCAGGCGGTCGTTGCCGAAATACATGTCGGTCTTGTTGACAAAGATCGTCGGTGAACCGAAGCCGCCGCGCGCGACCACCTCTTCCGTATTGGCCTTGAGCTGGTCCTTGATGCCCTGCTCTGCGATAGCGGCGAAGAATTTCTGCTCGTCGATACCGACCTTCTTGCAGATCCCGGCGAGCACCGCGTCTTGCGAGATGTCCTTGTCCTCGCCCCAATACGTCTCGAACAGGCCGGTGGCGAACGGCACCATGTCCTTGCCGAGCCAGATGCAACCGCGCATCGCCTTGACGCTGTTCACGGGGAACACCGTCGGCGGCATCTTGATCGCAAGGCCGGCCGAGCGCGCCCAGTCCTGAAGGTCCTTCTTCATGTAGCGCGCCTTCAGCGGCACCGGTTTCTCCCGCTGCGCATAGACGCTCGGATTGACCGTGTTGAAGATGCCGCCGACCAGGATCGGCCGCCAGACGATCTCCGCGCCGAGCTCCTTCGCGAGCGGCTGGATGTTGTGGAAGGCGAGATAGGTCCAGGGGCTGGAACAGTCGAAGAAGAATTCGATCATGGCGTTTCCTGTCCGGCGTCGCCAGCTCAGATGACGACTTTTGTTGTTCTGTACCTTGACGTTAAGTCATGGCAGGAAGGGGCGCAACACAACCTGCCGGGAGGCCCGCCATGCTGTTTCCAACCACGATCGCCGGCTCCTTGCCGAAACCGGAATGGCTCGCTGAGCCCAACATGCTCTGGGCGCCCTGGAAGTCGCAAGGCGCCGAGCTTGCTCGCGCCAAGCGCGATGCGACCTTGATCTGGCTGAAGATCCAGGAGGACGCCGGCGTCGACATCGTCACCGAGGGCGAGCAGGCCCGGCAGCATTTCGTCCACGGCTTCCTGGAGAAGGTCGAGGGCATCGATTTCGCCCACAAGGTCGAGATGGGCATCCGCAAGGACCGCTACAAGGCAATGGTGCCGCAGGTGGTCGCGCCGCTCCGGCTCAAAGGCCGCGTCCATGCCGACGAGGCGCGCGTCGCACGCACGCACACGAAGAAGAAGCTGAAATTCACCCTGCCCGGCCCAATGACCATCATCGACACCATTGCCGATCGTTACTATGGCGACCGCGTCAAGATGGCATTCGCTTTCGCCGAGCTCCTGAACGAAGAGGCCAAGGCGCTCCAGGCCGACGGCGTCGATCTCGTGCAGTTCGACGAGCCCGCGTTCAACGTCTACATGGACGAGGTCAATGACTGGGGCATCAAGGCGCTGGAACGCGCCGCGCAAGGCCTCACCTGCGCCACCGCCGTGCATATCTGCTACGGCTACGGCATCAAGGCGAACACCGACTGGAAGGAGACGCTCGGCGCGCAATGGCGGCAGTACGAGCAGATCTTCCCGGCGATCGATGCGAGCCCGATCCAGCAGGTCGCGATCGAGTGCCGCAATTCGAAGGTCCCGCTCGACCTGCTGGCGCTGCTCAAGAGCAAGATCGTGCAGGCCGGCGTGATCGACGTCGCCAGCGACACCGTGGAGACGGCCGAGGACGTCGTGAAGGTGATCGACGCCGTGTCGAAATTCGTACCCAAGAGCAACATCATCGCCACCACCAATTGCGGCATGGCGCCGATGCGGCGGGAGATCGCTGAAGCGAAGCTGGCGGCGCTTGGCGCCGGCGCTGCGCTGGCGCGCGAGAAGCTGGCGTAACGGCCAGGGCAGGCACTGCGCTAAGGCAGTGCAGTCGGATGCAACACCGGCGCGTAGCCGGCATTCAATGTGCGCAGCGTCGAGGGCGGCGTCAGCAACGCCGCCTCGCCAAGCTGACGCTCGACCGCGCTATAGCCCGCCGGCGACCACAGCAGCGTCCTGCCCTCCGTCACCAGAAAACTCTCCTCGCCTTGCTGAACCATCGCACCGTCGGGGAGCTGGTCGAGCGGCACCAGCAGCGCGTGCAGTCGTTTCCTGCCGTGATCGAGCCGTTCGTGATGCAGCACCGTGTCGATGTCGTGCATGCGGACGCCGTGCACGCGATTGCCCTTCTCCCATGCGGCCCGGAAGCGATTGGCGTCGTCCTTGCGGCAATAGAAACAGGGGCGATGTCCGGCGGCGAGCGCGGTGGCCTCGTCCAGGAAGAACAGCTCGGTCCAGCTCCGCTGCGCCATCACTTCGCGGCGCCGGCCGCGGAATTCGCAGGTGCAGGTGAGCCACGCCGGCGACGACCAGCGCTTTTTCAGCAGCGTCTTCGTCGCGGGATCGTGGATGATGCCGCGATTGCCGGTGAACAGGCCGCGATGCGAGGTGGTGATGATGTCGCCGGTGGGCGTGACGCGGTTTTGCAGGGGCATGGTGCGCGTTCTCTCCCTCGCCCCGTTCTTACGGGGAGAGGGTTGGGGTGAGGGGCTGCCTCCACAAATATGGTGAGAGACGGACTCGCGGAGAGTCCCCCTCACCCGGATCGCATCTTCGATGCGCTCCGGCCTCTCCCCGCAGGCGGGGAGAGGCGAAGGAAAGCTACGCCGCCCCGTCGCGCAGCGGCGGGGGGTAGGACAGCGCGGTGTCCCAGGGGAAGAAGATCCAGGTGTCCTGCGAGACTTCCGTGATGAAGGTGTCGACCAGCGGGCGGCCCATCGGCTTGGCATAGACGGTGGCGAAATGCGCGTCCGGCAGCATCTCGCGCACCAGCTTGCCGGTCTTGCCGGTGTCGACGAGGTCGTCGACGATCAGCAGCCCCTTGCCGGTGCCGCCGCCGAGCTTGATCGCCGCCTCCGAAATGCCCTTGAGGACCTGGAGCTCGCCCTGCTTGTTATGGTCGTAGCTGGCGATGCAGACCGTATCGATGACGCGCACGCCGAGCGCGCGCGCGACGATCGCGGCCGGCACCAGGCCGCCGCGGGTGATCGCGATCACCGCATGGAACGGACCGACCTCGTTGAGCCGCCAGGTCAGCGCTCGGCAATCCCGGTGGAACTGGTCCCACGAGACCGGGAAGGCCTTGCCGGCCTTCTCCTGCGCATTCGGTTCCGGTGCTTCGCCTGCCATTGTCGTCTCCTGCTTCGTAAAACGTCCGGCAAGCCGGGCGCTTTAGCGGGTGATGTTCAATCCCGCCAGCATTTCCTTCACCGCACCCATCGCCGCCGCCAGCTTCTCCGGATCGCGCGAGCGCACAACCAGATTGGTGTTGGGCTTCTGCTCCTCGTCCATGAAGGGATAGCTGCCGATGATGGTGTCCGGATGGGCGGCGGCGATCGCCCGCAGCGGGCTGCCGATGTCGCCCTCGCGCGCATTGGCGCGGACCGATTCGGACAGCATGCGCACGCCCGACTTCAGCTTGGGCGAGACGATGTCCATCATCGCCTGCATGATCGACGGCACGCCGGCCATGACGATGACATTGCCGATCTTGAAGCCGGGCGCGAGGATGGTCGCGCTCTGGA
The DNA here is from genome assembly GCF_002795245.1 of Bradyrhizobium forestalis. Taxonomy (GTDB): domain Bacteria; phylum Pseudomonadota; class Alphaproteobacteria; order Rhizobiales; family Xanthobacteraceae; genus Bradyrhizobium; species Bradyrhizobium forestalis. The sequence goes on along the minus strand of NZ_PGVG01000004.1, from coordinate 210,545 downwards.
TCAGCTCGGCACCGTCGGGGATGCGGGCCATGCGCAGGCGAGCCTCGTTGAGGTCCTGCTCGCTCCAGCGCTCGCGGAAGCGGGCGACGACCTCCGGGTGATGGTCGATGTCGACGCCGAATGCCTTGGCGACGCTGTCGGCGGTGATGTCGTCATGGGTCGGCCCGATGCCGCCCGTCGTGAAGACGTAGCTGTAGCGATGGCGCAGTGCGTCCAGGGCGGCGATGATGTCGGCCTCGTCGTCGGAGACGATCCGAACCTCCTTCAGGTCGATGCCGATATTGGTCAGATATTCGGCGATGAAGCCGATGTTCTTGTCCTTGGTCCGGCCGGACAGGATTTCGTCCCCAATGACCAGAATGCCCGCCGTGACGATGTCGCTCATGCCTTAAGTCCCTCACCTGTGACGCCGACTTTGCCGAGGTAACGCGTTGAAGTCACGCGGTTTTGCTTCTGAAATAAGCAGTCCTCAGCCATTTTTTCAGGCATGTTCGCGGTCATCCCCGCCAAATGCTGTCAGTCCATGCATATCGCGCTGGCCCGGCCCTTGCTACCTCCTACGGAAGTCATGCACTCTCACGGCGTGACCACAGGACGTTGCGGTCTTCAGCAAGGCCTAAGGCGACCTGACCAATGGTGCAACGCCTGGGGGCGAACAGTCGGGATCTATGGCAGTCGCATTTGACGAAATGAATATTCCCGGCGGGGACCTTCGCCCCGCCTATCAGGAGCTGGCGCGCTGGCTCAAGGAGACGCCGCCCGAGGCTCTCGAATATCGGCGCCAGGAGGCCGAGCTGCTGTTCCGTCGGATCGGCATCACCTTCGCGGTCTACGGCGATTCCGAGTCCACCGAGCGGCTGATCCCGTTCGACGTGATCCCGCGGATCATGTCGGGCAAGGAATGGGCGCTGCTGGAGAAAGGCCTGAAGCAGCGGGTACGTGCGCTCAACATGTTCCTGCGCGACATCTATCACGGCCGCGACATTCTCCGTGCCGAAATCGTGCCCGACGACCTGATCTTCCAGAACCCGGTCTTCCGGCCCGAGATGAACGGCCAGCAGGTGCCGCACGACGTCTACGTGCACATCGCCGGCATCGACATCGTCAGGGTCGATGCCGAGGACTTCATCGTGCTGGAGGACAATGCCCGCACGCCGTCGGGCGTGTCCTACATGCTGGAAAACCGCGAGATCATGATGCGGCTGTTTCCGGATCTGTTCGCCCGCCACAGGGTGGCGCCGGTCGAGCGCTATCCGGACGAATTGCTCGCGGCGCTGCGCTCGGTCGCGCCGCAAAGCGCATCCGGCGAGCCGACCGTCGCCCTGCTCACGCCCGGCGTCTACAACTCCGCCTATTACGAGCACTCTTTCCTCGCCGACAAGCTCGGCATCGAGCTGGTCGAAGGCCGTGACCTCATCGTCAAGAGCAACGAAGTGTTCATGCGGACGACGGAAGGGCTGAAGCGGGTCGACGTGATCTATCGCCGTGTCGACGACGATTTCCTCGATCCCCTCACCTTCCGTCCCGACTCGGTGCTCGGCGTGCCGGGCCTGATGTCGGCCTACGCCGCCGGCAACATCACGCTCGCCAACGCCGTCGGTACCGGCATCGCCGACGACAAGGCGATCTACTCCTACATGCCTGATATCGTGAAATTCTATCTCGGCGAGGAGCCGATCCTGAAGAACGTGCCGACCTGGCGCTGCCGCGAGCCCAAGGACCTCGCCTATGTGCTGGACAATCTCAGCGAGCTCGTCGTCAAGGAAGTGCATGGCTCCGGCGGCTACGGCATGCTGATCGGACCCACTGCGACCAAAGCGACGATCGAAGCATTCCGCGACAAGCTCAAGCGCGAGCCGGAAGGTTTCATCGCGCAGCCGACGCTGGCGCTCTCGACCTGCCCGACCTGCACGGCAAGCGGCCTCGCCCCGCGCCATGTCGATCTTCGCCCCTTCGTGCTCACCGGCAGCAAGAGCACCACCATCGTGCCCGGCGGGCTCACCCGCGTCGCACTCAAGGAAGGCTCCCTGGTGGTGAACTCGAGCCAGGGCGGCGGCACCAAAGACACCTGGATTTTGGACGAGTAGAGAGATGCTGTCGCGTACCGCCGAAAACCTCTACTGGCTCGCCCGCTACGTCGAACGGGCCGAATATCTCGCGCGCACCATCGATGCGACGCTGCGCGTCACCGCGCTGCCCGCCGCCTATATCGGCAAGACCAACGAATGGGACTCGGCGCTGCTCACCGCCGGCGTCGCCGCGAGCTTCTATCAGGCCTATGAGGAAGCCAACGAGCACAACGTCGTCGAGTATCTGTCGTTCTCGCCGAACAATCCGTCCTCGATCCGGAACTGCATCGAAGCAGCGCGGCTGAACTCGCGCTCGGTGCGCACCGCACTGACCAGCGAGATGTGGGACACCATCAACTCGGCCTGGATCGAGCTTCAGGCAGTCTGGAGCAAGGGCACCTCGACGCGCGAGGATCTCGCCAAATTCCTCCGCTTCGTGCAGGAGACCTCGCTGCGCTTCGACGGCTCGGCCTACCGGACCATGCTGCGCAACGACGCCTATTGGTTCTCGCGGATGGGCGTGCATCTGGAACGCGCCGACAACACCGCGCGCATTCTCGACGTGAAATATCATGTGCTGTTGCCCGAGGAGGAGCACGTCGGCGGTCCGCTCGACTTCTATCAGTGGAGCTCAATCCTGCGCTCGGTTTCGGCGCTGACCGCCTATCACTGGGTCTATCGCGAGACGCTGAAACCCTGGCTGATTGCGGATCTCCTGATCCTCAACGACACGTTGCCACGCTCGCTCGCCAGCTGCTACGGCAACCTCGTGCGCAACCTCGACCAGATCGGCGTCGCCTATGGCCGCCAGGGCCCGGCCCAGCGCCACGCCCGCGGCATCCGCAACCGGCTGGAACACAGCAACATGAACGACATTTTCCAGCATGGCGTGCATGAATTCATTCAGGAATTCATCACGGACAATTCCAGGCTGGGCGAAATCATCACGAAGCAGTATTTGATCTGATACACGCCGTCATTCCGGGATGGCCCGAAGGACCAGACCCGGAATCTCGAGATTCTCAGGTGCGCAATTGCGCACCATAGTTCGGTGCTGCGCACCGCCCCGGAATGACGCCAGAACAACGGTCCACCATGCGCCTGCGAATCCTGCACACCACGACCTATCGCTACGAGCCGCCGGCCACCAGCGTGATCCAGATCCTGCGCATGACGCCGGGCAGCCATGACGGGCAATACGTCGCGGAATGGCAGATCGACGTCTCCACCGACACCAAGCTCGACATGCATGAGGACGCGTTCGGCAACGTCACCCACGTGCTGTCCTGCGGGCCTGTCGGCGACATCCAGATCACCGCCGAGGGGCTGATCGAGACCCACGATACCGGCGGGGTGCTGCGCGGCACTGATGAGCGTTTCCCGGCCGGCATGTTCCTGCGCTCCACCGACCTCACTTCCGTCAACCCGGCGATGACGGCGGTTGCGCGCCAGTTGCGCAGCGAAGCCGAGAGCGACACGCTGGGTTTCCTGCACACGCTGATGACGCAGATTGCGGATCACATGACGTTCGACGAGGACCCCACCAACAGCGGCACGTCCGCGGCGGAGGCGTTCGCGCTCAAGCGCGGGGTCTGCCAGGACTACGCGCATATCTTCATTGCCTGCGCCCGCGCCGGCGGCGTGCCGGCGCGCTTCGTCTCCGGGCATTTCCTGCGTGCAGACGACACGGTGCATCAGGAGGCCGGCCATGCCTGGGCGGAGGCTTACGTGCCCGATCTCGGCTGGGTCGGCTTCGATCCCGCCAACAGCATCTGCGCCACCGACGCCCATGTCCGCGTTGCGATCGGGCTCGACTATCTCGGCGCAGCCCCGGTGCGCGGCACCCGCTATGGCGGCGGCACGGAAACGCTGGCAGTGACTGTCAAGGTCGAGCAGGCCGGCCGCGGCGGGCAGTCGCAATCGCAGTCCCAGCGGCAGGGATAGCTCCTTCCAGTCATTCCGGGGCGATGCGAAGCATCGAGCCCGGAATCCATCGGGCCGCAGAGTTAGAGGATAAATGGATTCCGGGTTCGCGCTACGCGCGCCCCGGAATGACGGCCTCGCCCCCCGGGAATCGGGGGTTTCATGCCTCCGTGAAATTGGCTAGTAATTCCGCGCAAACGCGTTCGGGGACTGGAAATGACCTATTGCTGCGGAATCCTGGTTCGGGACGGCCTGGTGATGATCGCCGATACCCGCACCAATGCCGGCCTCGACAACGTCTCGACCTTCCGCAAGCTGCACATCTTCTCCAAGCCCGGCGAGCGCATCATGGCAATCGCCAGCGCCGGCAACCTCGCCATCAGCCAGTCGGTGCTCTCCACCCTGACCGAAGGCCTGGAGGATCCCAACACGGGCGAGGTCGAGACGCTGATGAACGCGCCGACCATGTTCCAGGCCGCCCAACGCATCGGCCGGGCGATCCGGGCGGTGCATGCCACCGAAGGGCCGGCGCTGAAATCCGAGGACGTGTCCTTCGACGTCTCCTTCCTGTTCGGCGGCCAGATCAAGGGCGCGCGCATGCGTCTGTTCATGGTCTACACCGCCGGCAATTTCATCGAGTGCACCACCGACACGCCCTACCTGCAGATCGGCGAGCACAAATACGGCAAGCCGGTGCTCGACCGCGCCATGCATTACGACGTCGAGCTCTACGAGGCGCTGAAGACCGGCCTGATCTCGATGGACTCGACGATGCGATCCAACCTCGGCGTCGGCCTGCCGATCGACGTGCTGGTGGTGCGCAACGAGGCCTGCGAAGCCGATCTCAACCATCGCATCGAGGCGGGCGAGCCCTATTTCCACGACCTTCGCTCGCGCTGGTCGGCGGCGCTGCGCGCGGCGCATCAGAACATTCCGCGGCCGCCTTACAAGAACGAAAAAGAATCCAAAACCTGACAGCTCAAGAGAAAAGGCAGGAAACGATGAGTGAAGCGAAAAAGATCGCAGTGGTGACCGGCGCCGGCACCGGCGTCGGGCGCGCGGCGTCGCTGGCGCTGATGAACACCGGCTTCACCGTGGTGCTCACGGGCCGCCGGCTCGACATGCTCGAGGAGACGGCGAAGCTCGGTCCCGCGGGAAAAAGCCTCTGCGTCACCGCCGACATGACCAAGCCGGACTCCATCGCCGCGCTGTTCGACAAGGTGAAGGCGACTTACGGCCGCCTCGACGTGCTCTTCAACAATGCCGGCATGGGCGCACCGGCCGTGAACTTCGAGGACCTCAGCCTCGAGCAGTGGCAGGCGGTGGTGAATACCAATCTCACCGGTCCGTTCCTGTGCACCCAGCACGCCTTCCGCATCATGAAGGACCAGACCCCACGCGGCGGCCGCATCATCAACAACGGCTCGATCTCGGCGCACGCGCCGCGGCCGTTCTCGGCCGCCTATACCTCGACCAAGCACGCCATCACGGGCCTGACCAAGGCCAGCAATCTCGACGGCCGCATGTACGACATCGCCGTCGGCCAGGTCGACATCGGCAATGCGGCGACACCGATGACCGACCGCATGGTCAACGGCCCCGGCGTGCTGCAGCCCGACGGCACCACCAAGCACGAGCCGCGCATGGATGCCAAGGCGGTCGGCGACGCCGTGGCCTACATGGCCAGCCTGCCGCTCGATGCCAACGTGCTGACCATGACTGTCATGGCGACCAAGATGCCGTTCGTCGGACGGGGCTAGTCGCCGATCTCGTGCCCCGGATGCAGCGCAGCATGCAATGATGCGCTGCTGAGCCGGGGCCCATGTCTCCGCAATCTCGTTCTCGGCTTACTGGGTCCCGGCTCTGCGCCGCAACGCGTAGGCGTTGCAGCTTGTCCGGGACACGAGATCCCCCTACTCCAGGCTCTCCACCTTGCGCAGGGTCGGAAACAGCTTCATCCACAACAGCGCCACCGCGACGGTGGCAACGCCGCCGAGCACGGCGGCGGGCATGGCGCCGAACAGGGCGGCCGTGAGGCCACTCTCGAACTGGCCGAGCTGGTTCGAGGCGTTGATGAACAGGAAGTTGACCGCGCCGACCCGGCCACGCATCTCGTCGGGGGTGGACAGCTGCACCAGCGAGAAGCGGATCACGACGCTGATCGTATCGGCCGCACCGAGCACGGCGAGCGACAGCGCCGACAGCCACATCCACGGCGACAGCGCGAACACGATCGTGGCGAGGCCGAACACGATCACCGCCTGGAACATGCGCAGGCCCACATGCCTGGAGATGGCGTGGCGCGCCAGCACCATGGTCATCAGCAGCGCACCGACCGCCGGCGCGGCGCGGAGCACGCCGAGGCCCACCGGGCCGGTCTGGAGGATGTCGCGGGCATAGATCGGCAACAGCGCGGTGACTCCGCCGAACAGCACGGCGAACAGGTCCAGCGAGATGGTACCCAGGATCGCGGGGTTGCCGCGGATGAAGCGGACGCCGGCAAAGATATTGTCCGAGTTCGTCCCCTCCTTGAGCACCGCTTGTGGACGCGGGCGGATGAAGCCGGTCAAAATCATCCCCAAGACCCAGAACAGCACCATCACGGCATAGGCGAGATGCGGGGCGACCGCATAGGCGAGTCCGCCGAGCGCCGGCCCCGTGATGGTCGCGACCTGCGCCGCGCCGCTGGAGACGGCCGTGGCGCGCTGCAGCGACCCTTGCGGCGCGATCAGCGGCAACAACGCCGCGGTAGTCGGGCTCTCGAATGCCCCGGCAATGCCGAGGACGAAGGTCGCGATGAAGATCTGCACCTCGCCGACCGCGCCGAGATAAGTGATGGTTGCAAGATAGAGCGCGGTCGCGGCTTCCACGAGCTGGCAGAGCTGGACCACGCGCTTGCGCTGGTAGCGGTCGGCGGCGTGGCCGGCGACGAACACCAGGAGCGCCGTGGGCAGGAACTGCACGAGACCGACCATGCCGAGGTCGAATGCCGAGCCGGTGAGATCGTAGATCTGCCAGCCGATCGCGACCGCCGCGATCTGGCTGGAAAAGCGCGACAGGCTGCGCGAGAGCAGGAAGAACAAGAAGGCGCGGTGGCCGAGCAGCGCGCCGGCGCTGACCGGCGGATTTTCGGATATTGACTGCTCTGGCATCGCCTCTTCGGTCACCTCGGACTGTCCGGCCCTGATCTCGATGGGCCTCCGCGTGGCTGAGGCTTACCTGCTTGTCAACAACGAGCCGCTTCCGTGGCCCGTCGGCATTGCCTTTGCAATGCACACACGGCCATAATCATTGAGGGTTTGGGGACATCATGCTTCGGCTGCAATCGGCACTCGGCATTTTCGCATTGCTGTTGATCGCCTTCACGCTGGCGGAGAATCGCCGCGCTGTCTCGCTGCGCCAGGCCGCGATCGGCCTCGCCGCGACCTTCGTCACCGCGGTCGTGCTGCTGAAGCTGCCGATCGTCGCCCATGCCTTCGGCACCATCAACGACGCGGTCGGCGCGATCTCGGCGGCCTCCCGCGCCGGCTCCGCCTTCGTGTTCGGCTATATCGGCGGCGGCCCCCTGCCGTTCGATCTGAAGGTGCCGGGCGCGGACTTCATCCTGGCGTTCCAGGCATTGCCGATCGTGCTGGTCATGAGCGTGCTGACGACGCTGCTGTTCTATTGGCACGTGCTGCCACCGATCGTGCGCGGCATGGCCTGGCTGCTGGAGCGCACGCTGGGCGTCGGCGGTGCCGTCGGGCTGTCGACGGCCGCCAACATTTTCCTCGGCATGGTCGAGGCGCCGCTGTTCGTGCGGCCGTATCTGGCTCAGATGACGCGCAGCGAATTGTTCCTGGTGATGACCGGTGGCATGGCCGGCATCGCCGGCACGGTGCTGGTGCTCTACGCGACGTTGCTGGCGCCGCTCATCCCCGACGCGGCCGCGCATTTCGTCATCGCATCCGTGCTGGGCGCGCCGGCTGCGATCCTCGTCAGCCTGATCATGGTGCCGGAGATCTCCGACAAGCGCACCGGCGGCGCGCTGGAGGACCCCTGGGTCGCCAGCGATCCCGGGATGAACGTGTCCGGCACGATGGACGCCATCGTGAAGGGCACAACCGCCGGCCTCGAATTGTTGCTCAATATCGTCGCCATGCTGCTGGTGCTGGTGGCGCTGGTCTATCTCGTCAATGCCGTCCTCGGCCTCCTGCCAAGCATCGGCGGCGCCGCGATCTCGCTGCAGCGCCTGCTTGGCCTCGTCATGGCACCGGTATGCTGGTTGATGGGACTGCCATGGGATCAGGCGATCACCGCCGGCAGCCTGATGGGCACCAAGACCGTGCTCAATGAATTGATCGCCTATGTCGACCTCTCGAAGCTGCCACCCGACGCGCTCGATCCGCGCTCGCGCCTGATCATGCTCTACGCAATGTGCGGCTTCGCCAACTTCGCCAGCCTCGGCATCATGATCGGCGGCCTGGGCGTGATGGCGCCGGAACGACGCCAGGAGATCAACGCGCTCGGGCTGAAGTCGATCGTGTCGGGAACGCTGACCACGTGCTTGATGGGGGCGGTGGTGGGGGTGTTGGCGTAGGCCTTTACTAAGCGAGAGCTCCCGCCACGGTACGAAAGGCCGTGACGGCGCGATCGATAGCCGCATCATCGATATGGCGATGGGTCACGCAGCGCAATCGCTGCTTGCCCCAAGGTCTCGCCTTCACGCCCGCCTTCTCCAGAGCCTCCGACCACGCGGCGCTGCCGCGCCCGGAGCGGGAGACATCGACCTGCACGATATTCGTTTGCGGGATCGTCGCACTGACCTCTGGATGCATCTTGTTCAACGCATCACTCAGGGCTCGCGCTCGCCGGTGATCCTCCGCCAGACGCTGACCCATGACTTGAACGGCTTCCAGGCCGGCTGCGGCCAGGACGCCGATCTGGCGCTGCGAGCCTCCCAGCATGCGGCGAAACCTGCGGCTCCTGTCGATCACGGCGCGCGGCCCAGCGAGCACGGCGCCGGCCGGCGCACTCAGGCCCTTCGACAGACACAGGGCGACGGTGTCGCAATGCGTCGCGACCTGATCCGGCGCCACGCCAAGGGCCGTTGCGGCGTTGAAGATCCTCGCTCCGTCGACATGCACCGGGACGCCGCGGGATGAGGCCATGGCGTGTACGGCCTGCATGTGCTCCAGCGGCAACACGGCGCCGCTCGCATTGTTGTGCGAGGTTTCCATCGCGACAAGGGCAGTCTTGAGCTTGAGGCCCTCGCCCTGCAGGGCGTCCTCAAGCAAATCCAGGTCCATCGCGCCGGCGGTCCCGGCGACAGGGAGGTAGAACAGCCCCGTAAACGTCGCTGCGCCTCGTTCAGACACATACATATGGGCAGCCGATTCCAGTATGACCTGTTCGCTGCGCTCCGACTGCGCGAGCGTCGCCAGGAGATTGGCCATGGTGCAGCTTGGCACGAACAGGCCGGCCTCCTTGCCCAAGGCCGCAGCCGCAACGGCCTCCAGCTCCCGCGCCGTGGGGTCGCCGTCCAGCCCATCATCGCCCAGCGGCGCCGAGGCCATGCGGGCGTACATCGCCCCGGTCGGCTTGGTGACCGTATCGCTGCGCAGGTCGATGGGCGGCAACTCAACGGCTGCCGAGTTCGTTTCGTTTTGATGTGCCATGACGGACTTCCTAGAGCGCCTTGCGCATTATTCGTAGGCTGCCGGGTCGCCGGAATCGGTCGGGTTGGCCAGCGCCCGCTTGAGGGCCGCGCTCATCGGAAATTTCAAGTTGAGGCCATGCGGCGGGATCGGTGAATTGAAATATTTGTCGTAGAGCGCCGCAATCCGTCCGTTCTTCATCAGGTCGATCACGGCCTCGTCGACCACCTTCTTGAAAGCAGGATCATCCTTGGGCTCGACGATGCCGTAAGGCGCCAGCTCGAGGCTCTTGCTGCCGATCAGGAAGTCATCCGGCGTCCTGGACGAGGCGACCGTGGCATAGGCGAGACCATCATCGTTGGCGGTGCCGGCCGCCCGGCCCGACGACAGCATCAGGAAGGTCTCGGCCGTGTCCTTGGCCGGCACGACGGTGATGCCGAGATTGTTCTTGGCGTTGATCAGCGTAATCACCTTGAAAGTCTGGCCACCGGCCTGGGCGGCGATGGCCTTGCCGCGAAACGAAGCCGGATCGTTGACGTCGACCCCGCCATCCTTGCGCGCGACGAGGACGACCTGCGCAACGAAGATGGTGGGAGAAAAGGCGACGAGTTTGTGCCGCTCGAGATTATTGGTGGTGTTGCCGCATTCGAGATCGATCGTCCCATTGGCGAGCAGCTGAAGACGCGTCGCAGACGTTATAGGCGTGTAGCGTGTCTCGAGCTTGGGGAGCTTGAGGGCCGTCTTGATCGCCTGCACCACATGCTCGCAGATTTCCACGGTGTAGCCGATCGGCTTCTGGTTGTCGTCGAGATAGGCGAAGGGCACCGAGGTCTCGGGATACCCCAATGAAATCGAACCGCTCTCGCGGATCTTGTCCAGCCTGCTCGCACCCTGCGCCATGGCCGGGTTCGAGAGAAGACATACAACGGCGGTCGCCGTGGCCAGTGCCTTGATGATCGTCGCTTTCATGTCGTCTCCCTCTCCTCGCAAATGCCCGCCCGCGGCGTGAGCCACGGGAGAGCTCCCCGCGAACGGCTTCATGCTCTGGACTATCGTCCAAAAGCTCGATCTGATGGAAATTCCAGTTTCACACTCTCCTATACGGATTTGATATGGCTTCCAGACGCATGGGCCTGAAGCACGTGGAGGCCTTTCGGGCCGTCTTCCAGACGGGATCGATGACGCAGGCTGCCCGGCGTATGCACACCTCGCAGCCCCAGATCAGCCGCCTGATCGGACAGTTGGAAGCGATCACGCAACTCCCGCTGTTCGACCGCAGTGGCGGGCGCCTCCGCCCGACCGTGGACGGATCGCGCTTCTTCCAGGAGGTCGAGAAGACGTTCATCGGCCTGGCCGGCCTCGAGGCCAGCGCAGCCAGCATCCGTTCATTCGGCATGGGGCGGCTAAGCGTTGCGGCGATGCCGCGCCTGGCCGGCGGTCTGCTGACGCACATCGCGGCGCGCTTCAAGATCGACTATCCGCACGTGATGATCTCGATCCGATCCGGCACGGCGAGCGCCGTGCACGATTGGGTCAGCTCCGGGCTTTGCGACATGGGGCTCGCCATGCTCTACGACGAGGTTGCGGGAGTGAATGTCGAGCCTGTGCTCAAGACGAAATGCGTCGCAATCATGCCTAGGGGGCATCGTCTTGCGCAAAAGAAAACGCTGCGTCCCGCCGATTTTGCCGATGAGGCCTTCATCTCCTTCGCCACGGGGAGTCCACTCCACGATCGTATCGATACGATGTTCGCGCAGGCGGGCGTCACGCGCCGCATTGTTGCGGAGACGGATCTCGGCGCATCGGTCTGTGCTCTGGTCTCGGCCGGCCTCGGCGTCAGCATCATCAACCCGGTTGCCGCGCACGACGAAAGCGCGGGCGCGGCACTGATCACCCGTCCCTTCAGCCCCGCCGTCCCCGTGACGATCGCACTGCTCTACCCGCCTTATGCCGCGCGCAGCCGCCTGATCGATGCCTTCAGCGAATATGCTCGCAAGATCATGAGCGAGGAACTGGGCTATCTTGGGCGATAGTTGGCCTGCGTCATCCGCATTACAAGAGCCCCGTCTTCGGCGGACAGCCGTCGCAAGAGCTCCTCGCAATGACGGCGGAGAATCTCCGCCTCAACTGCACAATTTCGACTTCTGCAGGATGCGACGCACCTCGGCCAGCTTGGCCCGGCACGGCTCGGCTGCCATGGCCTTCGCCTCGCTGGTTCGTCCCTGCGCCCACAGCAACACCGCCATCAAGCCCTGCGCCCCGGAGCGCACCGGCCCGCCCGCCACATCCGTAGCTGCGAGCGACATGGCGGTTCGCGCTTCGGTCTCGGCGGCATTGAAGTTCGCATGCTCCAGGAAGAAGACCGCTCGGAACACGTGAGCCCGCGCGTCTTTCGGGTAGCGGGTGACGAGATCGAAAGACCGGCTGACCATCTCATCAGCCTTTGTCGGCACTTCCGAGGCGCGGATATAGTGCAAGGCGTCGGCCATGTAGGATGAATAGTGAGCGGCTGCGAAGCCGGCGCAGATCAGAGATCCGAGGGATCCTGCAAGCAACGTCATGCTCGCGCTCCGCGGCAGGCTGTCATAGGACCAGAAGGCGAGCCACGGCATGACGGCAAGCGCGGCGCCGGCCACCGCACCGCCTGCATGGGCATAATAGTTGACATTGCCCGAGGCGCCAAAAGCAAGCGGCAGCAATGCGGGAACACCGAAGAAGAGCGACGTCTTCAGCCTCGATATGGTTTGATCGGCGTCCGCTTCGGGATCGAAGCTCGCGACGAACAGCGCGGCGATGAGCCCGGTAATGGCGCCGGACGCACCGACGCCCACTGTGCCGGGGCCGTTGCCCAGCAGAGAGCCGGCCTCCCCGGCCAGTGCACTGGCAACGAAGATCAGTGCAAACCAGCCACGGCCGATCAGAGACTCCAGCCTGACGCCGACGATGAACAGCCCAACGCAGTTGCTTACGAGGTGCCACCCGCTGCCATGCAGCAGCGGCGCAAGGCCGATCCGCCACCACTCTCCCCTCCCGACCACGAGATCGTAGCCTGACGCGCCCTGAGCGATCAGCGAGCGGACATCGAGGTCGCCGTCCCGCGCAATGTCGATGGCCAGACTGCGCTGCAGAGCGAAGATCAGGAGCAGACCAAAAATCAGGCCAATGGTGAGGAAGGGGATATCGGCCAGAAGCTTGTTGTCGCCAAAAAGCGTCCCCTCACCGGACACGGGTTGGGCGCAGTCGCGCACGACCGCTGGAGCGATCGGCGCGGCGACGGGTTGAAACGATGCTCTTGGAGGTGGCGCTACGGTACCGCGCCGACCAAAAGTGTTGGTCGCCATGAAAGCATCTCCCGCATTTTGACAGCCTTGAGTTGACGCGAGAGATATTTTCGACTGGTTAGCGCCAACCTTGCGGGGCGGCTGAAATCATCCCGATTGCTAACTGCCGGTTTCGCGGATCGGCAGCTTTTTAGCGATCATGTCGAGGACGCTGCCGACGCGTTTGATGAGCTAGGGCTATCGCATATGACGCGTGGCGGCAGCCTGCGCGCACGCCTCGTCCTTCGAGACGGCGCTTACGCGCCTCCTCAGGATGAGGCTAATCGGCGTCAGTGCCCGTTGAACCTGCTGCCGCGCACTCCGTCCTCATCCTGAGGAGCCCGCCTAAAGCGGGCGTCTCGAAGGATAGCCGCAGGGAAAAGCTCTCAAATGCGATAGCCCTGCGGTGGTTGCGGTGTTGGCGTAAGTCTCTCTGCCCGCCATTGCGAGCGAAGCGAAGCAATCCAGTCTGCGTCCGCGGAGATATCTGGATTGCTTCGCTTCGCTCGCAATGACGAGTGGAGAGAGGTGCGCGCTATTCTTGACAGCACCTACGCCTTGAGCTCCACCGTCTTGAACTCAGCCGGCAGGATCACCTCCAGCAGCTCCACGTCGTCCGAATAGTCCAAGATCATGTGCTTGATCTTCGGCGGCTGGGTCCAGGCGCTGCCTTGCTTCATCAAGGTCTCGCCCTGCCCGTCCATATAGGTCTTCACCCAGCCCTTGAGCACGTAAACCATCTGGAATTCGACGTCGTGATAATGGAGCTTGGAAACCTCGGCCGGATTGCAGGGGCCTTGCAGGCGGATCACATGCGCCTGCGCCAGGCCGTGGGTCGCCTCAGCGATGCCGAGATCGCGGTACTTCGCGTAGGCGCGCAGGCCGTCGGCCTTGAAGTCTTCCTCGCGGTGATGGCTGATGGCGATGCGCTGCTTCGGCCGCACGGGCTTCTTCGGAGCGACGGTGCGCGCCTTCGCCTTCACCGCCTTGCGCGCCGAGGATCGCGCCGCCGCCTTGGCCCCGCTCCGCTTCTTCACGGCGGTCTTCGTTGCGGGTCTTGATGCCTTTTGCTTGGCCATTGTCTGCCTCCCTGTTCTGAGCCGCGCCCGTCGCACGGGCATGACCCGGAGGGCAGATTATCCAGTCCCGGGCGAGGCAGCAATTGCGGAGCTTAGGCCAGTCGCTCGATCACCCGATCGGTCGTAGCTTGTCCCAAGCTGTCGTGGCGGACGGCCGTCGTCTCGTCTTCGTTCTCTCACTGAATTAATCTCGCCAGGAGATCCGGGGGATTTGATTCATGGGCAACAGCGTCGGTCAGCGTGCATTTCAGAATGCCCGGCTTCAGAAACGGCAAAAGGCCGACGTGCTGCCATTGCTCGGGCAAGCGCTCGAGTTGCACAAGAAGGGGCGCCTCCCCGAGGCCCGGGCTGCCTATCGCCAACTCCTGCAGATCGCGCCCAACCAATTCATCGCGCTGCATATGCTCGGCGTTTTGGAGTCTGACGCCAAGAACTATCAGCAGGCTGAAATCCTGCTGAGCCGCGCGGTTGGCGTGGACCCGCGATCTGCCGAAGCTCACATGAGCCTGGGCGTCGCGCTGAACGGACTAAAACGTCACGATGAGGCCCGCGAGAGCTATCGAAAGGCTCTCGCCTTGCGACCCAACTACGCCCTGGCCCTGGCCAATCTCGGTAACGCGAGCGCGGCGCTTGATCTGCACCTGGAAGCGCTCGATAGCTACGATCGGGCGCTCGCAATCGACGGAAACCTTGCCGAAGCCCACAACGGTCGGGGCTCTGCGCTCTGCCGTCTGCGCAACTATGACGAGGCGCTCGCAAGCCTGAACCGCGCCCTCTCGATCAAGCCTGACTATGCCGCGGCGCTGGCGAACCGCGCCGTTGCATTGCGCGAGCTTCAGCGATTTGACGAAGCCATGGCGGATTGCAATCGGGCAATCGCCCTGGCACCCGACGACGTGAATGGGTGGCTCTGGCGCGCCAATGTCCTGCTCCAAACCCAGCAAATTGCCCAAGCATTGCCCGATTGCGAGAGGGCGCTCGCGATCGCGCCCGATTCTGATCAAGCTCACTTGGTGCTGGGCCTTTGTCTCGCCGGGCTTGGCCGGGTCGACGAAGCCCTCGCCAGCTTCGACAAAGCCCTCGACATCCAGCCTGACCTTGAGAGCGCGATCTCCAGCAAGATATTCACGCTCGATTTTGTGGCGGACGCCAGCGTTGAACGGCATCAGCAAGCGCGTCGCGTGTGGTGGGAGCGGATCGGGGCGCAAATCGCTTCCGAAGCGGCGGCACCGCATGACAACAGCCGCGATCCGGATCGCCGTCTCGTGCTTGGCTACGTCTCGTCGGACTTCAACGCGCATTCGGCCGCGTTCATTTTCAAGCCGGTCCTGCAACACCATGACCGCGCCCAGTTCGAGATCGTGTGCTACTCGTGTTCGTCGAAAGTGGATGCGACGACAAGAGAATTTCAAGCGATCACCGATCGCTGGCGTGACGCCTCGCAATGGACCGACGATCGCCTGGCCGCTCAGATTCGCGCCGATCGCGTCGATATCCTGATCGATCTGTCCGGCCATACCAGAGGAAACCGCCTCGGCGTGTTTGCGCGCAAGCCGGCACCGATCCAGGCCCACGGCTGGGGCCACGGCACCGGCACCGGGCTGCCGACGATCGATTATCTGTTCTCGGACCCCGTCGCGATTCCTTCGGCGGTTCGGCATCTGTTTGCGGAGACCGTCGTCGACCTGCCGTGCTTCGTGACGCTGACGCCTCTGCCGGCCGGCATTGCGCGGGCGGAGGCGCCGGCGATCTCGAACGGCTTCGTCACGTTCGGTGTCTTCAACCGCATCAGCAAGATCTCGGACGAGGCCGCGGCAGTCTGGTCCAGGATCCTCGAGCGGGTGCCGGACTCGCGACTTCTGATCAAGGATGTTGCGCTCGACGATCAATTGGTCCGCGACAAGCTGCTGACGCGATTTGCGGCTTGCCGATTGCCGGCCGAACGCGTCGATCTGCTCGGAGCCACCTTGCGGGACGAGCATCTGGCATCGTTCAATCGTGTCGATATTGCCCTCGACCCGTTCCCACAGAACGGCGGCGTCAGCACATGGGAAGCCCTGCAGATGGGCGTGCCCGTGGTGGCGATGCTCGGAAGCAGCCTGCCCAGCCGTGCCGCCGGCGCCATCCTCACCGCGCTTGGCCTGCCGGACTGGGTCGCCGATAGCGAGGAGGCCTATGTCGAGATCGTAGCTGGCCGAGCGGCTGAGATCGGCGAGCTCGACAAGTTGCGCCGCGCACTGCCCGCTCAGATCAACGCTGCAGCCGCCGGCGATGCTGTCTCATATGCGCGAGCGGTGGACGACGCCTATCGCGCGATGTGGACACGCCATTGCAGCGGCGGCGTCTGATCTCTGCTCAATGCAGGCGGAACACGCCGTCGACGGCGCGCAGCTCGGCCGGCTTGATCAGCTTGGAATGCGCCACGGTGACCGAATGGAGGGGGCCATCGAGCTTCTCCTGCCAGAACGCCAGGAAATCCGTGAGCGCCGGAAATTTCGGAAACATGTCGTAGTTCTGCCAGACGTAGGTTTGAAGCAGCGAGGGATGATCCGGCATCCGGTAGAGAATTTGTGCCGTCGTCAGCCCGTAGCCCAGCATCTGTTTCCGGAAGTCCTCGGAAACGCCCCCAACGCGCAGTCCCATGCCAAACCTCCTTTGCAGGAGCGCATGCAGGGGGTGGCTTGATCGGTGCTCCGGGAGCCACCCGGATACGATGCGCTCACATGAGAGAAATGTGACGCAAACTGACAACCCATCTCAAGCCCAAAAGTTTAACAAGCTGTTGAAATTCAATGCGTTAGCAGCAGACACGGCTCCGTGCTAATACGGCCTCCCCGGGGCCTCGAAGAGCCTCCAAGGCTGGTTAACGATGGCAAAGAGTTTCTGGCAGTCCGCGCTTTCGGGTGCTAATTTTTCTGCTACAAACCCTTGCTCCCGCAAAATTCCTGTCCTATTTCAGCCTCGCTCGTGCTAGCACTCGCGGGCAACGACTGCTAACAATCTCAAAATCCTCAACTCGTACAATTGCTTAGGAGGACTGCATGAAATTCCGTCCGCTTCACGACCGCGTCGTGGTCAAGCGCATCGACGCAGAAGAGAAGACCGCTGGCGGCATCATCATTCCCGACACTGCCAAGGAAAAGCCCTCCCAGGGTGAAGTCGTCGCCGTTGGCCCCGGTGGCCGCGACGAAGCCGGCAAGCTGATCCCGATCGATCTCAAGGTCGGCGACCGCGTGCTGTTCGGCAAGTGGTCCGGCACCGAAGTCAAGATCGACGGCGTCGATCTGCTGATCATGAAGGAAAGCGACATCATGGGCGTCCTCGACGTCCCCGCTTCCAAGAAGAAGGCGGCCTAAGAGCCCCTCTCTCCCTCCAGTCAAACACCTCAAGGAAAAATCCAGATGGCAGCCAAAGAAGTCAAATTCTCGGTTGAAGCGCGCGACAAGATGCTGCGCGGCGTCGACGTCCTCGCCAACGCGGTGAAGGTCACGCTCGGTCCGAAGGGCCGCAACGTCGTGCTCGACAAGTCGTTCGGCGCTCCCCGCATCACCAAGGACGGCGTCACCGTCGCCAAGGAGATCGAGCTCGAGGACAAGTTCGAGAACATGGGCGCCCAGATGGTGCGCGAAGTCGCCTCCAAGTCCGCTGACGCGGCCGGCGACGGCACCACCACCGCCACCGTGCTCGCCCAGGCGATCGTGAAGGAAGGCGCGAAGTCCGTTGCCGCCGGCATGAACCCGATGGACCTCAAGCGCGGTATCGACCTCGCGGTCGAGGCCGTCGTTGCGGACCTGCAGAAGAACTCCAAGAAGGTCACCTCAAACGACGAGATCGCCCAGGTCGGCACCATCTCGGCCAACGGCGACCAGGAGATCGGCAAGTTCCTCTCCGACGCCATGAAGAAGGTCGGCAACGAGGGTGTCATCACCGTCGAGGAAGCCAAGTCGCTCGAGACCGAGCTCGACGTCGTCGAGGGCATGCAGTTCGACCGCGGCTACATCTCGCCCTACTTCGTCACCAACGCCGACAAGATGCGCGTTGAGATGGACGACGCCTACATCCTCATCAACGAGAAGAAGCTCTCCTCGCTGAATGAGCTGCTGCCGCTGCTCGAGGCCGTGGTGCAGACCGGCAAGCCGCTGGTCATCGTCGCCGAGGACGTCGAGGGTGAAGCGCTCGCGACCCTGGTCGTGAACCGCCTGCGCGGCGGCCTGAAGGTCGCGGCCGTCAAGGCTCCGGGCTTCGGCGATCGCCGCAAGGCCATGCTGCAGGACATCGCGATCCTGACCGGCGGCCAGGCGATCTCGGAAGACCTCGGCATCAAGCTCGAGAACGTCACGCTCAACATGCTCGGTCGCGCCAAGAAGGTGATGATCGACAAGGAGAACACCACGATCGTCAACGGCGCCGGCAAGAAGGCCGACATCGAGGCGCGCGTGGCCCAGATCAAGGCGCAGATCGGGGAGACCACCTCGGACTACGACCGTGAGAAGCTCCAGGAGCGTCTCGCCAAGCTCGCGGGCGGCGTCGCGGTGATCCGCGTCGGCGGCGCGACCGAGGTCGAGGTGAAGGAGCGCAAGGATCGCGTTGATGACGCGATGCATGCGACCCGCGCGGCTGTCGAGGAAGGCATCGTCCCGGGCGGCGGCGTCGCCCTGCTCCGTGCCTCCGAGCAGCTCAAGGGCCTGCGCACCAAGAACGACGACCAGAAGACCGGCGTCGAGATCGTGCGCAAGGCGCTGTCGGCTCCCGCTCGCCAGATCGCGATCAACGCCGGTGAAGACGGCTCGGTTATCGTCGGCAAGATCCTGGAGAACAAGGCCTACAATTACGGCTTCGACTCCCAGACCGGCGAATATGCCGACCTCGTCAAGAAGGGCATCATCGACCCGACCAAGGTGGTCCGCACCGCGATCCAGAACGCTGCCTCGGTGGCCGCGCTCCTGATCACCACGGAAGCCATGGTCGCCGAGCTGCCCAAGAAGGGCGGCGCCGGCCCGGCGATGCCCCCCGGCGGCGGCATGGGCGGCATGGACTTCTAAGGCGACGAAGCCGTCCCGGACGCGGTGCAGCGCGAAGCGATGCACCGCAGATCCGGGATCTCGCTCCACGAATGCGAAACCCCGGCAGCGCTGCCGGGGTTTTTGTTTGTGGCCAAAATCTCTCCGCCCGTCATTCCGGGGCGCGCCCGCTTGGGCGCGAGCCCGGAATCCATTTCACCACTTGCGCGTGACCTATCCGTCCCGATGCCTCACATGAAAGATCGGAATCCCGGCGCTAGTGACGGAATCCAAACGATGGGCTGAGCTCACGGGTCCCTGGATTCCGGGCTCGGCGCTTTGCACCGCCCCGGAACGACGAGAGCCTCACTCCACCTTCCCCAGCCGCTCGAAGCGCGGCTCGCCGTCTTCATCGAGCGACCAGAAGATCCGCGTCACCTTGCCGATGAGGTTGTCCATCGGCACAAAGCCGAACGCCGGCATGCGGCTGTCGGTGGAATTGTCGCGGTTGTCGCCGAGCACGAAGAAATGGCCCGGCGGCACCGTGAAGACGTTGGTATTGTCGAGGTAAGCGTCGTCGATGCAGTCGTAGGTCACATAGGACGCGCCGTTCGGCAGCGTCTCGCGCCAGCGCTTGACCTTCGCCTCGTCACCGCCTCCGCAGGTGGAGCCGGCGCGCGTCGCCTCCATGGCGACGCGCGTCACCAGACGGTCGTTGAGGACGAGCCGGCCCTGCCGCATCTGGATGCGGTCGCCGGGCAGCCCGACCACGCGCTTGACGTAGTCGGCCGAACTGTCCTTCGCCGTACGGAACACGACGATGTCGCCATATTCGGGGTCGGCGGCGAGGATGCGGCCCGAGATCCAGGACGGCGCGAAGGGTACGGAATAGCGGCCGTAGCCATAGGTGTATTTCGCGGCGAACACGTAGTCGCCGACCATCAGCGTCGGCGCCATCGAACCGGAGGGGATGTTGAACGGCTGATACAGGACGAAGCGAAACAGGATCAGCGGCGACCACAGCACCGGGACCAGCAGGATCAGGATGAGAATCGCCTTCCGTTCCCGCGATCGCACCCTCGCGGGCCGGATCGTTTCCGAAAGAGTGGTCATGCGCTTGCCCCGATCAAGTCTCGTCGCGAGATTACGCAACCTTGGCGCGCGCGCAATCCCGGTTCCGTGATCTTGGTCGCACGTCGTACAGATTGCGTTCAATGCGCGGCCTTGGACGTCGCCAGCGGTCAGCCGTGTGACAAGTCCTTGAAGCAGGCCCTCACCCAGTCGATCGTCACGCGTGTCGCCGGATCGCGCTTGAGGTGGTTCTGCACCAGGAGCCAGACGTCGCGCCGCCTCGGCAGTAGCGTGGCGCGCAGGCTGCGGTCGGCGAGCAACGATCCGCAGCTGTGCTCGGGCAGCACGCCGATGGCCTGATGCGACTGGATCATGGTGCGGATGATGCGGACATTGTCGGTGACGCAGCGCACGTTTGTCAGACGCTTCGCACGCAGGAACTGCGCTTCCGGGATCGCGTCGAGCTCGTCAGGATAGACGCAGACGACCGGCTCGGCTCCGCCGCGGTCCGCGGGCTCGAAGAAATACAGCCTGACCTCGCCGAGCTTGGAGATGGTGAAGTCGCCCTTCTCCGGCTTGCGCAGGCGGATGGCGAGATCGGCCTGCCAGCGCGAGAACTTGACGTTGCCGCTCGAGGTGAGGAATTGCAGCGTCAGCCCGGGATGATCGCGCAGGAAGCTGCTCGCATGCGGCGCCAGCAGCTCTTCGGCGACCGCATTGGTCGAGGCGATGCGAAGGCGCCCGACCGGGCCCACCTCGCTCTCCTTGACGCGGTCGATCGCCGCGGCATGCGCGGCCATCGCGCCGACATGCTCGAGCACCGCCTCGCACTGGCGCGTCGGCCGGCGCAAGCCGTCCACGGCATCGAACAGCGGCACGCCGAGATCGCGCTGGATGCGCGCCAGCCGGCGGCCGACGGTGGTCTCGTCGATGCGCAGCCGCGCGCTGGCGCCGGCATAGGTGCCCTCGTCCCTCACCGCGGCAATGATGCGCAGATCGTCCCAGTTCATTGCACGAGCCTAGCAGGCGACGGCGCTTCCTGCAAATTTGCAGCCATATGCCGCAATATTCCTGCACAATGGCAGGCTACGGCTGCGCTAGTGTGACGTCATCCGACATCGCCCTAGAAGGCCTGAACCAGCATGACCGCTCCAAAGACCCTGCTCGAATTCGCCGGCGCGGATCTCAATCCGCCGAAGCTCAACGAGGCCTGCCTCGTGCTGATCGACATCCAGAACGAATATTGCACCGGCCCGCTGGCTCTGCCCGACGCGCAAGCGGCGATCGCCGCGGCTGCGCGCCTGCTCGCGCGCGCACGGGAGAGCGGAGCTGCGATCTTCCATGTCGCGCACAAGGGCCGCGCCGGCGGCCTGTTCGACCGCGAGGCCGCGCGCGGTGCGATCGTCGATCGCCTGACGCCGCGCGCCAGCGAGCCCGTGATCGAGAAGGCGCTGCCGAACGCTTTTGCCGGCACCGACCTGCAGGCCCGACTGGCCGCGACCGGACGCAAGAACATCGTGCTGGCCGGCTTCATGACGCATATGTGCGTGTCTTCGACCGCCCGCGCCGCGCTCGATCTCGGCCTGCGCACGACGATCGCGGCCGACGCCTGCGCCACCCGCGATCTTCCCGATGGCCGCGGCGGCGCGCTGGACGCCCGGACGATCCATCAGGTCGCGCTGGCCGAATTGTCGGACCGCTTCGCGACCATCGCGCAAGTCGACGCACTGACTTGATGGAGCATGCGATGCTGCAGCTCTATTTCTTTCCGATGGCCTGCTCGCTCTCGAGCCGCATCGCGTTGATGGAGGCCGGTATCGAGGCGCAGTATCACCTCGCCCATATCTGGACCAAGCAGGTCGTGGACGACGGCAGCGACTTCCGCGACCTGTCACCGAAGGGCGCGGTGCCGGTCCTGGTGCTGGAGAACGGCGAGCGGCTGACCGAGAGCGCGGCGGTGCTGCAATACATCGCCGATCTGAAGCCGGAAACGGGCCTTGCGCCGCGGCCCGGCGATTTCGATCGCTATCGCCTGCAGGAATGGCTGAGCTTCATCGGCGCCGAGATCCACAAGGCATTCCTGTTTCCGGCCTTCTGGTACAAGGACGACGGCTCGCTCGCCAAGCCGCGCGCAAGAATCGCGCAGACATTGTCGGTACCCTCAGCGCATCTGGCGGAGCGCGAATTCCTCGTCAGCAACAGCTTCACCGTCGCGGACGCCCATCTCACCTGGGCCCTGCTGCTGCTCCGTCCCGCAGGGATAGACATCGCGCAATGGCCACCCCTGTCGGCCTATCTCGCGCGCATGCAGGCGCGCCCCGCCGTGCGGGGGGCGATTGCGACCGAGATGGCGCTGCGGAAGGCCGTGGCGGCGTGACAGGATGCCACGGCCGCCAAATCTGACGGTTCCATAGCGGGGCATTGATGCCGGCGCGACATGCGCTAAGCTGGAAGATATTTTTCGATATTTTCCCGGACGGCATTCATGCGCGCTGTTTCAAGATTTCACCTGCCCGGATTCTCTGTTGCCCTCCTCGCCTCCTGGCTGTGCTTTGGTCCTGCATCGGCGGAAACGCGGGTCGCGCTGGTAATCGGCAACGGCGCCTATGCCTCAACGGCGCAGCTTCCCAACCCGTCGCACGATGCTGAAGACGTCGCCGCCTCGCTCAGGCGCAGCGGTTTCGAGGTGCTCCAGGGCATCGACCTGCGCCAGGCAGAGATGCAGGACCTGACCATCCGTTTCGCGCGCGCCGCGAGCAGAGCCGACGTCGCCATGTTCTACTACAGCGGCCATGCGATGCAGTACAACGGCGTGAACTATCTGATGCCTGTCGATGCCGTGTTGGCCGATGAAGCAGACCTGAAGCGCTTCGTACGGGTCGACGACATCGTGAACGATCTGCAGCAGGCCAAGAACCTGCGTATCCTCGTGCTCGATTCCTGCCGCGACAATCCGCTCGCCGAAAGCCTCAAGCGCTCAGCGACGCGCGCCGCCTCGATCGGACGGGGGTTGTCGAAAGTCGAAGCACCGCGCGGCACGATCGTGTCGTTCTCGACGCAATCCGGGCAGACCGCTGCGGACGGCACCGGCCGCAACAGCCCCTACACGACGGCATTCCTGAAGCACATCGAGGAGCCGCAGGAAATCGGCGACGTGTTTCGCGACATCAGCAGCGACGTCTATGATTCCAGCGGTAAGACCCAGCTGCCGGAGCTGTCGCTGTCGATCATCGGCAAGTTCTACCTGAACGGACCGGTGTCGGTCACCGTAGCGCCAGCGGCCCCCCAGGCCGCGCCGAAGGCCGATCCTTGCGCATCCGCGGAGGCGCATTGGAAAGCAGCGGACGGCATCGGCACCGTTGGCGCCTTTGAGGATCATCTGGCGCGATTTGCCAATTGCAGCTTCGCCAGTCTCGCCAAGGCGCGGATCGACGGCCTGAAGCAGAAGACCGCGCTTGCGCCAGCGACCGACAATGCCCGGGCCGGTGGAAGCAAGGCCTTCGACGGCAACTGGGATGTGACGCTGAATTGCCAGACGACCGGCAAGGCGCAGGGCTTCACCAGGGCCCTCGCTGCCACCGTGACGAACGGGGTGTTTCATGCCGAGGCTCAGGGCCAGGGCGGCGTCAACCGGCTGGAGATCGACGGCCAGATCCCGGCGGACGGCACGACGACCTTGAGCGCGCGCGGCACGACGGGGGCGAGCACTTACACGCTCAATAATCTTGCGCCCGGCTCGCCTTACGCCTTTACGGTCGATGCGCAGTTCGATCGCACCCGCGGCACCGGCAAGCGCAACGAGGCGCGTGCCTGCAACCTCGTTTTCATCAAACGCTAGCCGTGCAGAAAGCGGTGAGGCCGCTCCGCCTCACTCCACCCGCGCCAGCACCGCGAGCTTGCGGATGCCCTTGTTGCGGTAGGCGTCGAGGAACGCGTAATAGTCCTTGAACGACACGCAGCCGTTGGAGTCGCCGTTTGGCCCGAGCATGAAGGTGTGCGCGAGCAGGCCATCGCGGCCGTAGATCGCGCTCTCGCCGCCGATCGGGGTCAGGCGCAGCGCCGGCACGCCGTGGAACAGCGCCTCGCGCGGCTTCAGCGTGTAGATGTGCGGCGGCGTCACGCCGCGCATGCGGGTTTTCGAGGAGCGCGGATCGTCGAGATTGGAGCCGAGGCCCGAATGCGCCTCGAGCTTGGTGCCGTCGGGCAGATACACCGTCTTGGCGGTGATGTCGTAGACCGCGGTGTCGCGCTCATAGGGCGGCGCGCCACCGAACATCGGGTTCTGCTCCTTCGGCGCGATGGACGCGGTCACGCTGGCATCGGCCGAGGCATAGGCGAGCAGCCCGCCGGACGGCTCACGCTTGCCCCAGAGCTTTTCCACCATCGACTGGCGGGGACCGGTGATCGACATCACCGCAGCCTTGGCGCGATCGGCGAAGGATTTTGGTTTCGCCTCGGGCGCCGGCACGATCTGGGCCGGATCGGCCGAGGCCAGCTGGATCTGGGCATCCGGCGCGCGCTTGGCCTTGTCAGCGGTCTTGTCAGTAGTCTTGGCCGCCGGCTTCAGCGCTTCCGCGACCTTCGCGATCACGCTCTGCTTCGGGCCGTCCTTCGAAGTCTCCTTTGCGGCGGCAACCTGGGTCGCGGGCGCGGCGCTCGCCGCATTCGATGGCACGCCTTGCGTCGCGGCCGCGGCAAAGCGCTCGTTGAACATCTCGCGCGAGATCGGAGCTGCGACCTGGAGCCGGTCGGGCAGCAGCGCGAAGGCTTCCTTGATGGCCTCGCCAGCCTCGCGCAGCGCCACCTTGGGCGCGCGCTTGATCACCGGCTCGTCGTAGCCAATGCTGCCGACGGTCGGATAGACGCTCGCGCCGAAGACGTTGCTGTAGATGGTCCAGCCGGCGCCAATCACGACGCAGCCGATCGCCGCGGCGCCGAGCCAATTCGTCGTGGTCATTTTCCGGGAAGATTTCCGCGAATTATACTTCGAGAAATTTTTGGACTTCCGTGCCGCGTTACTTTGCGCAGCGATACTCGTACTCATTCGCCTTGCGTCCAGGACGGTGTCACTCAGTCCCCCTTCGAAGTGCCGCTGGTCACGATCCGGGAACAGCATCTCGCAAAGGGTCGGAGCGTCATTAAGGCGACTTTTAGTTAAATGCGGATTAAGTTCGGGCGGATGTGGGGCAACTCGTTAACGCTGTCCCGTTTTGAGAAAAAAGCCCGCAGAACTACGGACTTAGTCGCGTCTGTTAACCATGTTTCTCGACCGGTTTGCGCCAACTGATCGACGCGTGCGGCCGCATCCATGACGCATTCAACAACGTCATTTTCGTGGTCCTCAAACTGGCCCTGAACGTAGCGCTGAAGCGTTGCGTGAGGCTGGTGGACTCCGCGTCCATCGGACCCTGCTTCCGCCCGCCGATCGCGGCAACAGCGCATCACCCACCGCGCGGCCTCACGCGGCACGGCGCCGTGACTGAAAGTTGATCCCGTCGGTTCTGGACATCGCCGCCACGAGAAAATAGCTGCCAGCTCGGCACTTTTCAGCAGCCTCTGCGCGTGATACGGTACCGTATCATCCCGCCTTGAACTGTGCCGAGCACGCAAACGGAGGCTGGCATGAGAGGGATCGCGCGCGCAGGGTTTTTCGCCCTGGCAGGGTCGCTTCTGTTGATTGGATCTGCGACGGCACAGCCTGCGACCAATACGGGCTGCACGGCGTCACCGTCGGCTGCCGGGACGCAGACCTGGCGCTGTGACAACGGCATCACCATCGTTGCGGAAAACGGCGCCAAGTTTGAACTTAAGGACGCCAACCGCGACGGACATATAGACTCCGTGGAGTTGAGCAGCAAAGCCCTGCTGGTCGAGGTGCCCAGGAAGCCGCGGGGCACCCCCTTCAAGGTGCTGACGCCGCAAGCGATTGCCGCTGTGCGCGGCACGAAATGGGCGGTCGATGTCGCCGACGCCAAGACCTCCGTGTTCGTCGCCGACGGCCGGGTCGGCGTGACCCGCAGGGCTCGAGGACGCGCCGTCGTGCTTGGACCCGGCGAAGGCGTCGACGTCGAGCCAACCGGCCCGTTGACCGTCAAGACATGGGGCCAGCCGCGCGTCGACGCGCTCATGGCCAGACTCGGGCAATGAGACTGGGTCGACAAGGCTCGGCCCATGAGATTTGGACAATAGAAGATTGCAAGACGACCGCATGCGCAGCCGACGCGTTCAGATCCTGGTGGCACTCGTCCTCACCGCGCTGTGGGGCGCGGGCATCTATGCCGCGCACGCAGGCGGCCATCTGCGCTTTCTCGACCGCCTCGAAGCCACGCTGACGGACTGGCGGACGCAGGCCCGCGGCGTGCAGCGTCCGCCGGATCTCGTCACCATCGTTGCGATCGACGACACCGTGGTGAAGCGCGGCGGCAGCTATCCGCTGCCGCGCGCCGATCTCGCCCGCGTCGTCGACACTATCGTGCAGTTCAAGCCGAAGGTCGTCGCAATCGATCTCCTGCTCGTCGACCGCAGCGCGGCGATCGGCGATGCGACGCTGGCCAACACCCTCGCCACCGGTCCCATGGTGCTCGCCGCCGCGGCGATCTTCCCCTCCGCCAGCGAAACCGTGGCACCCAGCAGCGAAGGTCCCCTCGCCGTTCTGCCGCAGGCCGAACGCTTCCTGCAGCCGTTGCCCGCATTCGCCGAACACGCCGACGTCGGCGTCGTCAACGTCGCGACAGGTCAATCGGGCTCACCGCTCTCGGTGCCGATGCTGTTCCGGACGCAAGACAAGGTCGAGCTGTCGTTCCCCTTGCGCGTCGCCGCCCGCGCGCTCGACAAGCCGCTGACGGTCGCTCCCGATCACCTCATGCTCGGCGATCGCGCGGTACCGACCGACGGCGATTTGGCATTGCCGATCACCTATTACGGCCCGCGCCGCACGATCCGTACCGTCAGTGCACAGAGCATCTTCGACGGCACGCTCGATCGCGCGGCGATCGAGAACCGGATCGTCGTGATCGGCGCTTCGGTCGCCGGCGGCGGCGACTTCTATCCGACGCCGTTCGATTCCCTGATGCCCGGTGTCGAGGTGGTCTCGACCGCGATCACGCATCTCGTCGCCGGCGATGCCATCGTGCGCGACCACAGGGTCCGTATTGCCGACGCACTCACGGCGATCCTGCTGCCGATGCTGCTGGTCGGCCTGCTCGCCTGGCGGCGCAGCGCGCTCGGCATCATGGCGGCGGCCGCGGTGATGATCGCCTGGGCCGGGCTCAACCTGTTCGCGTTCACGCATGGCGTCTGGCTGAACGCCGCCACCACCCTCGCCGCCGCAGTGCCGCCGGTTGCGATCTTTGCCGGCGTGCAACTGTGGGCCGGAGGCCGCCGCACGCAATATTTTGCCGCCAAGAGCAGGTCGCTTGCGCAATTCCAGGCTCCGGCGGTGCAGGAGTGGCTGGCGCGAGATCCGAACTTCCTGTCAAACCCCGTCCGGCAGGATGCAGCCGTGGTCTTTGTCGATCTCTCCGGCTTCACCGGTCTGAGCGAGCGAACCGATCCGGACGAGCTCAGGGATCTTCTGAAGGCGTTTCATGCACTGATCGACAAGGCCGCGATCGATTGCGGCGGCATGATCACCGGCTTTCTCGGCGACGGCGCCATGATCCTGTTCGGGTTGCCGCGCGCGATGCCCGACGACGCGGCGCGCGCGCTGAAATGCGCGATCGATCTGCATCGCGGCCTCGAACGCTGGATCGCCTCGCTGGCGCCAGCAATCGCAGGTCAGCTCGGCTTCAAGATCGGCGCGCATTGCGGCCCAATCGTCGCGTCCCGGCTCGGCGAAAGCCATCAGCACATCACGGCGACGGGCGACACCGTCAACGTCGCAAGCCGGCTGATGGAGATTGCGACCCAGAACGATGCGCGGCTCGCATTGAGTGATACGCTGCTGGATGCGGCCGACTTCCAGGGCGCACCCGACGGCGTTCTGACGGGTCCGCTGCCCGCCCAGGTCCGCGGCCGCTCCGGTGTCGTGACCGTCTGGTTCTGGCGCGACCAGGATGGGCCGGGCCAGGATACGACCAAGGCCGAGATGATCGGCTGAAGGCCACCGCTGCACACCACACACGCCGCCGTCGTCCCGCGAACGCAGGGACGACAAAGAGCTTACCGCGCTTCCGGCGGCGGCGAGCGATCCAGCACCTCGCCCTTTGCGCCCTCGAGCAGATCGATACCGTAGGTCTCGACCACCAGCGGCCCCCGCTTGCGCTGCAATTGCGCAATCTGCGTCACCTGCTCAAACAGAGCATTGAGGACGGGATGGCCTTCGCTGCGCAGCTCGTCGACATAGAGCAGCTTGCCGGCGAGCAGCTTGGGATCGGGCTCGCCCATGTTGACCCAGCGGATGCGCTGGGTTTGCTGCGCGACGCAGGTGCCGCGCGGCAGATAGAATGCGAGCCAGCTCGTGGTGCCGTAGTCCTGTGCGAGCACGCAAGTCGCACCACTGCGCACGCGCACCGCGTCGATCTCTGCGGCAAGCTCGCGCCAGCCGACACCGACGCTGCGCACGGTGGCATCGCGACGATAGCCCGACAGCCAGCCGGTATTGGCCTGAACGATCAACGCGGCAAACATCACGATGCCGACGGGTGCGGCCCAGCGCAGGCAGAAGTCGACGAGGCGCCGCTGGCGCGGCTTCCATTGCGCGAGGTTAGCAGCGGCGGCCGCGGCGACAACGAAGGGTGGATAGACCGGCGCGAACCAGTTGGCTTCGACGCGGGCATGCAGCGAATGCCAGACGAAATAGGCGACGATGGTCCAGAACATCGTCTCGATCAGCACGCGCGAGGCCAGCGCGCCGGCGCGCTGCCAGGTCAGCGCGTGCAGGCCCATCGCGCCGAGGATGAAGACCAGCGGCGTTGCGAACGCGATCTGGGTCGGGATCAGCTCGGCGATGAAGACGGGGCGGAAGTCCTCGATTTTGGCGCGGCCAAGCTGCTTTGCGAACGAGACCCATTGATGGTCCGCATTCCAAAGGATCACCGGCGAGAACAGCGCCAGGGCAACCAGGCCGCCGAGATATGGCCAGGGCGAGAGAAACCAGCGCCTGAGCTTCGGCACGGACGCGAGCCAGATCAGGATCGCTGGTCCGAAGAACATCGCGGTGTATTTCGACAGCAGCGCCGCGCCGACGGCGGCACCGACCGCGAGCCACCAGGCACCCCGGCCGGTCTCCAGCACCTTGGCGAGGAAGAACAGCACGAAGCTGGAGGCGACCAGCAGCGGCGCATCGGGCGTGACGATCAGCGTGCCGACGGAGGCCAGCAGCGTCACGTTGAGCAGGATGGCGCTGGTGGCCGCGACGCGCGCGCCCCCGAACAGGATCGCGGCTGAGCGATAGACCGCGTAGCTCATCGGCAGTGCGAGCAGGATCGAGACCAGGCGGACGCCGAGCTCGGTATTGCCCGCGATCATGGTGCCGGCGCGGATCACATAGGCGACCATCGGCGGGTGGTCGTAATAGCCCCCGGCGAGGTTCTTCGACCACATCCAGTAATAGGCTTCGTCGAACGTGATCGGGGTGAAGGCGGCTGCGACGAGCCGCAATCCGACCAGCGCGAGTATCAGCAGCGCGGTATTGCGGACGATCCGCGCGTCAGCTCCGCCCATTGTGAGCTATTTCTTGCGCCAGACGAACAGTCCGGACATCGCGTAGTTCCACACCACACCCATCAGCGCGCCGGCCAGGCCGGCCAGCCACCAGATCGGCTCCTGGTCGTACACCGAGAAGGCGACGCCGACATTGGCGAGCAGGCCGACGCTGCACACGATGTAGAAGGCGATCAGGCCGCGCAGCAGCGCAAAGCCCTTCAGCCGCTGGTCGCGATAGGTGAGGAAGTTGTTGAGGATGAAATTGCTGGTCATGGCGACGATGGCGCCGGCGGCCTGCGCCTCCGCGAACGGCACCTTGAACAACTGAAGCGCGATGAACAGCGTGGTCAAGTGCACCACGAGGCCGATGCCGCCGACCATCGCGAACAGGATGAAGCGCAGCGAGACGATGTCGTTGGTGAGCTTGGCGAAGACGAGACCGAGGAAGTCGAGCGCGACCATGGAATCGAGCTTGCTCTCGCCGTGCTGGCGGGCACCGAAGGTGTAGGGAATCTCGACCGCCCGCAAGCTGCCGTGCGCGGTCGCGACGACGTCGAGCAGGATCTTGAAGCCGTGGACGGAGAGCTTTGGCGCGAGCTGCTCGAAACGGTCGCGACGGATCATGAAGAAGCCGCTCATGGGATCGGCGATCTCGACCCGCAGCATCTTCCTGGCGACCTCGGTCGCGAGCGCGCTGGCGCCGGCGCGCTGCTTGTTGAAGCCTTCGCTCTTGTAGCCCTCGATATAGCGGCTGCCGACCACGAGGTCGGCCTGATCGCTTGCGAGCAGCAGCAACATCTTCGGCAGTTGCGTCTCGTCGTGCTGGAGATCGGCATCGATCACGGCTACATAGGGCGCGCTGGAGGCCAGGATGCCCTCGATGCAGGCGCCCGACAGGCCGCGCCGGCCGATGCGGCGGACGCAGCGCACGCGGCTGTCGCTCTGCGCCAGCGCGCGCACGACGTCCCAGGTGCCGTCAGGCGAGTTGTCGTCGACGAACACGACTTCCCAGGCGACGTTGACGAGCGTCGCCTCCAGGCGCCGGTACAGCACCGTGACATTGTCGCGCTCGTTGAAGGTCGGGACGATGACCGACAGTTCCGGCCCCTCTTGAGCCTGGTTGTCGACGCCCGGTCTGATCGCTTCATCCATGACGGCAGCGTATATCCGCCGCGTCCTGCGCTGCCAAGCCGGGGTCTCTGGGGAACAGCCGAAAAGGGGGCCTTAAAATGCCAACGACCCCGGAACGGCGGACCGCGCGTACATCCGGCGCAGGTCTGAGCTATTCCAAGGTCGTCCCAGCGACGGAGTTCTTCGCTCAACGTCGCCGTTAGGAGCTAGATGGGGACGGCAAAAGCGCTTCGCAAGGGGGGCAGAAACCCCATTTTTCGTGCCCTATTGGTTGGGCACTTCCCGGATGATCGGCCCGCGCGGCGCGGGCGCGGCGGGGGCTGCCGGTGCCGCCGCCGGGGCCGACTCGACTTTCGCCGGCTTGGGCGGTTTGCCGTACTGGCCGATCGGCCCGAACACGACGGCGACCGCAAGCACGATCGCCGCGACGATCGCCCCCAGAATGCCACCCACCGACTCAGACGACATGCAAGTCCATCCCTGCTCCAGATCAGCCCACTGATACCATGGATGAGCGCGCGGCCGGAAGAGCTCGCGGACAGCACTGGTGAGCGGTTTACTTCTGGGGCGGCCGGTGCTTGATGAAGGCCATCACGATGTCCTTCTGCGCCGCCTCCACCGCCCTGTTCGCGGTGGCGAGATGGGCGCCGGTATCGATGTTCGGATACTGCGTGGTGAGATAGTCGAGCAGCACCACCCGGTAATATTGCCGCTCCGATGGACAGGCGCCTGCCACCGAGCGGCCGAAATCCTGCTCCGACAGGCCCTGATTGGAGTCGCGCGAATATTCCCGCGCCAGGCAATGCCAGTAGTCGTCGCGGCCCTGCTGGGCAAGCTTCTGTGCGCTTTTCGCGTCGTCGTCATCCGCCAAGGCAGAACATGTCATGGCAGCAGATGTCATGGCAGCAGATGTCATCATGACGAGCGCGGCTCCCACCGTCAGCATCCGCATTGTTGTTCTCCTTCTTCGCGGGTCCGTCGCGAGCTTAGACAGGACGGGCCAACTGGCCAATCACGTCTGGTTTGATTAGGATACAGCCCATCTCCCCCCGACGATGCGAGATCCTCCCGTGGCCAAAGCAAAAACCGCGTCAAAAAAATCCGGCAACATCTTCATCGGCATCGGCGGCTGGACCTTCGAGCCCTGGCGCGGCGTGTTCTATCCGGAGAAGCTCACGCAGGCGAAGGAGCTGTCCTATGCCGCCTCGAAGCTGACCTCGATCGAAATCAACGGCACGTATTACGGCTCGCAGAAGCCGGAGAGCTTTCGCAAATGGGCGAGCGAAGTTCCCGATGGCTTCGTGTTCTCGGTGAAGGGACCGCGCTTCGCCACCAACCGCCGCGTGCTCGCCGAGGCCGGCGATTCCATCAAGCGGTTCTATGATTCCGGCGTGCTGGAGCTCGGCGATCATCTCGGTCCCGTGCTGTGGCAGTTCGCGCCGACCAAGAAGTTCGACGGCGCCGATTTCGGCAAGTTCCTGGAGCTGTTGCCGCGCAAGCTCGATGGACGCGCGTTGCGCCACGTCGTGGAAGTGCGCCATGACAGTTTTTGCACGCCTGACTTCGTCGCGCTGATCCGCGAATTCGAGACACCGGTGGT
The DNA here is from genome assembly GCF_002795245.1 of Bradyrhizobium forestalis. GTDB lineage: Bacteria > Pseudomonadota > Alphaproteobacteria > Rhizobiales > Xanthobacteraceae > Bradyrhizobium > Bradyrhizobium forestalis. The sequence goes on along the minus strand of NZ_PGVG01000004.1, from coordinate 178,071 downwards.
GTTCGCCGAGCACGGCAAATATCCTGCTATCGCGGATGTCGCCGGCGACTTCGTCTATGCGCGGCTCCAAAAGGGCAATGACGAGATCAAGACCTGCTATCCGCCGAAGCAGCTCGATGCCTGGGCCAAGCGCTTCCAGGACTGGGCTTCGGGCGGTGAACCCGACGACCTGCCGAAGGTTGACAAGGCCAAGCCGAAGAAGGAGCCGCGCGACGTGTTCGCCTATGTCATCCACGAGGGCAAGGTGCGCGCACCGCACGGCGCCATGGAACTGATCGCGCGGGTGAGCTGAGGATGGTTCATGGCAAAGGCGAACAAGCTCTTCACCATCGGCTATGAGCAGACGCCGCCCAAGGCCGTGCTGGACGAGCTGGAAGAAGCCGGCGTCAAGCTCGTGGTCGACGTGCGCGCGGTGACGTCGTCGCGCCGGCCGGGCTTTTCCAAGAAGCAGCTGTCGGCAGGCCTCGACGAGCGCGGCATCGCCTATGTCCATCTCGCCGCGCTCGGCACGCCGAAAGAGGGCCGCCTAGCCGCGCGCAGCGGGCAATACGACGTGCTGCAGAAGATCTATTCAAAGCACCTGAAGACACCGCAGGCAAAAGAAGAGCTGGACGAGCTCTCGGCGCTGGTGAAGAAGGCCGGCCCGGTGTGCCTGCTCTGCTACGAGCGCGACCACACCCACTGCCACCGCCAGATGATCGCGGAGATCATCGAGGAGCGCGATGGGGTGACGGTGAAGAATTTGGCCGGGCGGCAGGTGTAGCTGCATCGTCATTCCGGGGCGCGCCTTGGCGCGAACCCGGAATCCATCGAGCGGCAGAGGTCATGGACAAATGGATTCCGGGTTCGCGCTACGCGCGCCCCGGAATGACAACCTACCCCTCCCCCGCGAGCTTGAACGTCCCCTCCATCATCTGCACGCAATGGCCGCCGACGTAGGCATTGAGCAGAGCACCGCCCTCCTTCTCGACTGTCGTGCGCAGGATGCTCGGCCGCCCCATACCGAAGCCCTGGCCGCCCGTGAGCTCCAGCTCGCCGTCGCGCAAGGGATCGAGCTCGGCGAGCAAGGCGGCCGCCGCGACTGTTGCGCTGCCTGTGGCGGGGTCCTCGGCAAAACCGCCGGCGCCGCGCATGAACATCCGCGCCTGGAGGTCGCAGCCGGCTTCCGCCGCGGGAATGTCGCGCGTGTAGAAATAGACCGAGAACGCGCCGCCGCGCGGCAATGTCCGGCCGAAGGCGGCAGCATCGGCGCTCGCCCGCCGCAGGGCTTCGCGCGAATGCAATTCCGCGACCACGAACGGCGTGCCGACGCCGACGGCCTCAGGTACATGGCGATCGATCTTGATGTCGTCCGCGGTCAGCGACAGGCAGGCGGCGACCTCGGCGGCGGACAGCTTTGCAAGACGGGCCAGTGGCTGCGGCGCGGTCAGCTCGGCGCCAACGACCTCGCCCTGCTCCCGCCAGATCTCGACCGGGACGATTCCCGCTTTCTCCTCGAACAACAAACGCGGCCGGGGCTCGTTGCTGCACCGCGCCAGCACGAAGGCGGTGCCGACATTGGGATGGCCCGCGAAGGGAAGCTCCCGGACCGGAGTGAAGATGCGCACCTCGGCGTCGTTGGCCTTGTCGCGCGGCGGCAGCACGAAGGTCGTCTCGGAATAATTGAACTCGGTGGCGATCGCCTGCATCTGCGCCGTCGACAGGCCGCCGGCATCGAGCACCACGGCGAGCTGGTTGCCGCCGAAGGCGCGGTCGGTGAACACGTCCACGGTGATGTAGCGGCGCTGCATCGTCTCTTCCTCATGCAAGTGACGGCCGCGATCGGCCGCATCGCCGGCAGTCTACAAGCCGGCGACATCGCTCGTCATGCCCCAAAATTCGGAGCAATCGGAGCAATTGCCGATGAAGGAAGAGAACTGCGCGCAACAAACGTCTGATGCGGGCTATCCCAGCTGAAACACTGCCACCGGCCGCTCGTAGCCGCGCACCTCGACTTCGCCGAGCGCGACGGCATCGCTGCCGTCGGCGCCCAGCGCCTCGCGGACGGACGCGGAGATCAGGAGCTGAGAGCCGAACTCCTTGTTCAGCGCCTCCAGTCGCGAGGCGAGGTTCACGGTATCGCCGATGACCGTGTACTCCTTGCGCCGGGGCGAGCCGATATTGCCGGCGACGACCTCGCCGAAATGGATGCCGATGCCGATGCGCAGCGGCCAGCTCGTCTGCGCGTTGATGCGGTCCATCGCGCGCAACATCTCGCGGCCCGCGGCAACCGCCCGCTGCGCGGCGTCGGAGGCCTCCAGCGGCGCGCCGAACAGGGCGAGAAAGCCATCGCCCAGGAACTTGTTCACGATGCCGCCGTGACGGTCGAGGATGTCCACCAGCACCGCAAAGGCGCCGTCGAGCCGGTTGACCACTTCCTGCGGGCTGCGCGATTGCGCGCCGGCAGTGAAGCCGCGGAAATCAACAAACATCACCGCGACGCGGCGGACGTCACCGCCCCCGCTGGTTCCTGCCGCCATCAGCCGTTCCACCACCTGCGGAGAGACGTGCTGGCCGAACAGGTTGGTTACCCGGTCGCGCGCGGTCGCGGCCGCAATGCTCGCGGCGAACTGGCGGCGCAGCTGAGCGCCGACGGCGCCGGCCAGCACGCCGCAGATCAGGATGACGACGCTGCGCACAGCGTGGAAATAGATCAGGGGGTCGCCGGTCTCATCAGCCGCGTTGTAGTGCAGCGCGACGGACAGCAGCCCGGCTGCGGCCACGAAGCCTGTGAATGCAGAGAGCCAGAAGTCGAGCCGCAGGGTCGAGAGGATGAGGAAGATGAAGTACATCAGCGGCACGGCGAAGCCGAGAGCCTGGCTTGGGCCCATGGTCCGGGTTTGCAGGATCAAGATCACCGTGGGCAGTGACGTCTCGATCAGCGTGCCGATATAGCGCCTGACCACCGGCAGATCGCGATCGAGCCGAAGGTTCGTCCTGATCTGGGTGTGGATCCAGACCTCGAACAGGATGAAGCCGCCGAGGAGGCCGTAGACCTCGACAAGCCCTTCCGTTCCGCGCCACACCCGGTTCACCACACTGGGATCGATCAAATAGATCGCGGTGAGCAGCAGCATCATGACGCAGCCCGTCAGGATCAGCGCCCGCACCCGCAGCAGCTCGGTGCGCAGCACCTCCCGAGTCAGCTCGCGCTCGAAGTCCTCCGATAGCACGGCATGATGCCGGGCCTTCCTGCTTGCAAACCTGACCATTTCACCCCCCGATTCCGGGGCATTGTGCCTCAATCCAGCGTGCGGCGGAAGCGCGTCACGGCGATGGTCATGGCGAGCAGCATCAGGGCTGCCAGCGCCAGCGTATCGAAACGCAGATTCTGCATGGCCGCGCCCTTCAGCATGATCGCACGGACGATGCGCAAATAATGCGTCAGCGGCAGGCATTCGCCGAGATATTGCGCCCAGGCCGGCATGCCTGCGAACGGGAACATGAAGCCGGACAAGAGAATGCTCGGCAGGAAGAACATCATCGACATCTGCATGGCCTGGAGCTGGTTCTGCACCAGCGTCGAGATGGTGTAGCCGATTGACAGATTGGTGGTGATGAACAGCGTCGACAGGAGCGCCAGCAGGAACAAACTGCCGAGCACGGGCACGCCGAACAGACCGACGCCGATGCCGATGATGAGGAAGGCCTGGACGAAGCCGACCAGGACGTAGGGCACGATCTTGCCGAACATCACCTCGACCGGCCTGATCGGCATCGACAACAGGCTCTCCATGGTGCCGCGCTCGACCTCGCGCGTGACAGACAGCGCGGTGAAGATCAGCATGGTCATGGTCAGGATGGTGCCGACCAGGCCCGGCACGATGTTGAGGCTGGAGGCCGCGGCCGGATTGTAGCGGGCATGCGCGCGGATCTCGAACGGCATCTCCGGGGGATCGCCGATATAGAGATCGTGCTTGAGCGCAGTCTGCACGAGCGTGCCGAGCGAGCCGAGCGCGGCGCTCGCCGCGACCGGATCGGTGGCATCGGCCGCAACCAGCAACGCCGGCCTGTCGCCGCGCCGCACCGCCCGCTCGAAGCCGCGCGGGATCTCGACGCCGAACAGCACCTTGCCGGATTTCAGCAGGTTGTCGAAATCATCGACGTCGTGCACCTCGTAGAGAAAGCGGAAATAGGCAGTGTTCTCGAGCGCCTTCAGGATCGAGCGGGTGAGATCGGAATCCTCCTGGAGCAGCACGGCGCTCGGCAGATGGTGCGGCGTGGTGTTGATGGCATAGCCGAACAGCATGAGCTGCATCACCGGCAGCATCACGATCATCGCGAACGAAACGCGGTCGCGCCTGAGTTGGATGAACTCCTTGATCAGCATCGCATAAGAGCGCCGCAGGAAGCCGAAGCGCTCGCGGATTTCGCGGCGTGGTGCGGGATGGTCGACTGCACTCATTGGAAATTGTCCTTGGAGCGGCTCATCAGCTCGATGAACACGTCTTCGAGCGACGGCGACGACTTCTGCCAGTCCAGGCCGCTCTTCTCGCGCCACGGCCCGATGCTGGCTTCGAGCGCGGCGACGTCGCGCCCCGAAACGTGCAGCGAGGTGCCGAACGGCGCCACCATGTCGATGCCGGGCTTGCCGGTGAGCTCGGCCGCGAGGCCGTTCAGGTCTTCGCCCGTGACGGTGTAGGTCGTGAGCGCGGACTTCGCGATCACCTCCTCCACCGTGCCGTGGGCCAGCAGATAGCCGTAGGCGATGTAGGCGATCTCGTGGCAGCGCTCGGCCTCGTCCATGTAATGGGTCGAGACCAGCACCGTGAGGCCCTCGGCGGCGAGCGCGTGGATCTCGTTCCAGAAATCGCGCCGCGCCTTGGGGTCGACGCCGGCGGTCGGCTCGTCGAGCAGCAACAATTGTGGATTGGGCAACGTGCAGGCCCCCAGCGCCAGCCGCTGTTTCCAACCGCCGGAGAGCTCACCCGCAAGCTGCTCCTCGCGCCCTGAGAGCCCGAGCCGCTTGATCATGTCGCGCGCAGCGCCGCGCGCGTCGGGGAGGCCATAGAGCCGCGCGACGAATTCGAGATTCTCGCGCACCGAGAGATCCTGGTACAGGCTGAAGCGCTGGGTCATGTAGCCGACCTGGCGCTTGATCTTCTCGGCATCGCGGCGGATGTCATAGCCGAGGCAGGTGCCCTCGCCGCTATCAGGCGTGAGCAGCCCGCAGAGGATGCGGATAGTCGTGGTCTTGCCCGAGCCGTTGGGCCCGAGGAAGCCGTAGATCGAGCCGCGCTTCACCTGCATCGACAGATCGTGCACGACCTCGCGGCCGCCGAACGACTTCGTGAGGCCCTTGACGTCGATCGCGATGCCGTTGCCGCCATTCATCGCTTGTCCGCCACCGGTGTCTTCGGATTGAGATAGACGTCGATCGGCTGTCCCACCCGCAGGGCATCAGGCCGCGAGGGCCGCGCCTGGATCAGATAGACCAGCTTGTTGCGCTCCTCGAGGCTGTAGATCACGGGCGGGGTGTATTCGGCCGAGGTCGCGATGAAATAGATCTTCGCGGTGAGGTCGGCCGCACAATTGTCGCAAGAAACGCGCACCGTATCGCCGATCGCAAGCTTGGGCAGCTCGGCCTCCGGCACGAAAAAGCGCAGCTTCATGTTGCCGGGTGGCATGATCGAGAGCACCGGCCGCTGCGCCGCTACCATCTCGCCCTCGCGGAAATAGATCTGCTGGATGGTGCCGGCGACGGGCGCAAAGCCCTTGCGCCGCGCCATCCGCGTCTCCGACGTCGCCACCCGCGCTTCCGCCACCCGCAAAGCCGAAACGGCGGAGTCCAGATTGGCCTGCGTGCCCGAGCCGGTCTTGCTCAGCGAGGCCGCGCGGTCATAGGTCTGCTGCGCGTTCGCCAGTGTCGCCTTGTTCTGATTGAGATCGGCGCGCTGGAGATCGTCGTCGACGGAATAGAGGTGATCGCCGACCTTGACCTCGTCGCCTTCGCGGATGTTGAGCTTGGTGACCCGACCCGCTTCGTCCGGGCTGACGAAGATCATGTCGGCCTCGACCCAACCCTGGAAACCAGGATCGCGCTTCTCGTTGCACCCGGCAAGGCCGGTTGCGAGCGTGACGACCAATGCCAATCTGAAAATTGCTTGCGACGACGTCATGTCGTCCTCCGTTCGCCAAAAATCAAATCGAGATGAACGCGCAGCATCTCTTGCGCGTCGAGCGGCGCGTGCCGCGCAAACAGGCTCTGCCAGATCACCGCGATCATCGCGGGCGCGACCAGGATTTGCGGATAGCGAGCGAGATCCTTTTCGCGGATCTCGCCGCGGGCAATCCCGAGCTCGATCAGCGCGCGCATGGCGGCGATCCCGCGCGAGACCACCTCACGGTAATAGAAGTCGGCGACCGACGGAAAGCGCGGGCCCTCCGCCACGATCAGGCGCACCAGATCGCCGCGCCTCGTGCCAATCACCTCCTTCAGGAAGTTGCCTGCAAAGGTCTCGACAAGCTCGCGCACCGTTCCGGTGGGCGGCGGCAGCGTCGTGAGGCGTGTGACCACGGGCACGATCACGGTGCGCACCAGTTCCTCGAACATCGATTCCTTGTCCTTGAAGTGCAGGTAGATCGTGCCCTTGGCGACGCCCGCGCGCTTGGCAATGTCGTCGAGCCGCGTCGCCGCAAACCCGCGCGCGATGAATTCGTCCATCGCCGCTTCCACGATCGCCGCACGCCGCTCCGCCGCACGCGTGGCGCGGTTCGAGGCAGGCACCTCGTCGCTACGAGCCGGCACAGGGCCCTTCGCGCCGGCGCGAATGGCTGATGGCACGGCGGTCTTGCTCGGCTTCCTGGTCATTTGAAATATATGACTGACTGGTCAGTCATAGTCAAGTCAGTGATGCAACCCCATTCACAAGACGAATTAGTATTGACTAATGAATTAGCCTTCACTAATTTAACCTCATGATGGAAGCCGCCCCAACCCCCGTCACCATCGTGATGCGCGCCCTCGCCGATCCAACCCGGCGCGCCGTGTTCGAGCGCGTGTTCGAGAGCAAGGAGATCAGCGTCGCCGAGCTGACGCGCGGCAGCGGCGTCACTCAGGGCGCGATCTCGCAGCACCTGAAGTCCCTCAAGCAGGCCGGTCTCGTTGCCGAGCGTGCAGAGGGCCGTAACGTCTATTACCGCGCCGCGCCGCAAGGACTCGAGCCGCTGGTGACCTGGATGGATCACTACGGCGTCTTCTGGCGCGAGCGCTTCCAGAACCTGCGTGACCTCTTGAAGGAGATCGATCCGTGAGTACTGCCGCGTTGAAAGCTGAAACAAAGGACATCGTCATTGACGAAGTGCTCCCTCATGCGCCGGAGACGGTCTGGAAGGCGCTGACCAGTGCCGCGTTGATCGCGCGCTGGCTGATGAAGCCGACCGGCTTCGAGGCGATTGAAGGCAACACCTTCACGTTCCAGACCACCCCGGGCGGCGCGTGGGACGGCGTGATCCTTTGCCGGGTTCTGGAGGTCGTGCCGAACCGCCGCCTCGTCTACGCCTGGAAGGGCGGCGACGAGCGCAACACCGGCTATGGCGCACCGCTCGACACCGTCGTGACCTGGTCCCTCACCCCGGTCGAAGCCGGCACGCGGATCCGCCTGGTCCATGCCGGCTTCGTCCTGCCCAGGAACGAGTCGGCCTTCACGGTCATGAGCGGCGGCTGGAAGAAGGTTGTCCGCCAGCTCGACGAGATCAGCGGCGAAAAGTGAGTGGGAGATATTGAGATGGACAAGCCCTATACCGGCGGCTGCGCCTGCGGCGCGATCCGCTATTCGATTCTGGGGGAGCCCCTGTTCAGCAATCACTGCCAGTGCCGGGACTGCCAGCGGGAAAGTGGCAGCGGGCATGGCTCCTACGCGACATTCGCGCGCGCTGGCGTCACGCTCACCGGAGAAGCGAAGCATTGGGACATGGTCGCCGACAACGGCAACGTGAAGACGCGCGGCTTCTGCACACGATGCGGCGTGCCTGTGTACATGACCTTCGCGGCGCAGCCCGACGTCTTCACGATCCGGGCGGCAAGCCTCGACGAGCCCGCCCGCTACAGGCCGCAGGCGGTCACCTTCGCCGCGCGCGGTCATGACTGGGATCAGATCGATCCCAGCCTGACGAGGTTCGCAGGCATGCCGCCGGGCTGAGGCGATAGATTCTTGTTTTGACGCGTTTTCCTTACGCGAACCGGTATCCACTTCGCTCGAAAACGCTTTAGCCAAAATCCAGCACCATGCGGCCGTCGATCTTGCCGGCCTTCATGCGGTCGAAGACGTCGTTGATTTGCGCGAGCGGCACCTTGCTCACCTCGGCCTTGACCTTGCCGTCGGCGGCGAAGGCGATGGCCTCATCCAGGTCACGCCTGGTGCCGACGATGGAGCCGCGCACGGTGATGCGCTTGAGCACGACGTCGAAGATCGGCGTCGGGAATTCGCCCGGCGGCAGGCCGACGAGGCTAACGGTGCCCTTGCGGCGCACCATCTTCAGCGCCTGCGCGAACGCGGCAGTCGAGACCGCCGTCACCAGCACGCCGTGCGCGCCTCCGCCGCTTGCCGCCAGCACCTTGTCCACCGCGCCGTCCGCGAGCGCATTGACCGCAAGATCAGCGCCGGTCTCGCGCGCGAGCGCGAGCTTGTCCTCGGCGATATCGACGGCGGCGACCTTGAGGCCCATCGCCTTGGCGTACTGGATCGCGACATGGCCGAGCCCGCCGACGCCCGAGATCACCGCCCATTCGCCGGGCTTGGCCTCGGTCTCCTTCAAGCCCTTGTAGGTGGTGACGCCGGCGCACAGGATCGGTGCGATGGCAGCGAAATCGACCGTGGCCGGAAGCTTTGCGGCGAAGGCAGCTGAGGCGATGACATATTCGGCGAAGCCGCCGTTCACGCTGTAGCCGGTGTTGTGCTGATGCTCGCACAGCGTCTCCCAGCCGGTCTCGCAATATTCGCAAGCCATGCAGGCGTCATGCAGCCAGGCAACGCCGACGGCATCGCCGACCTTGAGATTCTTCACGCCGGGCCCAAGCGCGGTGACGATGCCGGCGGCTTCATGGCCGGGGATGAAAGGCGGCACCGGCTTCACCGGCCAGTCGCCGGATGCCGCGTGCAGATCGGTATGGCAGACGCCGCAGGCCTTCACCTTGACCAGGACCTCGCCCGGGCCGGGCTGCGGCACCGGCACATCTTCGATCACCAGCGGCTTGCCGAATTGTCTGACGACTGCGGCTTTCATGGTCGGCATCGGTCTGCTCCCTTGCATCATGAGCGCAGACTAGCGGCAGCGAACGGGACTCCTTTGACGGGGGTCAAACAGCACAAAGTTTGCGCAAGTCGATCGCGATCATGACATTCCGATGACGCGCTGCGTAAGGCGCGACAACGTCAGCTATGGAACTTCAGACTATCGACGATCTTGTCGATCACCTTGCGCTCGGCACGCATGCCGATACCCACGAGATTGAGGTCAGTGCGCGCCACCGCCCTTACCGCCTCGCGATTGGCCGCATCATGCGTCGTCCTGAACATGTCCTCGGTGTAGACCGCCGGCACGACGTTACGCGCAAGTGCGCGGTCGAGCGCGCGGGACAGCGCGGCAGCGTCGGCACCATAGATCAGGATCGGCTGACCGATCAGCGCGTGATATTTCGTGCCTGAGGCGTCTTCATAGGCCTCGCCGATGCAGTCCGGAAAGGCCGCGGCGATGCCGCTGGTGAGAAAGGACGCGACGTTGAGCTTCTGCCAGGCCTGAAGATCGGTGCGGATCACGACCGCGATCTTGGTGTCGAACTGCATGTGGTTCCTTCCACCGTCATTCCGGAGCGCGCCGTTTAGCGCGAACCCGGAATCCATCGCACCACAGAACAGGTGGACGAATGGATTCCGGGTTCGATGCTACGCATCGCCCCGGAATGACAGCAAGTAGAATCAGCGCTTGACCGACTCAACCCTTCGCGTCGCAGGCCCAGGCGCGGATCACGCATTCCTTGCCGCCATACTTGTAGCATTCGCGCGTGGCGGCGTTGAGCGAAGCCGAAATCTTCGGCTTCACGGCATAGCCATAGGCACCGCAGGGGTTGGCGAGGTCGACCGCCATCGCGGCGCAAGCGCGCTTCATCGTCATCGTCGTGCAATCGCCCTTGCACTGCTTCTGCGCGGCGGCGCGCGCCTCGCGCTCGGCGCCATAGTCAAACGCCTGGCCATAGGCGCCGCACTTGCCGACCGCAAAGGCGCCGGCGGCATGCGCATTCGTGATGTGACGGGCACCGGCAACACAAACCGACAGCGCAAAGAAAAACATCGCGCAACGGCGCGCGACGACATTCGAAGCCATGGAAAAACCCCTCCCCCCAAGGCAGGTGGAGGCGACTCTAAGCGGCGGTCGTTTCCAGATGGTGAACAGGTGGTTGAAATTGGCCGACCGGGAGGTGCCGGGTGGGCAAAGCGAAGCGTGCCCACCAATTCTTGATCATGGTTCGACGAGATGGTGGGCACGGCGCTACGCGCCTTTGCCCACCCGGCACCGTCAGTTACGGTACCTTCATCCGCGCCGCGCCGCTTCCAGCGCCTGCGGCGTGTCGATGTCGAGGAAAGCGCTCTCGCCATCCACCGGCACTTCGGCCACCGCCTCCGCATGCTTGGCGATCAGGTGGCGTGCGCCAACGTCGCCGTCGAGCGTCATCAACTCCTTGAAGAAGCGGCGCGACCACAGCACGGGATTGCCGCGGCGGCCTTCGCTGACGGGCACGACGATGAGATTGCCGCGGTCCGGCGCAAAACTGTCGATGAGGCGGTCGATCAGACCGGCGTCGATCAGCGGCATGTCGCCGAGACACACCACGGCGCCGTCGCAGCTCTCGGGCACGGCCGCGATGCCCGCCTTGACCGAGCCCGCGATGCCGCCGGCGAAATCCGGATTGCGGACGAACTTCACCTTCAGGCCTTGCAGAGCCTGCTCGACCAGCTCGGCCTGATGCCCCGTGACGACGATCACCTCGGATGCTTTCGAGGCCAGCGCCTGCTCGGTCGCGAGCCGCACCAGCTTTTTGCCGTCGAGCTCGGCGAGCAGCTTGTTCGGCCCGCCCATCCGGGTCGAGCGGCCCGCCGCCAGCACGATGGCCGCGACCTGGCTGTTGCCCTCGGTCTCCGGCGTGGCACGCGGCTGCGGCCGCGTCACGATCTCCATCAGGAGACCGCCGACGCCCATGCCCATCAGCTCGGACCGCGTCACCTTGATGTCGGCAAGAAGCCGCATCAAGACCCAGTCGAACCCGTTCTCGACCGGCGAGCGTGCGCAGCCCGGCGCACCCAGCACCGGCACGCCGCCGGCGCGGGCAATCAGCAGCAGATTGCCGGGATCGACCGGCATGCCGAAATGCTCGATCTCGCCACCGATGCCGGTGACCGCCGCCGGGATCACGTCGCGGCGATCGGCGATCGCAGAGGCGCCGAACACAATGACGAGCTCGGCACCGAGGCCGAGCAATTCCTGGATCGCGGCCGACAGCGCCTGCTCCTCGTGCGGCACCCGCCGCTCCGCGATGATGCTGGCGCCGGCCGGCGCGAGCCGCTCGGCGGTGACGCGCAGGGTCTTGTCGATCACCTTGGAGGACAGGCCCGGCAGCAGCGTCGAGACCACACCGACGCGCTTGATCACATAGGGCGCGATCTTCAGGACGTCCTTGCCCGCCGCCTTCACCGCGGCATCGCGCAGGCTTCCTTCGACGCCGAACGGAATGATCTTGACGGTGCCGACCATCTCGCCCTCGACCACCGGCTTGTAGGCGCTGAGCGTCGCAAAAGTGATGGCCTCGTCGATATTGTTGATGCGATCGACCGCGGCGCGGTCGATCACCAGCACGCCCGCTCGCGCGGCGAACAGATTGGCGCGGCCAGTGAAGGCGCGCTCGACATGAATGCCATCGCCGCCGACGGCAAGCGCGATGCTGGCGGCCGCAACGTCCTCGGAGACGTCGCCCGCCTCCATGCGCACCACGACGATGTCCTTGATGCCGGCGCGCGTGAGCGCCTCGACCTCGGCAGGTCCGATCGTCGTGCCTTTTTTCAGCACCAGCGGGCCCTGGCGCAGGGTGTGGACGGTCACCCCGCCGATCGCATCCTTGGGGCTCGCCGGGCCGAACTTCATGCCGCTTCTTCTTTTTCTTTGGGAGGCAGCCGGAGCACCGCCGTGATCTCGGCCATGATCGCCACTGCGATCTCGGACGGCGAGACCGCGCCGATCGCAAGGCCAATGGGCGCGTGGATGCGCGCGATGTCGCTTTCCTTGGCGCCTTGCGCCCGCAACCGGTCGGCACGCTTGGCATGCGTCTTCCGCGATCCGAGCGCGCCGATATAGAAGCATTTGCGCTCGAAGGCGTGCAGCAGCGCGGGGTCATCGATCTTCGGATCGTGAGTCACCGCGACGAAGGCCGTGTAGGCGTCGACGTTGAGCGGCGGCAGCGCGGTGTCGGGCCATTCGGCGATCAGCGGAATGTCGGGAAAGCGCTCGGGGCTGGCAAAGGCCGTGCGGGGATCGACCACGGTGACGTCATAACCGAGCGAGCGCGCCAACGGCGCCAGCGCCTGGCTGATATGGACCGCGCCGACGATCACGAGCTTGGCCGTCGGCGCGTAGACGTTGAGGAACAGCTTCTTGGCGCCGGCCTCGACACTGGCGCTCTTGCCCATGCGAAGCTGCTTCTCCAGCTCAGTGCGCAGCGGATCCTTGGCAAAATCCTTGGCCTTCACCAGCCGCTGCTCGCCGCTCTCGGTGTCGGTCACCAGGATCACCGGCCGGCGCGCGGCGCGCTCGGCATTGAGTTCGTGCAGGATTGCGAGCTTCACGGCTAGCCGACCTTTTCGACGAAGACGCGGATGGTGCCGCCGCAGGACAGCCCGACATTCCAGGCGGTCTCGTCGGCGACGCCGAACTCCAGCATCTTTGGCTTGCCGCTCTCGATCACGTCCATGGCCTCGGTGACCACGGCGCCCTCGACGCAGCCGCCGGAGACGGACCCCAGGAAGGTGCCCTCATCATTGATGACAAGGCTCGAGCCCGCCGGGCGCGGCGCCGAGCCCCAGGTCTCGACGACAGTAGCGAGCGCGACGCCACGGCCGGCCTTCTGCCAGTCCTCCGCCGCTTTCAGAATGTCCTCGTCGCGATCGAGCATGGGGTGCCTCTCAAGCTGCGGAGCGGATCAGGCTGCGGTGATGCGGCGGCAGCGGCTGGGAGAGCGTCGTGATCAGCTCCTGGATCGAACTCAAATTATGTACCGGGCGGAATTCGTCAACGTGCGGGAGCATCATTTTGATGCCCTGCGCCTTGGCCTCGAAGCCGCCGAACCGCAACAGCGGGTTGAGCCAGATCAGCCGCCGGCAGGACCGGTGCAGCCGGTCCATCTCGAAGGCCAGCTTGGAATCGGCCTCCCGCTCCAGCCCGTCGGAGATCAAGAGCACGATCGCGCCCTGGCTCAGCACCCGCCGCGCCCACAATTTGTTGAAGTTGTGCAGAGAAGCCGAGATCCGCGTGCCGCCCGCCCAGTCCTCGACCGAGGCCGAGCAGCTCGCCAGCGCCTCATCAGGGTCGCGCTGGCGCAGCGCGCGGCTGACGTTAGTGAGGCGCGTGCCGAACAGGAACACCGAGACGCGCTTTCGCGCATCCGTGATCGCATGCAGGAAATGCAGGAACAGGCGGGTGTACTCGCTCATCGAGCCCGAGATGTCGAGCAGCGCCACGATCGGCGCCGGCTTCTCGATCCGCCCGAGACGATGGATGTCGATGATGTCGCCGCCGGTGCGCAAGGATGCGCGCAGCGTGCGGCGCAGGTCGAGGCGCAGGCCGCGGGCATCGGGCCGCTGCCGGCGCGTCAGAAGCTCGGCCTGCGGCAGGTGCATCCGCTCGATGGCATGGAGTGCCTCGGAGATCTCCGCTGCACTCATCTGCGCAAAATCCTTCTTCTGCAGGATCTCCTTGTCGGAGACCGACAGGCGCAGGTCCTGCTCCTGGTGCTGCGGCGTCTCGGTCATGCGCGGCTGCGACATCGCCTCCTGCACGCGGCGGGCGCCGGCCTGCGGCTTCTTCTTGGCCTGCTCCGGCAGCGGCACCGAATCCAGCATGTGCTTCCATTCTTCGGAAGGCCGGAAGAACAGGTTGAAGGCTTGGCTGAAGATCAGCGCATGCTCATGGCGCTTGACGAAGATCGCCTCGAGCGTGGCGAAGACATCGGACCGGTTGCCGATCTCGATCACCTGCAGCGCGCTCATGGCATCGATCACCGCGCCCGGCCCGACCGGCAGGCCGGCCGACCGCAGCGCGCGGGCGAAGCCGACGATGTTGTCGGCGAATTGCTCGGTCTGCTCGGGAGCAAGGTGGTTGATGGCCATATTTCAACACTTTCAGCCGTCATTCCGGGGCGCGCCCTCTTGGGCGCGAGCCCGGAATCCATTCATCCACTAACTCTGCGGCCCGATGGATTCCGGGTTCGCGACTTCGTCGCGCCCCGGAATGACGAGCGCAATTCGAGGCGAGATCAATTCTCGCTCGTCGCTTCCTTCAGCACCTTTTGCAGGGTGTCGCCCTGCATCCGGGTGATGTCGTCCTGATACTTGAGCAGCGCGCCCAGCGTGTCGCCGACCACTTGCGGCGTCAGGGAGCGGGCATCTAACTCGGACAGCGCGGTGGCCCAATCGATGGTCTCGGCGACACCAGGCGACTTGTAGAAGTCCTGGTTGCGCAGCGCCTGGACGAAGCGCACGACCTGCTGCGACAGCTTGGCGGAGATGCCGGGCACGCGCGTCTTGACGATCGCAAGCTCGCGCTCGGCGGCAGGATAATCCACCCAGTGATAGAGACAGCGCCGCTTCAGTGCGTCGTGGATCTCGCGGGTGCGGTTGGAGGTGATGATGACGATCGGCGGATGCGGCGCCTTCACGGTGCCGAACTCGGGGATGGTCACCTGGAAGTCACTGAGGATTTCGAGCAGGTAGGCCTCGAACGCCTCGTCGGCGCGGTCGAGCTCGTCGATCAACAGCACCGGCGGGCCTGCGACGTCGGGCTCCAGCGCCTGGAGCAACGGCCGCTTGATCATGTAGCGATCGGCGAAGATATCGCTCGAGAGCTGCTCGCGATCGGTGTCGCCGGCGGCTTCCGCCATCCGGATCGCGATCATCTGGGCCGCGCTGTTCCACTCGTAGACCGCGGAGGAGACGTCGAGACCTTCATAGCACTGCAGGCGGATCAGCTTCCGTCCCAGCGCCGCCGCGAGCACCTTTGCGATCTCGGTCTTGCCGACCCCGGCCTCGCCCTCCAGGAACAGCGGCCGGCCCATGCGCAGCGACAGGTAGGCCACCGTCGCCAGCGACCGCTCGGCGAGATAGCCGCGCGAGGTCAGGAGTTCGAGCATCGCATCGACCGATGCCGGCATGGCACCGGAAGTATTGGCCGCTGAAGTCATGAAAGGCCAGTCTCGTTTACGCCCTCATCGGGCAAGTATTGGGCCAATGAGTGAGGCCCATCATTCCTTCGCATTGGCGGCGTCGACGGCGCGCCGCGTCAGCACACCGATGAGGTGCGCGCGGTATTCGGCGCTGCCGTGGATATCGCTGTTGAGGCCTTCCGCCGGCACGTTGATGCCTTCCAGCGCCTTCGAGGCGAAGCGCTTCTTCAGGGCCTCCTCGAATGCGGTGACACGGAACACGCCTTCGGAGCCGGCGCCGGTGACGGCAACACGGACGTCCGAAGGACGCCGCGCCACGAACACGCCGACCAGCGCGTAGCGCGAGGCCTGGTTGCGGAATTTGACGTAGGCCGCTTTTTTCGGCAGCGGGAACATCACCTTGGTGATGATCTCGTCGGCTTCGAGCGCCGTCGTGAACAGGCCCTGGAAGAATTCTTCAGCCTTGAGGCGGCGCTTGTTGGTGACGATGGTGGCCCCGAGCGCAAGCACCGCGGCCGGATAGTCGGCGGTCGGATCGTTGTTGGCGAGCGAGCCGCCGATCGTGCCCTTGTGGCGCACGGCGGGATCGCCGATGCCGCCGGCAAGGTTCGCCAGCGCCGGGATCGCCTCACCGACGATGGCGGAGGTCGCGACCTCGGCGTGCTTGGCGGTGGCGCCGATCACCAGCGAGCGGCCCTTCATCTCGATCGTGTTGAGCCCCTCGATGTGGGAGAGGTCGACCAGATGCGGCGGGCTTGCGAGGCGTTGCTTCATGACGGGAATCAGCGTGTGACCGCCGGCGATGACCTTGGCGTCCTCGTTCTTCACCAGGAGGTTGGCCGCCTGGCGAACGGTCCCAGGGCGATGATATTTGAATTCGTACATCTGAATGTCCTGATCGCGGGATGCGCGTTACGCGAGATCGGATTTCGCCATCGCCTTGGCGCCGGCGGAGATCGAGGTGACGATGTTCTGATAGCCCGTGCAGCGGCAGAGATTGCCTTCGAGCTCCTCGCGAATGGTGTGGTCGTCGAGCTCGTGGCCCTTGCGGTGCACGATGTCGATCGCGGTCATGATCATGCCGGGCGTGCAGAATCCGCACTGCAGGCCGTGATGCTCGCGGAAGGCCTCCTGCATCGGATGCAGCGGCGCGCCGTCGGCGGCCAGTCCCTCGATCGTCTTGATTTCGTGACCATCGGCCATCACGGCAAGCGTGGTGCAGGACTTCACGGCCTTGCCGTCGAGATGCACGACGCAGGCGCCGCATTGCGAGGTGTCGCAGCCGACATGGGTGCCGGTCAGGCGCAGATTCTCGCGCAGGAACTGCACCAGAAGCGTGCGGGGGTCGACGTTGGCCGTCACAGGATTGCCGTTCACGATGAGGGAGATTTTTGCCATAAGCACTCTCTATCAGCGCCCCGACGGGTCCCGTCGAAGCGGTTCTTATAATTATTCCAACCCATCATATGGGCCATTGTCCCCTGGGGCAACATCACCCCGGACGCAAGCCGCCATGCCGAAGGCGATGACCTTCAGCTCTGTACTGCCTTGGCGAAGTTCGCGAAAAACTCGTCGGCGAGCTTCTTGGCGGCGCCGTTGATCAGGCGCTGGCCGAGCTGCGCCAACTTGCCGCCGATCTGCGCCTCGACGTCGTAGGAGAGCAGCGTGCCGCCGTCCTTCTCCGCGAGCTTGACCGCGGCCCCGCCTTTGGCAAAGCCGGCCACCCCACCCTCGCCTTCGCCTGAGATCTTGTAGCCGTTCGGCGGGTCGAGATCTGAGAGCATCACCTTGCCCTTGAAGCGCGCCGACACCGGCCCGACCTTCATTTTCGCGATCGCACGGAAGCCGCCGTCGTCGGTCTTCTCCAGCTCCTCGCAGCCGGGGATGCAGGCCTTCAGCACCTCGGGATCGTTGAGCTTGGCCCACACGGCCTCGCGCGACGCTGCGAGCTGGACTTCGCCGTTCATTGTCATGGCCATGGGGTGCCTCCCGGAATTTCGAAGCTGGGTCGCGTAACTATAGTGCTGCTCAAGTAACGTACGAAGGCCGCAAAGGAAAGGCCACTTCCGGTCACGTGCAATGCATATTCGCAACTGCAAAAAGACGTGTGCGGATGGTTGGGGATTGGCACAGCCGGGCCTTGATGATTAGGTCGCGCGCACCATGAGCACATCCCTCTCCCCCCTGCTCGCCCCGATGCTGTCGAGCGCCGCCATGCGCGCGGTCTGCGACGATCGGTCGACCCTGCAGAACATGCTCGATTTCGAGGCAGCCTTGGCACGCGCCGAGGCTGCCACGGCTGTGATTCCGGCATCCGCCGTCGGCCCGATCGAGGCGGCATGCAAAGCCGATTCCTTCGACATGGCCGCACTGGCCGAGGCTGCGACGCGATCGGGCAATCTCGCGATTCCCCTGGTCAAGACGCTGACCGCCAATGTCGGCAAGGCCGATACGGAGGCCGCGCGCTACGTGCATTGGGGCGCGACCAGCCAGGATGTCATCGACACCGCGACCATGCTGACGCTTCGCGCCGGCATCGCGGCGCTGGACGTCGACCTCAGCCGCGCCATCAAGGGCTTTGCGACGCTGGCGCGAGCCCACCGCAATACCGCGATGGTGGCGCGGACTTGGCTCCAGCACGCGCTGCCGATGCCGTTCGGGCTGAAGGCGGCGGAATACGCCTCAAGCCTCGCCCGTGCGCGCTGCCGCCTGCGGCGGCTCTCCCGTGAGGGCCTCGCGCTGCAATTCGGAGGTGCTGCCGGCACGCTCGCCGCGCTCGGCGGCAACGGGCTCACGGTGGCCGAACGGCTGGCGCAGGAGCTGAGCCTGCCGCTGCCCGAGGCGCCCTGGCATACCCATCGCGACCGCATCGCCGAGGCGGCATCCTGCTTCGCAATTCTCGCCGGCAGCTGCGGCAAGATCGCACGCGATGTCTCGCTGCTGATGCAGACCGATGTCGGCGAAGCCTTCGAGCCCGCCGGCGAAGGTCGCGGCGGCTCCTCGACGATGCCGCACAAGCGCAACCCGGTCGCCGCTGCGAGCGCGCTGGGCGCCGCGACCATGGCCCCGCAGCTCGCCGCGACGATTCTTGCCGCGCAGGTGCAAGACCATGAACGCAGCGCCGGCCCGTGGCACGCGGAATGGCCGACGCTGCCGCAATTGATGCTGGTCACCTCCGGCGCGCTGGCCGCCATCGTCGACATCGCCGAGGGTCTCGAGGTCGATGCGGCGCGCATGCGCAGCAATCTCGATGCGACGCACGGGCTGATCATGGCCGAGGCGGTCACCTTTGCGCTGGCCGAAGCCATCGGCAAGAGCGATGCGCATCATCTCATCGAGGCCGCCAGCAAGCGCGCGGTCGCCGAGAAGAAGCATCTGCGTGAGGTGCTGTCAGGCGATTCGCGGGTCACCGCGCATCTGCCGCCGGAAAAAATTGCGGCATTGTTCGAGCCGATGGCCTATCAAGGCGCTTCGCAGGCGCTGATCGACCGCCTGCTGGATTCATTGGATCTCTCCTGATGTCATTGCCGGGCTTGACCCGGCAATCCATCATCCTGGATAGATTCACTTTTTGGATGGATGCGCGGGTCATCTAGATTAAGACGCGCTCTGCGCTGTTGCCCACACATGACGAGGAACATGCCATGCCCATGATCGATGCCGACGGTTGCCTGCTCAACGTCTCCGTCGAGGGCCGCGACGGCGGGCCGACGCTGATGCTGTCGAACTCGCTCGGCTGCACCTTGCAGATGTGGGAGCCGCAGATGAAGGCGCTGACGCAGGTGTTCCGCGTCATCCGCTACGACCGCCGCGGCCATGGCAGGTCGAACGTTCCACCCGGCCCCTACACGATGGAGCGCTTCGGCCGCGACGTGCTCGCGATCCTCGACGACCTCAACATCGAGAAGGTGCATTGGTGCGGCCTGTCGATGGGCGGCATGGTCGGGCAATGGCTCGGCGCCAATGCGCCGGAGAGGCTCGGCAAGCTCATCCTCGCCAACACCGCCTGCTATTACGCCGAGCCGACCAGGTGGCTGGAGCGTATCGACGCCGTGAAGAAGGGCGGCATCGCGGCGGTCGCGGACGCCGTGATCGCAGGCTGGCTCACCCAGGATTTCCGCGAGCGCGAGCCTGTGATCACCGCAAAGATGAAATCGATGCTGCTCGCCTCCCCCGTCGAGGGCTATCTCGCCTGCTGCGAGGCGCTGTCGACACTCGACCAACGTGAGCTGCTGCCCAAAATCAAGAGCCCGACGCTGGTGATCGCCGGCCGCCACGACATGGCGACGCCGATCTCGGCGGCCGAGCTGATCCGCTCCAACATTCCCGGCGCCAGCATGACCATCATCGACGCCGCGCACATTTCCAACGTCGAGCAGCCGCACGCATTCACGGATGCGGTGGTGGGGTTCCTGACGCAGCGTTAGAGCCGCGCATTCGAACACCTCTCCCATCGGGAGAGGTCGGCGCGAAGCGACGGGTGAGGGGTTACGGTCTCTCATTGGGCACCTGAGCCCCCTCACCCGATTTGCTGCGCAAATCGACCTCTCCCCGCTGGGGAGAGGTGAAGAGCCGAGCAACAGGAGACATCAATGGACGACCAGAAGCGCCGCGATGCCGGCATGAACGTGCGCCGCAGGGTGCTGGGCAATGCCTGGGTCGACAAGTCGATCGCGAACCGCAATGCCTTCAACACTGACTTCCAGGACCTGATCACCCGCTATGCCTGGGGCGAGATCTGGACGCGGCCGCATTTCGACGAGCGCACGCGGCGGGTGCTGGTGATCGGCACCATGGTCGCGCTCGGGCAATGGGACGAATTCCGCCTGCACGTGCGTGCGGCGCTCGCCGAGGGCGGCTTCACGCCCGATGACATCAAGGAAATCCTGTTGCAGCAGGCGATCTATTGCGGCGTGCCGGCGGCGAACCACGCCGTCAAGGAAGCCTCAGCGATTGTGCAGGAGCTCGGCCTGCTCAAGACCTAGAGGAGCGGCGATCTCGACGGCCTTCGGCGCTGCCGCCGGCTTCTCGATCACCACCACGATGGCAGCACCGAGCAAGAGCAGCAGCTCGGTGGCGTGCAGCCGCAGCGCGGCCATCTCGCCGACCTTCGAGGCCATCACCATGCTGGCAAACGAGATCAGGCTGCCGAGCGCCAGCGCAATGCCGAGCGCCTCGTCGCTGCCGCCATTCCGGCGGACGCGGGGAATGCACAGCAGCACAAGATAGATCGCGAAGAACGCCACGACGGTCAGCCGTCCCAGCGCCAGCAGCCAGGCCGCGCGCACCGTGTCCATCCCTGCCATATGGAGATGGTCGCTGAGGTATAGCGCGACTGCGACACTGGGCCGCTCGTAGAGGCCGTGCACCGGCGCCACGATGATGTTGAAGGCGACCAGCGCCCAGGCCGGGATGAAATAGGCTGCCAGCAGCGCGCCGTTGACCGTGTCGATCCGCCAATTCTTGAACATGCCGCTTCCCGCTTCGCCTGCCACGCGCCTTCATTGGGAAGGCTTTGCGGGGAGCTAACTCGCATCAGACTGTGGCGGCAATTTAAACCCTTTGTTTACCTTAACCGCCCTCGCAGACGTTCGTCATTCCGGGATGGTGCGCCAGCACCAGACCTCAGGTGCGCAATTGCGCACCGGGGAATCTCGAGATTCTCAGGTGCGCAGTTGCGCACCGGAGCTCGGCCCTTCGAGCCGCCCCGGAATGACTCTTCAACAAAAAAGGCCCCGCCTTTCGGCGGGGCCGCTCCTGGGCTCCCAAACTCGTTATTCCTGATCGCGCTGGCCGCCCTGCTGCTGGCCGGGACGCTCGCCCTGGCGCATCGGGTCCTGCTGCTGCTGTCCGGGTTTCTGGCCGCCACCCTGCTGCTGTTGCGGGTTGCGCTGGCCGGGGTTCTGGCTCTGCTGACCCGGATTCTGGTTCTGCTGCTTCGTCATTCGGGGAAACTCCCTTGTTGGACGTCAGAGCGGAGATAACGGACGGCCTCCATTTTGGTTGCCCGCGGAACCCGGTTCCTCCCAGGTGCGGAACCGGAAGACGACATCCGTCACAAAATGAGTTCTGTACAAGCCTTTATGCCGAGGCCTGGCCAGTTGCAGCCGCCAGTTCCGTCCTGTTACAAAACGGGAAGAATGCGAGGGGCTGCCGGGGCCTCAAGAAACTCACTCTCTCAAGAGCTCCCTTTGAGCCCGTGTCAGGTTTGGTAACGGCAGCGCATGGATTATTTCGCCCAGCAGCTCATCAATGGCCTCGTGCTCGGCTCGATCTACGGCCTGATCGCGATCGGCTACACGATGGTCTACGGCATCGTCGGCATGATCAACTTCGCCCATGGCGACGTCTTCATGATCGGCGGCTTCATCGCCCTCATCACCTTCCTGATCCTGATCTCGCTCGGCCTCACGGCCATCCCCGTGATCCTGCTCGTCGTACTCTTGGTCTCGATGGCGATCACGGCGCTCTATGGCTGGACCATCGAGCGCATCGCCTACCGGCCGCTGCGCCATTCCTTCCGCCTCGCCCCGATGCTGTCGGCGATCGGCATGTCCTTCGTGCTGACCAATTATTCGCAGGTGACGCAAGGCGCCAGGGTCAAGCCGATCCCGCCCTTCATCACCGGGGGCTACACGCTGCATGAGAGCCCGGATGGCTTCGTGATCCAGCTCTCCAACATCCAGATCATGGTGGTCGTCACCACCATCGTGCTGCTGGCGATCTTCACCTGGCTGGTCTCGCGCACCCGGCTCGGCCGCGACATGCGCGCCTGCGAGCAGGACCAGACCATGGCGGCGCTGCTCGGCGTCAACGTCGACCGCACCATCTCCATGACCTTCGTGATCGGCGCTGCGCTCGCCGCGGTCGCCGGCCTGATGTACCTGCTCTATTACGGCCTGGTCGATTTCTTCATGGGCTTCGTCGCCGGCATCAAGGCGTTCACCGCCGCCGTGCTCGGCGGCATCGGCTCGCTGCCGGGCGCCATGCTCGGGGGGCTCGCGATCGGCCTGATCGAGACGTTCTGGTCGGCCTATTTCTCGGTCGAGTACAAGGACGTCGCGGCATTCTCGATCCTGATCGTCGTGCTGATCTTCATGCCGACCGGCCTGCTCGGCCGTCCCGAAGTCGAAAAAGTCTGACGGACCGGCCGCGTGACAGCTCCCTCGACCAATACGGCCAAACCTGCAACGGGCATCCCCGCCCTTCTCAAGACCGCCTTCACCAACGCCCTGGTCGCGCTGGTGCTGTTCTCGCTGATGGTCGGCATCCGCACCGAGGCGGGTTCCTCCGGCCAGCTCACCTACTGGACGCGCTTCGGCGAGCTGGCCTCGCTCGTCGGCGTCGTATTCGGCGGTTCGATCGTGATCGAGCTGTTCAGGCAATGGATCGGTCCGAGCGGCGCCGAGCGGCTGGTGCCGCCGGCGGTACATAGCGGCATGGCGTTCGTCGGCCGCTTCCTCGCGCCGGCGCTTCTGATCTTCGCCCTGCTGGTGCCCGTGATCTTCTATGACCAGCGCTACATCCTCGACCTCGGAATCCTCGTCCTCACCTATGTGATGCTGGGTTGGGGCCTCAACGTCGTGGTCGGGCTCGCCGGCCTGCTCGATCTCGGCTACGTCGCCTTCTATGCGGTCGGCGCCTATTCCTACGGGCTGATCGCCACCAATTTCGGCTGGTCGTTCTGGGTCTGCCTGCCGCTCGCCGGCATCCTCGCCGCCTGCTGGGGCGTGCTGCTCGGCTTCCCTGTGCTGCGCCTGCGCGGCGACTATCTCGCCATCGTGACGCTCGCCTTCGGCGAGATCATCCGCCTCGTCATCATCAACTGGCAGGAGCTCACGGGCGGGCCGAACGGCGTCCCCGGCATTCCGCGCCCCACGCTGTTCGGGATCCCGCTCGACAACAGCGACGACGGGCTCGCCGCCAAGCTCGGCATCGAATACTCGTCGACGCATCGCATCGTCTTCCTGTTCTACCTGATCCTGGCGCTGGCCCTGCTCACCAACTGGGTGACGATCCGCCTGCGTCGCCTGCCGATCGGCCGCGCCTGGGAGGCCTTGCGCGAGGACGAGGTCGCCTGCCGCGCCCTCGGCATCAACACGACGACCACGAAGCTCACGGCGTTCGCCACCGGTGCGATGTTCGGCGGCTTTGCCGGCGCGTTCTTCGCCACACGGCAAGGCTTCATCAGCCCGGAATCCTTCACCTTCCAGGAGTCGGCGCTGGTGCTCGCCATCGTCGTGCTCGGCGGCATGGGCTCGCAGCTCGGCGTCGCGCTCGCCGCGCTCACCATGATCGGTGGCTTCGAGCTGTTCCGCGGCCTCGAGACCTATCGCATGCTCGTGTTCGGCATGGCGATGGTGCTGATCATGATCTGGCGGCCGCGCGGCCTGATCGGCCATCGCGCGCCCACCGTGTATCTGACCAAGGCGCAGGCGATCTCTTCCGACCTCGTCAAGGAAGGACACGGATGAGCGGCGACAAGATTCTCAGCGTCGACCGGCTGACCATGCGTTTCGGCGGCATCGTCGCCGTGCAGGATCTCTCATTCGCCGCCGAGCGGAAGAAGATCACCGCGCTGATCGGGCCGAACGGCGCCGGCAAGACCACGGTCTTCAACTGCATCACCGGTTTCTACAAGCCGAGCGGCGGCGCCATCCGCCTCACCCATGACGACGGCAGAGTGATCGCGCTGGAGCGGCTGAACGATTTCCGCATCGCCAAGCAGGCCAAGGTCGCGCGCACGTTCCAGAACATCCGCCTGTTTCCCGGCATGACCGCGCTGGAAAACCTGATGGTGGCGCAGCATAACGCGCTGATGCGCGCCTCCGGCTTCACCTTGCTCGGCCTTGTCGGCGCCCCCGCCTACCGCGACGCCGAGAAGCGTGCGATCGATCTCGCCACCGACTGGCTGAGGCGGGTCAACCTGCTCGACCGCGCCGACGACGCCGCCGGCAATTTCGCCTATGGCGACCAGCGCCGGCTGGAAATCGCGCGCGCAATGTGCACCGAGCCCGCCCTGTTGTGCCTGGACGAGCCCGCCGCCGGCCTCAATGCGCGCGAGAGCGCGGCCTTGAGCGAGCTCCTGCTCTCGATCCGGGACGAGCTCGGCACCTCAATCCTGCTGATCGAGCACGACATGTCGGTGGTGATGGAGATCTCCGACCACATCGTGGTGATGGACCATGGCGTGAAGATCGCGGAAGGCACGCCGCGCGAGATCCGCGACGATCCCAAGGTGATCGCCGCCTATCTCGGCACCGACGAGGACGAGGCCGTGGCCGTGATGGAGAGCGGGACGTGACATCGGCGCCCACTCCCCTGCTCGCGATCCGCGGTCTTCGCGCCGCCTACGGCAAGATCGAGGCGCTGAAGGGCGTCGACGTCGAGATCAATGCCGGCGAGATCGTGGCCCTGATCGGCGCCAACGGCGCCGGCAAGTCGACGCTGATGATGACGATCTTCGGCAAGCCGCGCGCCCGCGCCGGCCGGATCCTCTATGACGGCCGCGACATCACCGGCGTGCCCACCCACGAGATCGCGCATTTGCGCATCGCGCAATCGCCCGAGGGCCGCCGCATCTTCCCGCGCATGAGCGTTGCGGAAAACCTGCAGATGGGGGCCGACTCCACCGGATGTACCGACGCCGAACGCGAGGCGATGCTGCAACGCGTGTTCACGCTGTTTCCGCGGCTCAAGGAACGCTATGCCCAGCGCGGAGGAACCCTGTCCGGCGGCGAGCAGCAGATGCTGGCAATCGGCCGCGCGCTGATGAGCCGCCCCCGCCTGCTCCTGCTCGACGAGCCCTCGCTCGGGCTGGCACCGCTGATCGCACGCCAGATTTTCGATGCGATCCGCACCCTGAACCGGCAGGACGGCCTGACCGTCCTGATCGTCGAGCAGAACGCCAACCATGCCCTCAAGCTCGCCCATCGCGGTTATGTCATGGTCAATGGCCTGATCACGCTGGCCGGGACCGGCAGCGAATTGTTGCAGCGCCCCGAGATTCGCGCCGCCTATCTGGAAGGCGGCCGCCACGGCTGACCGAGACGGCTGACCGAGACGGCTGACCGAGCCCTGGGGCGGACGAGTGCGGCCGAATGTGGCGAGATAACCGCGCAAGTGCCCGTATTTTGCCGGTGACTTCTCCTCGAATTCATTCAAGAATGGCGGCGGTTTGAACCGGACATTCCCGGCAACTTCCACAGGCGACCACCCGCGAGGTATCTCATGAAATCACTGAAGCTCATCGGTCTGGCATTCGGCGCATCGATCGCGCTGTCGAGCGCGGCATTCGCGCAGGATGTCACCGTCGCAGTCGCAGGCCCGATGACCGGCGGCGAGTCCGCCTTCGGCCGCCAGATGAAGAACGGCGCCGAGATGGCCGTGGCTGATATCAATGCCGCCGGCGGCGTCAACGGCAAGAAGCTCGCGCTCAGTGTCAACGACGACGCCTGCGACCCGAAACAGGCGCGCTCGATCGCCGAGAAGATCGCCGGCGCGAAAATCCCGTTCGTGGCCGGGCACTATTGCTCGTCATCGTCGATCCCGGCTTCGGAAGCCTATGCCGACGGCAACGTCCTCCAGATTACGCCGGCCTCGACCAACCCGCTGTTCACCGAGCGCAAGCTCTGGAACGTGGCGCGCGTCTGCGGCCGTGACGATCAGCAGGGCCTGATCGCGGCGCAGTACATCGCCAAGAACTTCAAGGGCAAGAACATCGCCATCCTCAACGACAAGACCACTTACGGCAAGGGTCTTGCCGACGAGACCAAGAAGGCGCTCAACAAGGCCGGCATCACCGAGAAGATGTACGAGTCGTACAACAAGGGCGACAAGGACTTCAACGCGATCGTCTCGCGCCTGAAGCGCGACAACATCGACCTCGTCTATGTCGGCGGCTATCATCAGGAAAGCGGCCTGATCCTGCGCCAGATGCGCGACCAGGGCCTCAAGACCGTGCTGATGGCCGGCGACGCACTCGCCGACAAGGAATACGCCTCCATCACCGGCCCTGCCGGCGAAGGCACGCTGTTCACCTTCGGCCCCGACCCGCGCAACAAGCCGACCGCGAAGAAGATCGTCGAGGCTTTCAAAGCCAAGAACATCGACCCCGAGGGTTACACCCTCTACACCTATGCTGCGATGCAGGTGTGGTCGCAGGCGGCCAAGAAGGCCGGCACCACCGACGCCAAGAAGGTCATGGCGGCGATGAAGGCCGGCAAATGGGACACCGTGATCGGCCCGGTCGAATATGACGCCAAGGGCGACATCAAGCAGATCGACTACGTCGTCTACAAATGGGACGCAAAGGGCGGCTACGCCGAGATCGTGGGCGGCGGCACCTAGCCGCTGGCCTTGACCTCAATCCCCTCAATCATCACCGCGCCCCGGCTTACCCCGGGGCGTTTCTTCTTGCGGCAGGGATCAGACGGCGGGCAGCTCGCCGCCGGCCGCGGCCGCGGCCTTCCGCAATGCTTGCAGGAGATCGTTCGGCCGAAACGGCTTTTGCAGGCAGACCACGTTGGCGAGGAGGGGCGATTGGTCCATGAAATCGAGCGCCGTCATCCCGGATACCGCAATGACGGGGAGCGCCGGCGCGCGTTCGCGCAGGGTAGCAATGACGTCGACGCCGCTGGTGTCGCCGAGGAAGATGTCGACGATCGCCGCGTCGAAGGAGCTTTCCGCGAAGGCCTTCAGTCCGGTTGCACCGCTCTCGGCCTCCTCGACCTCGAAATGATTGACCCGAAGCACCATCGCGATCATCGTGCGGACGCCCTTCTGGTCGTCGATGACGAGAACGCGAGGCATTGGGAACAACCCCCGATATCGATCAAATCGCCTGATCCAACCTGGAACCCGCCGCGGCTGAGGGGCATTATGGCACCGTCCAGTAAAGCGCGTCTTACCTTCCCTAATTCCGTGTTCCCACCGTAGTTAAGTAAGCTGTAACCTTCGGTTGAGTCGTAACCGGTTCCTTCACGAGGCGCGCCCCGAACCCGCTACCATGAACGGACTGCCGGCCGAACGAGACTAGCGGAGATGCTCAAGACCCTGCTCAAGACGGACCCGCGAGAGGTGGACGTGCCTGCGACGATCGACCGAAGCACATTTCTTTCGACCCTGCCGGCCACTTCGACCGACCGCAGCGCCGCATTGACGATTGTCGGCGTGTCCTCCCTCCTGTTCGCAGCGGCCGTGCCCTTCGCCGGTACCCCGCTCCAGCCGGTCCCGGCCTTCGTCGCGAGTTATCAATCGGCGCTCGCCGTAAGCGACATCGTCACGGCAGTGCTGCTGCTGTCGCAATTTGCGGTCTTGCGGACCCGTGCGCTGCTGTGGCTGGCGACCGGCTATCTCTTCACCGCCGCTGCGGCGCTGGTTCATGCCCTCACCTTTCCCGGACTGTTCGCACCAGCCGGGCTCTTTGGCGCGGGCCGGCAGACCACGGTCTGGCTCTACATGATCTGGCACGCCGGCTTTCCGCTGTGCGTGATGGCTTATGCCTGGCTGAAGGAAAAGGACGGCGGCCCGCGGATCCGCGGCGCGGCAAGCAGCGCGATTCATGCCAGCGTGCTCGGCGTCATCGCCGCGATGGCCGTCTTCGGCTGGATCGTCACTGCGCAGCACGATCTGTTGCCGGTCCTGCTGCGCGACGGTCACTACACGCCGACCATGATCGGGGTCGTGTCCTTCGTGTGGTCGCTGAGCTTCGCCGCGCTGGTCTCGCTCTGGTTCCGCAGGCCGCATACGGTGATCGACGTCTGGCTCATGGTGGTCATGTGTGCCTGGCTGTTCGACATCGCGCTGTCGGCGATCGTCAACGTCGCGCGCTTCGATCTCGGCTTCTATGCCGGCCGGCTCTACGGCCTCGCTGCGGCGACCTTCGTGCTCGCGGTGCTTCTCATCGAGAATGTCCGCCTCCAGGCGCATACGGTGGGCCTCGTCGGGAAGTTGCGCCAGCAATCGGCCTCGGAACGCGACTATTACGGCAAACGCCTCGCGCTGTACGGCGCGGTGGTCGAGTCGTCCAATGACGCCATCATCACGAAATCGCTCGACGGCATCATCACCGGCTGGAACAAGGCCGCCGAACATCTGTTCGGCTATCCCGCCGCCGAGGCCGTCGGCAAGCCGATCGACATCATCGTGCCGCCGGATCTCAAGGGCGAAGTCAGGAGCATCCTCAACCGGGTAGCCAGCAACGAGTCGATCGCCCAGCACGAGACGATCCGAATCCGGAAAGACGGCCGCCCGCTCGACGTCGTCCTGAACATTTCACCGCTGCGGACCGATGAGGGAGAGATCATCGGCGCCTCCAAGATCGCCCACGACATCACCGAAGAGAAGCAGGCGAGAGAGAAGCTGCGCCGCGAGACCGAGGAACGCCAGCGCATCTTCGAGACATCGCAGGACCTGATCCTGGTCACCGACGGCTATGGCAATTTCGTCCAGGTCAGCCCGAGCGTGCAGAACATTCTCGGCTACAGCCCCGAGGACATGGTCGGGCACATCGCGACCGAGTTCATCCACCCCGACGATCTCGACAAGGCGCGGAACGAGATGCGTGCAGCCCGTCGTGGCGCGGTCAAGCGCAGCTTCGAGGCGCGCTACTACCATTACGACGGTCACGAGGTCACGCTGAACTGGATGGGTACCTGGTCCGAGCCGGTGAAGCGCCACTTCTTCATCGGCCGCGACCTCACCGACAAGCAGGCCGCCGAAGCCCAGTTCCGGCAGGTCCAGAAGATGGACTCGATCGGCCAATTGACCGGCGGCGTCGCCCACGACTTCAACAACGTGCTGACCGTCATCACGGGCACGATCGGCATTCTCAGCGACGCGGTCGCCGACCGGCCCGAGCTTGCCGCCATCACCAAGCTGATCGACGACGCCGCCGAGCGCGGCGCGCAGCTGACCAAGCATCTGCTCGCCTTCGCCCGCAAGCAGCCGCTCCAGCCGCGCGAGATCGACGTCAATGCGCTGGCGCTCGAAGCCGCCAAGCTGCTGCATCCCACCCTCGGCGAGCAGATCACCATCATGCCGCAGCTCACCGAGGATGCCTGGCCGACGCTGGTCGATCCGGGCCAGCTGTCCACCGCGATCCTCAATCTCGCGCTGAATGCGCGCGACGCCATGCCGGACGGCGGCACCCTGGTGCTTGAGACCCGCAACGTCTTCCTCGACGACGGCTATGCCAGCATGAATCCCGACGTCACCGCCGGCAATTACGTGATGATCGCGGTCAGCGACACCGGCAGCGGAATCCCCGCGGAGCTGATCGACCGGGTCTTCGATCCCTTCTTCACCACCAAGGAGGTCGGCAAGGGCACCGGCCTCGGCCTCAGCATGGTATTCGGCTTCGTCAAGCAGTCGGGCGGCCACATCAAGATCTACAGCGAGGAAGGCCACGGCACGAGCGTGAAGATCTACCTGCCGCGCTCGACCGGGGTGCACGAGACCGAGTTCGAGGCGCTCCAGAACGCGCCCGTCACCGGCGGCGACGAGAAGATCCTGATCGTCGAGGACGATACGCTGGTGCGCCAGTATGTCGTGACGCAGGTCAAGAGCCTCGGCTATACCGCGCTCGAGGCCGCCAACGGCGCCGAGGCCCTCAATATCATCGACAGCGACGAGACCATCGACCTGCTCTTCACCGACATCATCATGCCCGGCAACATGAACGGCCGCCAGCTTGCAGACGAAGCGGCCCGGCGCCGCCCCGACCTGAAGACGTTGTTCACCTCGGGCTACACCGAAAACGCCATCGTCCATCACGGCCGACTGGATTCCGGCGTGCTGCTATTGGCAAAGCCCTACCGCAAGTCCGAGCTCGCCAAGATGCTGAGAATCGCGCTCGCCAGTTGAGCCTGCGGCATCGCTGCGCTATCGCAGATCGCGAATTGCTCTCAACGACGAGGCCGTCTTGAAGAACCTTCTTACCGATATCGCCGGCGTCCGGGTCGGCCATGCCGAAGACGCGAAAGTCGCTTCCGGCGCGACCGCAATTGTCTTCGATTCTCCCGCGATCGCCGCCATCGACGTTCGCGGCGGCGGCCCCGGCACACGCGAGGATGCACTGCTCGATCTTGCCAACACGGTCGAGCGCGTCGATGCGATCGCGCTGTCGGGCGGCTCCGCCTTTGGCCTCGATACCGGCGGCGGCGTGCAGGCCTGGCTCGCCGAGCAGGGCCGCGGCCACCGGGTTCGCGAAGCGCTGATCCCAATCGTGCCGGGGGCGATCCTGTTCGACCTGCTCAATGGCGGCGACAAGGCCTGGGGACGCTTCTCGCCCTATCGCGACCTCGGCTACGCCGCAGCGGCCGCTGCCAGCAGCGCGGACTTTGCGCTTGGCAGCGTCGGCGCCGGCTTCGGCGCCACCACCGCGACGTTCAAGGGCGGTCTCGGCTCGGCGTCGGCCGTGACGCCGAGCGGAATCAAGGTCGCGGCGATTGTCGCCGTCAACGCCGTGGGCAGCGTCACCGTCGGCGAGGGACCGTGGTTCTGGGCGGCGCCGTTCGAGGTGGACGGCGAGTTCGGGAGACGCGGCCTGCCGGACAAGTTCACCGAGGACATGCTCCTCATGCGCATCAAGGGCGGTCCTGCGGCGAGCGCGCGCGAGAACACCACCATCGGCGCCGTGGTCACCGATGCGGTGGTGACCAAGCCCCAGGCCAAGCGGCTGGCGATGATCGCGCATACCGGCTTCGCCCGTGCGATCTATCCGGTGCATGCGCCGACCGACGGCGACGTGCTGTTTGCCGCCGCCACGTGCGAAAAGCCGATCGAGCCGCTGGTTGGCCTCACCGAGCTCGGCACGGTCGCCGCCAACGTAGTCGCACGCGCCATCGCGCGCGGTGTGTACAGCGCGACGGCGTTGCCGTTCCCCGGTGGGCAGCCGGCGTGGAGGGATCGGTTTGGGGCGTAAGGAGCACACGTCTCTCACCACGTCGCGCGTTGCCCCGCCTGCGCGGGGCGTGACAGCATCATTGGCGGAGAGAGGGCTGCCCGCTCACACACTCATCGACATGGACGAGCCGGCAGCCGCCGAGGCGCCCTGCCCCTGCCCGCCTTGCTGCTGCATCAACTGCGCAAACAGGTCATAGGCTGAACTACGGGAAGAGTTCGCCCCCGGCACCGTCGTCGACATCTTGAAGCCATCGGCATAGGTGACGGTGGTGGTCGTCGAGCCGTCGGCATTGGTCGTCGTGGTCGAAGTCGAGCCGCCGCTGGATTGCGACGAGGACCCCGAACCGTCGCCCGAGCCGCCGGCGCCTTCCGCGTGATGATGGCCGTGACCGCCCCTCAGCGCCTTCGTCATCTCTCCGAGATTGATGCTGCCATCGGCATTCGCATCCATCTTCGAGAACACGTCGTCGGCCTGGGCGAGGTTGGTGCCGCCGGCGCCGAGCGCGCCCTCGAACTCGGATTGGGTGATCTTGCCGTCGCCGTCCGCGTCGATCTGCGAGAACAGGTCCTTCAGGGCATCTTCACGACTGTTCGGTGCCGAGGACGCTGCCCCCGTCGAGGCCGAGCTGGTCGCGCCGCTCGTGTCCGCCGACTGGCTCTGCGCAGCAAACAACGCGTTCATCGTCTCCGGCGAGATCTGCGGATGCCTGCCCGCGTTGACCGACGAGGTCGACCCGCCGGTCGTGCTGCTGCCGCTGTCGATCGCGAACGGATTGGTCGGCGCGCTCTGCGAGGAGCCCGTCTTGTGCGTCGCCGACGACGATTTCGAGCTCGTCAGCGACTGGATCGCGTCGAGCGCGCTCGAGACGGCGCCAAGGGCGAACAACATTGCACAAACTCCAACGGGATGCGGCGTGCCGCGACGAATGTTCTGTCCGGTGAGATCAGCAAGCGACGTGCCATCGCGAAAAGCTCAATGAAATCCGCGTCCACCACGCTTTGCAGGCCGCGGGAACACCGGCAATTCGTGCCGGTCGCGGCAGAAATTTCCGCCCACAGGAAGCCGGCCCCTGCTGCATTGCCCGCCATGGAGCCCCATGTTAGGCGAGGCCATTCGTCGTCCGTCCGCCACGGGAAAACGCGCCATGACCCAAGCTTTCGCCCCCCGCCCCCTGGCCATCGCGCCCTCGATCCTGGCCTCGGACTTTTCGAAGCTCGGCGAGG
This sequence comes from Bradyrhizobium forestalis, assembly GCF_002795245.1. GTDB lineage: Bacteria > Pseudomonadota > Alphaproteobacteria > Rhizobiales > Xanthobacteraceae > Bradyrhizobium > Bradyrhizobium forestalis. The sequence continues at coordinate 145,478 of NZ_PGVG01000004.1, read as the reverse complement.
AAGTCCGCGCAGTGGACGCCGCCGGCGCCGACTGGATCCATCTCGACGTGATGGACGGGCACTTCGTTCCCAACATCTCCTACGGCCCTGATGTCATCAAGGCGATGCGCCCGCACACGAAGAAGATCTTCGACGCGCATCTGATGATCTCGCCCTGCGATCCCTATCTCGAGGCCTTCGCGAAAGCCGGCTGCGACCACATCACCGTGCATGCGGAGGCAGGTCCCCACTTGCACCGTTCGCTCCAGGCGATCCGCGCGCTCGGCAAGAAAGCCGGCGTCTCGCTCAATCCGGCAACGCCGATCAGCGCGCTCGAATACGTCCTCGACCTCGTCGACCTCGTGCTGGTGATGTCGGTCAATCCCGGCTTCGGCGGCCAGGCCTTCATCCCCTCCGCGATCGGCAAGATCCGCGACATCCGCGCGATGACGGCGGGCCGTCCGATCGACATCGAGGTCGACGGCGGCGTCGGCCCCGATGTTGCGGGCGCGCTCGCCGCGGCCGGCGCCAACGCCTTCGTCGCCGGCACCTCGGTGTTCAGGGGCGGCACGCTGGAATCCTACAAGACCAACATCGCCGCGATCCGCAATGCGGCGCTGGGGGCTCGCGGCGAAGCGATTTGAGCTGGATCAAGCGGTTCAGGCGGACGAGCACAAATCCCGTGGCGTTTACGGGTGCTGCAGCGCGCAAAGCTTAAATTTCAATCCTGATCCGTACTCATCCGGACTTCACTGATTCGCGCAAATCACCGCAAGTGACTCCTGCCTGCTTTTGACGGGAGCACATCATGACGACGACCCTGATTTGGACTGGCGTAGCGTTGTGGTTCGGATTCAATGCGGCGATTGCTGCTCGCAGCCTCTACGTGGCGCGACCGGCGAAGGCCGTATCCTCTGCCCGCATCATCCATCTTCATCGTCGCCGGGGGTGATGCCATGCAGCTCGCACTCGTGAAACGTCAGCCGAAGCGCAGGTGCCGTATTCCGCGGCGCCCGCATCCGAGCCTCGACTATTTCTTCGGACGCCTCGAGCGCGCCGACGGCACACTGGACCACGATGCCGGGCTCGACAATTCGGACCTCGATCGCTTGTTCGGCTCGCAGCGCCGACACCGAGACTACTTTTCCCGGACCGCGCCATGAAACCGCATTGCCCGAACTGCCTGAAGGAAATGACCAAGGCGTCCGCGTCGCGCAACCTGTTCAATTGCGAGCCCTGCCGCGAGATCATCCAGTATTTTGGCGGCAGCGCGGATCACGGCGAACCCGGCCCGCAATTCTCCTGGCCGATCCGCCGCAAGCAGGCGGCCTGATCGAACCTGCAAGACGCCGGACCGACTAACCCGCCATTTCGCCGGCATCTGATCCGCCGGCGTCCCCAGCCATCCGCGGCGGCCGCACCACGGTGACGGTGCAGGTCGCCTCCGAGGCCACCTTGGCCGAGACGCTGCCGAGCAGCGTGCGCCTGAACGAGCTCTGCCGCGCGCCGATGATGACGTGGTCGACCTGGTTCGCCTCGGCGAACTCCAGGATCGCGGCAGCGGGATCGACCGCCTCCAGCACATGAGCCGACAGCCGGCCCTCATCCAGCTTGAGCGGCGTCGCCCAATGCCTGAGCGCGACCAGGCGATCGATGTGCTTGTTGGAGCCCTGCTCGTCCAGGGTACGGTCGATCGCGATGCGGTTCAGCTTGAGCACGTTGACGCAGGCAAGCCGCGCCGACGGCAAGGTCGCCAGGATGCGCTCGGTGGTCACGCGCAGCGCCTCGTTCAGCTCCGGTGCCCCCTCCACGGTGTCGAGCGCGACGGCGAGGATCGGGCTCGATGCGATCTGGGCGGCGACATCCGATTTCGCGTGCGGCGCCATGGCGCCCTGGTTGAAACGACGCCGCCAGGCGACGCTGAGGGGATCGCGTTTCACCCGCTCCGAACGTGCGGTGAGCTTGACCTGGTCCGGATGGGCGAGATCGAAGGCGAGTTGGGACGCCGTCGGATAGCGCCACACCGGCTCGATCTCGAGACAGCGCAACACCACCTCCTGAAGCCAGGGCGGATAATCCGCGCGAAGCTTCCGCGGCGGATGCGGGTCGCGCCACAGCCTGCGCCGCATCGCGCGCAGCGTCTCGCCCTCGCCGAACGGCCGCTCGCCGGTGGTGAAGAAATAGAGCAGCACGCCGAGCGAAAACAGATCGCTGCGCGGATCGTCGCGCACTCCCAACAGCCGTTCGGGCGCCATGTAGGGCGCGGTGCCGTAAGGCAGGCGGAATTCCTCCTGCAGGAGATCAGGCAGGTGGTTGTGGTGCGACAGGCCATAGTCGATCAGCACCGCCTCGCCGCTATCGCGGAACATGATGCTGCTCGGCTTGATGTCGTGATGGATCACGTTCTGCCGGTGTAAGTCCGCAAGCGCGGCCGCGATCTTGGCGACGAGCTGCCGCGCCTCGTCATAGGGCAGCGGCAGGTCCGGCAGCCGCTTGTAGAGCGTGACGCCTGGGATGCGCTCGATCACGACATAGGCTTGCCGGGCGAAATCACCGGTGCCGAAGCAGGCCGGCACGTGCGGACCCGCAAGCCGCGGCAGGATCATCATCTCCATCTCGAAGGAGACGATCGCGGCGGGGTCCTCGCCCTCCGACACCCGCGGGATCTTCATCAGCAAGGGCACGTCGATGCCGGGATGGGTGACGGTCCACAGCGTCGCCATGCCGCCGGCATGCACGCATTCGCCGATGGTGTAACCGTCGATCTCCGCACCTGACCTGACCAGGGGTTTCGGCATCGCCGTCAGCGCCCCTGGGACAACCTGTCGGCCAGCCAGGACGGCAGTCCGTTGTCGCGGATCCTGCTTGCTGCGGTCGCGACGTCATAAGGTGCGCGGCAATAGGTGATCTGGCATGAGACCGTGTCGAACAGCGCGAAGGACGCTGACGGATCGCCGTCGCGGGGCTGGCCGACCGAGCCCAGCACGGCGAGCCATTGCCGTCCGCGCAGGAGCTGCACCGGGACATCGGTCTTCGGCACGAAGCTCGTCATCTTGGCTGTCACCGACATCGAATAGAGCGCGGGACGGTGGATGTGGCCGCAGAACGTGACATGGGCGGACGTCGCGATCAGGCTCTTGGCGGCCTCCACCGTCGAGCGGACATAGTGCCAGCGCTGGGGATGAGAGGCCTCCGAGTGCACGAACAGGCGGCCGTCGTCCTCTACCAGCATCGGCAATTCGGCCAGGAATCGCCGCTGCGCGGCGTCGAGGCGGCCGCGGGTCCATTCGATCGCGATCTGCGCCTCGGCGTTCATGGTCTCGGCCGAGGAATTGACCGCCTGGTCATGATTGCCGCGCACCGCGACAGCGCCCTGCGCAACCAGCTCCATCGCCGTATCCACCACCCATTCCGGATCGGCGCCATAGCCGACGAAGTCGCCGAGCAGAACGACGCGCTCCGCGCCCTTGGCGCGGGCAACCTTCAGGCAGGCCTCGAACGCCTGCCGGTTGCCGTGGATATCCGAGAAGACAGCGAGAAGCACGCACCCTCCACCCTCAAATTGTTATTGGAGGCCGATGAGGCCAAATTGAGGGAGATCAACAAGATGCGTCAGCGCTGCGCCGTTTACCAGCGCAGTCCTGCAGTGATGGTCAAAGGCCTATTGCTCGTCCTTCGGCGGCATCCGGGGCGGCGGAATCGGCGTGAACACCGCACCTTGGGCACCGGCGGGCGGGGCATTGAACTCGCCGGTGGAGGAATCGCCGCCGCTCGTCTCCAAAATGGTCTTCGGCGTCACATATTCCCGGACCATGTCGATCAGGCTGCCGTCGCCGCCGCCGAAATCGGCCGCGCGCCCGCCTTGCGGATGTCCGGCCGCGATCTCATTCTCAGCGGCGTGGGTCTTGTCGGCCAGCCGGTCATTGTAGGGCACACGAAAGGCGCGCGGGATGCCGCTTGGGCGGTTGTCCTCGTCCAGCGCCTCGACCCAGAGATAGATCGAGCCGGGATCGCCTTCCAGCGAATGCGGCTCGACGATACGGGCCTTCAGCAGCTTGAAGGTAGCAGGCAGCCGGTCCGCGCTGGCCCAGCCGAGCAGGCCGCGCATTTCGGTGAAGCTGACGACATAGAAGGCGCTGGTCACGACCACCGCGACCGCCTTCAGCGACCAGTGCAGCCGCGCATAGACCAGCACGACCAGCAGCAGCGCGCCGATGACGGCGTAAGCGACCGATAGCGTGAGGATGATCGTTTGCAGGCTAGTCACGGCGCACCCTCGCAGCGTTCCTGCTCACACCGGTCTTGGGGTCGAGATCGCCGCCGTTGCGCCAGCTGCTGCGGAACGTCTCCAGCAGCGACTTCGGCCGCTGATCCACATTGACCACCTTGCCTTCCGCATCGATCCGGAACCGCACCGCGGTTTTCTCGTCGCCGGTGTGGTCGAGCGTGAACTTGTTGTCGAAGACCACCTGCGCCGTCGGATTGAGCTTCTGCACCTTCACATTGGCCGTCACAGGCTCGCCCGTCGTGGCCTGGAAATGCGAGACGTTGACGGTGTATTCGCCGGCGACGATGCCGCGCACCGTGACGATCTCCTCGCGGATGGGCGAAGCGATCTTCTTGCCGGCGACCATGATGAAATCGTTGGCCCCGCCGCGGTCGTCGCGGTCGAGCGTGAGGAAGCCGGCCTCGCGGTGGCGATACCAGGCGATGTTGCCGGCGGGATCCTGCACGAACAGGTCGAGATCGTCGGGGTGATTGTCCGGCCAGTCCAGCGTGATCATGAACTCCGCCTTGGAGTCGATCTTGCCGTCCTTGGCATCCGGGGAGACCGCGAGCAGCGCGAGGAAGAACAGGAACGCGATCACCTGGAGCGCCTTGAACAGCATCACGCCAAGCGGATCGAACGGCTCCTCACGCGGATAGAGACCGAAATCATCCATCATGGCCGCGCACCAGAACCCTTGCCAGAACCCTTGCGCTCCAGCACCGGCGTCACATAGGTCTCGGTCAGCACCACCGCGTCCGAGAACACCCGCTGCGTCGCGGCGTCCAGCATGTAGTACTGGATGCGGACCAGGATCGAGCCGACAAGGCCGGCGAGCGTCGTGTACATCGCGACCGCCATGCCGTCGCTCATCAAGCCCATCGAGGAGCGCATCGCGACCTTGTCGGCGGCATCCAGCCCCGCGATCGGCGCCAGCATGATGATGAAACCGATGATGGTGCCGAGCAGGCCGAGCTTCATCAGCGTGTCGGAAACGAAGGCGCCGAACCCGTTGGAGCCGCGCAGGCGGTCGGCCAGCGTTCGCAGCAGCAGCGTCTGGTCCACGGGACGGTAATCCTGCGCCGCCGCCTTCGTCACCAGGCTCTCGATGTGATCGCGAACCAGCCCGCGCGGCAGCGCCGTCGCACGCGCATCGAGCACCCTGCCGCCGTCAGGCGCCGCGAGCGCCGCCCGGCAGCGCCGCGCCGCCGCCCCCTCGCGGGCAATGGCCCGCGTGCGCAGGAAGCAATGGCCGCAGGTCAGGACATAGAGCACCGCGATGATGCTCGAAATGTAGGTGCGGTCCGAGGTCAGCATCAGATGGATCAGGCCGAAGCGCCACAGCAGCACGACGGCGAAGATCGACAGCCCGGTGAAGATCATCCAGAACAGCAGCGCGCTGCGCTCGGATGGATCGGCGGCCCGGCCCGTGATCGGTCCCATCGTCATCGAACTCATGCTGCACCGCTCCTGGTTTGCAAGGACAGGCTTGCAACGATTCCATCCCGATTAGATCAAAGCCGCCGCGCCCGGTCCAAAGACCCATGCCCAATCCGGCTTGGGAAATTTGCCCGAGCTGCAATCCTGCCACACCCCGCAATTGGCAAGGCGTGGCGGCGTTGTTAGGCTGACCTTACCAAACGTCGGGGGTGATCGCATGCGCCTCGTGCTTCAGCTTGTTGCCCGCCTGCTGCTCATCGTGGCGCTGTGCCTGGGAGCCGCGACCGTATGGGCCACTTTCGACGCCTATCGTAGCGTCGATCGGGCGACTGCGGCCTCGGCACAGCGGGTCGCGCAGGCGCTACAGGCGCTGTATTGGCGCGAGCTTTTGTTGCGCAGCAGCAGAGCGCGCGAGCATCTTCTGCCGGTTCCAGACTGGCGCACGCTGGAGACGATGAAGCTGATCTCGCCCGGCGTCTGCGTCGAGTTCCAGCCGGCCGCGGCATTCGAGAAGCCGCTTTGTGGCCAGAGCGAGGGGCTGGGCAAGACGCCGCCACGCTGGTTCGCCGCCATCGTGCCCACCTTCCTCGGCAGCCACGCCGAGGTGGTACGGCCCGTCAGCCCCCGCGCGATTGCCGCCGGGTCGGTGGTCGCGACGCCGGACGGCGCGGCGGCCGTCTCGCTGGCCTGGGAGTACATCCTCAACGTCATCGACGTCGCGCTATTGATGGCGGCGGCAATTGCGCTGCTGGCGTCGCTCGCGATCGCACATGCACTGGCGCCGGCGCGCGCGATCGTGACCGCCTTGCAGCGCATGGCGCGCGGTCAATATCGCACGAAACTGCCGCGCTTCCGCTCAATGGAGCTGGCGATGATCGGCAGCGCCGTCGGCGAGCTCGGCGACCGGCTGGAGGAAGCGACCGAACAGCGCGCCGCGCTGACGCGGCGCCTGATCGAGATCCGCGACGACGAACGCCGCGCGCTCGCCCGCGAGCTGCACGACGAGTTCGGCCAGAATCTCTCCGCCATTCTCGCCTTCGCCAACACAATCGAAACAGCGAGCACGAAAGACAACAGCGACACCGGGATCGCGCAGGATGCGCGCATGATCTCGCAGGCCACCCATCATCTGATGGCCTCGCTGCGCGACGCGCTGAAGCGGCTGCGCAATCCGCTGCCCGAGGAGCTCGGGCTCGAGGCAAGCCTCGTCAATCTCGTCGACAGCTGGCGCTCGCAGAGCGCGGCACGGCCGACGATCCAGCTCGATCTCAGGGGTAACCTCACCGACATCAGCGGTCCGGCTGCCACCACGGCCTATCGCGTGGCACAGGAATGCCTGACCAACGCGCTGCGTCATGGTGCGGCGCGCGAGATCTCGTTGCGGATCGAGCGGCGCGCGGGCGAGGACGATGCGCTGCTGATCCGTGTCGAGGACGATGGCGGCGGCGACGCGACCCGTGTCGCGCAGTCGGCCGGCTTCGGCCTGACCGGCATCCGCGAGCGTGTCACGGCCGCCGGCGGATCGCTGTCGATCCTGCCTGCCCGCGGCGGCCTCAGCGTTGCCGCCACCATTCCGCTCGCGGCGTGAGGCCGGAATGAGCGAGGTTGCGGCAACAGGCATCTCGGTGCTGCTGGTCGACGACCACCCGATCGTGCGGCAAGGCTATCGGCGCGTGCTGGAGAGCCAGGGCGATCTGCATGTCGTGGCTGAAGCCGACAACGCCGCGGACGCCTACGGCGCGTTCAAGGCGCATGATCCTGACGTCGTCGTGCTTGATATCTCGATGCCCGGCGCGAGCGGGCTCGAGGCGATCCGCAACATCCGCGCGCGCAGCCCGCGAGCGCGGATCCTGGTATTCACCATGCACAACGAAGCCGTGCTGGTGAAGGCAGCCTTCGGCGCAGGCGCGAGCGGCTTCGTCACCAAGAGCAGCGAGCCCTCTGCAGTCGTGACCGCGATTCGCAGCGTTGCCCGCGGCGAGCGCGCCATGAGCGACGACATCGCGCATATTCTGGCCGAGGAGAGTCTTTCGCCGACTGGTTCAGTGCTGGATCAACTGGGCGAACGCGAGATCGAGATCCTGCGCCAGTTCGCCGGCGGCGCCACCACCGAGCAGATCGCAGCGCATCTCAATCTCAGCGTCAAGACGGTGCAGAACTATCATTATCTGATCAAATCGAAGACGGGCGCACGCACGGACGCGCAACTCGTGCGGCTCGCGGCGTCGTGCGGGTTGACGAGGATCTAGCAGCAAAGCTGCCGCATTCCCTCAGACCCTTGAACCTTCTGAATGTGCCGACCTCGATGGAACGGAGACCCTTCAGTTCCGGTTAGCATCCGACGAAGGAGTACATCGCCATGAGCAAGGGTCATCACAAAACAGCCGACCATCCCCCGATCATCACAGTAGGCGAGCTCATTGACGAACTTTGCCGCCTGCCGGACACCGCCGTCGTCCACTTTCGCTGCCCCATGTTCGATCAGGAGCTGACATTCTACCGCCTTCGAAGGCGGTCAAAGGACGCCGTCGAAATCGCAGTCAATGCATATCCGGAGAGTCCGCCGGTCGTGCCATCGTCCGATCCTGCCTTCCACACGCGAAGACATTCGGCATCCTCACCCTCGCTTCGCGACGGCGCCGTTCTCCACAAGACGAGAGGTTGATTGGCCGCACCCGGGATCGAATGGCTCCTGCGGCCTCAGGCCGCCTTCAGCCCGCGCAGCAATAGCGCCAGCGTCGCATCGACGCGCGCCGGGAGATCGGCGTCCTTCCACTCGTCGGCATGGGCCGGATGATGGAAGCGGACGGTGGCATCAAAGATGGCCCGCGCGGTGGTCTTGACGTCGTCCACAGCGAACACGCCCTGCTTCACGCCGTCGGTCAGGATCGCCGCGATCTGATCGATCATGGTGTCCTTGTGACATTTGACGGCCGCACAGGCCTCGCGCGCCAGGGTCAGATAAGTCTCGAACATCTCGGGATCGTCGAGCACGCGCGAACGCTTGGCGGCGAACAGCGTGCGCAGCCAGCGGTCGAGCCTGTCGGGCGCCGGGCCTTGCTCCTTGGCGATCGCCAGCAACGGGGCGTCGATGCGGTCCAGCCAGCGCTTGGCAACGGCCTCGCGCAGCGAGGCCTTGCTGGGGAAATGGCGATAGACGCTGCCGTGGCTCACATCGAGCGCACGGGCAACGTCGACCACGGTGGCCTTGGCAAGTCCGTAACGCCTGAGCACGTCCTCGGTGACTTCGAGGATCCGCTCCGGCGTCAAGACAACGGCTTCATTCATGCCAGCACCATGTTCCCGTTTGGGGCTCAGTTATCCGGCAGTAGGGCTGCTTCCGAAGCGCCCGCGCCGGTCGTTCGAAAGCCTATGCCTTAATGAGGCAGTTTTGCAGCCTGCGCCGCGATCTGGCGCGCCACCAGCAAATTGAGCCAATGCCCAATCGCGCCGGTGAAATTGAGGATTTCGGTCGTCATTGTCTTAAGTCTCCATTCGTCCGCGGTCCCCGTTCTTCAATCCGCCCTCCAATCCGAACTCTGGTTCGGATGTCGGGCTCCCCGGGGCTGTCGCGGGACGCCCAATCGGAGCGTCCGAGAACGGATATACACGTCTCGCTGACAGATTTCAATATCTGTCAGTCAACGATCCGTGATTGACCGCTGATTTCTGCGGCCCGCCCGGCCAAGCCCGCTGGCGATCCGTCCCCCAGCCGAGCCTGGGCGCCAGCTGCCGGCTTGGCCCCAATCATCCCCCGCTACCTTGCCTCCGCCGTTTGTTTCGCCCTCCCCGCTCTGCTAAATCACGGCGTAAAAAACATTTTGGCCGGCGCAGCCCTCTTGGGCCGCCCGCCTACCTTGCTGGAGCCGTCAGATGATCCCCCGCTATACCCGTCCCGAAATGGCCTCGATCTGGGAGCCGCAGACCCGGTTCAAGATCTGGTTCGAGATCGAGGCGCATGCGGCGGACGCCCTCGCCGAGCTTGGGACCATCCCCAAGGAGGCCGCCAGGACGGTCTGGGCCAAGGCCAAGGACGCCACTTTCGACGTCGCCCGCATCGACGAGATCGAGCGCGAGACCAAGCACGACGTTATCGCCTTCCTGACCCATCTCGCCGAGATCGTCGGCCCCGAGGCGCGCTTCGTGCACCAGGGCATGACCTCCTCCGACGTGCTCGACACCTGCCTCAACGTCCAGCTCACCCGCGCCGCCGACCTCTTGCTTGCCGACCTCGACAAGGTGCTGGCCGCGCTGAAGAAGCGCGCCTTCGAGCACAAGATGACGCCGACCATCGGCCGCAGCCATGGCATCCATGCCGAGCCCGTAACCTTCGGCCTCAAGCTCGCTTATGCCTATGCCGAGTTCACGCGCGCCAAGGAACGCCTGATCGCCGCGCGCAAGGAGGTCGCGACCTGCGCCATCTCCGGCGCCGTCGGCACGTTCGCGCAGATCGATCCCCGCGTCGAAGCGCACGTCGCCAAGGCCATGGGCCTCGTGCCGGAGCCAATCTCGACCCAGGTGATCCCGCGCGACCGACACGCCATGTATTTCTCCACGCTCGGCGTGATCGCGTCCTCGATCGAACGCATCGCCGTGGAAATCCGCCACATGCAGCGCACCGAGGTGCTCGAGGCCGAAGAGTTCTTCTCCGAAGGCCAGAAGGGCTCGTCCGCGATGCCGCACAAGCGCAACCCGGTGCTGTCGGAAAACCTCACCGGCCTCTCCCGCATGGTGCGCGCCTATGTGACGCCGGCGCTGGAGAACGTCGTGCTCTGGCACGAGCGCGACATCTCGCACTCCTCGGCCGAGCGCATGATGGGCCCGGACGCGACTGTGACGCTCGACTTCGCGCTGGTGCGCCTCGCCGGCCTGATCGACAAGCTGCTGGTCTATCCCGCCAACATGCAGAAGAACCTCGACCGCCTCGGCGGCCTCGTGCATTCGCAGCGCGTGCTGCTGGCGCTGACGCAGAAGGGCGCCAGCCGCGAGGACGCCTACAAGCTCGTGCAGCGCAACGCCATGCCGGTCTGGCGCGGCGAAGGCGACTTCCTCCAGCTCCTGAAGAAGGACGCCGAGGTGAAGAAGTATCTCTCGGACGCCGAGATCAAGGAGCAGTTCGACCTCGGCTATCACCTCAAGCACGTCGACACGATCTTCAAGCGCGTGTTCGGCGACAGCTGACATTCTTCGTCATTCCGGGGCACGCGAAGCGTGAACCCGGAATCTCGCGCTACAATCTCCGGATTCCGGGTTCGATGCTCCGCATCGCCCCGGAATGACGACAAAACCAGCAAGAAACGGATCCCCTCATGCCCATCGTCAACCGCGTCGCCGCCCTCTCCGACGAAATGGCCGCCTGGCGCCATGACTTCCACGAGAACCCCGAGCTGCTCTACGAAGTCCACCGCACCGCCGGCATCGTCGCCGATCGCTTGCGCGAGTTCGGCTGCGACGAGGTGGTGACAGGCATCGGCCGCACCGGCGTGGTCGGCGTCATCCGCGGCCGCAAATCGGCCTCCGGCAAGACCATCGGCCTGCGCGCCGACATGGACGCGCTGCCGATCATGGAGACCTCGGGCGTACCATATGCGTCGAAGGTCCCCGGCAAGATGCACGCCTGCGGCCATGACGGCCACACCGCGATGCTGCTGGGCGCGGCCAAATATCTCGCCGAGACACGCAATTTCGACGGCACGGCCGTGATGATCTTCCAGCCCGCCGAGGAAGGCGGGGGCGGCGGCAAGGCCATGGTCGAGGACGGGCTGATGACGCGCTGGAACATCCAGGAGGTCTATGGCATGCACAACATGCCGAACCTGCCTGAGGGACATTTCGCCACCACGCCCGGCCCGATGCTCGCCTCCTCCGACAACATCCAGATCACCGTTCGCGGCAAGGGCGGCCATGCCGGCGCCGGCCCGCACAAATCCGTCGACAGCGTGCTGATCGGCTCGCAGATCGTCAATGCGCTGCAGTCGATCGTCGCGCGCAACGTCGACCCGCTGAAGTCCGCGGTCATCTCGATCACGCAATTCCATTCCGGCACGGCCTTCAACATCATCCCGGAGGTCGCCGAGCTCGCCGGCACCGTGCGCACGCTCGACCCCGAGGTGCGCGATCTCGTCGAGCGCCGCATCGGCGAAGTCGCCGACAGTATCGCCCGCGCCTATGGCGGCTCGGCCGAGACGAAGTACACGCGGATGTATCCGGTGACGATGAACCATGCCCGCGAGGCCGGCATTGCCGCCGACGTCGCCCGCGACATCGTCGGCACTGATCGCGTCAACGACAAATTCGTCCCGATGATGGGCGCCGAGGATTTCTCCTTCATGCTTGAAGCGCGTCCCGGCGCGATGGTGCTGGTCGGCATGGGCGACGGCAACGAGTGCCACCACCCGGCCTACGTCTTCAACGACAACATCCTCGGCCACGGCGCGTCGTTCTGGGCGCGCCTCGTCGAGACGCGGATGCCGGCGGGATAAGACCGCAATCGCCGCGCTTGTAGCCCGGGTGAGCGAAGTGACACCCGGGAAGCCACACCTTCCCGGATATCGCTGCGCTCATCCGGGCTACAGTTTCAATGCAAGCACCTACACCTGCACCACCTCGTGGCGCATCACGAACGGTGCCAGCAGCGCGTGCACCTCGCCGGCAACCGCATCGCGCTGATCTGCCGGCAAGTCCGTCAGCGTCACGGTCGCGATCGAGCCGTGGCTGCCGTGCGGACCGACCTTCACCTTGCAATCGATGCCGCGCTCGACCAGCGGCGCCAGCACCTTGGTGAACACGCGCTCGGCCGCGTCCCAGCGCAGCTGCGGCTTGAACACCTTGCCGACTCCCGTCACCGGCATCGGATTGATCGGAATGACCTGCACCGGAACGGCGGCGCGCTCCGGCGTGCGCTCGCGCACCCACGCCTCGAGCTCGCCCGGTTCGACGGTCGCGCCGGGCTTCAGCTGCACGTACCCCACGGGCAATTCGCCGGCATAGGCGTCGGGCTGACCGACCACCGCGGCGAAGCCGACGGCGGGATGTCCGAACATGATCTCCTCGATCGGCGCCGGATCGATGTTGTGGCCGCCGCGGATGACGAGATCCTTGGCGCGGCCGGTGATCCAGAGATAGCCGTCGGCATCGAGCCGGCCGAGATCGCCTGAGTTGACCCAGACCTCGTCGACGAAGGCGCCCTTGTTGTGCTCGTCGTTGAGGTAACCGCCGAACACGCCGGGCCCGGCCATGATGACGACGCCGATCTCGTCGGTCGCGCAGTCGCGGATCAGGCGTCCCTCGGCGTCGAGCTGCACGATGCGCACGCGCGCATAAGGCATGGGAAGGCCGACCGAACCGAGCCGGATCGGCCGGCCGGGATAAGCCAGCGTGTGCACGCTGGAGGTCTCGGTCATGCCGTAGACCTCGACCACCGGTAGCTTGAGCTTGTCCTGGATCGCCGAGCCGACCGCGACTGGAATCGCCGAGCCGCCGCCGGCCGCATATTTCAGGCTCGAGATATCCGCATTTCCCGGCGGCACCGCAAGCGTCGCGGCGAGCACCGTCGGCACGCTCGACAGCGCTTCGGGCTTGAAGCGCTCGACGAGCTGCCAGATGTTTTTCACCGCATTCGGGTTGCGCCAGCCGCTCGGCGACAGCACGACCAGCGAGCCGCCGCTCGACAGCGTCGTCAGCACCTGTGTCAGCGATCCACCGACGTGAAACAGCGGCATGCCGAACAGCAGATTGGCGCCGGGCTTCCCCTTCAACAGCAGATTGAGCGCCCAGGCCTGATAGACTTGGTTGGCATGGGTATGCCGCACCAGCTTCGGCGTGCCAGTGGTGCCTCCGGTGTGGAAATAGGCGGCGATGTCGCTGCCTAAAATCTTGCGGCCACTGACGAGCCGATCGGACGGCTGCTGCTTGATCAGGTCGCTGAAGGCAAAGACACCGTTCGCCGGGTCGCCGCCGCCGAACACCTGCACGATGGCCTTGAGATGCTTCAATTGCGGGCGAATCTGCTCGACCTTCTGCCAGATGTCTGTGCCGGGCATCGGTCCGAGCGCCACCAGGATCTTGGTGTTCGCGGCCTCCAGGATCTCGGCGATCTGGTGCGGCTCGAGCAGCGGATTGACGGGATTGGCAATGCCGGCGGCTTCCGCGCCGAACAGAGTGACGAAGGCATCCGGCACCAGCGGCAGCATGAAGCTGATGACGTCGCCCTTCTCGGCGCCGAGCGCGTGAAACATGTTGGCGGCCTGCGTGACGCGCGCGATGAAATCGCGATAGGTGACGACCAGCGGCGTGTCGGCGGGATCGGCATTTTGCAGGAACTGGATCGCCGCCCCGTCGGGGTTGCGCTCAGCACCAAGCCTGATGGCGTCATAGGTGCTCGCGGCCGCGACGCGGTCGGCGTAGGGGACCTGCTCGAACGCCCGGACCTCCTCGTCCGTCAAGAGATCCGGATAGTCGTTGCCGATCAACCGATCGAGCGCGTGGATACCCGCCATGAAATTCTGTCCTCCCTCAGATGCATGTCCCCGCCCCCTGTCTTTTGACATTTTGGTTCGGCGAGGCCTCGGCCGATGGCGGCCGGGCCGGACCAGAATGATGGATGATTTGGCGTTCGTCCATTGCTTACCGGCTGTGGCGCTTGAACCTCTGTGGCCAATCCGGGGACCAAGAACTGGCACTGAATTCGCTCGTCAGCGCCCTGCCGCAAGACTTGAGGTCATCATGACGACGCCTCTGCGAAACCGCATCACACGGCTGATCGCCGCGTTCGCGATCGTATCCGCAATCGCTCTGCCCTCTGCCACTCTCGGCGCCGACACCCAGCTCGACAAGATGCGCGCGAAGGTCGCGACATTCATCGCCGACAAGATGGAGAAGCTGGGCGGATCGCGCATCGTCTACAAGGTGGACACCGACGCCTTGCGGGAGGCGGTCACGACGGACCTGCGCGACGACGTCTACAGGATCCTGCGCGAGGGCCGGATCGCCTTCACCGGCCTTGCGATCCGCGACGGCGGCGTCGATGTGAAGATCGCTGACGCCAAAGGTCGCGAGCAGCTCACGCGCAAGCTCGCCTCGGCGGCGGAGGGGTTGCCCACGCACGCGCTCACCGTGACCGATGCTGGAGACGGCTCGCTCAGGCTGGCGCCGACCGATGCCGCATCCGCGGCGCGGCTGCGCGATCTCGTCGAAGATTCCATCGCCATGATCGAGCAGCGCCTCAAGGACGCCGGCGTCAAGCTTGCCAGCGTCCAGCCTGAGGGGACCGACCGCATCCGCATCTTCCTGCCCGGCGTGATGGAGCCCGAGCATCTCACCGCGATCTTCGCCAAGAAGGTCAAGGTCGGCTTCCGCCTGATCGACCTCTCGATGTCCGCGGAGCAGGCGCAATCGGGCACGCCGCCGGCGGGCACGGAAGTCCTGCTCGGCTTCAAGGACAAGCTTCCTTATCTCGTCGCCAAGGACAGCGCGCTGGAAGGCGGCGACATCAGCTATGCCGGCCCGGGATTTACGAGCGACACGAAGGAGCCGATCGCCTTGTTCCGCTTCAACGGCCGCGGCACGCGGCGCTTCGCCCATATCACTGCAGAGAACGTCGGAAAGCCCTTCGCCATCGTGCTCGACGACAAGGTGATCTCCGCTCCTGTCATCCGCGAGCCCATCACCGGCGGCTCCGGTCAGATCGCCGGCAACCTCACCCTGGAGGAGGCCAACAGCGTCGCCATGCTGCTGCGCGCAGGCTCGCTGCCAGGACGCCTCGGCCTCCTCGATCAGCAGGTCGTGCAACCCGCCACCAAGCCGTAAAGCCAAGACCGCCCCGCCGCGTCGATGGTGCAGGCCCGTTCCGCGACGCCGAAGCCCGCACGAGTGCCCCGAATCACCGCCGCGCCGCGGCCAGACGCGCAACCAACGGGCAATTGCCGAAACGCCCGATCAGGCTAGAATTTGCCTCTTGCGGCATGACGGCCGGAAGCGTCATTCAAGCGGTCGTCATTCGATTTCGGCTATACGAGTGCCGACCAGGACTGAATGCCTTATGTGGGGTTAGTACCATGCCGTCCGGCAGCGCAGACATTTCGTCGATCCTCGACCGCATTCTCGACGCGGCCACGGATAACCTCAGGATCGCGAAAATCCTGGTCCAGATGGGCCTCGACCCCGATAACGTCACCTACGACGCGATCTTCAACCGGCTGCTGGAAATCTTCATCCACAACATCACCCTCGCCAATCTGTTCGCCGCGGTCGGCGCCGGCTTCTTCGTCGCCACCCTCCTGATGCGGACGATGGTGCCCCTGCGCGTTGCCAACATGATCGGCTGCGCCCTCTTCGCCGTCTTCGGCGCCCTCACCGCCAACGTCGCCACGTTCCTGCTCTATCTGCTGCTGCTCCCGATCAACGCCTTGCGGCTGCGGCAGATGCTCAAGCTCGTCAAGAAGGCGCGGCATGCGACCGAAGGCGACATGTCGATCGAATGGCTCAAGCCGTTCATGACCGAACGCAAATATCGCCGTGGTGACACGCTCTTCAAGCTGGGCGATCCAGCCCAGGAGATGCTCCTCACGGTCACCGGCAAGTTCCTGGTCAAGGAGATCAATGTCGAGATTGGGCCCGGCGCGCTGATGGGCGAGCTCGGCTTCCTGACGCCGGACAACCGGCGCACCGGAACGATCGAATGCATCGAGGACGGACAGGTGCTGACGATCACCTACGACCGGCTGCTCGAGATCTACTTCCAGGATCCGCAATTCGGCTATTACTTCCTGGTGCTGACCAGCCAGCGCCTGCTGCAAAACATCGATCGCTTGCAGAAGCAGCTGGCAACGGAGCGCGCGGCAACGACGAACAGGATCGCGTGAGTGCTGCGCGCGTCCGACCTGATTGCACGTGATGATGTGATGTGGACAGCGCTCGCCCAGCTCTCGTGCCCCGGACGCAGCGCAGCGCTTTTCGCGATGCGCTGCAGAGCCGGGGCCCATGCCTCAAGAGCAACAGTGCGGCTGGGTCCCGGCTCTGCGCAGCAACGCTAAGAGGCGTTGCAGCGCGTCCGGGACACGAGACGTCGGCCCTCCGGGTCTTTGCGGGGGGCCCGCCGCAAAATCGCCCTAAAAACCGAATGGTAACCATGGCGGGCTAGGGTAATGACGTGACCAATTCTCCGACCATCCTGGTGTTCGATTCCGGCCTTGGCGGGCTCACGGTGCTGCGTGAGGTCGTGGCCGCGCGCCCGGACGCCCACTTTGTCTACGTCGCCGACGACGCCTTCTTTCCCTATGGCCACCACAGCGAGGACGAGATCATCGCCCGCGTCGTGCCGCTGATGGGGGAGCTGATCAGCACCCATGATCCCGACCTCGCCGTCATCGCCTGCAACACGGCGTCCACCCTGGTGCTGTCGCACCTGCGCGCAGCCTATACTCTGCCCTTCGTCGGAACGGTGCCGGCGATCAAGCCGGCCTGCGCGCAGTCCAGGACCCGCCGCGTCTCGGTGCTGGGCACCAAGGGCACGGTGAAACGCGAATACACCAAGGCGTTGATCCGCGATTTCGCGCAAGGATGCGAGGTGACGCTGGTCGGCTCGCCCGAGCTCGCCTCGCTCGCCGAGGCCGCGCTTGGCGGCCATCCGATCAGCGACGGCGACATCCTCGCCGAGCTCGCCCCCTGCTTCGTCGGCGATGCCGCGGACGCGCGCGCGCGCACCGACACCGTGGTGCTCGCCTGCACGCACTATCCGTTGCTGCTCGACCGGCTGAAGAAGCTCGCACCCTGGCCGGTCGACTGGATCGATCCGGCGCCCGCGATCGCCCGCCGCGTCTCGGATCTGCTCGGTGCGCCTGGTTGCGGCATCGCGCAGTCCGGCGCCGAAATGATTTTTACATCAAAGCGCGTGCATGACCTCAGCGCCACGCTGACACCGTTCTTCGGCGGGCGCGCGGTCGCCTGACTTTCCGCATCGACGCCGCGCTGCTAGGTTCTGCCGTCGTCATCTGCGCGCAGGTTATCACATGCCGGTCCCCGCAAAGCCGCTCAATCGCCTTCGCCAATTGTGGAGCGAGGGCCGCCCCGCTTTCGGCGCGATCGCGACCATCCCGAGCGTGCAGATGGTGCAGATCATGGCACGCTCGCTCGACTGGATCATCGTCGATCTCGAACATGGTCCGATCGGGCTCACCGAAGCACATGCGATGATCGCCGCGACCACGGGCACGCCCTGCACGCCACTGGTGCGGATCGCCGCGAACGAGCCGTGGCTCGCGAAAGCTCCGATGGACATCGGCGCCTTCGGCATCAACTTCCCGATGATCACAAACCCCGTCGAAGCCGAGAAGGCCGTACGTAGCGTGCGCTACCCGCCGCGCGGCGATCGGCTCTGGGGCCCCTTCCACGCGCCGTTCCGCTGGGGCCAGTCGATGCCGGATTACATGGCCAGCGCCGATGACGAGATGATCTGCATGATCACCATCGAGCATGTCGAGGCGGTCAATCGCATCGACGAGATCATGGCAACGCCGGGCGTCGACGTCGCCGTGATCGGCCCCGGCGATCTCGCCACCTCCATCAACAAGCGCGGCCAGATGGACGACCCCGAGCTGCTCGAACTCGTCGCGCGCGCCGAGGCCGGCATCCTCAGAAGCGGCGTGCCGATCGGCGGTGTGGCGCGCACCGCCGACCAGGCCAATGCCCTGATCGACCGCGGCTACCGCGCGATCGCGCTCGGCTTCGACTGGTCGCTGTTCCAGCGCGGAATCATGGCGGCGTTCGAGGGGGTCAGGCGCTGAACCAGCCGATTGACGCATTGCCGGGACCTGCGGCGCCGCCAGGATCGCCCCATTCAAGAGATAAATCATTGAAAATCATTGATTTTTACGTCTTCATCAAGACCAAATTGGCGATCCCTGATGCGGCGAACCGACCGGCCCTAAACGGGTTGGTTCGTGCTAGAGCGAGCGGGCGGGCACCCCGCTCGCTGCACATATTTTGATCTTTTGATCCCTGGGAAACGGAGACCAATGCGCGGGACGCCCAAGACCATTTCGCTGCGGCGCCGTCTGATCTGCGACCTCATGCATGCCTCGATGGGCGTGCCCTTCGTTTCACTCTCCCGTTCGCTCAATATCGGCCCTGTGCTGGAGGCCCGCGCCGGCGCAACGGCGCCCGCCGGGTGGGCCGCGATAATCGTCAAGGCTTTCGCCTTGGTTGCACGGGACGAACCGATCCTGCGCACCGTTTACACCAAATGGCCTTGGCCGGCCCTCTACGAGCTGCCAAGGAGCGTGGCGACGGTCGCGATCGCCCGGGTCGAGAATGGCGAGGAATGCGTGCTGCCTCAGCGAATCGCCGCTCCTGAGACCCTTTCGCTGGCAGCGATCAATGCGGAAATCAGGCGCGGCAAGACGGCCCCGGTCGAGGACGTCCCGATGTTCCGCAAGATCATGCGGGCGACCCGCCTGCCGCTGCCGCTGCGGCGCCTGTCCTGGGCCATCGGCCTGAATTTCGGCCGCCAGCGCGGCAACTGGTTCGGCAGCTTCGCGGTGAGCTCGGTGGCCGCCTATGGCGGCGGCGAGCTCCACCCCATCGCGCCGGGCCCCTTTGTCGTCAGCTATGGGCTCGTCGAGCCGGATCAGACCATCCATGTCGTGATCCGCTGGGACCACCGGGTCACCGACGCCGCCCCGATCGCCCGGGTCCTGACCCGGCTGGAACAGGTCCTGAACACTGAAATCGCTGCCGAATTGCGGGAAGCCATCCCCAAGCCCGTCCGGGCGGTGCGCACGTGACCGCGTAGCGGTCACCCCGGGGGGTGCGCAAGCACCGAACCCGGGATCTCGAGATTCCGGGTTCGCACTTCGTGCGCCCCGGAATGACAGCGTAAAGAATTGACAGCCAGCCCCAAACTCCCCTAAAAGCCGCCTGCTCGCGGGCCGATTTCGGCCCGCGAAGCGTTTCGCGACCCGTGGTCAAATCCCTTAAGCTTTGGGGATCGGACCTGTCGGTGCCGGGCTAAGCCCGTCACACAGGAGGGCGCGTTTCCTCAAACCATGCAACCGAAGAGGACGCGATGACTAAGCGCAGTGAGGCGAAGTACAAGATCGATCGCCGTATGGGCCAGAATATCTGGGGCCGCCCGAAGAGCCCCGTCAACCGCCGCGAGTACGGCCCCGGCCAGCACGGCCAGCGCCGCAAGGGCAAGCTCTCCGACTTCGGCGTGCAGCTCCGCGCCAAGCAGAAGCTGAAGGGCTATTACGCCAACATCAGCGAGCGTCAGTTCCACGGCATCTATGTCGAGGCGAGCCGCCTCAAGGGCGACACCGGCGAGAACCTGATCGGCCTGCTCGAGCGCCGCCTCGACGCGGTCGTGTACCGCGCCAAGTTCGTCTCCACGATCTTCGCCGCGCGCCAGTTCATCAACCACGGCCACGTCAAGGTGAACGGCCGCAAGGTCAACATCTCGAGCTACCAGCTCAAGGTCGGCGACGTGGTCGAGGTCAAGGAAGCGTCCAAGCAGCTCGCCCACGTGCTCGAAGCCAGCCAGCTCCCCGAGCGCGAGGTTCCCGACTATCTCGAAGTCGACCACGGCAAGATGACGGCGAAGTACGCACGCATCCCCGGCCTCTCCGACGTGCCGTTCCCGGTGCAGATGGAGCCGCATCTGGTCGTCGAATTCTATTCGCGCTGATAGTTTCGGCACATCAACGTTCAAAGGCCCCGGTTCACCGGGGCCTTTTCGTTTGAGGCGGCCACTCCCATGTCTCAGCCCATCTGTGCTATGATTGCGCGTAGCGGAGTTGACCATGACGCGTCTTCTGGATGAGGCCTTCAGCAAGGTTTCCACCCTACCTGCTTCAGAGCAGGACGACTTGGCGCGGACCCTCCTTGAGCTTGCTGGGGTGAATCAGCCGCCGCTCCAACTGACGGCGGCGGAAGAAGCGGATTTGGCCGAGGCCGAAGCTGAAATCGCCCGCGGCGAGCTTGCCACTGCCGACGAAGTTCGCGCCATGTGGGCCAAGCACGGGCTGTGAAGGTCCGTTACACGAAGCGGGCACTCGCCCAGATCGACGAAGTTCTGACCTACATCGATGCGCGTTCTCCACAGGGAGCCAGCCACGTGCGCGACCGCATTGTCGCGCTGCTCGGGGATCACCCGTATGCAGGGCGGCAGACCACGCGTGCATACGTCCGTCGCTTGCCGGTCAACCCTTATCCCTATCTGATCGATTTATCGTGTGAGCGCGACGGAAATCATTATTATGCGATTTCGTCACGCCGCCCGGCGTCCACCCAGAACTCGCTGACCACGAGTAAGTGACACCGCGGTACGGGTACTCCATTTCGCGCTGGTAAATCGGCAAATCATCGTTCAAGGCCCCGGTTTCCGTAACCATTCTGTTGTGGTAACCTACGATCGATGTCCCAGACGACCGACCAGCTCGCCAACATCACCCCTTCGGCAGCGCCCTCCGAGGTCGAGCTTGAGGCATGGGCCAAGCTGCCCCGCGACGAACAGGTCCGCCGATATCAAGCGCTATTCGCGCAGCCCGATTGCAACAACTTCACCTCGGACACGCCGGACGACATCCTGGCCGCCGCGCGCCAACGCGTCGCTCAACGCCGCCATGGCTGAGTATCGGTTATCGGAGCGCACCCGGACCGACCTGATCGACATCTACGACTTCACCGAAAGCCGGTTCGGTAAATATCAGGCCGAGGCTTATTATGCCGGTCTGATCCGCTCCTTCGGACTTCTCGCCGACTTCCCTCTCATTGGCCAGCAAGTGGATGAGCTCGCCGCTGGCTATCGACGTTTCCGCTTCCAATCCCATCTTATCTTCTACACGGTGCAATCCGACCACGTCGAAATCCGTGCCATTCTTCACGGTGCGCAAGACATCAGACCGCAACTGTTCGACTAGATGAAGTGACGAGACCAGCCATGCTCTACACCCCTCCCCCGATCGATCCCAAGGCGCCGCCGGTGCGCATCAATCTGCTCTCGGACACGCAGACCAGGCCAACGGCTGCGATGCGCGAGGCGATGGCGCGGGCGGAGGTCGGCGACGAGCAGGTCGGCGACGATCCGACCGTCAATGCGCTGTGCGAACGCGTTGCGGATCTGCTCGGCAAGGAAGCCGCCGTCTACATGCCCTCGGGCACGATGTGCAACGTCACCGCGACGCTGGTGCATTGCCGCCCCGGCGACGAGATCCTCGCGCATGAGACCGCGCACATCATCGCGCGCGAAGGCGGCGCGCACGCGGCGATCGGCGGCTTCCAAGTGACGCAGCTCAAGGGCCCCGATGGCCAGTTCACGCCGGAGACTCTTCGCAAGGCACTGCATCCGCGCACGCGTTACCAGCCGCCGCAGACCGTCGTCAGCGTCGAGCAGACCGCCAATATCGGTGGCGGCACGATCTGGAAGAAGGCGGCGCTCGACGAGATCGTCGCGATCGCCAGGCAGCACCGCCTCGTCACCCATATGGACGGCGCGCGCCTGCTCAACGCCACCGTGGCGAGCGGCATCACGCCGCGCGACATGACCGCGGGATGGGATTCGGCGTGGATCGACTTCTCGAAGGGCTTGGGTGCGCCGATCGGCGGCGTGCTCGCTGGCACGCGCGCCTTCATCGATGCGGTGTGGCAGTGGAAGCAACGCCTCGGCGGCTCGATGCGGCAGGCCGGGGTCTGCGCGGCCGCGTGCATCTACGCGCTCGATCATCACGTCGAGCGCCTGGCCGACGACCACGCCAATGCGCGGGCGCTCGCCCGCGGACTGTCGCAGATCGCAGGCATCGAGGTGCAGGAGCCCGAGACCAATCTCGTCTTCTTCAAGCCGGACGGCGCCGGCATTCCCGGCGACAAGATGGTCACCGCGCTCCGCCAGCGCGGCGTGACGCTCGCGATGATGGACGGCCGCATCCGCGCCTGCACCCATCTCGACGTCAATGCGAGCCAGATCGAGGAGACGATCGGATACGTCCGCGAGATCGTGCGCGGGGCATAAGTCCCGTAGCCCGGGTGAGCGGAGCGATACCCGGGACTTCACTCACGGAGACCCGGATGTCGCTTCGCTCATCCGGGCTACAAGAACGAAATTGCGCTCACCGTCCCATCGCCCGATAGATCAGCGTCTTCAGCTCGAGTTGAATCCGGCCGCGCTGCGAGGGCGTCTGCACCATGAAGATCCCGAACAGATCGTCTTCGGGATCGATGAAGAAGAACGTGCCGCCGACGCCGTCCCAGCGATATTCGCCAAGCGGCCACGAGGTGCCTGGCGGCACAGAGGTGCGCACGGCGAAGCCGAGGCCGAAGCCGGAGCTTGCGCCCGGATAATAGTCTGGTCGCGTGCGATTGCAGTCTCGGGGCCGATATGATCCGACGCCATCAGCGCAACCGTCTCGGCTTTGAGATAGCGCCGGCCTTCAAAGGTGCCGCCATTCAGCAGCATCTGCGCGAAGCGGGCATAGTCGCCGACCGTGCCGATCATGCCGGCGCCACCTGATTCCGATGTCGCGGGCTTCCTGATGTCGCGGACATCAGTCGTCGGGCTGATCTTGCGGTCTTCCGGCATCGGTTCGGCGATACGTGCAAACCTGGCGGGATCGGCAACGTAAAATGCGGTCTCGGTCATGCCGAGCGGATCGAGCAGCCGCTCCTTCTCGAACTGGAGCAGCGTCCTGCCCGAGATCACCTCGACGACGCGGCCGAGCACGTCGGTGGCAAAGCCGTAATCCCACACCGTGCCTGGCTGCTCGGCGAGCGGCAGCGTGGTGATCTTCGCGACGAGCTCGGCGTTGGAAAGATCGCTGTTGAAGAGGTCGGCCGCAGCATGGAGCTCGCGCACCAGCCCACCACCGTAAAAGCCGTAAGGCAGCCCCGCGGTGTGGCGCAAGAGGTCCTTGATCGTGACCGGACGTTGCTGCGGCTCCAGCGTCAGCGAAACCTTGCCGTCCCCTGCTTTCCTCTCGACGCCGACCTTCATGTCGGCGAAGGCCGGAATGTATTTGGACACGGGATCGTCGAGCGAAAGCCTGCCTTCTTCGACCAGCATCATCGCCACGACTGATGTGATCGGCTTCGACATCGAATAGAGACGGAAGATCGTATCCGCGCTCATCGAAAGTTCGCTGGTGGCATCGCGAACACCGAAATTCTCGTAGTAGACCGGCTTGCCGTGTTGCTGGAGCAGCAGGATCGCACCGGGGATCCTGCCCGTCGCGACCTCGTTCCGGATGTAGTCGGAAACCCTTGCCAAGCCTTCCGTGGAGAGCGCGCGGGCAGCGCGTCCCTCGGAGCCGGCCTTCGCGCCGACGACCCCGACGAGAAGAACGAGCGCCGCGATGAACGCGCGGCGCCCAAGCATGTCATTTCTCCATGGCTTCATAAACCAACTGCTTCAATGTTCGCTGCACGCGCCGGCGCTCGGTCGGGGTCTGCCTCAGGAGGACGAAGAACCTATCCTGCTTGGGGTCGATCACGAAATAGCACTGCCGATCTTGCCGGGGCCGCCGTGTCGCGCAAGCGCCTCGGCGTGGAGTTTGGCGCCAGGCTCGGAGAAGCAGCAGAACACCACGCGAGCAAGGGACGGCGCAGCGGCGAGCCCATCGACCGCCGTGCGCACGGCGATATCGGCCGCCCGGTCGGCAGGAAAGCGATAAATGCCGGTCGAGATCGCGGGGAATGCCACCGAGGTCAGCTTGTGCCTGTCGCACAGCTCCATCGATCGGCGATAACAGGAGGCGAGCAGATCGTCCTCGCCGAGCGCGCCGCCATTCCATACTGGACCGACGGTGTGGATCACATGCGCGGCCTTGAGCCGATAGCCCCTGGTGATCTTCGCGTCACCCGTCTTGCAGCCGTGGAGCATGCGGCATTCGGCGACGAGCTCGGGTCCGGCCGCCCGATGGATCGCACCGTCTACGCCGCCCCCGCCGAGAAGCGACGTGTTGGCAGCGTTGACGATGGCGTCAACGCCGAGTGTCGTGATGTCGGCAACGATGACCTCAAGCTCGGCGCTGCCAATCCGGCGCGTCAGCGGGGTCACGTGTCAGGCCGCGACGACGACGCCCTTTTCGGAGAAGAGCTGCTGCAATTCGCCGGCCTGGAACATCTCGCGGACGATGTCGCAGCCACCGATGAACTCACCCTTCACATAGAGCTGCGGGATGGTCGGCCAGTTCGAATACTCCTTGATGCCGTTGCGCAGCTCGGCGGATTCGAGGACGTTGAGGCCCTTATAGCCGACCCCGATATGGTCGAGGATCTGGACGACCTGCCCGGAGAAACCGCACTGCGGAAATTGCGGCGTACCCTTCATAAACAGAACCACGTCGTTCGACTTCACTTCGTTGTCGATGAATTCCGCGATGCTCATATCCGTGTCCTTCTGGGGCAGAGCCCTCACCAATTGCTTCGGGCCGGCTCGGCCGATTTAACCCGATACCCGCCCATATATGTAGCCCAAACCGTTGTGCATCCAAAGTAAAATGGCGGCGACGGGCCCCTGGCGACCGTGCCGAGCCCAACAGGTCCATAGGCTGATGACATCAATATCATCGTCGGAGAGGACTTTCATACCGTGACGGAGCCCCTATCTAGGACGAACCCTGGTCATGGAACCGGGTCGCGCGAACAACGTTCTCTTGTCCTGTCTGGAGAAAAACGTGACGAAACAAGCCTCAGCCACGGCCGCCACCCAGCTTTCGTCACCGTCCTCCCACCCGGACGACCTCGCCCAGCGGCTGGAAGCGGCATTTTTCACCGTCCGCAATGAGACCGAACGGCGGGCAGCGCCGCTGTCACCAGAGGACCAGCAGATCCAGTCGATGCCCGATGCCAGCCCGACCAAATGGCACCGGGCCCATACCACCTGGTTCTGGGAGCAATTCCTGCTCGGCGAGCATGCTGTGGGCTACCGGCTCTTCCACCCCGATTTCGCGTTCCTGTTCAATTCCTATTACGTCAGCGCCGGCCCGCGACATGCCCGCAATCATCGCGGCGACATCACCCGTCCCAGCGCCGACGAGGTCGGCGCCTATCGCAAATACGTCGATGCTGCCGTCGTCAAATTCTTCCGCGAGGCCGGCGAGGACAAGCTCCGTACAATCGCGCCGCTGGTCGAAGTCGGGCTCAACCACGAGCAGCAGCATCAGGAGCTGATGTTCACCGACATCCTGCATGCCTTTGCGCAGAACCCGATCTACCCGTCCTATGACCCGAACTGGCGCTTCCCGGCCGCAACGCGCAGCGGCGACGACTGGCTGCCCCTCAACGAAGGCATCCACACCGTCGGCCATGTCGACGACGGCTTCCATTTCGACAACGAGAAGCCGGCGCACCGCGCCCTCGTCGGTCCGGTCAAGATCGCCCGCAATCTGGTCACCAATGCCGAGTGGCTCGCCTTCATGCAAGATGGCGGCTACCGGACCGCAACCCTGTGGCTGATGGACGGCTTTGCCGCGGCCAGCAAGGAAGACTGGCAGGCCCCGGGATATTGGCGCGAGGTCGACGGCGCATGGCAAGTGATGACGCTCGCCGGCCTCAAGCCGGTCGACCCGGACGCGCCGGTCTGCCACATCAGCTATTACGAGGCTGACGCGTTCGCGCGCTGGTCCGGAAAACACCTGCCGACCGAGATGGAATGGGAGGTCGCGGCCCGCGCTGGCCAACTCAACGACGCCTTCGGCCTCGTCTGGCAATGGACCCGCAGCTCCTACTCGCCCTACCCCGGCTATCGCGCGATTGAGGGCGCGCTCGGCGAGTACAACGGCAAGTTCATGGTTAACCAATTGGTGCTGCGTGGCTCCTCGCTTGCAACTCCGCAAGGCCACAGCCGTATCACCTATCGCAACTTCTTCTATCCGCACCACCGCTGGCAGTTCACCGGCCTGCGGCTCGCCGATTACGACTAGTTCTCATCCGACGACAAATGCGCGCCGGACAGCGCGTTCAGGAGAGTATCATGAATGTGCACGCCAGCGCTTTGGCCGAAGCCCATCTTCCCGACGAGCAGACCACTGCCTTTGCCCGCGAGGCCATCGAGGACCTCTCGCGGCAGCCGAAAAAGCTGTCGCCGAAATATTTCTATGACGCGACCGGATCGGAGTTGTTCGAGGCGATCACGAAGCTGCCGGAATATTATCCGACGCGCACCGAGCTTGCGATCCTGAAGGAGCGCGGCAGCGAGATCGCAAAGATCATTCCGGAGCATGCGGCGCTGGTCGAGTTCGGCGCCGGCGCGACCACGAAGGTGCGCCTGCTGCTGGGTCATTGCAGGTTCGCCGCCTATGTCCCCGTGGACATCTCCGGCGACTTCCTGAAAGCGCAGGCAAGCGGCCTGAAGCGTGACTTCCCGACGCTCGGCATCTATCCGGTCGCCGCCGACTTTACCACGCCGTTCGAGCTGCCCAAGCAGGTCGCATCGATGCCCAAGGTTGGCTTCTTCCCGGGCTCGACCATCGGAAATTTCGAGCCGCAGGAAGCGCAAGCCTTCCTGAAGAGCGCGCGCAAGATCCTCGGCCGGGGCGCGCAGATGATCATCGGCGCCGATCTCGAGAAGGACGAGCGCGTGCTGTTTGATGCCTATAACGACGCTGCCGGTGTCACCGCGCGCTTCAACCTCAATGTGCTGGTGCGGATCAATCGTGAGCTCGGCGGCAATTTCGATCTGTCCGCCTTCACCCATCGCGCGATCTACAATCGCGAGCGGCATCGCATCGAGATGCATCTGATCAGCAGGAAGAGCCAGACCGTGCGCCTGCTCGGCACCAGCTTCGCGTTCCGCCCGGGCGAGAGCATTCATACCGAGAACAGCTACAAATACAGCCTCGACCGCTTCGCCGCGCTGGCGCAGGGTGCCGGCTGGCGCGTGCGCGAGAGCTGGACGGACGCGGCGAAGATGTTCTCGGTGCATGCGCTGGAGGTTGCGGAGTAAGAGCTTCGGGCGTCAGCGCTCTCCGACCTCCTCCACCTTCGACCCCAGCGATACCGACTCCCACACCGCCACGACGATCATGATCACGGTCGTCGCCACCGACAGCCAGAGCGGTGACAGATCGGCTGCGAACCAGCTCAGCGCCAGCAGCAGGATGATGCCGACGCCGTGCGAGAGCTGGAGGAAGCCGCGGATCGCGTGCTTGAACAGGATGGTGCCGACCAGGAACACCAGGGGACCGCCGATCGTGCTCACGATGGTGCGCACGTCGGAATGGCCGGTCGGATGCTTCAGCACGAGTTCGTCCGAGACCGCGGTCAGGATGATGCCGGCAACGATCGGCATGTGCAGATAGGTGTAGGCGAGCCGCGCCAGGCGGCCGGATTCGGCTGACTTGGAGATCCGTTCGGAGCCGGCCTCCGCTCCCTTGTGGAAATAAATCCACCACATCGCGATGGCGCCGACCAGCGCCGAGACGAAGGCGAGGATATTGCTGGCGCTCCACTCCAGTTCAGCGAAGGTCGCGCCGTTGACGACGATGGCCTCGCCGAGCGCGATGATGACGAACAGCGCGCAGCGCTCGGCCATGTGGCCGCCTTCGACGGCCCAGGCCTCGACCGAGGAAAATCCGAGCTTCGGGACCCAGAACCGTGCCGCCGGCGAGATGTATTCCCAGGTCACCGCCGCGATCCACAGCCATAGCCGTGCATCTCCCTCGGACAAGCCGCCGGCGATCCACAACACTGCGGAGATCGAGAGCCAGGTCAGGATGCGGATCGCGTTGTGCCGTACTGCGGTCCGGTGGCGCGGGGTTGCGAACATCCAGAACGCGGTGCGTCCGACCTGCATGGTCGCATAGGCGATCGCAAACCACAGGCCGCGCTCCTCGAACGCCGTCGGGATCGTGGTCGACAGCACGAGGCCGCCCAGCATCATCGAAAACAGCAGGAGGCGGACCGGCGTCAGCTCGGGATTGAGCCAGTTGGTGACCCAGGTGGTGTAGACCCACACCCACCACACCGCGAGAAACAGCACCGCAACGTGCACCGCGCCAAGCGGCGTGAAATGGTGCAGCAGCGAGTGCGAGATCTGCGTGACGGCAAAAACGAAGACGAGGTCGAAGAACAGCTCGGCATTGGTGACGCGGCTGTGCTGGTTCGGCACGATGACGCGAAACATCGCGCCGCGCGGGTTGTCCGCAGCCATCATCGTCCCCGTGGCGCGATCAGGTCAGGTGCCGGGTACGCCGGTTTGCAGCGCCAGCGCATGCAGCACGCCGCCCATCTGGCCGCGCAGGGACTGATAGACGATCTGGTGCTGCTGGACGCGCGACTTGCCGCGGAAGGATTCCGAGATCACGGTCGCGGCATAATGGTCGCCGTCGCCGGCGAGGTCACGGATGGTCACCTCGGCATCGGGGATCGCCGCCTTGATCATCGCCTCGATATCGTGGGCGTCCATGGGCATTCGGGTCTTGCTCCTTCTGGTCTAAGCGTTCGAATCGCAGCCGGGGTCCCCTCACCGGCGGGCTCAAACTTAGCGTGAACGGGCTTCTAGGTCACGCTTTCCGGCACTATATCCGTGGTCCCACCAGGATAAAGGCACGACAAAGTGCCGCGCGCGGCAGATTGATCGAAAAGGCGTGAAATCATGAAGCTTCCAGGGCCCGACCACCCCATCACCATCACCCCCAATCCCCGGCGCGTCCGCGTGACCGCGGGCGACATCGTCATCGCCGAGACCAGCAAGGCGCTGACCTTGAAGGAGGCCAGATATCCGGCGGTGCAATATGTGCCACGAGAGGACACCAACATGGCCCTGCTGGAGCGCACCGACCGTGTCACCCATTGCCCGTACAAGGGCGACGCGAGCTATTACAGCGTCAAGGCCGACGGCAAGACGCTGGACAACGCGATCTGGACCTATGAGACGCCCTTCCCCGCCATGACCGAGATTTCCGGCCATCTCGCGTTCTATCCGGACAAGGTGAAGATCGAGGAGGTGGGGTAGGTTTGGTGGTGGTCATTCCGGGGCGGTCCTCAGGACCGAACCCGGAATCTCGAGATTCCCCGGTGCGCAATTGCGCACCTGAGGTCTGGTGCTAGCGCACCATCCCGGAATGACAAACGAGAAAGGCTACGCCCTGAAGATCGTGAGCCCCAGGATCAGCAGCACCAGGAAGATCACGACGAACACGTAGAACAGGAAGCGGGCGATGTCGGCGGAGGCGGCCGAGATGCCGGTGAAGCCGAGCACGCCGGCCACGATCGAGACAAGCAGGAAGATCAGCGCCCATTTCAGGATTGTCATCGCCAGCTCCAAACCGCCGCGGCTTCTCGCGGCCCTCATGCCCTTTTTGGCGAACGCTAACTTCGCTGCGCGGAACTGGTTCCTAGTGGCGCCAGGGCTGACTTCCGGCATAGATAGACTGCACTTGCTGAATCGAGTTCCCGGCGGCACAGTCCAGTCGGGATCAGGAACGCGATCGGGGCGGCCACGATGACGATGTCACATTCAGCGACGATCGGCGCAGAGGTGCATGCCGCGCCGAAGAGCAAGGCGCGCAATTTGGCGATCGATCGCGCCCGCACCTTCCTCACTCTGGTGGTGCTGCTGCATCACGCGGTGATCCCCTACACTTATTTCGGTCATACCGATCCGAAGTACTTCCTCGGCTTCGACATGATCGTGCTCGCCACCGACAGCTTCTTCATGGCGATGTTCTTCTTCCTGTCGGGACTGTTCGCCTGGTCTGGCATCGCCCGGAAGGGAGCGCGGAGCTATTTGGCAGATCGCCTGCTTCGGCTTGGCTTACCCTTCGTGATTTGCGCCCTTACCGTCATTCCGCTCGCCTACTACGCGATCTCCCTGCGGCAGCATCCAGAGATCGGCTTTTCGGAATTCTGGTGGAATATGGTCACGAAGGGCCCGTGGCCGAGCGGGCCGATTTGGTTCCTTTGGATCTTGTTCGCCTTCGACCTGGTTGCCTGCCTGCTGCACCGGCTGTCGCCCAATCTGCTCGATCCGATCAATCGCCTCTCGCTACACGGTCGCCGTCGGCCCGCCGTGTTCTTCGCGGTCATGCTAGCCGTCACCGCGGCGTTCTACATTCCCGGGCGGGTTCACTTCGGACCAAACAGTTGGTTCGAGTTCGGGCCGTTCTCGGTCCAGCACGGGCGCGTGATGCTCTACGCGACCTACTTCTTTTTCGGTGCCGGCATCGGCGTTGCGCAAATGGATCGCGGGCTGCTCGCTGTCGACGGCCGCATGGCAAAGGTCAGCTGGGACTGGACGGTACTGGCGATCGTTCCGTATTGCCTCTTGTGGGTGCTGATCTTCATCAAGCGCGAAATACTGGGCAACCCGTCGCCGTTACCGGACTGGTATGAAGCGCTCTATGCCATCTGCTTCACTGTCTTCAGCGTGGCCATCATGTTTCTGATCCTGGCCTTTTTCCAGAGGTTCAAGCAATCAGGCTCAGCCAAGCTGCTCGATCCAATGCAG
The DNA here is from genome assembly GCF_002795245.1 of Bradyrhizobium forestalis. GTDB lineage: Bacteria > Pseudomonadota > Alphaproteobacteria > Rhizobiales > Xanthobacteraceae > Bradyrhizobium > Bradyrhizobium forestalis. The sequence continues at coordinate 114,357 of NZ_PGVG01000004.1, read as the reverse complement.
AGCGACGCGTACGGCATGTTCCTGGTGCACTATCCGATCGCACTGTGGCTGCAATACTGGCTGTTCGACTATGACCTGCCGGCGATCGTCAAGGCCACGATCGGGTTTGTACTGACAGTCGCGGCGAGCTGGGCGCTGACGCGAGCGTTGCGGCAGATCCCGGGCGCGACGAAGGTGCTTTGAGGAAGCGGCACCGGGCTCCTATCGTCATTGCATTGCGAGCGCAGCTTCGCTCCTCGCAATGACGGGGAGATGGCGTCGCTACGCCGCCTTCCCGCCCATATACTCCGGCAGCCAGCGCTCGAACGACTTGCGCAACGTGTCGATCGCAACCGGCGCCTCGCCCGCGATCGTGATCGCGTCGCCGCCGGTGGTGCCGATCCGCACGCAGGGCACCTCGCAGCCGCGCATCTTGGCGAGCACGCGGCCGGCTTCCGCTTCCGGCACGGTGACGAGATAGCGCGCCTGGTCCTCGCCGAACCAGTAGGCCTGCGACACCAGCGCGGTCGGTGCCGCGAGCAGCTTTGCGCCGATGCCGCCCGCCAAGGCCATCTCGGCCAGCGCGATCAGGAGACCGCCGTCGGAGAGGTCGTGCACGGCGGTCGCAGTGCCCGCATGAATCATGCCGCGCACGCAATCACCGTTGCGCTTCTCGGCGGCGAGATCGACCGGCGGCGGTGCGCCCTCCTCGCGGCCGCAAATGTCGCGCAAATAGACGGACTGACCGAGCCAGCCATGGGTCTCGCCGACCAGCAGGATCGCCTCGCCCTTGGCCTTGAAGGCGAGCGAAGCGGATTTGGTGAAATCGTCGAGCAGGCCGACGCCGCCGATCGAGGGCGTCGGCAGGATCGCGCGGCCGTTGGTCTCGTTGTAGAGCGAGACGTTGCCCGAGACGACCGGGAAGTCGAGCGTGCGGCAGGCTTCCGAGATGCCCTTCAGGCAGCCGACGAACTGGCCCATGATCTCGGGCCTTTCAGGATTGCCGAAGTTGAGATTGTCGGTGATCGCGAGCGGCTTGCCGCCGACCGCGGTGATGTTGCGCCAGGCTTCCGCCACCGCCTGCTTGCCGCCCTCGAACGGATCGGCTTCGCAATAGCGCGGCGTGACGTCGACGGTCAGCGCGAGGCCCTTCGGCCCGTCCTGCACGCGCACCACGGCGGCATCGCCGCCGGGACGCTGCATGGTGTTGCCGAGGATGACGTGGTCATACTGCTCCCAGACCCAGCGCTTGCTGCACATGTCCGGCGTGCCGATCAGCTTCTCCAGCGCAGGCCCGAGGCCCATCGGCGCCGGCACGTCGCGGGCGTGCACGATCGGCAGCGCGGCAGAGGGGACATGCGGGCGGTCATAGACCGGCGCCTCGTCGCCGAGCTCCTTGATCGGCAAATCAGCCATGACGTCGCCGCCATGCTTGACCACGAAACGCTTGCTCGGCGTGGTGTAGCCGACCACCGCGAAGTCGAGGCCCCACTTCGTGAAGATCGCCTCGGCTTCTTGCTCCTTCTCGGGCTTGAGCACCATGAGCATGCGCTCCTGGCTCTCCGAGAGCATCATCTCGTAGGCGCTCATGCCGGTCTCGCGGGTCGGCACCGCGTCGAGATCGAGGTCGACGCCGAGATCGCCCTTGGCGCCCATCTCCACCGCCGAGCAGGTCAGGCCCGCCGCGCCCATGTCCTGGATCGCGATGACGCAGCCCTTCTCCATGATCTCGAGACAGGCTTCCAGCAGCAGCTTCTCGGCGAAGGGATCGCCGACCTGCACGGTCGGACGCTTCTCCTCGGACTTGTCGTCGAACTCGGCCGAGGCCATCGACGCGCCATGGATGCCGTCGCGGCCGGTCTTGGAGCCGAGATAGACGATCGGCATGTTCACGCCGGAGGCGGCCGCATAGAAGATCTTGTCGGCATCGGCGAGGCCCACCGCCATTGCGTTGACCAGAATGTTGCCGTCGTAGCGGGTGTGGAAGCGCACCTGGCCGCCCACCGTCGGCACGCCGAAGGAATTGCCGTAGCCGCCGACGCCCGCCACGACGCCGGAGACGAGATGCCGCGTCTTCGGGTGCTCGGGCGCGCCGAAGCTGAGCGCATTGAGGCAGGCGATCGGGCGCGCGCCCATCGTGAAGACGTCACGCAAGATGCCGCCGACGCCGGTGGTCGCGCCCTGATACGGCTCGATATAGCTCGGGTGGTTGTGGCTCTCCATCTTGAAGACCACGGCCTGGCCGTCGCCGATGTCGATCACACCGGCGTTCTCGCCGGGGCCCTGGATCACCCAGGGCGCCTTGGTCGGCAGGCCGCGCAAATGGATGCGCGAGGACTTGTACGAGCAGTGCTCGTTCCACATCGCCGAGAAGATGCCGAGCTCGGTGAAGGTCGGCTCCCGCCCGATCAGCTTCAGGATGCGCTCGTACTCGTCGGGCTTGAGCCCGTGGGCGGCAACCAGTTCGGGAGTGATCTTGGGTTCATTCTTCATGGATTCGGGGCTTTCGGCGGCGGTTGGCCGTTCTTAGGAACATCAGGGGCTCACGAAAAGCCCTTTATGGCGCATTTTCCCGCTGTCCCACGTTTTGCGCCGGGGCGCCTGCGGGAACAGGAATTGCGCGGCGCGGACAGATCGGATTTAAGGGCTAAAGACCCGCAATTGAAGGCCTATTTCCTTGCACGAATTGACCAAAGCGCCCCCGCCCCGCCGCCCCGACCTCCATGTCGCGACTGAGGGAGAATTCAAAGGCTGGCGGACCTGGATCCGGGACAGTTTTGAGTCCCATGTCGGCCCCTTCTGGCACCGGATCGAGGCGGATGGCAGCGTCCGAAGCGCCTTCCGGGTCGAGAAGAAGCACCTCAACGGCTCCGGCAACGTCCATGGCGGCTGCTACATGGCCTTTGCCGACTACTCCCTGTTTGCGATCGCCACCCATGTCCTGGACAGCCGGGCGGTAACGACCAACTTCGCCTGCGAATTCCTCGATGCGGCACGCGAAGGCGAGCTGATCGAATGCACTGGCGAGGTCAGCCGCGCCGGCGGCTCGCTGATCTTCCTGCGCGGCAAGATGATGTCCGGCGAGCGGCTGCTGCTCACTTTTTCCGGCACGATCAAGCGGATGAAGCGGAAGGCGCCACCTCAGCCAAACGCATAGCTCGGCGCCTTCCCTTTTCGGGCCCCCTCGCCCACAGTCGGGCCAAGCGCTTATGCGCCGGGGAGCAAGAACAAGGTGCCGCAGAGCACATCGGAGGCGGGTCGCACGACGGCATCTGCGTCAACGCCGTTGCCGTCCATGGTCGCCACCGGCGTGCGGAGCTGGCGCGACTATGCGCTGCTGCTCGCGCTCGCCTGCTGCTGGAGCTCGACCTATCCGCTGGCCAAGCTGGCGCTTCCGACGATCCCGCCCATCACCTTCATCTCGGCGCGCTCGCTGATTGCGGCCGCCTTCCTGTTCGCGATCCTGTGGATGCGCGGCGTCAAGGTCCCGACCGACGCAAAAGCCTGGAAGCTGTTCGCGACCCAGCAATTGATCAACTCGACCTTCCCGTTCCTGATCATCACCTGGTCGCAGCAATATGTGCCGGCGTCGAACACCGTGGTGCTGGCCTCGACCACGCCGATCTTCGCCTTCCTGATCACCTCGCTGATCACGCGGCACGAGCCGGCGACGCTGCTCAAGCTCGTCGGCGCGATTCTCGGGCTTGCCGGCACGATACTCATCGTCGGCCTCGATGCGCTGCGCGGGCTCAGTAGCGAGATCGTGGCGGAGATCGCGATCCTGCTCGCCACCATCTCCTTTGCCTGCGCGACGATCTTCGGCTTGCGGCTCTCCGAGTACGACCCGATGGTGGTGGCGGCCGGCTCGCTGCTGTTCGGCGGCCTCGTGCTGCTGCCGCCCTCGCTGCTCATCGACCAGCCCTGGACGCTGCATCCGACGCCGACCGCGATCATCGCCACCATCGTCATGGGCATCGTCTCGAGCGCGCTCGGCTTGATGCTGTTCTACGTCTGCCTCGGCCGGCTCGGCACGCTGACCACGAACGCGCAGGGGTACTTGCGCATCCCGATCGGCGTCGGTCTTTCAGTGCTGCTGCTCGGCGAGAGCGTGCCGTCGAACCTGGCGTTGGGCCTGCTGCTGGTGATGGCCGGCGTCGCCGCGATGACGGTGCCGGCGGAGAAGTTCAAGCTGCACTAGGCCGATTGCGCGGGCTTTGAGCCCTAGCGCGGGCATAGCTCGATTGACACACGCTGGACGAATATGAGGTAGTCGGACGCAAGCCTGTCGTGATGCATCCCACCCTCAGGGCCAGCATGGAAAGTCGTTCACCGGACGCCATTGGCGATTCAAAGGCCGATCGCGCGCCCAGCCTCTGGTGGTTTGCGCTCGCGCTCTTCCCGCACGTTGTATCCCAACTGATGCGACTGCATCAGCATAGTGCCGCGGGTTGGCTCATCTGGGACTATGCCGGCCGAATCGCCGCTCTGGTCATCCTTGCGGCGATTCCGGCAGCACGCGCTATCGCCTATCGCAGGGAGAAACGCCGGATCTCTCTACTTGAAATCGGGGTCTGGATTGCAGGGTTAGTGCTGCTGGACCGGTTGGGTCAGTGGCCGCAACGTCTCATCAATGCAACATTTCCAGCGACCATCGTCGGCGAGTATCCGCACCCAACCGGCTGGCTCAACGTCTTCGATCTTGTCGTTGGCCTGGTACTGGTCGCGGCCAGCGAAGAGATCATCTTCAGGCGGTTGCTTCGGAACGCCGCCCGACCTTACCTGGGTGACGGCGCCTTTGCCATTCTCATCACGTCTCTCATGTTCGGTGCCTATCATTGGTGGTCCGGGGTCGGGAACATCCTGCTCGCCACAATATTCGGCATCCTTTTCATGGCGATGTATCGGCGGTCAGGCGCCCTTTGGCCGGTCTTGCTCGCGCATTACCTCGTTGACCTGGTCGCGTTTGCCGGAATTTGGCGCTGGTTCTAAAGCGCGAAGGCAACTAGCGCGACGCCGACAATTGCTTCTCGGCGATGTTGAGCCACTCGTCCTGCGCCTTGCGCAGATATTTCGGCGCGCGGCGCATCTGGATCAGGAGCTCGTTGAAGACCATGCGCGCCTCCGCGGTACGCCCGACCGTCTGCAGCAGCATGCCGTAGCGCACGCGTGCTTCGGCGCCGGGGAAATAGCCGGCGAGAGCGTGATATTCCTCCAGGGCCTCGTCGAGACGACCGACCTCGGCCAGCGCACGGGCGTAGAGCAGATGCGCATCGGCGGAGTCGAAGTCCGGCCATTGCTTCTGGAGATCGTCCAGCGTCGCCAGCGCGTCGGCCGGACGCTTGGCGGAAAACTCGGTCTGCGCCTTACGAAACGCATAGGCGGGATCGTGGCCCATGGGCAGCTTCAGGATGTGATCATAATGCGCTTCCGCTTCGGCGAACCGGCCGATATTGGCGCACTCCTCCGCCAGCGCGGCGCGGTTGGCGATGGTATCGGTGCCGGCGAGGCGATCGGACAGCTCACGATAGCGCTTCTCCGGATCGAGGCGATTGGCGACACGCTGCCGCGCCTGCCTGGCACCGGGGCTGGAAAACCATTCGGGAATGAGCTCGACCGCGATATAGGCGAGCGCGCCCATCATCGGCACCAGCAGGATGATGAAGGCCCAGGGCCGCAGCCGCCCGGTCCGCGAGGCATGGTAGATCAGCGTGAGATCGAGCAGCAGAACGACCAGGGCAACGGGCATGTGACATCCACGGGCACAACGACAGCGCACGCTTCCTGATATCGCAACCGGCGCGACCGAACAACCTGGAGTTGCCAGCCTTCGCAGAAATCAGCGGCTCAAGACGCACGCGCCTGGAGGGCGACGAGGAATCAGTCGTCTCAAACGCAACGCAGGTTCACGGGATCGCAGCCGGAAGCGGCTATTGCTTGGCGTCGTCGGCCAGCATCTTCCGGTACTTCTCGACGTCGCGTGTCACGAGCTGCTGCAGCAGCTCCGGCGCATGCTCGTTGTCGTCGGGGGCAACGGTCGACAGATCGGCAAAGCGTTTCTTCACCGCCTCTGTCTCGACAGCCGTGCGCGCCGCGGCATTCAGCTTGGCGATGACGGCCGGCGGCGTGCCCTTGGGCGCGAACAGGCCGTTCCAGCCCTGCGCCTCGAATTCGGGCAGGCCTGCTTCAGCCGAGGTCGGCAGATCCGGCAGCGTGGCGAGCCGCACGGTCGAGCCGACCACCAGCCCCTTCACCAGCTTCTCGTTGATCGACTGCGAGACGGAAGCGGCCGCATCGCAGACGCCGTCGATCTGGCTGCCGACCGCATCGGTCAGCGCAGGCGCGGCGCCGCGATAGCCGACCAGCGTCGCATCGATCCCGGCCGCGGTGATGAAGCTCTTGCAGATCAGATAGTTCGAAGAGCCGACGCCGGCATGGCCGAGATTGATCTTGCCCGGATTGGCCTTGGCGTAGGCGATGAACTCCTTCAGGTCCTTCGCCGGAAAATCCTTGCGCAGCGCGATGATGCCGAACGTCTTCGCCACCATGGCGATCGGCACGAAGGAGTCAGGCGTGAACGGCAGCTTTGGGTAGATCGTGTAGGTCGCGGCATTGGTGCCGGCATTGCCGATCGCGATGGTATAACCGTCGGGCTCGGCGCGGGAGGCGCGCGCCAGCGCGGTCGAGCCGCCGGCGCCGGCAACATTCTCGATCACGATGGTCTGGCCGAGCGCAATCCCCATCTGCTCGGCGACCGCCCGCGCGATCACGTCCGAAGTGCCGCCGGCAGCGAACGGCACGATCATGGTGATCGGACGCTTGGGATAGTCCTGCGCGAATGCGCAAGTCGCTACTGAAAATGTCGCGAACGCCAGCGCCGCGACCGCGGCGAGAGCACGCTTCACCACGAACGGGATCACGCGGCTTTTTCCAGATGCTGGGCGAGGCCGGCGAACAGGCCGCGGCCGTCGGTGCAGCCCATGATGTCTTCGACGTGGTTTTCGGGATGCGGCATCATGCCGAGCACGTTACCCCCGTCGTTGACGATGCCGGCGATCGAATGTGCCGCACCGTTGATGTTGTTGAAATCGTCGACCTCGCCAGCAGCGGAGCAGTAGCGGTAGAGCACCCGCCCCTCGCCTTCGAGCCGCTTGATGGTTTCTTCGTCCGCCTCGTAATTGCCCTCGCCATGGGCGACCGGCACGCGGATCACCTGACCGGCATTGTAGCCGCGGGTGAACGGCGTGTCGGACCGCTCGACGCGCAGATGCACGTCGCGGCAGATGAATTTCAGCCGCGCATTGCGCATCAGGACGCCCGGCAGCAGGCCGGATTCGCAGAGGATCTGGAAACCGTTGCAGACGCCGAGCACAAGCCCACCCTTGCCCGCATAATCGCGCACCGCATCCATCACCGGCGCACGCGCGGCGATTGCGCCGCAGCGCAGATAATCGCCGTAGGAGAAGCCACCCGGCACCACCACGAGATCGGTGCCAGCGGGCAGCGACGTCTCGGCGTGCCAGACCATCGCCGGCTCGCTGCCGGAGATCAGCCTCAATGCGCGCGCCATGTCGCGCTCGCGGTTGATTCCGGGAAAGACGAGGATGGCGGCTTTCATGGCAGAGGTTCCGACGGAGCTGGGAATCGAGGCTGGCCAACGGGCCAATTCGCGAAGAGACATAACCATTTGACGGGGATTTTACCAGTGCTAGCGTTGCGGAGCGCCTTTGTACACAGGCCATAGCCACTCGCATTTGGCCGCTCGAATTGCCCGGGATTGAAGCCATGAACGTCCCGTCGCGACCCGCATCCCCTTCCGAACCGGTGTCCACCGAGGGCGTCGTCGCCGCCGGCGCCTATGTCGACGGCCGGCGCGTCGCCAACATCGCCATCAGCGAGGCATCGAGCTGGCGAGCCAAGCCCGGCCACGTGGTCTGGATCGGGCTGCACGAGCCCGACATGGCGCTGCTCGGCGCGGTGCAGAAGCAGTTCGACTTGCACGAGCTCGCGATCGAGGACGCCAACCACGCCCATCAGCGGCCGAAGATCGAGCAATATGGCGAGGCCCTGTTCATCGTCGCGCGCACGGCGCAATTGATCGAGGGACGGATCGCCTTCGGCGAGACCCACATCTTCATCGGCGACGGCTATCTGGTCTCGGTGCGCCACGGCGCCTCGACGTCCTACAAGCCGGTGCGCGAGCGCTGCGAAAGCTGCCCGCGGGCACTCGCCCGCGGCGAGGACTACATCCTCTATGCCATCCTCGATTTCATCGTCGACAATTACTCACCGGTGCTGGAAAGCATTCACGAAGAGATCGAGGAGATCGAGGACGACGTGCTCGCGCACGCGATCACCAAGACGCAGATCGAGCGGCTCTACATGCTGCGGCGTGACCTGTTGCGGCTCCGTAACGCAATCGGGCCGCTGGTCGAGGTCTGCCGCCGTCTCGAGCACGATGAGCTGTCGATGGTGCGCGCGACGATGCAGCCCCTGTTCCGCGACGTCACCGACCATGTCCGCAACATCCAGGAGCGCATCGATTCCATGCGCGAGGTGCTGGCCTTCGCCTTTGAGGCGAGCCTGCTGGTCGGCCAGGCCCACGAGACCGCGGTGTCCAAGAAGCTCGCCTCCTGGCTCGCGATCATCGCCATCCCGACCGCACTCGCCGGCATCTACGGCATGAACTTCAAGCACATGCCGGAGCTGGAATGGGACTACGGCTACTACATGCTGCTTGGCGTGATGCTGACGGCATGCGCCGCGCTGTACTGGCGTTTTCGCAGCGTCGGGTGGCTGTGAAGCGAAAGTAATCAGCCAGCAACGTCGTGACTGGCCTTGCCAGACCCTCATGGTGAGGAGGCGCGCAAGCGCCGTCTCGAACCATGCAGGCCCGGCTCTTACACCTCGGCCTTCATCCTTCGAGACGCGCGCCAAGGGCACGCTCCTCAGGATGAGGAGCGAAGCTCAGACGATCTCCACGCGATAATTCTCGATCACTGTGTTCGCGAGCAGCTTGTCGGCCGCTTCCTTCAGCGCCGCTTCCGCCTTGGCCTTGTCCGCACCGGAGAGCTCGATGTCGAACACCTTGCCCTGGCGGACGCTGGCAACGCCATCGACGCCGAGCGACTTCAGCGCGCCTTCGATGGCCTTGCCTTGCGGATCGAGGATGCCCGTCTTCAGGGTAACGGTGACACGTGCCTTCACGTCAAAATCCTCTTCAGCTCTTCACCAGCACCGGGCCGGAGCCCTGCGGACGCTCGTTTTCCATGAGAATGCCGAGACGCTTTGCGACTTCGGTATAGGCCTCGAGCAGGCCGCCGAGATCCCTGCGGAAACGGTCCTTGTCGAGCTTCTCGTTCGACTTGATGTCCCACAGGCGGCAGCTATCCGGCGAGATCTCGTCGGCGACGATGATCCGCATCATCTCGTTCTCGAACAGGCGCCCGCACTCCATCTTGAAGTCGACGAGGCGGATGCCGATGCCGAGGAAGAGACCGGTGAGGAAGTCGTTGACACGGATGGCGAGCGCCATGATGTCGTCGATCTCCTGCGGCGTGGCCCAGCCGAAGGCGGTGATGTGCTCTTCCGACACCATGGGGTCGTTGAGCTGGTCGTTCTTGTAATAGAATTCGATGATCGAGCGGGGCAGCTGCGTGCCCTCCTCGATGCCGAGCCGCTGTGACAGCGAGCCGGCGGCAACGTTCCGGACCACCACTTCGAGCGGCACGATCTCGACCTCGCGAATCAACTGCTCGCGCATGTTGAGGCGGCGGATGAAGTGGGTCGGCACCCCGATGTCGTTGAGGTGCTGAAACAGGTACTCCGAGATCCGGTTGTTGAGGACACCCTTGCCCTCGATCACCTGATGCTTTTTCGCATTGAACGCGGTGGCGTCGTCCTTGAAGTGCTGGATCAGGGTACCGGGCTCCGGACCTTCATAGAGAACCTTTGCCTTGCCTTCATAAATGCGACGCCGACGGCTCATGGGGATGTACCGTGTTTTGTTGAAATCCATGAAATTGGTGTGCTCCGGTTGACTAGGATTACGACCCACAGCGGAGCTGCCGTGAACGGCCTGGAACCCATGGAAACAGAACAGGAACCAGCCCTTCAGGCAACCTATCCGATTGGCTGTCCCAGCACAATCGATCCGGTCCATCCGACGCTGACTTATACCGCCTTGCCTGCGGCTTAACGGCCCGTTGTTTTGCCTATCCGTGCTATCTATGTAGGCATGCAGCCGGGTCGCCGCAACGGAAGGCTCCCGCGCCATTCAGCAGGGGATTTGGAACAGGCATGAGCGAGTTCGACAAGCGCCAGGAAGGTTTCGAGAAGAAGTTCGCCCTCGACGAGGAGCAGAAATTCAAGGCGGAGGCCCGCCGCAACCGGCTGCTCGGCCTGTGGGCAGCCGAAAAGCTCGGCATCACCGGTGACGCCGCCATCGCCTATGCCAAGGAGGTGGTCGCGTCGGATTTCGAGGAGGCCGGCGATGCCGACGTCCTGCGCAAGATCACGGCCGATTTCACTGCCAAGAACGTCGCCGTCACTGAACAGGCGATTCGCGCCAAGATGAGCGAGCTGCTCGCGGTGGCGGCCGCCGAGGTGAAGGCGGGGAAATAATCGGTTCAGCCGACACGCCGGCGCGCAATGCTCTTGCGCGCCGGCGATTTCTTTCCGGGCGTGGTCTGGACATCCAGCCCGGCATAGTTGCGACGGATGGTTTCGAGCAGGCGCTCTGCGGCAGCGCTCAAAAAGCCGCCGCGGCGCGTGACAAGGACGGTGTCCTGGTCCGCGGCAAGATCGCCCACGGTGATCGTCGCGATCGAGGCCGCACGCAGCTCCTCCGCCACATGGCTTCGCGCCAGTAATGCAAGGCCCAAGCCCGACTCGACGAGCCGCTTCTGCGCGGTGAGGCTGTCCACGGCCGTCCACTCCACGTCGCCGAGCCCTTGCGTCAGAAACAACGCGAACACGTGAGCCGCGGCGATCTCGCGACGCCCGCGATTCTCCGGGAATGCGATCCAGCGTTCGCCGCGAAGCTCGGCGAGGCGCTTCACGCGGCGTCCGGCCAGAGGATGATCAGGCGCACAGACCACCTGCAACGCCTCGCGCAGCACCAGCTCGCAGGCGAGATCGCCGGAGCGGTCGGTGTTGTAGCGCAGGCCGATCGTGGCCTCGCCGCGCCGGATGAGATCGCTGACCTCGGCGCTGGTCGCGGTGCGCAAGCTTAACGTGACGGCGGGATTTTCCCCGGCGAACCGCTTCATGATGGTCGACAGGCGGCCGTCGGCAAGCGTGCCGGTCACGGCCAGCGAAACCGGTCCCGAATTCTGCTTGGTCAACGCGCGGACCGCCTGTTCGGCGTCCTGCGCGGCGGCAACCGCGCGTTCGGCATAGGGGATCAGCACGCGCCCGGCATCGCTGAGCCGGGTGCGGCCTGCCACCCGCTCGAACAGCGGCACGCCGAGCTCCTGCTCCAGCAGCGCGATACGGCGCGAAATCGCCGGCTGCGAGCGGTGCAGGAATTTCGCGGCGTTCGAGATCCCGCCCCTGCGATGAATGGTCAGAAAGGTGTTGAGGGCGTCGCTGTCCATCCCGATCTCATGCAAAAAGCTGATGATGCTGGAAAGAATAACAAATTTGGCGGATGGCGAGAATGCTCGTAAAGCCTGCCTCGGCGGACAACACGGAGACGAGCCATGACGAGCCAATTGGACAAGGCGACGGCGTTTCGCGCGCTGCACGAGCGACCCGGGGCCTTCATCATTCCCAACCCATGGGATGCCGGTACGGCCAAGCTGCTCGCGGCGATGGGCTTCGAGGCCCTGGCGACCACGAGCCTCGGGGTGGCCAACATGCTCGGCGCTAGCCGCGTCAGTCTCGACGTCATCCTCGACAACGCGCGTGCGATCGTCGCGGCCACCGACCTGCCCGTCAGCGTGGACCTCGAGAATTGCGGCGCAGACGAGCCGAAGCGCGCCGCCGAAGCGATACGGCGTGCCGCCGAGGTTGGCGCGGTCGGGGGCTCGATCGAGGATTTCAGCGGCGACCGCGATCGCCCGATCTACGATTTTTCCCATGCCGTCGAGCGCGTCCAGGCCGCCGTGGAAGCGGCGCGCGCGCTACCAATTCCGTTCACGCTGACGGCGCGGGCCGAGAACTTCCTGCACGGCCGCAAGGACATCGACGACACGATCCGCCGCCTGCAGGCCTTCGAGGCCGCTGGCGCCGATGTCCTGTATGCGCCTGGCCTGTACGATCTCGCCACGATCCGGACCGTCGTCTCCTCGATCGGCAAGCCGTTCAACCACGTCATGGGCTTTGCCGACCCGACGCTGACAGTCGGACAATTGTCCGCCGCCGGCGTCAAGCGCATCAGTGTCGGCGGGGCGATGTCGCGCTACGCGCTCGCCGCGTTCCTGAATTGCGCGCGCGAGATGAAGGACAAGGGATCCTTCACCTATGTTCGCGAGATGGCTCCCGTCGGCGAGCTGCGCGCCGCCTTCGCCGCGGTCAGCCCTCCTTGAAGCCGTATTCCGGCACGTTGCCGCTGGCACCGTAATATTTGTACGGCAGGAACTTGCCGCTCATGGTGATCTTGACGCGGTCGCCCTTGGGGTTGGCGACACGTTCGAGCGCCATGTCGAAATCGATCGCCGACATGATGCCGTCGCCGAACTCTTCCTCGATCAGCGCTTTCCAGGCCGGACCGTTCACCATCACCATCTCGTAGAAGCGGTAGATCAGGGGATCGGTCGGCGGCATCGGCGTGCCGGTGCCGCGCATCGGCACCTCGTTGAGCATCGCAACTTCCGCCTTCGACAAGCCGAACAGCTCGCCGGCATTGGCGGCCTGCGGCTTCGTCAGCTTCATCTGGCCCATGATCGCACCGACGATCAAGACCTCGGAATAGCCGCCGATCTTCTCGCAGATGTGCTTCCAGCTCCAGCCCTTCTCGCGCTTGATGTCGAGCAGTTTTTCGGTGAGGTCTTCGCGCTTCATGTCAGGGTCTCCTTGGTTGTCGTCATGCCCGGGCTTGTCCCGGGCATCCACGTTCTTGGCCGCTGCTCAGGAAGACGTGGATGGCCGGGACAAGCCCGGCCATGACGCCTCTCTCGACGGTTCGGGCTTGGCATCGGACGCGATCGTCAGCTCGGGCTTGCCGACGTGCACCAGGGGCACGTTGCGTGGATCGTGATCGGGTGTCTCGGCGGCAAAGGTCTTGCTGCGCGTCACCAGGAAATCGATGATGTGGTTGCGCAAGGCATAGTAGAGCGGATGGCGGTGCAGATCGGTGCGGCCGCGATCCCGCGGCAGCGGATTCTCGACGACCTCGGCCAGCACCGCGCCGGGACCGTTGGTCATCAGAAAAATCTTGTCGGCGAGATAGATCGCCTCGTCGACGTCATGGGTGATCATGAACGCGGTCTGCCCGGTCTCGAGACAGATGCGCCGCACCTCGTCCTGCAGCGTACCGCGCGTCAGCGCATCCAGTGCCGAGAACGGCTCGTCCATCAGCATCATCTTCGGCGTGATCGACAGCGCCCGCGCGATGCCGACGCGCTGCTTCATGCCGCCCGACAGTTCCGACGGGCGCTTGTGCTCGGAGCCGGTGAGACCGACGAGATCGATGAAGGTCTGCGCATGCGCCTTGACCTTGGCGCGATCCCAGCTTCGCCATTTCGAGCTCACGGCATAGCTGACATTGCCGAGCACGGTGCGCCAGGGCAGCAGCGCGTGGCTCTGGAAGATCACGGCGCGATCAAGGCTCGTGCCGGAGATCGCCTGCCCGTCGACAATGACGGCGCCCTCGCTCGGCGCATCGAGGCCGGCGAGGATGTTGAGCACCGTGGTCTTGCCGCAGCCGGAATGGCCGATCACGCAAGCGAACTCGCCGCGGGCCATCGACAGCCATAGGTTCTCGAACACGGTGGTCGTGGCACCGCCCGCGCCGGAATAGCGCTTTGCGATGCCCTCGATGGAGATGAATTTATCGGTCACAAGCGCTACTCCGGAAACGTGACCATGCGCGTGAAGCGCGCCAGGATCTGGTCCAGCAGCATGCCGACCACCCCGATCAGCAGGATTGCGATGATGACATTGGTGATCGAGAGATTATTCCACTCGTTCCAGACGAAGTAGCCGATGCCGGTGCCGCCGACGAGCATCTCGGCCGCGACGATCACGAGCCAGGCGATCCCGATCGAGATGCGCATGCCGGTCAGGATCGTCGGCGCCGCTGCGGGGAGGATCACGGTGAAGGCGCGCCTGACGGTGCCGACCTCCAGCGTGCGCGCCACGTTGACCCACTCCTTGCGCACGCTGGCAACGCCGAACACCGTGTTGAGCAGCATCGGCCAGATCGAGCAGATGAAGATGACGAAGATCGCCGAGACCGAGGAATCCTTGATGGTGTAGAGCGCCAGCGGCATCCAGGCGAGCGGCGAGATCGGCTTCAGCACCTGGATGAAGGGATCGAGCGCCTTGCTCAGCAGCGGCGACATGCCGATCAGGAAGCCGAGCGGGATCGCGACCAGCACGGCCAGCAAATAACCGGTGCCGACGCGCGCGATGGAATAGGCGAGCTGGATGCCCAGCCCCTTGTCGTTCGGCCCGTTGTCGTAGAACGGCCGCTTGAGGTGCTCCCAGAGTTTTGCGCCGACGTCGAGCGGCCCTGGCATGGCAGATTTGCCTTGCGTGGCAGTCAGGCCCATCAGCTTGGCGTATTCCGGACTCATCGTTGTCGTTGTGCCGGTCGAGCGCGTGGCGAGATGCCAGATTCCGAGGAATGCGGCGAGCAGCACGATGGAGACGAGGCCGGCCCGGAGACGGAGGGAGGTGCTCATATTGCATACCCGAGGGGTCGTGTCCCGGGCGCAGCGCGGCACCCCCGGCGATGCGAAGCATCGTCCGGCGTGACGCGCTGCAGAACCGGGACCCATGCAGTCACACTGGGTCCCGGCTCAGCGAAGCAGCACTGCGTGCTGCATCGCGTCCGGGACACGAGAACGCGGCCCATCACGCCCCCTTCCTGATCTTGAAGCTCGCCAAATAGTCCTCCGGCTTGGCCGGATCGAAATTCTTGCCCATCACCGCGAACGATTTGTACGCACTGCCGGGAGGCGTGAGCCCCATCTCGGTCATCAACTTCTTCGTATCGGTCGCCAGATAAACCTGCTCGGCGACCGCCTTGTAGTCGACGTCGCCCTTGATCTGGCCCCAGCGCTTCATCTGCGTCAGCATCCACACCGCGAAAGATTGCCAGGGGAACGGATCGAAATCGACACGCTTGGGATCGGTCTTCACCCCGCCGAGGCCGTCGGCATAGGTGCCGGTCAGCACCTGCTCCAGCACCGTGACCGGCGCGTTGATGTAGTTGGCCGGCGCAATGGCTTCGGCGATCTGCTTGCGGTTCTCCGCCTTTGACGCATAGGCGGTGGCATCGACGATGGCGCGGGTCAGCGCCGCAAAGCTGTTCGGCGCCGTCGTGATGAATTCGCGGCTCGCGGCAAAACTACAGCAGGGATGGCCGTCCCAGATCTCCTTCGACAGCAGATGCATGAAGCCGACGCCGTCATAGATCGCGCGCTGGCAGATGTTGTCGGGCGCGAGGAAGCCGTCGATGTTGTCGGCGCGCAGGTTGGCGACCATCTCCGGCGGCGGCACCGAGCGGAGCTGCACGTCGGTGTCGGGGTCGATCCCGTGCTCGGCGAGATAGTAGCGCAGCAGATAATTGTGCATGGAATAGTCGAAGGGGATCGCGAATTTCAGCCCCTTCCAGTCCTTCGGATCGCGCTTGTCCTTGTGCTTGGTCGCCAGCACGATGCCCTGCCCGTTGATGTTCTCGATCGCGGGGACGGCAAAGGGAATCGCATTGGCCCCTAAGCCGAGCGAGATCGCGATCGGCATCGGCGCCAGCATGTGCGCGGCGTCGTATTCCTTGTTGATGGTCTTGTCGCGGATCACCGCCCAGCCCGCGGTCTTGACCACTTCGACGTTGAGGCCGTGCTTGGAATAGAAGCCCATCGGCGCCGCCATGATGATGGGCGTCGCGCAGGTGATCGGAATGAAGCCGACCTTGAGGTCCTTCTTCTCGGGCGCGCCGGCTTGCGCGAACACTTCGGTCGCCGTCTTGAGCGGGAAGAACTGCGAGAGGGCCGCGAGCGCGGTCGAGGCACCGACCGACTTCAGGAACGCACGCCGCGCCACATCCTGCGGAAACATCGCGCGCATCACCGCGGAGGCGACCACGCCCTCGTAGCGCTTCTCTTCGCTTTCGACCGGCTCGCAACGCAGCGCTGTCGCCTGCTCGTGCTCTTCCGCAGAACGATGCTGGCCGCAGGCACAGCCGGTTCGAAGGTTGCGATCGGGATCAAACGGATTGTCGAACGTGGACATCGGCCCTCCTGCGCGTCATTGCGAGGAGCAATTACGCAAGGAGCATGCCATCGCTGTCCGACCGGCCAGTGCCTTGATGACGCAGCGCTTTCGCCCACGCTTGGCCATTACGAAAACTCGTGATAAACGAGATTTCGTAGTTCAATGACGAGATTTCGTAATGGCAACGACGCCAATGCTGGCCCATGACGATACCGCCGAGACCCTCGACCCGCGCGTCGCAGCCTTCGAATCTTCGGTCGAGGCCACGCTGCTGGTTGATCCTTATGGCGACCAGATCGTCGATGCCAATCCCGCCGCCTGCGCCCTGCTCGGCTATGACCGCGCGCTGCTGCGGCAGACGAAGGCGAGCACGCTTCACGCCGGCGAGCTCCCTGCCCTCACCGTCTTCACCCAGGCGGTGCTGCACAAGGGCGCCTACTGGACCACGGCGCTCAAGCCCCGCCACGCCACCGGACAGGATCTCAGGCTGGAATATTCCGGCTGCGTGCTGCCCCATGACGGCCGCACGCTGGTGCAGCTCACCCTCACCGATCTCGAAGCGCGCCGCCGGCGCAATGTCGATGCCGCCGCCGAAGATCATATGCGCGGCGGCATCACGACCTGGCAGCGCGTCGAGCGCGTGTTCCAGGACATCGAGCGCGAGAACCAGCTGATCCTGCGCGCCGCCGGTGAAGGCATCTATGGCGTGAACGCGGAAGGCAAGACCACCTTCGTCAATCCCGCGGCCGAGCGCATGCTGGGCTGGACGGCGGAAGAGCTGGTCGGCAAGGAGATCCATCCGATCGTCCACCACACCCATCACGACGGCCGGCACTATCACAACCATGACTGTCCGATCTATGCGGCGTTCCGCGACGGCGCCGTGCACCAGGTCGACGGCGAGGTGTTTTGGCGCAAGGACGGCTCGCCGGCCTGGGTCGAATACACCTCAACGCCGATCCGCGATCGCGGTGTCGTCGTCGGCGCCGTCGTGGTGTTTCGCGACGTCAGCCAGCGCCGCGAGGCCGACGAGAAGCTGCACGCCGCCCTTGCCGAGGTCGACCGTCTGCGCGAGCGGCTGGAGCTGGAAAACGCCTATCTCCAGGAGGAAATCCGCATCGAGACCAATCCGCGCGGCATCATCGGTCAAAGCGAGGCGATCCAGAAGACGCTGCGGCAGGTCAAGCTGGTGGCACCGACGACGGCGGCGGTGATGATCAACGGCGAATCCGGCACCGGCAAGGAGCTGATCGCGCGCGCCATCCACGAGGATTCCACCCGCAGCGACCGGCCGCTGATCCGCGTCAACTGCGCCGCGATCCCGCGCGAGTTGTTCGAGAGCGAGTTCTTCGGCCATGTCCGCGGCGCCTTCACCGGCGCAACCCGCGACCGTATCGGCCGCTTCGAGCTCGCCGACGGCGGCACGCTGTTCCTCGACGAGGTCGGCGAGATACCGCTCGAATTGCAAGGCAAGCTGCTGCGCGTATTGCAGGAGGGGAATTTCGAGCGCGTCGGCCAGGAGCGCACCCGCGCGGTTGACGTCCGCGTCATCGCCGCGACCAACCGCGATCTCAAGCAGGAGGTGCAGCGCGGCCGGTTTCGCGAGGACCTCTATTTCCGCCTCAACGTTTTCCCGATCGAGACCGTGCCTTTGCGCGAGCGGCGCGAGGACATTCCCCTGCTCGCGCAGCATTTCCTGACGCGCGAGAGCAAGGCGCTGAAGTCGAATTTGCGCCTGTCGGAAGGCGATGCGCGGCGGCTCACCCGCTATGACTGGCCCGGCAATGTCCGCGAACTGCAGAACGTGATCGAGCGCGCCGCGATCCTGTCGCAGAACGGCCGCCTGCGCATCGATCTGCCTGACGCCTCCGGCGCGCAAGCGCCTAGCGGTGCCACCCGCCAGAAGCTCGACGCGCGTCCCGCCGTCATGACGTCGTCGGAAATGCGCGACCACGAGCGCGCCAACATCCTGGCCGCGCTCGAGGCCTGCGCCGGAAAAGTCTTTGGCCCCGGCGGCGCGGCCGAGATGCTCGACATCAAGCCGACCACGCTCGCCTCGCGGATCAAGGCGCTGGGGATCACGCCTCGTCCGCGACCAGGCGTGAACAGTTGATCAGGGTTGAGCTTTGGTTGAATCGATGCGAGCCGAGGCGACACCTCTCCCGTAGGGAGAGGTCGGATCGCATCGAAAGATGCGATCCGGGTGAGGGGTTACAGGCTCACCGAACGCGGCGGCCCCTCACCCGGATTGCTCAGCGCGCAATTGCGCGCCATAGCAATCCGACCTCTCCCCGTCGGGGAGAGGTGAACCAGCACTACGGTCGACGCGCGACACTCACGCCGCCTTGGTCGTCACATCAGATGCGATCGGCAAGCCCTGCTCGATCGGCAGCGACGGATCGCGCGACCATTCGTTCCAGGAGCCGAAATACATCCGCACGTCCTTCACGCCGGCGTTCTTCAGCGCCAGGAACGTGTTCGAGGCGCGCGCGCCCTTGAAGCAGTAGAGGTACACCGGCGTCGTCTGCGAGATGCCGACGGTGGCGCATTCGGCCAGGATTTCATCCTTTGACTTGAAGCGCGGGCCATCGGCAGTCGGCTTCATCATGCGGTACCATTCCAGCCACACCGCGCCGGGGATGCGGCCCTTGCGCGGGCAGAAATCCTTCCCATAAGGAGAAGAGCTGTCACCGATCCACTCATCGACGTCGCGCACGTCGAGGATCGCGATGCCGGGCTTGCCGACGGCGGCGAGCATGGTCTTGGCATCGATCAGGATCTCGCCCGCTTCAGGCACGATCGGGAACGAGGCCTTCACTGGGGCCGGAACGTCCTTCGTCACCGGCAAGCCCGCGGCTGCCCAGGCGTCGAAGCCGCCGTGCAGCACCTTCACCTTGGGATAGCCGAGCATGGTGAGCAGATAATAGCCGCGGCAGGACTGACCGAAGCCGGAATTCATCGACTGCTCGTAGACCACGGCCGTTTCCTTGCCGGAGAGACCGGCGGCGCCGAACGCGTCGGCGAATTTGGTCTTCAGCTCGCTGATACCCTCGGGCGTCGAGGTGGCGAGGAAGGTGAAGATGTCGTGCACGTTCACGGCGTCGGGCAGATGCCCGGCGCCGTAGGCGTCGGGATTGCGGGTGTCGATCACGACACACGGCTCGGTCTTCAAGAGATCGGCAAGTTCGCTGGCAGAGATCAGAACGTCCGTCATTGGCAGCCTCTCCGTTGAGGTTAGGTGGTCTTCGGGGTGGACTCGCAAAAACTCAGCTGTCGGCGAGCATCTTGCGCAGCTGCTTGGTGGCAGGCGTGACGATCGCGACGAAATAGGCCTCGCGCAGACGCCGCTGCGCGCGGTGGCTCTTCAGGTAGCCGCGCGCGCCACAATGCAGCATCGCCGCATGCGCCGCCGCGACGCTGGCATCGCCGGCGCGCAGCCGAAGCGCGATCACCTTGCGCCAGTAGGTCTCCTCCGCGTTGTAGGGATCGCGCGCCAGCGCCATGGTCTCGGCCTCGAGCTCGGCAGCGAGATCGCGGAAATGCACCGGCTGCTGCGGCAGATAGCGGTTGATATGGCCGAGAGGATTGCCAACCTCGCCCATGATGTTGATGCAATCCTTGATGAGGCCGAGCGCCATGCCGGCCTGAAGCAGGATGAAGCCGGCGCGGATCTTCTTCACGAAGGGCCCGGCGGGATCGGCGAGGATCAGCTCATCGGGGACAAAGGCGTCGCGGAACTGCACGCCATAGGTGCCGGTGCCGTCCATGGCGAGGAATGGCTTGCATGGCGTCAGCGTGATCGCGGGGTCGGAGCAGTCGGCCAGGAACATGACCGTGCCGGGCTCGCCCCTTGCGATGCCCTGATCATCCTCGCGCTCGAAAATCGTGCCGAAGAAATGATCGGGGCCGAGATTGGAGACCCAGGGCAGCGCGCCGCGGACGATATAGCCGCCCTCGACCTTCTTTCCCTTCAGCTTGAGCTTCTCGATGCCGAAGAAGCTCTTCATCGGGTTGGACAGGCCGGTGCCGCCGAGCGCGCGTCCGGTTGAGAACGCATCTCCAAAACGCTTGGCCAGCTTCAGATTGGTCGAGTTCGCCGCGTACCAGACCAGCGTGTTCTGGCACCATGCCATGAAGGCCGTAGCCCCGCAGACCTCGCCGATCACCGCCATCGCCTGGATCGCGCAGCGCAGATCGGCGGGCCCCTCGTGAGGCACGTGACTGCCCCACGCGCCGACCGCACCGAACTTGCGCAGCACCTCGGCCGGATAGACCGATCCGTCGTCGATGCCGGCGGCAAGCGGCGCGAGCTGCTCGCGCGCGATCCGCGCCACCTCGCCCGCAATGGACGGTGCGGGCTGATCCAGAACTTCGGCCCGTGATAAAGCCAGTGAACCCATGATCGTCTCCCGCACCCTGTGTCCTGTTGCCGCTGCTAGATGCCGACCTCGAGATTGACGGGGCGGGTGAAGGTGTTGGCGACCGGCGACCATTTCTTGACATGGGCGACCAGCGCGTTGATCTCGTCCGGCGAGATGCCCTCGCATTCCATGTCGACCTTGACACGGACATCCGTGAAGCCGACCGGCTTGTCGGAGGTGTCGCCGGTGCCCCAGACCGCGGTGATGTTGAGATCGCCTTCGAGCTCCAGCTCGAGCTTGTTGACGATCCAGCCGCGGTGCACGGCGTTGGCGTGCAGGCCGACCGCGAGGCACGAGCCGAGCGCGGCAAGCGAAGCTTCGGACGGATTGGGCGCAGTGTCGTCGCCCAGCAGCCCCGGCGGCTCGTCGACGATGTAGGGCGGCAGATTGCGGATGTAGTTGGCGTGGCGGAATTTTCCCTCCGCGACCGTCTTGCACTTCAAGGTCTTGATGACCTTCGGATTTGCCTTGCCATTGGCAATCAGTTGCTCGAGCCCGTTCTTGTCGATGGGCGCGAGGCAACCCGTCAGCACTGTCTTTTGGACGACGGCAGTCATCAGTCTTCTCCCTGGCAGAAGTGGAAATCGGTAGGATACCGAACGGTCTGTTTCCCTGCATGGAGCGTGCCAGACGAGGCCAAAAGCGAAATGCGAAACATTGGAGCCGCTTAAGCGTCGCTGCCTGCGGATTGATCAGCCGCCCTTTGCTCAAAGGCGATGCAGATGCGCTCTGCCATGCGAATCTTTTCAGCGCCGAACAGATGCGGCTTGCTGATGTGACGCGGCTACGATTAAGTTGGCGCTCATGGCAAAGACGTCATCCAAGAAGAATTCACCGCACGCCGGTGCCGGCGACGACGAATCCGCGCGCGGGCGCCTGCTCAGTGCCGCGACGCACCTGTTCTGCAAGAACGGCATCAACGCCACCGGCATCGATGCGATCATCGAGGAGGCCGGCACCGCGAAGACCACGCTCTATAAATTGTTCGGCTCCAAGACCAATCTCGTCAACGCCGTGCTGGAGAGCGAAGGCAAACAGTGGCGCGAATGGTTCATCGGCGCCATGGAAGCAGGCGGCGGCGATGCGCAGACCAAGCTCACGCGCATCTTCCCGGCGCTGAAGAGCTGGTTTGCCGAGGAGCGCTTCTACGGCTGCCCCTTCATCAACGCCGTCGGCGAGCACGACAAGGACGCAAAGCAGTTTCGCAACATCGCACTGAAGCACAAGAAGATCGTGCTCGGCCACATCGAGAAGCTCGCCGGCGAGCTTGGCTCGAGCGAGCCTGCCGTGCTGGCGCATCAGCTCGGCCTCATCATCGACGGCGCCATCGTCGCAGCGATGATCTCGCGCGATCCAGGCGTGGCGGATACGGCGGCGCTCACGGCGGGGCCCCTGCTCGGTCAGACGAAGGCGAAGAAGAAGCGCGT
This sequence comes from Bradyrhizobium forestalis, assembly GCF_002795245.1. Taxonomy (GTDB): domain Bacteria; phylum Pseudomonadota; class Alphaproteobacteria; order Rhizobiales; family Xanthobacteraceae; genus Bradyrhizobium; species Bradyrhizobium forestalis. The sequence continues at coordinate 92,150 of NZ_PGVG01000004.1, read as the reverse complement.
AGCGGATCAGCTGGAGGCGGTGTGAACGCGCCCATCCCGTAGCCCGCATGAGCGAAGCGACATGCGGGACCTTTCCCCGGATATCGCTTCGCTCATCCGGGCTACAAGAGCTACGACTCTTGCGCCATCATCCCCTGCAGCCGCTCCAGCTCCGCCTCCAGATCGCGCTCGACATCCGCCGCGCGAATGTCGAGCACCCGATAGTCCCGCGCTTCCAACCACGCCCGCCGCGACGCACGGTCCGCGGCGATCGCCTCCCCCTCGCCCGGGTTCACCAGTTCGATCGCGATCCGGTGCGGAAACGAGACGAAGTCCGGGATATGGCGCCCCACCGGGGTCTGGCGCTTGAACTGGCCGGCGAAGCGGCGGTCACGGGTCAGGGCCTGCCAGAGCAGCCGCTCGGCGTCAGTGGGGTTGCGACGGAGCAGCCGAGCGAGGCCGCGCACGGTCGAGCCGCTGTCAGGCACGCCGCCGCCCTGGCCGTGCTCGGCCAAGAGCGCACGCAGGCGCGTCGCCTGCGCGCCGTCGAGCACGCCGCCCTTGGCCGGGCCCTTGCGTCCCTCCGCGATCGCCATGACGACTCCATGGAGGGTGTGCATGTCCTGCTTGGTCGGCTCCATCCGGCTGAAGATGTTGCGCAGGTTCACCAGCATGGTGTCGCGCTTCTCGGCCGGGCGCAGGAATTCGACCTTGTCGAGCTCGCGCACGAGATTGTCGAAGAAGGCCTGCATCTGGTGCTGCGAGGCGCGCTCGGATCTTTCAGGCATGGCATGCGGCAGCGCGCCTGAGGTCGCCAGCTTGAACCATTCATAGCCGATCAGCAGCACGGCCTGGGCGAGGTTGAGCGAGGCGAAGCCCGGATTGACCGGGAAGGTGATGATGCGGTTGGAGAGCGCGACCTCCTCGTTGGTCAGGCCCCAGCGCTCCCGGCCGAACAGGATGCCGCACCTGCCGCCGGTCGCGACGTGCCCGGCGATCTCGCTCGCTGCGGCCGCCGGCCCGACCACGGGCTTGGCCTGGTCGTGGGGACGAGCCGTGGTGGCGAACAGCAGGTCGAGGTCGGCGACCGCCTGCTCCACCGTGTCGAACAATTCGACCTTCTCCAGAATGTGGTCAGCTCCGGCGGCGGCCCGCTGTGCCGCGATGTTGGGCCAGCCGTCCCGGGGGTTGACGATGCGCAAGGCGCCGAGCGCGAAATTGCCCATGGCGCGTGCGGCCATGCCGATGTTTTCACCCAGCTGCGGCTCGACCAGGATGACGATGGGTCCGTCGAGGGAAAGGCCCGCCTTGCTTCTATCAGTCCCCGACATCTCGCTTCGCTTTCACACTGTCTCTCAAGGCCTTGGCAAGGCCGGCTTAGGAATTGATTCAAGCCGGCCACCGGCCAGCCTGGGCGCTGCCCGCCTGTCGTTTGCCTGTCCTGACGAAATTCTCAAGGGAAATAACGGGTTGGATTCGACTTTTGAATCTCGCTGGGAACGTGAGCCCGGACCCGGCTGCGGGGCGGTTGGCCGCTCCCCGTCTGGGGAAGCTGGATGAGCTAAAAGTGCATAATCCCTTGGCTTTCGCCCGCCGCGTCTGGGTGCTAAGAGGCGGCGGATATTCCCGTGGCGCACCATCAGCGCCGTTCCCAAGAGGCTTCCCCGATCATGGCAAAAATCAAGGTATCCAATCCCGTCGTCGAGCTCGATGGCGACGAGATGACCCGGATCATCTGGCAGTACATCAAGGACAAGCTGATCAACCCGTTCCTGGATGTCGAGCTGATGTATTTCGACCTGGGCATGGAGCACCGCGACCACACCAACGATCAGGTCACCATCGACGCCGCCGAGGCGATCAAGAAGGTCGGCGTCGGCGTGAAGTGCGCCACCATCACCCCTGATGAAGCCCGGGTGAAGGAGTTCAACCTCAAGCAGATGTGGAAGTCGCCGAACGGCACCATCCGCAACATCCTCGGCGGCTGCATCTTCCGCGAGCCGATCATCTGCAAGAACGTGCCGCGCCTGGTTCCCGGCTGGACCAAGCCGATCATCATCGGCCGCCACGCCTATGGCGACCAGTACCGCGCCACCGACATCAAGTTCCCGGGCAAGGGCACCCTCTCGCTGAAGTTCGTCGGCGAGGATGGCACCGTGATCGAGAAGGAAGTGTTCAAGGCGCCCGGCGCCGGCGTCGCCATGGAGATGTACAATCTCGACGACTCCATCATCGATTTCGCCCGCGCCTCCTTCAACTACGGCCTGCTGCGCGGCTACCCGGTCTATCTCTCGACCAAGAACACGATTCTCAAGGTCTATGACGGCCGCTTCAAGGACATCTTCCAGGAGATCTTCGACAAGGAGTTCAAGAAGGAGTTCGACGCCAAGGGCCTGACCTACGAGCACCGCCTGATCGACGACATGGTCGCCTCGGCGCTGAAGTGGTCCGGCGGCTATGTCTGGGCCTGTAAGAACTACGACGGCGACGTGCAGTCCGACACGGTCGCGCAGGGCTACGGCTCGCTCGGCCTGATGACCTCGGTGCTGCTCACCCCGGACGGCAAGACCGTGGAAGCCGAAGCCGCCCACGGCACGGTGACCCGCCACTACCGCGAGCACCAGAAGGGCAAGGAGACCTCGACCAACTCGATCGCGTCGATCTTCGCCTGGACGCGCGGCCTGTCGCACCGCGCCAAGCTCGACAACAATGCCGAGCTCGCCAAGTTCGCGAACACGCTGGAGAAGGTCTGCGTCGACACCGTCGAGGCCGGCTACATGACCAAGGACCTCGCGCTCCTGGTCGGCGCCGACCAGCGCTGGCTCTCGACCACCGGCTTCCTCGACAAGGTCGCCGAGAACCTGACCAAGGAGCTGGCGGCTTAAAAGCCAACTGTCATGCCCCGGCTTGACCGGGGCATCCAGTACGCCGCAGCCCATCGGCTGACTCACCGCCGCCTCTGGAATACTGGGTCGTCCGGTCAAGCCGGACGACGACAGCGGAGGCGGCGTTGGCCACTCCCTATATCTTCGAAGGTACGCGCGTCGGCCTCAGCCCGCTCCGCCTTCCTTCTCCGCCTGCGCCAGCTCCGCCGCCGCGAGATCGCCGCTGTCGGCGAGCCGCGCCTTGGCGGTGGTGTGGACGTGCTCGGCCAGCGTCGGCATGCGCGCGATCAAGGCGTGAAAATCCTGGGCGTCGAGCACGAGCAGCCGCGTCTTGCGCGTCGCCGTCACGGTGCCGCTGCGCTTGGTCTTGTGCAAGAGCGCGATCTCGCCGAAGAAGGTGCCATCGGCAAGGCGCACCTGCTGGCTCGGCAGCGCGATCTCGACCTCGCCGGCGGTGATGAAATACATCGACGAGGCGACATCGCCCCGCCGCACCAGGATCTCGCCCTGCTCGATCGTGCGTGCCCGCAAGAGCCGCATGATGTCGGCGATTTCCGCGGCCGCTAGATGCGAGAACAGCGGCACCCGCGCCAGCATGCCCCAGGTGACGACGAAATCGCGCCGCCTCACCTCTTCGGCGAACGCCGAGGAGATGATCGCGACCGGAAGCGCGATCATGGCGAAGCCGCTGATGATCGCGAAAGTCGAGATGAACTTGCCGAGCGGCGTCACCGGCACGACGTCGCCATAGCCGACGGTGCCGAGCGTCACGATCGCCCACCACATCGCCTGCGGGATGGTGCCGAGCTTGTCCGGCTGCACGTCGCGCTCGACGACATAGAGCAGCGAGGCGAAGGTCAAGACCGCGCCGATCAGGATGACGATGCAGCCGATCAGCGCGCGCCGCTCGGCATGCACCGCGGCGAGCAGCGAACGCATCGCCGGCGAATAGCGGATCAGCTTGAAGAACGGCAGCACGCCGAGCCCGGCCAGCGTCGCGTGCCGGCCCGTGGCGAGCACGATTGCGGCCGGCAGGAACGCCATGAGGTCGATGATGCCGAGCGCCGAGAAGACATAGCCCAGCCGGTCGGACAACGCTGAGCCCTTGCGCGGCGTGTGACCCGCCACGGTCCACAGCCGTGCCAGATATTCGAGCGCGAACACGATGACGGCGAGGACGGCGATCGCGCTGAACAGCACATCGAACCGCGCGTCGAGCTCCGGCACCGAGGCGAGGACCATCGCGGCCACGTTGAGCACGATGACGCCGATGATGAGCTGGATGAAGCGCGACCCGACCGAATAGGCCAAGGGATCGTGCTCCAGCAATTCGTAGAGGCGATCCCGAAGCTCGGGATCGCGAAGCCCACGTCCTCGCGGAACGAGGCGCATGGGCCTTTAAGCGCCTGCCATCGCTTTTTCGATCGCCGACAGCGCCGCCGCCGCCTTGGCGCCGTCAGGGCCGCCGGCCTGGGCCATGTCGGGCCGGCCGCCGCCGCCCTTGCCGCCGAGCGCTTCGGAGGCGATGCGCACCAAATTGACGGCGTTGAAGCGCGCGGTGAGGTCTTGCGTCACGCCGACCACGACACCGGCCTTGCCGTCCTCGGTGACGCCGACGATGGCGACGACGCCCGAGCCGATCTGCTTCTTGCCGTCATCGGCGAGGCTCTTGAGATCCTTCATCTCGATGCCTTCCACGGCACGCGCCATCAGCTTGACGTCACCGACCTCGCGCACGCCCGCGGCTGCGCCGTTGCTGCCCGCGGACGCGCCGCCGCCCATGGCGAGCTTCTTGCGGGCGTCGGAGAGCTCGCGCTCCAGCTTCTTGCGCTCCTCCATCAGCGCGGCGATGCGCGCCGGCACGTCGTCGAGAGAGGTCCGCAGCTCGTTCGCCGCGGTCTTCGCCAGCGCCATGGTGTCGTTGGCGTGTTTTCGCGCGTAGTTGCCCGTTAACGCCTCGATGCGGCGCACGCCCGAGGCAACCGCGCTCTCGCTCGTCAGCGTGATCAGGCCGATGTCGCCGGTGCGCTTCACGTGGGTGCCGCCGCAGAGCTCGACCGACCAGCCGAGCGCGTTGGCGCCGCGCTCGCGCGCGGTCCTGCCCATCGAGACGACGCGGACCTCGTCGCCATATTTCTCGCCGAACAGGGCGCGCGCGCCGGCCTCGCGGGCTTCGTCGACGCCCATGATACGCGTGGTGACCTCGTCGTTCTCCAGCACGACGTCGTTGGCGATGTCCTCGACGCGGGACAGCTCCTCCGCCGTGATCGGCTTGGGATGCACAAAGTCGAAGCGCAGGCGGTCGGGCGCGACCAGCGAGCCGCGCTGGGCGATGTGGTCGCCGAGCACCTGGCGCAGCGCCTCGTGAATCAGATGCGTCGCCGAGTGATGCGCGCGGATCGAGGAGCGGCGCGAATGATCGACCTCGAGCTGCAGCGCAGCGCCGAGCTTCAGCTCCCCACTCTCCACCGTGCCGATGTGGACGAAGAGATCGCCGAGCTTCTTCTGCATATCGGTGACGCGGAATTTGAGTCCGCCCTCGCCCGAGAGCACGCCGGTGTCGCCGACCTGGCCGCCGGACTCCGCATAGAACGGTGTCTGGTTCAGCACGATCGCGCCCGTCTCGCCGGCCTTGAGGCCCGTGACCTCCTGGCCATCCTTGACCAGTGCGGAGACAACGCCCTCGGCACTCTCGGTCTCGTAGCCCAGGAATTCGGTGGCCCCGAGTTTTTCGCGCAGCGGGAACCAGATCGCTTCAGAAGCCGCTTCGCCCGAGCCTTTCCAGGACTCGCGCGCCTTGGCCTTCTGGCGCTCCATCGCGTCGGTGAAGGCAGCCTGGTCGACGCCGATGCCGCGCGACTTCAGCGCGTCCTGCGTCAGGTCGAGCGGGAAGCCGTAGGTGTCGTACAGCGTGAAGGCGACGTCGCCGTCGAACATGTCGCCCTTCTTTAAGGAAGCGCTCTTCTCGTCGAGGATGGCCAAGCCGCGCGACAGCGTCTTGCGGAAGCGGCTCTCTTCCAGCCGCAGCGTTTCCTCGATCAGATTCTCCGCGCGCATCAGGTCGGGATAGGCCTGGCCCATCTCGCGCACCAGCGCCCAGACCAGGCGGTGCATCAAGGGCTCCTTCGCGCCCAGCAGCTGCGCATGGCGCATCGCGCGGCGCATGATCCGGCGCAGCACGTAGCCGCGGCCCTCGTTCGAGGGCAGCACGCCATCCGCGACCAGGAACGCCGAGGAGCGTAAGTGGTCGGCGATGACACGGAACGAGGCCACGGTCTGCTCGGTCGGCCCGGTGCCGAGCGCGGACGCGGTGGCATCGATCAGGTTCTTGAACAGGTCGGTCTCGAACACGCTCTCGACGCCCTGGAGGATGCAGGCCATGCGCTCCAGGCCCATGCCGGTGTCGATCGAGGGACGCGGCAGCGGCTGGCGCTCCTCCTTCGTCACCTGCTCGAACTGCATGAACACCAGATTCCAGAATTCGAGGAAGCGGTCGCCGTCCTCCTCCGGCGAGCCCGGAGGGCCGCCCCAGATGTGCTCGCCGCGGTCGATGAAGATCTCCGAGCACGGGCCGCACGGGCCGGTGTCGCCCATCGCCCAGAAATTGTCCGAGGTCGGGATGCGGATGATGCGGTCATCGGAGAAGCCGGCGATCTTCTTCCAGAGCCCGTGCGCCTCGTCGTCGGTGTGGTAGACCGTGACGAGCAGCTTGTCCTTCTTCAGCCCGAACTCTGAGGTGATCAGCTTCCAGGCAAGCTCGATCGCGCGCTCCTTGAAATAGTCGCCGAACGAGAAATTGCCGAGCATCTCGAAGAAGGTGAGATGGCGCGCGGTGTAGCCGACATTGTCGAGGTCGTTGTGCTTGCCGCCGGCGCGCACGCATTTCTGCGACGTGGTGGCGCGCTGATAGGGCCGCTTCTCGACGCCGGTGAAGACGTTCTTGAACTGCACCATGCCGGCATTGGTGAACATCAACGTCGGATCGTTGCGCGGCACGAGTGGCGAGGACGGCACGATCTCGTGGCCGTTCTCGGCAAAGAAGTTCAGAAAGGTCGACCTGATCTCGTTGACGCCGCTCATGTTCATCCAATCGGGTATGCTTGGGCCCGCTTCTCGCCGTCCAAACCGGACGTTAAGGCTGATATCTGCGGACAGAAGCGCTTTTAGACAAGGCCAGCTTCGCTGTCCAGAAACTGTGCAAGGAGATCAGAGGGTTGCCGCAGCCGCGCAATCCGGTTGAAAGCGACAGAAGTCGCGTTGACAGGCTTGGCCGCGCTGTGGTCTCTACCCATCTGTATCGTACGGCCACGTCGGGAGAGACCGGCTTTAGGTAGCCGGCGCCGAAGGAGCAACCGCCCCGGAAACTCTCAGGCAAAAGGACCGCGTGGCTTTGACAGCATCTGGAAAGAGGCGCCGACGGGCTTGAAACCCGGGTGGCACCCGCCGACGGGATAATACTCTCAGGCACAGCGACAGATGGGGCTTCGACTGGCTTCCACGGGGAATCCTCCCCGGGAACCGCCGAGGGCCCCTTAAGATGCTAGCGCACAACCAAGACTCCCTGAAACGCACCCCCCTCTACAGCCTCCATGTGTCCCTGGGCGGCAAGATGGTGCCGTTCGCGGGCTACGACATGCCCGTGCAGTACCCCGCGGGCGTGCTGAAGGAGCATCTTCATGCCCGGGCAGCCGCCGGCCTGTTCGACGTCTCTCATATGGGCCAGATCGCGCTGCGGCCGAAATCCGGCAAGCTCGCGGACGCCGCCCGCGCGCTGGAACGGCTGGTGCCGCAGGACATCGTGGCGATCGCCGAGGGGCGGCAGCGCTATGCCCAGTTCACCAATGCGGACGGCGGCATTCTCGACGACCTGATGGTCGCCAATTTCGGCGATCACCTGTTCCTGGTCGTCAACGCCGCCTGCAAGGACGCGGACGAGGCGCATCTGCGCGCGAATCTGTCTGGCGAGTGCATCATCGAGCAGCTGGCCGACCGCGCGCTGATTGCGCTGCAGGGCCCGAAGGCGGAAGCGGTGCTGGGCAAACTTTGTGCAGAGGCGCCGGCCATGAAGTTCATGGACGCCGGCCCGCATGAGATCGCCGGCATCAAATGCTTCGTCTCGCGCTCCGGCTACACCGGCGAGGACGGTTTTGAGATCTCGGTTCCGGCTGGCGACGCCGAGCGCCTTGCCAGGATGCTCCTCGACAATCCCGACGTGCTGCCGATCGGCCTCGGCGCCCGCGACAGCCTGCGGCTGGAAGCCGGGCTCTGCCTGTATGGCCACGACATCGACACCGCCACCACGCCGGTCGAGGCCGCGCTGGAATGGTCGGTGCAGAAAAGCCGCCGCAGCGGCGGCGCCCGCGCCGGCGGTTTCCCCGGCGCCGAGACGATCCTCGCCCATTTCGATGGCGGCGCATCCCGCCGCCGCGTCGGCCTGCGGGCCGAAGGCCGCGCGCCAGTGCGCGAGGGCGCGCTGCTGTTTGCCGACAGCGCGGGCGGCGAGCCGATCGGAAAGGTCACCTCGGGCGGTTTCGGCCCGAGCCTGAGCGCGCCGGTCGCGATGGGCTACGTGCCCACCAACTTAAGCGCGCTCGGCACGAAACTCTTCGCCGAAGTGCGCGGCCAGCGCTTAGCCGTGCAGGTCGCCGCCATGCCCTTCGTGAAAAACACCTACAAACGCTGAGGACAAGACAATGACCACGACGCTGTACACTTCCGACCATGAATGGCTCGCCATCGACGGCGATACCGCTACCGTCGGCATCACCGACTACGCCCAGCAGCAGCTCGGCGATGTCGTGTTCGTCGAGCTGCCCAAGATCGGCCGCAGCTTGAAGAAGGCGGAAGCCGCCGCCGTCGTGGAATCGGTGAAGGCCGCCTCCGACGTCTATGCGCCCATCTCCGGCGACGTGATCGAGACCAACGAAGCTCTGGCCGCCGAGCCGGCGCTGGTCAATTCGGATGCGCAGGGCGCGGCCTGGTTCTTCAAGATCAAGATTGCCGACAAAAGCGAGCTCGGCGGCCTCATGGATGAAGCCGCCTACAAGGCACACACGGCGTGAGGATATGAGCCGAGCCATCACCACACACTCACTGTCATCGTCCGCGAAGGCGGACGATCCAGTACGCCGCGGCCCATCGGCCCTAACCGAAACGCCTGCGTTTACTGGATGCCCCGCCTGCGCGGGGCATGACGGCGACAGCGAAATCTAAAGCGAGGACCCATGATGACCGCGCACCGCAAGTCCAACGGCGACACCGCCACCTCGTTCGTTCGCCGCCACATCGGCCCCTCCGCGCGCGATGTCACCGCCATGCTGGAGGCCGTCGGCGCCAAGAGTGTCGATGCGCTGATGGCGGAGACGCTGCCGGCCTCGATCCGGCAGGCCGCCCCGCTCGATCTCGGCAAGGCCTTGAGCGAAACCGAGGCGATCGCGCATATGGGCGAGCTCGCAGCACAGAACCAGGTCTTCACCTCGCTGATCGGCCAGGGCTATTCCGGCACGATCCTGCCCGCGGTGATCCAGCGCAACATCCTGGAGAACCCGGCCTGGTACACGGCCTATACGCCCTACCAGCCCGAGATCAGCCAGGGCCGGCTGGAGGCGCTGTTCAACTTCCAGACCATGATCTGTGACCTCACCGGGCTCGATATCGCCAACGCCTCGCTGCTCGATGAGGCAACCGCGGCGGCCGAAGCCTTGGCGCTCGCCGAGCGGCACTCGCAGGTGAAGGCAAAGGCCTTCTTCGTGGACAAGGACGTGCATCCGCAGACGCTGGCGGTGATGCGCACCCGCGCCGAGCCGCTCGGCTGGAATCTGATCGTCGGCAATCCCCTCACCGATCTCGACAAATCAGACGTGCTCGGCGCGCTGCTGCAATATCCGGGAACCTCGGGCGCATTGCGCGACCTCAGGCCCGCGATCGCGGCGCTCAAGGCCAAGGGCGCGCTCGCCATCGTTGCTGCCGACCTCCTGGCGCTGCCCCTGCTCGCCTCACCCGGCGAGCTCGGCGCCGACATTGCGATCGGCTCGGCACAGCGATTCGGCGTGCCGATGGGCTATGGCGGACCGCACGCGGCCTATATGGCGGTGCGCGATGCGCTGAAGCGCTCGCTGCCCGGCCGCATCGTCGGCCTCTCCGTGGATTCGCGCGGGATGCCGGCCTATCGCCTCGCGCTGCAGACCCGCGAGCAGCACATCCGCCGCGAAAAGGCGACCTCCAACATCTGCACCGCGCAGGTGCTGCTCGCCGTGATCGCCGCGATGTACGCGGTCTATCATGGGCCCGAGGGCCTGACGCAGATCGCCCGCAACGTGCACCGCCGCACCGCCGTGCTCGCGGCGGGCTTGCGCAAGCTCGGTTTCGCGCCGCAATCCGACAGCTTCTTCGATACGGTGACAGTCGATGCCGGCGCCAAACGCGACGAGATCGTCGCGCGCGCGACCGCCGAGAAGATCAATCTCGGCCTTGGCGATGGCACCTTGCGTATCGCGCTCGACGAGACCACGACGCCGGCGACCGTCGAGGCTGTCTGGCGCGCCTTCGGCGGCACCCTCGCCTATGCCGAGATCGACGCAGCGACGCGCGAGGCGCTGCCGGACGGCTTGAAGCGCTCCACCGCTTTCCTCACCCATCCCGTCTTCCACGCGCATCGCTCGGAAACCGAGATGCTGCGCTACATGCGCAAGCTCTCAGATCGCGACCTCGCGCTCGACCGCGCCATGATCCCGCTCGGCTCCTGCACCATGAAGCTGAACGCGACCACCGAGATGATGCCGCTGACCTGGCCGGAGTTCGCCTCGCTGCACCCGTTCGTCCCGCGCGAGCAGGCCAAGGGCTATCACGCGCTGTTCGCGCGGCTGGAAAAATGGCTGTGCGACATCACCGGCTATGACGCGATCTCGCTGCAGCCGAACTCGGGTGCGCAGGGCGAATATGCCGGCCTGCTTGCGATCCGCGGCTATCACGCCGCACGCGGAGAGAGCCATCGCAAGATCTGCCTGATCCCCTCCTCCGCCCACGGCACCAACCCGGCTTCGGCCGCGATGGTCGGCATGGACGTGGTCGTGGTCGCCTGCGAGAAGAACGGCGACGTCGACGTCAATGATCTCCGCGCCAAGGCGGAGAAGCATTCGAACGATCTCGCTGCCGTCATGATCACCTATCCCTCGACGCATGGCGTGTTCGAGGAGCACATAAGCGAGATCTGCGACATCGTGCATGCCCATGGCGGCCAGGTGTATCTGGACGGCGCCAACCTCAACGCCCAGGTCGGCCTGAGCAGGCCCGGCGATTACGGCGCCGACGTCAGCCATCTCAACCTGCACAAGACCTTCTGCATCCCGCATGGCGGCGGAGGCCCGGGCATGGGCCCGATCGGCGTCAAGGCACATCTTGCCCCGTTCCTCCCCGGTCATCCCGCGACGAAGGCCGATGCGCCGGTCGGCCCGGTCTCGGCCGCGCCGTTCGGCTCGGCCTCGATCCTCACCATCTCCTACATCTACATTTTGATGATGGGCGGCGAAGGCCTGAAGCGCGCCACCGAGATCGCGATCCTCAACGCCAATTACATCGCAGCGCGCCTCGATCCGCACTTCCCGGTGCTCTACAAGAACGCCAAGGGCCGCGTCGCGCATGAGTGCATCATCGACCCGCGTCCGCTCAAGACGACCTCAGGCGTCACCGTCGACGACATCGCAAAGCGCCTGATCGATTACGGCTTCCACGCCCCGACCATGAGCTTCCCGGTGCCGGGCACGCTGATGATCGAGCCGACCGAGTCGGAATCCAAGGCGGAGCTCGACCGCTTCTGCGACGCCATGATCGCGATCCGCAAAGAAATCGCCGAGGTCGAAGCCGGCCGCTTCAAGATCGAGGCCTCGCCACTGCGCAACGCCCCGCACACCGTGCACGACATCGCCGACGATGCCTGGAATCGTGCCTACACCCGCAGCGAAGGCTGCTTCCCCGACGGCGTCTCGCGCACCGACAAATACTGGAGCCCCGTGGGCCGCGTCGACAACGTCTATGGCGACCGCAATCTGGTGTGCTCCTGCCCGCCGGTGAGCGATTACGCGGAAGCGGCGGAGTGACGGCTTCACAGGGTGGGTTAGCGGGCGGCTGCGCGAAGCGCAGTCCGCCGGCGTAACCCACCACTTCAGCTTCCGCGGAGACGCACGGTGGTGGATTACGACTGCGGCAAATCCACCCTACGATCCTATCAGTCAGGCCAACGCATCAAGCTTCCCGACCGGGCCACGAGGCTCTGACAATGGGTCCTCGCGACTGAGAGCGCCCATACTTGGGATTCATCGATCTTGCCCTGGAGATCGGCGAGAGCGCGCGCCTGCCAGTGCACTCGTTCGCGTCCAATCGGCAAAGATTCGGTCTCAGAATCAACTCCGACAAAGGGCATGATATCGGAATCATCTTCGAGGCGTGCCTTGAACCTTTGTCGTGCAATTGCTCTGGCACCCTCGACCGGAGACACGCTTCCCGCAAGTATGCCTTTCGCCGTCTCGATAATAATTTGGCGAGCGGCAATGACCTCGGATTGATTCCAACTCACGGCGATCCCGGTCTCAAGAACTGATCCTGCATCTCTTATATTACCCAAAACGAAACGGGCACCGAAGACGTCGGCAACTCAACGTCCTCAGTGCCCGCTCCTCGCGAAAACTCTTCGCGGTAAGTCTTACTCCTCCGCCGGCTCCTCGCCGTCGGCGTCGCGCTCCGGCGTGCCGGCCAAAATCTGCTCGGCGATCAGGCCGGAGTTCTGGCGGATCGCGGTCTCGATCTTGGCGGTGATGTCGGGGTTGCCCTTCAGGAATGCTTTCGCATTCTCGCGGCCCTGGCCGAGGCGCTGGCTGTCATAGGAGAACCAGGCGCCGGACTTCTCGACGATGCCGGCCTTGACGCCGAGATCGAGGATCTCGCCCATCTTGGAGACGCCCTCGCCGTACATGATGTCGAACTCGACCTGCTTGAACGGCGGCGCCAGCTTGTTCTTCACCACCTTGACGCGGGTGGTGTTGCCGACCACCTCGTCGCGCTCCTTGATCGCGCCGATGCGGCGAATGTCGAGGCGGACGGAGGCGTAGAACTTCAGCGCATTGCCGCCGGTGGTGGTCTCGGGCGAGCCGTACATCACACCGATCTTCATGCGGATCTGGTTGATGAAGATCACCATGGTGTTGGACTTGTTGATGGAGGCGGTGAGCTTGCGCAGCGCCTGGCTCATCAGGCGGGCTTGCAAGCCCGGTAGCGCATCGCCCATCTCGCCCTCGAGCTCGGCCTTCGGCACCAAGGCCGCGACCGAATCGACCACCAGCACGTCGACCGCACCGGAGCGCACCAGGGTGTCGCAGATCTCCAGCGCCTGCTCGCCGGTGTCGGGCTGCGAGATCAGGAGCTCGTCGATGTTGACGCCGAGCTTGCGGGCATAGACCGGGTCGAGCGCGTGCTCGGCGTCGATGAAGGCGCAGATGCCGCCCTTCTTCTGCGCTTCCGCCACCGTATGCAGCGCCAGCGTGGTTTTACCCGAGGATTCCGGCCCGTAGATCTCGACGATGCGCCCCTTGGGCAGGCCGCCAATGCCGAGCGCGATATCGAGCCCGAGCGAACCGGAGGACACCGCCTCGATGTCCATCGACCGGTCGTTCTTGCCGAGCTTCATCACCGAGCCCTTACCGAACTGGCGCTCGATCTGAGAGAGCGCGGCGGCCAGAGCTTTACTCTTGTCCATGGAAGATCCTTCGACGATACGCAGGGCAGTTGCGGACATTGGGTCGTGCTCCTTATGGCGAGGATTCGCTAGGGGGACAAACGATTGAGAGGCGGGCCGGCGATAAAAGCAATGTACCCTATTTGTTCCAGGTTCGCAATATGTTCTTTTGCGGATTTGGAAGCTTGGTAGCAGGGGAAGCGGCCTGGGCCGCCTCGGTTGGCCTCTTTCGTTTCTTGCCTCCGGGCGCTCGCGATTCTATCTCCAGTTCGCCGGTGCGCTCCTTTTCCCCTGCGGATGTTCATGGGTTTGCCGATCAATAGAGGTCCGGATTTCACGCCGGCGCAGTGGTTGGCTGCCGCGATCGGACTCATTGTGTCCATATCCGCGGCCCACGTTCTTGCACTCGCCAATTGGACTGTCGTCTTGGTCGCTGCCGGAGTGTGCGTGCCGCCAGCGATCATCGGGTGGCTGAAAACAAGAAGCCGCGGAACGTCCTGATTTGCCAGCGTGCCCTCTCCCACCGCGAAGAATGACCCGCATCAAGGACGCATCGCCCGCGCGCCGTCATATTTCCGCAATCCTGCGGCACCGAACCTTTTGGCGGTCTCGGGCCTTCTGTGGGGATGGGACCGCAACTCTGGGGACCTCAGTCATGACGGACAACAACACGAACCACGATGCGATCAGGCGCAATCCGTTGCTGGAGGCGGCGCAGCAGGAGATGGTGAAGTTCGAGCGCAAGGAAAACGAGTTCCGCAAGAAGGACCGTGAAGAGCGCGCCGCGGAGCTGCGTCTGCCCCTGGGCGAAATCAAGATTCACTAGGGCTTGCCCCGCGCTGGCCTCAGAACCGATACGGGCTGCGCCGTCGAACGATGCCCGTGCTGCCGCCGGGACAACCTTCGCAGACGATGGCCGCCAGGGAGCGGTCACCACTTCTTCATTCTGACGATCCCCTCACGCCGTCGGGACTTGCTTCGGCTGCAGGGCGATTGCGGGCGATTACGGTATCTAAATACTACCAGTAGGTCATTGACCAAATAGCAGAATTTTCCAACGCCCTACTGTGCATGGGGTTGTTTTCCATCTTTTGAAAGTCGAGGCGTGCCCCGGCAGGCGTATCCCGTCTACAGCACCGCCAGCAGCACCAGGCCGATCACCAGCACGACGAAGCCAGCCGCCGTCGCGGCGGCGAATGACCGCTCTACGTTATCCATGATGCCACCCCGTTTTCGGCGCGCCACGTTTCCCCCATGGCTGCGCCGAACGGATAAAATCTTGCCGACCGGTGTGTCCGCAGTGGTGCGAACGGATGTCGAAATTGGGACCGGTGCGGGGCCAGTCTGCGGCCTTTCGATCGCGACCTACACGGCCGTCAGGCCGGGGCAGACACGGCCGCCGCCCGTCAGGCTGTCGTAAGCTGAGCCGGCTAGGGTTGCTCGGCTATGGTGTTGCAGCCCAGCACCTCAGCCTCCAATAACTCTCTGCCCCGCTTGGCTCTCCCCAGGCGGGGCTTTTTCATGCCTGGCGGCCGGCACGCGGGTCCGGCTCCTCCTGGGTCAGGCGCAGCGAGAAGGCGCGGATCGCGGGCGCCGCCAGCAGCACGACCGGCAGCATCGCGGCCCATGCGATCAGCCATGACAGCATCCAGTGCTGAACGAAGATCATCAGGCTGCCTGCGGGAAAGCTAGCGATCCCCGCCGCGATCAGCGAGGTCAGTCCGGACTGGATGATGCCGAAGACGAAATGAGAATAGCGGCGGGGAATGCCGAGCATGGGGCGTCCGTGGTTGCTTGCCATCCATCGGGCAAGCAAGGCACATGCCGTCGCCTCGAGGGGCTCTCGAATCCCACCCTGCGGGCACGCCTTGCCCGTCGCCCGGCTGCACTTGGGATGGAGTTCAGGAACTCTGTTCATGGTCGGAGAACGACGGAGCGCGAGCGCCCGCCCGCGTGTGATCCGTGGCTTGCGGCAGATTTTGCTTGTCTCCGGAATATTGTGACGGCCAACATGTTTGCAGGCAGGAAGGTGAATCGTGGGAGGTGACCATGAATCACAGGGGCGTCGAGTTCACCGTGGCCAAGACGGCGATTCCCGGAGTCTGGCAGTGGCAGTTCCGCATCGGCGAGGAAGTCAAGACCGGCAAGACCGAGACGAAAATTGACCTGCTGGCGATCCGGCGCGTGCAGCTGCGCATCGATCGGGAGCTGAAGGCGATCGAGCGAAAGACGGCTTGAACCGGCCAAACGAGATCGGCCACGGCGGGGCACTCATGCGCTGCAGAGCGCCAGGGGGGTCCCGCGCGGCGTGATCCGTAGCCGCCCGGAATTGATCTGACGGTGGTTTGAGATTGCACTGTGCGCGCCCAGGGGCCTTGGGGGCGAGGCATCATGTGCGCGATCGGTGCCGGCCATGCCGCTCTATTTCTTTCGAATCCGCAACGGCCGTTATTCCGGCTGCGCCGAGCAGGCGACGGAATTCGCCGATCGCAATGCGGCCTGGAAGGAGATGACCAATGTCTGCGCCGACATGAGCGCCGGCATTGCCCGCAAGCTCCGGGAAAATTCCGAATGGCACATGGAGCTGCTGGACGAGGCCAAGGAGCCGGTGTTCCGGATCCGCATCGTCGCCGAAACCTTCGACTAGCAAGGCCTTTCGGGATCAGCCTCTTTCGGGATCAGCCTCGCCTCAGTCCGCGCTGGGCAGCCGCCGCATGGTGAACTCGATGTCGCCGCCGGGCAGTTCGCGCCAGGTCTCGACCGCGCTCATATAGCCGGCCTTGGGGTAGCGGGCGAAGAAGGCCTGCGCCCTTTCCCGCGCCGCCGCGCGCGGCAGCGTGAAGGTCTCGCGTAGATAGCCGTCGCCGGCCGTCTGGCCCGGCTTGCCGGCCATCTTGCGCCGCCGCGCCATCCGCTCGGCGAGATCCCGCGGACGATCGGCCATGTCGTGCCCTCCTCTACGCGCTACGCTGAGCCAAATGTAGGGCGCGGGCCGGATCAAGAGGAGTCCCGTCCGAAAGGCGTCGTGTCGCCCCGAAAGGAGCGTGCGGTCAGTTGGCCGCCGTGCCGCTCTTGGTCTTCTTCGGCGCGCTGGTTGCGGCCGACGCCTTCGGTGCCGCCGGCTGCTTCGGCGGATCGGAGCGCATGCCGCCCCAGGGATCGTTGGACACCTTGGAATCCGGAATCTTCTTCAGCGTTTCCTTGTAGGCCTTTTCACGCTCGGCCTCGGCAGCCTTCTCCTCGGGGGTCTTGCCCGGCCCTTCCTGCAGCAAATTGAGGTTGGGCATTTGTGCGTAGGCAGGTCCCGCCAGCACGGCCAGCACCGCGGCCAAACGGAAAAGCTTCATCGTCCACTCCTTGATCATCCATGAGGCGCGGATCGCCCCGCGCCGTGTCATTCTTGTCGCAGCCCGGTCGCGATCCGGAGCCGGCCAAGGCCGCATGGGCACGCTAGAGCCGATCCGATCTGCACGATTTGGGCGCATGCAGCCAGTCGTCCCAGATCGGACCGCATTTGGTGCACCCGCTCAGCACGAGACCGAGCGCGGCCATGCAAACGACGAGGACACACCGACGCAACATCATCCACCCGTACCCGAGCGAGGCATCATATCGGGCCAAGTCAGGCATTTTCAAGCCGAGGCGGCCGGCGCGAGACCGGGTGACTTTGCCGCGCCGATGCGCGCACAATGAGGCGAAACATCCGGCAACACAGGAGAGCGCGACAGCAATGCAAATGCAGCCAGAAGCCGAATTCGGTCTCGCCGACGCCCGACGCATCCTCGGCGAGGTTTTTGCGCCCTGGGTCCAGGATCTCAACCTCGCGGTCGAGCGCATGGAGCATGCGCAGCCGGCAGAGGTACCGGACTGGCAGCCGGGCGCGCTGCTGCGCATGCCGTTTTCGGAGCGACTGTGCCGGAACGGCGGCGTGGTCTGCGGCCAGGCCCTGATGGCGCTCGCCGACACCGCGATGGTGATCGCGATCCTCGCTGCCAATCGCGGCTACCGCCCCATGACCACGGTCGACCAGACCACGCATTTCATTCGCGCGGTCTCCTCGTCCGACGTGCTGGCGGACGCGCGCGTGGTGCGGCTCGGGCGTACCATGAGCTTTGGCCGCGTAACGCTGCTCTCCGCCGCCGACAGCAAGCCGGTCGCGATGGTGTCGAGCGCGTTCGCGATGCTGCCGGGGTGAACTCGCTCTGAAAGGAAGAGAGCCGCGGGAAGCGCAAAGCGCCGCGCGGCTCTCGATGGAAGCATGTCGGGACAGGAAACGCGGTCGCGCTTCGCCTCGTCACCCATGCGATGTTACTTGCCGAGGATCTCGTCGGCCGCGGTGACGACGCTGACGGTCGGATTCTTTCCACAATAGGAACCGAACTTCTTGGCGTTCGCGATGAAGACGTCGGTGTCGATGATCGCGTTGTCCTCGTCGCCCTTGTACCAGCCGTCCATCCAGGTCAGCACGACCGCGATGTTGTCTTCGCCGCTCTCGAGGAACTGCTTGCAGCTCATGGTCGAAAGATCCCACTTGACCGCGTGGGCGGGCATCGATGACAGCGAGAGCGCTGCGGCGAACAAAATCGAAAGCATGGTCTTCATCAATATCTCCATCGGCGCGTGGCGCCACAAAAGTAAGGCTCGTAGGGAAGTTCGTTGGAGCGGCTCTCCGCTCCAACGTCGTAAACAAAGTCTGAATCGCCGTGCAAGTAGCGCCAGTATTGAGTTTAGTTCGACGTAATTTCTATGCACTACTTCACAATCATCAGCAGGACTAACGCGGATGATCGAGAAGCGCGCATCGCAACGTCACCGTGTTTTCAAAGGTGGAACGATCACCTTCGAAAACAGCGGCATTCCTTGCACGGTGCGAAACATGTCGGCGGGCGGCGCGGCGATCGACCTCGACGTCCCCGTCATGTTGCCGCAATCGTTCACGCTCTCGATCGCGCGCGACGATTTCGTACGGCATTGTCGCACAGTTTGGCGCAGCCACAAGCGCGTCGGCCTCGCTTTCGTGCAATAGCACGCGCGATGTGAACGAGCGTTCGCATCGCATGCACAACACGATCATGATTGCTTGATACGGCGACGGCGACGGCAGCGCAGGCTTGCGATCACGAGCGTGATGATCGCGAGCGTGATCAATGCTGAACCCGCAACAAACCGTCCGCCCGGACGATCGATCGTGCGCGACCAGAGCGACGGCGCCTCGCCCAGCCGCGCCAGGCGGAACGCCACCACGCTGTCGCCGATCGAGGTGCCTGCCTCGGAATGGCCGCCGGCGCCGATCGCGACATATTGCTCGCCCTTCCAGAGATAGGTCATGGGATTGGCGACGCCCGGCACCGGCAGCCGGCCTTGCCACAGCTCCTTGCCGCTGCGCGCATCGAAGGCGCGCAAGTAAGCATCCATCGCGCCGGTGAAGACGAGGCCGCCGGCGGTGACCGCGAGCCCGTTGACGAGTGGCGCCCCCCAGGGCAGCGGCATGCCGAGCGGCGCCAGATCCTCGGTGGTGCCGACCGTCGAACGCCAGAGGATTTTTCCGCCTCTCAGATCGACCGCGACCATCTCACCCCAGGGTGGCTTGTTGCAGAGCAGCCCGAGCGGCGACATCACCACCACACGCGACATCGCGAACGGCGCACCACGCTGCTGGCCAAAATCGTGACCGGGCGGCGGATTGAATCCGGCCGCCTCAGCGCGCGGGATCAGCCTGATGAGATGAGCGGCGCGGCTGGTGTTGGCATAGAGGATCTGGTTGACCGGATCGAACGCCGCGCTGCCCCAGTTCACACCACCGCCGGTGAACGGAAATTCCAGCGTGCCCTGCACCGAGGGCGGCGTGAACAGACCCTCGTTGCGTGCTTCCGCGAATTGACGTTCGCATGCCGAACGGCCGAGGCCCGGCAATAGCGAGAGCGCATCATCGGGCGAGATCGTCTGCGACGTCAGCACCGGCACATGCGTCGGGAATGGCTGCGTCGGCGACAGCGCTTCGCCGTCCGCGCCGCCCTGCGGCACCGCGCGCTCTTCGACCGGCCAGACCGGCTTGCCGGTGTCGCGGTCGAGCACGAAGACAAAACCCTGCTTGGTCGGCTGGATCACGACATCGCGCGGCCCCTCGCCGGTGTCGATAGTCGTGAGCGTCGGTTGCGCCGCCACATCGTAATCCCAGGCGTCGTGGTGCACGGTCTGGAACGCCCACACCAGCTCGCCGGTCTCGATGCGCAGCGCGATCACGGAATTGGCATGCTCATTGTTGCCCGGCCGCCTGCCGCCCCAAAAGTCCGGTGACGGCGAGCTCGTCGGCAGAAAAACGAGCCCGCGCGTCTCGTCGACCGACATCGGCGCCCAGACATTGGCGTGGCCGGCCTCGATGCCGTCGCGCTGCAGCGGCTCGAAGGTCCAGCGCGGCTCACCGCTGCGCGCATCGAACGCGCGCACCACGCCGCTCGGCGCGTCGACACGGCGGTTGTCGCCGATCGCAGAGCCGATCACGACGACACCGCGGCCGATAGCCGGTGGCGAGGTGATCTGAAATTCGCCGGGCCAGTCCAGCCCCATGCCGATCTCGAGCTTGATCTCACCGCCCTTGCCGAAATCGGCACAGGGAATTCCCGTCTTCGCATCGAGCGCGATCAGGCGGACGTCGTTGGTGCCCATGAAGATGCGCGATCGGCAGACGGCATCCCGATGTGCCTGATCATCGATCCAGTGCGTGACACCGCGGCAGACATAGCGATTGGCGGGACGCTGATTGGTGGCGATCTTGGGATCGAAACGCCATTTTTGCACGCCCGTGCCGGGATCGAGCGCAATCACCTCGTTGAAGGGGGAGCAGAAGATGAGGCTGTCCTCGACGAACAGCGGCGTCGCCTGGAATTTGGTCCGCCGCATCAATTCGGGCGGGCGCGCGGTGAGATCGCCGGTGTGATATTCGAAAGCGCGGACGAGTTGCCCGACATTGTCCGGCGTGATCTCTCGCAATGGCGAGAAGCGCGAGCCGCCGATATCGCCGCCCCAACTCTCCCAGGCGAGGCACGGCCGCACTGCAAACAACAGAAGTGCGAGCCCGGCCGAAACCCGTAAGCAGGTCCGCAACATCCGCCTCACTTCATCTCGGCTTCTTGGCAGGTTCGCTCGGGCGGGCACCACCCCACGGGTCGTACTTCTCCTTGGGCTCGGGGATGCGCTCGAGCGCGGCCTTGTAGGCTTTCTCGTCGACCTTGGGGCGGTTGTCCGCCGGCTTGGCGCCGTCATTGGGCTGGCGCCGGCCCTGCGCCTGCGCCGAGGCCGCCGTCAGTGCCAAGACGGCGGCTGCTATGACCAGAATCCTCATTAGTGCAATCCCCCTCGTGTGGGGTACAAACTAGCCCGCAATCGCGGAATAGCAAATGCCGCGGGTTCCAAGGCTTCAGCAAATCTTGATCAATCGGGACTTCGCCCGATCACATTCGTGCCTATCTGTTGGCCCGCAGGGGACCTCCAGGGATGTTGCGGATTATTGCTCATGCGGCGCTGTTCGCCGGCGCGCTTGCGCTCGGCGCCTGCGGCTTTACCGACAGCCGCGCACCGGTGCCGGAGTTCATGCGCATGAAGGAGGCGGAGCAACCGCCGCCCGAGCCGCCGCCCGACGTCAAGCGGCTGGTGCGCGAGCAGATCGACGTCGTCTTCCTCACCACCTCCTATCCGCGCGAGGTGCACGTCGCCCCGCCCCATCGCGAGGTGCGAGGACCGGGCTGGACGGCGTGCGTCCGCGCGCAGCTCACCTCCGCGACCGGCACGCCGCTCGGCGCCCAGACCTACATCGTGACGATCAACAGCGGGAAGGTCGTGGACCGCCGGCGGGCGGAAGCCGACGATATCTGCGGGACGGAGACCTACGAGCGGATCTAGGCGCGGCCCCGGCGATGGACGTCCGCCCCGGTCGTTTTCGGACACGGTCATCGCATCGGACTCGCGCGACAAAGGTGTAGCCGCTATAGCGGGCGCCATGCTCGACTTCGAAGCTCACTACGATGCCCTCCGCCGCCGCGACGCAACGTTGGACGGCGTGATCTTCGTCGCGGTGAAAACAACAGGCATCTATTGTCGCCCGGTCTGCCCGGCGCGCACGCCACTCGCTCGCAATGTGACCTTCTATCGTAGCGCCGCCGCGGCCGAGCACGCCGGCTTCCGTCCTTGCCTGAGATGCCGGCCGGAAACAGCGCCGTTCTGCCCCGCATGGAAAGGTTCAAGGACAACCGTCGAACGCGCGCTGGCACTCATCGAGAAGGGAGAGCTCGATTGCGGCGGCGTGGATCGGCTGGCTGAACGGTTGGGAGTCGGCACGCGCCACCTGGCGCGCCTGTTCGCCCGACATCTCGATGCGTCTCCACTGCAAGTGGCGCTGTCGATCCGTGTGCAGCGCGCCAAGCGGCTGCTTGATGCAAGTGATCTTCCGATGGCCGCCGTCGCGGAACGCTCCGGCTTTTCAAGCGCGCGGCGCATGAGCACCGCATTCACGCGGCTCTACGGTCGCCCGCCATCGACCTTCCGGAGAAAGGCCGAAGCTTCGCGACTCGAACACAGGCAAGTGCGATGAGGAGATTCAGATGACCGCGAAGAGCTATGGAACGGTCGACGCCGGACGACAGAAGCAGTTGAGTGGGCAGGAGTTCGTCCAGGGCCTCGCCAACGGAACGTTGCCTCTCAACACGCTCGCCCAAACATTGGGCTATGATGTGGTGGAGGCTGAACGTGGCCGCGTCGTCGTCGCGCTCGTCCCGACCGGCGCTCACCTCAACCCGGCGGGCACGGTGCATGGTGGTCTCACGGCCACCTTGCTCGACAGTTGCATGGGGTTGGCGATCCAGTCGGTCCTCGACAAGGGGACCGGCCAGACCACGCTCGAGTTCAAGGTTTCGCTGCTGCGGCCGATTACGCCGGAGACGGGACTGATCACGGCCGAGGGCAAGGTTCTGAATTGCGGCCGCCGCATCGGAACGGCCGACGGACGTGTGACGGATGCCAAGGGCCGGCTGCTCGCTCACGGCACGACCACATGCCTCATCTTCCCGGCTTGAGATCAAGGGAACAAACCGCCCACAAAGTCCCGGTTCCAGGAAAAACCAGCATCGCGGCCGGGAACGATCACCGCCTCCTCTTCTTGTACCGCCGAGGGCAGTTTCGGACGGAGGAGACGATGAGGACAATCACGATTGCGCTGCTGGCGGGCGTCGGCGCGCTGGCCGCAGCGGGCGGCGCAAGGGCCGCGGACATCTACACGACGAGCGAATACACCAATCCCGATCTCGTCCAGCAGGTGCGGCTGGTCTGTGACGATGCCGGCAATTGCTATCGCACTCGCCGCGGCGCGCGCGTGATCGTGCGCGACTCCTACGCGACGATGCCGCGCGACCGTTATTACTACGAGCGCCGCACCTACCGCGATTGGGACGACGGTCCGCGCGCCGGTGTCGGCATTCGCGCGCCGGGCGTCAGCGTGGGCGTCGGTGTCGGCGACGATCGCTGGTAGTCGTTCCAAGACGAATGATGCGCGGGACCGGGCGGATTCGCCCGGTCCCGTTCACGTGCGCGGCCTGACCAGCGTCAAGCGGGCACAGCGTGCTGCTGAAACTGCTCGTAGGCCGCGATCGCATCGGCGGCGTACATCAACGATGGCCCGCCGCCCATATAGACGGCCATGCCGAGCGTCTCCTCGACCTCCTCGCGCGTTGCGCCGAGCTTGACCAGCGCCTCGGTGTGAAAGCCGATGCAGCCGTCGCAATGCGCGGCAACCCCGAGCGCCAGCGCGATCAGCTCCTTGGTCTTCTTGTCCAGCGCACCGTCGCGCGAGGCGGCTTGCGCGAGCGCGGCAAATCCCTTCATGGTGTCGGGAATGTCGCTCCGCAGCTTCTTCAGGTTGGCCGAGATGTTCCTGGTGATGTCGACGTAGTTCTTGTCCATCGGATCCTCGCTAGCTGGACTTGGCTATGGTCGGAGCCGCCTCGCGCGGCGCGCGCAAGGCGATGTAGATCGCGGGGATCACCAGCACGGTGAGCAGCGTTGACGACGCCAGCCCGAACAGGAGCGAGATCGCCAATCCCTGAAAGATCGGATCGAGCAGGATGGTTGCGGCCCCGATCATGGCGGCAAGCGCAGTGAGCAGGATCGGCTTGAAGCGGACGGCGCCCGCTTCCAGCACCACTTCGCGCAGCGACTTGCCCTCGGCGCCACTGTGGCGGATGAAGTCGACGAGCAGGATCGAATTGCGCACGATGATGCCGGCCAGCGCGATGAAGCCGATCATCGAGGTCGCGGTGAACGGCGCGGCCAGGAGCCAGTGCCCGATCAGGATGCCGATCAACGTCAGCGGGATCGGCGTCAGGATGACGAGCGGCAGCCGGAAGCTCCTGAACTGGGCGACGACCAGCACGTAGATGCCGAGGATGGCCGCGCCGAAGGCCGCGCCCATGTCGCGGAAGGTCACCCAGGTGATCTCCCATTCGCCGTCCCACAGCAGCGTCGGACGCGACTCGTCCGATGGCTGGCCGTGCAGGCTGATGGCGGGCTTCGGCAGCTTGCCCCAATCATGGGCATCCACGCGATCGGCGACCGCGAGCATGCCGTAGAGCGGCGCCTCGAAGCGCCCGGCAAGCTCGGCCATCACCATGTCGGCGAAGCGGCCATCGCGGCGGAAGATCGTCGGCGAGCCATCCTCCACGGTCGCCTTCACGACCTGGCCGAGTTCGACCACCGTCTTGCTGCCAGGCAATGTATTGGCCGGCACCGGCGTGGAGGCCAGAGCCTCGTCCCAGACCAGATCGCGCTTACCGAGATGCACGGCGATCTCGATCGGGTTGCGGTCCTCGCCGCGATGCGAATAGCCGATCGAGATGCCGCCGAACAGCGCCTGGATGGTGTCGTAGACGTCGCGCTGCTCGACGCCGAAGAATTCGAGCCGGTCCTGGTCGATCGAGAGCCGCAGCCGCGGCCGCTTCTCGCCGACGGAATCGTCGATGTCGACGATGAACGGCACTTCCGCGAATATCTTCCTGAGCTCGGCCGTGACCGCACGGCGCGTGGTCGCATCGGGACCATAGACCTCGGCGAGCAGCGTCGACAGCACCGGCGGCCCGGGCGGCACCTCGACCACCTTGATGCTGGTGCCGGTGGGCGCACCGAGCGCCTTGAGCTTCTCGCGCAGCTCGAGCGCGATCTCATGGCTCGCGCGCTTGCGCTCGCCGCGCGCAGCCAGGTTGACCTGCACTTCGCCGAGCTCGGGCCTCTCCCGCAAGTAATAGTGCCGCACCAAGCCGTTGAAATTGAACGGGGCCGGCGTACCGGCATAGGATTGCAGCGAGGTGACCTCCGGCAATTGCCGCGCAATCTCGGCCGCGCCGAACAGCGTGCGCTCGGTCGCCTCCAGGCTCGCCCCTTCCGGCAGGTCGACGACGACGGCGATCTCGGACTTGTTGTCGAACGGCAGCAGCTTCACCGTTACCGACTTGGTCGCAAACAGCGTCATTGACAGCAGCGTCGCGATGCCGACGCCGAGCAGGAATATCCAGGCCGACCGCTTGCTCCGCACGATCGGCGCGGCGAAGCGCCGGTAGAGCCGGCCGAGCCGGCCTTCATCATGGCCCGCGTGCGTCGAGGCAATCTCGCCCCTCGGCGCGAGCTTGAGCATCAGCCAAGGCGCCACCACCATCGCGACGAAGAACGAGAACAGCATGGCGGCAGACGCATTGGCCGGGATCGGCGCCATATAGGGCCCCATCAGGCCCGACACGAACAGCATCGGCAGCAACGCCGCGACCACGGTCAACGTCGCGACGATGGTGGGGTTGCCGACCTCCGCCACCGCCTCGATGGTCGCCTGCAGGCGCGGCCGGCCGTCGCGCATGGCCCAGTGCCGCGCGATGTTCTCGACCACGACGATCGCGTCGTCGACGAGAATGCCGATCGAGAAGATCAGCGCGAACAGGCTGACGCGGTTGATGGTATAGCCCATCAAATTGGCGGCGAACATCGTAAGCAGGATCGTCGTGGGAATCACGACGAAGGTCACCAGCGCCTCGCGCCAGCCGATCGCGATCGCGATCAGCACGACGATCGAGACCGTCGCGAGGGCGAGGTGGAACAGCAGCTCGTTGGCCTTCTCGTTGGCGGTCTCGCCGTAGTCGCGCGTCACCGTCACCTGGATATCCTCAGGGATCAGGCGCGACTTCAATCCTTCGAGACGCCTCGCGATGTTCTCGGACACGACGACCGCGTTGGCGCCGGCCCGCTTGGCCAGCGCCAGGCTGACGGCGGGCGTCCGCGCCCACTGTCCGGCGGCATCGCGTGATTCCGTCCAGACGCGATGCTCGATGGTGCTCGGGCCGACGACGACGGAGGCGACGTCCTTGACATAGACCGGCCGGCCGTCACGGCTCGTGATGAGCAATAGTCCGATATCGGGAATGCCGGACAACGTCTGCCCTGCCGCGACGCTTCGCACGATGCCGGCATCGCGGACCTGCCCCGCCAGGAACGAGCGGTTGGCGTCCTTTACCTTGGCCACGAGCTGCTGCAGCGTGATGCCGAACAGCGACAGCTTCTCCGGATCGGGCTCGACCCGGATCTGTTGCGCCGCCCCGCCGGATATGTAGGTCAGGCCTATGTCGTCGACCTTCATCAGCTCCGCGCGCAGCTTGTCGGCGAGCTCGTAGAGATCCTTGTCGGTCCAGCGGCTGGCAGCTTCCGGCTTCGGCGACAGCGTGAGCACCGTCACCGCGACGTCATTGATGCCCCGGCCGACGATCAGCGGCTCGGGGATACCGACGGGAATGCGGTCGAGATTGGCGCGGATCTTCTCGTGCACCCGCAGGATGGCATCCTCGAACTTGGTGCCGACCAGGAAGCGCGCGGTGACCATGACGCGATCGTCCTCGGTCTGGCTATAGACGTGCTCGACGCCGTCGATGCCCTTGACGATCGATTCCAGCGGTTTGCTCACCAGCTCCACCGCGTCCGGCCCGCGCAGACCGTCGGCATTGACACGGATGTCCACCATGGGAACGCTGATCTGCGGCTCCTCCTCGCGCGGGATCACCATCACGGCGATCAGCCCCACCACGAGTGCCGCGAGCAGGAACAGCGGCGTCAGCGGCGATGCGATGGTCGACCTGGTCAACCGCCCCGATAGCCCGAGATTCACGGCCGCACCAATTGGTCGCCGGCTGAAATGCCGGACAGGATCTCAAGTCCGTCGGGGAGCGCCGGCGTCGGCAGCACGCGGCCACGCTGCACCGGCACGTCTATCGTTTCGCCATCCTTCTGAAGCCGAACGTAATCGACTCCGAACCTGGTCGTCACATAGCTCGAGGGGATGACGAAGGCCGGTCGCGCGCCGCCGGAGATCCAGACCCGCAAGCGGTCACCGACGAAATATTCGCCGAGGCCCTCCACGCTCGCATCCGCAATGACGCGACCCTCCTCGATCTGCGGATAGACGAGATCGATGACGCCCAACTTGGCGGCTTCGCCGACGAACTCCGCGCCGTCGATGCGAATCTTGTCGCCCGCCTTGAGGAGGCGCGCATGCCGCTCCGGCACGCGAAGCCGCAGCTTGAAATTCTGCTGGGCGACGGTGACGATGGGATCGCCCGCGAGCACGACGGATCCTATCGTGATCAGCCGCTTCAGCACGCGACCGTCCGCCGGCGCGAGCACCTGCCCCTGGTTGAGCTGCTCGTTGATCACCGCACGTTCGGCGGTCTTGGCGCGCAGGCCGTTCTCGGCGACGTTCAGCGCGGTGCGCTGCTCGTCGAGCTTGATCCGTGGCAGGATGCCGCGCTCGACCAGACCTTCGGTCCGGGTGAAGTCGAGCTGCGCCTGGTTCGCCTGCGCCTGCAGCGCCTCGATCTGCGCGTCAAGCGATTTCATTTGCAGCACGAGCTTTTCGTCACCGATGGTCGCGATCGCCTGGCCGGCGGCAACGCGATCCCCTTCCCTGACCTTGAGCTGAGCCACCGTGCCGCCGATGCGCCCGCGCGCCGGCACCACGCTGATACTCTCGACCGTGGCGAATACGGCCTTTTCATCCGCGATCGATTGCCGCGTGACCACGAGTGTTTCGGCCGCCGTCGCCGGCGTTCCAGACGAGCCGATCGCCGCGAAGGCAGCCAGCAAACCCAAATATCTCGCCATACATTGCATGGGACTTTTCCGTGTCATGATCAAAGCATCACCACGCCGCTGCGCAGCTCATTTCATCTGCATGGGAATGGGGCGTGTTGATCCTGCTCAAGGCGCCCTCACCCGAGCTCTCCTAGATTTCACCTGGTCCTTGCGGACTTCGGTGCGCAGAACGTCTGGTAGAGCGTCTTCAGCACCTCGCGTGCCGGCTCGCTTGCGATCGAATAGAAGATCGTTTGCGCCTCACGCCGGGCAGACACCAGACCATCCTTGCGAAGGAGCGCGAGATGTTGGGAAACCGTGGAGTCCCGCAGGCTCAGGAATTCGGCAAGCTCGCCGACCGACCGCTCGCCGTCGATCAACTGGCAGATGATCAGCAGGCGGTGCCGGTTGGCGAGCGCCTTCAGCAGCTCGCTCGCCTGATCCGCCGCCCGCTCCATGATTTCAGCATTAACCTTCATACTTGCGTATATACGCAATTACGAATATATCGTCAAGCGCTGCACGACAGCCGGAACTGAACCGGCGGAGCGGCTTGGTCCAACGGAGGTACCCATGGCGGAAGTTGTCGTAATCGGAGCCGGTCTGAGCGGAACGCTGATGGCCTACGAATTGCTGCCCCAGTTGAGGAAGGACGATCGCCTGAGCGTCATCTCACAAGGCGCCGTCTATCATTTCGTCCCATCGAACCCTTGGGTCGCGGTCGGCTGGCGCAAGCGCGAAGAGA
Source organism: Bradyrhizobium forestalis (assembly GCF_002795245.1). Classification (GTDB taxonomy): domain Bacteria; phylum Pseudomonadota; class Alphaproteobacteria; order Rhizobiales; family Xanthobacteraceae; genus Bradyrhizobium; species Bradyrhizobium forestalis. Next base: position 63,667 of record NZ_PGVG01000004.1, on the reverse strand, counting down.
TCGAGATCGATCTTGCGGACGTGATGAAACGCAAGGGCGTGCGACTGCTGACGCAGGGCGCAAGGCGTGTCCACCCGGCCGAGAACCGCGTCGAGCTCGGCGACGGCACGTCGATCGACTATGACTATCTGGTCGTCGCGACCGGCCCCGAACTGGCGTTCGACGAGATTCCGGGTCTCGGGCCGCAAGGCTATACCCAGTCGATCTGCCACGTCGATCACGCCGCGCATGCCCGTGAAGCCTTCGAGAAGCTCGTGGCCAACCCCGGCCCGGTCGTCATCGGCGCGGTGCAGGGTGCTTCCTGTTTCGGCCCGGCCTACGAATTCCTCTTCATCCTGGAGACGGAGCTGCGGCGGCGAAAGCTGCGCGACCGCGTCCCGATGACGTTCGTCACCTCGGAGCCCTATATCGGCCATCTCGGTCTCGACGGCGTCGGAGACACCAAGGGTCTGCTGGAAAGCGAGATGCGCGAGAAGCACATCAAGTGGATCACCAACGCCCGCGTCGACAACGTCGCCCCCGGCTTGATGTCGGTGGAGGAGTTCGCCGACGACGGCACCTCTCGCAAGGCCCACGAGCTGCCATTCGCCTATTCGATGATGTTGCCTGCCTTTCGCGGCGTCGAGGCGGTGCGCGGCATCGAGAAACTGACCAATCCGCGCGGTTTCGTCGTCGTCGACAAGCACCAGCAAAACCCCGCTTTTCCCAACGTCTTCGCGGTCGGCGTCTGCGTCGCAATCGCGCCGGTCGGCGCGACACCGGTGCCGGTCGGCGTCCCCAAGACCGGCTTCATGATCGAATCCATGGTGACGGCGACTGCGATGAACATCGGCGCCCTGCTTCGCGGCAAGGCGCCCGCGGCACAGCCGACCTGGAATGCCATCTGCCTCGCCGACTTCGGCGACTCCGGTGTCGCCTTCCTGGCGCAGCCGCAGATCCCGCCGCGAAACGTCAATTGGTCCTCCAAGGGCGAATGGGTGCACCTCGCCAAGGTCGCCTTCGAAAAATACTTCCTGCGCAAGATGCGGCGCGGCGAGAGCGAGCCGTTCTACGAGCGCTTCGTTCTCGACAAGCTGAACATCGCCAAGCTCAAGGAGGTCCGAACGGGCACATGAGCACGACGCGTCAGATCGTCTGTGGCAGTTGCGGGCGCATCAACCGCCTGCCTGCCGAACGCGCGGCGCAAGCTGCGCGTTGCGGCGCCTGTCACCAGCCGATGTTCAGCGGCCATCCGATCGAGGTGGACGAGGAAGCCTTCGGCCGCCACGTCGCCAACAGCGACATTCCCGTGCTGGCCGACGTCTGGGCACCATGGTGCGGCCCGTGCCGCGCCATGGCGCCGATGTTCGAGCGCGCCGCGCAGCAGCTGGAGCCGAACGTCCGGCTGTTGAAGCTCAATTCGGACAACGCACCTGAACTGTCGTCGCGCCTCAACATCAGCGGCATCCCGACCCTGCTGTTGATGCGCGGCGGCCGCGAGATCGCCCGCCATTCCGGCGCGATGGATGCACGCAGCATCGTCGCCTGGACTGAAGCCGGCGTGACCCGTTCGTAGCCCAGCCAGAAAGAAGGAGCCTGCCATGAATGTCGATAGAGCCGTTCTCGCCTTTGCCGGATGCGTCGTCCTGCTCGGTCTCGCACTGGGCACTTATGTGAATGCGTATTGGTACCTGCTGACGGCATTTGCCGGACTGAACATGTTGCAGGCCTCGTTCACCGGTTTCTGTCCGGCAGCGATCGTGTTCAAGAAGCTCGGCCTGAGCAGCGGCTGCGCGTTCTCCTGAACGCGCGTGGATGCAGCCTGTGATGCGGGGGAATTTGCCATGACCGACGACACCTTCATCGAGGGACCGCTCTACGAGAAGCGGAGGAAGGTCTATCCGCAGTCGGTCCATGGGCCTTTCCGCCGCATCAAATGGGCGATTCTCTGCGTCACGCTCGGAACCTACTATCTGCTGCCGTTCGTGCGCTGGAATCGCGGGCCTGGCCTGCCCGACCAGGCCGTGCTGATCGACTTCCCGCATCGGCGCTTCTACTTCTTCTTCATCGAGCTGTGGCCGCAGGAGGTCTACTACTTCACCGGTCTCCTCATCATCGCGGCGATGACGCTCTTCCTGATGAACGCGGTCGCCGGGCGGCTGTGGTGCGGCTACATGTGTCCGCAGACCGTATGGACCGACCTGTTCTACGCGGTCGAGCGCTGGGTCGAAGGCGACCGGCGCCAGCGCATGCAGGGCGACAAGGACTACTGGACATTCGGTCACATTCGAAAGGTCGCGCTGAAGCACTTTCTCTGGATCATGATCGCATGGTGGACCGGCGGCGCCTGGGTGCTCTATTTCGACGACGCGCCGACGCTGGTGAAGGAGCTTGCAACCTTCCAGGCCCCGTTCCTCGCCTATCTCTGGATCGGCATCCTGACCGCTACCACCTACGTTTTTGCCGGTCATGCCCGCGAGCAGATGTGCATCTACATGTGCCCGTGGCCTCGGATCCAGGCGGCGTTGACCGACGAATGGGCACTCAACGTTACCTATCGCCGCGACCGCGGCGAGCCGCGCATGTCGGTGAAGAAGGCGGATGCTGCCCGCGCCCATGGTGAACTGGCCGGCGACTGCGTCGACTGCCATCAGTGCATCAATGTCTGTCCGACCGGCGTCGACATCCGCCATGGCATCCAGCTCGGCTGCATCCAGTGCGGCCTGTGCATCGACGCCTGCGACAACGTCATGCGCGAGATCGGCCGGCCCAAGGGCCTGATCGGCTACGACACCGACATCAACATGCAGCGCCGGCGCGAAGGCAAGCCGCCGATCTACCGCATCATCCGCCCGCGCACGCTGGTCTATGCCGCGGCCATCGCCATCGTGGGCAGCATCATGCTCTACACCCTCGCCACCCGCGCGACCATGAGCATCAACGTCTTGCATGAGCGCAATCCGTTGTTCGTCCAACTCGCCGATGGCGGGGTCCGCAACGACTACACGGTGCGCCTGCTGAACAAGGGTGCAGCGAGATCCTTCGCAATCGAGGTCAAGGACTTGCCGGGCGCGCGCGCGCACATCGCCGGCGTCGAGCGCAAGCCCGACGGCCGACTGATCGTCGAGGTCGGGCAGGACCAGACCCGCGAGATCCGGATGTCGGTGCAGGTTGCGCCCGCGCAGATGCCGAAGGCAGCCACGGACATCGAGATCGAAGCGACCGAGATCGCCAGCGGCCAGACCGCGACGGCCCGCGACCACTTCGTGCCGTCGGACCAATGAGGGAGCAGGCAGAGGCGCGATGCACCGCCTGATGGACCATCACGTCTGGAAATCCGTGGCGGCCGGCTTGTGCGGCAATGCCGCGCATTCGAGCGTGATGTTCCTCAAGCGGTGGATGGACTGGCTTCCGACCTTCCAGCCGTATCAAGATCTTCAGCTCGGCCTCAGCGGTTGGCTCGGCGGTGGCCCGGTTCACCCCACCGTGCCCTGGGCAATGTCATTCGTTAACGGCACTCTGGTGCTCGGCGTCCTGTTCCGCCTCACCTATCATTTCCTGCCCGGGCACAACGCCATCACCAAGGGCTTCCTGTTCGGCATCGTGGGCTGGATCGCCATGGGATTGCTCTACTTCCCCATACTCGGACGAGGAGCGTTCGCTTCCGACCTGGGGCTCGGCGTACTTCCCGCCGCGTTTTCGCTTGCGATGGTGCTCGCCTACAGCATGTTCATGGGCATGGCGTTTTCGCTGCTGCATTCCGAACCCGTTCGGCTGTGGTCAACACGCGGTTAACACTACCGCTCGAATTGAAGCGGCATCCCAACGGTATTTTCCAATCTTTGCGCTAAGGATGGCCGCGTAACACGGGCTTGGCTCGTGTGAACGGGGGACGACGGGACGTGGTCGACATCGCGCATCAGGCTGCGATCAATCCGGCATCGGCAAGGGATGTCGCGATGGCGCGTGCGCGCGTCCCGCTCACGGCAATCGAACCCGGTCAATGGCGCGCGCTGGCGCAGCGGGCAGTCGAACCAAACGGATATTACCTCCCCGCCTGGGAGCTGGCCGTCAGCGCGACCGCGCGCGGCCGCAGCAATGCCTCCGCACTGCCGGCATTTGACGACTCTTCCGCGCGGCTGATCGGGCTGATGCCGGTCATCTCGCTCTGGCGCGCCTGGAAAATCCCCCTGCCCGCGCTGGTGGGCGCGCATCCCTACGGCACGCTGTGTAGCCCGCTGCTCGACCGCGACGCTCCGCTCGAAGCCGCCACGCGTCTGTTGCAGCAGGCGCGCGATGCCGGCGCGCATGCGCTCGTGCTCAACGACGTCGCGCTCGACGGCGCAGCGATGAACGCGCTCACGCAGGTTCTGAGCCGCGCAGGCCTGACGCCGCGCATCCTCTCGTCCTATGTCCGCGCCAGCCTCGACGCCACACAAGATGGCGAGACGCTGTTGCGCGACGCACTCGGCGCCAAGAAGCTCAAGGAGCTGCGCCGCCTGCGCCATCGCCTTGAGGAGCACGGCCCCGTCGTGTTCGAGGTTGCGCGCCGCCCCGACGAGATCGGACCGGCGCTCGAAGCATTCCTGCAGCTCGAAGCCAGCGGCTGGAAAGGCAAGCGCGGCACCGCACTGGTCCAGCATCCGGGCGATGCGACCTTCATCCGCCGCGCCGTGCCGGCGCTGGCAGAGACCGCGCAGTGCGAGATCGTCACGCTTCGCGCCGGCGCAACGCCGGTCGCCGCCGGCATCGTGCTGCGCCATCAGGATCGCGCCTTCTTCTTCAAGCTCGGCGTCGACGAGCGCTTCGCAAAATATTCGCCGGGCGTGCAGCTCACGCTCGACCTCACCCGCCATCTCTGCGCCGATCCCGCCATCACGAGCGCGGATTCCACGGCGAGCGCCGATCATCCCATGATCAACCCGATCTGGCGCGGGCGTTTTGCGATCGGCGACGTGCTGATCCCGCTGCGGCGGAACGATCCCGTCGTGGCGCTCATTCATGGAGCGCTCGCGACGTGCTACGTCGCGCGCGAAACGGCACGATCCGCGGTGCACCTGATCAGAAAATGATCTGCTACAAATCCTCGTCAGACAGTTCGGCCATCTTGATGGGATGGCGCAACAGTCCGGCCTTCAGAGGCTTGTTGCCGTGAATGGGGACTGACAGCCGCACGATGCTCCCCGGCTTGCCGTGGATGTGGTGGCTGCCGCTGACCCGAAGCAAACTCCAGCCGCGGCGCTCGACAATCCGTGCGAACTCCCGACCGGAGATTGACTTCACGCCGGCAGTTCCAGAATCCGCTCAACACCGCCTGGTTCGGGCGGCGCAACTTCGACGGATAGGCAGCCCTCGATCGCTTCCCGGAGGTTGGCCATCAGGTCATCCATGGTATCGCCTTCGGTGGCGCAGCCAGGAATCGCCGGGACCTCGGCCCAATAGCCTCCCTCTTCAGCTTCGTGCACAACTATCTTGATCTTCATGACGGCCTCGCCACCCCGATAGTCGCCCAAGCTGCTGATATATTCAACCTCAAGAGCTACTCCGCCGCCTCGGCGTTGATCTCCGCCGAAACCTGGCGGATGGCACGGGCGAGCAGGTTCGGATCCTGCGCGCCGGAGACGGCGTATTTCTGAGCGAAGACATAGGTCGGCACGCCGGAAATGCCTTTCTCGGCGGCCTCCTGCGCGTCCGCCGAGACGCGCGCGACGTCCTCGTCGGTGGCAAGACGCTTGCGCACGTCGTCGGCATCGAGGCCGATGTCGGCGGCCGCCTGCACCAGCACGTTCACATCGGTGAGATCGCCGCCGTCGCGGAAGTAGAGCTCCATCAGGCGCTGCTTCATCTCTGGCGCCTTGCCGATCGCCTCCGCCCAGAGGATGAGGCGATGGCAGTCGGTCGTGTTGGGCTGGCGCGCGACCAGCTCGGGCTTGTAGACGAGGCCCTCCTCGCTCGCGGCGGCAACGACGCGTCCTGCAATGCCCTTATAGGCCTCGACCGAGCCGAACTTCTGGGTGAGATAAGCCTCGCGGCTGATGCCCTCGCGCGGCACCCAGGGATTGAGGAAGAAGGGACGGAAATTGAGCTTGACGGGGACGTCCGGCACCAGCGCCAACGCACTCTCGATCCGGTGCTTGCCGATATAGCACCAGGGGCACACCACGTCGGAGACGACGTCGATCTGGAGCGGTTTCAGCGTGCTCATGTCAGGCGCCTCCTTGGCGGTAAAGGTTGGCCCAAACATAAGCCGAACCGTGGGTAGCGCAAGACACGGTCACTTGGCGGTCACCCGCCCCGGAGATACGACTTCTGACCGCAAGGCGTCAGACTAGCACAATGCTCACGTCCACATCCGCCCCGCGTTCGCGTCGGCGGGTCCGCACTTCGTGAAACAAGTCTACCACATCGACAATGTGACACTTGACCTCGGAGGGCAGGTCCACTGAATTTCGGACCTCGACGCGATAAGGCGGAACGACCTTGTTCACGTCACTGTGCAGCATTGTATCAATGAGAGCGACTCCGCTGCGGCCATGCCAATCAGGCGCCCCCAATGCCGACAGGAGCGCATCGTAGAAGTCATCGAGCGTCTTCCACGCGGAAGCATCCAACGTGATCACATTCATTTCAGGTTCCTCCGGCCGCCATCTGCTTCAGCCGCTCGGCGGTACGCTCATCGGCCGGGAAGAAGGTCTCCAGCGCCAGCTCCGAGAGCGTGATGTCGACGGGCGTGCCGAACACCATGGTGGTGGAGAAGAAACTAAGTATCTCTCCGCCATGACGTAGCTTGAAGGGGATCGCGACATTGTCGCTCGACAGCGGAGCCGAACGCGCCGGGATGGGATAGCTCTTCAGATCATTGTAGAGCTTGATCAGCTCGGGATCGGCCGTCGCCTCGCATTGCCGGTGCAGGCGCTCCAGCAGGTGCCCGCACCATTCGGCGAGATTGACCGTGCGCGGCGCCAGCGCCTCGGGATGAAAGGCGAGCCGCAGCACGTTGAAGGGCTGGCCGAGCAGATGCTGTGGGATGCCATCGAGCAGCGGCGCCACCATGCGGTTGGCGGAGACCAGGTTCCAATGCCGATCGACCGCGAGTGCGGGATTGGGCTCATGTGCCTTGAGGACAAGATCGATCGCCTGGCGGGCTGATTTCAAGGCGGGATCCTCCAGTGGGCGCTGCGGAAAGGCCGGCGCGAAGCCGGCCGCGACTAGCAGCACGTTGCGCTCGCGCAAGGGCACGTCGAGACGCTCGGCAAGCCTCAGCACCATGTCGCGCGAGGGCGCGGCGCGGCCGGTCTCGACGAAGCTCAAGTGCCGCGCCGAGATCTCGGCTTCGCCCGCGAGATCCAGCTGGCTCATGCGGCGGCGCTGCCGCCATTCCCGCAAATGGTCGCCGATATGGACCGGCTGGCTGCGTTCGGCGCGTGCCGTGGATGCATGTGCGTTCATGACCAGAAACCTAGCACGCAGATTTCGGCCCTTCCATTACCCGCGAGGTAATCGAATTGGCCCTCGGGCCGGCGCATCTTCAGTCGCGACAGGAGATGACCATGATCGCGCTGCTGCTCTACCGGACCGTCGCAGACCACGTCTTGCCCTGGGCCATGGCGTTCGCAAGCCGGATGCTGGCACGCGGCCTCAACATGCCCGAGCCGCTGGTGCATTCGACCGGCGACTACGTCGTAGCGCAGGTCATCGCCTTCGAGCACGGCGTCGGCAGGAGCCTCTGCCCGTTCCGTCTCGCCCGCCGCCTCCGCGCCCGGTGGCGCGGACGGCACTGAGTTTCACCCCGAGCCCACCCCACCATGGAGACCTGAGATGATCGATGCATCCACCTTCCTGCGCCGCGCCCTGCTCGCCGACGCCATCTTCAGCGGCGTCGCCGCGCTCGGCTTCGCCTTCGGCGCGAGCGCGTTCGCAGCGCTGTTCAACCTGCCCGAAGCGCTACTGCGGGAGACCGGCCTGTTCCTGATCGCCTATACCGCCCTGGTCGCCTGGCTGGCCTCGCGGACCACGGTGGCAAAGGCGCTCGTGCTGCTGGTGGTGGTCGGCAATGCGGCCTGGACGGTCGGCAGCATCGCCCTGCTGCTCTCCGGCACGGTGTCGCCGAACATCGCCGGCGAGCTGATGGTCGTCGCGCAGGCCATCGCGACCGGCGTGTTCGCCGAGCTGCAATATGTTGGATTGCGGAAGAGCGGACGTGTCGTGGCGGCGTGATCCTCTCGTGTCCCGGACGCGCTGCAACGCCTTTAGCGTTGCGGCGCAGAGCCGGGACCCAGATTGTACGGATCGCACTGGAATGGGCCCCGGCTCTGCAGCGCATCGCCGAAGAGGCGCTGCACTGCGTCCGGGGCACGAGAGCGAAGGCTACGCCCGCGCGCGGCCGTTGGGCTTGCTGAACGCGTGACCGTTCAGCTTCTTCTTTTTGGCAGCCTTGGTGCCCGCCTTCTTGGCCTTGGCTTCCGCGCGCGCCTTCACCTTGGCGCGTTCGGTCCGCACCTCGGCACGCAGCTTCTTGCGCTTCCTCTCACAGGAGTCGCACTTGCAGCCGATCGGCTTCAGATAGGCTTTGAAATAGTCCGTGCCGTAGTCGTAATTGATCTCGTCGCCCGGCTCGATGTTCTTGATTGCGCGGATGAACACCTTGCGCTCGCGCGGCCGGACGTCCGATTCCGCGTTGGGGCGGCAGGAATGATTGATGTAGCGGGCAAGGTTCTTGCGCACCGAGCCGTCGATGGTCCAGCGCCCGTTGAGCTCGAACAGATATTTGTTCTCGATCTCGTCCTGCTCGGGAATCCGCGAGTCCAGGATCGGCCCGAAATAGCGGATGATCCGGGTCCCCTTCTTGATCGGCTTGGTGGCGAAGAGGCCGAGCCCGGTCTTGGAGCGGCCGACGCGATAAGGTTTGTTCGAGGTGGCTGGCATGATCAGGAGAATGAGAACGCGAACGAGGCCGGATCGGCTTTAAGCGAAGCCGCTCTTCTAGAACGATTCCGCGCCGCTGTCAGGTATATCCTGTCGCTGTTTGAACCTTGCCCACAATCAAGACGTCTGACGGTACGGAGTTCCCACCGCGTCGAAGCCCGGCTGCCGCCTGGCCCGGTCTGCCACGTCGCCGATGCCATCGCCAATGCGAACGCCAACGAGCTTGCGCGCAAGGCCGCGGACGATTTCGGCCGCGGCTTCACCTGCGGCAAGGACGAGGTGAAGATCATCGGCACGCGCGGCCGCGCCGTCGGGCTCGCGACCATGCGCTAGCCTTCAATTCAGCAGCCGCTACACCGGAAGCTTCGAGGTCACGGGCGCCGTCAGCATCGCCTCGAGCAGCCTCTCCGCCGTCGTGCCCTCGGGCAGCCGCTCGAGGATGTCTTCGAGCCGACCATCGAGCAGCAACATGGTGAAACCATGCACGAGCGACCAGGCGCGTGCGATCGCGGCACCCTGGTTCAGCGTCAGTGCGTCGCCGCTGATCTGCTCCTGCCGCATCATGCCGATCGCATTTGCAAGTCCGGCGAAAGAAGCTTCGGCCGCCTCGTGCAGCGAGGGCCTGGAATAATCGAGCCGCTCGGTGCGGAACATGATGCCATACATGCCGGGATGCGCCTGCGCATAGGCCACGTAGGCCTTCGGCCGCGCCAGCGCGCGTTCCAGCGGCGTGGTGGCGGTGTCACAGGCCGACGCCATCGCCGCGTTGAACTGGCGGAAACCGACGGCCGCAAGCTCGCTGAGAAGACCGGTGAGATCGCCGAAATGGTGCGTCGGCGCGGCATGCGAGACGCCCGCCTCGCGCGCCACCGCGCGCAAGGTCAGGCCGGCGAGGCCATCGCGCTCGAGCACGCGTTCGGCGGCCTGGAGCAGCGCTTCGCGCAGGGCGCCATGGTGATACGGCGTCTCGGTCTTCGCGCCCGTCGCACGGCGTGCCGGACGCGATGCCACAGTCGATGTCGTTCTTCGGGGGGCGCGCGAGGTTCGCGCCGTTTCGCCCTTGGTGTCGGTCTTGGTGTCGGTCTTGGCCATTTGCAAGCTATATGACGCAATATTGACAGTGTAAAGATTTCACTTGACGGACGCTGCGATCGGCTCTATTCGATCTTTACGATGTAAAGATAGGGAGGGATACGCCGTGCAGCACGACGCCATCACCGAGCGCCGCAACAATATCGCGCCGATCCCGTTCGAAGCGGACGCGCCCTTCCTGAAGATCATCGGCGAATTGCCGCGCGAGCTGAACGGCACGCTCTATCGCAACGGCCCCAATCGACAATTCGATTCTCCCGGCGCGCACTGGTTCGTCGGCGACGGCATGCTGCACGCTTTTCATCTCGAGAACGGACGTGCGAGCTATCGCAACCGCTGGGTCCGCACGCCGAAATGGCTCGCCGAGCACGACGCCGGCCGCGCGCTGTTCGGCGGCTTCGGCCGCAAGCTGCCGGATGCGCCGGCCAACCTGACCGACGGCGGCGTCGCCAACACCAACATCATCTTTCATGCCGGCAAACTGCTCGCGCTGGAAGAAGCGCATCTGCCGACCGAGATCGAACCGGGCACGCTGGCGACGCGCGGCTATCACAACTACCAGGGCCGCGTCGCCGGCAGTTTCACCGCGCATCCGAAGGTCGATCCCGTCACCGGCGAGCTCGTATTCTTCGGTTACAACGCCGCGGGGCCGCTGACGGCTGTCCTCTCCTACGGATCGATCGACGCGTCAGGTAGGGCGACGCGCTTCGAACGGTTCGAGGCGCCCTATGCAAGCATGGTGCACGACTTCATCGTCACCGCGAACCATCTGCTGTTTCCGATCCTGCCCATCACCGGCAGCATGGAGCGCGCGATGAGCGGACGGCCGCCCTATGCCTGGGAGCCGGACAAGGGCGCCTATGTCGGGGTAATGAAGCGCAGCGGCACGGCGAAGGACATCGTCTGGTTTCGTGCCGAGGCCTGCTACGTCTTCCATGTCATGAATGCGTGGGAGGACGGCGACCGCATCATCGCCGACGTCATGCAGTTCGAGGAAGCGCCGCTGTTTCCGCATCCGGACGGGCGGCCGACGGATCCGGACAAATCGCGCGCCCGCCATTGCCGCTGGACGTTCGATCTCTCAGGGAATACCGACAGCTTCCAGCAAACATATCTCGACGATCTCACCGGCGAATTCCCGCGCATCGACGACCGCCGCGCCGGGCTGAAGAACCGTCACGGCTGGTACGCCTGTGCCAATCCGAAACTGCCGATGTTCGGCGCGCTGTCGGGCATCGTCCATGTCGACGGCAACGGCCGACGGCTCGGCCATTACCTGCTGCCGGCCGGCGACACCATCTCCGAGCCCGTTTTCGTCGAACGATCCAAGGATGCGGCCGAAGGTGACGGCTGGCTGCTCGCTGTGGTCTGGCGCGCGCGGGAGAATCGCAGCGATCTCGCCGTGTTCAATGCGACCGATATCGAGGCCGGCCCAGCCGCATTGGTGCAGCTCGGTCATCGCGTACCCGACGGCTTTCACGGCAATTGGGTTGGCGCGGCGTAGCTCTCGTCATTCCGGGGCGCGCCACTTGGCGCGAACCCGGAATCCATTTCGCGACACGGGTTGCTGTCCGATGGATTCCGGGCTCGCGCTGACGCGCACCCCGGAATGACGAAAAAGGAGTTTTCCATGCACATGCCCTCGATCACCGCGGTTTGCCTGGCCCTGCTCGCCCTGACCGGTGCTGCGCTCGCATTCCAGATGACCCGGCTGCGGCGGAGCCGCCATACCATCTTCAACGGCGGCGTCTTGCTTTGCCTCGGCCTGTTGACCGCCGCCGCACTGCCGCTCCTGCCCTGGGCGGAGCTGGCCGAGGAAGCATTGAACCAAGTCGTTGCGGCCCTTCATGTTTTGGAGGTCGCTTACGTCATTTTGACATTGTAAAGATTTCGCTTGACCCGGCATCGTCCGCCCATTATCAATCTTTACATCGTAAAGATTGATCCTGCCGAGGCGGCCCATGGCGATTTTCCTCATCCTCGCGCCCTACGGCGTCTACGCCTTCCTGATGCTGGTGACGTCGGCCGTGTTCAGCCTGCTTGCGGCATCGGCGATCTGCCTCGCCACCATCGCGATCGATGTCGCGCGCGGCCGCTCGGTGAAGATCCTGGCCGCGGGCTCCGCAATCGTGTTCGCCGCAATCGGCCTTTACCTCGCGCTGATCGACCCCGCGCTCGGCACGCTCAGCATCAAGCTGTCGGTCGATATCGGCATATTCCTGATCTCGCTCGGCTCGATGCTGGTCCGCCATCCCTTCACGTTGCAATATGCGCTTGAATCGGTGCCGGCCGAGACCGCGGCAATGCCGGGCTTTCTCCGCGCCAATTACATCATCACCGCCGCGTGGACGGCAGCAGCGCTGTTGATGGCGGCCGCCAATCTCGTGCTGCTCTACGTCCCCGGCCTGCCGCTTTGGTCGAGCCTTGCGGTCGCCTTCGCCGCCCGCAACAGTGCCATCTACTTCACAAAGTGGTATCCCGAGTATCGCCAGATCAAGTACGGTACGCCGGCCCGCGCTCTTCCCGACGCCCGCTGAACAGGATCGACGATGAAGGACGTATTCGCCCGCCTCGCCTCCGACTTCCTCTCCGCTATCGTCTTCCTGGCCGTCTACCTCATCACCGACAATGTCATCCTGGCGACGTCGGTGGCGATCGCCGGAGCGATCGCGCAGGTCATCTACGCCCGCGTCAAGGGGCAGCCGCTCAGCTACATGACCTATGCGAGCCTCGCACTCGTCGTCGTGCTGGGCGCGATCACGCTGCTGACCAATGATCCGCGCTTCATGCTGGCAAAACCCTCGATCGCGCATTTCGCGATCGGCCTCATCATGCTCAAGCGCGGCTGGATGCTGCGCTACATGCCGCCGATCGTCACCGAGACCGTTCCGGAATATGTCACGGCTGCAGGCTATGTCTGGGCAGGGCTGATGTTCGTGATCGGCGCCGGCATGATCGTGGTCGCCTCCACGGGCGATCTCAAGCTGTGGGCGTTCTACATCACTGTGGTTGCCGGCGGCGTCAAGATCCTGGCCTTCGCCGTGCAGTATGTGGTGCTGCGGCTCGTCGTCACCAGCCGGCGGCGCGCCGCCGCCCGCGCCTAGTTGCCCCATCGCAGGGTTAGGCAGGAACTGCGAGTTGGGCTATAGGCTCGCTCAGGACGGCCGCGGATCGTCGCGGACCGCCGAAATTTGTTCGGGAGACGGGAATGGCCGTAGACGGCAACTGGAATCTGACCATGACGACGCCGATGGGCGAGCGCCAGGCGACGCTGAGCCTGAAGGCTGCGGACGGCGCGCTCACGGGCACGCAGGGCGCGGAGGGTAATACCGCCGAGATCTTCGACGGCACCGTCTCTGGCGACAACGTCTCCTGGAAGGTCTCGATCGACAAGCCGATGCCGCTCACGCTCGAGTTCACCGGCACGGTCTCCGGCGACAGCATCAGCGGCGAGATGGGCATCGGTCCGATGGGCAGCTTCCCGTTCACGGGCGCGCGGGCGTAAGCGCGCGCTGCACCGATGCGTACGCTTCGTCTCATCGCGGCGACAATCCTGTGTGTGGCGACACAAGCGGCGCGCGCGGATGACACCGAACCGGCGTGGCGCGCCAGCGCGCTCGCCATGGTGCCGGCAGGCTATGTCGCCGGCACCGCTTATCGAACCGAAGGTTCGACGGGCTATCTCGCGGTCTATCCCGCGACATCGAACGATCCGAAGACGCCGGGAAGCGTCTTTGCGGCGCGTCAGGCTCTGATCGTCACGCTGACGACGGATGCGACGCGCGCGATGTCAGCCGAGCTGAAGCCGCGCACCGAGCCGGATCCTGACAACGACGACAATGATTTCGCCAAGCTGCACGCCGAGCTCGCCGCGAAACGCGCAAGCCTGCCCGAAGGCACCGAGCCGTGCGATCTCGGCGCCTGGTCCATCGACAAGGATCCTGATGGCCTCAACGTGCGCGCCGAGCCGTCGGTCAAAGCGCGCGTGCTCGGCACGCTGCCGCCGCCCTACCGGCTCAAGCTCGGCGGCGCCGAGAACACGCCGGAGGGTGGCTGGCTCACCGAATTCCGCATCATCGGTTTCAAGGACGGTTGGTTCCTGATCGAAGGCGCGAGGCCCCCGGGCAAGGATTACGAGGACGAGAAGCGATATCCGCGCAGCGCGCCAAAACCCTATGCCGGGCGCGGCTGGGTTGCATCGAACAAGGTCGGCGCGAACTACGCCAATGGCTACACGCGCGAGGGCGGGCTGTTCCAGGCGCCTTTCATCGACGCCAAATGGATGCCGGCCCAGCGCGAGCTCGGCGGCCCGATTGATGGCGATGGTGGACCGAAGCGGCTTCTTGCCTGCAGCGGGTATTGGGGCCTCGTCGAGAGCCATGACGGCGTGCGTGGCTGGTGGCGTTCGCTGTGCTCGAACCAGGTCACGAATTGCAGTTAGTGAACGCGAGCTAACGCCGCTCGTGTCCCGGACGCGGTGCAGCGTCTAACGCTGCTCCGCAGAGCCGGGACCCATGCGCCACGTGGACCCCGGATCTGCAGCACATCACTTCGTGCTGCGCAGCGTCCGGGGAACGCTGGGCTAGCCCAGATTCAATTCCTTGAAGAAATCGTTGCCCTTGTCGTCGATGATGATGAAGGCGGGGAAGTCGACGACCTCGATGCGCCAGATCGCTTCCATGCCGAGCTCGGGATATTCGAGCACCTCGACCTTCTTGATGCAGTGCTCGGCGAGATTCGCCGCGGCACCGCCGATCGAGCCGAGATAGAAGCCGCCATACTTCTTGCAGGCCTCGCGCACGGCCGGCGCGCGGTTACCCTTGGCCACCATCACCATCGAGCCGCCCGCGGCCTGGAACTGATCGACGAAGGAATCCATACGGCCCGCGGTGGTCGGACCAAACGCGCCGGAGGCATAGCCCTCGGGCGTCTTGGCGGGACCGGCGTAGTAGACCGGGTGGTTCTTGAAGTAATCCGGCAGCGGCTCGCCCTTCTCCAGCCGTTCACGCAGCTTGGCATGGGCGCTATCGCGCGCGACGATCATGGTGCCGGTCATCGAGACCCGCGTCTTGATCGGATACTTCGAGAACGTCGCCAAAATATCCTTCATCGGCTGGTTGAGGTCGATCTTGACGACCTCGCCGCCCAGCGACTGCTCGACCTGCGGCAGGTACTGCGCCGGGTTGTGCTCGAGCTCCTCGAGATAGACGCCGTCCTTGGTGATCTTGCCAAGCACCTGGCGGTCCGCCGAGCAGGACACCCCAAGCCCGATCGGCAGCGAAGCGCCATGGCGCGGCATGCGGATCACGCGGACGTCGTGGCAGAAATACTTTCCGCCGAACTGCGCGCCGACGCCGAGCGACTGCGTCATCTTGTGGATTTCCTTCTCCATCTCGACGTCGCGGAAGGCATTGCCGTCAGGCGAGCCGTGGGTCGGCAGCGCATCGAGATAGCGGGCGGAGGCGAGCTTCACCGTCTTCATGCAGAGCTCGGCCGAGGTGCCGCCGATCACGATGGCGAGGTGATAGGGCGGGCACGCCGCGGTGCCCAGCGTCAGGATCTTCTCCTTGAGGAAGGCGAGCAGCCGGTCCTTGGTCAGGACGGAAGGCGTTGCCTGGAACAGAAAACTCTTGTTGGCGCTGCCGCCGCCTTTGGCCATGAACATGAACTTGTAGGCGTCGTCGCCCTCGGCGTAGATCTCGCACTGCGCCGGCATGTTGTTGGCGGTGTTCTTCTCCTCATACATCGAGAGCGGCGCGACCTGCGAATAGCGCAGATTACGGCGCAAGTAAGCATCGCGCGCGCCTTCCGACAGCGCCGCCTCGTCGTCGCCGTCGGTGATGACGTTGCAGCCCTTCTTGCCCATGATGATCGCAGTGCCGGTGTCCTGGCACATCGGCAGCACGCCGCCGGCCGCGATGTTGGCGTTCTTCAAAAAATCCAGCGCCACGAACTTGTCGTTCGGGCTCGCCTCGCCGTCCTCCAGGATGGAGCGGAGCTGCTTCAGATGGCCGGGGCGCAGATAATGGTTGATGTCGCCAAAAGCCGCCTCCGACAGCGCCCGCAGCGCTTCGCGCGACACCACCAGCATGTCCTTCCCCAGGACCTTCTCGACCCTGATACCCTCGGACGAGATCTTCTTGTAGGGCGTCTCGTCCTTGCCCAGCGGGAACAGCGGGGTGTGCTTGTAGGGCGGAACGGGTTTTGACGGGTCGGGAAAGGCAGTGGGAGCGTTCATGGGGCGAATCTCGGGGTTTTGGAGCCCTCGCGGGCCTCTAAGCATAGAAGCGTTCTAAGCTTTTTTGTCGCAAAGGGAAGCCTCGGAAGCCCATCTGGCGCAATGGGAGAGCCCCTAGATTTCGCGATCCCTCGCCCCGTGAAGGATGGCCAATACGTCGATCTGCTCGTTTGGCTGGTCGATCGCGTAGACAATGATGTAGGGTGCCTCCACGAGCTCTCGCGTCCCTTCGAGCAGGCCCGGACGACCTATGTGGGACAGGCCGGAAACGGCAAGGCGCTCGACTTTGGCTCTGATGCGATCAGCCAGTCGTACCGCTGCGCGGGGATTTCCTGAGATATCCAGTCAATAAACTCGTCGAGATCACGAGCCGCCGTCTCGTGAATGACGACCTTCATTCGCCGAGGCGCTGCTTAAGACGTTCCTTAAACTCCTCGAGCGTAAGCCGGCGCGCATTCGGATCGGACCGGCGGCGGCGAACCTCCTCGACCTGCTCATCGGTCAGCCGATAGACGCTCTCGTCCTGCGACTCCATGAGCATCAGCATCTTCGCCGCGTCCTCCTGGCGCTCGGGCGGCCAAGTCAGAACGCGATCCAGGATGGTCTTTACCTGCTCCTTGCTCATGTGCTTTTTATATCACGCGCCTGCCAACAAAACAGCCCCCACCTTGCGCTTCGCGGCTGCCGACGCTTGAATGCGCCCCTAAGGGGCTTTTCATCATGATTTTCAAACTGAACGTCCGCGGCGCGATCCTGGTCGCCGCCGCCATCACCGGCCTTGTGGCTCTCGCTTCGCCTGCCCGCGCCGATCGCTGTGACGACAGCGCCAAGGAGCTGGCGAACCAGATCGACCGCCTCAAGGTGAATTTCCGTGCCGCCAACATCGTCTATTTGACGCATCCCGCGGCGAAGGAGCTGTCGGTCGGCTGCCGCGGCGACAAATATTCGATCGAGCTCTATGCCAAGGGCGATCGCAAGCCCAAGCCGGAGTTCTATGCGCTGGTCGGATCGATGGCGGCGATCGTCTTCACCGTGACGAAGGACGACACCACGACGGGCGCGACACGCTGCCTGAAGCGGATGGGCCTGCTCCGCGGCGACAAGATCAACATGCGCTACCGCCGGCTCAACATGGAATGCACACGCACCAAGACGGAGGCGTCCATCGCCATCACGCGCGGCAAGGACGAGTAGCGCTCGCTCTTTCCACACACTCCGTCATTGCGAGCGCAGCGACTTGTCCGCCGGAGCCTTGGCGAAGGCGGAAGCGATCCAGAATCTTTCCGCGGCAACAGTTTGGATTGCTTCGTCGCAAGAGCTCCTCGCAATGACGCGGAGAGGTCTCGTGATATCACGCAGACGGGCACGTGGCGGCAGCAAAGACGGCCCACCCCTGCGCACCCATTCCCTCGCATTTTAACAATTGGCTTGAAGGAAATTTCGTTCCTCGCAGGGCAGGCTCGATTGTTTCCATGTGTGAGGATTTGCGGATGAAGGTTTCCACCGTTGCGCCGCCGCCGATCGCGATCGTGGTTCCGAGCTACGACACGACCAAGCAGCAGGACGATCAGACCAAGGTCAAGGACGAGGATCCGACCTTTAAGCCGCAGCCGCCCGCGCCGCTGCCGCCGGGTCAGGGCACGCGGATCGATCAGCTCGCCTGATCCTCGCCGGTCAAGCGCGCGATGGCATCCATGACTCGTCCCCAGCCGGAGCTCATGGCGTCGAACGCGAACTGGTTGCCCGGGAAGACGAAGCCCTCATGCGCCATGCGAACCCGCGTACCGCCATCGACCGGCGTCAGCTCCCAGGTCAGCGTCGAGTTGAGTCGTGATCCGTAGGCCGGATTGCTATCCGAGCCACCACGCCACGAATAGCGCAACAGCTTCGGCGGCTCGCAAGCGAGCACCTTGCACTGCACGACGCCATCCCAATCGCCCATCGGCTTGGTGCGGAAGGTAAATTCGCGGCCGATGACGGGCGCGAAATCATTTGGCATCAGCCATCTTGCGAGGGTTTCGGCCGTAGTCAGCGTGCGCCAGATCTTCTCCGGCGGATAGGGCAGCACCTTCTCGACGACGATCGCGTGCGTTTCACTCATCACTCGTTTCCCTCAACAGCTTCTCGAGATTTTCGAAGCGCTCGCGCCAGAACGACTGGTAATGGCCGAGCCAGTCGATCAGCGGGGCGAGTCCTTTGGGCGCGATCCGATAGTGAATGTTGCGTCCCTCGCGCCGCTCCAGCACCAGGCCGGCCTGCCGCAGCGCGCGCAGATGCTGCGATACTGCGGGCTGCGACACCCTCGTCCCCTCCACCAGCCCAGTAGCGGCGACCTCTCCGTCCCGCATGATGCGCTCATAGACGGCTCGCCGCGTCGGATCTGCGAGCGTCTTCATCACGGTGGTGAGCTGGGGCGTGCCCATGAATACATATAAGTAAATACTTATATGTTTGTCAACGGCATTCCGGCGACGTCTGACCGCATCTTTGCCGGATAGTGGGACCAATATGCGCGCGGCCATCCCGGGATCCTGCGCATGATCGCACGGCTGCTGTTGCAGAACACAGTCTTCGTCGTCGCAATGGGCGCGCTGCTGTTCGCGTGCGCCGGAACATTGCAATGGCCGGCGGCCTGGACGTTCCTCGCCACCTCCGCGCTGCTCGGCCCGCTCTGCGGCTGGTGGCTCTACCGGATCGATCCGGCGCTGCTCGCCGAACGTCTGCGACCGGTCCTGCAAAAAGATCAGCCCGCCGCCGACAAGATGTTCATGACCCTCTTCGTCGTCGCAATGCTGGCTTGGCTGGTCGTGATGGGGCTCGACCGGCGCGTTCAATCCTCCGACATGCCGGCCGCGTTGCAGGTGCTCGGCCTCGGGCTGTTCCTGGCTTCGACACTGTTCACCATGTGGGTCTTCCGCGAGAACTCGTTCGCCGCGCCCGTGGTGAAGCTGCAAGCCGAGCGCGCGCAGCACGTGATCTCGACCGGTCCCTACGCCTATGTCCGCCATCCCATGTACAGCGGCATGGTCCTGTTCTTCACCGGCGTGCCGTTGCTGCTGGGGTCGTGGTGGGGACTTGCGATGATGCCGCTCTTCATCGCCTTGTTCGCGGTCCGCATCCCTATCGAGGAGCGCACGCTGCGCGAGGGCCTGCCGGGCTATACCGATTATGCGGCGCGGGTGCGCTATCGCCTGGTGCCGGGCGTCTGGTGAGGCCAGATCATCAGGACCATCAGTCATCCAGCTCGCGATAGCGGCGGAAGATGCCCTGCTCATTGAACGGAATGCGGCGCTCGCTTTCGAGATAGGCCTTGATATGCGGCCGCGCGGCGATGCGGTCGTGCAGGCCGACCAGGCCCGGGATGTCTCCCTCGAACGCCTTCATGCGCTTCGGGAAGGCATAACGCAGCCCGTCGACGATCTGGAACAGCGAGAGGTCGACGTAAGTCAGGCGGCGACCGGTGACATAGGTGCCGCCGCTCTCGGCGAGAAGCTGCTCGAAATAGCCGAGATATTTCGGCACGCGCTCGTCCCAGAACTCGGCCGTGCGCTTCTTCGCCGGCGCCTTCTGGTCCTCATAATAGAGCGAGGGCCCGAGCGGATGATGGGTGTCGTGGATCTCGACGACGAGGTCGGTGATGGTGAGCTGGAGCTGGTGCACCCAGAGCCTGCCAGCTTCCGTCTTCGGCGCAAGCGAGTGGCGGGCGCCGAGATAGAGCAGGATGTTGGCAGTCTGGCCGATGACGAGCTTGCCCGCTTTCAGGAACGGCGGCGCAAAGGGCGGCGTGCCCCTATGCGCGTCCATCATCTTCATCATCGCAGCCGTTCCGCGCGGGCCGCGCGCGACATCGACGTAAGCGGCCCCCGCCTCCTCCAGCGCCAGCCGCACATATTCGCCGCGGCCCTGGATCTCGGGCCAGTAGTAGAGCTCGTACTTCATGGGAGGGGTCCGTGAACGTGGGAGCGATCGGACCAATGTAGCATGCGGCTCGGGGTTCCGTGAGGGCGAGACGGAACGGCCCTCGACACTCCGTCATTGCGAGCGCAAGCGAAGCCATCCAGAGTGTCTCCACGGAAAGATTCTGGATTGCTTCGCTTCGCGCGCAATGACGAGTGGAGCGAGCTTCGCTCCTTAATTCAATTCGCCGCGAAACAATACAACAGGCCATCGCCGCCGGTGCTCTTCAGATCGGCCTGCGAGCAGCCGCCATCGGGACCGCGCGAGGGGTGAGAGCTGTTCCAGGATTTCGAGGGCTCGTCGTCGCGCAGGCCCCGTCGATCGAGGTGGCCGACCATCGCGGCACCTTGCGTGCTCGATGTCCAATTCTTGCAGGTGCGATCGTCCGGACCGGCAAACGCCGTACCGTCTGGTTGAGATCCCGTGAGAATGTCGTGCCGATTTGGCTGGTCGCCGACACCATTGATCCCCTCGCCCTTCTCGCTGAGCGCGGTCTGCTTGGTGAGGTTGTTGGCCGCGCTGTGCAGGTCGGCAACGTCCTTGGCGATGACCGCGCCCTTGGCGTTCTGCCACGGTCCCTTGCCGATGCGGTCGCGCGCGTTGACGGCCGGCTTGCCGTCGGCGGCCTGCGTCGAGAGATAGGCGCGCCAGGTCTTGGTGCCGGTGCCGGCGGCCTGAGCGAGCTTCTGGCACTGCGCATCGGCTCCCTCCAGGCCGCCGAGATCGGCGCCCTTGCCCGGGCCGTTGGAGGTCACGAAGAACGTCATGTCAGTTGATTGCGCGTGCGCCGAAGGTGCCGCGAGCAAGGCCAACGTGAGCGCGAACCCTGAAATCGTCACGGATCTCTCGATACGGAGCATCTTGTCCTCCCAGGAGTGTTTTTTGTTCGCCGCCTGACTTCAACCCGAGGCGCACCCGCTTATTCCCATCCCGCGACACGAGACGACCAAAAGAAAAAGGCGCCGTGCGGCAAGCACGACGCCTTTGTCTTCAATCTCCAAGCGATCAGTTGGTCTGCTGGATCGCCGACAGTTCCCAGCCGGTGCCCGGCCGGCGGGCGAAGGTCCAGATCTCGGTCGCCTCGCCCGGCTGCTCGCTGCCGGCGACGATCGCGCCGGTGTTGCGGTCGACCGTCTTATCGGTGAGCGCAAAGCGCAGCGCCACCGTGGCGTAGTCGGTCTCGCCTTCGCGCCAGGATTCCGCGAGGTCGCCCTGCAACAATTTCACGTTGGTGACCTTGTTGACGACGTTGCGCGCGCGGTTTTGCGCAAGATCCTGCTCGAAATAGGAGACCATTTCCGGCGTCGCGAGCGTGTGCAGCTTGGCCACGTCCTCGTTCGACCAGGCGGCTTGGATCTCGCCGAGCAGCCGCTCGAACGCCTCGTAGTCATCAGGCTTGATCTCGAGCGGCGCGTTGTTGGCGCCGAAGCCGAAGCCGCCAAGTCCACTGCCAAGTCCACTGCCAAGTCCACCAGCAAGACCGCTGCGATAGTTCGTCTGCGGTCCAGGCGCTGCGCCTGCATCAGCATTGGCATAAGCCGCCCGCGGGGCGTGACGGCGCTGCCACCAGGACATTGCCAGCCGCACCACGAGCACCACCAGCGCGATCTGGATGATCAGGCCGAGGATCGAGGACAGGCCGCCGAGGCCCCCGAACAGGCCGCCGCCGAACAGCATGCCGAGCAGGCCGGCGCCGAGGAAGCCCGCCGCAAGGCCGCCCAGGAAACCGCCGCCGCGGCCGAACAGGCCACCGCGCGCGGGCGCGGAAGCAGCCGAATTCATGCCTGCGCCCGGCTGGGTGTAGGTGCGGTTGAACTGCGAGGTTGAGCCCGGCGCGGTCGTGGTCGAAGGCGGCGCCGAATAGGTGCGCGAGCCGCGCGAACCCGACGACATGCCACCACCAACGCGCGCGTCGGCGGACGAGATCGCCAGCGCAGTCGGCAGCGCAAGCGCCAGCACGACGGCGATCGTCTTGAAGAGATTGCGGGAGCGTAGCGAGAAAGTCATGTGCGTTTCCCAAATCCCCGGCATGGGGAGGTGCGCCTAAGATGGGCAGACTTCCCGAAAAGTGAAGCCGGTTTCGGACCTTGTGGCTGCGGCCCTCAGTCGCGGGGAATGTGGCAAAAGCCCATATCTGGCGGGGATTTGGGCCCGAAGCGGGCGGGAACAATGGTCGCTGGTTACCGGCGGTTTTAGGGGCGAGTTTCCGCTGTTCCCCGTCGCGGCAATGGCGGCGAATGCGGCGGAGCCCTCACCCCTGCTTCGTCATCGTCTCCTTCACCGCCGCGACGAGCTGGCTGAGTGTGAAGGGTTTTGGCAGGAAGTCGAACTGCTGGCCTTCGGGCAGGCTCTTCTCGAAGGCGTCCTCGGCATAGCCGGAGACGAAGATGAACTTGATGTCGGGGTTCTTTTCCCGCATCGCCTTCAGCAGCGTCGGGCCGTCCATCTCGGGCATGACGACGTCGGAGACGACGAGATCGATCGCCCCGCCCTGCTCCTCCAGCACCTCCATGGCCTCGACGCCGTTCTCGGCCTCGACCACGGTGTAGCCGCGCGAGCGCAGGCCGCGGGCGTTGAGCGCGCGCAGGCCCTCTTCGTCCTCGACCAGCAGAATGGTGCCCTGCCCGGTGAGATCGGTGCGCGGCTTCGCCTCTGCCGGCGCGGCTTCCTTCGCGGCGCCATTGGTCGCGCTGACTGCTGCTGCAGGCTGCTCGACCTGCACCTCGGCCTCGGCGTGGTGGCGTGGCAGGAAGATGTGGAACGAGGTGCCCTGCCCCGGCTCGGAATCGACGTAGATGAAGCCGCCGGTCTGCTTGACGATGCCGTAGACGGTGGAGAGCCCGAGTCCGGTGCCCTTGCCCACCTCTTTCGTCGAGAAGAACGGCTCAAAGATCTTGTCACGGATGTCGGCGGGAATGCCGGTACCGGTGTCGGCGACCTCGATCCGCACATAGTCCGCCGCCGGCATGCCCTTGTAGGCGAGCTTGCCGGCCTCCTCGCTGGTGACGTTGGCGGTACGGATGATCAGCTTGCCGCCGTCGGGCATGGCATCGCGCGCGTTCACCGCGAGGTTGACGATCACCTGCTCGAACTGCGAGACGTCGACCTTCACCGGCCAGAGGTCGCGGCCGTGGACGAGGTCGAGCTTGACCTTCTCGCCGATCAGCCGGCGCAGCAGCATGGTGAGATCGGAAAGCGCGTCGCCGAGATCGAGCACCTGCGGCCGCAGCGTCTGCCGCCGCGAGAACGCCAGCAGCTGCCGCACCAGGGTCGCGGCCCGGGTCGCGTTCTGCTTGATCTGCATGATGTCCTGGAACGACGGGTCGGTCGGCTTATGCGCGTTCAACAGGAAGTCGTTCGCCATCATGATGGCGGACAGCACGTTGTTGAAGTCGTGGGCGATGCCGCCGGCGAGCTGGCCGACCGTCTCCATCTTCTGGGACTGGTTGATCTGGTTCTCCAGCGCGCGCCGCTCGGTGGTCTCGAGCATGTGCACGATGGCGGCTTCCGCCTCGTTCTCGGCCGCGTCCACCGGCGTCACGAAGAACTGGCCCCAGCGCTCCTTGGCCCCTTCCAGCGCCACCTCGACCGGCGCGATGTCGGCCTTGCCTTCGGCGGCCTGGTTGATGGCCGCGATCAAGAGGTGGCGGTCGCGCGAATTGACCGCGCGGAAGATCGACTTGGAGGCGCTGTCGAGCCCGAGCGCCTGGCCGAGCTTGGCGTAGCGCGCATTGGCGCGCACCACGTTGCCGGCGCGGTCGACGGTCGCGATCGCCATCGGCGTGTGGTCGAAGAAGCGCATGAAGCGCACTTCGGCGGCGCGGTCAGGATCGCTGCGCTCGTCGCGGGCGCGGCTGATCACGAGCGTGCGTGACGGCCCCGGCGCGCCGTCGGCGCCGAAGGCGAGCTTGTGATAGAGCCGCACCGGCATGGTCTTGCCGGTGCGCATGCGCAGGTCGATGTCGAAGACCTCGGTCTTCACCTCGCCCGGCACCGCCACGATCGAGGTCAGCAGCGAGGCGCCGTCGCCGGAGACGATGTCGGTGAGCTTCAGGCCGCCCGAGCCGATCTCGGCGAGATCGTAGTCGAGCCAGTTTGCCAGCGTCGCGTTGACATAGGCGAGCTCGCCGGCCGGATTGACCGAAAAGAAGCCGCACGGCGCATGATCGAGATATTCGATCGCGTGCTGGAGCTCCTGGAACACGTCCTCCTGGCGCTCGCGGTCGCGGGTGATGTCGGCGATCGACCACACCGCGTATTTTGCCTCGCGCTTGCCGGTGCCGAGCGGGCGCACGCGCATCCGCAACCAGCGGCCCTGGTTGCCGTCATGGCCGGAGATGCGCACCTCTTCCTGCTGGCGCTTGCCCTCGCGGGCGGCCTTGAGCAGGCGGAACACCGCCTCGGAGACATCGGGGTTGCCGATGAAGACACGCTCCACGGGGCGCACGTCCTGCGGACCGCTGGCGCCCGTCAGGGTCAGATAGGCGGCATTGGAATAGACCACGTGGCCGCGCGAATCGGTCACGGCCAGCCCGTCGAATCCATGATCGGCGATCCGACCCACAACCGGATCATCGAGACCGCGGTCGGCGAAACGGATGATGCCGGCGGCAAAGGCGAACAGGTTGAACAGGCCGACCATCGCCAGCACGGCGAGGATACCGAGAATATAGGGCTGCGCCTGTGCGCGCCCGAGCGTCATCAGCCCGACGGCGACCGCGACGAGGCCGGCGGCCACCAGCAGCACCAGCGCAATGCTGCCCGAGCGCGGCGACGGTTCGTGCGCCGCAACGGGCTCGCGTGTGAGGTCGTGGTCGGTCTCGGCGGTCATTCTCGAGCTGGCGCAGCCTGTCGGCAGAGAATCAACGCGCTACGGGGCGCGTGGGGTCCTCCCTGCCTGAATCGGACCCTGAGGTGCAAGGGCAGCAGGGGCGAAAGGTACGCTGATTCCCAGATTACGGCCATTTCCGGTACTTTTCGGGCATTTTATCCCCGCCCGGCGCTGAATCCGCGCTTCAGCCGCATGACGTAGCCGATCACCTCGGCGACCGCATGGTAGTGCTCGGTCGGGATTTCCTGGTCGATGTCGACGGTGGCGTAGAGTGCACGGGCCAGCGGCACGTTCTCGACGATCGGGATGTCGTGCTCGCGCGCGATCTCCCGGATCTTGAAGGCGAGGTTGTCGACGCCCTTGGCGACGCAGATCGGCGCGGTCATGCCGCGCTCGTAGGACAGCGCCACCGAATAGTGGGTGGGGTTGGTGATGATCACCGACGCCTTGGGAACCGCAGCCATCATGCGCTTCTTGGCGCGCTGCTGCCGCAACTGCCTGATCTTGCCCTTGATGTGCGGGTCGCCTTCGGACTGCTTGAACTCTTCCTTGATCTCCTGAAGCGACATCTTCTGGCGCTGGAACCAGCTGCGGTACTGGAAGAAATAGTCGGCGATGGCGACGATCGCGAGTGCCGCGACCACCGCGCCGAGCAGATGGATGGTCATGCTGGTGCTGGCGCCGAGCATGGCGGCCGGATCGAGCCTGACCATCGCCTCCATGCGATGCCGCTCCGGCCACAGGATCATGGTCATGACCACGCTGAGGGCGATCAGCTTGCCGATGCCTTTGAGAAAATTGGCGGCCGCCTGCTTGCCGAAGATGCGCTTGAAGCCGGCGCCGGGCGAAATCTTGTTGAATTTGGGTTTCAGGGATTCGGCCGACCAGACCAGGCGGTGCTGGAGCATGTTGCCGGCGATGGCCGCCAGCACCAGCATCAAGAGTGGCACACCGATCGCTGCAAGCACGGCGAACTCGATCTGCTGCATCAGCGCGAGCAGGGCCCTGCCGTCGGTCTTGATCATCCAGGAATTGGCCAGCAGGTTGCGCATCGGCGTCAGCAGCCCGCTGCCGACCGAGCCCGAGAAGGTCGAGACCACGAGCGTGCCACCCGCCATCATGAACCAGGTGTTGATCTCCTGGCTCTTGGCGACGTCGCCGCGTTCGAGCGCATCGTCGAGGCGCTTTTGCGTCGGGTCTTCTGTTTGACTTTCGGGATCGTTGTCTTCCGCCATCGATCGACCCCTGTTACTTGAGCGGCATCATCTGGTGCATGACACCGATGAAATAGTCGAGAAACGTGCCCATCATCGCGGTGAGCACCACGGCGAGCACCAGGAAGCCTGCGAAGATCGACAGCGGCACGCCGACGAAATAGACCTGCATCTGCGGCATCAGCCGCGCCAGCACACCCAACCCGATGTTGAAGACGAGGCCGAACACCAGGAACGGTCCGGAGAGCTGCAAGCCGAGGCGGAACGCGGCGGCGAAGGCGCGCGTCGCCAGCGAGGCGACGTCGCCGCTCGATACCGTCTCGCCCGGCGAGAAGATGGTGTAGCTGTCGTTCAGCGCCGCGATCACCAAATGATGGCTGTCGGTGGCGAACAGCAGCGTCACTCCCAGCATGGTCAGGAAGTTGCCAACCAGCACGCCCTGCTGTCCCTGCGTCGGATCGACCGAGGTGACGAAGCCGAGCCCCATCTGCTGCGCGATCACGGATCCCGCGACCTGGAGCGCCGACAGCGTCACGCGCGCGGTTGCGCCGAGCACAATGCCGATCGCAATCTCATGCAGCATCAGCACCAGCAGCGGCGCCAGCGAACCCATGTCGACCTGATAGGCGTTGCGATGCAAGGGAAGGATGATCAGCGTGAGCAGCAGCGCGATCGACAGCTTGATCCGCATCGGGATGTTGGTCTCGCCCAGGCCCGGCAGCAGCATCACCATCGCGCCGACCCGGGCGAAGGCGAGCATGAAAGCAGCGGCGAGCGCCGGCAGCAGCGAGACGTCGATGCGCATGGTTCACGCATCTTGCCTCAGCCGCCGATGATTCGCGACGAGATCCGCAGCATGTGGGCGTGAAGCGAGTCGGCCATGAACGGCAGCGCCAATAGCATAGTGGCGAAGATGGCCAGAATCTTCGGCACGTAGATCAGCGTCTGCTCCTGGATCTGCGTCAGCGCCTGGAACAGCGACACGATGACACCGACCACGAGGCCGACCACCATCAGCGGCGACGACACGATCACAATGGTCCAGATCGCATCACGCGCGACGTCGAGGGTCTCGGGTCCGGTCATTTTGAATTCTCGCTTCCAGTCAATTCCGTCATTCCGGGGCTCGCGAAGCGAGAACCCGGAATCTCGAGATTCTCAGGTGCGCAATTGCGCACCTTAGTTCGGTGCTTCGCACCGCCCCGGAATGACAACCTCGTCAGATCGGCATCTTCATGATGTCTTCATACGCCGCGATCACGCGGTCGCGCACCGAGACCAGCGTGGACACCGCGACATCGGTGTCTGCGACCGCCGTCACCACGTCCATCACGTTGGCCTTGCCGGCGGCCATCGCCACCGTCTGCGCGTCGGATTTGCGGCCGGACTCCATGACGCTGCCGACGGCGTCTTTCAGCAGCGAAGCGAAGGACTGCCCGCTGGCTTCGCTGCCTTTGCTCGCACCGCTGTTCTCCAGCACGCGGGCAAGATTGGCATAGGCGTTGGCGGCAATTGTCGGTGATGCCATGGCTCAAATGTCCTGTTCAGCTCTTGAGGATGTCGAGCGTGCGCTGGATCATCCGGCGCGTCGCACTGATGATGTTCAGATTGGCCTCGTAGGACCGCTGCGCGTCGCGCATGTCGGTCATCTCGACCACCGAGTTCACGTTGGGATATTTGACGTTGCCGCTCGCATCCGCGGCGGGATTGTTCGGCTCGTATTTGACGCGGAAAGCGGACTGGTCGGGCTTGATCCGGCCGAGCGTGACGACCTGCGCCTCGAGCGTACGGTCGAGCGCGGAGGAGAAGGTCGGAACCTTGCGCCGGTAGGGATCGCCGCCGGCGGTCTGCGCCGTCGAATCGGCATTCGCGATGTTCTCCGAGATCACCCGCATGCGCCCGGCCTGCGCGCGCAGGCCGGAGGTGGCGATTGCCATCGAGCGGGCAAAGTCACTGCTGTCATTCGCCATGATGCACCTCTGGCTCTCCTGGTTCCCCGATCACGCCTAACCCTTGCCGATCGCGGTCTTGAGCAGGTGCAGGCTCTTCGAGTAGAGCGAGGTCGCGGCCGCATAGTCCATCTGGTTGCTGGCGGCCTTCATCATCTCCTCCTCGAGATTGACGGCATTGCCCGCAGGACGGGTCTCAAAGCCCGCATTCTTGTTCTGGTCGAAGGCGGAAGCCGCACCTAGCGGCGTCATGTGCGAGGCGCTGGTCCGGGCCAGGGCCAGAGGGCCCATGGAGCCCGTGACGGCGCCGGTCTTGTCGAGCTTGGGCTCGACCAGGTCGCGCGGCCGGAATTTGGGCGTGTCGGAATTGGAGACGTTCTCGGACAGGACGCGCTGGCGCTCCTGGTGCCACTGCATCTTGGTGCGAAGCGCCGACAGCACCGGGAGGTCGTTGATGGACATCGTTGCGGCTCCTTCCGCCGTCGGACTTGTGTCCGAAGCTAGGCAGAATTTGCCGCCTGTATGGTTAACAGCTGGTTAAGGCCCCTGCTAACGCATGCCCCCCGAGCGAGGCACGATCTTGCGCCCCGTGATTCTACGCGGCGAAAAGTGGCGTTAACCCAACCGTTTGGCGGCGCGTGGACAGGGCAAGAAGTCGTTTTGGATCGGGCGATTCATAGGTTATTAAGAGTTGGGGACGGCAAAACTTGCCGTGGAACGTTAAGAAATCGCAGTTTGGGGCATCGTCCGCCGGTGGTCGGTAAACTGACCATGGGCACGAGAAAAGCGCCATTTGTCGGGGACAAGTATGCAAGGCAGCCCTATTACCTTCATCGTCGCGTTCATCGTCGTTCTGGCGTTGATCGGCGTCGCTGCTTGGCTGGTTCGCCGATTCGCCTCTAGCCGGATCGGCGCCAACTCCCAGCGCGGCCGGATGCCCCGCCTCGCCGTGATCGACGCTGCCGCGGTCGACGGCCGACGCCGGCTGGTGCTGGTCCGGCGTGACAATGTCGAGCACCTGCTGATGATCGGCGGCCCGACCGACATCGTCGTCGAGCCCAATATCGTTCGCGCCGCGCCCAGCCGGGACCAGCTCCCGCAACGTCCGAGCGCCGCCGAACCGCCGCGCCTCGCCCCCATGCCCGATGCCGGCGGCTGGGCCGACGAAGCGCCACGCCCCGAACTGCTCGATCATCCCGAGCCGCAAATGCCCGAGCCGCCGCCGCGGCCCGCGCGCCCATCCTTCGCCGACGAGGTGCGCCGACCTGCTCCTGCACTGGCCGAACGCCGCAGCGAGCCGCCCCTGGGAGGCTTTCCGCCGGAGCCGATCGCGCCACGTCCGGAGCGCGAACCACGGCCCGAGCCGCTGCCGCCGCGCGTCCCCCGCGGCGAGCCGCCGCTGATGCCGCGTCCGCCGCGCGGGAGCGAGCCGATGAAGATGCCGCCAGTACGCCCCGAGCGCGCCGCTGCAGCACCGCCTCCTCCGCCTGTGCCGCAGGCTCCGCCCGTTCCGCCGCCGGCATCTGCTCCTGCGCCCTCGAGCGCCGAGCAGAATCTCGCCGAAATGGCGCAGCGGCTAGAGGCTGCGCTGCGCCGCCCGGCCGGCGAAACGGTCGCGCCTCCGGTTGCGCCGGAGCCGCCGCCCGCTCCCCCGCGCAGCCCACGCAGCGAGCCGCCGGCGCCACCGGCCCCGCCCGCAAAGCCGGCCGCGGAGAAGACCAGCTTTGAAAATCTCGAAGACGAGATGGCCTCCCTGCTCGGCCGTCCGAAGCCGTCTTCGTGAGGTTGCCGGCCCTCCCGCGTAGAGTTCTTGTCCTTTCTGTCCTGTTCAGTGCGGCCTCGCTTGCGATGCCGGCGCATGCCCAGGACATCAGCATCAACCTCGGCGGCGGCGCTGGCGGCGGCGGCGTCACCGAACGCGCGATCCAGCTGATCGCACTGCTCACGGTGCTGTCGATCGCGCCATCGATCCTGATCATGATGACGTCGTTCACGCGCATCGTGGTGGTGCTGTCGCTGCTGCGCACCGCGATGGGCACTGCGACCGCGCCGCCGAACTCGGTGATCATTGCGCTCGCGATGTTCCTCACCTTCTTCGTGATGGGCCCGGTGCTACAGAAATCCTACGACGAAGGCATCCGCCCGCTCGTCGCCAACCAGATCAGTGTCGAGGATGCGCTGCAGCGCGCCTCCGTCCCCTTGCGCGGCTTCATGCAGAAGAACGTGCGCGAGAAGGACCTCAAGCTGTTCCTGGATCTCTCCGGCGAGCCGCCGCCATCTACTCCCGACGATCTCGCCTTACGCATTCTCGTCCCCTCCTTCATGATCTCCGAGCTGAAGCGCGCCTTCGAGATCGGCTTCCTGTTGTTTCTCCCCTTCCTGATCATCGACCTCGTCGTCGCCTCCGTGCTGATGTCGATGGGCATGATGATGCTGCCGCCGGCAACGATCTCGCTGCCGTTCAAGCTGATCTTCTTCGTGCTGGTCGACGGCTGGTCGCTGGTGGCGGGGAGCTTGGTGCAGAGTTACGGGGGGTAATGTCGGGCTCCCCGCCTCTTCCGCAACGAAAGCCGCTTCGGTCCCGCATCGCATAGACACCTGGCGTGACGGAAACCTGGCCTGATCGCCGCGGCGGAGGTGCACTCCCTCTCCCGCTTGCGGGAGAGGTTGGGGAGAGGGTGTTTCCGCAATGGGACAATCCCCAAGAGGACACAGCCCTCACCCGGCGCTTCGCGCCGACCTCTCCCGCAAGCGGGAGAGGTGAACCCAGCCGCCGCAGTGATTGATGCAGCCTGAAGCCCGTCGGTCCTACCGCGTCATCTTGATCTGCCGCACCACCGGAATCGTCGGCAGCGAGCCGGTGTGATCGGTCTCGTCCCTGGCCTGCGGCGCGCCAGGTGCGCGGGCGGTGGCGTCGGGGAAGCGCTGCTTCATCTCGCGCAGGAAGCCGTCGAGCGTATCGACGCTGGCAGCGAGCTTGGCGATCTCGGCGAATTCGGCGCTGGAGGCTGCGGCCGGCTTGCTCGCGATGTCGAAGGCGAGACGGTCGGCGCTCTCGCTCATCAGCGGCGCGTATTTCTCGCGGAAGCGCGACAGGCCGATCGAGTCGTCGGCGAGCGCATAGCCGACCGCGGCGCGGATGATGTCGCTCTTCTCGACCGCATTGAGCGGCTTGAAATCGCGGAAGCGCTCGCCGTAATAGAGCTCGATCTGCTCGGCGGATTCGCGCCAGCGCCGCGCGGCCCAGAAGATGTCGGAGCGCAGGCGGAGCACTTCGCGCCCGGAGACGTTGGAGACGATGTCGAGCGCGAGATCGTGACGGCCGACATCGCTCTGCGCGCGCGCCTCCAGCAGCAGGCGCTGCTGCCGGAGCTCGCCTGAGAGATCGCTGATGCGGCTCGCGCGCAGCGCGGTGATCGCCATGTCGGGCTTGCGGTTGGCGAGATAGATCATGGCAAGGCGCGCGGCGACCTGGGCGCGCGCCGCGCCTTCGAGGCGATGATCGACCTGGTATTGCAAGAGCTCGGCGGCCTGGTCGAGCAGATCGATCGAGGCGAGACGGTCGGCGAGCCGGCGGATCAGCTCGTCGCCGCGGCGGCCGATCGGCGTCAGCTCGCGGAACTCGTAGAACATCCCGAGCGCCTCGACCGGCGGCAGCTCGTCGCCCTTAGGCCCCAGGAATATCTGCGTGAACAGATCGGAGGCAAGATCCTGCGCCAGGCGCGAGGCTTCGGCGTTCGGCTGGAGCCTCGTCGCGGTGCGCGCGGCGGTGAGCGCATCCCGGTAACGGCCGTTCTCCGCATACAGCTGCGACAGCATCTGCAGTGTCTTGACCTCGATCGCGTCGCCGCGCCAGGTCATCGACAGCGTCTCGAGCTCGCGCAGTGCCTCTTCCTTGCCGATCTCGTCGCGCTTCTGACGCAGCGCGACCTCGAGCTGCTTGGCCTCGGCCGCGGCCGGACGGTCGTTCGAGGCGACCGCGAACTTGTAGTCGTCAAGCGCATCTTTGTCGTGGCCGAGCGCCTCGGCGAGCCGGCCCCGCAGCACGGCGAAGGCGGGTGCAGCCTCAGGTGGGACACCGACCACCTCGAGCTCGCTGCGCCGCTTGGAAGCGCCGGCATAGTCCTTCACCTCGAGCGACGCGCGCATCGCGTCCATCGTCACGATGCGCTGGATGTCGAGCGGCAGAGAGGCGATGGCGAATTCGACGTTCTTGAACTTCTCGCGCGCGTCCGCCCATTTGCCCTGCCGCGCATAGGCGAGCGCCTTCCAGAGCTGGGAATCGTGGCTGTTGCCGATCACGGGATTGGCGAGGTCCTTCAAGCCCTGCGCCGGCCGGCCGATGAGGATGCTCGCGATCGCATGCATGATCAGCGCGCCGCTCTCCTCCTTGTTGAGGGGATCGCTCAGCATCAATTCGGTCACGGCCTTGGCTTCGTGATACATGGCGCGCGACATGTAGAACTGCGCGAGATCGAGCCGCGGCAGCGAACGCAGCGCGGGCTCGACGGCCGAGATCGACGTCGTCAGCTCGCTCTGGCGCGTCCAGAAATTCTCCGACTGTCCCTTGCGCCAGCCTTCGGGGCTGAAGATCGGCCGCACCGCGGTCGGCGCCCGCTCGGCCGAGATGTCGACGGGCGAGAGCGTCAGGCCGCCCTTCTTGCCGAGGATGACCTTGTCGGAGCCGACCTCGACGCCGACCTCATCCGAGTTCGGCCGGATCGCGATGCCGTGCGCGGATTCCAGCAGCGAGAGATCGACGAGATCCTGTCGCTTGATGAAGCCGCG
Source organism: Bradyrhizobium forestalis (assembly GCF_002795245.1). Taxonomy (GTDB): domain Bacteria; phylum Pseudomonadota; class Alphaproteobacteria; order Rhizobiales; family Xanthobacteraceae; genus Bradyrhizobium; species Bradyrhizobium forestalis. The sequence continues at coordinate 30,694 of NZ_PGVG01000004.1, read as the reverse complement.
CACCGGCCGCTGCGCGGTGACGACATAGAGCGTATCGCCGGCATCGGGGTCGGTGAGCTTGTGCAGGAGGCCCGGATTGGCGAAGGGGATCGCGATATTGGCAAGCGCGGGATCGGTGATGTTGCGCGACATCATCAGCGGCAGCGGCGTCGCCTGGATCTTGTCGGCGAGCGTCAACATCCAGTTGGTCTCCTTGCCGACCTCCTCGCTCGTCAGCGAGTAGACCAGCGGACGGGTGAGACGGATGCGCACCGCCTGCCCCTTGTCGAGCGGGATGCGGCCGACCTCGCCGATCATAGCGCCGCCCTTGCTGCGGATCGCCTCCACATCGATCGGCTTCGGCGTGTCGAACACCAGCCAGACAGTATCGCCACGGCGGAATGCCGCCGCGGCGGTTGAAACCTGAAGCGGGAACGTGACGCGCAAGCCGTCGCTGTCGCGACGCGCATCGACGCTGGCGACGGACAGCTGCGGGGCGGCGGGCGTCTCGGCGGAGGCGGCCCTCGGGGATTCCTTGACTGGCTCCTTCGCCGCTTCCTTCGCGGCCTCCTTGGGCGCTTCGGCAACCAGAGGCTTGGCAGGCGCGGCCAGGGCTTCGGCGACAGCCGGCACGGGCTTCGGGGCTTCCTTGGATGTCTCCTTGGGCGCTTCCGCTGCGTGCGCAGCCTCAGTCGCGGCAGCCGGCGCCGGCTTCGGTGCTTCGGCGGCCGGCATCGCGGCGGGCGCGTCCGGCATCACCTCGGGCTTCACGTCGATCTTGGCCTCGCGCGCGATCGTCTCCGACGTCGGCGGTGCGATCTCGCGATGCGCATCCTTGGGCTTCTCGGCCGCCGGCTTTTCCGGCGCAGGTGCCGGTCCGTGACCGGCCGGCTTCATCTGCGCGATCGCCGCCTCGGGCGTCGCGGCCGACTTGCCCTTGTCGGGCTGGAACGAGACGTCGACGACATAGTTCTTCTCGTCGCGGAACGAATGCACGTCGGAATCGCCGATCAGCGCGATCTCGACATTGGTCTGGTCGATGTCGGACTTCTGCTTGATCGAGGCGACATTCGGCGGCGCCGCGACGACCGCATCCGCCAGGTCGAAATTGAGGTTGGCGTTGAAGACGAGCGTGAGCTTCTGCTCGTTGAGCACGGAGGAGACGCCGACGCCGTCGGGCATCTCGAACACGAAACGCACGAAGGTCGGCTGCACCGAGGCACGCACGCGGATCTGCGGACGCTTCTTGGCCTCGGCAGCGGCGCGCTGGGCGCGCAGCGCGCGCTCGGCCACGCGTGCGCGCTCGGCGAGCTCCTTGACCACGTCCATGGGCAGGCTCGGCGGCGGTCCCTTCCAGCCCTCGGGCAAGAGGTCGACGAAGGTGCGCTCGCCGGCGTTCATGGTGTTGACGGTGACGCGCCGCGCCAGCGACAGGCGGATGGCGCCGCCGTCAGGGTCGCGGCGGGCAGAGTTGACGTAGTCGGGCGCGCCTTCCGGAACCCGGTCGACGGGAACATCGACCGGCCGGTCGAAGCGGATGATGAGGATGGAGCCGGCGGTCGTCACCTCGGAAGGAACGTCCTCGCCGAGCTTGATGACCAGACGGGCAAAGCCGCCGCCAGCGGAAAACGTCGCCTCGCCCCTGATCGGATCGGCCGCCCGGACCGGCGCCGCGAAGCCAATCAGGAAACAGGCCGCCAGCAAGGTTGCCCCGCGGACATGACGCGACAAGCCCCGTGCCAACGCGCGGGCTCGCGACACAAATCCAGCGGCAGCCTCTCGCGCCATTGGCGGCATTTCTTCCAGTTCGGCGGTCATGCCGGCAATGGCGCCGGCGGTGCCGTCGACTGTAGGTCTCGGCAATTAAGGACTTGTTAATGCTATATCTTGATTTGCGCTGGGGGCAGCACGCCGTGCCGGATCGAGCGGGAGCAGATCCGCCAGTTTCGGATTTGAGAGGCAGGCGGTTAAGGAGTTGTTAACACCTGCACCTGCACCAGCGCCGTCGCGGTTGGTCAGTCCCTTCACGGCACCCCATAGCGGACGAAGTCCTCGCCAATTCCAGCGTCGATGCTTCTGGCCGCCGCGATGTCGCTATTGCCGCCATCGATGTCGCCGAGCTTGAATCTGGCTACCCCGCGACCGTAGAGCGCGCTCGCCAGCTTGGGCGCGAACCGCAGCGCTGAGTTGTAGTCATCGATAGCCGCGGAGAATTGTCCCAACTTCAGATTTATCAGGGCGCGCGAGTCATATGTTGCGGCGTTGCCTGCTCCCGATCGAAGCGCCATGTCGCAGTCTTCCAGCGCAGCCTGCAAAGCGCCAAGGACGGCTCGGGCCCAACAGCGTCCGCTCCACGCCGCCTCCAGCTTCGGGTCAAGGCGAAGCGCCTCGTCATAGTCCTGCGCTGCACGATCGTACGCATTCCTCCTCAAGTGGGCTGACGCACGGTTGGCAAAAGCAGCGCCATAGTTCGGGTTGAGCTTGAGCGCCTCCTCGAAAGCGCCAAGAGCAAGGTCGTGCGAGCCTGTTCTCAGATAGGCCACGCCGAGGTTGTTAAAGGCTTTGGCATAATTCGGGTTAAGCCTGGTCGCTTCAATGAAATCCTTGATCGCGCGTTCGTAGTCGGCTTTGGCGCTGTAGGCATTGCCCCTGTTGTTGTGGGCGACGGCGAAGCCGTTGGCGCTCCCCTCGCCCGCATCGATAAACGCCGTGCAGCCATCGATCCGAGCTTCGGGCGACACGCGATTTGAGCCGTTACACAGTTCAACATTCTTGAGTGAGCTGCCCGTCTTCGGCTTCTGCGCCAAGCTCGACGAACCGAACAGCACAACGATGAGAATGAGCATCACTGCCTTGATGACACTGGCTCTTGCGATCATTTTCACACCAGCCGCCAAGCTCCGCGAGTGAACGAAGCGCTAATTCCAGAATATCTGCCCGGCCCGGCGTTGCCGCCGGCATCACGACGGCTTCAAGCAAACTTCTCAGCATCCCCGACAGATGTTGAGCCTGCGATCGGCACGTCGATCGGGCTTCGGCGCCGCGGGTGTCGGCGGCTTCTTCAGGAGCTTGCCCTCTTCGATCAGGGTCGAAAATTTGACTGACCCATCGTCCGAAATCTCGATATGCGGCGTCGTGCCTCGGATCCCCAGCGTGGCGACGGGAGTATCGACCTTCATGTCACCGGTCTTGGCGACATTGCCCGCGACAAGAGTGAACGTTCCCCTGGCGAGATTGAACAGGGTCGCATTGGACTTGCCGGCCGGCTCATACACATATTGATCCAACTCGATACGGGCGTTGTTCGACAGATTGAACGAGCTGCCGTCGGTAAAGTTGATTCCGACTCGGCCATCGGCCCCGGTCAGCACCACGTCACCGAGATATACGGGATCACCCGTCTTGGCCCGGCCGGGCTCACCCGAGACATTCGCTTGAACGACCACCGCGGCCGCATGTTCGATCGTGACCGAGCCCGTGGCCGCCACCACCTTCCCGATCGGTTTCGACGACGGGCTGGCGACGGCGGGCTTGGCGGAATCGATTTGCGCTTGAACCGGCACGAAATTGGCAAGCGCCAAGACCAAGCCGGTCGCCAAAGCGGCTATCGTAGGTCTGCACATGATCCGCCCTTTCCGAGAAGATCTTGTCGCTATCGGCGGCTCATTTCTCGAGCCGCGAAGCGCCGTCACAATAAATATAATTCTTGTTTAATTCGTTTAATCGGCCTATTTTACCGCAACGCTACGGAAGCGCCATAAATTAAATACGCATCGTTTGTCAATTTAATCACTTTAGCGGGAGGGATACGCCGGGAATGGCATTCGCGCCGCCGTCCCCGCGCCATGCGTCTCTCTGGATCAGACTTGTTGATGATTTCGGCGGGCAAGCCTTCGGCTGCCAGCGCCTAGGATATTTGTCCCTTGGCGAGGGCCGCCCCGAAAGACCATGGCAGCACGCCGAGCCTGAATCGATCACCCAGGCGAGGTCGAGCCATGTTGGTTGCATCCGGTGTCCAGGTTGGTGATGGGGCCGCCGCGGCCCTGCCCGTCCAAATCATTGGTCATATTCATGCAGCGATCGGCTGCGGCACGCTCACGCGAGCCAGCGGCGTCGCCACACAGGCCGTAGTCGGCGCGCCTGTCTACCGGGCTGACGTGATAGAGACCGATGCCGACGGACAGATCACGATTCGCTTCATCGACGGTACCTTCTTCAACATCTCCTGCGACACTCGCCTCGCGCTGAGCGAATTCGTCTTCGAAGTCGAAGGCACGTCACCTACAGCCCTGTTCGACGTGACCCGAGGGAGCTTCAGTTTCGTACCAGGTCGGCTGGCAGAAAGCGGGTCTCTCCAGCTGAATACGCCAATTGCAGGCATTCGCGCCCGGAGTCACGCGGGCGGTTTCGGAATGCTGACGCTTGCAGCATTGACTTTCTCGGTCGCGCAAAATGCCGAGGCCGCGGACCCGGACGTCACATTCCTGGATGACGACTCCATCACTTACAAGGACCTTGCGCACGGCGCATTTGAGCTCGTGACCAAGGAACGGATCCCGCGACACATCATCGTCGAAGATCCTGGCGAGACGATCGTCGTCAAGAAGGTGGGATCCAGCATCAGTGTCAATCAGGTCGCGAATACGGCCGCTCGCATGGACGAGTTGCGCGCTGCGCAGCAGGAGGTGCTCGCCAATCTGGAAGGACAAGGGCCGCATGGCTCGAGCACGCCTCCGTTCGTCAAAACCCAGTCGCTGCAGCCGATCAATTTCATTCAGCCCGACGCGCCCGCGCTGCAGAATTTGCTGGCGCCTGCGTCACCATTCGTTATTCCCATTTTCGACCCCATACCGCCGACGCTCAGCACCGGAGCGGGGCCAACAGAGCTCGATACGGTGGTGTTCGATACATTCACTGCGACGAGCGGAATTTTCGCTGCCAGCAGCACCAGCAGCAGCGCCAAGCTGACCTTTGGCGTCGTAGGGGCGACCGCCGGCGAGACGGTCCTCGACGGAGTGACATACGATCTGTCAAAGACAGGTCCGTACGGGACGCTCTACGTCAACAGTACGAGCGGCGCCTACACGTTCGTGCCTGACAGCGTCGCGATCAACGCGCTGAAGGCGCCCACGACCGACGGTTTCGTCATCACGGTTTCCGACGGCCTCAATTCTGCGAGTCAGACGTTCACGGTCACCATTAACGGTGTCAACGACGCTGCAATCATCTCCGGCACCACGACCGGCTCGATCATCGAGGCTGGCGGCATTGCCAATGGAACGCCCGGCACGCCGATTGCGACCGGCACGCTTTCCGATACCGACGTCGACGATCCGCCAAATACGTTCACGACCGTGAGTTCGCCAACAGCGAGCGCCGGTGGCTATGGCACCTTCACGATGACGGCTGCCGGCGTGTGGACCTACACCTTGGACAATTCCAACCTCGCAGTGCAAGGGCTCAATGCCGGCGAGACGCTGACCGACAGCTTTACGGTGACCACGATCGGAGGCACCGCCCAGGTGGTGACGATCACCATCCACGGAGCCAGCGACGCCGCGATCATCTCCGGTGCGACGACCGGCGCGGTGATCGAGGCTGGCGGCATCGCCAATGCAAACCCCGGCACGCCCATCGCGACCGGCACCCTCACCGACACCGACGTCGACACGATCGCAAATGCCTTCACGGCAGTCGGCTTGCCGACGGCCAGCGCCGCCGGCTACGGCGCCTTCACCATGACGGCTGCCGGCGTGTGGACCTACACGCTCGACAATGTCAACGCTGCGGTGCAGGCGCTCAATACCGGGGAAACGCTGACCGACACGTTCACAGTGACCAGTCTGGACGGAACTGCCCAAGTGGTGACGGTCACCATCCATGGCACCAACGATGCCGCCATCGTTTCCGGCACCACGACCGGTTCGGTGACCGAGGCCGGCGGCATTGCCAATGCGACACCGGGCAGCCCGAGCGCAACCGGTACGCTCTTTGCCGCCGACGTCGACAATGCGTCCAATACCTTCACAGCGGTGAGTTCGCCCAAGGCAAGCACGAATGGTTATGGCACCTTTACGTTAACCGCTGCCGGCGTGTGGACCTACACGCTCGATGACGCCAGCGCGGCGGTGCAGGCTCTCAATGTCGGCGGCACGCTCACCGACAGTTTCACTGTCACAACCCTCGACGGCACGCCGCAGGTGGTGACGGTCACCGTTCACGGCAGCAACGACGCGGCCGTCATTTCCGGCACCGCGACCGGCTCCGTGACCGAGGCAGGAACTTTCTCGCCCGGCGTTCCCATCGCGACCGGCACGCTCACCGATACAGACGTCGACAACACGCCGAACACGTTCACCGCAGTCTCTTCGCAGACTGCGAGTGACGGCGGATACGGCACCTTCACGATGACTGCAGCCGGCGTATGGACTTACACCCTCGACAACAACAACGGCTTGGTTCAGGCGCTCGACGTCGGCGACACCTTGACCGACACTTTCACGGTAACTGCCATCGACGGTACGACGCAGACGGTGAGCGTCGCCATTCATGGCGCCAGCGACGCAGACCCGAACGATTTTGACAACCTGGCCACCGGATCCGTCGTGATCACCGATCCCCCGAACGTGTATGGAACACCGGGGAGCGAAACCATCGCCGGCGGCGGCGACACAGGTCAGATCATCTATGCGGGGGCCGGCAATGATACGGTCAATGGGACCGGCAAAGCGGACGTTCTCTATAGCGGCTCCGGCAATGACACGATCAAGGGCAACGATGGGAATGACGTCATCTACGGCGGCTCGGGCAACGATACAATCAACGGCAACAACGGCGCCGACACCATAACCGGTGGATTTGGCGCGGACCAACTCACCGGCAGCAATGGGAACGACCGTTTCGCCTACTTGTTCGTAGCCGATTCCAACACAGGCCAGTTCGACACCATCACCGACTTCGCATCGGGAGCGGACAAGATCGACTTGACCGCCCTTGGCGCGCTCGGGTTCGCCATCTTGGCGTTGAGCTTAACCAGCACGGCGGTGCCGGCACATACGATCGCCTGGCTCTATGACAGCGCGGCGAATGAAACCATCGTGTACGTCAATCCAACGGACCAGACCCTGCACATCGGCGATTCCAGTCTGCTCGAAGTCCATTTGCAGGGAATTGCAACCATCGACGCGTCGGACTTCATCCTGGCGCCGGCGGCGGCACCTGTCATGGCGGCCGCCGGCGAATTGCTCGACCTCACCGCAACCGCGCAGAGTGACGCGACCGCTGTGACAGCGACCACTTCCGGAGTCTCGACCGATGCCAGCGGCGGCGACGGCACGCTCCTCTCTGACGGGAGTTCGACAACCCAATCAACCGAGGCGACCTACAGCCTCGATTCGAGCTGGGACCAGATTGGATGGACCGAATATTCCAGCCTCTCCAGTTCGGACGACGTGCAAACGCTCGCGACCGAAACGCCCCGCGGTGACGGGGTAGCTCCCTCAGCCGGCGGACTGTCTACGATCGTACAGCACATGGTTGCACCGACGGAGGCCAGCTTTGTCTTCGACCACTTGACGGGGCCCGACACAGCCTCGGCGGCTGGCAAAAATGGCGCGATCGCCGGAGGTGGCCAGATGCCTGATATTGCCATCGCCGCGCTGAATTTTGCCCACAATGCCGCCGAACAGCACGCCGGGCGCGGGCTTGCGCTGGGGAACGATGCCGGGAATCACGTCGTTTCGTCCCCGGGAAACGCCGACCAGGCAGCTCATGCCCACGGTCGTGGCAGCGATGAAACGGCGGACACGGCGCTCAACCCAAGCCTTCTGAAGTCATCGACCGGAGGCGCCAGCCATTCGCCTGCAAGCGAGACGCAGCAGCTCGGCGAGTCATTCCGGTTCAAGGATAACGCTTCGCTGGGCTCACAGCACAGCGCAGTGCCGGATCACCTCTCGGACCTCGCCACGCACCCTGGAGGATTTGAGTCCGAGCTGGCAATCATGCCTGAATCATCTCCGCCCGATGTTGATCCGCCTCATGGGGCAAGTACAGCTCACGGCCATGTGCTGCACGATCTGATCGTGTGACGCCCTCAAGCGATTGCGTTTTCAATGTTGCTTGCTGGCGCCTTCGGGCGCCGAGGAGTTCGCTTCGTCGAGAGAAAATTCATCATCGTTACCGTCATCGCCTTCCGGCGGCGCTGCATGCTGATGGACTAGCGCGGATCTCCACGCGGATGTCATCGCCGCTATGAGCAGCCGGTTGACGGCCTCGATGACGCGTTCTGCTGCGGACGAGTAATTCATGGCCTCCTCCTGCGCTGCCGATTGCGACTGGCCGGAACGTAGGACGGTGCCTCGAGCGCCACTGTACGCCACTTCACAGTCGCGCGCGTCAACTCATCGCAGTCTCAGAGGATGCCGCCTGCGTCGGCTGCATCCGCCACGGGAGTTTGATCTGCCGCCTTGACGAGTTGCTGAGCGCGCGCATTCACAACCTTCGGGGCGTTGCGGTTCGCGCGCGACTCTGAATCAGATGTGACCTCGGCGATGCGAATCGCATTGGTTAGCTTTTGGGGGTAATCAATGAGCGGAGAAGCCGGTTGCATTGTGTGTAGCAGGGCAAGAGCGGTCGTAGCGATCGTTCCGATCGCCAGAGGATATGCCCTGAAAACATATGAATGCTCCTGTTGCCATAGCACCCTGCAGCTCGTGACTCGAGTCACAAAGGCGGCGCTGATCAAGCAGCAGGTCAAGATCCTTCCTCGGGTGGAGAAGCAGTTGCGCCCGCCTGTTCGCAGGGTGCAACAGGCCTTCGCGAACTAGAGCATGATCCGGAAAAGTGTGGAGCGGTTTTCCGAACAGATCATGCTCAAGCAATAACCTGAAGCGCGATGACGATTCATCCTGATCTCATCGCGCTTTAGCCACGCAAGGCCTCGCGCTGGGCTCCGATCGAACGATCACGCGACAACGCGCGGGGTCGCAAAGCACGCTCGAGCCCTCAGTTCGGCTTTTGCGTCGGCTTGCCGTCGATCTTGGGAAGATCGCCGGCCGAGGCCGACTGATCGCCGCCGCCATTGGCGCGGCGGGCCATCTCGACAGTCAGCCGCTCGGCGGCCTCCGGTGACATCAGTCCCAGGATGTCAGACATCTTTCGTGGCGCGATGGCCGAGGCGATCTCGATCAGCACGCCCATCTCGAGCCGGTCGAACACCCGCGCGGCATCCTTGGGCTTCATGCCCTCGTACATGGTGACGAGGCCCTTCATGCGCTGGGCTTCGGCGGCTTTCTGCTCGGCCTGGGTCGCGGAGATCCGGGTTTCCACCGCCTTCATCTCCTCGACCTTGTTCTCGATGCGCTTCTCGGCGGACTTGAGCAGACTTTCGCGAATATCGATCTCGCGCTGGCGGGCCTCGATCTCCTGCCGCCGCGCCTGCAACCGTTCCAGGATCGCACGCTCCGAGGCCGAGACCTGCGGCTGGCCTTCCTCCACCTTGATCACGGTGCCCTCGGGCTTGGTCTCGGGCGCGGCCGGCTTGGGCGCCTCCTTCGGCGCGCCATGGCTCGATCCGGTGGTCGATCCGGTGATATCCGGGTCCTCGCGACCGGTCGGGAAATTCAGGTTCTCCTGCGCCCAGGATTTCTTGGTCTGGTTCGGCTTGTAGTCGAACACATAGCCGCCGTTGATCACGAGGCCCGCCACTTTCAGCGTGGCGAGGCCTGCGACGGCAACCAGGACGACCGGAATGACGCGGATGTTACGAAAGGATTTCATACCCAGGCTTCATGCGGCAAGGCCGTTGGATCGACGGCGCTCGGAGAAGGCTTCGGCCGCGGCCGCCACCGCCTTCGCCGACGCGGGCTTGGCCGCGGGCGCGGCGACCGTTTCCGGGTTCGTCACTGGGCGCGCGGCGATTGCGATCTTGGACAGGCGCCGCACGACGTTGTCGGCCTCGCCGAGCTGCTTGTAGAGCTGATCCGACATCTGCGTCGCGGCGGCGAGCTGGCTGCCCAGGTTCTCGTTGACGTCGCGCACGGCGAGCTTCAGCCCGCCGATCGCGCGCTCGGCGATCTCGGTCGCGGTGATTAGCTCGCCGATGACCGCCTTCAGCGAATGCTCGTCCGCCTTCAGCCGCGTCAGCCGCTTGTTGAGCATGACGCAGTAGATGATCGTCAGCATCAGCAGGATAGCCACCAGCGTCTCGATCGCCATTCCCAGGGAGTGGTTCATGGGGCCTCCATCATCTTGTTCTGCTCGTCCACCTTCTCGAACATCGCAAGTGTCGTACTTGGCTTGCGCAAGGGTTTCGTCACGCGGATCGCGACGCGGTCGCCGACCCGGCCCATCCGTCCCTCGGTCAGCGTGACGTCGCCGCAGCGCACGGTGACGTTGGCGTCGGCGCGCATGTCCAGCGGCAGCGTGTCGCCGACCTTGAGCCGCATCAGCTGCTTGAGCGGAATGTCGGCCTCGTAGAGCACGGCATCGACGGCGATCTCGGCCTGCACGATCTCGGTGGCGAAATGGCCTTCCCAGACCGGGTCGCGGCCGAACTTTTCGCCCATGAACATCTGGAGCAGGACGCCCCGGATCGGCTCGATGGTCGCGTAAGGCAGCAACAGCTCGATGTTGCCGCCGCGGTCTTCCATGTCGATGCGCAGGCGCACCAGGATCGCGGCATTGGCGGGACGGCTGATCGCGGCGAAACGCGGGTTGGTCTCGAGCCGGTCGATCGTGAAGGTCACCGGCGACAGCGGCCGAAACGCCTGCTCGGCGTCGGCCAGCACCACCTCGACCAGCCGCTTGACCAGCTCGGTCTCGATCGTGGTGTAGGGCCGGCCCTCGATGCGCAGCTGACTGGTGCCGCGGCGGCCGCCGAGCAGCACGTCGATCATCGAATAGATCAGGTTGGAATCGACCGTCGCCATGCCGAAGTTCTCCCACTCCTCGGCCTTGAAGACGGTGAGGACGGCGGGCAGCGGGATCGAGTTCATGTAGTCGCCGAAGCGCACCGAGGTGATGCGGTCGAGCGAGACTTCGACGTTGTCCGAGGTGAAGTTGCGCAAGGACGTCGTCATCAGCCGCACCAGGCGGTCGAAGACGATTTCGAGCATCGGCAGACGCTCGTAGGAGACCATCGCCGAATCGATGATGGCGCGGATGCCGGAATGGTCGTCGAGCGTGACGTCGCCGACGGTGAAGCCGAGGAGATTGTCGATCTCCTCCTGCGACAGCACCCGCTCGCCGGAATTCTTGCCGTTGCCGAGATCGCGGCTGCCGTCCTCGACCATGGCCGCCCATTGCAGGGCCATAGTCTCCGATAGCTCGTTCTCGGCGGCAGCCTTTGCCGCCTCGGCGGGATCCTCGGAATCGAGCGAGGCCTCCCACTGGGCGGCAATTGCATCCTGGTCGACTTGGTCGTTGCCCGCCATGATCCCTAGTCCGTCATGCTCACTGGACCACGACTTCCTTGAACAGCACCGCGCTGACCTGGATCGGGGCGACCGCCGCGTTGACGCGCTTGGTCAGCTCCTCCTTGAGGCGGAAGATGCCGGCGGAACCGTTGAGGTCGGAGGGACGCAGCTCGCGCACATAGGTCTGGAAGATGTCGGTGACGCGCGGCATCGTCGGCTTGATCGCCTCGATCTGCTTCTCTTCCTTCAGCTCCAGCACGATCTTCAGCCGCAGATATTGCACGCGCTCGCCCGGCGCGCCGGCGAGGTTGACCATCATGTCGGGGACGTCGACGAAGGCCGGCGGCTTCGGCGCAGGCGCGGCCTCGGCATGATGCTCGTCGTCGCCATGACGGAAGAAGAAGAACCAGGTCGCCGCACCGCCGCCGAGGACGGCGAGCAGGCCGACGGCCATGATGATGAGCTTGAGCTTGTTCTTCGGCGCAGCGGCCTCCGCGCCATCAGTGGCTGCGCCGCCTTCCTCATTCTCTGCCATGGTTGCCGCGCTCGTTCATCTCAAAGGGGTCGAAAGAGCGAAGCCTCCTGGCAGACAATGACGCGATACAAATGCCCCAGCGCAATGCGCTCCTCTGATGCGCAAACGCTACGGTAATAATGGTTAACGGAATCTTTCGATTGGGCCTCCGCTAGGAAAAATCTGCCGGGCAAACATGGCTAACAGAACCTTTCTGCCGCCCTCCCGCGCCCATCAAAATCCGACAAGCTATTGAATTTACATGACTTATTGAGTTGGCACGGCTTTCGCTGAGAGAGGACCGAGACTGAACGGTTTGGGAGAACCTGAAGGTCTCGGTCACGGGGTCCGCCACGGCGCTTGGGAGAGCGAAATGGCAGATCTCACTCAGGGGAGATTTCCGATGCAGAACGCGCTTCTGATCGGCTTGTCACGGCAGATGACGTTGGAACGGCAGATGGATGTCATCGCCAACAACGTCGCCAATGCCAACACCAACGGCTTCAAGGCCGACCATTCGCTGTTCGAGGAGTATCTCAACTCGAACGCGCGTGAGGACAATTTCATCGGCTCCGACCGCCGAGTCTCCTATGTGCAGGACCGCGGTACCTTCCGCGACGTCGGCCAGGGGCCGATGGAGCCGACCAACAATCCGCTGGACATGGCGATCAACGGCAACGCCTATTTCGCGGTGCAGGCCAATGGCGGCGAGCTCTATACCCGCGACGGCAAGTTCTCGCTCAACAGCACAGGCCAGCTCGTCACCGCCGACGGCAATCTCGTGCTCGGCAATGCCGGCCCGATCACCTTCCAGCCGACCGACCACGACATCAATGTCGCGCCCGATGGCACCGTCACGGTGCTCGAGGGTACGGCGCGGACCGACTCGATCCGCGGCAAGATCCGCATGGTGTCGTTCGACGATCCGGCCAAGCTGACCAAGCTCGGCGCCAACCTCTATGGCGCCGGCTCGGCAAACCAGCAGGCCGACACCAAGTCCACCTTGCAGCAGGGCTACATCGAGAAGTCGAACGTGAACTCGGTCGGCGAGATGACCCGCATGGTCGAGGTGATGCGCAGCTACACCGCGATCGCCAACCTGCTCCAGCAACAGAGCGACATGCACAAGTCGGCGATCGAGAAGCTCGCAGACGTTCCGGCCTGATTGAAGGAGAACTGACATGCAGGCGCTTCACACCGCAGCGACCGGAATGGCGGCACAGGAACTCAACGTTCAGGTGATCTCCAACAACATCGCGAACCTGCGCACCACCGGCTTCAAGAAGCAGACCGCGGCGTTCCAGGACCTGATCTACGAGCACGTGCGCCGCGTCGGTGCCCAGTCGTCGGACCAGGGCACCATCCTGCCGGTCGGCGTCGACATCGGCGGCGGCGTCAAGACCGTCGGCACCCCGCGCAGCATGACCCAGGGCACGCTGTCGCAGACCGGAAACGACCTCGACCTCGCCGTCTCGGGCGAGGGCTTCTTCAAGATTCTGATGCCCGACGGCACCTTCCAGTACACCCGCGACGGCACCTTCCAGATGGACAATCAGGGCCGCATCGTCACCGCGCAGGGCAATCCGGTGCAGCCGACCATCACCATTCCGAACAACGCCTCGGGCATCACCGTGAGCGAGCAGGGCCAGGTCTCGGTGACGCTGCCGGGCTCGTCGACCTCGACCATTCTCGGCCAGATCGGCGTCACGCGCTTCATCAACAAGGCGGGCCTTCAGCCCGTCGGCAATAACCAATTCACCGAGACCCCCTCCTCCGGCACGCCGCAGGACGGCACCGCGAACTCCGAGGGCTACGGCAAGATCACGCAAGGAAGCCTCGAGCAGGCCAATATCGACGTCGTCTCGGAGATGAGCGACCTGATCGCCGCCCAGCGCGCCTACGAGATGAACGCCAAGGTGATCAGCGCCGCCGACCAGATGATGCAATCGACCACGGCGCTGTTCCGCTGAGGTGATGACGATGATCCGCGCCACCCTCGCCACGATCTCCACCCTTCTCGCGCTGGCCTTGCCGGCAGCAGCAGCCGACGATTTCATCGCCGCGCCGACGCTGCGCGCAAGCATCACCGTGACCTCGGACGTGGTGCGGATCGGCGATCTCATCGACAACGCCGGATCCGCCGCGATGATCCCGGTCTACCGGTCGCCCGATCTCGGCACCACCGGCACGCTAACGGTCGGCCAGGTGCTCTCGGTGCTGCGGGCCAAGCAGGTGATCGGCGTCATGACCGGCGACATCAAGGAGGTCCAGGTCACCCGCCTCGCCCGCACGCTCGCGAGCAAGGATATCGAGAATGCGGTCGCCGCCGCGCTCGAGCGCCGCTTCGGCCTCGGGGAAGCCGCCAACATCACCGTCACGTTCGACCGCAGCGTCGCCGAGATGCGGCTCGATGCCTCCAACACCGGCGCGCTGCAGCCGGTCGCCACCCGCTACGATGCCCGCAGCGGCCGTTTCGACATCGCCTTCGAGATCGCCAACGACAGCAATCCCGTGCCGACCAAGCTGCGCTTCAGCGGCACCGCGATCGAGATGGTGGAGGTGGCCGTGCTGACCCGCGACATCGACCGCGCCGAGCTCCTGAAATCCTCCGACGTCTCGCTCGAGCGCCGGCCGAAGGCCGAGGTCACCGGCGAGCCCGCCTCGCGCGATCGTACCCTCGGCATGCAGCTGCGCCGGGCGATGCGGGCGGGCACGCCGATCCGCCTCGCCGACATCGTCAAGCCCGACTTCGTGCTGCGCGATCAGGCCGTCACCATCATCTACCAGGTGCCCGGCCTCTATCTCACCACGCGCGGCAAGGCGATCGAGAGCGGCGCCGAGGGCGACACCGTCAGCGTGCTCAATCTGCAGTCCAAGCGCACGCTGACCGGCACCGTCACCGGCCGCGGCCAGGTCACGGTCCAGGGCGCCAGCCAGTCCGCACCGATGGCGCCGGCGGTCGAGCGGACCTCCTCGCTCAAGCGTGACGACGTGCCCGCACCTGTCGACACTGCAGCCCTCGTCCGGAACCTGATCCAGACCCCCGCGTCGCCGGCTCAAGTCGCACAAGCCCCGATCCCGCAAGCCCGCATCTCGCAAGCTCCAGCCAAGTCAGAGTAAGTCATGTCCCCGTTCAGTTCGGCTTTCCGTCTTCGTCGCATCGCGATTTCTGCCTTGCTGCTGGCCTCTTGCGCACTGGGCGGCTGCTCCTCGATCGACCGCCTGTCGCAGATCGGCGAGCAGCCGAAGCTGTCGGCGATCGACAATCCGACGACGCAGCCCGGCTACAAGCCGGTGCAGATGCCGATGCCGAAGCCGGAAGTCGCCTCGTACAATCCGAACTCGCTGTGGCGCAACGGCAGCCGCGCCTTCTTCAAGGACCAGCGCGCCCGCCAGGTCGGCGACCTCCTGACCGTGACCGTGAACATCACCGACAAGGCCAACATCGAGAACGACACCTCTCGCAGCCGCACCAACAAGGAAGATTCAGGAATCACTAACTTCATTGGCGCCCAAACGATCACCCAGGCCAACAAGATCCTGCCGGGCCGCATCCTGACCGCCGACTCGACCTCGTCGAGCGAGGGCAAGGGCAGCGTCGACCGCAAGGAAGCCCTGCAGACCAACGTCGCCGCCGTGGTGACCCAAGTGCTGCCGAACGGCAACCTGGTCGTCGAAGGCAAGCAGGAGATCCGCGTCAACTTCGAAATTCGCGAGCTGATCGTGGCCGGCATCGTCCGCCCCGAAGACATCCAGAGCGACAACACCATCGACTCCACCAAGATCGCCCAGGCCCGCATCGCCTATGGCGGCCGCGGCCAGATCACCGACGTGCAGCAGCCGCGCTACGGCCAGCAGGTCATGGACGTGCTGCTGCCCTTCTAACCCTCTTCAAGAGCTCCCACATCGTGCTCGCGAACCTAGGCGCGAACGACGATGTACGACGCGGCCTCCGGTAGCTCCCCTGCCGGAGGCCGCATGTATTTTGGCGGTGGCGATTGAAGCAACTGCTCGTACCCGCGGGATCTTGATCAACACAAATACAAACCAAGGCCCGGCTGTCATCGTCCGCGAAGGCGGACGATCCAGCACTCCGAGGCCTTCGTTGCTCAACCGACAAAGCGCGGCGTACTGGATTCCCCGCCTTCGCGGGGAATGACGCGGTCGCCCCTCACGTAAACTCCGCCTCCACCACGCCGAGCCCATCCAGCTCCATCCGCACCTTGTCGCCGGCCTTCAGCCACAGCGTCTTGACCAGGCTGCCGGTGAGCACGAGCTGCCCCGCGTGCAGGCCCTTGCCCTCGGCTGCGAGATGGTTGGCGAGCCAGGCGAGGGCATTGTGGGGATGGCCGAGCACGTCGGCGCCGGTGCCGTGGCTGACCTCCTCGCCGTTGACGATGGCGCGGCCCTTGACGGCCTTCAGGTCCGGCACCGACGAGCGCGGAACCTGCGGCCCCAGCACGCAGCCGGCGGCGAAGAAATCGTCGGCGATCAAGGTCGGCGCGCCCATCGTCTCCCACTTCACGTAGCGGTCGTCGACGATCTCGATCGCGGGGTGGTAGGCCTCGACGGCCTCGCCGACCCATTCGGCCGTGAACGGCGCCTCTCCGGCGGCGAGGTCGCGCTGCAGCCGCACCGCGATCTCGCATTCGACGCCGACCCGAACATAATTGGAGGCGGCGAGCTTGGCGCCGCTGTCATGGACGCCCTTCTGGAACACGCCGCCGCCGCAGGGGTGCGGGATGCCGATGTAGTCCTGCATCACCTGGCTGGTGCAGCCGATCTTGTAGCCGACGAGCGGGCCGACATGCGGCAGCAGAAGATCGTGCAAGGCGCGCTGGACCTGATAGCCCTCGGCTTCATCAGCGGGGGGACGCTCCAGCGCCGCGAGCGGCGCATGGTTGCGGCGCGCCAGCGCGATCGCCTTTGCGGCTTCGAGAACCTTGACCATCGGCGCCGCCTCCCACGCTACGCATTCGAAGGCGGCACTTCAGCATCCCCGCCGGGGCGTGACAAGCCACGGACAGCCTCACGCCTTGACCAGGCCGAGCCGGATCAGGCTCTCGGCGGTCGCGAGGATCGCCTCCTCGCCGGAGCGCGCCTGCCAGCCGAGCATGGTCTCCGCCTTGGCGCCGGTGGCGCGGCGCACCTTGCCCAGCATTGGCACGACCGCCTGCAACAGCGGAATGCGGGTTGCGGCCAGCCGCACCACCCAGTCGGGGGCCTGCAGGCGCGGAACCCGGCGCGCTCTTGGCCCCAGTTCCCGCCGCAGCAGCCTGCCAATGTCGAGGATCGACATCGTGTCGCCGGAGACCGCGATGAAGCGCTCGCCCTTGGCCTCGGGGGCCGTCATCGCCCGCAAGTGCAGATCGGCGACGTCGCGGACGTCGACCACGCCGAAATAGACCCGCGGCACCGCGGGCATGGCGCCATCGAGCAACGATCTGACGATCTCGATCGAGCCGGAAAAATCCGGCCCCAGCACGGGACCGAAGATGCCGGCAGGGTTGATCACCGACAGTTCGAGCCCATTCCCTTCGCGCGCGATGAAATCCCAGGCCGCCCGCTCGGCCAGCGTCTTGGACTTGATGTAGGGCTGCACGTCGGCACCATCGAGATTGGTCCAGTCGGTCTCGTCGAACGGCTTTTCGCGCGGCTTGTGGCCATAGCCGATCGCGCCCAGCGACGAGGTGACGACGACGCGCCTGACGCCGGCATCGCGCGCGGCACGCAGCACCCGGAGCGTGCCGTCGCGGGCCGGGACGATCATCTCGTTCTCGTCCTTGGGAACGCTGGTCGACAGGGGCGAGGCGACATGGATCACGTAGTCACAGCCGGCGACCGCCTCGCGCCAGCCCTGGTCGGCCGTGAGGTCCGCGGTGAAGAAGCTCAGGCTCTCCGGCGCAGCCGCCCCGCCCTCACGCAGCATCGCCAGCACGTCGACCTGCCGGTCCGGCCGACGCACCGTCGTCCGTACCGCGTGACCGGCGGCCAGGAGCTGCAGGACGACATGAATGCCGACGAAGCCCGACCCGCCGGTGACCAGAATAGTAGCCATTGCCAAATTCCCCTCGGTGTGCGGGCCGGCGAATTGGTTCGGCCACCCTGCTCAGGGCCGCATCTGGTCACTATCTCTTTCCGGACAAGTAGAATGGATTTCGAGACCAGTATGGAACACCTGACCAGCGCTTGCGACCACGACTGTGATTGCAGCCCCGACCCTGCCCTGCTTGCCGACTTCAAGCGGGCCATCCACGCGCTCGGCGGCAAATGGAAACTCGAGATTCTGTTCGCGCTGATGAACGGCGCGGTTCGTTTCGGGGCGTTGCGGCGGTCGATCGGCGGCATCACCCAGCACATGCTGACCACGCAGCTGCGCGAGCTCGAGCAGGACGGGCTGGTGATGCGGACCGCCTTCGCGGAGAAGCCGCTGCGCGTGGAATACGAGCTGACGGAGGCGGCTTATGGCCTGCTGCCGGCGTTTAAGGAAATATTGAGCTGGGCCAGGCTTTATGGCGACGCACGCCTTGCAGCGTCCCATGAAGCCTGATTGCAGCGATGCTTGATGCAGCTCGATCAGCGCTTCAACAAGCGAATCGATCCCGTTGATGCGACTCGCGAAATCCCCCGCACCTGAAGTGAAGGCTGTTTCTCATCCGAACTCACGTGAGCGCGGAGCAATCGAGTCTAGCCCATTGATCGCGATTCACTTTTCGCGATTGCGCTCCGGCGTTGATGGCGCGTGGCAAGCCACAGGCAAAATCCGAGCACGGCGCGAAATGGCGCCCTGCGCCCAAAAACAAAGAGCCGCAACGCTGCGGCTCGGGCTCTATTCGTCGCGATAAACCTTCTCGCGTTTCTCGTGGCGCTCCTGCGCTTCCACCGAGAGCGTCGCGATGGGCCGGGCCTCGAGCCGCTTCAACGAGATCGGCTCCCCGGTTTCCTCGCAATAGCCGTAGGTGTTGTCCTCGATGCGCTGGAGCGCGGCGTCGATCTTGGCGATCAACTTGCGCTGGCGGTCGCGGGCGCGGAGTTCGATGGCACGGTCGGTTTCGGACGAGGCCCGATCGGCGAGATCGGGATGGTTCACGTTCTCCTCCTGCAGAGCTTGCAGGGTGAGCTTGGACTCTTTGAGGATCTCATCCTTCCAGGCGAGGAGCTTCAAACGGAAGTACTCCTTCTGCCGGTCGTTCATGAAAGGCTCTTTGTCGGTCGGTCGGTAGTTTTTCAACTTTTCCAAGGGCGGCCTATCTTCTTAAGCAACGACTCGCGAACGGAACGAGGTCCGTTGAGCCGGGCCTTATATAGTGGCCTCCCGTGACAGACAATATTTCCCTCACCGCCCGGTCCTCGCCCCCAAGCCCTTGCACAGGAAGGTTTATCCTTGAGGGGCTCGGAGGCGGCTGACGGCTTAATAGCCGACCGTAAAGCGCTGATTCAGATGGGCCGGCCGTTCGATCTCGTCGGCGAGCGCGATGGCGTAGTCGGCGAAGGTGATCCAGCTCTTGCCGTTCGCATCTGCGAGAAGCTGGTCAGCCCCAAGCCGGAACTTGCCCGTGCGTTCCCCCTCGACGAACAGCGCCGACGGCGAGATGAAGGTCCAGTTCAGGTCCTTTTCTCGCCGCAGCAGGTCCAGGAAGGCCGAGCCTGCCTCCGCTTCAGCCTTGTATTGAGTGGGAAAATTGGGAGTCGTGACCAGCTTCACCCCTGGGGCAACCTCAAGGCTCCCGGCGCCGCCGACCACGAGGTAACGACCGACCTTGGAATCCTTCGCCGCACCGATCAGCTTGAGCGGGTCGCTGGCCAGGAAGTGCACGGAACTCACGGCGACGTCGTGCCCGGCCCACAGCTTTGCGAGGCCGGCCTGGTCGAGCACATCCCCCTTGGTCGGCGTGACGTTGGGCAGGGCTGCGATCTTGTCGGGGTTCCGGGCGATGGCTGTGACCGCGTGGCCGCGGCGGGACAGTTCCTTGGTGATCTCCGACCCGGCCCGGCCCGAGGCGCCGGCGACTGCGATTTTCATGGAAGGCTCCTTTGCTTCTATAGTAACTAGTAGTTACTAGATATCGCAAAGGATGCTGGTGTTAAGAGAGCACTTTGTGCTTACCTGATTACGTAAAGGTGACCTGGACGCTTGACCGATCACGTACGGCCGTCACGCGTACCGCCCGCGACGAGATGGATTCCGAGGACCGACGATGAAACCCGACGTCTACGCAGCGAACTGCCCCACCCGCCAAATCCTCGATCGCGTCGGCGACAAATGGGCGGTGCTCATCCTCTTGCTCCTGCGCGAGGAGCCGATGCGCTTCAATCAGTTGCGCCGCACGATTGAAGGCATCTCGCAGAAGATGCTGAGCCAGGTTCTCAAGTCGCTTGAACGCGACGGCCTTATCAAGCGCCATGCCATCGCGACCGTGCCTGTGACGGTGGAGTATTCGATCACGCAGCTCGGGCTGACGCTGGCGGCGGCGGTCGATGCCTTGCGCGATTGGGCCGAGCAGAATCTGAAAGACGTGCTCGCCGCCCAGCGTCGCTACGACGCGCAGCAGAAGGAGGAAGCGGCGTAGGCGTGTGTGAAGCGACGTACGGCTTCGCCCCAAACTCCGCTGTCATTCCCCGCGAAGGCGGGGAATCCAGTACGCCGCGGCTTCTCGGCTAAGCCTCTGCTGTCTCTGGAATACTGGATCGCCCGCCCCAGTGCGCAAGTGCGCACAAGGCGGGCGATGACAGCGCGCGATGCCTGACTACGCCCGCCCTGCCTTCGCCAGCTCGACCTCCACCCGCAGCTCGATCTCGGACAGCACCGCATCGAGACCGGCATCGCCCGAGGATGATTTCAGGTTCGCCGCAGCATCGCGCAGCCGCATCACGGTCGACGCATCGAGATTGCCGGACAACAGGCCCATCTTGAGATCGTCGAGCACGTCGAGCGCGGTCCTGCCGCGGGCGACCGAGCGCTTGCGGCGTTCGACCGGATCCTCCTCGACGCCCTGCAAAGCCAGCAGCGCATCGATGTTGGCGGCGGCCTTCGGTGCGGCGGCGCTGCGCGTCTCCTGCGCCGATGAGGTGTCGGGTAGCACGAAGGTGCCGGAGCCCGTCCGCCTGGCCTGGCTGGCCGGCGTTCCAAGCGTCGTGCCGTTCGGTCCGTAGATGCGCATCGGAAGCAATCCGGGTGATCGATGCCTCACCTTCGCCGTTTTATGGTTAACGGTGCGTAAACGGCCCGGCAAAATCTGCCGAGAGGCGGCAGTTTCGCTCCTCAGGACGAACGACCGCTGACACCGGTCGAAACAGATTTATTCAACCTATTCAGCCACCTACCCCGCTGCCCCGGGTTGGCACAGCGCTCGCAAGGAAAGCGCCGGACCAGCTCGTCATGAGAGTGTCGTGCCGGTCTTGTCGATTTGAGAGGCCTTCTTCGAAGGGCCTTGGGGAGCAGAGGATGCCAGGCGTTCGTTGGGTGAGGATTGTTGGGGTGGCCTGCGCCGCGCTGTCAGCGCTGGCGCTCTCGGTCACGTCAGCGGCTGCGACCTCGCGCATCAAGGACCTCGCCAACATCGAAGGCGTGCGGCAGAACCAGCTCATCGGCTACGGCCTCGTCGTCGGCCTCAACGGCACCGGCGACACGCTCAACAACATCCCCTTCACCAAGCAGTCGCTGCAAGCGATGCTCGAGCGCATGGGCGTCAACATCCGCGGCGCCACCATCCGCACCGGCAACGTCGCCGCCGTGATGGTCACAGGCAACCTGCCGGCCTTCGCCACCCAGGGCACGCGCATGGACGTCACCGTCTCCGCGCTCGGCGATGCCAAGAATCTGCAAGGCGGCACGCTGCTCGTCACGCCCCTGCTCGGTGCCGACGGCAATGTCTATGCGGTGGCGCAGGGCTCACTCGCGATCTCCGGCTTCCAGGCCGAGGGCGAGGCGGCCAAGATCGTGCGCGGCGTACCGACCGTCGGACGCATCGCCAACGGCGCCATCATCGAGCGCGAGATCGAGTTCGCGCTCAACCGGCTGCCGAACGTGCGCCTGGCGCTGCGCAACGCCGACTTCACCACTGCCAAGCGCATTGCAGCGGCGGTCAACGATTATCTCGGCATCAAGACCGCCGAGCCGATCGATCCCTCGACGGTGCAGCTATCGATCCCGCCGGAGTTCAAGGGCAACGTCGTCGCCTTCCTCACCGAGATCGAGCAGCTCCAGGTCGATCCCGATCTCGCCGCCAAGATCATCATCGACGAGCGGAGCGGCATCATCGTGATGGGCCGCGACGTCCGCGTCGCCACCGTTGCTGTGGCGCAGGGCAACCTCACCGTCACGATCTCCGAGAGCCCGCAAGTGAGCCAGCCCAACCCGCTGTCGCGCGGCCGCACCGTGGTGGCGCCGCGCAGCAGCGTCACCGTCAGCGAAGACGGCAAGAAGCTGGCGCTCGTCAAGGACGGCGTATCGCTCCAGCAGCTCGTCGACGGGCTCAACGGGCTCGGCATCGGCCCGCGTGACATGATCAGCATCCTCCAGGCGATCAAGGCCGCCGGCGCCATCGAAGCCGACATCGAGGTGATGTGATGCAGACCGGCGCGATCAACACCCCGCGCGTCGCCACCTCCTCGGCCTTCGCGGTGGAGAGCCGCAACGGCCGGCCGGACTTCGAGCTCGCGAGCGCCCTGCAAAAGGTCTCGCCGCAGCAACAGGCCAAGGCGCAGAAGACCGCCACCGATTTCGAGGCGATGTTCCTCAACAGCATGTTCGCGCAGATGACCTCGGGCCTGAAGGGCGAAGGCCCGTTCGGCGATACGCCCGGCACCGGCGTGTGGCGCTCGATGCTGACCGAGCAATATTCCAAGAACTTCGCCAAGGCCGGCGGCGTCGGCGTCGCCACCGACGTCTACCGCACCCTCATCCTGCAGCAGGCGAAAACGATCCGCACGGCATAAGGTCAAACGAGATGAATCATTTCAACGCCTCACGTCAGCCGATGCAGGCCCAGCGTCCGAACACCACGCCCGGCGGCACCGAGGCGCGCAAGCTCGCCGAAGGCCTGATGGATGCGATGAGCGCCCTGCTTGGACTGATCGAGCGCGAGACCGAGCTCGTTCGCGCCGGCAAGGTCCGCGAGGCGATGACGCTCGAAAGCCAGAAGCAGGAGCTGTCGCGCAATTACGTCGGCGCCGTCAGCCAGTTGAAGGCGAGCCAGGCCCAGCTCGCGAAATCCGCGCCGGAGCTGCTCTCGACGCTCCATCGCCACCACGATGCGTTTCGTGCGATGCTCCAGGTCAATCTCACCGTGCTCGCGACCGCGCACGCGGTCTCCGAGAGCGTCGTGCGCGGCGTCAACGCGGAGATCCAGAAGCGCAACGTGCCGAATACTTATACGGCCGCGGGGCGTCGCGCAGCGCCAGGTCCGCGCCACATCACTCCGCTCGCGGTCAGTCGCTCGCTCTGAGCGTAGCCAAAAACAAACCGACAATTTTACGAAAAACCGCGCGGCGATAGCGTCGCGCGGTTAGGCACGTTTGCTTACCGGGTCTTCAATCCTGGTGGTCCATGCTTGCGTGATTAGAGGGGTTGGGATTTGACTCACGTAAGGCAACCAGGAGGCTGCCATGAGTACAGATTTCAGCATCAGGCCGGTGGGGATACCGGCCCCCGTGCAGATCATAACGACGTCGAATCCGGCGGCGAACGAGGCTGTGCAAACCGATCTTCCGGTGAGCCAGACGGTCGCCGCGGCCGACACGAGCGCGCCGGTACGCAATGATTTGCCGAACCACGAGAACATCACGCGCCAGGTCGTGTTCGATCAGGCGGCTGCGTCCTTTGTCTTCCAGGTCGTCAACGACAAGACCGATGCGGTGGTCAATCAGTTCCCCGACGAAGCGATGCTGCGCCGGCGGGCCTATTTCCACGCCCTGGATATGAAGTCCGAACCCTCGCGTCCGCTCAGCACGGACCTCAGCGCTTGATCAACATCGGTCGAGCCGATCGCAAGATCGGCGACGATGTCGTTGATCTGCGCCCTCGCCGGCATCCGTCAGCGTGAACTTGGCCCGCGGTCGACAAGATGCTCGACCGCGAGAGCTCTCCGTCACGGCCGTCCGGACAGACCCGCGGCGATGTTGCGGTTGATCTCGATCAGCGGGCGGAAGTGATCGAACTGCGGGCTCATCTGCAGCGCGGCGGTCTGGCTCAGCACGAACACGCTGATGTTGGCGATCTTCTGCCGGACGTCGATCGGCTGCGGATTGGTGTCACGCATCGCCTCGCTCAAGAAGATGGTCCAGAGCTTGCGATTGAACATCAAGGCCTGCATGGTCTGCTCGCTGAGCGGATCGGCGTTATTCACCGCGTCCTGGAGCTTGTTGGCGGCCTTGAGCAGGGTCTGCGCCTCGATGTCGCGAGGAGATGCGGTGGTCGTTGCGACACGCGCATAAGCCGAGGCAGCGGAATTCGACATCAATCACACCCTGGACGTTTCACCTAGCGCGTTGAACGCGCTTAAGGATTTCTTTCCCAACCCTAGGCAGCACCGCTTAAGATTTGCTTACGTGTGTGCTTGGAAGAACTCCGCATTATTACGCACCGTGGTCGCGGAGTTTCTTCGTCAGCGAAAACGCTAGATGCACGCACGCATGCTGTAAACTGGCTTCGCATGATGCGCGTCGATCTCAGCTAATCTTGTCTTAGCGATCTCCCTCAAAAGAACGGCGGAGCGTTAGCTCCGCCGCACGGTCTCCATCAGCGATCTCGCGCTGCGAACTAGCGGAGCAGCTGCAGCACACTCTGCTGCGACTGGTTAGCCAGCGACAGCGCGGACACCGCGATCGACTGGCGGGTCGACAGTGCCTGGCTGTTGGCCGCTTCCTCGTTGGTGTCGGCGAGCGTCAGGTTGGACGAACCGGTCTGCAGCACGTTGATCAGGTTCTTGGAGAAGTCCTGACGGACCTGCACGATCGACAGATTCGAACCGAGCGTGGAGCCTTCCGAGCGCAGCGTGCTCGAGGCCGCATTCAGGCTGGCCAGCACCTTGTTGGTGGCGCCGTTGTCGATGAAGTCGACGCCGTTGACGAGATTGCTGAGACCAAGGCCCGCCGCATTGAACACCACGCCGTTGATGCTCAGCGTGGAGCTGCCGGTCTCGTTGAAGACGAGCTTCAGCGTGTCGCCGTTGAGCAGGTTGACGCCGTTGAAGGAGGAATCCTGCGACGTCGTGTCGATCTGGGCCAGGATGTTGTTGAACTGGTTGACCAGGTTGGAGCGCGCGGTCTGCGCCACGGGATCCTGGACCGGCGGCTGCGCGGTGGTGAAGGCAAGAACGCCGGTGATCGTGCCGCCGACTGCGCCGCCAGCGATCGTCGAACCGAGCGTCGAAGAGGCGTATTCGTTGACGGTGGTCACCGTCAGCACGCCGTTGGCATCGATCGTCGCCGTCAGGTGGTTGGCCTGCAGCTGCGCGTTGAGCTGATCGAGCGTCTTGACCGTGCCGTTGGTGCCGTCGCCGAAAGTGACGTTCACCGGGGTGCCGCCGTTGAACGAGGTGAAGGTCAGCGTCTTGCCGCTGATGCCGCCGACGCCGGAGGTGCGGGCTGCGGTGAAGGCGGTCGCCGTCCCGGTATTGCCGCTGAGGCCGAAGGCGCTGAGGGCATTGCCGGTGCCGGTGATCGAGAGATCGGCATTGATGCCGGTGGAGAGCGCAAGCTGGCCGCTGCTGTTGACCGACGACGGGATCTGGCCCGCAGTGGTCGACAGCGTCGCCGCGCCGTTGAAGATGCTGGCCGTCTTGACGCCGGTCGCAAGGTCGACCGCATTGAGCAGGTCGGTCAGCGTCGCGCTCTGGATGTAGACGGTCGAGTTGCCGTTGCCATCAGTGACGATGTTGCCGCTGACACCACCCGACGTGACGCTCGCCGCCGATTGCGGCGTCTGCGCGTTCTTGAAGGTGATGGTGTGACCGTCGATGTTCAGCGTCGAGCCGTCCTGAACGAGAGTGCCCAGCGAGCCGGCCGTCGTCGATCGGTTCGCGGTCACATTCGCATTGCCGGCGCCAGTTGCGGAAGTCAGACCGAGCGCCTTGAGGAAGTCAGCCTTTCCGGTCACGCTCAGATCGGCGCCGGTCGAGCTCTTCAACGTAACAGCGCCCGCCGTGATCGAGGATGCCACCTGAAGCGTGCCGACGGGACCGGCCGAGCCGCTGACGGCGATGGTCGCCGCGCCTGCGCTAATGGTCGCGGTCTTGACGCCGCTGGCGAGGTCGATCGCGCTGAGGACGTCGTTGACAGTCGCCCCGGGCGCTGCCGCGGTTCCCTCGTAGACGATCGAATTGCCGTTGCCGTCGGTGGCAATGTGCCCGCTGGCGTCGAGGCCCCAGCCGGTCGGTTGCGTGCTCGGAGCGATGCCGGTGCGGAAGGTGATGGTCTTGCCGTTCACCGTGATGGTGTCGCCGTCGGCGGGCGGCGTGCTGAAGGTGGCGGATGCGGTGGTGCCGAGCAGCGTGGCGGTGCCGGACAGTGCGGTGGTGCCGTCGGCGGCGGTCGCTGCCGTGCCGGTAAAGGTGCCGGCGCTCGAGCCCAGCGAGGCACCCAGCGCGGCACTGCCCGTGACCGGGGTCACGCCGCCGGCTGCACCGGTATAGAGCACGTTGCTCTTGGCGGTCGCGCTCGCATAGGAGGTCGTGCCGCGCAAGTCGGCGGGCGTCGCACCGGGAATCGTGGTGGAGACGTTCGACTTGGTGGAATAGCCGACCGTGGTCTGCAGCGCCTGGTTGGCGATCGACTTGGCACTGTCGATCAGCTTCTGCAGCGAGGTGATGCCGGTGTTGGCGGCCTGCAGCACCTGCACGCCGTTGTTAATGCCGTCGAGCAGGTTGCTGATGTCGCTAGCCCGGTTGTCCAGCCCCTGCGCCGTGAAGAAGTTGGTGGGATTGTCGAGCGCCGTGTTGACCTTCTTGCCGGTCGACAGCCGCTCCTGCGTCGTGGCCAGCAAGTCGGCCGTCGACTGCAGCGACAACAGGTTCTGGCGAACGGACGCCGAGAGAACGATGTTGGACATTGGCGAGTCTTCCTCTTGAACCGGATACGAATCGGCCGCGCGGTCTGCAAAGCGGGCTTTTGTCCAGTTCTATGAGGTGTCCTTTAAAGTATGGTTAACGCCGGTTTAAGCGACAGGGTTAATGGCCGGTGAACGCCCCCTGCCCGTCTCCAAACGCAAAAAAGAGCGGCGGGGCAATGGCCCCGCCGCTCGATTTTTAGTCGCGATTTCAGTGGCTTATTAGCGGAGCAGCTGGAGCACGCTCTGCTGCGACTGGTTGGCCAGCGACAGTGCGGAGACCGCGATCGACTGGCGGGTCGACAGCGCCTGGCTGTTGGCCGCTTCGACGTTGGTGTCGGCCAGGGTCAGGTTGGACGAGCCGGTCTGCAGCACGTTGATCAGGTTCTTGTTGAAGTCCTGACGGATCTGCACCACCGAGAGGTTCGAACCGAGGCTCGAGGCCTCCGAGCGCAACGTGCTCGAGGCGGCGTTCAGATTGGTCAGCACCCGGTTGGCGGCGGCGTTGTCGATGAAGTCGACGCCAATCGTCAGCGCGGCGAGGCCGAGGCCCTTCGAGTTGTAGGTCACGCCGGTGATGCTCAGGCTCGACTTGGCGGTCTCGTCGAACACCAGCTTGAGCTGGTCGCCGTTCAAGAGGTTGACGCCGTTGAACGAGGAGTCCTGAGCGGTCGTGTCGATCTGGTTCAGGATGTTGTTGTACTGAGACACCAGGTTCGCGCGCGCCGTCTGGGCAACCGCATCCTGGACGGGGTTCGAAGCCGTCGAGAAGGTCAGCGCGCTGGTCAGCGTGCCGCCGATCGCACCGCCTGCGGCCGTCGAGCCGAGCGTCGAAGACGCATAGTCGTTGGACGCAGTGATGGTCAGCAGGCCGTTGGCATCGATCGTTGCAGACAGGTTGTCGGCCTGAAGCTTGGTGTTGAGCTGATCGAGCGTCTTGACCGTGCCGTTGGTGCCGTCGCCGAAGGTGACGTTGACCGCCGTGCCGCCGTTGAAGGAGGTGAAGGTCAAGGTCTTGCCGGCAATGCCGCCGATGCCGGAGGTGCGGGCCGCGGTGAAGGCGGTCGCACTGCCGGTGTTGCCGGCGAGGCCGAACACGTTCAGCGCGTTGCCGGTGCCGGTGATCGACAGGTCGGCATTGATGCCGGTCGAGATCTTGAGCTGGCCGGACGTGTTGATCGTCGAGTTCGACTGGCCGGTGGCGGTCGCAAGCGTCGCGGTGCCGTTGGCGTTGATCGTCGCGGTCTGCACCCCGGTGGCGAGGTCGATCGCCTTCAGCACGTCGTTGACCGTGCCGCCCTGCAGATAGACCGTCGAGTTGCCGTTGCCGTCGGTGACAACCGCACCGTTCGCACCATATCCGCTCGGAACGCTCGGAGCACCGGTCGAACCCGGGATCGGCGCGTTCTTGAAGGTGATGACGTGACCGTCGACGTTCAGCGTCGAGCCATCTGTGATCGTCGCGCCCAGCGAGGCCGCGCTCGTGGTCCGGTTGACGTTCACGGTGGCATTGCCTGCACCCGTAGACGTCGTCAGGCCGAGCGCCTTGAGCAGGTCGGCCTTGCCGGTGAGGCTGAGATCCGCACCCGTCGAGCTCTTCAGTGTGACGGCGCCGGCGGCAACGCCCGAAGCGGCACCACCCTGGGCGACGCTGGTGG
The DNA here is from genome assembly GCF_002795245.1 of Bradyrhizobium forestalis. Lineage (GTDB taxonomy): Bacteria > Pseudomonadota > Alphaproteobacteria > Rhizobiales > Xanthobacteraceae > Bradyrhizobium > Bradyrhizobium forestalis. Next base: position 2,083 of record NZ_PGVG01000004.1, on the reverse strand, counting down.
CGATCGTCGCAGCACCCGAGGTGATGGAAGCCGTCTTCACGCCGCTGGCAAGATCGACCGCGGTCAAGAGGTCGTTGACGGTCGCAGCCGGGGTGCCGGCAGTGCCGAGATAGACGGTGGTGTTGCCGTTGCCGTCGGTGACGAGATTACCGCTGACGCCCGAACCGGACGCAACCGCGCTCGACGCCGGAGCAGAGCCCGAGCGGAAGGTGATGGTCTTGCCGTTCACGGTCAGCGTGTCGCCGTCGGCGGGCTGGGCGTTGCCGACGAGGCCGGTCGCGCTGGTGCCCGAGGTGGCGATCAGGGTGATGGTGCCGGTCAGGGCGGTGGTGCCGTCGCCGGCCGTTGCCGCGGTGCCCGTGAACGAGCCGAGGGTGGCGCCAAGCGTCGTAGTGCCGTTCGCCGCGGTGGTGCCGCCGGCCGTGCCGTTATACAGCACGTTGCTGCTCGCGGTCGCGCTGGCGAACGAGGTCGTGCCGCGCAGGTCAGCCGCCGTCGCACCGGCGATGGTGGTGGAGACGTTCGACTTGGTGGAGTAGCCGACCGTGGTCTGCAGCGCCTGGTTGGCGATCGACTTGGCGCTGTCGATCAGCTTCTGCAGCGAGGTCAGGCCGGTGTTGGCAGCCTGCAGCACCTGCACGCCGTTGGCGATGCTATCGAGCAGGTTGTTGATGTCGCTGGCGCGGTTGTCGAGCGACTGAGCCGTGAAATAGTTGGTGGGATTGTCCAGGGCCGAGTTCACGCTCTTGCCGGTCGACAGACGGTTCTGTGTGGTGGCGAGGAGGTCGGCGGTGGACTGGAGAGAGAGCAGGTTCTGACGAACCGACGCAGAGAGAACAATACCGGACATGACTCTTACCCTTCTGGCTTACGCGTCTTCGTTCGATCGCTTCTGGATCGAGTGACGGGGCCAGCGTGCCGTGACGTGGCTAACAAAGGGTGAAACGAGTGCGACTTGCATAAGCGCCGGTTCACCATAAGCCGGCCGAAGGCGTCGGCACGGTTGGCAATCCATCTGAAATCATTGGCGATTCTTGGCGCTTACGCTCCGTTAACCATAACCGCTGGTTACTTTTTCGAGCGTCGCCTGCCCTCTCGATCCTCGAGCGACGAACGAAAAAAAGCGGCGGGGCCGAAGCCCCGCCGCCGGATCTTGCTTGCGATGTCGTCCGCTTATTAGCGGAGCAGCTGCAGCACGCTCTGCTGCGACTGGTTGGCCAGCGACAGCGCGGAGACCGCGATCGACTGACGGGTCGACAGCGCCTGGCTGTTGGCGGCCTCGACGTTGGTGTCGGCCAGCGTCAGGTTGGACGAACCGGTCTGCAGCACGTTGATCAGGTTCTTGTTGAAGTCCTGACGAACCTGCACGATCGTCAGGTTCGAGCCCAGAGCCGAAGCTTCCGAGCGCAGCGTGCTCGACGCCGAGTTCAGGTTGGTCAGCACCTTGTTGGTGGCAGCGTTGTCGATGAAGTCGACACCGCTGGTCAGCGCGGCGAGGCCCAGACCCTTGGAGTTGTAGGTCACGCCGGTGATGCTCAAGCTCGACTTGGCGGTCTCGTCGAACACCAGCTTGAGCTGATCACCGTTGAGCAGGTTGACGCCGTTGAACGAGGAGTCCTGAGCGGTCGAGTCGATCTGCTGGAGGATGTTGTTGTACTGGTTGACCAGGTTGGCGCGCGCCGTCTGGGCAACCGTATCCTGAACGGGGGTGGAAGCCGTCGAGAACGTCAGTGCCGTCGTGAGCGTGCCGCCGATCGCACCACCCGCGGCGCTCGAACCGATCGTCGAGGACGCATAGTCGTTGGTGGTGGAGACCGTCAGCAGGCCATTGGCGTCGATCGTCGCCGTCAGGTTGTTGGCCTGAAGCTTTGAGTTGAGCTGATCGAGCGTCTTGACCGTGCCGTTGGTGCCGTCGCCGAAGGTGACGTTGACCGCCGTGCCGCCGTTGAAGGAGGAGAAGGTCAAGGTCTTGCCGGCGATGCCGCCGATGCCGGAGGTGCGAGCCGCCGTGAAGGCAGTCGCCGTCCCGGTGTTGCCGGCAAGGCCGAGCGCGTTCAGTGCATTGCCGGTGCCGGTGACCGAC
>NZ_PGVG01000049.1 GCF_002795245.1 Bradyrhizobium forestalis | reverse complement strand
GGGGTGGGGTGATCTCTCAACACGGGCAGTATTCTGCGAGGAGAGACCGTCACCCCACCCCGTCTCTCATCTTCGCTGCGCTCAGATGTGAGCCGACCCTCCCCCTCCAGGGGAGGGTAAGAGAGCCTACGACAGCGAATCCACGCTTTGGTCGCTCAGCGCGCCCGAGATGATCGTCACCGGCACCGGGAACGTGCCCAGCGCATGTGCGAGCAGTGAAACCAGCGGGCCCGGCCCCTCCGCGCCGGGACTCGCGGCCAGCACCAGCATGGCGATGTCGGGGTCCTCGTCGATCACCGCGAGCAGCTGTTCCATCGCGGCGCCTTCCCGAATCACCCGTTCCGGGGTGATCGCGGCGATGCCGTTGGCTCTACCGGCGGCGCGGTCGAGCGCGGCCTCTGCCGCCTCCTGCGCCTCGGCGCGCATGATGTCGGCGACACCAAGCCATTCCTGCGTCTGCTCCTCGGGCTCGATGATGCGCAGCATCACCACGCCGCCGCCGGCGCGGATCGCCCAGCGGCTGGCGTAATAGACCGCGCGATCCCATTCGGCGCTGTCGTCGACGATGACGAGGCATTTGGGCTTGTGACCCGGCTCGTAGCAAAGTCGCTTGCTGGTCATGCATGTCCCGGAATCTGCATGGCCGCATGCTGCCACACTCCCTCAATGTTTGGGAGAGGCGAAGCGGCCGGCGCCGTGGCGCCAGCCGGTCTTGCGGTCGTGCCTCAGCGCCGGCGGATGAAGCCGACGATGTCCTTGGACAGCTTCATGGTCTCGTCGGCGATGGCGCGGGCCCGGTCGGACCCGTCGTTCAGGATCGTATCGATATGGCCGGGGTCGGCGACGAGGCGCTTCATCTCGCCCGCAATCGGCGCGAGTTTTGTCACGCACAGCTCCGCCAGCGCGTTCTTGAAGCTGGAGAACTGGCCGCCGCCGAAATCCCTGAGCACGTCGGCCTTGGGGCGCCCGGAGAGCGCGGCGAAGATGCCGACGAGGTTGTCGGCCTCGGGGCGCGCCTCCAGGCCCTTCTCCTCCGTCGGCAGCGGCTCCGGATCGGTCTTCGCCTTGCGGATCTTCTGCGCGATGGTGTCGGCATCGTCGGTCAAATTGATGCGCGAATTGTCTGAGGCATCCGACTTCGACATCTTCTTGGTGCCGTCGCGCAGGCTCATCACACGCGTTGCCGGGCCCGTGATGAGGGGCTCCGGCAGCGGGAAGAACAAGCCGTCATTGGCGCCTTGCGCGCGGATGGAATCGCCGAAATCATTGTTGAACTTCTGCGCGATGTCGCGCGAGAGTTCGAGATGCTGCTTCTGGTCTTCGCCGACCGGGACGTGGGTGGCACGATAGAGCAGGATGTCGGCGGCCATCAGCACGGGATAGTCGAACAGCCCGACGGAGGCATTCTCGCGATCCTTGCCGGCCTTCTCCTTGAACTGGGTCATGCGGCCGAGCCAGCCCATGCGGGCGACGCAGTTGAAGATCCAGGCGAGCTCGGCATGGCCCGAGACCTGGCTCTGGTTGAACACGATGTGCTTCTTGGGGTCGATGCCGGCCGCGATGAACGCCGCGGTGACCTCGCGGGTGTTGCGCGAGAGCTCGGCCGGTCCGCCCCAGACGTCGACGCCTTGCGTGATCGCGTGCATGTCGACGACGCAATAGATGCAGTTGTGAGTTTCCTGCATCTTCACGAAGTTGACGATTGCGCCGAGATAATTGCCGAGGTGCAGATTGCCCGTCGGCTGGACGCCCGAAAAGACCCGTTCAACGAATGGCATGGTCAGCCTTCCCATAGGTATTCGGCCGTCGTTTCCAACAGCGGCGCTGCGCCGTCAAGGGTATTTCGCTGGGCTCGCGGTTTAGCTGGGCCGTTTCAGCGCGCTAACCGCCTCGCGCCAGGAGGCGGCACCGAGGATCTGCAGCAGCAGGCCGTAGACGACGATTCCGGCCGCGATCTGCACGCCGAGCGCGACGAATTTGATGAAGCCATGGGTCTCGGCAGGCACAAGGCCTCTGGTCAGCCAGAGCAGGGCGCCCATGACGATCGCGGCCAGCACGATCCGCGGCAATCGCGTGCGGGCGCTCGCGTCGACCGAGAAGCCGAACTCGCTCGTGCCTTTCCGGAGCAGCGAGAGCCCGCTGCTCCAGGCGCCGGCCGCGATGCTTGCCGCAATCCCGCTCGTGCCGAAGGCATGGCCGAGCAGGACAGCAAGCACGACAGCGACCACAAAGCCCTTGGCGGTGGCCATGAGCGGCGTCATCGTGTCGCTGCGGGCATAGAAGGCCGGCGACAGCGCCTTGATCAGAACATGCGCCGGCAGGCCTAGCGCCAGCCACATCAGCGCGCGCGCGGTGGCCGCGCTGTCCGCCGCGCCGAAGGCGCCATGCTCGAACAGCAGCCGCACGATCGGCTCGGCCAAGACGATCAGGCCGAGGGTCGCCGGCAGCGCCAGGCCGGTCGCCAGCTCCAGCGCGCGGGATTCGGCATGCGCCACCGCGTCGCGATCGCCGCTGCTCACGGCGCGCGTCAGCTCCGGCACCAGCACCGTGCCCATGGCGACGCCGACGATGCCGAGCGGCAGCTCGATCAAGCGGTTGGCGAAATAGAGCCAGGACACCGCGGACGGCGTCGCCGAGGCGATGATCGCGCCCGCGATCATCAGCCATTGCGGGCCCGAGCTCGCAATCATGCCGGGGATCGCCTTGGCGAAGAAGCCGCGCATTTCTTTGTCGAAACTCACGCGCAACGGTGCCGCGAGGCGTCCACTCCGCTGCGACAGAAGCATCAGCAGTTGCAGCAGGCCGGCGATACCGACGGTGGCCGCCAGCATCCAGGCCGCGAAGGTCGCGTCGGCATGCCCGACGAGCAGCGCTGCGATCGCGGCGATCAGCGCGATATTGAACAGCAGCGGCGAGAAGGCGGTTAGCGCAAAGCGCCCCTGCGCGTTGAGCAGTCCCATCAGCACGGTGACGGGACCGGCGAAGGCGAGATAGGGCAGCATCAGCCGCGCGTTCTCAACCGCGAGGTCGAGCGTGCCGCTGCCAAGGAATCCTGGCGCGATGACCGTGATGACCAGCGGCATCGACAAAGCGATCAGGATCGAGATCGCGATCAGGGCGGCGCTGACCGTGCCGAGCACGCGGCCGGCAAATGCGGAGGCGGCCTCCTCGCCATCGCGGTCCCGGGCGCGCAGCCAGGCCGGGATCAGCGCCGCGTTCAGCGCGCCCTCGCTGAGCAGCCGGCGCACCACGTTGACGAGCTGAAACGCCGCCAGAAACGCGTCGGCCACAGCGCCGGTGCCGAGCAGCGCCGCGATCAGGGAATCCCGGGCAAAACCCAGCAGCCGCGAGGCCAATGTTCCCGTCGAGACGGTGAGGAAGGAGCGGATCATTGCTCTCGAGAATACCGTTGCTTGCCCGCGAAGGCCCGGTCGTGATAGGCCGCGAGCTCAGATTTCAGGCCGACAGGAAGCGGATTTCCGCAGGGATCGCAATCCGGCAAACAGGATCAAGGTGAATGGCTGACGTGAAATATGACGTTCTCGGCATCGGCAACGCGCTGTTCGACGTGCTGGTCAGGACCGACGAGGCCTTTCTGGCCAAGCATGGCATGGCCAAGGGCAGCATGTCGCTGATCGATGAGGCGCAGGCGGCCGCCATCTACAAGGACATGGGTCCGGCCACGGAAGTCTCGGGCGGCTCGGCTGCCAACACCATCGTCGGCATCGGCAGCTTAGGGGCACGCGCCGCCTATGTCGGCAAGGTCAAGGACGACCAGATCGGCAACCTCTATATCCATGACATCCGTTCCGCCGGCGTCGCCTTCAACACGCCCGCCGCCACGGACGGCCCCGCCACCGGCTGCTCCTACATCCTGGTCACCGGCGACGGCGAGCGCACCATGAACACCTATCTCGGCGCCGCGCAGGATTTGTCGCCCGCCGACATCGACCCGGCCGAGATCGCTGCTGCCGGCATCGTCTATCTCGAGGGCTATCTCTGGGACCCCAAGAACGCCAAGGATGCCTTCGTCAAGGCGGCCAAGATCGCCCATGACGCCAAGCGCAAGGTGGCGCTGACGCTGTCGGATTCCTTCTGCGTCGACCGCTATCGCGACGAGTTTCTCGCGTTGATGCGTGGCGGCACCGTCGACATCGTCTTCGCCAACGAGTCCGAGCTGCATTCGCTCTACATGACCTCTGACTTCGACACCGCGCTGAAACAGCTGCGCAACGACGTCAATCTCGGCGTCGTCACCCGCAGCGAGAAGGGCTGCATGGTGGTCTCGGTGGAAGACGCCGTCGCAGCTCCAGCCTTCCCGGTCGACAAGGTGATCGACACCACCGGCGCCGGCGATCTCTTCGCCGCAGGCTTCCTCTATGGCCTGGCGCGTAACTTCGGCTACAAGCAGTGCGGCGAGCTCGGCGCGCTAGCGGCCGCCGAAGTGATTCAGCACATCGGCGCAAGGCCGCTGGTGTCGCTGAAGGAGCTGGCCGGCCAGCGTGGGCTGACGGTTTAAGTTTCGCTCTCTCGGCGTCATTGCGAGGAGCCCTTGCGACGAAGCAATCCAGAGTCTCGCCGCAGAGGCAGGCTGGATTGCTTCGCTACGCTCGCAATGACGATGTGGACGCAAGCGCGCGCCTCATCCTCCACTGTCATCGCCCGGCTTGACCGGGCGATCCAGTACTCCGAGGCGTCAGTGGTTTATCGAGAAGCCGCGGCGTACTGGATTCCCCGCCTTCGCGGGGAATGACAGTGTTCGCGTGGTGCGAGCGTCAACCCCTCACGCCGCCTTCTGCCCGCTTCCGGCAGCATCGAGCCCGGCATAGACCCCGCGCTCGAAGCCCGCGAACGCCTCCAGGCATTTCGCATCGGCGAACGGCAACAGCTGCATCAGGATCACGCCGGTGACGTCGCGCGAGGGATCGATCCAGTAATAGGTGTTGGCGAGCCCTGCCCAGGCGAGGCTACCCGCGCTGCGGCCCTCGGCGGTCTTGGCGGTGTTGATCATGAAGCTGAGGCCCCACTTCTTCACCTGCTCCGGATAGAGATCGACGTCGTTGGTGTACATCGGCGCCGCCGTCGTCATCTTGCCCATGGCGAGATCGCCGATGTGGTTCTGCGCCATCGTTGCGACGGTCTCGGCTTTCAGCACCTGGTTGCCGTTGCCGCGGCCCTTGTTCAGGATCATCTGGGTGAACTTGATGTAGTCGGCCGCAGTCGAGTAGAGGCCGCCGCCGCCCATGTGGAATTCCGGCTCCTGCTCGAGCTCGAACGGGATCGATGCGAGCTGGCCGTCCTCGCCGCGCGCATGCATGCCGACGAGGCGTTTGCGCATGTCGTCGGTGATCTTGAACGCGGTGTCGCGCATGCCGAGCGGGGTGAACAGATTGTCGCGCAGATAGGCGTCGAGCCGCTTGCCGCTGACGGACTCCACCGCCTTGCCGACGAAATCGATGTTGGTGCCGTATTCCCAGCGCGTGCCGGGGTCGGTCATGATCGGGGTCTTCAGCGCCGCATTCTGGCAGGTGGTGATGGCGGGAATGCCGTTCTTGTCCAGATAGACCGCGAGATCGCCGTTCCACATATTGTAGCAGAAGCCGGCGGTGTGGGTCATGAGGTGGCGCAGCGTGATCGGTCCCTTTGCCGGCCGCAGCTTCGCCTCGCCCTTGGCATCAAACCCTTCGAGCACCTGCGGCGCGGCGAGATCGGGCAGCACATCGCCGATCGGCGCATCCAGCGACAGCTTGCCCTGCTCGACCAGCTGCATCGCGCCCGCTGATGTCACCGCCTTGGTCATCGAGGCGATCCAGAACACGCTGTCGATTGTCATCGCATCGGGCTTGGACAGATCGCGCTTGCCGAACGCACCCTGATACAGCACGTCGTTACCGCTGGCGGCGATGGCGACCACGCCCGGAATCTCCTTGGTCTCGCTCTTCTGACGCAGAATCTCATCGATCTGTGCTTGGCTTTGCATGACGTTTCCTCGGGTTTGATTATTGTTGGAAGTGATCGATTGTCCTCCCGCATGCCCGGCGCGGCAAGCGCATCTATGGACCTGCGCCGGTCGCGATGTCGTGACTTGACCATCTTGGTCCCACGCAGGACGACAACGGGGCTGAAGCGGCGACGCAGCCTCACAATCTGTGGTGGATTGCCGAACTTCGCCCTGACCTGAGACGGGCTGCAGGCGATATGTTTCGTGAGTTTTCGGACACCTGAAACATTTCGTGAGTGGCCGCGTTCGGCGCCCGGCCCAATCCATGGGCCGACTAAGACTTGATGCAAATGTTGCCGGCCGTGGATGGGCGGCGAGGGGGACCTCAGATGATTTCGACCTGGAGCGAATGGAAGCGCTATCCCCGTGCGGGACGCGGCGAGAACCTGGAGGCGCCGATTTCGCCCGGCATTTACGAGGTCCGCATCGCCGGCACCGGCGCACTCTATTCCTTCGGCGCGGTCGACAATCTGGCGCAGGCGCTGGCGCTGCTGCCGGTCGGCTCGAAATCCTGGTTCGGCCGCCGTGACACCTCTCATGTCCCCGATCTCGAATACCGGACGTGCGCGACGTCCACGAAGGCGGACGCCAAGGCCGCGGCCGAGCGTATGATCGGCCGGCGCGAGACCTATATGAGCGGCGCGGCCTGATCATCCCCCCGGCGACGGTGCCACACCTCTCCCATAGGGAGAGGTCGCGCCGAAGGCGCGGGTGAGGGGTTACACTCTCTCGTGGGACCCGCGCCCCCTCACCCGATTTGCACGGGATGATGCTTCGCATCGCCCGGAGCAAATCGACCTCTCCCCGCTGGGGAGAGGTGAAGGGACCGCGCTCTCAGCTTAGCTATCAGCAGATGTGCGTTGCGGGGCGGTGCATTGCGCGCCGTCTGTCCCTATATTCCGGGCCGATCCGATCGCCCAGGGAGAAACGCCATGACCCAGACCGCCGCCACACGCGCCCCGCAAGCCAAGCCCCATTTGCGCGACCGGCTGAAGGACCCCTCGCTGCTGAAGGAGGCCTGCTACATCGACGGCGCCTGGGTCGGCACGCCGGTCTTTGCCATCAACAATCCCGCCACCGGCGTCGAGCTCGCCAAGGTTCCGCAGCTAGGTGCTGATGACACCACCAGGGCGGTCGAAGCCGCCGAGCGCGCCTTTCCCGCCTGGGCCAAGCACACTGCCAAGCAGCGCTCCAACATCCTGCGCAAATGGTTCGAGCTGATCATCGCCAACCGCGAGGACCTCGCGCTGATCCTCACCTCCGAGCAGGGCAAGCCGCTCACCGAGGCGCTCGGCGAGGTCGATATCGGCGCCGCCTATATCGAGTTCTTCGCCGAGGAGGCGCGTCGTGTCTATGGCGAGACCATCCCGACGCAGCGGCCCGATGCGCGGTTGCTCGCCATCAAGCAGCCGATCGGCGTCTGCGGCGCGATCACGCCGTGGAATTTCCCGAACTCGATGATCACACGCAAGGTCTCGCCGGCGCTGGCCGCCGGCTGCACCGTCGTGCTGAAGCCCGCCAACGAGACGCCGCTATCCGCACTGGCACTGGCTGTGCTCGCCGAGAAGGCCGGCATCCCCAAGGGCGTGCTCAACATCATCACGGGTGATGCGCCGCCGATTGGCAAGGTGCTGTGCGAGCATCCGGCCGTTCGCTTCGTCGGCTTCACCGGCTCGACCGCGGTCGGCAAGATCCTCTACCGGCAGGCCTCCGTCGGCGTGAAGCGACTCGGCCTCGAGCTCGGCGGCAACGCGCCGTTCATCGTGTTCGACGACGCCGACATCGATGCCGCGGTCGAAGGCGCCATCGTCTCGAAATACCGCAACATGGGCCAGACCTGCGTCTGCCCCAACCGCCTCTATGCCCAGGACAAGATCTACGACGAGTTCGTGCAGAAGCTGTCGAAGAAGGTCGCGGCGATGAAGATCGGCGACGGCACCGAGAGCGGCGTCACGCAAGGGCCCTTGATCAACATGAAGGCGGTCGACAAGGTCGAGCGCCACATTGCGGATGCCGTCAAGCGCGGCGCCAAGGTCGTCACCGGCGGCAAGCGCAGCGAGCTCGGACGCTCGTTCTTCGAACCGACGGTGCTGGCCGACGTCAAGCCGGACTCGCTGGTGTCGCAGGAGGAAACCTTCGGCCCGCTCGCGCCTGTCATCCGCTTCAAGGACGAGGCTGACGTCATCGCGATGTGCAACGCCTCGCCGTTCGGTCTCGCCTCCTACTTCTATTCCCGCGATCTCGGCCGCGTCTGGCGCGTCGCCGAAGCGCTGGAGTCGGGCATGGTCGGCGTCAACACCGGCCTCATCACCACCGAGGTCGCGCCCTTCGGCGGCGTCAAGGACAGCGGCCTGGGACGCGAGGGCTCGCATCACGGCATGGAAGAGTATGTCGAGATCAAATACGTGATGATGGCGGGGGTTTAAGCCCGGCTCTCTCTTACACCGTCTTGGCCGGGCTTGACCCGGCCATCCACGGTTTACTCCGCGGTACAAAGAACGTGGATGCCCGGGACAAGCCCGGGCATGACGATCTCCGGTTTCGTAGCCCGGATGAGCGCAGCGACATCCGGGACGACCGGTCCCGCATATCGCTGCGCTCATGCGGGCTACGCGACGCTCACCGCCGCAGCACCGCGATCGTCCGGTTCGCAAACGTCAGCCGCTCGGCCATGACCGACACGAAATAGGTCAGCAGCTTGTGGCTGAGCGCTGGATCCTCTTCCTTGATCGCGTCGAACTGGTGCGTGTTGAGCACGTAGAGCACGCTGCCGATTTCGGCCTGGATCGTCGCGCTGCGCGGGGTGTTTGACACCAGGCCCATCTCGCCGATCGTGGTGTAGCGGCCGAGGCTGCGTACGCGCGTGGTGCGGTCGTCCTCGGCGGGCACCATGATGCCGACGCGGCCGTCGAGGATGAAGTGCATGGAATCGGCGGGATCGCCGGCCTGCACGATGATTTCGCCGGCGTCGACCTCGATGCGCTGGCAGCGGTGGATCAGCGCGTCGGCATCGTCCTCGCTGCCGAGAATCCCCGCGAACCAGTCGCGCAGGCTGGCTTCTTCCTGCGCCAGGCCCTGATGCTGCGCGATGATCTCATTCTCGCACCATTCCAGCGCGTGGTCGAGCTCGGCAATAATGGTGACGCCCGCGCCGACGAAGTCGCTGGAGCGCAGCACCTTCTCGGCCGCAGCCGACAGATGCACCAGGATCAGCTCGACGCCGAGATCGGCCGCGCTGCGCTTGATCTGGGCGAAACTGTAGGCGGCCGACGAATCCACCCCGGTGACGAGCTTGAAGTCGAACAGCAGATAGCGGCACTCCGGGCGCTTCTGCAGCAGACGCTTGACGTGCTGGTAGAGCCGGTTGGCGGAGCCGAAGAATAGATAGCTCTGCAGATTGAGCCCCTGGATGTTGCCGCCATGGGCCAGCAGCACCTCCTGGTCGTCACGCGAGCGATCGAGCGAGGACCGGTATTCCGAGCCGTCGAAACTGTACTTGATCGACTCCACCCGCGCCGCGCTGAACGCAAACGTCGCGCAGCCGATGATCACGCCGATCAGGATGCCCGGCACGAAGCCCCAGGTGACGATGATGACGATGATGGCGATGAGCGAGAGATATTCGAGCTTCGAAAGCCGCCTGCGCGATTCGACGATCCATTTGTGCAGCTGGTCGGCGCCGAGATAGAGCAGCAATCCGCCGAGCACGAATTTCGGGATGTAGCCGAGTAATTCGGGGGCGATCGCGAGCATGAGCAGCGACAAGGCCGAGACCGTGAGGCCGGACACGCGGCCGCGACCGCCGCTGGAGAAATTGAGGATCGAGCGGCTGACCGAGATGCAGCCGGCATAGCCGCCGAGCACCCCGGTCAGCATATTGGCCGCGCCGGTGACGTTCAGCTCGCGCTCCAGATTGGCCTCGCGGTGCATGGCCACCTCGATGCCGGTGGTGTTGAACAGCGTGCTGGATGCGGTGACGAAGATCACGGCGACGAGATTGCCGAGCAGGTCCGGCACGGCGAACCAGGGATATTGAATGAAGCCGTCGGTGTGCCAGGGCACCATGAAGGAAGCGGCCGGCGGCGGCCGGAAGGTCCAGCCGAGCGCGCGGGCTTCATCGGGCGAGATGCCGGAGATCCAGAACGCCAGATGCGCCGTGAGCACGCCGCCGACCAGAATGATCGGCAGTCCGAACGGGCTGCGCGAGCGGTGCCAGATTAGATAGAGCACCAGCGCCATGGCGCAGGCCGCGCCCAGCTCCGACAGCGCGACACCGTCGGCGAAGCGCCGCAGCGTCGCGAGCTGCACGGGATGATCGGTGATCACCCGGATCGCGCCCATGACGATCAAGAGCCCGGTGGCGCCGAGGAAGCCTCCGACCACGGGATAAGGCACGTAGCGGATGGCGCGGCCCAACCGCGTCAGGCCCAAGCCGCACAAGACGACGCCAGTCAGCACGGTGGACAGGCACAGCGTGATCAGGACGGGTGAGAGCAGCGGCGCCGACGGATCGGCCGCCGCGATGCGTTCGACCAGCGAGGCCGCCAGGATTCCCGTCACCGCGGCGGTCGAGCTGTCGGGTGCGGCAATTGCGAAGGGCATGGAGCTGCCGAGTGCGATGACCGCCGCAAGCACCGCCGAGCTGATGAAGGTCGCGGCGATTCCGTAGGACAGGTAGGGCGACAATGGTCCGGCGAAGATCAGCAGCGAATAGGACAGTCCGAAAGTGACGGTCAGGACGCTGGCGGCACTTCCGCCCAATATGTCGTTGAGCGCCCGCTTGATGGCCGGATTGAATCGAGAGGTCGGACTGAAAATGATTGCTGGATCGGTCACGCCGTTGCGCTCGCCCCCTGAAAAAGTCCGTCGTAGAGGACTACGGGCTTAACGCAACAGGATTCTTGTAATTATGAAATATCCGACAGTTGTGCCATGGTCTTCTGGGGATGCCGTTCACACCATGTGAATGGTCAATCATAGGGTGGACGGGAAAACCGAAGCCTCCACAACCACCGCTGTCATTCCCCGCGAAAGCGGGGAATCCAGTACGCCGCGGCTTCTCCGTATCACATCGCCGTCTCTGGAATACTGGATCGCCCGGTCAAGCCGGGCGATGACGGTTGAGGGTGCGGCGCGCAGGTTCCCAGCCCCACCCCTGCTGCACTCGCAATGACGGAGCGCGCGGCAGCAGCCGCTAAATCTTCAGCTCTTTCCCTGTCACGCGCCGGTACGCTTCCAGATACCGCTTGCTGGTCGCGTCCACCACGCTCGCGGGCAGTGGCGGCGGTGGGGCGTCGCCATTCCAGCGGCCGGCGCGGCGCTCGATGTCGAGATAGTCGCGTAGGGGTTGCTTGTCGAAGCTCGCCTGCGGCTGGCCGGGCTTGTAGGCGTCCACTGCCCAGAACCGCGAACTATCGGGCGTCATGACCTCATCGATCAGGATGATGCGGCCTTCCTTGTCGCGGCCGAACTCGAACTTGGTGTCGGCGATGATGATGCCCTGCTCGCGGGCGAGCTCCTCGCCGAGCGTGTAGATCGCGCGCGTCATGCTCTCCAGCGTGTAGGCGACCTCGTCGCCGACCACCTCGCGCATCCGCGCGATCGTGATGTTCTCGTCATGGCCGCTCTCGGCCTTGGTCGCCGGGCTGAAGATCGCAGGCTCCAGCTTCTCGCTCTCGACCAGGCCTGCCTTCAGCTTCTCGCCGGCCAGCGTGCCGCTCGCGGCATATTCCTTCCAGGCCGATCCCGAGAGGTAGCCGCGGATCACGCATTCGATCGGGAAGACGGTGGTCCGCTTGCACAGCATGGCGCGGCCGAGGATCTCGGCGCGGTGCGGTTTCAGCGCCGGCACGGCCGCAATGATCTCGTCCGTGTCGGCGCTGATCATGTGATGCGGCACCACGCCTTCGAGCTCGCCAAACCAGAACGCGCTGATTTGCGTCAGCACCGCGCCCTTCATCGGAATGGTCTCGCCCATCACCACGTCGAAGGCGCTGATGCGGTCGGTGGTAACGAGCAGCAGGCGGTCATCGTCGACGGCGTAGATGTCGCGCACCTTGCCGCGTCCGATCTTGGGCAGGGGCAGGTCGCTGGAGAGCATGGTGGTCATCGGCAGAGCCTTCGCACAAGGAATCCAGCCGCACTTGGTTGCGCGGCCGGACACCGGATTAGCCTATTCCGGCAGCGGAATGAACTCATGTTCCTGCGGAACTGCCGCGAAGCGGCCGGTTTTCCAGTCCTGCTTGGCCTGCTCGATCCGCTCCTTGCTGGAGGAGACGAAATTCCACCAGATATGGCGCGGGCCTTCCAGCGCGTCGCCGCCGAGAAACATCATCCGCGTCGCCTTGAGCGCCTTCACGGTGATGCGGTCGCCGGGCCGGAAGATCAGCAGCCGCGGCCCCTCATAGCGCTCGTTCGCGATCTCGACCTCGCCGTCCACCAGGTAAATCGCGCGCTCCTCATGATCGGGATCGAGCGGCACCGTCGCGCCCCCGACCGCCGTGACCTCGGTGTAGAACCAGGGCGACACCATCGCGACAGGCGAGGCGATGCCGAAGGACGAACCCGCGATCACGCGTGCGGTGAAGTCGCGCTCGGAGATCATCGGCAGGTCGCCCGCCGCATAATGCTGGAACGAGGGTGCGATCTCTTCCGACCCGGTCGGCAGTGCGATCCAGCTCTGCAGGCCGAGCATCTTCTGGCCCGCGGCGCGCTGCGTATCCGGCGTGCGTTCGGAATGCGCGATGCCGCGGCCGGCGGTCATCAGATTCATCGCGCCGGGCGCGATCTCCTGGACGTTGCCCTCGCTGTCGCGATGCATGATCATGCCGTCGAAAAGGTAAGTGACGGTGGCAAGCCCGATATGCGGATGCGGCCGCACGTCCATGCCCTTGCCGGAGACGAACTGCACCGGTCCGAAATGGTCGAAGAAGATGAAGGGGCCGACCATCTGCCGCTTGCCATGCGGCAGCGCCCGCCGCACCGCGAATCCGTCGCCGAGATCGCGCGTCCGCGGCACGATGACGAGATCGAGCGCATCGCAGGATTTGGGATCGCCGAGCACGGGATCGTTGTCGGGCATCCAGCTCATGGGTAGGCTCCTTTTTGGCTTTCTTGGGCGTGATCGTAGCAGGAATTTGCAGCGCCGTCGCGACAAAGGCCGGGCCGGACGTCACGTCGCAACAGTGCCACATACTCCGCTGTCAACGCCTTGCTCCGCTGTCATCGCCCGCGAAGGCGGGCGATCCAGTACGCCGCGGCCCATCGGTTCAATCACAGCCGTCTCGGAGTACTGGATCGCCCGGTCCTAGTGCGCAATTGCGCACTGGCCGGGCGATGACAGTTGAGAGTGAGGATGGTCCTTGAAAAAGCAAGCCCAACGACCGATGGTCGGCTGACTTCAACCGCGACCGATCGCACCTACCGATGACTCTTGCCGCAACCGAGCTTGCCTTTCGCTCCGCCAGCGTCACGCTGCTGCTGGTGCTGGCGGCGTCATTGATCTCTGATTTCCGCAGCGTTCTCGCTGCCCGCCTCGGCGCGGCCTTCGCGCTCGGCTCGGCCGCACATGCGGCGAGCTATTCGGTCGGCGTATCGTCGCTGGTTCCGGCATGGCATGCGCCGCTGATCGCGCTCTCGACCGGCAACATCGTGGTGTTCTGGCTGTTCACGCGCGCGCTGTTCGATGACGAATTTCGCCTGCAATGGTGGCATGGATTGATCTGGGTGGCGGTGACTGCCTTCAGCTTTGTCGGGTGTCTCTGGATCGCACCCAGCGGGAACATTCGCCTCTCCGTGATCGCGGTCGATCTGATCGTGCTCGGTTTCATCGCGCTCGCAGTGGGGCAGACGATCGCTTCGTGGTCGGCGGATCTGGTCGAGCGCCGCCGCAAGGTTCGCGTTTTCATCGTCTGCGCCGCCGCGCTCTATGGCGGGGTGAATGCGCTGCTCCAGATTCTCGTTGCCGGCAGTGCGGGCGATGTCGCCAACACGATCAATGCCGGCGTGCTCGCCTGCATCGTTGCGGCCATCGCCTGGGCGATGATGCGTGTCGACGGCGTCGATCTGTTTCCGGCGTCGGTGGCCGCGCCGACAATTCTGGCTCAACCCGCGAAGGGCGATGAATCCGCCGACCAGAAGCTCGTCGATGCCCTGATGCGGCTGATGGCGGACGAGCGGATTTATCGCCACGAGAGCATCACCATCGGCGTGCTCGCGAACCGGCTCAAGATTCCCGAATACCGGCTGCGCCGGTTGATCAATCAACGGCTCGGCTATCGCAACTTCAATGTGTTCCTCAACAACCACCGGATCGAGGAGGCCAAGGCCGCACTCGCCGACCCCGCCCAGGCCGAGGTCCCCGTCATCACCATCGCCATGGACGCCGGCTTCCAGTCGCTGGGGCCGTTCAACCGCGCCTTCAAGGCAGTCACGGGCGTGACGCCGACGGAATATCGGCGGCTCAAGGTTGATACGGCTTAGATTCTTAGGCCATTGAAATCACTTAAGAATTCCGAAATCAGCCAGCCTCAGATCGGTTTCGACGAGGTCGTTTTCGAATCCGGCGAGCGCCCATCGCTCGTATCAGGCTCCTTCTCCGCCACACGCCCCGCAGCCGGAGAAAGCCCGTGACCCGTCGCCGCAAGATCATCCTCGCTACCACCGCCATCGCCTGTGCCGGTCTCGCGCTCGGCGCGGCGCGGGCCCGCGATGTGCCCAAGGTTGCTACCGGCTTCATCGCCGACACGCTCTGCTCGGAGACCTTCGTCTCCGGACTCGATCCCATGCGCGACCTCGCCGAGACCGCCGACGCGATGCCGGGCGCGGGTCTGCTCACCTGGGCGATGGATCTTCAGGTCGATCGCACGCGCAAGGATGTCACGGTGTCCCTGTTCGGGATCGGCCGCAGCCATGCCGTCTATCGCGAGGGACTTGGTTGCACGCTCGAGCACGGCCAGGGGATCGTCGACGTCGGGTTGCCGCCCGACGATGAGCAGCCCGCGCTGCTCCCCGATATCGCCGGCCCCGGGATCGTGGCTCCACAAAGAGAGGGCCTATCAGCTGCGCTCGACCGCGCCTTCGCCGAGCCCGCGCAGCCGCCCTACCGCCGCACGCGCGCGATCGTTGTGATGAAGGCCGGCCGCATCATCGCCGAGCGCTATGCGGACGGCATCGGACCGGAGACGCAGCTGCTCGGCTTCTCCATGACGAAGTCGGTGATGTCTGCACTGACGGGCATTCTCGTGCGCCAGGGCAAGTTGAAGCTTGACGGGCCCGCGCCAATTGCCGACTGGCAAAATCTGGATGATCCGCGTCATGCCATCACCATCGACCAGTTGCTGCGTCACACCGCCGGCATCGCGCTCGGCAGCTCGTTGCAGGCCTCGCTGGGCTCCGTGCTCGAACCGGTCAACACCATGAAATTCGCCGAGGACGATATGGCCAGCTTCGCCGAGCGCGCGCCGCTTGCGACCGCGCCGGGCACGGCGTGGAATTATCACGACGGCAACTTTCTCATCCTCGCGCATCTGCTGCGCGATGCCGCCGGCGGAGAGCCCGCCGATGCGCTCCGCTTCGCGCGCCGCGAATTGTTCGCGCCGCTCGGCATGGTCAACGTCACGCTTCAGCTCGACGTAACAGGCACGATCGAGGGTTCGAGCGAGATGCTGGCCTCCGCGCGCGACTGGGCGCGCCTCGGCCAGCTCTACCTCAATGACGGCGTCGCCGGCGGCAAGCGCATCTTGCCGGAGGGATGGGTGAGCTACTCGTCCTCACCGACGCCAAATGCTTGGGTCGGCATCGGTGCCGGATTCTGGACCAACCAGGGCGACAGCTTTGGCGCGAAGTTTCGCGTGGAGCACGGCTGGCCGCGCGATGCCTTCTTCGCCAAGGGCACGATCGGGCAATACACCATCGTGATCCCGTCGGAGAAGCTGGTGATCGTACGGCTCGGCCGCTCGCCGAACGCGCCGGCGCAAGCCGACGGCGTGTTCGATCTGGTGCGCGATGTGGTGGCAGCGACGCGCGAGAAGGGGAAGCTCGCTGGGGCGAATTGAGAGGTGCGGAGCGCTGTCCCTTACCCGCCCCTGGAGGGGGAGGGTCGATCGCGTGAAGCGCGAGCGGGGTGGGGTGATCTCTCCGCTCGGGCACTGTTGGATGCGGAGGGACCGTCACCCCACCCCGTCTCATATTTCGCTGCGCTCAATATGAGCCGACCCTCCCCCTCCAGGGGAGGGTAAGCAGACCGGCGCCGCCGCGACCTCCTACCTCCCCAGCTCCGTTGCCTGCGCCACGCGGTCGAACCGCTCCAGCGTCATGATCGCGTCGGCAAACTTCTCCGCGCGCGCATTCAGCACCGGGCGGGCCAAGGTCAAGAACTTCTGCTGCATCGCCTGCGTGTCCGGGAACGAGGTCGGCTCGCCGGACGGATCGGCATAGAGCCGCTCATGCACACCATCGTCCGTGGTGATACTCACGCGCGCGCCGAAGGGATGGGTGCGGCCGATCTCGAGGCGATCGTCCTGCACCACGTCGAACTTGTCGGCGAGCGCGTCGATGGCGGCGTCCCCAAGGCGGTTGTAGTCGTCCCAGCCGAACGAGCCCTGGTCGAGCGCGAGCGCGCCGGTGAAGAACATCGAGAACTGGCCGCCGACGATCGAGCGCGGGTGGCGGTTGGTCGCGGCGTCGCCGGTCAGCGTGATGCCGTTGCGATGCAGGCCGATCTCGACGCGCTTGACCTGGTCGGGCGTCAGATTGTGCTCGCGCCGCATCGCGATCAGCGCGTCGATCGCCGCATGGGTGTAGCGGCAGCTCGGATAAGGCTTCACGCCGATCTTCATGGTCTCATAGCTCTTGCCGAGCTCGGCCACCGCCTTGTCCGGATGGGCGTCATCGGTGTAGCCGGCGAGCAGGCCGTGCTTGCCCTCGACTGACTCGGTCGCGCCGACGAAATCGTTGCGCGCCAGCGTTGCGGCGATCACGCCGTTCATCGCGGCGGCGCCGACCTGGTAACGCTTGTTCCAGGCGCCGTTGACCAAAAATTGCAGCGAGCCCGCGGCCTGGCTGCCGGAGACGCCGAACGCGGCGATCAGCTGCGTCTCACTGAGGCCGAACAGCTTGCCGGCCGCCGCAGCCGCGCCATAGGTGCCGGCGGTCGCGGTCGGGTGGAAGCCGCGCGCGTAGTGCGAGGTCGGATCGAGCGCGTTGCCGAGCCGGCAGCAGACCTCGTAGCCGGCAACGATCGCCGTCAGCACGTCGCGGCCCGACGCGCCGACCATCTCGCCGATGGCGAAGGCGGCCGGAACCACCGGCGCGCTCGGATGCAGCGAGGAATCGGCGTGGGTGTCGTCGAAGTCGAGGGAATGGCCGAGCGCGCCGTTGAGCAGCGCAGCGACCGCCGGCGTCCAGGTCTTGGCATCGCCGAATACGGTGGACTCGCCCCTGGTGTCGAGCGCCAGCGCCTCCAGCATCTTCAGCATCGACGGGGTCGATTCCGCCTCGCGCCGTGCCCTGATCGCGCTGCCGAGGAAGTCCAGCGTCAGCACCTTGGCGCGCTCCAGCACCTCCGCCGGAATATCCTGGTATTTCAGGTTGAAGACGTAGGCAGCGAGCGTTGCGGTTTCGTGGGCCATCGTGTTTCCTCGTTTTGGCCGGCAAGTTAGGCGGGCTGATTTGGCCTTTCAAGCGGCCTTGCGGCCGCGGGCATCAGCTATGCTTTTGCTTGGCGTATGAGGATCGGACCGGGATATTCGGGCATGGCATTCGCGGCGAAGGTGTTCGAGAAGATCCGGTCGCGGCGCACGCAACTGGGGCTCGCGATCCGGGTCACGGTGGCCGCCACAGCGGCCTATGCGATCGCGACCGCCTTGCATCTGCTGCTGCCGCTCTGGGCGGTGCTGACCTCGCTGATCGTGACCCAGATGAGCGTCGGCCGCTCGCTGAAGGCGACGCGCGACTACATGCTCGGAACCATCGGCGGCGCGATCTATGGCGGCGCCATCGCGATCCTGATTCCTTATTCGAGCGAAGCGGGACTTCTGGGATTGCTGGTCCTCTCGGTCGCTCCGCTCGCCTTCATCGCCGCGATCAATCCGAGCCTGAGCGCCGCCACGGTCACCGCCGTGATCGTGCTGCTGGTTCCGACCATGCATCATTCCGATCCCATGACCTCGGCGATCGACCGCGTCAGCGAGGTCGGCGTCGGCGCCGTCACGGGATTGCTCGTCTCCTTCCTGGTGCTGCCTTCGCGCGCGGTGCGGCAGATCCGCGCCAGCGCGGCGACGCTGCTCGAACTGATCGCCGATGCCTTCACCGAGCTGCTCGCGGGTCTCACGCGCGGCCGCGACAACGACGCGCTGCACCGGATCCAGGACGGCATCGGCACGGCCATGGTCAGCCTCAATGCGATCGGCTCCGAAGCCGAGCGCGAGCGCGCGGCACGCCTGTCGAGCGGGCCGGATACCGGACCGTTGCTGCGAACCATCCTGCGGCTGCGCCATGACGTCGTGATGATCGGGCGCGCCACCGTGGTGCCGCTGCCGGCCGACGTGCAGACGCGGCTCGCAGGCCCGCTGACGGAGGTCTCGACCGTGATCGCGCGCTTCCTCCGCTCGGCAGCTAGCGCCTTGCGCGAAGGCGCAGGCGCGCCGCCGATCCATCCGGTCCACGTCGCGCTCCAGCATTATGCCGAGGCGGTCGCCGCCGTGCGCCAGGACGGCCTGCTCCGCGGCCAACCCGGCGACACCGCCGAGCGCTTCTTCGCGCTCGGCTTCTCCCTGGAGCAGATGCACCAGAACCTGTGCGACCTCGATCGCGTCGTCGGCGAATGGTCGGAAGCGTCGGGCGACAAGTCCGCGCGGGTCGCGGAGTAACTAGCGGGCCGGCTCCACGATGCGTCCCATCATGCCGCGGACCACCAGCTTGTGGAAGGGCATGATCAGCGCGAGGTAGGTCCGGCCGAGCAGATTGTGCGTGCGCACCAGCGTGGTCGAGGTCACCTCGCGGCTCGCGCCATCGCCCGCCACGTCGACCACGATGCGGAAGTCGAGATGGGAATCGTTGAAGCCGGCGACCAGCCGCTCCGGCGTCTCGCTCACCACCGGAAACAGGCCGATCAATCCATGCGGCGCCGGCGCGCCTTCGCCCGATGTCTTCAGCCCGAACGGCGTCACCAGAATGTTGCGCAGGCGCAGCAGCACGTCGATCCAGCGTGGTCCGTGCAGCACCATCCGGACGCAGGCCTCGCGCGCATCGACCGTCGCCGCGCCGATCTCCACGCGAAACGCATCGATGAATTGAGCGCCTGCCAGCACCGCGTCGGCGTCGACCTCAGGCGCGACTTCGTGGACCCTTCCCTTCATTCCGCCAATCTGCGCGCCAGCATCCGGAAGCGCAAGATCAACAGGGCGGCATAGACGAACGAGCCGATCGAGAACCCGATCCAGACGCCGACCGCGCCCAGCCCCGCGTGGAAGGCAAGCACCCAGGCGACGGGAAAGGCGACGCACCAATAGCCGATCGCCGCGAACACCAGCGTCATCCTGGTGTCATTGATGCCGCGCAGCGCGCCGCCCATGATGGTCTGGAGGCCGTCGGCGATGAAGAAGCTCGCGCCGACCAGCAGCAATGTCGCCGTCAGCTCGACCGTTGCCGCGCTGGCCTCGCTGCGGCCGAAGAACAGCCGTCCGAGCTCGTAGCGGCCGAGAATGATTGCAACGGTCAGGGCGGCGACGAACGCGATCCCGAGCACGGCGGCGGCCAGGCCCGCGCGCCTCACCGCAACCATGTCGTCGCGGCCGAAGGCATGACCGACCCGCACCGTCGCCGCCATGCCGATGCCGAGCGGCACCATGAACAGCACGGCGGTGACCTGGAGCGCGATCTGATGCGCGGCAATCGCGGCGGTCGAGATCAGTCCCATCAGCAGCGCCGCCGAGGAGAACAGGCCATACTCCAGCAACAGGGAAAACGAGATCGGCGCACCGACCGCGACGAGCTGACGCATCAAGGGCCAGTCGATCCGCCACAGACGGGCGAGCGGATGATAGTCCGCGAACGGCTTTCGCAACCCGGCGATCGCGAGCGCGGCGAGGAACGTGCCGAGATTGACCAGCGTGGTCGCAAGCCCGGCGCCGAACAGGCCGAGCTCCGGCAGGCCGAACAGGCCGTGGATCAGGGCGTAGACCAGCGCGGCATTCACCGGGATCGCCGCAACCGTGATCCACAGCGGCGCCTGCGGCCGGTTCACCGCGCTCATCATGCTGCGCAGCGCAATGAAGCCGAGCGCCGGCGCAATACCCCAGGCGAGGCCGTTCAGATAGTGCTGCGCCAGCGCGGCCGATTGCGGCATTTGACCGAGCGCGAGCAGGATCTGCTCGCCATAGAGCGGCGAGGCCATCATCGGCAGCGAGATCAGCAGCGCGGCCCACAGGCCGACGCGCAGGGAGCGGCGGATGCGCCTGACGTCGCCGGCGCCGAACGCCTGCGCGGCCAGCGGCGACACGGCGGACGTCAATCCGAGCCCGAAGGTGAAGCTGACGAAATAGACCGTATGCGCCAGCGCCGCCGCGGCCACCGCATCTTCGCCGAGTCGGCCGATCATCGCGAGATCGGTCGTGATCATCGCGATCTGCCCGAGCTGGGTCAGCATCATCGGCACGGCGAGGCGCAGCGTCTCGACGAATTCTTCGGCAAGATGATTTGGCGGCGCGCCGGCTTGCGGCTGCGCTTGATATTGGACGGTGTCGAGCATGGCCGGTCAGTAGCACAGCCACACGTCGAAAACATGGCTGACGTGTCCCGGACGCGCGAAGCGCGAGCCGGGACCCAGCAGAAGCGACAGGCACCGATGTTGCGGCGTGGGCCCCGGCTCAGCAGCGCATCGCTGAACCGGACGATGCTTCGCATCGCCGGGGAAGCGCTGCGCTGCGTCCGGGGCACGAGACGGTGTGCGAAGTGCGACGCTGCTTCTTCTCCCCCTCCCCGTTCTTACTGGGAGAGGCGAAGATCAGCTCTTCCTCTCCGGCACGCGCTTGATCTTCGCGCCCAGTGCGTTCAGCCGTTCCTCGATGCGCTCATAGCCGCGCTCGATCTGGTCGGCATTGTTGATGGTGGAGGTGCCCTCGGCGCAGACGGCGGCGAGCAGCATCGCCATGCCGGCCCGGATGTCGGGCGAGGTCATCGGCGCGCCGCGCAGGCGGCTGGGTCCGGCGATAATGGCGCGGTGCGGGTCGCACAGCACGATGCGCGCGCCCATCGCGATCAGCTTGTCGACGAAGAACATCCGCGATTCGAACATCTTCTCGAACATCAGGATCACGCCCTCGCATTGCGTGGCCGTGACGATCGCGATCGACATCAGGTCGGCCGGGAAGGCCGGCCATGGCTGGTCCTCCAGCTTCGGCACGTGGCCGCCGAAATCGTCCTGGATCTTCAAGGTTTGATTGGAGGGCACGATGAGATCATCGCCCTCGACGCGGCAGACGATGCCGAGCCGCTCGAAACCCATGCGGATCGAGCGCAGATGCTCGACACCGGCGCGCATGATGCGCAGCGGCGAGCGTGTCACGGCGGCAAGTCCGATCAGCGAGCCGACCTCGATATGGTCGGGCTGGATCCTGTAGGTCGCCTCCCCCAGCGTCGCCTGCCCGTGCACGATCATGGTGTTGGTGCCGATGCCTTCGATCCTGGCGCCGAGCGCGACCAGGAAATAGGCGAGGTCCTGGACATGCGGCTCGGAGGCCGCGTTGCGCAAATAGGTGACGCCGTCGGCGGCGACCGCCGCGACCAGCGCGTTCTCAGTGGCGGTGACGCTCGGCTCGTCCAGGAACACGTCCGCGCCGGCGAGTTTTGGCGCTCGGAATTCGAGCCGGTCGGTCGCGGTGACCTTTGCGCCCAGCTGCTCCAGCGCCAGCACATGCGTGTCCAGACGGCGGCGGCCGATGACATCGCCGCCCGGCGGCGGCAGCATCACTTCGCCGCAGCGGGCGAGCAGGGGGCCGGCGAGCAGGATCGAGGCGCGGATGCGCACGCACAGCTCGGGGTCGAGATCGGCGGCGCGGATGCTCTTGGCGTGGATGTGAAGCGTGTTGCGGGCGGTCCATTCCGCCGATGCGCCGACCGAGCGGATCAGCTCGACCAGCGTCTCGGTGTCGCGGATCCGCGGCACGTTCTCCAGCGTCACCGGGTGCTCGGTGAGCAGCGCGGCGGCGATGATCGGCAACGCCGAATTCTTGTTGCCGGACGGCTCGATCGAGCCCGAGAGCCGGTGACCGCCCTCGACGATGTATTGGATGGGCGCCACGTCGGTTTTCTCCGTCCTGTTGCGGTGGGGCGGGCTGCTTCGGGGGCGGAAACTACCGAGAATTGAGCAGGGTAGCAATTCTGCACTTGTCACGGCGGAGCGCCGCTCATCGGACCCGAACGGTTCCGCTGAACCGGGCGTTTAGAACAACCCGATGATATTCGCCACCACATAAAGGATCACGATCAGCATCAAGACGCCCATGGCCAGGAACGAGATCTCGATGGCGATGGCGCCAGTCCCGAGCGCGGCCGCGACTCCGGCCAGCAGCCTCTCCTCGCGGAATACGAGGGCAAGGACCGAGAACAGGATGGCGAGCAGGCCGAGCGAGATCGCACCGATCGAGGATGCCTCCCTCAACTGGCTTCCCGTCGATTTCTCGCGCGGCGGCGCTTGATATTCGACGCCCTTGACCCGCGCGATCAGGCGGTCCTTGAGGCGGTGACCGGTATCGACAATCACCTTGTCAGCCGGCGGAGGGGGATAGATCGCGGGTATGACCCAATGCGGCAAGACGGCCGCGATCAGCGCCAGCACGCCGACGATGCTGCCGATGATGCCAAGCCGGCGCGAGGGCGCAGTGGAACTGGTCGGCGCGGAACTGGTCATGGCGTGAGGGCTTCCCGGCCGAAGCGGCCAACGGGTTCATGCTCCTTCGTCGCAATGGCAGGTGGTGAGGTTCAGGTGTGTCCTCACCTCTCCCCGACGGGGAGAGGTCGGATTGCGTAGCAATCCGGGTGAGGGGCTGCGGCACCCAGTGAGACCAGAACCCCTCACCCGGATCGCATCTCGCGATGCGCTCCGACCTCTCCCTACGGGAGAGGTGATCGGTGCGCGCAATTGGCACCGCCAAACCAAAACGCGTCGCGTCAGATATCGATCGTCGCGCTCAGCGAATGCTCCTGAATGAAGTCGCGGCGCGGCTCGACGACGTCTCCCATCAGCTTGGTGAAGATGTCGTCGGCCTCGTCGACCTCCTTGACCTTCACCTGCAGCAGCGAGCGCGCCTCGGTGTCGAGGGTTGTCTCCCAGAGCTGCTCAGGATTCATCTCGCCGAGACCTTTGTAGCGCTGCAGCGTGATGCCCTTGCGGCCCGCATCGGTCACGGCTTCGAACAGGTCGACCGGACCGTGGACCACGTGCTCGTTGTCCTTGCGCCGCAGCTTGCCGGAGCGGGCGTAAACGTCCTGGAGCTTGGTCGTGTACTCGTCGAGCTTGCGGGCCTCTGCCGACCCGAGCAGCGCGTCGTCGATGACCGCGGCCTCCTTGACACCGCGCACGGTGCGCTCGAACAGGAAGCCTTGGCCTTCGACGAACTGCCCGACCCAGCCGCGTTCGACCTCCTCGGCCTGGTTGTCCAGCCGGCTCGCGATGTATTGCGCCGCGGCCGTGGCCTTCTCGGGATTGCCGTAGATCTCCTTGTTCAGCACGCCGGTGATGGCGGCCTGCTCGACCACCTTGCGGTTATAGCGGCTGTGCAGGTTGCGCAGGATGCTGCGGACGACGCGGGCGTCGTCGACCAGCGCGCGCAAATCGCGCCCGGAGCGGTCGCCGCCGGTACCGGGGATGTACACGCAATCGTCGAGACCGGCGTCGATCAGATAGTCTTCCAGCGCGCGCTCGTCCTTCAGGTACTGTTCGGACTTGCCGCGTGAGACCTTATAGAGCGGCGGCTGGGCGATATAGAGATAGCCGCCGTCGATGATGTCGCGCATCTGCCGGTAGAAGAAGGTGAGCAGCAGCGTGCGGATGTGGGCGCCGTCGACGTCGGCGTCCGTCATCACGATGATCTTGTGATAGCGCAGTTTCTCGACCGAGAAATCGTCGCTGATGCCGGTGCCGAGCGCGGTGATCAGCGTGCCGATCTGCTCGCTCGACAGCATCTTGTCGGGACGAACGCGCTCCACGTTCAAGATCTTGCCGCGCAGCGGCAAGACGGCCTGGAATTCGCGGTTGCGGCCCTGCTTGGCGCTGCCGCCTGCCGAGTCGCCCTCGACGATGAAGAGTTCGGACTTGGCCGGATCCTTTTCCTGGCAGTCGGCGAGCTTGCCGGGCAGCGAGGAGACGGAGAGCGGGCTCTTGCGCGTCAGCTCGCGCGCTTTTCGCGCAGCTTCACGGGCAGCGGCGGCCTGGATCACCTTGCCGACGATCATCTTGGCTTCGCTCGGGTGCTCCTCGAACCAGGCCTGAAGCGCCTCGTTGAGGAC
Source organism: Bradyrhizobium forestalis (assembly GCF_002795245.1). GTDB lineage: Bacteria > Pseudomonadota > Alphaproteobacteria > Rhizobiales > Xanthobacteraceae > Bradyrhizobium > Bradyrhizobium forestalis. The sequence continues at coordinate 21,712 of NZ_PGVG01000049.1, read as the reverse complement.
GTTCTCGACCACGGGACGCACTTCCGAGGACACCAGCTTGTCCTTGGTCTGCGACGAGAATTTCGGATCGGGCACCTTCACCGACAGTACGGCGGTGAGGCCTTCGCGGCAGTCGTCGCCGGTCAGCGCGATCTTTTCCTTCTTGGCGTTGGCCTCGGCATAGCCGTTGACCTGGCGCGTCAGCGCGCCGCGAAAGCCGGCGAGATGGGTGCCGCCGTCACGCTGCGGGATGTTGTTGGTGAAGCACAGCACGTTCTCGTGGTAGCTGTCGTTCCACCACAAAGCGGCCTCGACGCCGATGCCGTTGGCTTCCGAGCGCACCATGATGGGCGTCGGCACCAGCGCCTTCTTGTTGCGGTCGAGATATTTGACGAACTCCTCGACGCCGCCGGAATAGTACATTTCCTCGCGCTTCTCGACCGCATGTCGTGTGTCGGAGAGGGCGATGTGAACGCCGGAATTGAGGAAGGCGAGCTCGCGCAGGCGATGCTCGAGGGTGGCGAAGTCGTATTCGATGTTCTTGAAGGTCTCGTTCGAGGCCAGGAACGTCACCTCGGTGCCGCGCTTTCCCGGGGCATCGCCGACGACCTTGAGCGGCGCCACGGCATCGCCATGGGCGAACTCGATGTAGTGCTCCTTGTTGTCGCGCCAGATGCGAAGCATCAGCTTGCTCGACAGCGCGTTGACGACGGAGACGCCGACGCCGTGCAGGCCGCCGGAGACCTTGTAGGAGTTCTGGTCGAACTTACCGCCGGCATGGAGCTGGGTCATGATGACCTCGGCCGCCGAGATGCCTTCGCCCTTGTGGATGTCGACGGGAATGCCGCGGCCGTCGTCGCGCACAGTGACGGAATTGTCGGCATTGAGGATGACATCGACACGCGTGGCGTGGCCCGCGAGCGCCTCGTCGATCGCGTTGTCGACGACCTCGTAGACCATGTGGTGCAGGCCCGAGCCGTCGTCGGTGTCGCCGATATACATCCCCGGGCGCTTGCGGACGGCATCGAGACCCTTGAGCACGCGGATCGATTCCGCGCCGTAGTCGCTCGCGTTGGAGGGCTCGTTTTCGGCACGCGGCTGCCGAGCAGGTTCTGTCATGAGAGGCCTTTGAGATGTCGCCCGAATCAGCGGCGCAAAAGGCGCTGATTTGCAGGGCTATTTGTGCCACGAAAGACCGCTTGCGCCTAGCGCAAAGTATCTCCCGGCAACCCTTTGAGCAGATAGGGTTTTTTGGCCGGTTTTCAAGGCTTTTGGAGGGCGATTTCGGGCGCTGCAAAAAGCGCGATTCGAGGGGCCGTTTCGGGTTGCGAAAGGCGTGGATTTTGCGGGCAGGAAGGGTGGTTCCGAGAGGCCCGGAACAGATCGTTCGAGCCCTTGCTTGAATCGGCCGGAGCCCCAGGCTCGGTGCAACCTCTCCCGCTCGCGGGCGAGGTCGGCGCATCGCGCCGGGTGAGGGTTCTCTCCTCCTGGGGGTTCTCGACCGAGGCGAGACCCTCACCCCAGCCCTCTCCCGCAAGCGGGAGAGGGAGCGCACCGGCTTCGTGGAGGCCTCAGTACATCTGCAGCGGCAGCATGTCGCCGCTCGGCCCCACCAGGAGGCCCCAGGCCTCGCCGGCGGCAACGGTCAGGGACTCGCTACGCGCCGGGCGGCCGGGCAGGCGTAGCGCGTACTGGTATTTGCCGGGCGGCAGGTCGAGCATCGGGCCTTTCGGCGATTGCGGGCCGCCGGCGCCGGCCGCGATCTTCACCGTCTGATTGTTGATCGTGAGCGAGGCTTCCTTCGGCCCGATATTGCCGAGCATGAGTCTCGCCTGTCCTGCCTTCGGCATGATGTCGGCCTTGACCGCGGCATCCGCATTCTTCTGCGCCAGATTGACCGTGGTCTCGCCCTTGGCGCGGCCGAGCTTGAGCACGGCCGGGCCCTGCGGCGAGGTGAAGTCGATCTGCGCGCGGTCTGCGGACACGATCGCGCCGTCGGTCTTTTCCTGCCAGCCGAGCTTGGACAGCTCCGCACGGTAGAAGGCGAGGACCTCGTCGAGCGAAGCGGGGATGCTGGCCTCCAGCTCGCGGCGGAACGGCGTCTCGCTGCCTGGCATCTTTGTGGTGGCGAGCGATTTCGACGATCGCTGCGTCGGCACCGGCAGCTGGGATTCGGGGTCGGGCTTGAGCGGCTCGGAGGATTTGGCCTGCACGTCCGGGCCGGCGGCAGGCTTGGCCGCTTCCGTCACGAGGCCCGATCCGTCGGCGCGGACATTCACCTTCGGGCCCATCTGCATCACCGTCATCGAGATCGACTTGCCGCCCCTGGAGAACGCCATCACCGCCATGTTGGGCTGGTTGATGACGGAGGGTTGCTCTTTCCAGCCTGCACTCTTCAGTGTGGTACGGTAGAACGTGCTGAGCGCCTTCACGCTCGAGGTGGACGAGAATTCGAGCCTGCCGTCGCCGCCTTCGAACGTCACATCTTGCGCGGTCTCGGGCAGCGGCACCGGCGCCTTGCCGTCGGCGCGCGCATTGAGCGGCGCATCGGACAGGGAGGCGGCCTGCGTCTTGCGCCTGGCCTCGTCAGCGGCGATGAGCTGCTGAGCCGCACCCAGCGCGTCGCCAAGGAACTTCTCGTCGGCCTCCTTCTTCGCCTTGGCGCGGGCGGCAAGCGCTGATTCCTTCACCTGCGCAGTCAGGCTGATCATGGTGAAATCATATTTGCGGCCGAGCCGCAGCACGCCGGTTTCCTCCGCCGAGGAAATCTTGATCGCGACCTCGTCGCCGGGCGCAAGCGGCGCGCTGCCATCTTCCTGCCAGCCGCGCGCGGCGAGCTCGCGATGATAGAAGGCGCGCACGGCAGGCAGCTCGGCCATCGCGGCGGCCGAGATCTCGCGCTTGTTGAAGCTTGCGCTGCCAAGGCTCCGCGCAGATTTGGTCGGCTTGGGCCGCGGCAGGCCGGCCATGTCATCGTCGGCCTCGAGCACCTCCGGCAGCGCGAACGGCGCCACCCGGATCTCGACATTGGTCCTTCCGTCGTCGCGGCGCGTCAGGGTCAGCATCACCGGCTTCTGCTTGTAGAATTGCGTCGTGTCGCCGTCGGGATGGTCGTAGAAGGCACGCACGCCGTTCGGCACCGACCCGCCGAGATCGGCATTCGGCCAGCGCGATGCCGTCTCGGGCGTGAGCTTGCGCCATCCCAACGCCGTCATCTCCTTTGTAAAGAACTCCGAGGCGGCATCGAGCGCGCCGGGCGCGATGCAGCCGAGATAGGGCCGGGTCTCGTCGAACATGAGCTCGGTCGCGCCGTCCGGAAAAGGCACGTTGGAATAGATCCGGTTCGGCGTGTAGGACACGGCGGACTGGTCGGGACGTCCGCGCGCCTGCGTGAAGGATATGCGCAGTCCCTGCCGCCCTCTCTTGAAAGTCAGCGCGGTGCTCTTCTCGTCCAGCGGATACACGTAGGGCACCCAGCCGTCCGCGCTCAGCAGCTTCTTCGTAGCCTCCGACGTGGCGGCAACCGGGGTCGGCACGGTGTATGTCACACGGTAGGTGTCCGGGCGCGAGGTGTCCTCCACCGCGCCGTCCAGCCGCGGCAGGGTATGGACATCGACGATGCCCTCGTCGGCTGCGCTCGCAGGACGTGGGGCAGGCGCCATTGCGAGCACGCCGCAGGCAACCAGCAGCCACCTTGCCGGGACTTGCGCCCCGCGCCGGATCATCGGCATCGTCGAAACTCCCGGATTTTGGCGCGTCCTCATGCCCGCGCAATTGCAGGCTGCGAGCCCATCGGCGCGGCCTCAGACGAGAAGTCGCGACAGGAACCGGCCAGGTTCAACAGGCGGCGCGATAGGCACAGCCGACAGGGCTCAATACAGCTGGAGCGGTGGCCATGCCTCTCCATCGCGCCCGACTGTGAGCTCCCAGGTATCGCCAGCTGCGACGGTGAGCATGTTCGTGGTGGCCTGACGGCCGGGCACGCTCAGTCCGTAGGCGTATTTGCCAGGCACGAGGTCCAGCGCGACGGCATTTGCGCCGGCGGGCCGCGGAATCGTCCGCTCGTTGATCGCAAGCACGGCTTCGTTGTCGCCGATATTGCTGAACACCAGCTTGGCCTGGCCGGGTTCAGGCAGGACGTTCGCCCGGGCCGCGACTGCCGAATTCTTCTGCACGAGATGCACCGAGGTGCTGCCGTCCTTGCGGTCGAGCTCCAGCGCGGCCGGCCCGATCGGTGAGACGAAGGCGAGGCGCGCGTGATCGGCGCTGACCACCGCATCATCCTGCTGCTCCTGCCAGCCGAGCTTTCGAAGCTCGGTACGATAGAAGGCGAGCACGTCGCCGAGCGCTGCGGGCACGCGGGCTTCGAGCCTGGTCCGGAGCGGAGCCTCGACGCCGGGCATCACGGTGGTGTGGATCGCCCGATAGAGGTAGCGGGTTGGCGCAGGCAGCTTGGCCGCGGGATCCAGCGTGAGTGCGGCCGAGAACAGCGGCGGCAGCGTAGACACGAAGGCGCCGGCGCTTGCCGCGAGCAGGCAGCTTGCGAGGAGAGCGAGGCCGCACGCAATAAGTTGCCATCGTGCCGGAGCTTGCGCCCCACGCCCCACCGTCGCCATGCTCGTGCTCCAAGGATATCGCGCCAGTCTGAAATCCTGCGCGATGGCTGCTTCTTGCAGCCACAAGCAGCTAGTCGCGGCCGCAAACGGGCGGGTTCAATGCGGCGGCCTAGCTTCGGGCCGAGACTCGTCCGCTCTCGACGTCAAAGACTTCGCCGCCTGCGCCGATCTCGACGAAAGCAGCAGGATCCGCGCCGGTCAGCCACACCTGCGCGCCGAGCTTCTTCAGCTCCTCGAACAGCGCCGCACGGCGGTTCGGATCGAGATGCGCGACCACCTCGTCGAGCAGCAGCAGCGGCACGATGCCGGTCATCTCGGCGACCAGCGTCGCATGCGCGAGCACGAGGCCGATCAGAAGCGCCTTCTGCTCGCCGGTGGAGGCATCGCGCGCCGGCATGCTCTTGGGCGCATAGACGACCTGCAGATCGGTGAGGTGCGGGCCGTCGGTGGTGCGGCCGGCAATCGCATCGCGCGGACGGTTGTCGCGCAGGATCTGGCGGTAGCGGTCCTCGACCGAGGTCGCGGTCTCCTGGAGCAGCGCGTTCTCCATCCAGCCGTCGAGCGCGATCTGCGCCGAGGGGAAGGCGGATTCCTGCGCGCGTGCGTTGAGCATCCCGGTGAGCCTTGCCGCGGTCTGGCCGCGCGTTGCCGCGACCGCGACCGCAAGCTCCGCCGTCTCGCGCTCGATCGCGTCGCACCAATGGTCGTCGTAATTGCGCGTCTCCAGCAGGCGGTTGCGCGAACGCAGCGAGCGCTCGAGTGCGTTGATGCGGCTGGAATGCTCGCTGTCGATGGCGAGCACCAAGCGGTCGAAGAAACGCCGCCGTTCGGAGGCTGCGCCCATGAACAGCCCGTCCATCGCCGGCGTCAGCCACACCATGCGGATGTGGTCGCCGAAGGCGCTGGCCGAACCCACCGGCTCGCGGTCGATGCGGCAGCGCCGGCTGACTGCGCTGTCCGGGCGCGGCGCGTCGATGCCGGTGCCGAGTGTGGCGAGCCCCAGCGCGCCCTCGACCTGCGCCGACACCGCCCAGGAGCCGTCGCCCTGGTTGTCGGCGACATCTTCCAGCGTGGCGCGGCGCAGACCCCGTCCCGGCGACAGGAACGAGATCGCCTCGATGCAATTGGTCTTGCCCGCCCCGTTCGGCCCGACCAGCGCCACCATGTCAGCCGCCGTCTCGAGCCCCGCCGCCCGGTAATTGCGAAAATGCGTCAGCGTCAGGCGATGAATGCGGGAGGGGGTCATGTTCTATTCGTCATGGGCGCGCGCTCTCCCTTTGCGGGAGCATGCCGTAGGGTGGGCAAAGGCGCGCTCTGCGCGCGCCGTGCCCACGTCTGGCCGCGATCTGCGCCGCTGCATGGTGGGCACGCTTTCGCCTTCGCTCTTCGAGCTGCGGCGCGAGCATTGCCCACCCTACGGCTCCGATGGATGGTCGAGAGGGCGCCCCTCACACCCGCATCGGCATCAGCACGTACAGCGCGCTCTTGTCGTCGCGGTCTTGCACCAGGGTGGGCGAGCCGGGGTCGGCGAGACGGAGCGTTGCGACGTCGCCTTCGATCTGGGCGGCGATGTCGAGCAAATAGCGGGAGTTGAAGCCGATATCGAGGGCGTCGGCGGCGTATTCGACCTCGAGCTCTTCGGTCGCGCTGCCGGAATCCGGATTGGTCACCGACAGCACCAGCTTGCCCGCCGACAGCGACAGTTTGACCGCCCGCCCGCGCTCGCTGGAGATGGTGGAGACGCGGTCGACCGCGTTCTCGAAATCCTTCTTGTCGACGACGAGCTCCTTGTCGTTGTTCTGCGGGATGACGCGGCCGTAGTCGGGGAAGGTGCCGTCGATCAGTTTTGAGGTCAGCACGACGTTACCGATCGTGAAGCGAATTTTTGCCTGCGACAGCTCGATCGTCATCTCGGTCTCGGTGTCCTCGATCAGGCGCTGCACCTCGCCGACGGTCTTTCGCGGCACGATCACGCCGGGCATGCCCTCGGCCCCCTTGGGCTGCACCAGATCGAGCTGGGCGAGGCGGTGGCCGTCGGTCGCGACGCCGCGCAGCGTTGCGGCCTTCGCCGTGCCGGCGGCGTGCAGATAGATGCCGTTGAGGTAGTAGCGCGTCTCTTCCGTGGAGATCGCGAACTGGGTGCGGTCGATCAGCCGCTTGACGTCCTTGGCGGCGAGCGAGAAGGAGTGCGACATGTCGCCGGCGGCGAGATCCGGGAAGTCATTCTCCGGCAGCGTCTGCAGCGTGAAGCGCGAGCGGCCGGCGCGGATCGCCAGCACCGCGCGGTCGCCATCGGCTTCCAGCACGATCTGCGAGCCGTCAGGCAGCTTGCGGACGATGTCGTAGAACATGTGCGCCGGCACGGTGGTGGAGCCCGCGGTCGCGGTTTCCGCCGGCAGCGTCTCCGTCACCTCGAGGTCGAGGTCGGTCGCCTTCAGCGACAATTTGGCGTTCTCGGCCCGGACCAGCACGTTGCCGAGGATCGGGATCGTGTTGCGGCGCTCGACCACGCGGTGGACATGGCCCAGCGATTTCAGGAGTTGCGCGCGTTCGACCGTAACCTTCATTGCACTACTCGCCCGATCCCCAAGGAAAACACAGCGTTGGAAAAAGCCGGGCAGCCGAAAAGCGCCGCGGCACCGAAGACCCCCGGTGGGCTGGGTCATCCACCCGATATGACCAAAGCCGTCAGGGTCGCGCAAGGTGGCTCGGATGGCCCGCGGATTCAAGGGATCGGGGGCCAGTTCCGGACGATTCCCACGATTTACCGCCCAAACGAAAACCGCCGCCCGGGCATGGCCGAGGCGGCGGCAGAATGGCAGGAGGCCTAGGCCTTTATTCCTGAAGCTGGCGCTTCAGCGACTCGACCTCTTCGGACAGCGCCGTGTCCTTGGAGACCAGCGCCTCGATCTTGCGCACCGCGTGCAGCACGGTGGTGTGGTCGCGCCCGCCGAAGCGGCGGCCGATCTCGGGCAGCGAGCGCAGGGTCAGCGTCTTGGCGAGGTACATCGCCACCTGGCGCGGACGGACCACGTTGGCGGTGCGGCGCGAGGACAACAGGTCGGAGCGGCTGACATTATACTGCCGCGCCACCACGCGCTGGATGTCCTCGATCTTGATCCGCTTGGGCTCCTGCGGCCGCACCAGGTCACGCACCTCGTGCTCCGCCATCTCCAGCGTCACCGGCCGGTTGTTGAGCTTGGAATGCGCGAGCAGACGGTTGATCGCGCCCTCGAGGTCGCGGCCGTTATGGGTGATGGTGCGCGCCAGATAATGCAGCACCTCCTCGGGCACCTCGAACGTCGCATGATGGGCGCGGGCCGCCGCGACGCGCGACTTCAGGATGCCGTGGCGCAGCTCCTCGCCGAGCGAGCCCATCTCGACCACGAGTCCGCCGGCGAGCCGCGAGCGCACGCGGTCATCGAGGCTTTCGAGGTCGGACGGCGGACGGTCGGCCGCGATCACGACCTGGCGGCCGGCGTCGATCAGCGCGTTCAGCGTGTGACAGAACTCGGCCTGCGTCGACTTGCCTTGCAGGAATTGGAGATCGTCGATCACGAGCACGTCGATGCCGCGCAGTGCTTCCTTGAAGGCCAGCGCCGTCTGCGTCTTCAGCGCAGCGACGAAGCCGTACATGAATTTCTCCGCCGTGAGATACAGCACCTTGCGCTCGTTGCCGGAATTGCCGGCCCAGGTCACGGCCTGCAAGAGATGTGTCTTGCCGAGGCCGACGCCGGCATGAATGTAGAGCGGGTTGAACATGACGGGATCGCCGCGACGTCCCTCGGCGACCTGACGCGCGGCGGCATGCGCCAGCGTGTTGGAGCGGCCGACGACGAAGCTCGCGAAGGTCAGGCGCGGATCCAGCGGCGAGCCGCCGAGCGCGTCGTGATTGGCCGAGACCGGCGCGGTCGCGGTCGAGCGCAGCTCCGGCGTCGGCGCGCGGCGCGCCTCGACCGGCGCGGGCGCTTCCTTCGGCTGCGCCACCGGACGCACCGCGGAGCGAACGGTGAGGTCGATGCGATGCACTTCCGGCATCTCGGCCTGCCAGCACGACAGCACGCGCTCGGCATAATGGGCCTGGATCCAGCTCTTCAGGAATCGCGTCGGCACCGAGAGCCGCACGCTCTCGTCCTGCACGCCTTCCAGATCCATGCGTGCAAACCAGCTCGTGTAGACGTCCTCGCCAACGCTCGAGCGCAGCCGACCCTTCACGCGTGACCAGCGATCCTGTTCCATTGTCATCGTCAGAAAACTTCTCTTGAGAGATATAGTTGCGTTGTGAGCGCCATGCAGGGTTCCTGCCACGGTCCCTGAAGTGGCGCGACCTCGAGCGAGTCCATCGTCAGGCATGGCTCGACCATTCGGCGCGAACGCCGCAGGTCAGATCAGCGATGTCAGAGATGGAGGGGTCGCGAGGTCAGCGCGTACTCGGCGCTCCGTCACACGCGGGGGGCTGGAGATCCGACGGAGCTGGAACGGCATCGCTGGAATAGGAAACGTGCTTCAATACCGCGTTGAGTCCGTAAGACATGATACCTCCCCGTCCTGCCGTGATCGCTCACGACAAGGTCCTGCGTGTCCTGAAGACAACCGCGCCGTACTCCTGTCGCGGATGCCTGCCCAATGTACTGGTCGTCCGCTCGACTTCGCCACCTTGCGGCGCCGGGGTAGCGTTGCGATGTCTCTCATTGCGCTTGGCGCGAGCGAGAAGATCCCGCTTGGAGACATTCAGACAAATAACTACCATTCCCACATTGCTATGGGTTTTGTACCGACATCGCTTGTTGAAGCGTCGCCTACGTGCACATCGCCGCCGATTTGCACGCTCGCCCCGTTTCCTAAACCGCGCTGGTCTGAAGATCGTGGGCGCCGCTGACGACTTAAGGAATACACTAAGCGGAAAGACTCGCAACGAAATTGATTCACACTTGAGGCACCAAAAAACTTGACCTCGGTTAACGCCGCGCGCGACTTGTTCACAGGCTGCGAAGCAAGTTTTTGAATCCGTGCACAGAATCGAGAATGCCGCAGCTCATGTGACAATTCCCGGCCACCGCCAAAATTTTTTTACAAATTCGTCACGCGCTCGACGTGCGGGCGAATTTTCCAAATGCTTGTCGTTGCTATGTTGATAAGTGATTATTGAGTCATCGCTTTTCGAGACTCGTTTTGCAGGGTAACTCCACCGTGACACACCTTCCGGTGAATCTACGGTGTGCAGAGCCCTTCTCGGTCGCGGATTCAATTCGAGCCCGCGGCACAGCAGTTTTTGCAACGCAGTGAAGTTTGCGCCGTTGCAGTACACCGTCCGGTAGAACTACGGGACGAAGAATAACGCAGACGATGCAAATCGTCCAAGCGAAGATCGAGCTTCGCGTGACTGCTTGCGTGAATATGACAGTCAACAAAAAAGCCCGGCGCGATGCCGGGCTGTTTGACGCGCTGACCGGGTCGACCGATCAGATGATGCCGCGAGATGATTTCGCGCGATGACTTCGCAAGACTACTTCGCAAGACTACTTGGCGAGCTTGGCGATCTGCGCGGTGAGGCGCGAGACTTTGCGGCTGGCGTTGTTCTTGTGAATGATGTTGCGCTGGGCGGCGCGCATCAAGGCGGGCTCGGCAGTCGCGAGTGCCTTCACGGCAGCAGCGCGATCGCCGCTCTTGATGGCTTCCTCGACGGTGCGCACGGCGCCGCGCATCTGGGTGCGGCGCGACTTGTTGACGGCGGTGCGGCGGGCGATCTTGCGCGTCGCTTTCTTGGCGGAAGTGGTATTGGCCATGGTCTCAATGTCCTTTGCGGGTACCGGTCGCGTCTTGGTCGGATAGCGCCGGCTTGCTTGACCGCGTAATCGACGCTCGGATTTAGGGTGTTCGGTTGCTGGCCGTTCCCGGAACATGAGCGACGGCCTTGCGGCTGTCTCTGAGGCTCCAAAGAGTCTTCAACCCCAAGAGAGTCTTGAAGCTCAAGGTGCCTGCAACTGCTCAAAGAACAGCGGCGGCAGGATTGCGCCCACCGCCAATTGGCGCCCTTATAGAGAGGGTCTTTAGCACCGTCAACGCTTTCGGAGCTGGAAATCCGGCCTTTGGCGGCCTGGATGGGCGCCCTAACGCCCTGAAGAGGTTGAATTTCTGCCGTCGCCCGGCTATTGGCTGGCAACGTTCCAAGAGGTCGTCCGATCGGACGGCTATCGTAGGTGAGGCATGATCCGCGGCTTTTTCCGACTGATTGGGCTGTTGCTGCTCGCCGGCGGGTTCATCTTCATGGTCTATGACGGCGCCCGCTGGGTGGCGGACCAGTCCCTCAAATTCACCCGGTTCGGCCAGTTCTGGAACGACATCAATCAGGCCAGCCAGTCGGCGTTCCGCACCTGGGTCGAGGCCAAGGCGCCCTGGCTCTGGACCTCGGTGATCCGCCTTGTGCTGGAGCAGCCGGTCTTCGCCGTCCTCGGCATTTTGGGCATCCTGCTGATGATCCTGTTCCGTCCGCGCAAGCCGTTGATCGGCTATTCCCGGGATTGATCTTCAATTCCCGTCGCGACTGAGCCTGGAGCTGGCGGCCGCGTAACAGGGCTGCCTCTGGCCGCGTAGATGCCTATAGTCCCACCTCATCGCGAGCACGGCGCCTGAGCTGCCTGGTTTCCCGCTTGGCTCAAGCGACGGACAGCTCGCTTCGGAGATCCGTCATGCTGTTCATGCGCAAGACCACCGCATTGCCGAGCGCAACTGAGGTGCTGCCGGGCCGTACGCAGGCCATCCCGACCGCGATCACCCATTTCGTCAACGGCGCGACGCTGAAGCCGCCTTATCCGGGCGGCCTCGAGCAGGCGGTGTTCGGCCTCGGCTGCTTCTGGGGCGCCGAGCGCAAGTTCTGGGAGCTCGGTGACGGCGTCCACGTGACTGCCGTCGGCTATGCCGGCGGTCACACGCCGAACCCGACCTATGAGGAAGTCTGCTCGGGCCGCACCGGCCACACCGAAGTGGTGCTGGTCGTGTTCGATTCGAACAGGATCTCTTACGAGAAGCTCGTGAAGACGTTCTGGGAGAGCCACAACCCGACGCAGGGCATGCGCCAGGGCAACGACGTCGGCACGCAGTACCGAAGCGCGATCTACACCTATTCCGATGCGCAGCAGAAGGCGGCAGAGCAGTCGAAGGCGCTCTATCAGAAGGCGCTTTCCGCCAAGGGCCTCGGCACCATCACCACCGAGATCGCCCCCGCCGGCGAATTCTATTTCGCCGAGGATTACCATCAGCAATATCTGGCGAAGAATCCCGCCGGCTATTGCGGCCTCGGCGGCACCGGCGTGTCTTGCCCGATCGGCGCGGGCGTGAGCGCGTAGTCGTAAGTCGACGAAGCCTGCGACCCTTACCCTCCCCTGGAGGGGGAGGGTCGATCGCGCGCAGCGCGAGCGGGGTGGGGTAACGGTCTCTCCACGTCCAACAGTGTTCGTGTGGAGAGATCACCCCACCCCGCTACGCATTCCGCTTCGCTTCATGCGTAGCGACCCTCCCCCTCCAGGGGAGGGTGGCCGCCGTCACCGGCGCTCCCGCAAACGCTTTATTAACCATAACCGGTGCATCACTGGACCCGTCTCGTTTCGAGGGATAGGTCCGGTGCCGGTTGCACGCGCGTTTAGATGGTCGATCTTGGCAGCGTCCTTGGCAGCGTCCGCCGCGCTCGCCCTGGGCGGCTGCATGCAGACCGCGAGCCCGGTCGCGATGGTGCAGCCCCGTCCCGATCTCGATGCGATGGCCTATGGCCAGCCCTATAGCGCGCCGCAGCCGGTTGTCGTCGCCGACGGCGGCGGCGCCATCGGCGCGCTGCGCAATTCCTTTGCCGCCTCGCCCGCACCCATGCCGGTCGGCTACGGCGCGCCGATGGCAGCGCCGGTGCGCAATGGCGCCTCCTACCATCTCGACGCCGGCGACAAGCTTCGCGTCGTGGTCTACGGCCAGGAAGGTCTCACCAACAGCTATTCGATCGACGCCGGCGGCTCCATCACCATGCCGCTGATCGGCGCCGTGCCGGCGCGCGGCCGCACCACGGCGGGCCTTGCCGGCGAGATCGCCGCACGTCTGCGCAACGGCTACATCCGCGAGCCCTCGGTCGCGGTCGAGATCGAGGCCTATCGTCCGTTCTTCATTCTCGGCGAGGTCCTCGCGCCCGGCCAATATCCTTATGTGCCGAACATGACGGTCGAGAGTGCGGTCGCCATCGCTGGCGGTTTCTCGCCGCGCGCCAAGCGCGACATGGTCACCGTCACGCACACCGAGAACGGTGGCGCCATGCGCGCCGTGGTGCCGCTCGGCACGCCCCTGGCACCGGGCGACACCGTGTTCGTCGGCGAGCGCTGGTTCTAGCACCTTCGTCATTCCGGGGCGCGCGTAAGCGCGAGCTACGGTGCGCAATTGCGCACCTGAGAATCCATTCCTCCACCGACTCCGCGGCCTAATGGATTCCGGGCCTGCACCCCTTCGCGGCGCATCCCGGAACAACGGCGGAGAGACGTGCGCGCTACCGCGTCAAATGCTTCGCGAAGAACGCCATGCTGCGCGGCCAGGCGATGTCGGCGCTGGCCTTGTCGTAGCTGGCGCGCTCGTCGCAATGGAAGCCATGCTGGGCGCCCGGATAGATCAAGACCTCGACATCCGGCCGCTTGGTCTTGATGGCCTCGACGTCGGTCAGCGGGATGCCGGCATCCTTCTCGCCGAAATGCAGCTGCGTCGGCACCTTCGGCGTCTCGTCGGCAAAGCGCAGGACCGCGCCGCCGTAATAGCCGACCGCGGCCTTCAGGCCGGTCAATCGCGTCGCCGCGACGAAGGCGATGCTGCCGCCGAGACAGAAGCCAATGATGCCCACGGGCCCAACGCTTCTGGCGGCGTCGATCGCCGCCTGCGTATCGCGCAGCATCGCGGCCCAGTCCGGATTGGCCACGAACTTGCGCGCCTCCGCAATCTCGTCCGGCGAATAGCCCGACTGGAAGTTCGGCGACGTCCGGTCGAAGATCGACGGCGCGATCGCGACATAGCCTTCCCCAGCAAGGCGGTCGCTGACGGAGCGGATGTGGTGATTGACCCCAAAAATCTCCTGGATCACCACCGCCGCGCCTTTCGGCGTGCCTGAGGGATCAGCGCGATAGGCGCCGAGCTGGAAATTGTCGGAGGCCGTCAGCTTGATGTCCTGTCCCACGCGGGTCGTCCTTCCTGGTTGGTTTTCGACTACGAATTCCGCTCTCTCTCCTCATCCTGAGGAGCGCGTCTTAACGCGCGTCTCGAAGGATAGAGGCCCGAGCTGCGAGAGGCGGGCCTGCATGGTTCGAGACGCGCGCAAGGGCGCGCTCCTCACCATGAGGATCGAGAGCTGGGCTCACTCCCACATCCAGTTCTCGCCGTAATCCTCCTTCCATCCTGCCAGACTTCCATGGCGGAATTGCAGGAACAGGCGGTGGCGGTAGGGGATCAGGCCGCTGCCGCCGATGTTGCGCAGCGCGAGATAGATCTCGTTGCCCGGACGTCCCCGCACATATTGCAGCGGCTGCCCGAGGGCGCGCGCGGTCTGTTCGGCATCCATGCCGAAGGCGAGCGGCGTGTTGTTCGACAAGGTCGCGGCGAAGGGCTGGCGCGGCGGCACCGCACCGAACGGCTCGGCTTGCGCAGATATCGACAGCAACATCGTGCACGCAGCCAGCATCATCAGCTTCATCGCCTACGTCCTTGCTTGATCGACCTATGCCGGCAAGTTCTTCAGGAAAGGCGCGACCGCGTCAACAAAAGCCTGGGGTTGATCGATGTTGACGGCGTGTCCGGCGGCGGGGATCACGACCTTTTGTGCGCCGGGGATCTTTGCCGCCATGTAGTCGGACGCGGCGAGGAACGGCGTGTCGTCGGCGCCGACCACGATCAGTGACGGCACCTTGATCTCGGGCAACAGCTCCATCACGCGCGCATCGCGCTGGGTCAGCATGCCGCGCGCGGCAAGCGCCAGCCCCCTGGCGTTACGATGGCTCGCGGTGGCGCGCTCGCGCGTCGCCGATTTCAGCACATCGAGTCCTTCGCGGTCGAGCCTGTCGGCGGTGACAAGCGCCCGCGCGTTCCAGGCCTCGCGCGCGTCGTCCTTCTTGAAGCCGGGGCCGGTGTCGATGATCAGCAGCGCGCGGGCCCGCTCCGGATGTGCACGATAGAACGCGAGCGACATGTAGCCGCCGAGCGAGAGACCGCCGATGATGGCCCGCTTTGCGCCGACCGCATCGAGGATCGCCGCCATGTCACCGACAGTCAGCGCTTCGCTATACGCGTTGGGATCGTCGGGATAATCGGACTGGCCATGGCCGCGCATGTCCCACAAGATCAGCTTGTGATCCTTGGCGAGCGCATCGACCTGGCCATGCCACATCGCCGAGGTCGAGGAATAGCCATGGGTCAGCAGCAGCGGCGGTCCATCGCCATGAACCTCGTAGTAGATCTCGATGCCATCCCGATTGATCTTCGGCATGTTTCCGCCCTTTTGTTTTATTCTGGCCGCGACCTCAGTGCTTCCCTCTCCAGGGAGAGTAAGGCTCGCCGTTGGCTGCATTCTACTTTGCCAAGTTACCTGGAAGAAACTGCCTGAATGCGATGGCACGCATGTCTGACACACGCGCTGTTGTGTCCAGTGGCTGCGTCGGCGCGGTTGGCGCGGCGCACAACGAGTACGTGTCGGGGTGGTTTTTTCGACTGCTTCCAAATTGCATTTGCTTCCAGTGCTGAACGTGATCATTCTCGCTGCCAAGGCTGACGCCAGTCCGGTGGGCGTCCGCCGCACAAATTGCCGCCGTAAGCGGCTTCATGCACCGGCAGGGGAAGACGCCTATGCCAACACTCACCATCAACGGGCGGAGTCTGTCCGTGGATGCGGCGAATGACACGCCGCTCCTCTGGGCGATCCGCGAGCAGTTGCAGATGACGGGCACCAAGTTCGGCTGCGGTGCCGGGCTGTGCGGTGCGTGCACCGTTCACGTCAACGGCGAAGCCGTACGTTCGTGCCAGACCATGGTTGGCGACGTCGCCGGCAAGAAGATCACCACCATCGAAGGGCTGTCCGCCAAGGGCGATCATCCCTTGCAGAAGGCGTGGATCGCCGAGCAGGTGCCGCAATGCGGCTACTGCCAGTCCGGCCAGATCATGCAGGCGGCCTCACTGCTCGCGAAGAATCCGAATCCGACCAAGGAGGAAGTGGTCGCGCATATGGACGGCAATCTCTGTCGCTGCATGACCTATTCGCGGATCCAGAAAGCGATCATGCGCGCCGCATCCGAGATGCGCACCGCGTCCGCCACCTCGAGCGAGCGGAGGCCCACATGAATAGCCACGTGAAGAACCTCACGCCCGAGACGACCGATCTCAGCCGCCGTTCCTTCCTGGTCGGGACCGCCGCGACCGGCCTCGTGCTCGGCTATGCCGGCGTGCCCGGCATCGAGTCTGCGGCGGCTGCGGCGCCCGCCAATTTCGAGCCGAGCGTCTGGTATGCGATCTCGCCGGATGGTCTCGTCACCGTGACCTGCGGCAAGGCCGACATGGGCCAGCACATCGCCTCCACCATGGCGCAGATCGTCTGTGAGGAGCTGGGCGCGAAGTGGAGCGACATGCGCGTGCAGCTCGCCTCCAACGATCCCAAGTTCAACGATCCCGTGCTGGGCGCGCAGATCACCGGCGGCAGCTGGTCGACCATGATGAACTTCGAGGCGATGAGCCGCGCTGGCGCCGCCGGTCGCATCGCACTGACCGAGGCGGCGGCCGCCGCCATGGGCCTGCCGCCTTATTTCAAGGATCAGCTCGTGGTCCGCGACTCCGTGATCTTGCATCCGAAGTCGAAGAAGCAGATGACTTTTGCGGAGATCGTCAAGAGCGGCAAGGCGACGAAAGCCTTCACGCCGGACGAGCTGAAGGCGATCAAGCTGAAGACGCCGGATCAATACACCATGGTCGGCGTCTCGGTGCCGCAGCTCGACATCCCCTCCAAGACCAACGGCACGGCCAAGTATGGCATCGACGTGATGCTGCCGGGCATGGTCTACGGCAAGGTGGTGACCCCACCTGTGCGCTTCGGCGCGACCGTGAAATCAGTCGACGACAGCGAAGCCAAGAAGGTGCCGGGCTTCATCAAAGCCGTCATCCTCGACGACAAGACCGGAACCACCTCCGGCTGGGTGGTCGCGGTGGCCAATACCTACGCCAATGCACGCAGGGCGGCGGATGCGCTGAAGATCGCCTATGACGGTGGTCCGAATGCAAAATTGTCGAGCCAGTCGCTGCTCGATGAAGCCAAGCGGCTCCAGAAGTTGGAAGATTCCGGCCAGTTCTTCGTCAAGGACGGCGATCCCGTTGCTGCCTTCGGTTCGGCGGCCAAGGTGGTGGAGGCGGAATACACCACCAGCATCAACATCCACGCGCCGCTGGAGCCGATGAACGCCACCGCGGAGTTCAAGGGCGACATCCTGCACATCTATTCCGGCAACCAGTTCGCGACGCGCTCCGGCGCGATCGCGGCAGGCGCGGCCGGGATCGATCCGAAATTCGTCGTCATGCACCAGCATTGGCTGGGTGGCGGCTTCGGCCGGCGGCTCGATGCCGACATGATGATTCCCGCCGTGCAGGCGGCGAAGGCGGTCGGCAAGCCGGTGAAGGTGATCTATTCGCGCGAGAACGACATGACGATGGATTTCTCGCGTCCGCTCACCTATCAAAAGGTCAAGGCCGGCGTCGACGGCGATGGCAAGCTCATTGCGATCAGCCACGATGTGGTCTCGGCCTGGCCGACCGCGCGCTGGGGAATCCCTGACTTTCTCACCCCCTCGGTCGATAAGAAGGGTCCGCTCGATTCCTTTACGGTGAACGGGGCCGACTTCTTCTACACCGTGCCCAACCATTATGTGCGCGCGATCAAGAATGAGCTCGCGCACAATGCCACGCCGTCCGGGCAGCTTCGCTCGGTGGCGCCGGGCTGGACCTTCTGGGCGGTCGAAAGCATGATCGACGAGATCGCGGCGGCGACGGGCAAGGATCCCGCCCAGTTCCGCATCTCGCTGCTCGACGGCGCCGGCAAGAACGACGGCGGCGCGCAGCGCTTGCGCAACACGCTGCTCGCCGCGATGGGACTCTCCGGCTACGGCACCAAGCAATTGCCGAAAGGCGAGGGCATGGGCGTTGCCTGTGTGTCGTCGCAGGAGCGCGCGTCCGCGAGCTGGACGGCGTGCGTGGCTCATGTCGCCGTCGCGCCGTCGGGAGCCGTGACCGTGAAGAAGCTCACGGTCGCAACCGACGTCGGCACGCAGGTCCATCCCGACAACATCCGCGCCCAGGTCGAGGGTGCGGCGCTGTGGGGCCTGTCGCTGGCGATGTACGAGAAGGCGACGCTGAAGGACGGTGGCATCGAGCAGACAAATTTCGACAGCTACACGCCCTTGCGCATGAGCCAGACGCCCGAGGTCGCGGTTGCCGTGATCGCCAATGGCGAGAAGGCCACCGGCGTCGGCGAGCCCGCGGTGACGGTGGTGGCGCCGGCCATCGGCAACGCCATCTTCAATGCCAGCGGTGCCCGCGTCCGCGCTCTGCCGATCACGGCGGAGGCCGTGAAGGCGAGCATGAAGGCGTAAGGCCGGGCGTGATTGCTGAATGAGATGATCCGCCGGAGGCAACCTCCGGCGGATTTTTGCACATTTGCATCTCCACACTCATTGTCATGCCCCGGCTTGACCGGGGGCATCCAGTACGCCGCGGCTCCTCCGTATCCCCCGGCGTCTCGGCGTACTGGGTCGCCCGGTCAAGCCGGGCGACGACAGCGGGGGCGGGGCGAGGGCGGAGAAAATTCCCCTTTATTTTCAATATCCGTTCTACTGTGCATGGGGTTGTTTTCCGACTTTTGATGGCAACCACCACGCCGGAGCGATTCCTAAAATTGCACCCAATTCCCCAAGGTTCCATTGAGCACGCCTCTTAAGGCCCGGAGAACCTGATCCGGCTTAGGCTGACGCCAAATCCTGTCCGTGCTTTGGGGAAGTCATGAACGCCTCAGCCAAACCCGCCGCCAAACGTCGGCTTCTGCTCGCCTCCGACCGGAGCGACGGAAGCAGCGAGCTCGCCAGCATTTTGAAAGCGGTCGGCGATGTCTCGACGGTGACGACGGAGGCGATCCCGGCCCAGCCGGCGCGCGATCTCTCCGGCCTCGTGGTCGACATCAACCTGCGCTCGCCCGAGAGCGTGCAGCGGGTGCGCAACAAGCTGCGCGGCGATGCCTACCGTTCGATGCCGCGGCTGTTCGTGCTCGCCGATGCCCTGCATCACGGCACCATGCAGGCCTGGGCGTTAGGGGCCACCGACACCATCTCACGGCCGCTCCAGGCGGACGCCATCCTTCAGCGCATCCGCGCCGCCTTCCCGGACACCGCCGCCTATGACGCGACCGATCGCGGCAAGACGCTCAACCGCGGCGTCGAGGCGGCGCATGCGGTGCTGACCAAGATGTTCGAGAAGCTGCCGCTCGGCGTGCCCCTGACCTTCGACGATGTGATTGCGGCCGAGAGCAAGATCCTGAAGGCGATCAAGCATTCCTCGCTGCGTGAATGGCTCACCACGGTCGGCTGTCATCATGTCGGCAGCTATCGCCACTGCCTGTTCGTCACCGGCTTCGCGGTCGCCTTCGCCCAGCATCTCGGCATGCGCGAGGATGATCAGCGCCGCCTGACCCGCGCCGCGCTGCTGCACGACGTCGGCAAGGCCTTCGTTCCCTCAAGTCTGCTCGACAAGCCGGGCAAGCTCACCGACGAGGAGATGACCGAGGTCCGCCAGCATCCGCGCCGCGGCTATGACGCGCTCGCCGCGCAAGGCGGCTTCCCGCCGGAGATGCTCGACGTCGTGCTGCATCATCACGAATTCCTCGACGGTTCCGGCTATCCGAACGGCCTGTCGTCGAACCAGATCAGCGACATCGTGCGGCTGACGACGATCGTCGACATCTACGCCGCCCTGGTGGAGAAGCGCGCCTACCGCATGCCCTTCACCCACTCCCGCGCCTTCACCATGATGGAAGGCATGGGCGGCAAGCTGGACCAGCAGCTGCTGCAGGCGTTCAGGCCCGTGGCGCTGGGGTCGTTTTAAGCAAGGTGCCGTAGGGTGGGCAAAGGCGCATCGCGCCGTGCCCACCACCTATCCACATACGTGAAGAGAATGGTGGGCACGCTTCGCTTTGCTACGGCAGCGCGTTGCTATCCCACCATCTTCCTGAGCTCCGCCTTCGCCACCTTCTCCAGCGTCGAGCGCGGCATGTCGTCGACGAGCCTGATCTCGCGCGGCAGCTTGAAGTCGGCGAGGCTCTTGCGGCAGGCTTCCATCACGCGATCATGCAGGTCGGGTGCAGCCTTCGCGACGCCGCCTTGCGGGATGATAAAGACGACCGGCACCTCGTCCAGCATCGGATGCTTCTTCGCCACCACCGCGGCCTCGCGCACGCCCGGAACGAGCGCGATCACCTGCTCGATCTCGGAGGCCGCGACGTTCTCGCCGCCGACCTTCAGCATGTCCTTGGCGCGGTCGCCGAACTTGATGAAGCCGTTCTCGAGTCGCTCGACGCGGTCGCCGGTGAGGAAGAAGCCGTGCTCGTCAAAACTCTCGCGTGTGGCTTTCTCGTTGTGGAGGTACTCGGCGAACAGCGACAGGCCGGGAATGCCCTTGATCGCGAGATTGCCGGTGTCGCCGATCTCGGTCGGCCGTCCCTCGTCGTCGGTGATGCGGATCTGATACTCGGGCGCGGCGCGGCCGATCGACATCGGGATGTTGGGCTGATCGACCTCGCCGACGATGCCGTGGGTGATTGTTTCGGTCATGCCCCACCAGCCGATCATCTTGACGCCGAAGGCGGCGAAGGCCGGCGGCTCGTTGATCGCGGTGCCCCACAGGCGGAATTTGTGGTCCTTCGGGATCTCCTGCTCGAGCAGCGCTTTCATGCAGAACGGAATCGTCGAGGTCCAGGTCGCGCCGTGCTCGCGCGCGACGCCCCAGAACCGGCTCGCGGAGAAGCGCGGCTGGATCACGCAAGTCGCCCCGACCCACAGCGTCGCCAGCATGGAATAGGCCAGCGCGTTGGTGTGGAACAATGGCAAGTACGCCTGGTGCACGTCGCCGGCGTGAAGGTCCTCGTGCGCGGCGTTGATCTTGGCGCCCCACAGCGCGTTGGCATGGGTCCACAGCACCGCCTTCGGCCGTGATGTCGTGCCAGATGTGTACTGCACGCTGCATGGCGCGAGCGGATCGGTCGCGCGCCTCGGACGCTCGGCGCTGTCGGCGAACAGCGATTCGAAGCTGTCGCCGCGCGAAGCCGCTTGCGCCGGCGCCGCGCCCGCATCGTGCGAGGTCACCGCCATCCAGCGAATGTTGCGGCAGTTCTGCGCGACGATTTCCGCATAGGCCGGCTGCGTGATCGCGGCGACCGCGCCGCAATGATCGGCGAAATATTCGATCTCGGCCGGCGCCGAGCGCGTGTTGGTGGTGACCGCGATGGCGCCGAGCTCGACACAGGCAAACCAGGCCAACATCGCCTCGATGCAATTGTCCAGGTGAATGAGCACATATTCGCCGGGCTTGACGCCGCGCCTGGCGAGCCCTGCCGCGAGCGCACCGACGCGCTCGTGAAACTCGCCGTAGCTCCAGCGCCGCGCCGGCGCGTCGAACGGCGCCCAGATCAGGAACGGATGATCACGCCGGACCTCGGCGCGCAGCTTGAGCAGCCAGGGCACATCGAGCCCGTCGAACGGGCCCACGATTCCGGCCGTGGTTTGTTGAACTGGCATGGCTCCTCCCGGTGCAGCCTGCATCTTGCTGGCGGCTGTCTTTGGATGATTGCGTCTTCCTGCCATCCGATGGCGCGGGAAGCAAATCGGAGGGGAGGGGCCATGGGTGCACCATGCCTTGTGAGGCGCGCGCACTCTCTCCTCCGTCATGGCCGGGCCTGGCCCACGGCTGTCCGGTTCGATTGTTATGGACAGGGTGCATGACGTGGATTCTTCTGTGTTTCGAGCGCTTCGCACACGTTCGAGACACGGAAGGAGGTCCCCGCCATGCGGCACCAGAATAGCGTATTT
>NZ_PGVG01000048.1 GCF_002795245.1 Bradyrhizobium forestalis | reverse complement strand
ACGCACTCGCGGCCGGGGAGGGCGAGGCCGATGGGGCCGGCGAAGGGCTTGCGGAGGCGGCCGGCGCCGGGCTCGGCGTTTGCGCAAGAGCGCCGGACAGGCCAAGCGACAAGGCCGCTGCCGGGATCAGCGCGGCCAGAGCGAGACGGCGAAAACTGGTCATTCTATTCTCCCCAAGGCCCTGCTTCGTCAGGGCCTTAATTCATCAAGACCTTACCCACCAAGGCCTTAACCCGGCCGCGCGTCCCGGTTCGCGCGAACCGCGTCGTTCTAACACGCGAGCGCCGAATTCGTCCCATGACAGATGCGTCATGGCCGATGTCCAGACGCGGTGGCAAATCGCTGGCCAAGCGGCCAAGGATCGCCATATAAGGCAGGCGAAATTCGGGAATTTTCATGAGCGCGCTGGCCAACCACGCATTTGCCAAGATGAATGGCATCGGCAACGAGATCGTCGTTGTCGACATGCGCGATTCCGCTGGGCCGGTCACGCCCGACGACGCCCGTGCCGTGGCGTCCGCGCGAGGCGGCGTGGCTTACGATCAGCTCATGGTGCTGCAGAAGCCGCGGCTCGACGGTACCGAGGCCTACATCAGCATCTACAACAATGACGGCTCGGAGGCCGGTGCCTGCGGCAACGGCATGCGCTGTGTGGTCCGCCGCATCTTCGAGAAGACCGGGCAGACCACGGCGACCTTCGAGACCGCCGCCGGCCTGCTCAATGCCTGGCAGGGTCCAGCGCCGGATCTCTACACCGTCGACATGGGCGCGCCAAAATTCGGCTGGCAGGACATTCCGCTGGCGGAAGAGTTTCGCGACACCCGCTACATCGAATTGCAGATCGGGCCGATCGACAATCCGATCCTGCATTCGCCCTCCGTCGTGAGCATGGGCAATCCGCATGCGGTGTTCTGGGTCGAGGACGTCAACGCCTATGATCTCGGCCGCTTCGGTCCGCTGCTGGAAAATCATCCGATCTTCCCCGAGCGCGCCAACATCACGCTCGCCCACATCGTCGATCGCGAGCACATCACGATCCGCACCTGGGAGCGCGGCGCAGGCTTGACCAGGGCGTGCGGTTCGGCCGCCTGTGCCACGGCCGTCGCCGCCGCGCGGCTGAAGCGTGCCGAGCGCAAGGTCGAGATCACATTGCCCGGCGGCAAGCTCGGCATCGAATGGCGCGAGCGCGACGATCACGTGCTGATGACGGGCACCGCGACCTTCGAATATGAGGGCCATTTCGATCCGGCGCTGTTCGCGCCGGTCGCCTGATGGCTGTCGACATCGTCACCTTCGGCTGCCGCCTCAATGCCTTCGAGGCCGAGGTGATCCGCAGCAAAGCGGAGGGCGCGGGGCTTTCCGACACCATCGTCATCAACAGCTGTGCCGTCACCAACGAGGCGGTGGCGCAGGCGCGCCAGTCGATCCGCAGGCTGAAGCGCGAGCGCCCCGAGGCGCGCATCGTCGTCACCGGCTGCGCCGCGCAGACGCAAGCCGCGATGTTTGCCGACATGGCCGAGGTGGATCGCGTCGTCGGCAATGACGACAAGATGCACAGCGAAGCGTGGCGCGACACGCGCGATGCGTTCGACATCGGCACGACCGAAAAGATCGCCGTCAGCGACATCATGTCGGTGAAGGAGATGGCACCGCATCTCGTCGACGGCTATGCGAGCGGCCTGCCGCGCGTGTTCGTGCAGGTGCAGAACGGCTGCGACCATCGCTGCACCTTCTGCGTCATTCCCTATGGCCGCGGCAACTCACGCTCGGTGCCGATGGGCGCGGTGGTCGATCAGGTGCGGGCGCTGGTCGAGCGCGGCCATGCCGAGATCGTGCTGACCGGCGTCGATCTCACCAGCTATGGCGCGGACCTGCCCGGCGCGCCGAAGCTCGGCATGTTGACCAGGCAGATCCTGCGGCACGTTCCGGAGCTGAAGCGCCTGCGCATCTCCTCGATCGATTCGATCGAGGCGGATGACGATCTGCTCGATGCCATCGCCGACGATTCGCGGTTGATGCCGCATCTGCATCTGTCGCTGCAGTCGGGCGACGACATGATCCTGAAGCGCATGAAACGGCGGCATTCGCGCAATGACGCCATCGCGTTCTGCGACCAGGTCCGCCGCCTGCGCCCAGACATCGCCTTCGGCGCCGACATCATCGCGGGCTTCCCGACCGAGACCGAGGAGATGTTTTCGCGTTCGCTCGACCTCGTCGAAGAATGCGGCCTGACGTTCCTGCACGTCTTCCCCTATTCGCCGCGCCCCGGCACGCCGGCCGCGCGGATGCCGCAGGTGGCAGGCGGTGTGATCAAGGCGCGCGCGAAACGACTGCGGGCGGCGGGTGAAGCGGCGTTACGCCAGCGGCTGCAGGCCGAAGTCGGCGCAACGCGCGAGGTGCTGATCGAGAGCGACGGGCAGGGCCGCACGGAGCATTATCTGCCGGTGGCGATCACGGGCGAGCGGGTGGGAAGCGTGGTGCCGCTTAAGATTGCTGCCAGTGATGGCGAGCGTCTCACCACATAGTCGGTGTCGTCGCCCGGCTTGACCGGGCGACCCAGTACGCCGCGGCTTCTCGATCCATCTCTGGCGTCTCTGGAATACTGGATCACCCGCCTTCGCGGGTGATGACGGCGGAGTGTGGGGCGCGAAGCGAGCCCCGGACGTCCGCCTACAACGCCCGCACCTGCCAGAACCGCAGCGTGCGCCTTGCGTTCTCCGCCGTCATTCTCGAAAAATGCCCCTGCGCCCTGGCGATGTCCGCCGGTTTCATCGCACCTGTCGCGAAGCGGCTTTCGAGCACGGCCACCGTGGTCTCCCAGCTCAGCTGCGCGGCCTTGCACGGCACCAGCAGGCCGTCTTCGCGCAGACTCTGCATCAGCGGGCGAATCACCTCGACCGTCGACCCCGATAACGCCGCCAGGGCCGCGACCGTCTCCTCATAGCGCCGCTGTCTGGCGAAGCCGAACAGCGTCGTCTCATCGAGCCGGCCGCTCGCCTTGAGATTCGCAATCGCGCGCTTGGCACCTTCGAAATCGCGGGCGCCGGACATCTCGCGCTCGACGCCGACGGTGACGGCGGCGATCGCGCTCTGGATTTCCTCGAACAGGTGCGGCGGGGCGCGCGACAGCAGTCGGGTGCGCACGGCGTCCGTCGCCGAGCGCAGCAATTGGCGGCGCAGATCCGACGGCAAATCGACGCGAACGCCGACGCTGACCGCGAGCTCCGGATCGCTTTCGGCCTGCCCGACGATGATGGCAAATCCGCCTCCGGAGACGCGCGCGCCGGGATTTGCGGCGAGCCGTCGGCTGACGCTGGGATAGCGACGCGCCAGCAGCGCGTCGGTGACGATCTCCTTCAGCCACCAGCGGCCGGCGACCGCGAGCAGATGCGGCTCGCTTTTGCTGGAGGCGATCTTCACCAGCTCGCCATCGTCGAGGCGCGCGGATTCCTGCAGCACGGGGCCGGCGATGCGGATCTCGTCATTGTTGGCGAGGCGGCGGATCACGGACGGCGGCGCCTGCGCGACCGGCGCCAGCTGCGCGCTGATCTCGGCGAGCGTGACGCGTGCGCCGATGTCGGCGATCGCGCGCAGCTCGATGGTGCCGATCAGGCGCTCGAGCACGTCGTCGAACAGCGCGATCTGCTCGTCGTCGAAATTGCCGGCGGAAGACAGGAACAGCTCGGTGACGCGCCGGGCCGTCGCCAGGCCCTTTTCCGGCGAGCCGATCCGAAGTGCGGATTCGACCTCGTCGATGATCGATAGCCCGGCCTTGGTCATCACGCGCGGCTCGTCCTGAGCGGTTACGGGAGCTTGTTCTAAGCAACCGTTAGCATTAGAGGCGAGCGCTGAAGGTTTGGTAAACCATGGGGCGGCGGTGCTCAGATCAGGTTTGACTGCCGCCGCGAAGGCGGTGGGCTCCCTCTCCCGCGTGCCGGAGAGGGTTGGGGAGAGGGTTCTCTCCTCAACGGGACACTCTCCAAGAGGCCAAAGCCCTCACCCGCGCCTTCGGCGCGACCTCTCCCGCAAGCGGGAGAGGTGCACCGAACTCGCGGCACCTACTCCCCGTTCCAGCCGCAGGCCCTGAGCTTCTCATGCATATGCGGCGGGGCCGGCGCCACCACGCGGACCGGCTCCTTGTTCCGGGAGATCGGCACCACGATCTCGCGGGAATGCAGGTGCAGCTTCGGCTCGCCGAAGCGGGGGCCGTTGCCGTAAATGTTATCGCCGAAGATCGGCCAGCCGCTCGCGGACGAATGCACCCGCAATTGATGGGTCCGGCCGGTGACCGGTTCCATGGCGAGCCAGGTGAAACCGTCGCCCCGGCCCAGCACCTTCCAATTGGTGATGGCCTTCTGCCCATCCGGGTCCGGCTTCTGCCACCAGCCGCGTTCGGCGTTAAGCCGGCCGAGCGGCATGTCGATGGTGCCTTCGTCCTCAGTGGGGCCGCCCTCGACCACGGTCCAGTAGGTCTTGCCGATCTTGCCGTGCTTGAACAGCAGGCCCAGCGATGCTGTCGCTTTGCGATGGCGGCCGAGCACGAGGCACCCTGAGGTGTCCTTGTCCAGCCGGTGGGCCAGCACCGGCGGCCGCGGCAGGCCGAAGCGGAGCGCGTCGAAGCAGGCTTCCAGGTTCGGCCCGCCCTTGGGGCCGCGATGCACCGGCAGGCCGGCGGGCTTGTCGATGATGAGCATCAGCCCGTCGCGATGGAGCACGCGGCCTAAGATTTCCTCAGCGGTCAATTCGGGAACATCGAGCAATTGCAAGACTTTCGTTTAATCGCCGGAACGGCTAACACGCCACCATGAACGATACCACCTCCGACACCCCCAAGCTGAGCTGGTGGCGCCGCCTGTCCAACGGGCTCAAGCGCACCTCGTCCTCGCTCGGGACCGCGGTCGCCGACCTCGTCACCAAGCGCAAGCTCGACCGCGCCATGCTCGACGACATCGAGGACGTGCTCTTGCGCGCCGACCTCGGCACCCAGGTCGCGGTGCGCATTGCCGACGCCGTCGGCGCTGGCCGCTACGACAAGGCGATCTCGGCCGACGAGGTCAAGGACGTGGTCGCGACCGAGGTCGAGAAGGTGCTGTCGCCGGTGGCGAAGCCGCTCGAGATCGATGCGGGCAAGCAGCCGTTCGTCATCCTCGTGGTCGGCGTCAACGGTTCCGGCAAGACCACCACCATCGGAAAACTGTCGCAGAAATTCGCGTCCGAAGGCCGCAAGGTGATGCTGGCCGCCGGCGACACGTTTCGCGCAGCAGCGATCGAGCAGCTCAAGGTCTGGGGGGAGCGGACGAAGACGCCCGTCATATCAGGCGCGCAAGGCTCGGATTCGGCGAGCCTCGCTTTCAGCGCGCTCACGGCGGCGAAAGAGCAGAACATCGACGTGCTGCTGATCGACACCGCGGGCCGCCTGCAGAACAAGGCCGAGCTGATGAACGAGCTCGAAAAGGTCGTGCGCGTGATCCGCAAGGTGGATGCCACCGCGCCGCATGCGGTGCTGCTAGTGCTCGATGCCACCGTCGGCCAGAACGCGCTGTCGCAGGTCGAAGCCTTCCATCGCACCGCCGGTGTCACCGGCCTCGTGATGACCAAGCTCGACGGCACCGCGCGCGGCGGCATCCTGGTGGCGCTCGCGGAGAAGTTCAAACTGCCGGTGCATTTCATCGGCGTCGGCGAAGGCGTCGACGATCTCGCGCCGTTCACCGCGCGCGATTTCGCCCGCGCCATCGCCGGAATCGAATAGCATCATCCTTCGAGACGCCGCTTGCGCGGCTCCTCAGGATGAGGTCGTGCCACACAAGAGGTCCTCATCCTGAGGAGACCGCGAAGCGGTCGTCTCGAAGGATGGGAGAGACGGAAGAGAGAATGGACAAGACCCAGCCGCATCCGTTGTTCAAGCTGGCGACCGAGCTCGGTCCGCTGCTCGTGTTCTTCTTCGTCAACGCGAAGTTCAATTTGTTCGCCGCCACCGGCGCGTTCATGGTCGCGATCGTCGTGGCGATGGCCGCCTCCTATGTGGTGACGCGCCATATCCCGATCATGGCGGTCGTGACGGGCGTGATCGTGCTGGTGTTCGGCACGCTGACGCTGGTGCTGCACGACGAGACCTTCATCAAGGTCAAGCCGACCATCATCTACGGCCTGTTCGCCGCGATCCTCGGCGGCGGCCTGTTGTTCGGCCGCTCCTTCATCGCTGTGATGTTCGACCAGGTGTTCAACCTGACGCCGCAGGGCTGGCGCATCCTCACGCTGCGCTGGGCACTGTTCTTCGCCGGCATGGCGGTGCTGAACGAGATCATCTGGCGCACCCAGAGCACGGATTTCTGGGTGAACTTCAAGGTGTTCGGCGTCACCCCGATCACCATGATCTTCGCCATCGCCCAGATGCCGCTGACCAAGCGCTATGGGATCGCGCCGGCGTCGCTGGAAGCGAGCGAGGCGGATGCGGGGGACGTCAGGAAGGGGTAGGGCGAAGCGTCGCTCCACATACCGCTGTCATGCCCCGGCTTGACCGGGGCATCCAGTACGCCGCGGCTTCTCCGTATACGTCTGACGTCTCTGGAATACTGGGATCGCCCGATCAAGTCGGGCGATGACAGTTGAGTGTGCGGTACGAGCGCGGCGTCAGCTTCCCGCCTTCAGCGCCTTCTCCATCTGCGGCATCAACACCGTCCGCAGATTATCCGGCGTGATCGGGCCGACCAGCTTGTAGACGATGGTGCCCTCGCGACCGACGACGAACGTCTCCGGCACGCCGTAGACGCCCCATTCGATCGAGGCGCGGCCGTTGGCGTCGACGCCGACCCGGCTGAACGGGTTGCCGTAGCGCCCGAGGAAGCGTCGCGCGTTGTCGGCGGCGTCCTTGTAATTGATGCCGACGAGCTGGAAGCGCTTGTCCTTGGCGAGCTCGGTCAGCAGCGGCGCTTCGTCATGACACGGCACGCACCAGGACGCCCAGACGGTGACCAGGCTGACCTTGCCCTTGAACGCGGCGGGATCGAGCCCCGGCACCTGGGTGCCGTTGCCCTGCAAGCCCTCGAGTGGCGGCAGCGGCGTCTGCGGCGCCGGCCGCCCGATCAGCGCCGAAGGAATCCGCGAGGGATCGCCGCTGCCGAGCCGGAACCAGAACAGCAGCGCAAGACCGAGGAAGGCGATCAGCGGCAGAGCCATCAGGAAGGTGCGCCGCTGCGGCGGAGCGGAGCCCGACTGATCGCTCATGACGCGTCCACCGCGCTACGGCCCGAGCGGCGGGTGACGCCGCTACGGGCGAGCTCGCGCAGGCGCCGGGCCTGGTTGCGATAATCGAGCACGATCCAGCCGATCAGGATCACGACGACGAGCGCCGCAGCCGCATAGGAGGTCACGATGAAGGACGCGTAGGGACCGAGCGACATGATCACGCCGCCCCTTTCGACGCGTTTTCTTGCCGCGAGCCGGCCCCCAACTCGCTCGAAAACGCGACCCGGCTCGCCTGCATCATCTGCAGCGAGCGGACACGGCGGCGCAGGATCTCGTTGCGCATTGCCGCCAGATGCAGCGTGACGAACAGCAGCGTGAAGGCGATCGCCATCACCAGCAGCGGAACGAGGAAGGATTTGTCGAGCGCCGAGCCGCCCATGCGCATGACCGAGGCCGGCTGGTGCAGCGTGTTCCACCAGTCGACCGAGAACTTGATGATGGGCAGGTTGAGCGCGCCGACCAGGGTCAGCACCGCCGCGGCGCGCGCCGCGCGCGAGGGATCGTCGACCGCGCGCCACAGCGCCATCAGGCCGAGATACATCAGGAACAGGATCAGCACCGAGGTCAGCCGCGCGTCCCATTCCCAATAGGTGCCCCACATCGGCCGGCCCCACAGCGAGCCTGTCAGCAGCGCGAGGAAGGTGAAGGCGGCGCCGATCGGCGCTGCCGCTTTCGCCGCGACGTCGGCGAGCGGATGCCGCCACACCAGCGTGCCCAATGAGGCGATGCTCATCACGCCCCACACGAACATCGACAGCCAGGCATTGGGCACGTGGATGAACATGATCTTGACGGTCGCGCCCTGCTGGTAGTCGTCCGGCGCGTAGGCGGCTTGATAAAGGCCGATGGTGAGCAGGATGACGGTCGCGGCCGCGAGCCACGGCAACACCCGCGCTGTCAGCGCGAGGAACCGCGTGGGGTTGGCGAGGTCGATCAGCGTCATGGGTATTTTGATAATCACCGGGGGCCGCTCAGGCAATCAGCACGAAAGTCCGCAGCGAAAGTTGATCGGGGTCAAGGCCAGTCGAGTCCATCTCAATCGAGACCATGGCGCAGGCTCGCCGCCGCCGCGAATGGGCCGATCACGAGGCTGACCAGCGACAGCGCGCAGAGGATCGAGAACGGCGCGCCGAAGGTCATCGGGCCGACGATCACCGCCTGCGAGGCCGCAACCCCGAAAATCAGCACCGGAATCGACAGCGGCAGCACCAGCACGGCCATCAGCAGCCCGCCGCGATGCAGCGTCACCGCCAGTGCCGCGCCGATCATGCCGGTGAAGGTCAGGGCCGGCGTGCCCGCCAGCAGCGTCAGCGCCACCGCAGCCGTGGCGACCATGTCGAGGTTGAGCAAGAGGCCGAGCACGGGGGTTGCGACAATCAGCGGCAGGCCGGCGGCCAGCCAATGCGCCAGCGCCTTGGCGGCGCAGGCGAGTTCCAGCGGGGTCCGGCTCATCGTGATCAGGTCGAGCGAGCCGTCCTCATGGTCGGCCATGAACAGGCGGTCCAGGGTCAGCAGGCTCGCCAGGAGCGCGCCGAGCCAGAGGATCGCCGGTCCCAGCCGCGACAGCAGCGCCAGATCCGGCCCGATCGCGAACGGCATCAGGACGACGACGGTTAGGAAGAACAGCACCCCGATCAGGGCCCCGCCGCCAACGCGGAGCGCGATCCTGACGTCCCGGCGGACGAGGGCGGAGAGGGCGGTCATGGGGTGCTCCCAGCGTGCCCCAAGGGCGGTGCGCTCCCTCCCCCGCTTGCGGGCAGGGCGACCGCATATGGCGTGCGCGATGCGGCGGCATCGGCACTGGGCTCCCTCCCCCGCTTGCGGGGGAGGGTTGGGGAGAGGGTGCCTCCGCGTTGGGGTTGTTGAGAATTTGCCGAGAATATCCCTGCGCGGCGAGAGCCCTCACCCGCCGCGCTCTGCGAGCGCGTCGGCCTCTCCCGCAAGCGGGAGAGGCGGAGCAAGCCCGCGGACAGTCCCCGTGAAAGCATATGCGATAGCCCTGCGCTTGCGAGGAGGGGGGAGGGAACGGAGACAGCCGTGCCCAGCCACTTGGAAAGCTGAGGGTCCGTCAGAATCACGCCATCCCCCCGATCCGCAGCTCCCGCGCCTCGATCCCCAGCGGGGCGTGGGTCGCCGCGATGATCATGCCGCCGTGGGTCAGATGCTCGCGCATCAGGCCGCCGAACATGTCCTGGCCGGCCACATCCAGCGCCGTGGTCGGCTCGTCCAAGAGCCAGACCGGGCGGCGCACGGTCAGCAGCCGGGCCAGCGAGAGCCTGCGGCGCTGGCCCGCGGAGAGGAAGGCTGCGGGCAGATGGGTGGCATGGTCGAGCCCGACCTTGGCGAGGCTCTCAGTCGACTCAAAGCGCTCGCCGCCGAGAAAATCAGCCCAAAACGCCAGATTTTCGGCCACGCTCAGCGCCGGCTTCAGGGCATCGCGATGGCCGAGATAGTGGCATTGCTCCGGCAGCGTCAGCTCGCCATCGCCCCCGCCCAGCGCGATCGTCCCGCCGGCGGGAACCAGCAGGCCCGCGATCAGCCGCAGCAGCGAAGTCTTGCCCGATCCGTTGCGACCCATCACCGCCAGGGCTTCGCCCGAGCCGGCCGCGAAATCGAGGCCGGCGAACACCTCGCGGCCGCCCCGCACGCATCTGAGCCCGTGACCTGCCAGCCGCATCTCGCCTCGTTTCAACCCGCTCAAAGCCAGGCCTCAGGAAATCTTGGGGTAGCGCATGGGAATTTTTGGCTCGGCGATTGCTGCGGCACGATTGTGGCTGTGGCGGCGCGGTTAGAAAGCTTCTATAAGCCCGGAACTACTTGATGCAGCAACTCAACCTGCCCCTGCAAGCGGCCCCAGCCTGATACGCTACGGTGTTAAAATACCCTGCCGGGTATAACTAACAATTGGGATCTCCTACATGACCTCGCTCGACAGCTTCAAATGCAAAAAGACCCTCAAGGTCGGCGCCAAGACCTATGTCTATTACAGCCTGCCTACAGCCGAGAAGAATGGTCTGAAGGGAATTTCGAAACTTCCCTATTCGATGAAGGTCCTGCTCGAGAACCTGCTGCGCAACGAGGACGGCCGCTCGGTCAAGAAGGAAGACATCGTCGCGGTCTCGAAATGGCTGCGCAAGAAGTCGCTGGAGCATGAGATCGCCTTCCGCCCGGCGCGCGTCCTGATGCAGGATTTCACCGGCGTGCCGGCGGTCGTCGACCTCGCCGCGATGCGCAACGCGATGCAGAAGCTCGGCGGCGATGCTGAGAAGATCAATCCGCTGGTGCCGGTCGACCTCGTTATCGACCACTCCGTGATCGTGAACTTCTTCGGCGACAACAAGGCCTTCGGCAAGAACGTCACCGAGGAATACAAGCAGAACCAGGAGCGCTACGAGTTCCTGAAGTGGGGCCAGAAGGCGTTCTCGAACTTCTCCGTGGTGCCGCCCGGCACCGGCATCTGCCACCAGGTCAATCTCGAATATCTGGCCCAGACCGTCTGGACCAGGAAGGAGAAGATGACGGTCGGCAAGAAGACCGGCACCTTCGAGGTCGCCTATCCGGATTCGCTCGTCGGCACCGATTCCCACACCACCATGGTCAACGGTCTCGCCGTGCGCGGCTGGGGCGTCGGCGGCATCGAGGCGGAAGCCTGCATGCTCGGCCAGCCGCTGTCGATGCTGCTGCCCAACGTCGTCGGCTTCAAGCTGAAGGGCGCGATGAAGGAAGGCGTCACCGCGACCGATCTCGTGCTGACCGTGACGCAGATGCTGCGCAAGCTCGGCGTGGTCGGCAAGTTCGTCGAGTTCTTCGGCCCCGGCCTCGACAATCTCTCCGTCGCCGACAAGGCGACCATCGCCAACATGGCGCCCGAATATGGCGCGACCTGCGGCTTCTTCCCGGTCGATGCCGCCGCGCTCGATTATCTCAAGACCTCCGGCCGCGCTTCGGCGCGCGTCGCGCTGGTGCAGGCTTATGCCAAGGCACAAGGCCTGTTCCGGACCGCCAAGTCGCCCGACCCGGTGTTCACGGAGACGCTGACCCTCGACCTCGCCGACGTCGTGCCCTCGATGGCCGGCCCGAAGCGGCCCGAGGGCCGCATCGCGCTGCCGTCGGTCGCCGAAGGTTTCTCGGTTGCACTCAGCAACGAGTACAAGAAGGCCGAGGAGCCGACCAAGCGCTTCGCCGTCGAAGGCAAGGACTTCGAGATCGGCCATGGCGACGTCGTTATCGCCGCCATCACCTCCTGCACCAACACCTCAAATCCGAGCGTGCTGATCGGCGCAGGCCTGCTCGCGCGCAACGCGGCTGCGAAGGGCCTCAAGGCCAAGCCTTGGGTGAAGACCTCGCTTGCCCCGGGCAGCCAGGTGGTCGCGGGCTATCTCGCCGATTCCGGTCTGCAGAAGGATCTCGACAAGGTCGGCTTCAACCTCGTCGGCTTCGGCTGCACCACCTGCATCGGCAATTCCGGTCCGCTGCCGGAGGAGATCTCGAAGTCGATCAACGACAACGGCATCGTCGCCGCCGCCGTGCTCTCCGGTAACCGCAACTTCGAAGGGCGCGTCTCGCCGGACGTGCAGGCGAACTATCTGGCCTCGCCGCCGCTGGTCGTTGCGCACGCGCTCGCCGGCAGCGTCACCAAGAACCTCGCCACCGAGCCGCTCGGCGAGGGCAAGGACGGCAAGCCGGTGTATCTGAAGGACATCTGGCCGACGGCCAAGGAGATCAACGCCTTCATGAAGAAGTTCGTGACCGCGTCGATCTTCAAGAAGAAGTATGCCGACGTGTTCAAGGGCGACACCAACTGGCGCAAGATCAAGACGGTCGAGAGCGAGACCTATCGCTGGAACATGTCTTCGACCTATGTGCAGAACCCGCCTTACTTCGACGGCATGAAGAAGGAGCCGGAGCCGGTCACCGACATCGTCGAGGCGCGCATCCTCGCTATGTTCGGCGACAAGATCACCACCGACCACATCTCGCCGGCCGGTTCGATCAAGCTCACCTCGCCCGCGGGCAAGTATCTCAGCGAGCACCAGGTGCGTCCCGCCGACTTCAATCAGTACGGCACGCGCCGCGGCAACCATGAAGTCATGATGCGCGGCACCTTCGCCAACATCCGCATCAAGAATTTCATGCTGAAGGGCGCGGATGGAAACATCCCCGAGGGCGGTCTGACCAAGCACTGGCCCGACGGCGAGCAGATGTCGATCTACGACGCCGCGATGAAGTACCAGGAAGAGAAGGTGCCGCTGGTGGTGTTCGCCGGCGCCGAATACGGCAACGGCTCCTCGCGCGACTGGGCCGCCAAGGGCACGCGTCTGCTCGGCGTGCGTGCCGTGATCTGCCAGAGCTTCGAGCGCATCCACCGCTCCAACCTGGTCGGCATGGGCGTGCTGCCGCTGACCTTCGAGGAAGGCACCTCCTGGCAGTCGCTGGGACTGAAGGGCGACGAGAAGGTCACGCTGCGCGGCCTCGTCGGCGACCTCAAGCCGCGCCAGAAGCTGACCGCGGAGATCGTCTCCGGCGACGGTTCGCTGCAGCGCGTTTCGCTGCTTTGCCGCATCGATACGCTGGACGAGCTCGATTACTACCGTAACGGCGGTATTCTGCACTACGTGCTGCGCAAGCTCGCCGCGTAAGCGCGGATTTGTGAACGATGGCTCACTGCGAAGTGAGTAGAAGCCCAAATGAAGGCGGCCTATCAAAGGCCGCCTTCACGCGTTTGCGGTACGCTTCGGATGGGCCCGCCCGGCGGAAAACCTCCCCTGGACGGTTGCCTGGACGGACGAATGTGCCGCGCCCCGTAAGACTACGGTGACCATCAGGCGATAAGATTTCCCTTCTCACGAGCAATGGTGTGCGGCGTTCGACATGACAACAATGACGGCTACTTATCCGATTTCGCGCTGGTCTGGTGCCCTCTGGTCGGGAGCTCTCGGCATCTGTGCGATCATCGCCGTCATCCGCCCCGCCGAGGCTGATCCCCGCGCCGTCGTCGAATTGTTTACTTCGCAGGGCTGCTCGTCCTGTCCACCGGCCGACCAGATCATCGGCGATCTCTCCAAAGATCCCTCGGTCATCGCGCTGAGCATGCCGATCGACTATTGGGACTATCTCGGCTGGAAAGACACGCTGGCCGATTCGCGCTTCTCTGCACGGCAGCGTGCCTATTCGCGCATGCGCGGCGACCGCGAAGTTTATACACCGCAGGTGGTCGTCAACGGCTCCACCCATGTCATCGGCAGCGACCGCGCCGGCATCGAGAGTGCAATCGGCAAGACCGACAGGGGCACCGGCGTGATGAGCGTGCCGGTGACGATGTCGCTCTCGGGCAAGCAGATCAGCGTCTCGGTGGCCGCAAGCAAGGAGCCCGCGGTCTCGCACGGCGAAGTCTGGATCTGCTCGATCGCCAAGTCGGTGCCGATCGCGATCACCCGCGGCGAGAATCGCGGACAGCAGGTCACCTATCACAACGTGGTACGCAACCTGCTCAAGGTCGGCGACTGGACCGGTCGTCCGGAAAGCTGGACGGTGCCGATCGAGAACCTCACGCGCGACGGCGTCGACGGCGCGGTGGTCTATGTCCAGGACGGCAGCCGCGAGAAGCCGGGCCCGATGCTGGGCGCGGCGTACACGTCGCTGCATTGATTTCGATTCTCTAACATCGCACTCAGCCTCACCCCTCATGGTGAGGAGCGCGCTCTTGCGCGCGTCTCGAACCATGAAAGGCCCCGCTGATGCAGCCCGGGCCTCGATCCTTCGAGACGCCGCGCGAAGGGCGCGGCCCTCAGGATGAGGGGAGGGAGCCCTCGCGCGGATGTTCGGAGAGAGGGGCCTCGCGCCGGAAACATCCCGACACAAACAAAAAAGGACCAACTTGCGTTGGCCCTCCTTGCCGTGCGCACAGACCCGATCCTGTTCGACCCCGGGGGGCTGGGGGCTGAGGAATCCGGAATCGAAAGGACCGGGTCAACGCACGTCATTCTTTTCGCAATGCAGGGCGGCAGGCGGTTGGCGGAAAAGCGGCGAGACTAAGATTCTTGAGCACGATCCCGTGACGGTTTGCCGCGACAGAGTTCCACCATTGCGTGTGCCCTGACTCGCAGCCGATTCGATCGGTTGAACCCCTTGCGGTGCGGAACGGTTGGCGCGATCATGGAATTGTCATGAACGCGGTTCCGGGGACGGTCTTCGCGGACGCGGGTCATTACCGTGCGATGAGGAGGCGCTTCCCATGAGCCTGATGTCGGAGGATGCCGATCCGAGCGAGCAGCGCGCGGCGGCGCGCACCGCCGCTGCGAATGCGCAGCCGAACCGGGTGACGTTCAACCGGCTCGAGCTGCACCGTATTCTCAATCTCTATGGCCGCATGGTCGCCGACGGCGAATGGCGCGACTACGCCATCGACTTTCTGAAGGACCGCGCCGTGTTCTCGGTCTATCGCCGCGCCTCGGAAGTGCCGATCTATCGCATCGAGAAGGACCCACGGCTGGCGCGCAAGCAGGGCATGTACAGCGTGATTTCGGCGACGGGCTTGATCCTGCGCCGCGGCCACGAGCTCGAGCGGGTGCTGCTGGTGATCGATCGCAAGCTGGCGGTGGTGTGAGGCTTTCGTAGCCCGGATGAGCGAAGCGACATCCGGGACTTCCCTCGCAGCGTTCCCGGGTATCGCTGCGCTCACCCGGGCTACAACACGCTATTTCCCCGGCATGCTCCTCGCCCCCTCGCCGAGGTCGCGCTGCATCATCACCGTATCCAGCCAGCGGCCGAATTTCAGCCCGACATTGGGATGCGTGCCGATCATCTTGAAGCCGCACCGGGTGTGCACGCCGATCGATCCGGCATTGGCGGAATCGCCGATCACGGCGATCATCTGGCGGAAGCCGCGCGCCTCGCATTCGGTGATCAGACGCTCCAGCAGCCGCGAGCCGACACCGCGGCGGTGGAAAGAGGGATCGAGATAGATCGAGTTCTCCACCGTGAAGCGGTAGGCCGGGCGCGGGCGGTAGGCGCCGGCATAGGCATAGCCGGCCACGCGCCCGTCCAGCATGGCGACGAAATAGGGATAGCCGCCGTCGACCAGCGCGCGATAGCGGCGCGTCATCTCGGCAAGGTCAGGCGGATCCAGCTCGAACGTCGCGGTGCCCTCGCGGACGGCCTGCTGATAGATGGCGGTGATGGCGGGAAGGTCGGCCTCGGTGGTGGGCCTGATTTCAGGTGCGGACATGGCGGGAAGGATAGAGGCTTCGTGCGGGCGCTGGAAGGGGCTCGGCGCATCCACACCCGTCATTGCGAGCGCAGCAGCTATCCTCTCCGCTGTCATGCCCCGCGCAGGCGGGGCATCCAGTACGCCGCAGCCTCTCGATTCAATCACAGGCGCCACGGAGTACTGGATCGCCCGCCCCAGTGCGCAATTGCGCACAAGGCGGGCGATGACACCGAGCATGTGACGGCACCCCACCCCAAACAAAAACCCCGGCCTTTCGGCCGGGGTTCGTGTCCGTTCACTCTGGTCCGGCGCTTAGTCGCGCTGGCCGAGGAGCTGCAGCAGCAGCGTGAACAGGTTGATGAAGTTCAGGTACAGCGACAGGGCGCCGGTGATGGCCGCACGCTCTGCGATGTCACCGCCGGCCGAGGCGTAGCCGTAGATGTAGTCGTTCTTCAGCCGCTGGGTATCCCAGGCGGTGAGGCCCGCGAACACCAGCACGCCGATCACCGACACGATGAACTGCAGCATCGAGCTGGCCAGGAACAGGTTCACCAGGCTCGCGATGATGATGCCGATCAGGCCCATGAACAGGAACGAGCCCATCCCGGTCAGGTCACGCTTGGTGGTGTAGCCGTAAAGGCTGAGCGCACCGAAGGTCGCCGCGGTGATGAAGAACACCCGCACGATCGAGGTGTGCGTGAACACCAGGAAGATCGACGACAGCGAGATGCCCATCAGCGCCGAGAACACCCAGAACAGGATCTGGGCGGTCGAGGGGGCGAGACGGTTGATGCCCGCCGAGATCACGAACACCATCGCGAGCGGCGCGAGCATGAACAGCCACTTCAGCGGGCTGACGAACATGGCGTAGCCGAACGGCGTCAGGAACAGCTTGCCGACGCGGACGGCGTCCGCCGTCGGAACGTCGGTCACGGCGGCCATGTAGACGCCGAGCGCGGCAAGGCCGGTGATGGCCAGGCCAACGCTCATGTAGTTGTAGATGCGCAGCATGTAAGCGCGCAGGCCGGCATCGACCGTCGCGGCGTCAACGCGCCCGGCGGCCCTGCCGAAAGGAGAAGCGTAGTTACGGTCTAGGTCCGACATGGTCGAATTCCCGTTGGTTGGTCCG
Source organism: Bradyrhizobium forestalis (assembly GCF_002795245.1). GTDB lineage: Bacteria > Pseudomonadota > Alphaproteobacteria > Rhizobiales > Xanthobacteraceae > Bradyrhizobium > Bradyrhizobium forestalis. The sequence continues at coordinate 33,578 of NZ_PGVG01000048.1, read as the reverse complement.
GTCCGGCATGAGGGTCGCCATGCCGCCGGTTCGTCAAATTCTATCTCGGATACCGCTGCCGGCCGACTAAATTTTGGCTAACAATCGGGTCTCCGAACCCATTCGATATGTGGGAAACTAACACATTCGCTGCAACCGTCCACGCGCGGCCGAATGTCGCCCTTGGCTGCAATCCTGACGAGCGGACGTGGTTAATCGCAGGAATCGTGCGATTTCGCTCCCGCGCGGCTGGCCGCTACCATTTGTCACAAATTCCGCAACACCGTGGCGGGCTTTTTGTTCAACGCCAGGAGCGTGCCGGCGAGCCCGAGCCCGACGGTGACGACCAGGGCGGCCGCGACCACGCCGGCCGCGCTGCCGGCCTGCCAGACGAAGCTCAGCGTCATCAGCCGCGTCACGATCATCCAGGCCGCGATGCTGCCGGCGATCACGCCGAACACCGCGGTGGCGAGCCCGATCAGGAGGTATTCGAGGGCATAGGCGCCGAGCAGCCGCAGTCGCGTCGCGCCCAGCGTCTTCAGGATCACCGCATCATAGACCCGGTGACGGTGGCCGGCGGCGAGCGCGCCGCCCAGCACCAGGATCGCCGAGATCAGGGTCACGGCGCTGGCGCCGCGGATCGCCAGCGCCAGATTGGTCACCACCGAGCCGACCGTCTCCATCACCTCGCGCACGCGCACGCTCGTCACCATCGGATAGGCGTCGGCGACCTCCTTGATGATCTTGCCGTCGCCTGCCGCATTTCCGCCCGTCTCCGTCAGCGTCGCGATATGGGTGTGCGGCGCGCCCTTGAAGGCGTTGGGCGAGAAGACGAGGACGAAATTGATGCCGAGCCCCTGCCAGTCGATGTTGCGCAAATTGCTGATCTTCGCCGGGATGTCGCGGCCGAGCACGTTGACCACCACCTCGTCCCCGAGCTTGAGGCCTAAACCGTCGGCGATCTTCTTCTCCATCGAGACCAGCGGCGGGCCGGAATAGTCCGCGCTCCACCACTCGCCCTCGACCACCTTGGAACCCTTCGGCAGCTCGCCGGTATAGGTCAGGCCGCGGTCGCTCTGCAGCACCCATTCGGAATCCGTGGTCGGCTTGAGCTCCTCGGCACGCACCCCGCGCGCGGCCACGATGCGCCCGCGCAGCATCGGCACGTCCTCGATCCTTGCGCTTGGGGCGATCTGGCGCAGATAGCCATCGAACTGCTCGGCCTGCGTGCTCGGGATGTCGATGAAGAAAAAGGATGGCGCCCGATCGGGGAGAGCCGCGAGGAACTGCCGGCGCAGATTGCCGTCGATCTGGGTGATGGTGACGAGCACGGCGAGCCCGAGGCCGAGCGACAGCACGACGGACGGCGTCAGCGCGCCTGGCCGGTGGATGTTGGCGATCGCAAGCCGCAGCATCGGCAGCCGGGTCCGCGGCAGCCGTCGCGCGATGGCCATCAGCAGGGCGGCGATGCCGCGCAGCAAGGCGAACACGACGACGGAGGAGGCCACGAACACCGCGGCGATGCGCTTGTCGAACGACAGACCGATCACGACCGCGATGAGCAGCGCGATCACCACGCCCATGAATACGAGATAGCTCGCGCGCGGGCGGTGCCATTCGGAGCTGATGGTGTCGCGGAACAGCGCGGCCACCGGCACGTCGTGCACGCGGCCGAGCGGCCACAGGCCGAAGGCGAGCGCAGTGAGCAGGCCATAGACGAAGGACAGTGCGAGCTCGTCGGCGTGCACGGCCGGTACCACCGGCAGCGGCAAGAGCTTGCCGAACAGGCCGACGATGGCGAAGGGCATGGCGGCGCCGAGCATAAGACCGATCACCGAGCCGATGCCCGCGAGCAGGATGACCTGCGCGAGATAGATGCCGAAGACGTCGCGCCCGGTGGCGCCGACGGCCTTGAGGGCCGCGATCACCTCGAGCCGGCGGTCGATATGGCTCTTCACGGCATTGGCGACGCCGACGCCGCCGACCAGAAGCGCGGCAAGGCCGACCAGGGTCAGGAACTGGGTGAAGCGGTTGATGTTGCGCTCGAGCTGCGGCGAGGCGTTGGAGCGGCTGCGGATCTCCCAGCCGGCCTGCGGCGCAGCGTTGCGCGCGTCCGAGATGAAGGCTTCGGTCGCGCGCTCGTTGTTCGCGGCTTCGGGCAGCTTGACCCGGTAGACCCAGCGCACCAGGCTGCCGGGCTGGATCAGGCCGGTGGCGCGCAAGGCCGCCTCGCTGATCAGGAAGCGCGGCCCGAATCCGATGCCGCCGGCGAGCTTGTCGGGCTCGGCTTCGACAGTGGAGCGGATCTGGAACGTTGCGGACCCGATCGTGACGCGGTCGCCGGTCTTGAGAGAAAGCCGCGCCAGCAGCGTCGGATCGGCGGCGGCGCCGAACGCGCCGTCATGCTCGGCGAGCAGATCGGCCATCGGCAGCTGTGGCGCCAGCGTCAGCTGTCCCAGCATCGGATAGGTGTCGTCGACCGCCTTCATCTCGACCAGTGCCAGCTTGCCATCCGTCGTGCGCGCCATGCCGCGCAAGGTCGCCGCGGTCGAGAGCGTGCCGCGCGAGCGCAGGAACGCGACCTCTTCCGGCCTGGCCTCGCGCTGGAACAGCACGAAAGAGACGTCGCCGCCGAGCAGCGTGCGGCCTTCGCGGGCAAGACCATCGCTCAGGCTTGCGGAGACCGAGCCGACGCCGGCAATCGCCATCACGCCGAGCGCGATGCAGGCGATGAAGACATAGAAGCCGCGCAGGCCCCCGCGTAATTCGCGCAGCGCATAGCGCAGCGACAGCGCGACGCCGCCCGGCTTCGCGAACGATTCGACCAAAGCGCTCATGCCGGTGCGGACTGCGTGTCGATGCGCCCGGAGCGCAGGCGGATGACGCGATCGCAGCGATGCGCGAGCGAGGAATCGTGCGTCACCAGCACCAGGGTCATGCCGCGCTCGGCGTGCTTGCTGAACAGGAGATCGACGATCTGCTTTCCGGTTGTCTCGTCGAGATTGCCAGTGGGCTCGTCGGCGACGAGGATCGCGGGATCGGGCGCCAGCGCGCGCGCGAGCGCCACGCGCTGCTGCTCGCCGCCGGAGAGCTGGGTCGGATAGTGATGCAGGCGGTCGCCGAGCCCGACCGATTGCAGCTCCTGCGCCGCGCGCCTCGCGGCATCCGGATTGCCGGCAAGCTCGAGCGGCACCGCGACGTTCTCCAGCGCCGTCATGGTCGGGATCAGATGGAAGGACTGGAAGACGATGCCGACCTGGCGGCCGCGAAAGCGCGCGAGTGCGTCCTCGTCGAGGGCATTGAAAGCCGTGCCTGAAACCACCACCTCCCCGCTATCAGGACGCTCCAGCCCCGCCATCACCATCAGCAGCGTGGATTTGCCCGAGCCTGACGGGCCGATCAGGCCGATCGTCTCGCCCGAGGCGACGCGCAGGCTGATGTCCTTGAGGATGTGAACGCGTGCCGCGCCCGTGCCCAATGAGAGATTGACGTTGGAGATGGCGATGGTGTCCATCGCGGTCGTGGCGAGCGAAGAGGAATAGGTGTCCATGGTCCGGTCATATGGCAACTCCGATAGCGCGGTCGAGAGGCGTTACGGATTGTTCATGCACATAGCCGTGTTGATGCTCGCCTTGATGACAATTGCGCCCCCCGCTCGGGCGGGCGCGACACAGCCGGTCAGGCTTGTCGTTCTCGGCGATTCCTTGAGCGCCGGTCTCGGCCTCCCAGCCCAGGAGGCGTTCCCCCAGAAGCTTCAAAAAGCCTTGCAGACCAAAGGTATAACGGTCGACATGACCAATGCCGGGGTGTCCGGCGACACCACCTCCGGCGGCCGCGACCGGCTCGACTGGTCGGTGCCCGATGGAACCGATGGCGTGATCGTCGAGCTCGGCGCCAACGACGCGCTGCGTGGCATCGATCCCGATTTGACGCGCGCTGCGCTGACCGACATCATCCAGCGGCTCAAGGCGCGCAAGATCGCGGTGATGCTGTGCGGCATGCTGGCGCCGCCGAATTACGGCGACGACTATGCCGCGCGCTTCAATTCGATTTATCCGGATCTGGCGAAACGGTTCGACGTGCCGCTCTATCCGTTCTTCCTCGATGGCGTCGCGGCCGACGCCAAGCTCAACCAGGCCGACGGCATTCATCCGACTGCGGCCGGCGTCGACATCATCGTCGGCAGCATCATGCCCACGGTGGAGGCATTCCTTGGCACGATCGCTGGGCAGCGGCGTTGAAAAGCAGGCAGCGCTCAGCGTAATTCCCAAGGTTTTGCCGGGGTGAGGCGCGGCATGCTTCGCAGAGTCACACAACTGCGATAGGAATCAGGGTACCGGTGATTCGTCGCCGGCTCTAATTTGGATATGGTCCTTAGCTCGAGGGCTGTACCCAAGCATCGGGAGTGCGAAACGATGCCGCGTTTGTTCACGGGTCTGGAAATTCCGGCCGAGATCGGCCAGTCGCTTTCCAACTTGAGGGGTGGCCTCCCCGGCGCCCGCTGGATCGATCCCGAAAATTATCACGTCACCTTGCGCTTCATCGGCGACATCGACGGCGCTTCCGCCAACGAGATCGCCTCGATGCTGTTTCGCGTCGACCGCAAGCCGTTCGAGGTGAAGGTGCAGGGGCTGACGAGTTTTGGCGGCCGCAAACCGCGAGCAGTCGTTGCGACGATCGCGCCGAGCAAGCCGCTGATGGAGCTTCAGGCCGAGCTCGAACGTATGATGCAGCGGATCGGCCTCGATCCGGAGGGACGCAAGTACATTCCGCATGTCACGCTGGCCCGGCTGCACGACGCCTCCGATCGCGACGTCGCCGACTATCTCTCGCTGCGCGGCTACTTCCCGAGCAAGGCCTTCATGGCCGAACGCTTCGTGCTGTTCTCGTCGCGTGCCTCGACTGGCGGCGGGCCGTATGTGGTCGAGGACGCCTACGAGCTGTGTGAGTGAGCTCTTCTTTACCTCTCCCCGCTTGCGGGGAGAGGTCGAATTCGATCGCAGATCGAATTCGGGTGAGGGGGTACAGGTCTCTCGACCATCTCGCGTGTGGAGAGAGGCCCCTCACCCCAGCCCTCTCCCCGTAAGAACGGGGCGAGGGAGAAGAAAGCGCATAGCGCCCCGCACCAATTGACGGCTTGCAATTTCCGCCGGTCTCTGGCGGTAAAGGGCCATGCTCTCCATCCCCAGTTCCCCCTTCAGCGAAGCCTACCAGGCCGAGATCGCGTCCGGCGCGATCGAGCCCGATGCCGCGCAGGCCGAGGTCGCCGAGGTCTATGCGGCGCTCGACCAGCGGCTCGCCACCTACAAGCCGCAGCGCAAGCAGGGCCTGCTCAGCCGCCTGTTCAGCAGCAATGACAAGGACGATGCGCCGCGCGGGCTCTACATCCATGGCGAGGTCGGCCGCGGCAAGACCATGCTGATGGATCTGTTCTTCCAGCAGGCCTCGGTCGAGCACAAGCGCCGTGCGCATTTCCACGAGTTCATGGCGGATGTGCACGAGCGCATCTACGACTATCGCCAGGGCATCGCGCGCGGCGAGATCGCCGACGGTGACGTCATCGCGCTGACGGCGAACGCGATCTTCGAGGAGAGCTGGCTGCTCTGCTTCGACGAATTCCACGTCACCGACATCGCCGATGCGATGATCCTGGGACGCCTGTTCGCGAAACTGTTCGAGCTCGGCACCGTCGTGGTCGCGACCTCCAACGTCGCGCCCGACGATCTCTACAAGGGCGGCTTGAACCGCTCGCTGTTCCTGCCCTTCATCAAGCAGATCACCGGCCACATGGACGTCGCGCGGCTCGATGCGCGCACCGACTTCCGTCTGGAGAAGCTGCAGGGCGTGCCGATGTGGCTGACGCCGGCCGATGGCGATGCGGACGCCGCGCTCGACCGCGCCTGGAAGCGGATGTCGGGCGGCGCCACATGCAGGTCGCGCGATATCTCGATCAAGGGCCGCATCCTGCACGTGCCGTGCTCGGCCCATGGCGTGGCGCGGTTCTCGTTCGCCGATCTCTGCGAGAAGCCGTTAGGTGCATCCGACTACCTCAGGCTGGCGCACGACTATCACACCATCCTGGTCGACCATATTCCAGTGATGGATTTCTCCCAGCGCAACGCGGCCAAGCGCTTCATCACGCTGATCGACGCGCTCTATGACAACGCCGTGAAGCTGATGGCCTCGGCCGATGCCAACCCGATCTCGCTCTACCTCGCCGACGAGGGCAACGAGGCCAACGAGTTCAAGCGGACCGCGTCACGCCTGATCGAGATGAGCTCGGAGTCCTATTTGGCGCTGGCCCACGGCCGCAAGGATTCCACCGCCAGCGGCTCGACCAAGGGCCTGGTAGAGACTTAAGTCCTATTTGCCAGCGCTGTCATTGCGGGGCGCGCGTCAGCGCGAACCCGGAATCTCGCGCGACAATTTCGAGATTCCGGGTTCGTCCGCGCAATGGCGCGGGCGCCCCGGAATGACGGTGTAGGGTTCGCTGGCCGGAATCGCGCCAAGCCCGACAATTGGGCATCCACCGACTTGAACGGGGGAGACGAAAGGGATAACCACCCGTCTCAGTTTTCCCCTCCTTACGTGTCTAAAGGACAGGTTCACATGGCGCGCGACAAGATTGCTTTGATTGGCTCCGGTCAGATCGGCGGAACGCTGGCTCACCTCATCGGCCTGAAAGAACTGGGCGACGTCGTGATGTTCGACATCGCCGAGGGCGTGCCGCAGGGCAAGGCGCTCGACATCGCGCAGTCCTCGCCGGTCGACGGTTTTGATGCGCACTACACCGGCGCGAACTCCTACGAGGCGCTCGAGAACGCAAAAGTCTGCATCGTCACCGCCGGCGTGCCGCGCAAGCCCGGCATGAGCCGCGATGATCTTCTCTCCATCAACCTCAAGGTCATGGAGCAGGTCGGCGCCGGCATCAAGAAGTACGCCCCCGACGCCTTCGTCATCTGCATCACCAACCCGCTCGACGCGATGGTCTGGGCTCTGCAGAAGGCATCTGGCCTGCCGCACAAGAAGGTCGTCGGCATGGCCGGCGTGCTGGATTCCGCGCGCTTCCGCTACTTCCTGGCCGACGAGTTCAACGTCTCGGTCGAGGACGTCACCGCCTTCGTGCTCGGCGGCCATGGCGATACCATGGTGCCGCTGGTGAAGTACTCCACCGTCGCCGGCATCCCGCTGCCCGACCTCGTCAAGATGGGCTGGACCTCGCAGGCGCGTCTCGACGAGATCGTCGACCGCACCCGCAACGGCGGCGCCGAGATCGTCAACCTGCTCAAGACCGGCTCGGCCTTCTACGCCCCGGCCGCCTCCGCAATCGCGATGGCCGAGAGCTATCTGAGGGACAAGAAGCGCGTGCTGCCCTGCGCCGCCTATCTCAACGGCGAGTACAGCGTGAAGGACATGTATGTCGGCGTGCCCGTCGTGATCGGCTCCAAGGGCGTCGAGCGCGTCGTCGAGATCGAGCTCGCCGGCAAGGACCGCGAGGCCTTCGACAAGTCGGTCGGCGCCGTGCAGGGCCTGGTCGACGCCTGCAAGAAGATCGCCCCCGATCTTCTCGGCCGCTAAGGCGCAGACAATCCCCCGCCGAAGATCGAAAACCGGTCTTCGGCGGTTTCACTTCCGGGAGCCGCTGCAGCACTTGAAAGGCTGGGCGGGTTCCGGGTTCGGCAGTCCAGAGATCTCGAAGTCAAAGAATCCGGGTTGCAGTTCCTGTGGTATATGGTATGCCAGCCACAAGACTGAGGTGGGCCCATGGGGTCACCGCCCGCGGGTTCAGGGAGCGACCATATGAATATCCATGAATATCAGGCCAAAGCGCTGCTTGGTGAGTTCGGCGTCCCGATCTCCAAGGGCGTGCCGGTCCTTAAAGCGACCGACGCGGAAGCTGCCGCCAAGGCGCTGCCCGGTCCGGTCTATGTGGTGAAGAGCCAGATCCATGCCGGCGGCCGTGGCAAGGGCAAGTTCAAGGAAGCCTCGGCCGGCGACAAGGGCGGCGTCCGCATCGCCAAATCGGCCGCCGAGGTCTCCGAGTTCGCCAAGCAGATGCTGGGCGCAACGCTGGTGACCGTGCAGACCGGCCCCGCCGGCAAGCAGGTCAACCGCCTCTACATCGAGGACGGCTCCGACATCGACAAGGAGTTCTATCTCTCCATCCTGGTCGACCGCGAGACCTCGCGCGTCTCCTTCGTCGTCTCGACCGAAGGCGGCGTCAACATCGAGGACGTCGCGCACAACACGCCCGAGAAGATCGTCACCTTCTCGGTCGATCCCGCCACCGGCGTCATGGGCCATCACGGCCGCACCGTTGCGAAGGCGCTGAACCTCTCGGGCGACCTCGCCAAGCAGGCCGAGAAGCTCACCGCGCAGCTCTACGCGGCCTTCGTCGCCAAGGACATGTCGATGCTGGAGATCAACCCGCTGGTCGTGACCAAGCAGGGCCAGCTCCGCGTGCTCGACGCCAAGGTGTCGTTCGACGACAACGCGCTGTTCCGTCACCCCGAGGTGCTCGCGCTGCGCGACGAGACCGAGGAAGACGCCAAGGAGATCGAGGCGTCCAAGTACGACCTCAACTACGTCACCCTCGACGGCAACATCGGCTGCATGGTCAACGGCGCCGGTCTCGCCATGGCGACGATGGACATCATCAAGCTCTACGGCATGTCGCCCGCCAACTTCCTCGACGTCGGCGGCAGCGCCAGCAAGGAGAAGGTCGCCGCCGCCTTCAAGATCATCACCGCCGACCCCAACGTGAAGGGCATCCTGGTCAACATCTTCGGCGGCATCATGAAGTGCGACGTGATCGCCGAGGGCGTCACGGCGGCGGTGCGTGAAGTCGGCCTCAGCGTGCCGCTGGTGGTCCGCCTCGAAGGCACCAATGTCGAGCTCGGCAAGAAGATCATCCGTGAATCCGGACTGAACGTGGTGCCGGCCGACAACCTCGACGACGCCGCGCAGAAGATCGTGAAGGCCGTCAAGGGAGGCTAAGGCCATGGCCCAGGACCATCTCGCCGCATCATCTCCGCTTGCAGAGCATACGCGCCTCGCCGCGTTCGCCGGCGAATGGAATGGCGAGGAGATGGTCTTCCCGTCGCGCTGGACCGAAGGCGGGCCGGCCACGTCGCACGTCGTCGCGCGCATGGACCTGAATGGATTTTATCTGATTCAGGACGCGGTGCAGATGCGCGACGGCAAGCAGGTCTTCGCGACCCACGGCATCTTCACCTACGACCGTGACGACCGGACCTACAAATTATTCTGGTACGACTCGCTCGGCTACACGCCGCCCTCGCCCGCCTCCGGCGGGTGGGTCGGCAAGACCCTGACGCTGGTGCGCGGCTCGCTCCGCGGCAATGCGCGCCACGTCTACGAGATCATCAATGAGGATTCCTACTCGTTGAAGATCCAGTTCTCGCCGGACGCGGAAGGCTGGTCCGATGTCCTCACCGGCGTCTACCGCCGCATCCACTGACCCTCTCACTCTGTTAGTTTCGCGAAAGCAGACCTCATGTCCATCCTGATCGACAAGAACACCAAGGTCATCTGCCAGGGCTTCACCGGCAAGAACGGCACCTTCCATTCCGAGGCCGCGATCGCCTATGGCACCAAGATGGTCGGCGGCACCTCGCCGGGCAAAGGCGGCGCGACGCATCTGGGCCTGCCGGTGTTCGACACCGTGCGCGAGGCGCGTGAGAAGACCGGCGCCGATGCGTCGGTGATCTACGTGCCGCCGCCGGGCGCGGCGGATGCGATCTGCGAAGCCATCGACGCCGAGATCCCGCTGATCGTCTGCATCACCGAGGGCATTCCAGTCATCGACATGGTGCGCGTGAAGCGCTCGCTGATCGGCTCCAAGTCGCGCCTGATCGGGCCGAACTGCCCGGGCGTCATGACCGCCGGCGAGTGCAAGATCGGCATCATGCCCGCCAACATCTTCAAGACCGGCTCGGTCGGCATCGTCTCCCGCTCCGGCACGCTGACCTATGAGGCCGTGTTCCAGACCTCCCAGGAAGGCCTCGGCCAGACCACCGCGGTCGGCATCGGCGGCGACCCGGTCAAGGGTACCGAGTTCATCGACGTGCTGGAGATGCTGCTCGCCGACCCCAAGACCGAATCGATCATCATGATTGGCGAGATCGGCGGTTCCGCCGAGGAGGACGCCGCCCAGTTCCTCAAGGACGAAGCCAAGCGCGGCCGCAAGAAGCCGATGGTCGGCTTCATCGCCGGCGTCACTGCCCCTCCCGGCCGCCGCATGGGCCATGCCGGCGCGATCATCTCGGGCGGCAAGGGCGACGCCGGTTCCAAGACCGAGGCGATGAAATCCGCAGGGATTACAGTGTCCCCGTCACCCGCGCGCCTCGGCCATACGCTTGCCGAAAAGTTGAAGGGCTAATTCACTTCTTCGTGCTTTTCCGGGCGAAGTTTCGCAGCAAATAGGGTAAAGGGTGCCTGTCGCGCCGAGCCTCTGCCGGGGAGCTCGGCGCCAGCGCCGTTTGTTATGCGCGAACCGAAATCGCCAGGAACTCAAGTATGTCTCGCCAGGACGCGAACGCAGCCTTTGCCCTGTCATCCTTTTTGCAGGGCACCAACGCCACCTACATCGACGAAATCTACGCCCGCTACGAGAAGGACCCCTCCTCGGTCGACGCCGAGTGGCAGGAGTTCTTCAAGAGCCTCAACGACCAGCCCGCCGACGTCCGGAAGAACGCGGAGGGGCCGTCCTGGGAGCGGGACAACTGGCCGCTGACGCCGAAGGACGACCTCACCTCGGCCCTCGACGGCAACTGGGCTGAGGTCGAGAAGGCGGTCGGTGCCAAGATCGCCGCCAAGGCGCAGGCCAAGGGAGGCGACAAGGGCGTCGATATCTCCTCCGCCGACGTGCTTCAGGCGACACGGGACTCCGTCCGCGCCCTCATGCTGATCCGCTCCTACCGCATGCGCGGCCACTTCCACGCCAAGCTCGATCCGCTCGGCATCGAAGCCCAGCGCAACCGCGAAGAGCTCGACCCGCGCACCTACGGCTTCAGCGAGGCCGATTTCGACCGCAAGATCTTCCTCGATCACGTGCTCGGCCTCGAATACGGCACGCTTCGCGAGATCACCGCGATCTGCGAGCGCACCTACTGCCAGACGCTCGGCGTCGAGTTCATGCATATCAGCAATGCCGCGCAGAAGGCCTGGATCCAGGAGCGCATCGAGGGTCCGGACAAGGAAATCTCGTTCACCCGCGAAGGCCGCCGCGCCATCCTGATGAAGCTGGTCGAAACCGAAGGTTTTGAAAAATTCTGCGACACCAAGTTCACCGGCACCAAGCGCTTCGGCCTCGACGGCGGTGAATCGCTGATCCCCGCGCTCGAGCAGATCATCAAGCGCGGCGGCAATCTCGGCGTGAAGGAAATCGTGCTCGGCATGCCGCATCGCGGCCGCCTCAACGTGCTGACGCAGGTGATGGCCAAGTCGCACCGCGCACTGTTTCACGAGTTCAAGGGCGGCTCCGCCAACCCGGAGGACGTCGAAGGCTCCGGCGACGTCAAGTATCACCTCGGCGCCTCCTCGGACCGCGAGTTCGACGGCAACCGCATCCACCTGTCACTGACCGCCAACCCCTCGCATCTCGAGATCGTCGATCCCGTGGTGCTCGGCAAGGTGCGCGCGAAGCAGGACCAGCACGGCGATCCGCCGGATATGCGCATTTCCGTGATGCCGCTCCTGATGCACGGCGACGCCGCGTTCGCCGGCCAGGGCGTGGTCGCCGAATGCTTCGGCCTGTCGGACCTGAAGGGCTACCGCACCGGCGGCTCCGTGCACTTCATCGTCAACAACCAGATCGGCTTCACCACCTATCCGCGTTATTCTCGTTCCTCGCCTTACCCGTCGGATGTGGCGAAGATGATCGATGCGCCGATCTTCCACGTCAACGGCGATGATCCGGAAGCGGTGGTGTTCGCCGCCAAGGTCGCGACCGAATTCCGGCAGAAGTTCCACAAGCCCGTCGTCATCGACATGTGGTGCTATCGGCGCTACGGCCACAACGAGGGCGATGAGCCGGCGTTCACCCAGCCGGTCATGTACAAGCGGATCGCGGCCCATCCGTCGACGCTGTCGCTCTATGCCAAGCGCCTGATCGCCGAGGGCGTGGTCACCGAGGGTGAGGTCGACAAGCTGAAGGCCGACTGGCGCGCGCGGCTCGATGCCGAGTTCGAGGCCGGCACCTCCTACAAGCCGAACAAGGCCGACTGGCTCGACGGCAAGTGGGCGGGCTTCAAGATCGCCGATCAGGAGGAGGATGCGCGGCGCGGCGTCACCGGCGTCGACATCGCCACGCTGAAGGACATCGGCCGCAAGATCACCAAGGTTCCGGACGGCTTCCGCGTTCACCGCACCATCCAGCGTTTCCTCGATAACCGCTCGAAGGCGATCGATACCGGTACCGGCATCGACTGGGCGACCGGCGAGGCGCTGGCGTTCTGCTCGCTGCTCAACGAAAACCACCACGTCCGCCTGTCCGGACAGGACTCGGAGCGCGGCACCTTCTCGCAGCGCCACTCGGTCCTGATCGACCAGGAGGACGAGAGCCGCTACACGCCGTTCAACCATCTGGGTCACGAGCAGGGCCACTACGAGGTCATCAACTCGCTGCTGTCGGAAGAGGCCGTGCTCGGCTTCGAATACGGCTATTCGCTCGCCGAGCCGAACACGCTGACGCTGTGGGAAGCCCAATTCGGCGACTTCGCCAACGGCGCGCAGGTCGTGTTCGACCAGTTCATCTCCTCGGGCGAACGCAAATGGCTGCGCATGTCCGGCCTCGTCTGCCTGCTGCCGCACGGCTATGAGGGCCAGGGACCGGAGCACTCCTCGGCGCGCCTCGAGCGTTACCTGCAGATGTGCGCGGAGGACAACATGCAGGTGGTCTACCCGACCACGCCGGCGAACTACTTCCACGCGCTGCGCCGGCAGCTGCATCGCGAGATCCGCAAGCCGCTGATCATGATGACGCCGAAGTCGCTGCTGCGCCACAAGCGGGCAGTGTCGCGTCTCGAAGAGCTGGCGAAGGGCACGACCTTCCATCGCATCCTCTACGATGACGCCCAGATGCTGCCGAACGAAGCCGTCAAGCTCGTTCCGGACGAGAAGATCCGCCGCATCGTGCTGTGCTCCGGCAAGGTCTATTACGACCTCTACGAGGAGCGCGAGAAGCGCGGCATCGACGACATCTACCTGATGCGCGTCGAGCAGCTCTATCCGGTACCGCTGAAGGCGCTGGTGGCCGAGCTGTCGCGCTTCAAGAAGGCCGAAGTGGTGTGGTGCCAGGAAGAGCCCCGCAACATGGGCGCCTGGCACTTCATCGAACCCTATCTGGAATGGGTGCTGAACCAGGTGAACGGTGCGAGCCGGCGTCCGCGTTATGTCGGCCGCGCCGCTTCCGCCGCGACCGCCACGGGTCTGATGTCCAAGCACCAGGCTCAGCTGAAGGCGTTCCTGGACGAAGCACTGAGCTGAGAAGTTTTTAACGACCCTGTCATGCCCCGCGAAGGCGGGGCATCCAGTACTCCGCGGCGTTCGTTCTAATCACGAAGGTCATGGCGTACTGGATTGCCCGCCTTCGCGGGCAATGACGTATGAATTCATGACCGCTATCGGCGATCCCTTAAGGAAGAGACCATGACTGAAATTCGTGTGCCGACGCTCGGCGAATCCGTCACCGAGGCTACCATCGGCCGCTGGTTCAAGAAGGCCGGCGATCCCGTCGCCGTCGACGAGCCCTTGGTGGAGCTCGAGACCGACAAGGTCACCATCGAGGTCCCCGCGCCCTCCGCGGGTACGCTGAGCGAGATCATCGCCGCCGATGGTGCGACCGTCGCGGTCGGCGCGCTGCTCGGCCAGATCACCGACGGTGCCGGCGCTGCCAAGCCCGCCGCCGCGCCGGCCAAGGCTGCTGCTCCTGCGGCCGCCGCTGCTGCTCCCGCGCCGGCTCCCGCTGCCGCCAAGGCGCCGCCGGCCGACGCCCCGCTCGCCCCGTCCGTGCGCAAGCTGTCGGCCGAGACCGGCATCGACGCCTCCACCGTTCCGGGCTCCGGCAAGGATGGCCGCGTCACCAAGGGCGACATGTTAGCTGCGATCGAGCGCGCCGCGTCGGCGCCGCCCCCGGCCACCCAGCCCGCCGCCGCCGTACAGGTCCGCGCGCCGTCGCCGGCCGATGACGCCGCCCGCGAAGAGCGCGTCAAGATGACCCGCCTGCGCCAGACCATCGCGCGCCGCCTCAAGGACGTGCAGAACACCGCCGCCATGCTCACGACCTTCAACGAGGTCGACATGACCAACGTCATGGCGCTGCGCGCGCACTACAAGGACGCGTTCGAGAAGAAGCATGGCGCCAAGCTCGGCTTCATGGGCTTCTTCACCAAGGCCGTCGTGCAGGCGCTGAAGGACATCCCGGCCGTCAACGCCGAGATCGACGGCAGCGATTTGATCTACAAGAACTATTACCACATCGGCGTCGCCGTCGGCACCGACAAGGGCCTGGTCGTGCCGGTGGTGCGCGACTGCGACCACAAGTCGATCTCCGACATCGAGAAGAGCATCGCCGATTTCGGCCGCCGCGCCCGTGACGGCCAGCTCAAGATCGACGAGATGCAGGGCGGCACCTTCACCATCACCAATGGCGGCATCTACGGCTCGCTGATGTCGACCCCGATCCTGAACGCGCCGCAGTCCGGCATCCTCGGCATGCACAAGATCCAGGAGCGGCCGATGGTCGTCGGCGGCAAGATCGAGGTGCGCCCGATGATGTACCTGGCGCTGTCCTACGATCACCGCGTCATCGACGGCAAGGAAGCCGTCACCTTCCTGGTCCGCGTCAAGGAGAGCCTGGAAGATCCGGCGCGCCTGGTGCTCGATCTCTGATCCCTGATGCTCTGCGAGCGCCGTCGCATTATCGCGCGACGGCGCATGTCGAACCATGGAGGCGCGCGTGACGGATAAGGTCGTTGTCATCACCGGCGGCAGCCGCGGCATCGGGCGGGCGACCGCAATTGCGGCGGCCGCGCGCGGCTTTCGCGTCGTGGTCGGCTATGCCAGCAACAAGCAGGCCGCCGACGAGGTGGTCGCGCAGATCGAGGCCAAGGGCGGCAAGGCCATCGCGGTGAAATGCGATGTCGCCGAGGAAAGCGACATCCTCAACCTGTTCAAGGCTGCCGACAAGTTCGGCATCCTCGGCGCCCTCGTCAACAATGGCGGCATCGTCGGCAAGAGCGGCGTGCGCGTCGACGAGATGTCGGCCGAGCGCATCCAGCGCGTCATGGCGGTCAACGTCACCGGCTCCATGCTCTGCGCGCGCGAGGCGGTGAAACGGATGTCGACCAAGCATGGCGGCAAGGGCGGTGTCATCGTCAACCTGTCGTCGGTCGCCGCCAAGCTCGGCTCGCCCAACACCTATGTCGACTATGCCGCGTCCAAGGGCGCGATCGATTCCTTCACCATCGGCCTCGGCTATGAGGTTGCGAACGAAGGCATCCGTGTCGCGGGCATCCGCCCGGGCCTGATCGACACCGAAATCCACGCCGCCGGCGGCGAGCCCGATCGCGCCCATCGTCTGGCCCATCTGGTGCCGATGAAGCGCGTCGGCACCGCCGACGAAATCGCCAACGCCATCGTCTGGCTGCTGTCGGACGAGGCCTCCTACGTCACCTCAGCCATTCTCGATGTGTCCGGCGGACGCTGACGCGCCGCGCGGACGCTGACACATCTCTATCACGCTAAACCTACGGGACTTTCTCTCATGGCTATCTACGATCTCGTCGTCATCGGCACCGGACCGGGCGGATATGTCTGCGCAGTGCGCGCTAGCCAGCTCGGCATGAAAGTCGCCGTGGTCGAAAAGAACTCAACGCTCGGCGGCACCTGTCTCAATGTCGGCTGCATGCCCTCGAAGGCGCTGCTGCATGCCTCCGAAATGTTCGAGGAAGCCGGCCATTCCTTCGCGAAGATGGGCGTCAGCGTCTCGGCGCCGAAGCTCGATCTGCCTTCGATGATGAACTTCAAGCAGCAGGGCATCGACGGCAACGTCAAGGGCGTCGAGTTCCTGATGAAGAAGAACAAGATCGATGTGCTCAAGGGCACCGGCAAGATCTTGGGGACCGGCAAGGTCGAAGTCTCCGCCGACGGCAAGGCGCAGGTGGTCGAGACCAAGAACATCGTGATCGCCACCGGCTCCGACATCGCGCGCCTCAAGGGCATCGAGATCGACGAGAAGCGCATCGTCTCCTCGACCGGCGCGCTGTCGCTGGAGAAGGTGCCCGGCAGGTTGCTGGTCATTGGCGCCGGCGTGATCGGGCTCGAACTCGGCTCCGTGTGGCGCCGGCTCGGATCCGAAGTCATGGTGGTCGAATTCCTCGATCGCATCCTGCCCGGCATGGACGGCGAGATCGCCAAGCAATTCCAGCGCATGCTGGAAAAGCAGGGATTTGCATTCAAGCTGGGTTCGAAGGTCACCGGCGTCGAAGTGAACAGCAAGGCATTGCTCGCGAAAATCGAACCGGCTGCCGGCGGCGCCGCCGAGACCATCGAAGCCGACGTCGTGCTGGTCTGCATCGGCCGCACGCCGTACACGGATGGGCTCGGCCTGAAGGAAGCCGGCGTCGCGCTCGACAATCGCGGCCGCGTGCAGATCGATCCGCATTTCGCCACCAGCCTCAAAGGCGTCTATGCCATCGGCGACGTCGTCGCCGGCCCGATGCTCGCGCACAAGGCCGAGGACGAAGGCGTTGCCGTCGCGGAGATCATCGCAGGGCAGGCCGGCCACGTGAACTACGATGTGATCCCGGGCGTCGTGTATACCACGCCGGAAGTGTCCTCCGTCGGCAAGACCGAGGAGGAGCTGAAGCAGGCGGGCACGGCCTATACCGTCGGGAAGTTTCCCTTTACCGCCAACGGCCGCTCCAAGGTCAACCAGACCACCGACGGCTTCGTGAAGATTCTCGCAGATGCGAAGACCGATCGCGTGCTCGGTGTGCACATTATCGGCCGCGAAGCCGGCGAAATGATCCATGAAGCCTGTGTTCTCATGGAATTTGGCGGCAGCGCGGAAGATCTCGCGCGTACCTGCCACGCCCATCCGACCCGCTCGGAGGCCGTCAAGGAAGCCGCGCTTGCAGTCGGCAAGCGGGCCATCCATATGTAGCGACGCGCCCAGCGCCGAACCGGGCGGGAAACACATGCTGCGCCGCCTCCTTCAACCGGTCTGGGTCCTGCTTGCGATCATCTTCCTGATCGAAGCCTGGCTGTGGGACCATCTCGAGCCGATCGTTGCAAAGGTCGTCGCGGCGATCCCGCTTGCGCGCTTCAAGCAATGGCTGACGGAGCGCGTCGATGCGCTGTCGCCGGCCATGACGCTGGTCGTGTTCGCGGTCCCCATCATCCCGCTGTTTCCGCTCAAGCTGGTCGGCCTGTGGCTGCTCGCGCACGAATACTGGACCAGCGCAGTCTTCACGATCCTGTTCGCAAAGCTGGTCGGCGTCGGCGTCACCGCCTTCGTGTTCGACGTCACGCGCGCCAAGCTGCTGGAGATGCACTGGTTCGAGCGGATCTACGATCTCGTGATGAAGCTGCGCGCCAAGGCGCATGCGCTGGTCGACCCGATCAAGCGCCGCATCCGCGAGCTGATCGCCGGCAACGGCGAGGGCTGGTCCGCCCGCACGCTGCGCCAGATCCAGCGTTTCAGGAAGAGCGTGCACCAGGCGCGGTGAGCTGCTCGCCGCGGACTCACTGTCATTGCCACACACTCGGTGTCATTGCCCGCGAAGGCGGGCAATCCAGTATTCCAGAGGAAGCGAGGCTAGATCCGAGACGCTGCGGCGTACTGGATGCCCCGCCTTCGCGGGGCATGACAGCGATAATGTGGCTTCAAGCGTGCGCGACAGCGCGCGCCCTAATGCAAATGCAGCAGATGCGGCCACCACAGGCCGAGGGCGGTCATGATCAGGCCGGCGAGCGTCAGCACGCCGCTGACATAGGCCAGCGCGAGCATGCCGGTGATGATGGTGGCTGACGCCAGCACGATGCCGATCTGGAAGGCCGCCGACGCCAGCTCGAAATGGTGGTATTTCGCAGTCGACTCGTCGCGATCGTGCTCGGCGTGCTTGGCCTTCTCGGCGAGCTGCTCGGTGCCTTCGCCGGTCTCGGGCTCGGAGCGGTAGCGCTGCGCGGTCTTGGTCCAGTCGTCGACCTGCTTCTGCACCGACGCCTTCAGCGCGTCATCGCCCGTGCCGGCGAGCGTCAGCTTGCCCTGCTCGGCCGCGGTCTGCACCACGGTGCGGCGGATGCTCTTGGCCTGGAAGAACGCCCAGAGATTGGCAGCCTCGACATTCTTGCTGATCGATTCGGTCTGGGCGCCCTTGCCGAGCGTCTCCGAGACGGCCAGGAACAGCGCCAGGACAGCGATCAGGAGCGCGATCTTCTTGTTCGAGCCGGACGCGTGTTCGGCGTGCTCGGCATGCTCCATGCTTTCATGTGCGCTCATAAATCCCTCCTGCCTCGGTTCCGCAACGATTGACCGAACCGCGCGGCCTGCGCAAGAGGCATGCGCATCGTGACAAGAACGTGTCAGCTCGTCGGCTCTCGTGTCCCGGACGCGGCGCGGCGTGTAACGCTGCGACGCAGAGCCGGGACCCAGCTATTCGCCGCGGATGGGCCCCGGCTCTGCAGCGCATCGCTGCTCCGGACGATGCTTCGCATCGCCGGGAGAGCGCTGCGCTGCGTCCGGGGCACGAGAGCTTGCAGTGTGTCAGCGCCGCGGATGTGCGCTGGCGTAGACCTCAAGCAGCCGCTCGGAATCGATGCCGGTGTAGACCTGCGTGGTCGAGAGCGAGGAATGGCCGAGCAATTCCTGGATGGCGCGTAGGTCGCCGCCGCGCGAGAGCAGATGCGTGGCGAAGGAATGCCGCAGCGCGTGCGGCGTCGCGCTGTCGGGAAGTCCCAGTGCGCCGCGCAGCCGCTCCATCGCGAGCTGGATGATGCGCGGGCTGAGCGGCCCGCCGCGTGCGCCGACGAAGATCGGGCCCTCGGCGGGCAGCGGATACGGGCACATGGCAACGTATTCCTGCACCAGCGCGAGCACGTTTTGCAGCACCGGCACCATGCGGGTCTTGTTGCCCTTGCCGGTGACGACGAGCACGTCGCCTTCGCCGGGCCGCGGCACCTCGCGGCGTTTCAGGCCGAGCGCTTCGGAGATGCGCAGGCCGGAGCCGTACAGGAGCGCCATCACCGCAGCATCGCGCGCCAAAATCCAGGTCTCGCGTTCCTCGCCGGCGCGCTCGTCGGCGTCGGCAAGACGCTTTGCAGATACCATCGGCAGCGGCTTCGGCAGGCTTTTTGCGACTTTTGGCGCACGGATCGCGGAGAGCGCGCCGACCTTGCCCTTGCCCTCGCGCTCGAGGAAGCGGCCGAACGAACGCAGCCCCGCCAGCGCACGCATCAGGCTGCGGCCGGCAATGTCGTCGGCGCGACGCATCGCCATGAAGGCGCGCACATCGGTGGCCTCCAGCGCGGCGAATCGCTTGAGCGTGACGCGCTCGCCCCAATGCGCACAGAGGAAATCCAGGCACTGCCTTAAGTCGCGGCCATAGGCCTCCAGCGTCTTCGGCGACAGCCGCCGCTCGGCGCCGAGATGCGACAGCCAGCGCGCCATCTCCTGCGCGATCGAGGGATCGGCGCTGGCGAGCTCGATTTGTGGGGCGGCCGCTTTGCTCATGCGCTCTGGACGTGGTGATTCCGCACAGTATATCGCATCACACTCGTTTATCGTTCGCTAAGGCCGCCGCGCGGCGCTAGCCTCAAGGCCCGGGTTCCGATTCTCAGCTCATGGATCACACGTCGCGCAGCAGCACCGCCCCCGCCACAGCGACCCGCATGGTCGACGTGCTGGTGCCGGTCGCGCTCGACCAGACCTATTCCTACAAGGTGCCGCGCGGCATGGAGCTGAAGGCGGGCGATCTCGTCGGCGTGCCACTCGGCCCGCGCGAGGTGCTGGCCGTGGTCTGGGGCGAAAACGCCAATCCCGATCCGCGCCTGCACAACCGCCTCAAGGAGGTCAGCGAGAAGCTCGACATTCCGCCGCTCAAGCCCGAGCTGCGCTCGGTGGTCGACTGGGTCGCCAATTACACGCTGAGCCCCCGCGGCATGGTGCTGCGCATGTGTCTGCGCATGGGAGAGACTCTCGGCCCGGAGCGGGCGCGCGCCGGCGTGCGTCTTGTCGGCGATCCCCCGAAGCGGCTGACGCCGGCGCGGCAGCGGGTGATCGCGGTGCTGTCGGACCGGCTGCTGCACGGCAAGTCCGAGGCGGCCAAGGAAGCCGGCGTCTCCTCAGGCGTGATCGACGGCCTCGTCGACGAAGGCACGCTCACGGTGGAGCCGATGCCGCCGCCTCCGCCGCCGCCGACCCCCGATCCGGAGTTCGGCCGTCCGGATTTCTCGCCGCTGCAGCGCGCCGGTGTGGATGCGATGCGCGCGCTCGCGGCCAACGGTACCTTTCACGTTGCGCTGCTCGACGGCGTCACCGGCTCGGGCAAGACCGAGGTCTATTTCGAGGCCGTTGCGGAAACGATCCGCCGCGGAAAACAGTCGCTGATCCTGATGCCGGAAATCGCGCTCACCGGCCAGTTCCTCGACCGCTTCGCGCAGCGTTTTGGCGTGCGGCCGATCGAGTGGCACTCCGAGCTCACGCCGCGCACCCGCGCGCGCAATTGGGCCGCGATCTCCGCAGGCACCGCACCGGTCGTGGTCGGCGCGCGCTCGGCGCTGTTTCTCCCCTACGCCAATCTCGGCCTCATCGTGGTCGATGAGGAGCACGACCAGGCCTACAAGCAGGACGAGGGCGTGCACTATCACGCCCGCGACATGGCGGTGGTGCGTGCGCATATCGCCAAGATCCCGATCGTGCTGGCGTCCGCCACGCCCTCGGTCGAATCCGAGGTCAATGCCCGCAAGAACCGCTATCAGCGCATCGCGCTGCCCTCGCGCTTCGGCGGCCAGCACATGCCGCATATCGAGGCGATCGATCTGCGCCGCGAGCCGCCCGCGCGCGGCCGCTTCATCTCGCCGCGGCTTGCCGGCGAGATCAGAACCGCGATCGAGCGGCGCGAGCAGGCGCTCTTGTTCCTCAATCGCCGCGGCTATGCGCCGCTGACCTTGTGCCGCGCCTGCGGCCATCGCTTCGCCTGCACCATCTGCGACGCCTGGCTGGTCGATCACCGCTTCCGCCAGCGCCTGGTCTGCCATCATTGCGGCTTCTCGATGCCGCGTCCGCATCTCTGCCCGAACTGTTCGGCCGAGGAATCGCTGGTCGCGGTCGGTCCCGGCGTCGAGCGCCTGCAGGAGGAGGCGGCGGCGCTGTTCCCGGAGGCGCGCACCATGGTGCTGTCGAGCGATCTCATCACCTCGATCGAGACGATGCGCTCAGAGCTTGCGGAAATCGCGGAGGGCCGCGTCGACATCATCATCGGCACGCAGCTCGTGGCGAAAGGTCACAACTTCCCGCGGCTCAATCTGGTCGGCGTGGTCGATGCGGATCTCGGCCTCTCCAACGGCGACCCGCGCGCCGCAGAACGCACCTGGCAATTGCTCAACCAGGTGATCGGCCGCGCCGGGCGCGAGCAGGGCCGCGGCGTCGGCTATCTCCAGACCCATCAGCCCGATCATCCCGTAATGAGGGCGCTGATCGCCTGCGACCGAGAGGCCTTCTACGACAGCGAGATCGATCTGCGCGAGAAGACGCTCTATCCGCCGTTCGGCCGGCTCGCGAGCCTGATCATCTCGGCAGGCGACCGCCCGAGCGCCGAAGGCTTTGGCCGCAAGCTCGTCGCGCTGGCGCCGCGCGACGAGCGCGTCGTGGTGCTGGGGCCGGCCGAAGCGCCGCTCGCCGTCATCAAGGGCCGCTACCGCTTCCGCATCCTGGTGAAATCGGCGCGCGGCTTCGATCTGTCGGATTATTTGCGCAACTGGCTCGCGGTTTGCCCGAAGCCGACGGGCAATCAGAAGCTGGAAGTGGACGTCGATCCGCAGAGCTTTTTGTAGCCCCACTCTCTCCTCTCGTGCCCCGGACGCAGCGCAGCGTCTCCCCGGCGATGCGAAGCATCGTCCGGTTCGACGATGCGCTGCAGAACCGGGGCCCATCTCGCGCAGGAGCTCGCGGCTTCTGGATCCCGGCTCTGCGCCGCAACGCTCACGCGCTGCGGCTTGTCCGGGACACGCGGAAAGATTCTGGATTGACAGTTTCATCCAGCGCGCGTCGGCAGCTCAATGCCGGTCCCAACTCGCAACGACGGTGTGGAGAGAGCATGCGCCTCCATCGCCGTTGCGTGCCCCGGACGCAGCGCAGCGTCTCCCTGGCGATGCGAAGCATCGTCCAGTTCGACGATGCGCTGCAGAGCCGGGGCCCATGTCGCAGAGGAACTCGCGGCTCCTGAGTCCCGGCTCTGCGCCGCAACGCCGAGCGGCGTTGCAGCTTGTCCGGGACACGAGTGTGACGACGGCAAACAAAAAAAGCCCGCGGTCCCCCAAGACCACGGGCTTGTTTCAGGCGCGCATCAAACTGATGAAAACTGCGCGCGTGAGGCGTCTCGAATGCCTTAGGAGACGACTTCCGCGGTGACGCGGCCGACGCCGGCGCCGGTGAGGCCGATGGCGCGGGCGGCACCGGTGGAGAGGTCGAGGACACGGCCGCGAATGAACGGACCGCGGTCGTTGATGGTGACGACCACGCTCTGGCCGCGGTGGGTGACGCGGAGCTTGGTGCCGAACGGCAGCGAACGGTGCGCCGCGGTCAAGGCGTTCTGGTTGAAGCGCTGGCCCGAGGCGGTCCGGCTGCCGGACTCGTTGCCGTAATAGGAGGCCATGCCGGAGAAGCTGTGGCCCGTGCCGGAGGTCGGCGTCATCGACGCATTGGCATTACGCCAATCGGAGGTCGCGTTGGCATCGGCCTGGGCGTGGTGCCGGTGATGATGGTGCCGGTGATGCCGGGATTTGGCGGAAGCTTCGGTGGCAGTTCCACCGACGAGGAGAGTTGCGGCGACGAAAGCAATCGCCGTGCGCGGCCGGGTCACAGAGCCCAGCGTCTTCAAAGACAGCATTTAGTGGTCCCTAAGCTAGTATTGCCACATATGTGGCTAGTGGAGCCCCTATCAGTTTGAGAGCGGGTTGGCGTTTCGATTCCCAATGAGGCGTGAATTGGGCAGTAAATCCGGAATGTGTCGTCATGAAATATCTTGTTACCGGTGCGCGATATTCGGCCGATGTCCCGTAAGCTTCGGCTTTAACGATTAGTTAACCTCATGATTACTTGCTAATACTGTAAAACGAAGTCATCGCCTCGATCGTTTAGAATTGGGTAAGTATTCAGCGTGTGGAACTGGTGCGGTCGAATTCACGCCTCAGCGATCCGTGTTCATGGCCGCTATGCGCTGAGGGCAGGAACCAATGGCGGGTCCGCGGCAAGGCACGCAGCAATTTTCCGCGGCGTGGGAGGTCGCCGGTCCCAACTCGTCATCGTTGTCGTTGCGGCCTTGTTGGCTGCGACGAACTGGCGACAGAACCTCGTGCCTTTAATTTGGCGTCATGTTGCACGTGCGCGCCTGCTATGTTAGCAAAGCCGCGATTTTAACGGACCCGGCACCTCCCGTGTCGGCCGAAAATCGAAGTCCCGCTTGAATTCCAAGGGCTTGGATCGCTAGGCGCCGCTTTGTGGCGACGGTTTTTCCCTTGCGAGTTTGACAGCAAAAAGAGCGCGTCTGTGGCTGCAGAAGATACGTCCGTTTCAGGTGTGTCCGGCCGTTATGCAACGGCCTTGTTTGAACTGGCCCGCGACCAGAAAGTGGTCGACGAGGTCAAAGCCGATCTCGAAAAATTCGAGGCCTTGCTGGCCGAGAGCGCCGATCTGAAGCGCCTCGTCCGCAGCCCGGTGTTTGCCGCCGACGCCCAGTCCAAGGCCCTCTCGGCCGTGCTGGCCAAGGCCGGTATCGCCGGGATCTCCGGCAATTTCCTGAAAGTGCTGACGGCCAATCGCCGCCTGTTCGCGGTGTCTGACGTCATTCGCGCCTATCTCGCCCTTGTTGCCAAGTTCAAGGGCGAGACGACGGCCGACGTCACCGTGGCGGAAGCGCTCTCGGACAAGAATCTCGACGCCCTCAAGGTTGCCCTGAAGTCGGTGACCGGCAAGGACGTCGCGCTGAACGTGAAAGTCGATCGCTCGATCATCGGTGGCCTCGTCGTCAAGCTGGGCAGCCGCATGGTGGATGGTTCGCTTCGCACCAAACTCAATTCGATCAAGCACGCGATGAAAGAGGCAGGCTGATGGACATCCGCGCCGCGGAAATTTCCGCGATCCTCAAGGACCAGATCAAGAATTTCGGCCAGGAAGCTGAAGTCTCCGAAGTCGGACAGGTGCTGTCCGTCGGCGACGGTATCGCCCGCGTCTACGGTCTGGACAACGTCCAGGCCGGTGAAATGGTCGAGTTCGAGAACGGCACCCGCGGCATGGCGCTGAACCTCGAAACCGACAACGTCGGTATCGTTATTTTCGGTGCCGACCGCGAGATCAAGGAAGGCCAGACCGTCAAGCGCACCCGCGCCATCGTGGACGCGCCGGTCGGCAAGGGCCTGCTCGGCCGCGTCGTCGACGCGCTCGGCAACCCGATCGACGGCAAGGGGCCGATCCAGGCCGACAAGCGTATGCGCGTCGACGTCAAGGCGCCCGGCATCATTCCGCGCAAGTCGGTGAGCGAGCCGATGGCCACCGGCCTCAAGGCGATCGACGCCCTGATCCCGATCGGCCGCGGCCAGCGCGAGCTGATCATCGGCGACCGTCAGACCGGCAAGACCGCGATCGCGCTCGACACCATCCTGAACCAGAAGCCGCTCAACGCGCAGCCTGACGAGAACATCAAGCTGTATTGCGTCTACGTCGCGGTCGGCCAGAAGCGTTCGACCGTCGCGCAGTTCGTGAAGGTGCTGGAGGAGCAGGGCGCGCTCGAATACTCGATCGTCGTCGCCGCCACCGCCTCGGATCCGGCGCCGATGCAGTACATCGCGCCGTTCACCGGCTGCACCATGGGCGAGTACTTCCGCGACAACGGCATGCACGCGGTCATCATCTATGACGATCTGTCCAAGCAGGCCGTCGCTTACCGCCAGATGTCGCTGCTGCTGCGCCGCCCGCCGGGCCGCGAAGCCTATCCCGGCGACGTGTTCTATCTGCACTCCCGCCTGCTCGAGCGCGCGGCGAAGCTGAACAAGGACCAGGGTTCGGGCTCGCTGACGGCGCTGCCGGTCATCGAAACCCAGGCCAACGACGTGTCGGCCTACATCCCGACCAACGTCATCTCGATCACCGACGGTCAGATCTTCCTGGAAACCGACCTGTTCTTCCAAGGCATCCGTCCCGCGGTGAACGTCGGTCTGTCGGTGTCGCGCGTCGGCTCCTCGGCGCAGACCAAGGCCACCAAGAAGGTCGCCGGCAAGATCAAGGGCGAGCTCGCGCAGTACCGCGAAATGGCGGCGTTCGCGCAGTTCGGCTCTGACCTCGACGCCTCGACCCAGCGCCTGCTCAACCGCGGTTCGCGCCTCACCGAGCTCCTCAAGCAGCCGCAGTTCTCGCCGCTGAAGATGGAAGAACAGGTCTGCGTGATCTGGGCCGGCACCAACGGCTATCTCGATCCGCTCTCGCTCAACAAGGTGCGCGCGTTCGAGGACGGCCTGCTCTCGCTGCTGCGCGGCAAGCACGTCGACATCCTCAACACGATCCGCGACAGCCGCGACCTCTCCGACGATACCGCTGCCAAGCTGAAGTCGGTGGTCGAAGGCTTTGCGAAGAGCTTCGCGTAAGTAAGAGCTTTCATGGCCGGGCTTCCGGCCATGGCCGCTTCGCGAGGAGCAAAATAATATCAAGCTTGCCCGGCGCCCGGCCGGGCATTGCGATAGGGACAGGCTAGCGGTCCGACATTGCGTCGAACCGCCGGGGTGAACGAAGAATGGCGTCACTTAAAGACATGCGCGTCCGCATCGCCTCCACCAAGGCGACGCAAAAGATCACCAAGGCCATGCAGATGGTCGCGGCCTCGAAGCTGCGCCGCGCGCAGACCGCCGCGGAAGCGGCGCGTCCCTATGCCGACAAGATGAGCGCGGTGATCTCCAACATCGCCAGCGCCGCGGCGGGCTCGCCGGGCGCGCCGCCGCTGTTGGCCGGCACCGGAAGGGACCAGGTGCACCTGCTGCTGGTCTGCACCGGCGAGCGCGGCCTGTCCGGCGCCTTCAACTCCTCGATCGTGCGCCTCGCCCGCGAGCACGCCCAGGCGCTGATCGCGCAGGGCAAGGACGTGAAGTTCTTCTGCGTCGGCCGCAAGGGCTATGAGCAGCTCCGCCGTCAGTTCGACAAACAGATCGTCGAGCATCTCGACCTGCGCAGCGTGCGTCAGCTCGGCTTTGTCAATGCCGAGGACATCGCCAAGAAGGTGCTGGCGCGTTTCGACGCCGGCGAGTTCGACGTCTGCACATTGTTCTATTCGCGCTTCAAGTCGGTGATCGCGCAGGTCCCGACCGCCCAGCAGATCATCCCGCTGGTTGTCGAGGAGGGCGGTGCGAACGGCAGCGCGACCTCCTACGAATACGAGCCGGAGGAGGACGAGATCCTCGCGCGCCTGTTGCCGCGCAATCTCGCGGTGCAGATCTTCCGCGCCCTGCTCGAGAACAACGCTTCGTTCTACGGCGCGCAGATGTCGGCGATGGACAACGCCACCCGCAACGCCGGCGAAATGATCCGCAAGCAGACGCTGGTCTACAACCGCACGCGTCAGGCTCAGATCACCAAGGAACTCATCGAAATCATCTCCGGCGCAGAAGCAGTCTGACCGGACACGAAATTCGGATCGAAGGAGACAGTAAATGGCTACAGCAGCCACACAGATCGGTCGCGTTACCCAGGTCATGGGCGCCGTCGTCGACGTGCAGTTCGAAGGCCACCTGCCGGCCATTCTCAACTCGCTGGAGACCAAGAACGGCAACAACCGCCTGGTGCTGGAAGTCGCGCAGCATCTCGGCGAGTCGACCGTCCGCACGATCGCGATGGACGCCACCGAAGGTCTGGTGCGTGGCCAGGAAGTGACCGACACCGGTCAGCCGATCTCGGTTCCCGTGGGTGACGGTACGCTGGGCCGCATCATGAACGTCATCGGCGAGCCGATCGACGAGGCCGGCCCGATCAAGTCGGAAGGCACCCGCGCCATCCACCAGGAAGCGCCGACCTATACCGACCAGTCGACCGAAGCCGAGATTCTCGTCACCGGCATCAAGGTCGTCGATCTGCTCGCTCCCTATGCGAAGGGCGGCAAGATCGGCCTGTTCGGCGGCGCCGGCGTCGGCAAGACCGTGCTGATTCAAGAGCTCATCAACAACGTCGCCAAGGCGCACGGCGGTTACTCCGTGTTCGCCGGCGTGGGCGAGCGTACCCGCGAGGGCAACGACCTCTATCACGAGTTCATCGAATCCAAGGTCAACGCGGATCCGAAGAATCCGGATCCGAGCGTGAAGTCGAAGTGCGCGCTGGTGTTCGGTCAGATGAACGAGCCGCCGGGCGCCCGCGCCCGCGTCGGCCTCACCGGCCTCACCGTCGCCGAGCACTTCCGCGACCAGGGCCAGGACGTGCTGTTCTTCGTCGACAACATCTTCCGTTTCACCCAGGCGGGCTCGGAAGTGTCGGCGCTGCTCGGCCGCATTCCTTCGGCGGTGGGTTATCAGCCGACGCTCGCGACCGACATGGGCGCGCTGCAGGAGCGCATCACCACCACGCAGAAGGGTTCGATCACCTCGGTGCAGGCCATCTACGTGCCGGCTGACGACTTGACCGACCCGGCGCCCGCCACCTCGTTTGCGCACTTGGACGCCACCACGGTGCTGTCGCGCGCGATCTCGGAGAAGGGCATCTATCCCGCGGTGGACCCGCTCGACTCGACCTCGCGCATGCTCTCCCCGCTGGTCGTCGGCGAGGAGCACTACGCCGTCGCCCGTCAGGTCCAGCAGGTGCTGCAGCGCTACAAGTCGCTGCAGGACATCATCGCCATTCTCGGCATGGACGAGCTTTCGGAAGAGGACAAGCTGACGGTGGCCCGCGCCCGCAAGATCGAGCGCTTCCTGTCGCAGCCATTCTTCGTCGCCGAAGTCTTCACGGGCTCGCCGGGCAAGTTCGTCGACCTCGCCGACACCATCAAGGGCTTCAAGGGCCTGGTGGAAGGCAAGTACGATCACCTGCCGGAAGCCGCCTTCTACATGGTCGGCACCATCGAAGAAGCCGTCGAGAAGGGCAAGAAGCTGGCGGCGGAAGCGGCCTAAGCACTGCTCGTCATTGCCGGGCTTGACCCGGCAATCCATCGAAAAACGAAAATCGTTCGATGGATGGACCCGCGGGTCAAGCCCGCGGGTGACAAGTGAAGAGAACGGAAACACCCATGGCCACCTTCCACTTCGATCTCGTCTCTCCGGAAAAGCTCGCCTTCTCGGGTGAGGTCGATCAGGTCGACATCCCCGGCGTCGAGGGCGATTTCGGCGTGCTGGCGGGACATGCGCCGGTCGTGGCTGCGATCCGGCCCGGCATCCTCACCATCACCACCGCTGGCCGCCACGAGAAGATCATCGTGCTCGGCGGCCTCGCCGAAGTCTCGGAGAGGGGCCTGACCGTTCTCGCCGACGTCGCGACCTCGCTGGAGGAGCTCGATCGTGCACAGTTCGCCGAGACCATCGCCGAGATGGAAGAGGGGCTGAAGGAGCACGAAGGCGACGAGCTCGATCAGGCCATCGAGCGGCTCGACCACTTCAAGAGCATCCAGCAGCAGCTCAGCTCCACGGCTATGCACTAAGCCCCGGCGCGGCCGCTCCGGGGCTCAAGCTCAAAATTCCTGAACAAGTTCAGCGCTCGTCACCACCGTGGCGGGCGCTGAAACTTTGTTGCACCGCGCCGGAGATAGCGGCATTCTGCGCCCGCGGATTTGTTCCGGGGGCCGGTGGCAGATGAAACGCAAGATCGCGGCGATTTTCGCAGCCGATATTGCCGGGTATTCGAGGCTGGTCGCGGAAGACGAAGAGGAGACGCTGCGGCGTCTCGCCTCCTATCGCGAGGTCGTCGACGATTTCATCGCCAAGGCCGGCGGGCGCATCTTCAACACGGCGGGCGATGCCGTGCTCGCGGAATTTCCGAGCGCGGTGGATGCAGTGCGCTGCGCGATCGACATCCAGGAGTCTTTGCGGACCCGCAACATGGCCTACCCGCCGAGCCGGCAGATGTCGTTCCGCATCGGCATCACCATCGGCGACGTCGTCGAGCGCGACGGCGATCTGTTAGGGGACGGCGTCAACATCGCCGCGCGTCTGGAAGGCCTTGCCGAGGTCGGCGGCATCTGCGTCTCCCGCGCGGTGCATGAGCAGGTTGCCAACAAGCTCTCGGTCCAGTTCGCCGACATCGGCGCGCAGGAGGTCAAGAACATCCCGACGCCGGTGCACGCCTATATGGTGGCGATGCGGCGCGAGGACCGCAGCTATTCCAAGCCGCAGGTGAAGAAGGCGGCCTCCAAGGTGGCCACGGCGCCGGTGTGGATGTGGCCGCTGGTGGTCGCGGTGGTCTCGATCGTCGGCATCGTCGTCACCGGCTTTCTCTACAACACCAAGCTCAAGCAGACCGCGACTGCCGCATCGAAGCTGGCCGCGCCACCGATTGCCGTGCCGAGCGCAACGCCGAGTCCGACGCCCACCCAGGTCGCAAAGGCGCCGATGGCTCCATCGAACACCGGCGCCGCGATGGCGCCGATGCCCGCGCCGTCACCATCCGCGGCGCCGATGACAGGCAAGCTTGCAGCCGACAGCGTGCCCTTCATCAACGAGCGCGTTCGCAACTTCCTGGCCGGCGACTATTCCGCGGCCGGCGACTACAAGGCTTTCGCGCTCAATGTCGGCGGCTTTACCGGCTCGGCATTGAACCAGCCGAACGAGGAGGCCGCGCGCAGCATGGCGCTCGAGCAGTGCCAGAAGCGTGCCGATGCCGCGCAATCGCCGCGGCGCTGCGAGCTCTATGCAGTCGGCAACAACGTCGTCTACACGCACGGCAAGCCGCCGATGCCGCCACAGCCTTGGGTGCGGCACGATGCCATGACCGAGCGGACCTTCGCGTCGAAGGATTTTCCGATCGTGCGCGATCCGCAAAAGGTCCGGCTCGAGAACATGTT
Source organism: Bradyrhizobium forestalis (assembly GCF_002795245.1). Classification (GTDB taxonomy): domain Bacteria; phylum Pseudomonadota; class Alphaproteobacteria; order Rhizobiales; family Xanthobacteraceae; genus Bradyrhizobium; species Bradyrhizobium forestalis. Next base: position 3,336 of record NZ_PGVG01000048.1, on the reverse strand, counting down.
CGTGCCGGCGGCGAAATCGCGCTCGGTCGCGCTCGGGCCGGGCGGACAATATTTCATGGTGCTGGGCGCCGCGTCCGCCGACGATGCGGCGCGGCGATCACTGGAATCGTGCGGCGCGATCGCCGGCGTTGCCTGCCTGGTCGTCGCGATCGACGACAATTTCGTCGTGCCGATCCCGACCTTGTTCAGGATCACCGGCTTCTTCAACGCCGCCGCCAACGCCTCGATCGTGGCCGACGCGCGCGGCGAGGTCGTGCGCAAGCTCAGCGACGCCATGGGCTGGAACGCCGTCGCCGTCGGCACCGCGGGCCGTCCCGGTCTCGGCCTCAAAGCCGCCGACGAGCAGGCCGCCGTCACCTCCGCGCTCGCCGACTGCGCCAAACGCGACAGCGACTGCCACGTCATCGCCATCGGCCCATTCACGGTTGGACCGATCAATTAGGGCGTGCCGCGCTTTGGCGGCGAAAATTCTCTCATGATTTCAACCCCATCTCTACTGTGCATGGGGTTGTTTTCGCAGTTTCAGCTTGCGAGGGCCGCAAACTCTCGCGCCACGGCGCGGTAGACCTCACGTCGGAACGGCACCACGAGGTCGGCGACGCGGTCGAGGCGCTCCCAGCGCCAGGCGTCGAACTCTGCGGGCTGGCCGTTGCGCGGTGTCAGCGGATCGATCTCGTCATCCTTGCCGGTGAAGCGCAGCGCGAACCATTTTTGCCGCTGGCCGCGGAATTTCGCGAGGCGATGCGTCTGTGGGCCGTCGTAAGGAGGGAATTCATAGGTGAGCCAGTCGGTCTCGCCAAGGAATTCGGCGCTGACGACGCTGGTCTCCTCCCAGAGCTCGCGCATCGCCGCGTCGCGCAAATTCTCGCCCTCGTCGACGCCGCCCTGCGGCATCTGCCAGTCGAGGCCCGGTAGGATGATCTCGGGACCGTCGCCCTTGAAGCGGTGGCCGATCAGCACACGGCCATCGGTGTTGAACAGCGCGATCCCCACGTTGGGGCGGTAGGGTTTTTCGTTGGTCACTTGCAAATATCTCTCGGCGTCATTCCGGGCGATGCGAAGCATCGAACCCGGAATCTCGAGGTCCCGGGCACGATGCTGCGCATCGCCCCGGGACGACAATAAGGATTATCCGTCCGCCAGCGCAGAAAATTCCTTCACCACGCGCTCATAGACCGGGCGCTTGAACGGGATGATCAGCCCGGTCAGATTCTGCATCGGCTCCCAGCGCCAGCTCACGAATTCCGCCTTGTGGCCGCCACCGCCGGGCTTTTCGACATTGATCTCGCTGTCCTTGCCGGTGAAGCGCACCGCGTACCATTTCTGGCGCTGGCCGCGATAACGGCCCTTCCAGGCGCGCCCCGCAACCGTGCGTGGAATGTCGTAAGTCAGCCAGTCCGGGACTTCGCCGAGCCGCTCGACCGAGCGCACGCTGGTCTCCTCATAGAGCTCGCGCTTGGCCGCTTCCCAGGTGTCCTCGCCGGGATCGACGCCGCCCTGCGGCATCTGCCAGACATGGGCGTCGTCGACATGCTCGATGCCGCCGGCGCGGCGGCCGATGAACACCAGTCCCTTTGGATTGATCAGCATCACACCGACGCAGGTCCGGTAGGGCAGATCCTCGTAACGCGCCATTCCGCCAGACCTCTCGCCTGCTTTTTTGGAAGGCATGCCGGCCCCGCGGGAGCCGTGCCGTACCAATTTGTTGATTTAGCTGGATTTTGATTTCAGCATCGCGGTTGTCAATGGCACCAAAAGGATACCTCGGTCGCCCAATGTCTTGGTCCAGGCGCCGATGCGCTCGATCGAGACGGGCAGGGCGGACGCCGTGCCGACAGCGATGCCGCGCTCCCGCGCCGTCGATTCGAGCTTGTTCAGGGCGCGGTCGATCTCGGTCGGGGTCGGCACCACGTCGATCGCGATGTCGCCCTTGCCGAACGGCATCGCCTGATTCGCCGCGGCCTGGGGCGCGATGCTGCGGGGCGAGGAGCCGTCGTCGAAGAAGCCGAGGCCGCGCTTGGCCGCCTCGCGGATGATCGGCTGCATCGCCGGCTCGGTCGCGATGAAGCGGGCGCCCATGAAATTGGTGAGGCCGGCATAGCCCTGCATCCGGCTCAGGTGCCAGTACAGGCGGTCCATGTTCTGGTCGGGGCTGAGCGAGGTCAGCAGCGTCTGCGGCCCCGGATCGTTGTCGGGGAAATCGTAAGGCTCCATCGGGATCTGGAGGAAGATCTCGTGGCGCTGCGCGCGGGCCCGCTCGGCGAGCTTGCCGGGGTCGGCGCCATAGGGCGTGAAGGCCAGCGTCACCGCCGGTGGCAGCTTCATGATGGCATCTAGGGTCTTGGCGGCGCCGACGCCGAGGCCGCCGATCACGATCGCGACCGCGGGCATCTTGGCGGCCTTGGCGCGGTCGGCGTCTGCCGCATAGACGTTGAACGGCTTCAGCCCGTCGGCCACCACCGGGATCATGCCGTAGCGCGATTTCTCCAGCAGCTTCGGATTGATCCCGGCCATGACGGGCGGCGCGGCGGACGCTGCCTCGCCCTTGTCCGCAGCATCGCCGCTGCCGATCACCACGTCGTGGCGCGCGCCGGTCGAGCCGTCGATCATGGTGATGGTCTTCTGCTCGCCGGGGGCGGCCTGCTTCGGCGCTTCCTTGGTGTCCTGCTTGCTCTCCTGGCCGTGGCCGGAGGCCGCCGGCTTCTCGTCCGTCGCCTTGTCCGTCGTCTTGTCCGTCGTCTTGGGCTCGCGGATCGCGATCCGCGTCATCGGCTCGCCGCCGAGCGGGTCCTTGTTGAAGATGGCGAAGCCGGCAAAGGTGACGAGGAACAGGCCGAGCAGGACGGCCAGCAGCTGCATGGCCGTGAACGGTAGCCGCAGCCGGCGTTTCCGGCGCGGCGTGTCCTGTCCGAGCGGGGCGCTCAGATCATCGGCCGTTTCAGTCATGCGCGATCCCGAATCACTCGCAATGACGATACCACGCCGTGGACAAGCGGCGGCAGGCCGGGATAGGCCGGGGACGCGAGATCGAATCGGCGGCACCTGCGACGGAGGTGCGCCCCCTCTCCCGCTTGCGGGAGAGGGTTGGGGAGAGGGTGTCTCCACAGAGAGACTCCCCAAGAGGGGAGAGCCCTCACCCGCGCCTCCGGCGCGACCTCTCCCGCAAGCGAGAGCTTTGCACAAAGGCGAATCAGCGATTCCATAGGGCTTAGGTTCGGAGGGGGCTCGGGATGGCATATCGACAGGTTGGGCAACCGAGTTTTGCGGACGCGCTGGTGTCGCGGCGAGGAAAAGGGAGCCCGGTGCTGAGGCGGATTTGCGAGCTGGTCGACTGGG
>NZ_PGVG01000047.1 GCF_002795245.1 Bradyrhizobium forestalis | reverse complement strand
AACGTCTCCAAAACGGCCGACCGACCAATCCATTCCTGCCTTCAATGCGGTCATCCTTCTCAACCGCACTGCAAAGAATCAGACTCGATTCACTCAAGGCAAGAAAAATCTGTGCACGCCTTAGCCCACAAGGGGAGAGGGTGCAGCGGCGCTCTTCGCTCGCCTACTTCACTAACTCGCACCCGCCCTCCGCCAGCGGCCTAAACGCCTGGTCGGCGGGAATCGTCGAGACCAGCTTGTAATAGTCGTACGGGTATTTCGACTCCTCCGGCTTCTTGACCTCGAACAGGTACATCGGATGCACGACGCGGCCGTCCTGGCGGATCGCGGTGTCGCCGAACAGCTTGTCCTTGCCCTTGAACTTCTTCATCTCAGGCACGGCGTCCCTGGCATTGTCGCTGCCGGTGGCCGCGACCGCGTTGAGATAAGCGAGCGTGGAGGCATAGACGCCGGCCTGGTTGCCGCTCGGCATCTTGCCGTTCATGCCGGGCCGCGCGGCAAAGCGTTTTGCGAACGCACGGGTGTCGTCGTTCATGTCCCAGTAAAAGGCTTCCATGAGCTGGAGGCCCTGGGCGACCTTGATGCCCATGCCGTGAACGTCGTTGATGAAGAGCAGGAAGGCGACGAGCTTCTGGCCGCTCTGCTGGATGCCGAACTCGGCCGCCTGCTTGACCGCGTTGATGGTGTCGCCGCCGGCATTGGCGAGCCCGATCACCTGCGCTTTGGAGCTCTGCGCCTGCAACAGGAAGGAGGCGAAATCGGAGGTGCCGAGCGGATGCTTTGACGAGCCGATCACCTTGCCGCCATGCGACTCGATGTACTTCTGCGCCTCCGACTCGATGCCCTTGCCGAGCGCGAAGTCGACTGTGAGGAAATACCAATCCTTGCCGCCACGCGAGACCATCGCGGCCGCGGTGGTATTGCCCGTCGCCCAGGTGTCATTGACCCACTGGATGGTGTTGGGCGAGCAAGCCTTGCCGGTAAGGTCCGAGCTCGCGGTCGAGGACGCCAGGAACGTCATGCGGCTGTCGCGCAGCAGCGTATTGATGGAAAGACCGACCGCGGAGTTCGGCACGTCGACGATGGCGTCGACGCCCTCGACGTCGAGCCATTTACGCGCGATGGCATTGCCGACATCGGCCTTGTTCTGGTGATCGGCATAGACGATCTCGACCTTGATGCCCTTGCCGCCGCCGTTGAAATCCTCCGCTGCCATGCGCGCGGCCTCGACCGAGCCCATGCCGTTGGTGTCCTGGAAGATGCCGGAGATGTCGTTGAGCACGCCGATGCGCACCACATTATCCGAGATCTCGGCGCTCGCCGCGCCGCTCATTACGCTCGCGGCCAGTGCGAGCGCCCATTTCAGATGCTTCATCATTCCCTCCCCTGCTTGTTGGTTGCCGGTCGTTGCCGGCACATCGAGATTCAGACCTGCCGATCCGGCAGTCTCAGCACGAGCCCGTCGAGTTCGGGCGTGATGTTGATCTGGCAGGACAGCCGGCTGTTCGGCAGCCGCTCGGCGGCGGCGCCGTCGAGCAGCGCGTCCTCATCGTCGGCGACCGCGGGCAGGCGTGCGAGCCAGCTCTCGTCGACATAGACGTGGCAGGTCGCGCACATGGCATTGCCGCCGCATTCGGCCAGGATGCCGTCGAGGCCGTGGCGGGTCGCGGCCTGCATGACGCTCTCGCCGCCTGAAGTCTCGATGCGGTCGGACTTGCCGTCGGGATGGATAAAGGTGATGGCGGGCATCAAGACTCCTCGTCAGGCCGGGGTGATGGTGACCGGCAGGCTGTCGAGCCCGCGCAGCGTGTTGTTGAAGCGGCGCTTCGGCTCGCCCGTGATCTCGATCTTCGCGACGCGGCGCGCCAGCGCCGTCAGCATCACCTCGCCTTCGAGGCGGGCGACGAGCTGGCCGACGCACATGTGGATGCCGGAGCCGAAGCCGACATGGCCGGAGGTGCGACGGGTGATGTCGTAGCTGTCGGGCTTGTCCCAGCGCCTGGGATCGCGATTGGCGGCGGCGAGGAACATCAGCACCTTCTCGCCCTCGCCGATCCTCGCGCCTGACAGCTCGACCTCACGCGTGGTGGTGCGGAAGAAGGTCTGCACCGGGCTCTCGAACCGCACCGCCTCCTCGAAAGCGCCGCGCGCCAGCGTGAGATCCTCGCGCAGGCGCTGCCATTGATCCGGAAAGCGCGCGAGGCAATAGACCGCAGCCCCGATACCGTTGACCGTGGTGTCGAGACCGGCCGACAGCAGCGAGCGCACCAGCAGCGGCGCCTCGGTGGCCGTGATAGCGCCCTCGTCGACCTGCGCATGAATGCAGGCCCCAAAGCCGCCAGGCGCCAGATTCTCGCGCTGGCACTGCTCGGCGACATAGGCCTGATGCGGCGCCGAGCGTTCGATCGCCTCCTGGCGCAACTGGTTGGGCGGGCCGAACGCGTTGAACACGACGCTGGCATAGGGAATCAGGTGCTCGCGCCCCTCCGGCTTCAGGCCGAGCGCATCGGGAAAGATCGAGAGTGGATAGGCCTCGGCAAGATCCGCGATCGCATCGAAGCTGCGCTTCTCCAGCAGCGCATCGACCCTGGCCTCGGCTGCTTCGGCAAAGCGATCACGGACCTGCTTCATCACGGTCGGCGACAGCACTTTTGAGAGCACGGCGCGGGTGCGGGTGTGCGCGGGCGGATCGGCCTCCAGGATCAGGCTGGGCGGCCGCCACGGCGTCTCCTTCTTGAAATCGCTGAGGCCGACGCCACGGCTGGAGCAGAACGTCGCAGGATCGTTCAGCACGGCATGGACCTCGGCATAGCGCGCGACGCCGTAGACCTTCCATTTGTCGAGATAGACGACGGGGCCCGCTTCCCGCAGCCGCTCGTGCGTGGGATAGGGATCGGCAAAAAAAGTCATGTCGAAGGGGTCGACATCGAGATGCGGGACTCCCGATCCCGCGGTGCCGGATCCGATCATGGAAGACCTCCCTCATTTTGATCTTGTGAAAGGCCGGCGCTTGCCCTTAGGTCTTTCGGTACGCCGCGAGTCAGAAACCCGATATGCCGCCGTCTTCGACCAGAGCCCGCCAGAAGCCCGCGCCCAATGATACGGGGCCGACGCTCGATCTCGAGCGTTACGTGCCGGCGTTCATCACCTTCATCGCCAACAAGCTCTCGAACAGCGCGACCGCGTTCTATCAGAAGCAGTTCGGCGTCAACGTCACGGAATGGCGGATCATGTCGCTGCTGGCGATCGAGCCTGGCATTCCCGCCTCGCGCATCTGCCACGTCATTGGTTTCGACAAGGGCCCGGTGAGCCGGACGCTGGCGGGGCTTGAGAAGCGCGGGCTGATCTCGATCCGCACCGACCCCAACGACGGCCGCACCCATTCGATCGCGCTGACCGCAAGGGGCCGCGCCATCCATGACAAGGTGATCGTGGCGGCGTTCGAGCGCGAGCGGCGACTGCTGTCCTGCCTGAGCAAGGACGAGCGCGAGGTGCTGATCGACCTGCTCCGCCGGCTGCACGACAATCTCGGCGCGGTGACAGACAGCAGCTACACCTGACGCACCGCGTCGCGAGCGCATCTTGTCTTCGGGCACGCGCCCGCGTTTGCCCGCGGCACCACTCCTGCCGAGCATTTGTTTCCTCCGAGATCGGACGCGGCGGTTCGCCCGCCGTCATCCTTGTCTGGAACGGTTCGCACAAATTAGTTGCTTAGGCAACAAAAGAATCGGCAAGATAATGCGGCAGCGTTGCTGGCTTATCGGCGCCGCCCGCTCGCGTGTCCCGGACGCGGCGCGGCATGAAATGACGCGACGCAGAGCCGGGACCCATAAGCCGCGTGCACGACGAGAGATGGGCCCCGGCTCTGCAGCGCATCACTGCGTGCTGTGCTGCGTCCGTGGCACGAGAGATGCTAGTGTTACAGCCCGATCCACTCGTCCGACGCATCATCATTCAGCCGCGCCACTGCATCGGCACGGCGCGTCAGCACGGCGCGCTGGTTGATGTAGCCCTTGTCGGTGATCTCACCGCCGTCGACCGATGGCGGCTCGACGAGGAGCAGCGCGCGCGTGGCGTGGCCGGAGGAGTTGGCGCTCTGCTGCTTCAGCTTTGCGAGGCCCTGCGCGATGGCGCCGCGAACCTTGGCATCCGCCAGCACATCGCCCACAGCTGCCGTCTCGGGCAAGCCGGCATGGGCGCGACAGGCGGCAGCGTTCGGAAATACCAGGAAGCGCACCTCGTCGCCGCCGTGACCCGCCACGACGATGTCCTGTGCGAGCGGTGCCAGCGCGGCGATGCCGGCAACGCGCAGCGTGCCGACATTGACCCAGGTGCCGGAGTTGAGCTTGAAGTCTTCGGCGACGCGGCCGTCGAAGAACAGGCCGCGCTCGGGCCGTTCGCTATCGGCAAGCTTCACGGCGTCGCCGATCAGGTAGAAGCCCTCTTCGTCGAACGCCTGCCTGGTCAGTTCGGGCGCCTTCCAATAGCCGGGCGTGACGTTGGGGCCGCGCACCCGCACCTCGAGCTTGTCGCCGGAGGTGATGAGCTTCAATTCGGTGCCGGGAATGGGCACGCCGATGTTGCCGGAGCGCTCGGCGAGAAAATGACAGTCGGTGGCGAGCGGTGAGGTCTCCGTCGAACCCCAGGCCGAGACCATCGGCAGCGTGCGACCTACGGTCTTGGTCGAAAGCTCTGCCAAGGCATCCCACAAATTCTGCGGCAGCGCGGCGCCAGCATAGAAGGCGAATTTCACCTCGCTGAAAAAGCGGCGGCGCAATTCCTCGTCGCCGCGCAGTGCCGCGATCAGCATGTCGAAGCCGCGCGGCACGTTGAAATAGACCGTCGGCATCACGCTTTTCAGATTGGCGAGCGATGTCGCGAAGAGACCGGGCGCGGGCTTGCCGCCGTCGATATAAAGCGAGCCGCCGTTGCGCAGCACGAGATTGAAATTGTGGTTGGCGCCGAACGTGTGGCTCCAGGGCAGCCAGTCGAGAATGACGAGACTGCCACGGCTCTCTTCAAGGAAGGTCCAGGTCTGCGCCTTGGCTTGCTGGCTCGAGGTCAGCATGCGCTGGGTATTGATGACGGCTTTCGGCGTGCCCGTCGAGCCTGACGTGAACAGGAATTTTGCGATCGTGTCGGGCGTTACTGCGGCGAAGGCTTCTTCGACGTCTGGCGTTTCAGCCGTTGTCGCGATGGTGCGGAACGCGAGCGCGTCGGCGTCGTCGGCATTGCCGCTGATGATTGGCGCGCGGTGCAGCGGCTTGATCGCGGCCAGCGCCGCTGCGAACGGCTTGGTCGCAGAGACGTAGATTGCGCCCGGTTCGAGCAGCGCAATCATGCTCTTGAGCTTGTCGAAATCCTTCGACATCAGCGAATAGGCGGGCGAGATCGCCGCGGCGGGCACGCCGACATGCTGGGCGGCGAGCGCGAGCAGCGCGTGGTCGATGCTGTTGTCGGAGAGGATCGCGAGCGGGCGTTCCGCGCTGAGCCCTTGCTCGAGAATCCACGACGCCGCCCCGCGCACCTGCCGCAGCGCCTGCGCGTAGGTGACCGTGGTCCAGGGAGCTTCAGCACCGACGCGCTCGGCGAGGAAGACCTTATCCGGCGATTGCCGCGCAAAATGCTCCAGCCAGTCGCCGATGCAGCGCGCGCTCTCGCGCAAGGGTTCCGGCGAACGCAGCACGATGCTGCCGTCGGCGCGATGCTCGGCGACGGTCTTGGGCGATGCGAACAGATCTGACGCGTCACCGCGTGCGGCGGTTGTCATGGTTTCCTCCTCGCCCGTATCCGGGAGCGGCTGCAGCCTCGTTCCGGGCTGCTTTGGTCATAATGTTGGGCAGTACAATTGTTGTCGTCAACAACAATCTTTCGCTTGGGGGCTCGAGTCGCTAAGGTGCGCTCCGCAGGAGACACGACGTGACAGCCAGCGCAGCCCAGACGTCCCCGCGTAAACGAGCCGGCAACGGCGCAGTGCGACGCAATGACGCCGACGAGATCGGCCTCGACGCCCTGGTCGGCCACGCCGGCTATGCGGTGCGACGCTTCCAGATCTGGATTTTCCAGGACTTCATCAGGACGCTCGGCGACGTCGACATCAGGCCGACGCAATATTCGGTGCTGACGGTGGTCGGCGCCAATCCCGGCCTATCGCAGATGGCGGTCGCAAAACGCCTCGGCATCGAGCGCGCTCGGCTGGTGCATCTGCTCGACAGCCTCGAACAACGCAAGCTGGTGAAGCGGACCAAGTCGAAAGAGGACCGGCGCTCCCATGCGCTGCACCTCACAGCGCAGGGCGAGACGGCGCTGGCGAAATTCAAGCATCTCGCCGCCGAGCATGAGCGGCATGTCGAGGCCAGGATCGGCAAGGAAAACCGGGCGCACCTGCTCCGGATCCTCGCGGGCTTCACCTGATCCAGCCTGCCCACGATTTGGGCAGATGCCCGGAACCGGGCGCTGGCGCCCGCGCCCGACCGGCCATCGAAATATCCTCCAACCCGCTGATCCCTCGATAATATCCGGCACGCACGCCCTGCCCGGATAATGTACACAATGGCACATCGCTTGCTTCACTCGGGGCGAAGACGAATTGCCGGAGTTTGGACGCCATGGGGGCTGAACAGCCTGAAACGATCGCCGCGATCGTGGCCGCGCATCGCGCGGGCACGATGACGCCGGCAGAGACGATCGCGCGGACCTATCAGCGCATTCGCGACCACAACGATCCCGCCGTGTTCATCAGCCTGCGCGACGAGAAGGACGCGATCGCAGAGGCCGACAAGCTCGCGGCCCGGGCGGATGCTGCCAGCCTGCCGCTCTACGGCGTGCCGGTCGCGGTGAAGGACAACATCGACGCGCTGGGCTTTCCGACCACGGCGGCCTGCCCGGCTTTCTCCTACACCCCGACGCATGATTCCACCGCGGTGGAGCGCCTGCGCGCCGCGGGCGCCATCATCATCGGCAAGACCAATCTCGACCAATTCGCAACCGGTCTCGTCGGCGTCCGTTCGCCCTACGGCATCCCCCGCAACTCGATCCGCGAGGATCTCGTTCCCGGCGGCTCGAGCTCGGGCTCGGCCACCGCCGTCGGCGCCGGCCTCGTGCCGCTGTCACTCGGCACCGACACTGCCGGCTCTGGCCGCGTGCCGGCGATGCTCAACAACATTGTCGGGCTGAAGCCGAGCCTCGGCATGATCTCGACCGCAGGCCTGGTGCCGGCCTGCCGCACGCTCGACTGCATCTCGGTATTCGCCTTGACGGTGGACGATGCTGCGCTTGCGTTATCCGTGATGGCCGGCCCGGACCAGGCCGATCCATTCTCGCGCGACCGGCCGCTTGGCGCGATCACGCCGCTCCCCGCGAATCTGCGCCTCGGCGTCCCGCGCAATGGGCAGCTGATCTTCTTCGGCGACAAGAAGGCGGAAGCCGCTTACAGCGATGCACTGAAGCGATGGACTGCGCTTGGGGCCACGCTGGTCGAGTTCGACCTCGAGCCGTTCTACGAGACGGCGCGGCTGCTCTATGAAGGTCCGTGGGTCGCCGAGCGTTATCTCGTGATCAAGAACCTGCTGGCGTCCGCGCCTGACGCGATTCACCCCGTCACCCGCGAGATCACCGCGGCCGGCGCGCGGCTGACCGCGGCGGAAACCTTCTCGGCGCTCTATCGCCTGCAAGGGCTGCGCAAGATCGCCGAGCGCACGTTTGCGAACATCGACGCGCTGGTGCTGCCGACGGCGCCGACGGCCTACACGACCGCACAGGTGCTCGCCAATCCGATCGAGCTCAACAGCCGGCTCGGCACCTACACCAACTTCGTCAACCTGCTCGACCTCTGCGGCCTCGCCATACCGGCTGCGATGCGCAGCGACGGCATTCCCTTCGGCATCACGCTGCTCGCGCCCGCGGGACGCGATGCGATGCTCGCGAGCATCGGCCGCGTGTTCCATGCGGATACGAAGCTGACGATTGGCGCAAAGAGCGTCGCGCAGCCCGCGCTCGCGCCGCTGCCTGCAAGCAGCACCGACGAGATTCCAATCGCAGTCGTCGGCGCGCATCTGTCCGGCATGGCGCTGAACGGCGAACTGACGGCGCTGAACGGACGCCTGATCGAGGCGACCAGGACCGCGCCCGATTACAAACTCTATGCGCTCAAGACCACGCCGCCGAAGCCGGGCCTGCTGCGCGTCGAAGCCGGCAGGGGCGCTTCGATCGAGCTGGAGATCTGGTCACTGTCATCGTCTGCCTTCGGCAAGTTCGTCAACGCGATCCCTGCGCCGATGGCGATTGGCACGGTGCGGCTTGCCGATGGCCGCAGCGTGAAGGGGTTTCTCGTCGAGCCGGAGGCGCTGGGCGAGGCGCGGGATATCACGGCGTATGGTGGCTGGCGGAAATATATGGCGGAAGCTGCGACAGGGTAGGTTCGTGTCCCGGGCGCAGCGCATCACGCAGTGGTGCGCTGCTGAACCGGGACCCATCTAGCGACTTGCGAAATGGATAGGTGGGTCCCGGCTCTGCGGAGCAGCGCTACGCGCTGCACCGCGTCCGGGACACCGAAGTCCCTACACCGACACCGCGTAGATCTCATACTCCCCGCGCACCAGCTCGATATGCGCGCGCATCGCCGCGGCGGCGCCCTGCTTGTCGCCGCGCATGATGGCGACGACGACGCGGTCGTGCTCGGCCTGCGATTTGGCCAGACGCCCGAGGTTGCGGAACTGGGCGCGGCGGAATGGCTGCACACGCACGCGCGTCGCCAGCGTGATCTCGGCGATGTAGCCGTTCTGCGAGCCCGCATAGATCGCGTTGTGGAAGCGCTCGTTGACCTCGTGGAAGCGCTCGGGATTGCCGGCGTAGCTCAGCACCCGCAGCTCCTCGTGGATGGCCTCCAGGCCGTGACGCTCGGCCGCGGACATGCGCTCGGCGGCAAGGCCTGCGCACAATGCCTCGAGCTCCGCCATCGCCTCGAACATGCCTTTCAGCCGCTCGACGGATGGCTGCGCCACCACGGCGCCACGATGCGGCCGCGCCTCGACGAGACCGCTCGCCACCAGCTGGCGCAGCGCCTCGCGCACCGGTGTTCGCGAGACGCTGAAGCGCCGTGCAATGTCGGTCTCGTCCAGCGGCGAGCCTGGCGCCAGGGTTCCGCGCACGATCTCGTCGGCAAGCTGAAGCCGCAGCTCCTCGGCGCGCGTGACCTTCTGCAGCGACGGCAGCGCCCGGTCGACGCGGGGCACCACCGGCTCGGCCGGCAGTGTCCCAGGCGGAAGATCGTCAAGCGTCATACGGTCTCTTTCGGCTCGTCGATGATGCTGACATGAGCCGCGACGACGCGCCAGCCCTCCGGGAAGCGAATCCACGTCTGCATCTGCCGGCCGACCTTGCCGGGCGCCGTGTCGCGATAGAACAAGGTGGACGCCACGGCCGTGTCGCGGCCGTAGCTCGTGATCACGGTTTTGGCGGTGCGGCGGTTCAGCCCGACCGGCGAGCGCGCGGCGCGGAAGCCGGAGATCGCCTCATAGCCATAGAGGTTCTCGCCGATGCCGTAGCGCAGGGTGCGGGGATCGTCGCGGAACAGCTCGCCGAGCGCGGCGACGTCGTTGCTGACGAGGGCCTGCTCATAGCGCTCGAACGCGGCTTTGACTTCCGCAATCGCCTCGGGGAGATCGATCTCCATCTCAGAATCCTCTCAAAGTCCCCTTGGCGCGGGCGCAGCGACGACGCCCATCTTCTCCAATGCGTGCGCGACACGCAGCGCGATGTCCTCGCGCCAGGGCGCTGCGATGATCTGCACGCCGATCGGTAGCGGCTCGAGCGGTACCGGGACGGCGACGACGGGCAGACCGATGAAGGAGATCGGCTGGGTGTGAATGCCGATATTGGCGCGCACCGGCAATTCGACGCCGTCGAGATTGAAGTTCACCTGTCCGAGCTTCGGCGCGGTGCAGGGCGTCGCCGGCGCGATCAGCACGTCGACGGTCTTAAAGATCTCGGCAAGCTGCGCGCGATACCAGCGGCGGAATTTTTGCGCACGATCGACCAGCGGCGCCGGGACCATGGCGCCTGCAATCAGCCGGTCGCGCACGGCGGGATCAAAGTCGTTCGGGCGCTTGCGCAGGCGGGCGAGATGCAGCGAAGCGCCTTCGGTGGTGGTGATGACGTAAGCCGCGGCGCGGGCGCGCGATGCTTCGGGGATATCGACCACTCGCGACGCACCAAGCGCCTTGGCCACGCGGCTGACGGCTTCGACCGCTTCCGGAAACACGTTCTTCTGGAAGTGCCCGCCGGCGATCGCAACGCGCAGGCCCGAAATGGACTCATCGAGCAGCGGCGTGACGGGTTCGACACCGCGCATCGTGCAGGCGCCGTCGTCTGCGTCCGGTCCCTGCATCACGTCATAGGCGAGCGCGAGGTCGGTGACGGAGCGCGCGAACGGGCCAAGATGATCGAGGCTCGCCACGAACGGGAAGGAGCGCGCACGAGAGAGCCGGCCATAGGTCGGCTTCAAACCAAAGATGCCGCAGAACGAGGACGGCACGCGGATCGAGCCGTTGGTGTCGGAGCCGAGCGCGATCGGCACCAGCGCGCCGCCGACGGCGCTGCCCGAGCCGCCCGACGAACCGCCGGTCATTCGCGTCGTATCATGCGGATTGCGCGAGGGGCCGTCATGGACGTTCTCGCCGGTGAAGTCGTAGGCATATTCGCCCATGTTGAGCGCGCCGACCAGCACGGCGCCGGCGGCTTCCATGCGCTCGATCAGCGTCGCGTCGCGCCTGGCCTTCGGCAGGTCGCGGTTGATCTTCGAGCCGGCGCGGGTCGGAAGCCCCGCGACATCGAACAGGTTCTTCACGGCGAAGGGGACGCCAGCGAGCGGGCCGACGGTCTTGCCCGCGGCGATGTCGGCATCGATCGCGCGCGCTTTCGCGCGGGCGCGATCAGCGGTGACGTCGGTGAAAGAATTGAGGATGCTGTCGTGCTGCTGGATGCGCGCGAGCGCGGCTTCCGTGGCATCGAGCGCGGACATTTTGCGGGCCACGACCGCGCTTGCGATCTCAGAGGCCGTCATCTCTGGCTTAGCGGTCATGGCATCAAGCCGTGAAGATCGGCGCCGGCTCAGTCTCGTCCGGCAGCGCGAATTCGTCGACGAGGCGGGCGAGCCGCAGCGAGACGTCGAGATTGGCGCGCACCGCCGGTCTCCAGGCCTCCTCGACCGGCAGCGCCAGTGCTTTTGATACTGCGTCGATATAGTCGTCCAGGGGTTCGGCCATCACGCTCTCAAGCAATCAGTGCACTCTCAGTGTACCTGTAACGGCGGATGCGGGATCGCCGTCAGCAGCTCCTTGGTGTAGTCGTCCTGCGGATCGCTCAAGACCTTTTCGGAAGAGCCCTCCTCGACGATCCGTCCCGTCCGCATCACAATGACACGATCGCACAACAAGCGCACCACATTCAAATCATGCGAGACGAACAGATAGCTCATACCTAGCCGCGCCTTGAGGTCCTGCAGCAGGTTGAGGACCACGGCCTGGACCGAGACGTCCAGCGCCGCGGTCGGCTCATCGAGGATGACGAGCTTGGGATGTAGCGCGATCGCCCGGGCGATGCCGACGCGGGCCTTCTGGCCGCCGGACAATTGGTGCGGGAAGCGGTCGAGCAGATTGTGCGGCAGGCCGACCATGGTCGCCAATTCCTCGCAGCGGGCGCGGAGCGCGTCGCGCCCCCTGATGTCGCCGAGCTGCATGATGGGATCGGCGATGGCGCGCGCGGCGGTGAAGCGCGGGTTGAGGCTGTCGGTCGGGTCCTGGAACACCATCTGGATCCGGCTGCGCTGCGGCAACCGGGCAAAAGCTGATGGCGCGATGCTGCCGATGTCCTCGCCGTCGAACTGGATCAGGCCGGAGGTCTGGTCCAAGAGGCGCATCACCATCATCGACGTGGTCGATTTGCCGCAGCCGGACTCGCCGACGAGACCGACGCTCTCACCATGACCGATCGCGAAGCTGATGCCGTCGACAGCGCGGAACACGTCCGGCTCGACCGGCGGCTTGCGGCCGAACAGCTTTCCGAGCGTCGCGGTGGCGCCCTGGCGGGGATACTCTTTCACGAGCTTTTCGATCCGGAGGAGAGGCTTGCTCTCCGCGCTTGCTGCTTCGGCCGGAGCGGGCTCCGCGGGCACGGCGGTCGCAGCGCCCTCTTCCTCCGGCAGCAGGTCCCGCAAGGACACGCCGAGCCGCGGCGTCGCGCGCATCAGTTTCTTGGTGTAGGGGTGCTGCGGGTTTGCGAAGATGTCGGCCGCCTTGGCGGTCTCGACCACGCGGCCCTTCTCCATCACGACGACGCGGTCGCAATAGGCAGCCGCGAGGCCGAGATCGTGGGTGATCAGGATGGTCGACATCGCCTTGCGCCTGGTCAGCTCGACGATCAGGTCCATCACCGCCTTCTGCGTGGTGACGTCCAATCCAGTCGTCGGCTCATCCGCGATCAGGAGCTGCGGATTGCAGGCGAGCGCGAGCGCGATGACAACGCGCTGGCACATGCCGCCTGAGAGCTCGAACGGATAGGCGTGATAGCGCTCGCGCGGCCGGGCGATCTTGACCTGCTCCAGCGCCTCGATCGCCTTCTCGCCATGATCTTTGACCTGGGCCTGCTGCACATGGGTGCGCAGGACGTCCTCGATCTGGTCGCCGACCTTGCGGATCGGGTTCAGCGCCGCGCGCGGGTTCTGGAAGATCATCGAGACTTCGCGGCCGCGCAGGTCGCGCATCTGGTCCTCGGTCGCGGCCTTGACGTCGATGCCGGAGAACATCACCGAGCCCTCGGCGATCTTGCCGGCGCGGTCGAGGATGCGCATCACCGCATAGGAGGTCACCGACTTGCCGGAGCCGGACTCGCCGACGATGGCCAGCGTCTCGCCCTTGGCGACCGAGATGTTGACGTGCTGCACCGCCTTGACGATGCCGCGGCGGGTGCTGAATTCGACCGTGAGGTCCTGGACATCGAGCAGGGGCTGGGCGGTCACGGGCGGCTCCCGATCAAAAAGGTCGAAAACAACCCCATGCACAGTAGAACGACATTGGAATCATTGGAGAATTTTGGCTGAAAATTTGCGTGTGAGGTGGGCACGGGCCTCTCGCTCCCTCCCCCCTTGCGGGGGAGGGTTGGGGAGAGGGGTGGCCCCGGGAAAGGTCTGAGTTCGTGGCTACCCCTCTCCCTGCCCCTCCCCCGCAGGGGGGGAGGGAATGAGAGAGCAGTGCCCTCCTCACATGCGAGCCTCGCGTGGCTCGCGGAGTGTTTGGAAACAACCATCACGTCCTCCGCTGGGGGTCGACGATGTCGCGCAGGCCGTCGCCGAGGAGGTTGAAGCAGAACACGGCGATCATCAGCGCAAGGCCGGGGAATAGCGCGATCCACCATTCCCCCGACACCATGAAGCCCGCGCCTTCGGCGACCATGATGCCCCATTCGGCGGTCGGCGGGCGGACGCCGAGGCCGATGAAGGACAGGCCTGCGGCGTTGAGGATGGCGTAGCCCATGGTCAGCGACATCTGCACGATCATGATCGGCATGATGTTCGGCAGGATGTGCACCAGGAGGATGCGGAGTTCGCCGTTGCCTGATAGCCGCGCCGCCTGCACGAAGCCGGCGTTGCGGCGGACATTGGCCTCGGCGCGCGCGACGCGGGCGTAGAGCGGGAAGTTCACGATCGCGGTCGCCAGGATGATGTTCTGCACGGTGTTGCCGAGCGCCGCGACGATTCCCATGGCGAGCACAAACAGCGGGAAGGCCATGATGGTATCGGCGATGCGGCCGACGATGCGATCGGTCCAGCCGCCGAAATAGCCCGCCGCGATGCCGGCCAGACCGCCCATCAAGAACACCAGCACGACCGAGGCGATCGCGATGAAGACATCGAGGCGGGTGGCGACGATGACGCGGCTGAAGATGTCGCGCCCGAGCTGGTCGGTGCCGAACCAGTGCGCCGCGGACGGCGGTTTCAGTGCGGCGGCGGTGTCGGAGGCGAGCGGATCGTACGGCACCACGTAAGGGCCGAACAACGCGGCGAACACGATGATCAGGAGCAGCGCGAAGGCGAAGCCCGTGACCTTGTTCTCGCCGAGGACGTAGCGGGTCTGTTCGAGCACCGCTGATAGGCCCGACGTGCGGGCGGGACCGACCGGTTCAACAGCAGGCGCAACGGAGCTCATTCTGTCCCTCCTAGCCCTCAAGCCGCACGCGCGGATCGATCACGCCGTACAAGATGTCGATCACGAGATTGAGCAGCACGTACATGATCGCCATGGTCAGCACGAAACCCTGCACCGGCGCGAAGTCGGAGGAGATCAGCGCTTCCACCGCGTAGGAGCCGATGCCGGGCCAGGCGAACACTTTCTCGACCAGGACGTTGGCGCCCAAGAGGAACGAGAACACCATGCTGAGCGTGGTGATGACGGGCAGCATCGCGTTGCGGAAGGCGTAGGTGACGATGACGGTCGCCGGCGACAGGCCGCTGGCGCGCGCGGTGCGGACGAATTCGGATGCGAGCACCGCGAGCATCGAGGCACGCGTCATGCGCGCGATCGGTGCCAGCGAGAAGACCGCGAGCGTCGTCGCGGGCAGGATGAGCTGACTCAGGGCCGAGCGGAATGCCTCGACATCGCGCGCGATCAGGGTGTCGATCAGGTAGAAGCCCGTCACCGTCGGCGGCACGCTGTAGAACACGTCGAGCCGGCCGAGCGGCGCCGGCGACCAGCCGAGCCGGAAATAGAACACATAGACCAGCACGAGGCCGGTGAAGAACACCGGCAGCGACACGCCGGCCGTCGTCGTGACCCGGCAGAGATGGTCGATCCATGATCCCGGCCGCGTCGCAGCGAGCACGCCGAGCGGAATGGCGATGACGATCGAGACGATGAGGCCGAGCAGCGTCAGCTCGGCCGAGGCTGGCAGGCGATTGCGGATCTCAGTCGCGACCGGCTGGCCCGTGGTGAGCGAATTGCCGAAATCGCCATGGGCGAGGTCGCTCGCGTAGCGGAAGAACTGCTCGATCAGCGGCTTGTCGAGACCGAGTTTTTTCCGGATCTGCTCCACGGCCTCCTTGGTCGCGGCGGGACCGGCGAAGTAGGCCGCGGGATCGCCCGGCAGCGCGCGCGTGAGGAGGAAGGTGACGATGACAACGCCGATCAGCGAGGGAATCGCGAACATCAGGCGCTTGCCGATCATGGTCAGCATGGGATGCTCCCCATCGTGGACAAGACTCTCTCGGCACGCGCAGCCATGTTCCCTCCCCCCTTGCGGGGGAGGGCTAGGGAGAGGGGTGACCCCGGGAGAGGTCTGAGTTCGTGGCTACCCCTCTCCCCAACCCTCCCCCGCAAGGGGGGAGGGAGCCTGAAGAGCGTGCTCACCTCACCCATGTCCCCTCACCCCTTCGCCATCGCGCGATAATCGAGCCTCCGGTGGAACCAGTATTGGTAGCCGCTGATGTTCTTCTGCATCGCGACGTTGACGAAGGGCTGGTACAGCGGGATGCGCGGGATGTCGGTGAAGGCGAGATCGACGAAACCCTTCACGTCGGCGTCGTAGGCCGTCTTGTCGCCAATGGCGGCGGCGGTGCGCGCGCCGTCGATCAGCTTGTCCATCGCCGCCGACTTGTAGCTCATGGTGTTGAAGACGGAATTGTTGCCGTGATAGCACCAGTAGAAGAAGTATTCGGGGTAATCGAGCCAACCCGAGAACACGTTGGTGAAGAGCGGCATCTCCTTCTTGTTCAATTCGGTGCGCCAGTTGGCGCCGGGCACCTTGTTGATGGTGGTCTTGATGCCGAGCTGGGCGAGGCTCTCCTGCACCAGCACGCAGAGCGGCTCGTTGACGCCGGCGAAGTTGAGGTCGAACGAGATCGTGGTCTCGAAGCCGTTGGCATAGCCGGCCTCGCTAAGCAGCGCCTTCGCCTTCTCCATGTCGGTGTTGTATTTGTGCGGCTGCGGCCAGGCGACCTCGGTGGCCTTGTCCTTTGGCGCGCCGAACATGGGATTGCCGAGCCCGAACAGCACGGCGTCCATGATCTTCTGGTACGGCATCGCATAGGCGATGGCCTGCCGCACCTTCGGATTGTCGAAGGGCGGCTTGGTCACGTTCATGCCGATATATTGGATGCCGTTGGAGAACGGCAGCGACACCACGTTGAGCTTGCCGTTCGCCTTCATCTCCTGGAAATCCTTGAACGGCAGCTCGTAGGAGATGTCGGCATCGCCCCGCTCGAGCAGCGCACGGCGGTTGCCGGCCTGCGGCACCATGCGCCAGATCACGCGCTTGATCTTCGGCAAGGGACCACCGACCCAGTCCTCGTTGCGCTCCATGATGACTTCGGTGCCCGCAGTCCACTTCGTCACCTTGTAGGCGCCGGAGCCCGCGGTCTGCTGTTTTGTAAACTCGAGGCCCCAGGGATCCTTTTCGCTCGCGTTCTTCTTCACCAGCTCGGAGTTGACGATGCAGGGCACGATGACGGCGAGATCGGGGATCGTCAGCTTGTCCTTTTTCAGGAAGTCGACGCGCACGGTGTGGTCGTCGATCACGACGAACTGTTCCGGCTTGGTCAGCGAGCCCGCGCTCATCTGGAAGGTCGGGAAGCCGCCGACGCTGACGGCGCGGTCGAGCGACCATTTCACATCCTTGGCCGTGACCGGCGCACCGTCGTGGAATTTGGCGTTCTTCTTCAGCTTGAAGGTGACCGACATGTCGTCGATCCTAAAGT
This sequence comes from Bradyrhizobium forestalis, assembly GCF_002795245.1. Lineage (GTDB taxonomy): Bacteria > Pseudomonadota > Alphaproteobacteria > Rhizobiales > Xanthobacteraceae > Bradyrhizobium > Bradyrhizobium forestalis. The sequence continues at coordinate 34,780 of NZ_PGVG01000047.1, read as the reverse complement.
CCTCGGCGAGCTCGCCCTTGAACTTGTCGCGGTCGTAATAGGGCACGCCGCCGGGACCGCTCTTCATCTCGTGGCTGATCAAGCGGTCGTAGCAATTCCAGGACACCTCATAGCCGGGCACGTTGGTGCCGACACCATGGATGTCGAGATTGTTGGGGCCACCTTCCGAGACGATCAGCAGCGTCTCGGAACGGGCATCGGCCTGGGCGGAGGAGATCACAGACGGCATGGCGGGAAGCGCCGCGCCAGCGGCCAACCCGGAAACGGATTTAAGGAAATCGCGGCGCTTCATGAAATCGCTCCAACACAAGGTTTTTGGTTGGAACCGGATTCGCAAGGTTCGTGCCAAGGCTAATGAGGTGTTTCGCTCGGGCTACGTCATTGAAGTGAAATGGTATTTCTATTCCCCTGGGATGGTTTGGCGAGGGGGTGGCGGCCTGCATTGCATACAAAGAAAGGCAATTGATGAAAAATTAGGCCGCGGAAGAGCGTGGCCCATTCGGAAGGCGATGGGAGGAATCGTCGCGCCGCGGCGCAACGGTCAGGCCTGTCATTCCGGGGCGATGCGCAGCATCGAACCCGGAATCCATCGGGCGGCGGAACGCGCGGGACAATGGATTCTCAGGTGCGCAATTGCGCACCATAGCTCGCCGCTGCGCGGCGCCCCGGAATGACGGAGAGAGTTGGGGCCGGCGCTCACCCCGACCAGATCAGCTCCTGCAACTCGACCAAATCATCCGCCTGCTCCTGCCAGCCCTCGATGCAAATGTGCGCGTTGAGGTCGCTGGCGCGGTGCAGCAGCATCAGGGCCATCAGGCGGCGCTTCAACGCGAAATCCAGCTTTGCATAGCCAAAACCTTCGAGCAGGTTGCGCACCCGGCCCGGCCGGCCCGCCGCCATGAAGGCGCTGGGGCCGAGCAGGTCGTAATCGCGCCAGCCCGTCAGCACGTCGCCGAAGTCGAACAACCCCGCGAGCGACCATTGGCCGTTGTCGCAGGCGAGCAGAAAGTTCTCCGGAATGTATTCGCCGATCAGGATCACCGGCGCTGCATCCATCGGAATGAGCTTTGCGGCATCGCGCAGGAGATCGTCGAGGCCGGCGAGGAATTTCGGCGCAAGGCCGAGACGTTGGTGCCTGCTATGGCAGCCCTGCATCTGCTTGCGCATGAAGTCGTCCCAGCGCGGCTCGATTGCTTCGAGCGCTCCGAGCGGCGCGCGCTGCACCGCGGCTATGGTCTCGCCGATCTGGCGCAGCAGGCGTTCCTTCTGGGCTTCCGGCAGAGACGGCCAGACCCCCGAGCCGAGCGTGCCGGCAAGGCGGGTGATGATCAGATAAGGCCAGCCACAGCGCATCCCTTCGGCGACAATCTCGGGGATCGGCAAATTCAGGTGGCCGGCGAGCTGCATCAGCGAGCCGCGCTCGGAGACGAATTGCGCGCGCAAAAGCGGCGGGAAGATCTTGAGGATGAGCTTCTCGCCGAGCCCGACCACGAGATTGGTGCCGGCTGAAAATACATGTGGCGAGCTGGTATCCAGGCCATGGCCGCGCGCGATGTCGAGTGCGATCGGCAGCCATTGCGCGGGCGTGGTGCGAAAGGCGCGAAAGCTTTCGGTGTCGGTGAATGTAGGGAGGTGTTGAGATGAAACCTTCGTCATCCGCATCCGCTCGTGCGACGCGGCTTTTGTTGCTTCGATGCAAGCCGAGAAGGCGGTGCACCTCTCCCGCTTGCGGGAGAGGTCGCGCCGAAGGCGCGGGTGAGGGTTCTTTCCTCTGGGGGATTGTCCCGTTGCGGAGACACCCTCTCCCCAACCCTCCCCCGCAAGCGGGGGAGGGAGCACATCTCGTTCGTGGCTGCACCGAGTCCAAATCTCACAGCACCTACCGCTCCGGACTTGCGCGCTCGAACTGGCGCAAGAGCTTGTTGCCGCGCTCGACCGCGGAATCCAGCGCCTTTTGCGCGCTCTTGTTGCCGGCGAAGGCCTGCTCGAGCTCGTCCTCGATGGCGCCGCGGATCAGCACGAAGGAGCCGAGCCGGATGCCTTTGGAGTTCTCCGTCGGCGGATTGAGCGTGATCTGCTCGAACGAGATCGCCGAGCCGGGATTGCGTTCGTAGAATCCTTGAGAGCGCGTCAGCTCGAAGGCGGCGCGCGTCACAGGCAAATAGCCGGTGTTCTGGTGCCAGGCAGCCTGCACGCCCGGCTGCGACAAATAAGAGAAGAATCGCGCCACGCCCTTGTATTCCTCGCGGGGACGGTCGCGCAGCACCCACAGCGTGGCGCCGCCGATGATGGAGTTCTGTGGCGCGCCCTTCATGTCGGGCCAATAGGGCATCAAGCCGTAACCGATCTCGAATTTCGAATTGGCCTTGATGTCGGCGCGCGTCGCCGAAGAGCCGATGAAGATGCCGCATTCGCCCTTCTGGAAGCGCGGCTCGGCCGACTGCCCGCGGCCACTGTAGTCGAACACCTTGGTCTTCTGCCATTCGCTGAGCGCCGCGATGTGATGGACGAGAGACGGATTGTTGATGGTCAATTCCGCATCCAGCCCGGCAAAGCCGTTCGCCCGCGTCGCCAGGGGCAGGTTATGGAAGGCAGAAAAATTCTCGACATGGATCCAGGACGGCCAGGACGTGGTGAAGCCGCACGCCGCGCCCCGGTCCCGCAGGCGCTTCGCAGCCGCCCCCAATTCCGGCCAGGTCTTCGGCGGCGCCTCCGGATCGAGGCCGGCGTCGCGGAACATGGTCTTGTTGTAGTACAGGATCGGCGTCGAGGAATTGAACGGGAACGACAACAGGTTGCCGGCCGCATCGGTGTAGTAGCCGGAGACCGCAGGCAGGTAGTCGTTCAGCGAGAACGGTTCGCCCTGGTCGCGCATCAGGCTGTACACCGGATAGATCGCGCCCTTGGCCGCGGTCATGGTGGCGGTGGCGACCTCGTTGACCTGGACGATCGCGGGCTGGCTGCGCGAGCGGAAGGCGAAGATCGCGGCCGTCACCGTCTCGGTGTAGTTGCCCTTGTAGGTCGGGACGATGCGGTAATCCGGCTGCGAGGCGTTGAAGTCGGCGGCGAGCTTGTCCAGTTGCCGGCCGAGCTCGCCGGACATGGCGTGCCACAACGCGATGTCGGTGGCGGCGCGCACCGGGGCGGCCAGCGCGAGAGCCGCGAACACGGCGAGAACCTGCAAAAGGCGCGATGCTGACGTCACGATGGCTCTTCCCGTGTCGCACGACGAAAGGCGGCTGCCCTGCTTAAGGCCCGGCATTTGCCGTTTCAACCGGGAATGACAGGCGGCCGCGCCGCACAATCAGCCCGCGGGCCGGGCGCAGGATGGCCTTCCCTTAACCATCTGCTAGATTGCATTGAACCTTTTCCTTCCGCCATAGACTCCACCACTGAGGGGTTGAGTGTGCCAGTGCTGAGCCGTGCCGAACTCTCGCGGACCGGGGTGATCTTCGTCGCGCTTCTGCTTGCCGTCTGGACGACGGGCGCCGTTGCGCGCGAATTTCGCGCCGCCGACACCCAGACCGAGGACTACCCGACCGTCCAGGCGCTGCGCTACATGGGCGCCCTGATCGCCGAGCGCACCAAGGGCCGGCACGAGATCAAGGTGTTCCACTCCCGTCAGCTCGGCGAGGAAAGGGAGACGATCGAGCAGACCCGGGCCGGCGCGATCGACCTCAACCGGACCAATGTCGCCCTGATCGGCAATTTCGTCCCGGCGATGAACGTGCTCGCCATGCCGTTCCTGTTCCGGTCCATCGAGCACATGCAGAAGGTGCTGGACGGGCCTGTTGGCAGCGAGATCCTCGGCAGCTTCGAGCCCTATGGCTTCGTCGGGCTCGCCTTCTACGATTCGGGCGCGCGGTCGATTTACAACGGCGTCCGCCCGGTCCGGAGCGTCGCCGACCTCCGGGGCCTGCGGATCCGGGTGCAGCAGTCGGAGTTGATGAGCCAGATGATTCGCTCGCTCGGCGCCGAACCGGTCGAGATGCCCTATGGGCAGGTGCTGACCGGGCTTGCCAATCACCTGATCGACGGCGCCGAAAACAACTGGCCATCCTTCGTGACGACGGACCATTACAAGCATGCCGGCCATTACACGCTCACCGAGCACACGATGAGCCCGGAGGTGCTAGTGATCTCGCTCAAGGCCTGGAACAGCCTGTCGGCGGAGGAGCAGACGATCTTCAAGGAGGCCGCGCAGCGCTCCAGCCGGTTCATGCGCGAGAAGTGGCGCGACCTCGAGGAGCAGTCGCAGCGCAAGGCGCAGGAAGCCGGCGTGACCATCATCAAGGACGTCGACCGCAAGCCATTCGAGGACGCCATGGCCGCAATCTACGCCAAGGCCGGACGCGATCCCGCGGCGGCCGCGCTGATCGAACGCATTCGCAAGGTGGAGTGAGGCCTGTTGGCTGCGCTTGGACATCACGACCACGCGGACAGGCCGCCCGGCCCGATCGGGCAGCTGCGCGCGCGACTCGTCGGCGTGCTGCGGGCGGTGCCGATCCGCTGGCGCATCCTGTCGATCGCCGCGCTGAACTCCGCCGTGGTGGTGGTGCTGGTGGCGATGATCTGGAACGGCGCGCAGGTGCTCGGCTCGGCCTGGGACGACGTGCGCCAGGTGCGGGAGTCCGACCGGATCCTGGCGCTGCTCGAAAGCGAGACCGGGCGGCTGCAGAACCTGATCCACCGCTACATCAACCAGCCGAGCCCGGACCTGTTCGCGGAGATCCTGCTGCTGCGCGAGGCGGTGCTGGGCACGCTGACCAATCGCGCCGCCAAGGACCCGATGCTGTCGGGCTCGGTGGAGGAGCTGGAGCGCACCACCGACCGCTTCCTCAACGGCTTCGGCGAGCTGCGCAGTGTGCAGGCGACCATCGCCAAGACCTATGAGGAGCAGGTGCAGGGCCCGGCCAGGGACATGGCCGGCCTCTACTCCATCATTGAAGGCGCCACCGGCCATCGCGATGCGCTGATCTGGCCCTCGCTCGGAAAATCCCGCGAGGCCTTCACCGCGATGCTGGTGGCGGCCAATTCCTATTATCTGTCGCTGTCACCGGGCGCGGCCGACGACGCCCGCCGCAACACCGAGACGATCGAGAAGACCATCCCGGTCATGATCGACCTCGCCGACAATGACCTCCAGAGGATGGCGCTGCAAAAGCTCGGGGCCCGCACCGCCGCGCTGCGGGAGGGCTTCGCAAAGCTCTCCGAGCAGCTGGCGAGCCGCACCGAGCTGTTGCGCAACACCATCGACGCTAGCCAGGCCGAGGCGATCGGGGCCATCGACGACCTCTCGACCAAGATGCGCAAGCGCGAGCAGAAGGCGCAGGAGACGTTTGACCGCACGCTGGCCGACATCTCTCGCCGCGTCCTCTCCATTGCGGTGATCTTCCTCGGCATCATCCTCACCGCCGGCGTCTTGATCGCGCTGTCGATCCGCCTGCCGCTGCAACAGATCATGGCGGCGATGCGCGCGATCACGCTCGGCGATCTCGACCGCGAGGTGCAGGGCACCAAGGCACGCGATGAGGTCGGCGCCATGGCGCGCGCGGTGGAGGTGTTCCGCGAGAACGCGATCGCGAAGCGCGAGACCGAGGACGAGCTGCGCGCGTCGAAGGAGAAGGCCGAGAGCGCACTGCTCGAGCTCAACGCCGCGCAGCAGAACCTGATCGACGCCGAGCGGCTCGCCGCGCTCGGCGGCCTGGTCGCCGGCGTCGCCCACGAGGTCAACAATCCGATCGGCATCAGCCTCACCGTGGCCTCCAGCTTTGCCCGGCGCAGCGAGATCTTCGAAGCCCAGCTCAAGGGCGACGGCGCCTTGCGCCGCTCGCAGCTGGAAGAATTCGTGCAGTCCTCGCGCGACGCCTCGCAGCAGCTCGTCGCCAATCTCCAGCGCGCCGGCGAATTGATCCAGTCGTTCAAGCAGGTCGCGGTCGACCGCTCGCATGCCGAGCGGCGGCAGTTCAGCTTAAGCGAGGCCACCGACCAGATCATCGCCAGTCTGCGCCCGGTGCTGAAGCGCTCGCCGATCACGCTGGAGGTCGACGTGCCCGAGGGGCTGCTGCTCGACGGCTATCCCGGCTCCTACGGCCAGATCCTGACCAACCTCTTCCTCAACGCCGCCAACCACGCTTTCGCCGACGGGCGCGCCGGCACGATCTCGATCTCGGCGCGGCCGCGCGGGACCGAGGACATCGAGATCAGCTTCGCCGATGACGGGGCCGGCATGACCCCCGACGTGCAGCGCCAGGCCTTTGACCCTTTCTTTACCACCCGGCGCAATGAAGGCGGCACGGGACTTGGCCTGCATATCGTCTATAACCTCGTCACCCAGCAGCTCGGCGGCCGCATGATGCTGGAATCCAAGCTGGGACAAGGCACTACTTTTCGCATTATCATGCCCCGCCTCGCCAAGGGCGGCGCGCAAAGCACAGAGACTGACGGGACTTCTCAATGGCCGAACAGGACGATGTCCTCCACCTGATCGACGATACCGGTACCGCGTCGGAGGATAGCAACGCCCGGAAATGGAAGATCGCCGTCATCGACGACGATCCGGCCGTGCATGACGGCACGCGTTTTGCTCTCTCGGATTACAGCCTGAACGGCCAGAGCCTGGAGATCCTGTCGGCCTATTCCGCTGCGGAAGGCCGCAAGCTGATGGCCGAGCACGGCGACATCGCCGCCGTGCTGCTCGACGTCATCATGGAGACCGACGTCGCCGGCCTCGAGCTGGTCGAGTTCATCCGCAACGAGATCCGGAACGAGACCGTGCGCATCATCCTGCGCACCGGCCAGCCCGGCCAGGCGCCGGAGCGGCGCGTGATCGTGCAGTACGACATCAACGACTACAAGGCCAAGACCGAGCTCACCGCCGACAAGCTGTTCACCTCGCTGACCGCGGCGCTGCGCTCCTATCAGCAGCTCGAGCGCATGGTGCAGACGCGGCGGGGGCTCGAGATCATCATCGACGCCGCCTCGACGCTGTACGATTTCAAGTCGATGCAGCGGCTCGCCGAGGGCGTGCTGACCCAGCTCGCCTCGCTGCTCAACGTCGATTGCGCCGGCATCCTGGTGCTGCGCGACAATGGCGGCACCGATCCCGAGCTCTCGGTGCTCGCCGGCAGCGGCTGCTACAGCCGCTTCATCGGCACCACGTCCTCGAAGGCGCTCGACCCCGAATTGCGCGAGATGGTGGAAGCCGCGTTCCAGCGCCGCAAGAACGAATTCGCCGACCACCGCAGCGTGATCTATTTGCGCACCGGATCCGGCCGCGAGGTCGTGGTGCTGCTGCAGGCCGAGCGCGAGCTGTCGGAGACCGACCGCTCGCTGGTCGAGATCTTCTCCAGCCGGCTCTCGATCGCCTTCGATAACGTGATCCTCTACCAACAGCTGCAGGACGCCAACACCCAGCTCGAAGACCGCGTCGCCCAGCGCACCCGCGCGCTGATGCAGGCCAACCGCCGGCTCTCGGCGCAATGGCTGCGGCTGCAGCGCGCCAACGGCTTCAAGAACGAGATTCTGGGCACCGTCGCGCACGATCTGAAGAACCCGCTCGGCGTCATCCTCGGCCGCACCGAGATGCTGAAGGAGCTGATCTCGACCGGCGCATCGATGGGCGGCGTGGTCGCCCAGGTCGACCACATCCGCGACGCCACCAAGCGCCTGACCACGATGGTCGATCATTTGATCTCGGATGCGATGGCCGATGCTTTCGACATCACCATCCGCCGCGAGGCGGTCGACGTCGCGGCCCTGGTCAAGGAGGTCGCCGAGCCCAACCAGCCGCTCGCCGTCAACAAGCAGCAGGCGATCAACGTCATCGCGCCGCCCAACATCGTCACCATGTGCGACACCGACCGCATCCGCGAGGCGATCGACAACCTTATCAGCAACGCCATCAAATACTCGCCGATCGGCGGCAAGATCGGCGTCGTCGTCATTCATGACGGCAGCGACACCATCGTCCGCGTCAGCGACGACGGCGCCGGGCTGTCGCCGGAGGATCTCGGCCGGCTGTTCGGCCGGTTCCAGCGGCTGTCGGCCAAGCCGACCGCCGGCGAGAGCTCGACGGGGCTTGGGTTATCCATCGTGAAGCGTATCATCGACATGCACGGCGGTGAGGTGACCGCCGACAGCGAGGGCCCAGGCAAGGGCTCGACCTTCACCATCACCCTTCCCGCGACCGAGATGCCGTGACTTAAGAAGCCATGACCCAAAGCCAGCACATCATGATCGTCGACGACGAGGCCCCGGCCCGGGAGATGGTCGGCGATTACCTCAAGATGCACGGCTTCACCGTGACGCTGTGCGACGGCGGCAAGTCCTTGCGCGCCGCGATCCAGGGCAGCATGCCCGATCTCGTCGTGCTCGATCTCAACATGCCCGAGGAAGACGGGCTCTCGATCATTCGCGACCTCAAGAGCCGCATCAACGTGCCGGTCATCATGCTGACGGCGACCGCGAGCCCGATCGATCGCGTCGTTGGGCTCGAGCTCGGCGCCGACGATTACGTGGCAAAGCCCTGCGAGCTGCGCGAGCTGATGGCGCGCATCCGCTCGGTGCTGCGGCGGAGCGGGCCGGCCAAGGCTGCTACGCAGGATGCATCGGCGGCGAAATCGGACAAGGACCAGTTGGTGCGCTTCGGCACCAAATGGCTCGATCTCGAAGCGCAGGCCTTGCGCGACGACGAGGGCAACGAGCATCCGCTGACGGCGTCCGAGTTCGGGCTGCTCAAGGTGTTCGCCGCCAATCCGAAGCGCGTGCTGTCGCGCGAGCGCCTGCTGGAGTTGGCCAATGCGCGCGACGCCGAGGCCTTCGACCGCGCCGTCGATCTGCGCATCATGCGCATCCGCCGCAAGATCGAGCCTGATCCGGCAAAACCGGCCGTGATCCGCACCATCCGCGGCGGCGGCTACCTGTTCTCGCCGTCGGGCGAGAAGGCGTAAGCAGCCTCACAACTCCGCCGTCGTCCCGGACAAGCGCGCCTCAAGCGCGCGCCGATCCGGGACCCAGCAACAGGGCTGGTTTGGCGCGAGGGCGGTCACTCCGAGTCTTCGTCAAACTGCATCCTGTGATTATGGGTCCCGGGTTCGCTTCGCGCCCCGGGACGACAGGCGAGTGTTTGGCGGGACCGAACGCAAAGTCCGGAAATTCGTTCCCGGTTGCTCAGTCTGCCCTCCAAATCCCCACACCCGCATTTTCCGTACATTGAAATTCCACGACTTTTTGCCTCGAATGTTTCGTCGCGCCCTTCCCGACGAAACAATTTGGCGGCGCACGAAACCATTTTCCGCTTTTCGTGCAGACGTCCCGAAACGTTGGCTCATTAACACTTTGGTCCAAGGAAACGCCGCTCGGTTGCGGCGCTACGGGGAGCCAAGTCCATGCGGAACGTCATTGCCATCAACGCCCAAGCCAGCCAGAGCATCATTGCCGCTCAGGCGACCTCGGACGACATGCTGCTCGAAAGCATCGCCGACGGCAACCGGACCGCCATGCACATCCTTTATTGCCGGCATAATGTGCGGGTGTACCGCTTCATCCTGCGCATCGTGCGCGACGCCACCACGGCCGAAGACCTGGTCAGCCAGGTGTTTTTGGACGTGTGGCGGACCGCCGGCCAGTTCCAGGGCCGCTCGCAGGTGTCGACCTGGCTGCTCTCGATCGCCCGCTTCAAGGCGCTGACCGCGATGCGCCAGCGCCGCTTCGAGGACATCGACCAGGAAGACGTGCGCCAGATTCCCGACGGCTGCGACACGCCGGAGACCTCGCTCGACCGCAGCGACACCAGCGCCATCCTGCGCGCCTGCGTGCAGAAGCTGTCGCCGGCGCATCGGGAGATCATCAACCTCGTCTACTACCACGAGAAGTCGGTGGAGGAGGTCGGCCAGATCATCGGCATCCCCCAGAGCACGGTGAAGACCCGGATGTTCTACGCCCGCAAGCAGCTGGCCGATTTGCTTAAGGGCGCCGGCGTCGATCGTTTCGCGGCCTGAACACAATGATTTCAGGGGGATAGGACCATATCTCAGGCCCTGTCCCCGGACACGGAAGTGTTACCGCCGACGAAACAATTGAAACAATCGACAACATCAGGCGGAAAAACTTCCCTCCTATAAAGCTCGCATACGGTTTCGTTAAACCTCCCAAGACCTCCAACGACCCGGACGGGATGCCCCCCTCCGGGTCGTTTTGTGTTTTGGGGGGCGAGGCTCTCACCGCGCACTCCCGCCTCTCCCGCTTGCGGGAGAAGCCGACGCGTGCGGGCGATGCGAAGCACCGTCCCGCGTGCGGCGGGTGAGGGTTCTTTCCTCTGGGGGAGTATCTCGTTGCGGACACCCTCTCCCCCGCCCTCCCCCGCAAGCGGGGGAGGGAGCGCACCACCGCTATCGCCGGCACTGTTGCTCTCCCCGCCAAATCAGCTTCGCCCGTCACGAACGTGTGACGACGCGTAACGAGCGCCGCATCCATCCCGAACAGCCCTCGTGACCTCCATCACGAGTGCCCGATGCTCGAACTGCTCTTCGCCGTCCTCGCCGGCCTCCTCACCATCGCCGCGCCGTGCACGTTGCCGATGTTGCCGATCCTTCTCGGCGCTTCGATCGGGCGCGCGGGGCATCTGCGCCCGGCGATGATCGCGCTCGGCTTCGTCATTTCCTTCTCCACAGTCGCGCTGCTGCTCGGCGCGATCACGCAGGCATTCGATTTCGATCCGAATGTGCTGCGCGAAGCCGCATCCATCCTGCTGCTCGGCTTCGGCCTGTTGATGCTGTGGCCGGCCCCGTTCGAATGGCTGTCGATCCGGCTCAATGGCTGGCTCGATCTCAGCTCAGGCGGCGCGCAGCGCGAGGGCGCGCTCGGCGGACTGATCCTCGGCACCACGCTCGGGCTGGTGTGGACGCCCTGTGCCGGCCCAGTGCTCGGCTCGATCCTGACACTGGTGGCGACCTCAAAGAACCTGACCTGGGCCGGCACGCTGCTGGTCGCCTATGCCATCGGCGCGGCGATCCCGATGCTGGCGATCGCCTATGGCGGACAGGTCGCGACGACACGGGTACGCAGCCTCGCGTGCATCTCGCCGCGGCTGCAGCAGGGCTTTGGCGTCGTCGTCATCGCCTTCGCGGTCGCCGCCTATTTTCAATACGACACGCTGATCGTGGCGTGGCTTACCGGCTTCTATCCCACCGGCCAGATCGGCCTGTGATCATCGAAGATTTCACCCGGAGGACGCTTCCATGACTGTCAAACTGCTCGCCGTTTCCACCGCACTGATCGGCTTCACCGTCACAGGCGCCGTCATCCCCGGCATCTGCAACGAGGTGTCCCGCGCGGCACCGCTCCGCGTCGCCGCCGCAAGCCAGCAGACCGCGCCCGACTTCACCGGCATCACCAGCTGGTTCAACTCGAAACCGCTCAGCCTCGCCGACCTCCGCGGCAAGGTCGTGCTGGTCGATTTCTGGACCTATGGCTGCGTCAACTGCGTCAACACACTGCCGCATGTCACCGATCTCTATGCCAAGTACAAGGACAAGGGCCTGGTCGTGGTCGGCGTGCACACGCCGGAATTCCCGTTCGAGCGCTCGGCCGCCAACGTGCAGGCCGCGCTGAAGCGCCACGGCATCACCTATCCGGTGGCGCAGGACAACGATTCCAGGACTTGGAACGCCTATCGCAATCAATACTGGCCGGCGCAGTACATCATCGACCAGACCGGCAGGATCGTGTTCCAGCACGCCGGCGAAGGGGCTTACGAGCAGATCGACCGCACCGTGGCAAGGCTGCTGAACGTCGACAGCTGACGCCGCGCGGCCATCGCGGGGCGGGTTTCAGTTGTCGCCCTTGTTGCTTGACTCCACGGACCCGTCCGTGGAGTTTCGCGAGCGACGCAATCAGCCGCACGCAATGGACGACACGCCCAGCCATAGCGACATTCGCCTTCGTGAAGGCTCCTCGATCGCGCAGCGGCTGGTCATGTCCGGCTTTGCGGTCGCCGTCGCGCTGTGCTTCACGCCCGGCCTGTTCACGCACGACATTCTGGAGATCATCATATCGGTGGCTGCGCTGCTCGTGGGCGCGGGGTTCGTCGTCGGCATCATGCTCGCACCGGCCGTGGTGTGGATCATCACGCCGAACGAGATCTTGATCGGGCGACAAAGCCCGTTCGGAAAGCTGCGCACGCGCATCGTCGCGAAAGACGACATCACGGGGTTACAGGTTCCCGGCAGCAAGAGGGTGAAGGCCCGCTTTCAACTCGTCTTCACGCTGGCCTCAGGGGAACGCCTGGCGTCCCCGCCGATCGCCGACGTCACCCATGTTCGTGACACGGTCGCCCGGATCGCGACGCAGTTCGAGGTTCCCAATGTCGAGGAGCCCGTCAATCCGCTCGATGCCAGCAATCCCGAGATGCAGCTTGGCGAACCGCTGGAGCCGTTTTCCGTCAGGGACATTCGGATCGTGTCCCTGATCGCGATCGCCCTGTGCGCTGTGCCCTACGCCTACAAGCTCTGGCGCGGATGGCCGCCCAGCCATGTCGACATCCTGCTGCTGCCGCTCGGTGCGATCGCCGCATACGCCGTGCACCGATACGCCAACCTCGTGACCGGCGCCTTCTGGATCATCCGGCAGAACGATATTCGCGTCGAACGCCTGTGGGGCGACGGCAGCTTGCGCGCCGACCATATCGCCGGGCCCGACGTGAAGGCGATCACGGTCGACCGCCGCGGCCGGTCCGAGGACGAGCACTGCATCGTCACGATCCGGTTGCATTCGGGACGGAGGTTTCGCAGCCCTCGTATCGGGTCGCGGGTCGAGGCGCGCGCGGTGGGGACGGAGATCGTAAGGCGGCTGGGGATCGCGGCGGAGAGCAATAAGATTTGACGGAATGCCTGTTGGGTCAGACGATTTGGCCGCGAACTCGGTCTGAGCCTCTCCCGCTTGCGGCAGAGGTCGACGTGCTCGAAGAGCGCGGCGGGTGAGGGTTCTATCCTCCTGGGGGATTCTTTTTGTGGAGACACCCTCTCCCCCGCCCTCCCCCGCAAGCGGGGGGAGGGAGCGCACCGACTGTGCAGCCGCCGACACTGCTTTTCGCGCCATCCCCTGTTCGTGGCATTGCTCCGGCGCCGTCAAAAAACCAAAGCATTCTCGTGACATGCCAGGACGGCGCGCCATCAACTTGCCATGAACCTGCCCCTCAGGTTTGATGGTTCCGAATGATTTGCGCTGTGGCAGCGGGGAGAGCTTGAAATGACGGATTTTCGTCGCCTGACCGGGATTTTCATGGCTGCGATGGGACTGGTCCTGTCCACGCCGCAGGCCTTCGCCCAGCAGCCGGACCGCGGCGACGAGCCGGGCCTGATCGCCGACGACGGCTACCAGCTCGAGCCGGAATGGCAGAAGCAGGTGGTCTACTTCCGCACCACCGAAGCGCCGGGCACCATCATCGTCTCGACCGCAGAGCGGCACCTCTATCTGGTGCAGCCCGGTGGGCGCGCGATCCGCTACGGCATTGGCGTCGGCCGCGACGGTTTTCAGTGGCAGGGGCTGGTGACCATCACCAACAAGAAGGAGTGGCCGGACTGGACGCCGCCGCCGGAGATGATCCAGCGCCAGCCTTATCTGCCGCGCTTCATGGCCGGCGGCCCCGGCAATCCGCTGGGCGCCCGCGCCATGTATCTGGGCACCACGGTCTACCGCATCCATGGCACCAACCGGCCCGACACGATCGGCACCAAGGTGTCCTCGGGCTGCTTCCGCCTCGTCAACAACGACGTCGCCGATCTCTACGATCGCGTCCCTGTCGGGACCAAGGTCGTCATCCGGCAGAAGCCCGAACTCTAAGGGCTATGGTTCGAGCATGATCGCACCGATCATGCTCTCCTCCTCCTCCAAATTCCTTTCCCCGATAACTTTCGAGAGAGAGACATCATGCGTACTTTTCGTGGCGGCCTGCTGATCGGGCTCGCGGTCGCCGTACTGGTCGGCGTCCTCGCCATCATCTATGAATTCTACGACACCCGCACCCTGAAGCGCACCGTTCGCCGCGGCGAAGTGCTGTGCGGCGTCAACAAGGGCCTGCCTGGCTTCTCATATTCGGAAGACAACAAGAACTGGACCGGCTTCGACGTCGATTTCTGCCGCGCGGTCGCCGCGGCGATCTTCAACGACCCGGCCAAGGCGAAGTTCATTCCGCTCGACGCCAGCGAGCGCTTCAAGGAATTGCAGAGCCGGAAGGTCGACATCCTCTCGCGCAACTCGACCTGGAGCATGGCGCGTGAGCTCGACTACGATCTCTATTTCCCTGCCGTCGCCTATTACGACGGTGCGGGCTTCATGCTGCCGCGTTCGCGCAACAAGGAAACCTCGCTGGATCTGACCGGCAGCAAGGTCTGCGTGCAGGCCGGCACCACGACGGCGCTAAACGTTGCCGATTACTTCCGCGCCAACAACATGAAATATGAAGAGGTCAAGTTCGACAACCTCACCGACGTGGTGAAGGCCTACGACACCGGCAAGTGCGACACGCTCTCCGCCGACGTCTCGCAGCTCTACGCGCTGCGGATCAACCTGTCCAAGCCCGGCGACCACATGATCCTGCCGGACATGATCTCCAAGGAGCCGCTCGCCCCCGTCGTGCGCCAGCGTGACGACGACTGGATGATGATCGTGAAGTGGACGCTGTATGCGATGATCAACGCCGAAGAGCTGGGCGTGACCTCGGAGAACATCGACGAGGCCCTGAAGTCGAAGAAGCCGGAAGTGATGCGCCTCGTCGGCACCGAGGGCAATTACGGCGAGCAGCTCGGCCTCACCAAGGACTGGGCCGCGCGCATCATCCGCCACGTCGGCAATTACGGCGAGATGTACGAGCGCACGATCGGCGAGAAGTCCAAGCTGAAGATCCCGCGCGGCATGAACCAGCTGTGGAACGCGGGTGGCGTGCAGTACGCACCGCCGATGAGGTAGGCGGTCTAGCCATCGTCATTGCGAGCTTGAGCCAAAGCTCGCGCCACACGCTCAGCCGTCATCGCCCGGCTTGACCGGGCGATCCAGTATTCCAGAGACGGTTGTGATCAATCGAGAGGCCGCGGCGTACTGGATCGCCCGGTCAAACCGGGCGATGACACCGAATGCGAGGCGACGGCGGGCCTCGCCTCAATACCCCCGCGCCCGCGCCAGCTGCTCGGTGTGGTAGTTCGCGTCGCCGAACAACTCCTCGCAGACCCGGGCGCGCTTCATGAAGAAGCCGATGTCGAACTGGTCGGTCATGCCCATGCCGCCATGCATCTGCACGCCTTCCTGCACCGCGCGGGTGGCGGTCGTGCCGGCACGGGCTTTGGCGACGGCAACGGCTGATGCAGCCTTGGCGACGGCAACGGCTGATGCAGCCTTGGCGACGTCGGCGTCCAACGCCTGCAGCGCTTTCATGACGGCGGCGCGGGTGATCTCGATGTCGACATAGAGTTCGGCGGCGCGATGTTGCAGCGCCTGGAATTCGCCGATCAGCTTGCCGAACTGTTTTCGGCTCTTCAGGTATTCGACGGTGCGGCCAAAGACCTCGTCGCTGAGGCCAACCATTTCGGCGGCGACGGCGCCGCGGCCGATGTCGAGCACGCCATCGAGCAGGCTGGCTGCCTGATCGACCTCGCCGAGCACGCTGTCGGCGGTAACCTCGACATTGGCGAATTCGATCCGCGCCGCATTGTGCGCGTCGACCATGATGGTGCGCTCGATCGCAACGCCCTTGGCCGCTGGGTTCACCAGGAACAGCGTCAGGCCCTCGCGCTCGCCGGCCGAGCCGGCGGTGCGCGCGGCGACGATGAAGAGATCTGCGACGTGGCCGTCAACGACCAGCGCCTTGGCGCCGGAAAGTTTAAAACCGTTGCCGGCGCGCACGGCCTGCAGGCTGGTCTGCAGCGGACGATGCTTGGCGCCCTCGTCGATCGCAAGCGTTGCGAGCAGCGAGCCGCTCGCGATCTTCGGCAGATATTCCGATTTCTGCGCGGCATTGCCGCCGCGGTTCAGTGCCGAGGCCGCGACCACGCTGGTGGCGAGGAACGGCGAAGGCATCAGGGTGCGGCCGATCTCCTCCATGACGACGCCGGCTTCGACATAGCCGAGGCCGCTGCCGCCGAACTCGTCCGGCACGAGCAAGCCGGCAAAACCCATCTCGGCGAAGGAATGCCAAAACTCCTTGGAGAAGCCGGTGGGGTCCTTGCTGTCGCGCAAGTGGCGCAGGTGCGACACCGGCGCCTTGTCGCTGATCAGCCCGCGCGCGCTGTCGCGGAGCATGGATTGTTCTTCGGTGAGGACGAGGGCCATGGTGCGTGTTTCCGATTCGAATTCTATTTGTCTTCGTCATTCCGGGATGGCCCGAAGGGCCAGGCCCGGAATCCATTTCACCGCGGAGAATGCCGCCTGATGGATTCCGGGCTCGCCGCTATCGCGGCGCCCCGGAATGACGTGTGGTGAGAGCGCACCTCACGCCCCCGGCAGATCGAGGATGCGCTTGGCGACGATGCCGAGCATGACCTCGGACGTGCCGCCTTCGATCGAGTTGGCCTTGGTGCGGAGCCAGGCGCGCGGACGGGCGCCCTGCTTGGAGCGCTCGCTCTCCCATTCCAGCGCATCGACGCCGCCGGCCGACATCAGGATCTCGTAGCGGCGCTTGTTGAGCTCGGTGCCGTAATATTTCATCGCCGAGGAGAACGCCGGATGCGCCTGCCCCGCCTTGGCGAGATCGACGGCGCGCTCGGCGCAGGCAGCTAACGCGGCTTCATCGACGTCGAAGCGCGCGATCTGGCCGCGCAGCATGACGTCGTCGAGCCTGCCTTGCGCATCAGTACCGACGGAATCCGCCGCGATCTGGCCGAGCGGACGGCCGACGCCGCGCTCGCCCATGCCTGAGATCATCGCGCGTTCGTGCTGGAGCAGATATTTTGCGACGTCCCAGCCGCGGTTGATCGTGCCGACCACGTGCGATTTCGGCACGCGGACGCCGTCGAAGAAGGTCTCGCAGAACGGCGAGTAGCCGGAGATCAACAGGATCGGCTTGGTCGAGACGCCCTTCGAGGTCATGTCGAACAGGACGAAGCTGATGCCGTCATGCTTCTTCGCGGCCGGATCGGTACGGACCAGGCAGAAGATCCAGTCGGCGTAGTTGGCGTAGGACGTCCAGATCTTCTGACCGGTGATGATGAAGTCGTCGCCGTCGCTCTCGGCGCGGGTCTGCAGCGAGGCGAGATCGGAGCCGGCATTCGGCTCGGAATAGCCCTGGCACCAGCGAATCTCGCCCGCGGCGATCTTCGGCAGGTGCTCGTTCTTCTGGGCGTCGTTGCCGTATTTTAGGAGCGCCGGCCCGAGCATCCAGATGCCGAAGCTCGACAGCGGCGGCCGCGCGCCCATCCTGGCCATCTCCGCGCGCAGCACCTTGTGCTCGGCGGCGCTGAGGCCACCACCGCCATATTCCTTCGGCCAATCCGGCACGGTCCAGCCCTTGTCGCGCATGCGCTCGAACCAGATGCGCTGCGGCTCGGACGAGAATTTGGCATTGCGCCCGCCCCAGAACACGTCGGCGTCCGAGGTTGCGGGCTTGCGCATCTCCGGCGGGCAGTTGGCTTCCAGCCAGGCGCGTGTCTCGTCGCGGAATGTTTCGAGATCGGCCGTTTCAGAATCGCTCATGGTCGTTTCCATCACTCAAAATCGACTTGTTGGGCGCGACTCTGGGCCATCGCACCGTGGAATTCAACCACTTCCGCAGCTCGCATTCGGCTATAGTCGCCACAAGCGCGAGCTTGAAAACAAAGAGGAAACGAGGATGCGCCTGAAACTTCTTTCGCCTGGCGAAATGAACTGGAGCCAGCGGCAGACCTATGACGAGTCGATTGCCGGCAAGCGCGGCAAGCCGCCGGCGCCGATGATGGCCTGGCTAAACAGCCCGGAGATGGCCCGTCACGCCACGCGGCTCGGCGAGGTGCTGCGTTTCGACACGATCTTCCCCGCCAAGCTTTCGGAGATCGCGATCCTGGTGACGGCGCGGCACTGGACTGCGCATTACGAGTGGTATGCGCACAAGCGCCTCGCGCTCGCGGGCGGCATGACGCCTGAGATCATCGACGCGATCCGCGATCGCCGCACGCCAGAGTTCGACGATCCCAAGGGCAGGATGATCTACGACGTCGCGAAGTCGCTGCACGAGGGCCATGGCGTCGAGAAGGGACTCTATGATGAGGCGGTGAAGCTGCTCGGCGAGCGCGGCGTGGTCGAGGTGATCGGGCTGTGCGGCTATTACACGCTGGTATCGATGACGCTGAACACGTTTGAGTTCGGCCTGCCGGAGGGTGAGGCGTCGGAGCTGTCTTAGTTTCCGATTCGGAAACGATGGGTTTCGAGATGGACTAATGGCACTGTCCCGAGGCCTGCCTTATGTGCATGTTTTCGACGGAGCATTCACATGTCGCAAAGCCCAGCCGTCCATGCCGGCACCAGGATCGGCCACGTCCATCTCAAGGTCGCCGATCTCGATCGCGCGCTCGGTTTCTATTGCGGCGTGCTCGGCTTCGAGCTGATGCAGCGCATGGGCTCGGGCGCGGCCTTCATCTCAGCCGGCGGCTATCACCACCACATCGGGCTCAACACCTGGGAAAGCAAGGGCGGCTCGCCGCCGCCGCCGGGCACCACCGGGCTCTATCACACCGCGATCCTCTATCCGACGCGCTCCTCGCTGGCGGACGCACTGCATCGCGTGCTCACGGCGGGCATCGCGCTCGATGGCGCCAGCGATCACGGCGTCAGCGAGGCGCTTTACTTGCGCGATCCGGACCAGAACGGCGTGGAGCTGTATTGGGACCGGCCGAAGGAGCAATGGCCATTCGGGCCGGACGGCAAGCTCGCGATGTTTACCAAGAGGCTGGATGTTGAGGACTTGTTACGGCAACGCGAGGCGTGATGCCAAGGGTGGGCAAAGCGAAGCGTGCCCACCAATTCTTACTCAACGCGTCGAAAAACTGATGGTGGGCACGGCGCTATGCGCCTTTGCCCACCCTACGAGACCTTTGCTTTGGATACGCCCCGCACCATGATCAGCGCTGCCGCCATCACCTCCAGCACGATGCAGAGATAGAACGGCAGCGAATAGCCGCCCGAGAGATCGCGCAAGGCCCCGACGACGCCGGGGCCGAAGGCGTAGGTGACCTGATTGATCGCGGTGTTGAGGCTGATCAGCACGCCGAACGCGGCGCTATCAAACTCCTGCTGCACGATCAGCGACGGCAACGTGATGAGATTGCCGACCGAGAAGCCGAACACCGCGCAGGCCGCGATCAGCACATAGTCGTTGTGCAGATTGATGACGACGAGCAGCGCCGCCGCCTGGCTGAGGAACGACAGCGCAGACGCCAGGCGCTGGTCGAGGCGGTCGATCACCAGCGAGAACAGCACCCGGCCAACCACCGCCATCGCCGGCAGCACCGCGACCGCCACAGCGGCGCGCTCGCGGCCGATCACGGGATCGAGGAACGAGATCAGGTGCACGATGAAGCCGACCTGGGCGAACAGCACCAGGGCGAAGGCGATCGTCACCGTGAGGAAGCCGACGTCACGCAGCGCTTGGCTGCGGATCTGCGTCGAGGATTGCGGTTTTGCCTTCGCGGCAGCGTGCCAGCCATGGCGATCGGGCGGGCGGCCGACGAGAATGAGGATGACCGGAAGCAGCAGCACCAGCATGGCGCCGGCAGTGGCATACATCGCGCTGGCGAAGCCGACATGGCCGATCAACGCCACCAGCAGCGGCACGCCGACGATGCCGCCGAAGCTGGCGCCGTTCAGCGCAAGGCTGATCGCCATGCCGCGCTTGTGGTCGAACCACAGGCTGATCGTGTTGGTGATCATGGCGAGGCTGGTGCCGGCCCAGCCGAAGGCGAGCACGGCATCGGCGAGATAGAGCTGCCAGGGCTCGCGCACCGCGCCGATCGCGACCGCGGCCGCCGCCATCGCCAGCGTGCCCGCAATCAGGCAGAGGCGCGGGCCGTAGTTTCGCACGGCCTCGCCGACGAAAACGACCAGCAGCGCGCCGAACAGATAGAAGAACGTGGTGCCCGCGGAGATCAAGGTGGTGGGCCAGCCCCGCGCGCGCTGGAGCTCGGCGACATAGACGCTCTGGCCGTAGAAGCCGAGACCCCAGCCGAAGGTGGCGAGCAGGAAGCAGACCGCGACGATGCGCCAGCCTTCGTAGCGGACGGAGGATTCGTCGAGCGATGTCGCATGATGGGGGTTGTCGAGCATTTGCGCTTCTCCTTGGCTTCCCCCCGCGAGCGCCTGGCTTCACGCTCGTCTGTTCATGACGAGCATCATGTAACGACACAGCTCCCGAAAATCACTTCGACGGCGATCGAAGCATCCACGTTGCTGACAACCTCCTGCCAACTTAGACCGCGTCCGGAAACTCGCCCATGGCCGCATCCAGTCGCGCCTTGCGGCGGCGGGCCCAGGAGACCAGCGAGAGCACGACGAGACCGAGGATCACCGGCGGGAAGACCACGAGGTTCACCGCCGACCAGCCGTAATTGGCGAGCAATTGCCCGGAGGAGAACGAGCCGATCGCCATCATGCCGAACACCAGGAAATCGTTGAAGGCCTGCACCTTGTTGCGCTCCTGCGGACGATGCGTCTCCAGCACCAGCGCGGAGGCGCCGATGAAGGAGAAGTTCCAACCGATGCCGAGCACGATCAGCGTCGCCCAGAAATGCATCGCGGTGAGGCCGGAGAGGCCGATGCCGGCGGCGCCGGCTTCGAGCAGCAGGCCGGCCGCGACGATCTTCGGGGCGCCGAAGCGGGCGATCAGCGTGCCCGTGAAGAAGCTCGGTCCATACATCGCGACGATGTGCCATTGAATGCCGAAGTTGGAATCGGACACGCTGAGGCCGCACATCTTCATGGCGAGCGGCGCCGAGGTCATCACCAGATTCATCATGGGATAGGAGATCACGCCGCACAGCGCCGCCGCGATGAAGCGCGGCTGAGTCACGATGGTCAGCAGCGGCCGTCCGCCATGCAGATCGGCCGGCGCGGGCTTGGGCATGTCGACGCCGGCGACGATGCCCATGGCAACCAGCGCCACCGCGGCCTGCACCAGGAAGCTGAAGGCGAACAGATAGGGCTGCCAGACATCCATGGTCCATTGCACGAGCTGCGGACCGAGCACACCGGCGAACACGCCGCCCGCCATCACCCAGGACACTGCCTTGGGGCGGTAGGCCGCGCTGGCGCCGTCGGCGGCGGCGAAGCGATAGGACTGCGCCACCGCGCCGTAGAGGCCGCCGAGGAAGGTCGCGACACAGAACAGCGCGAACGAGCCGTGCAGGATCGCGAACGAGCCGAGCAGGCCGGTGAGCGTGCCGAGGCCCGTGCCGATGACGAAGGCCACGCGGCGACCGAAGCGGCGCGAGATCGCGCCGGTCGGCAGCGTGCCGGCAGCAAGCCCCACCACATACATCGAGATCGGCACGGTCGCGAACGACATGTCGGGCGCGAGCGTGGCGCCGACGATCGCGCCGGTGGCGAAGATCACCGCCGAGTTGGCGCCGGTCAGCGCCTGCGCGGCGGCAAGGCGCACCACATTGGCACGCACGCGGGCGTCGTCGGCGATCTCATTGGCTGCAGTCACGTCCAGCATTCGGCACTTCCGCCCCAACGGGCTTTTGAGGCTTTCAAGGGCCTTGTTGATTCGCGGCACTATGGAGGGGTGCAGAAGGGCGGGCAACCGGTGCAAACGGGCGCGGGCCATGCCTCTGACGCAATCGATGGGATGATAGCGGAGCGGCCCCTTGACGGCTTGCGCTCGATCAAATCCTATCCGCCGCGATTTTTCCGGGAGTTTCGTTCATGACCGTCGACGACAGGCCCACGCTCAGTGCTCCCGACGACGATCCCTGGCTGTGGCTGGAGGAGATCGAGGGCACGCAGGCGCTCGATTTCGTCGAGCGGCAGAATCAACTGACGCTCGCCGCATTCGGCGGCAAAGCCTTCGAGCACGATCGCGACATCCTCGCGGCGATCTACGACCGGCCGGACAACATTCCCTATGTCAGCCGGCGCGGCAACGACCTGCACAATCTCTGGAAGGATGCCATCAACCCGCGCGGCCTATGGCGGCGGACTTCGCTGGCGGAATTTCGCAAAGCCGATCCGGCCTGGGAGACCATGCTGGACATCGACCAGCTCGCGAGAAGCGAAGGCGAGGACTGGCTGCTGAGCTCGATCGCCACCATGCCCGGCAGCTCGCGCGCGATTCTGGGCCTGTCGCGCGGCGGCAGCGACGCCGTCACCTTGCGGGAATTCGACCTCGCCACGAAGAGTTTCGTGGCAAACGGATTTGCGCTGCCAGAAGCGAAAGGCGGCGTCGACTGGCTCGATGCCGACACGCTGCTGCTGTCGAGCGCCTATGGCGAAGGCATGGCGACGAGCTCGGGATATGCGCGGACCGTTCGCCTGTGGCGGCGAGGCCAGCCTGTCGATCAGGCGCAAGTGATCATCGAGACCAGCGCCGATCACATGGCGATCTCCGGCATGGCCGACGACACAGGTGAGGCGCCGCGGGTGTGGATCGTCGATCAGATCGACTTCTTCAACCATGGCATCTGGCTGCGCGATGCGGCCGGTCGCACGACGAAGCTCGATCTGCCGACCGGGATCTGGATGCAGGCGCATGGCGACTGGTTCGCGATGAAGCTGCGCAAGGACTGGACGGTCGAGGGTCGCACCTATGCCACCGACACCGTGCTCGGCATGTCGCTCTCGGCGTTCCTTGCCGGCAGCCGCGATTTTGCGATCCTGTTCGAGCCCGCACCGCGGCGCGCGCTGCAGGGGTTGTTCTGGGCCGCCGGCAAGCTGGTGCTGTCGATCCTCGACGAGCTCAAGCCGAGATTCGAGATCTGCACACCATCCGCTGCGGGCTGGAGCCGTGAGATGCTTCCCGGCCTGCCGCGAATCGGCGTCGTCGATGTCTGGACGCTCGATCGCCATCCCTCCGAGAGCAATGGCGACCTGCTCGCCAATGTGCAGGATCCGCTTACACCGCCCTCGCTGCTGCTGATCGAACGCGGCATCGCCAGCCCGGCCGTGTTGAAGCAGGCGCCGAGGACGTTCACCGCGGATGGGCTCGTGGTGACCCAGCACGAGGCGATCTCCGTCGACGGCGAGCGCATTCCCTATGTGCAGACCGGTCCCGCGAGCGAGACCGGCGATGCGCCGGTCTATATGAGCGCCTATGGCGGCTTCGGAGTCTCGGTGAAGCCGTACTACAACGCCTCGCTCGGCAAGCTATGGCTGGAGCGCGGCGGCACGACCGTGCAGGCGAATTTGCGCGGCGGCGGCGAGTTCGGCACGCGCTGGCACGATGCCGGACGGCTTGCCGGCAAGAAGCTCTCACACGACGATTTCGCCGCGGTCGCGGCCGATCTCGTCCGCCGCGGCGTGACGAGTGCGAAGCGCATCGCCGCGCAGGGCGGATCGAACGGCGGCATCCTCATCACCAACATGCTGGTGCGCTATCCCGAACGCTTCGGCGCGCTGTTCTGCACCATCCCGCTGATCGACATGCGCCGCTACACAAAGCTGCTCGCGGGCGCGAGCTGGATCGCGGAATATGGCGACCCCGACAAGGCGGAGGAATGGGAGTGGCTGAAGACCTATTCGGCCTATCACAACGTGAAGGCCGGCCAAGCCTATCCGCCGATCCTGATCGCCACCACACGGCGCGACGACCGCGTTCATCCCGGCCATGCCCGCAAGATGGCGGCCAAGCTCCAGGCAATGGGCTTTGAAGCCTGGTTCTACGAGCCCGCCGCCGGCGGTCACGGCTACGGCAAGGACAACAAGGAGCGCGCCGGCTTCGAGGTGCTGGGTTTTCGGTTTCTGAA
Source organism: Bradyrhizobium forestalis (assembly GCF_002795245.1). Taxonomy (GTDB): domain Bacteria; phylum Pseudomonadota; class Alphaproteobacteria; order Rhizobiales; family Xanthobacteraceae; genus Bradyrhizobium; species Bradyrhizobium forestalis. The sequence continues at coordinate 10,862 of NZ_PGVG01000047.1, read as the reverse complement.
GGAGAGGATCGGGTGGCGGGATGAGGCATAGCAGCGCTGTCGCTTCGAGCTTTCACCGCATCGCGACGTAAGGCGGCCACCACTCTCTCATTCCCTCCCCCCTTGCGGGGGAGGGGCATGGAGAGGGGTGCCACACGGGGACTCTCTCGATTTGCGCGCGTGCCATGATCGGGGATGGATAGACCGTTTGCTGGGCTACCCCTCTCCCCCGCCCTCCCCCGCAAGGGGGGAGGGAGCGCACCGCCTGCGCCGCGTACATCTGGACTTACACGAGCAATGCCGTCGCGCCTCAGCGCGAAAACACCAGCGTCAGATTGTTTGCGGGCATCTCGATCGCATCGACGAGGCCGAGGCCTACCGCCTTCGCCAGCTTCTCGACATCAACGACGTCGCGCACGCCCCATTCGGGATTGCCCTCGCGCAAGGAGGTGTCGAACACCGCATTGCTGAGTGCAGTATGCTTGCCGTCGCGCTTGAAGGGGCCGTAGAGGAACAGCTTGCCGTCGGCGCGCAAATAGCGGCCGGCGCCGGCGAACAGGCCTTCGGCCACGGCCCAGGGCGCGATGTGAATGACGTTGGCACAGAACACGGCCGCAAGGCTGGTCGGGCCCTGCCCGCTTTTCATCTCCGGACACCAGTCGGGATCGGTGAGGTCGATCCGCAGGGGGCTGCGGATGTTCGGCAGGCTCGCATGCACGCGCCAGGCTTCGATGCTCTTGAGGTGGCGCTGGTTGAGGTCGCTCGGCCACCAGATCAGGCCAGGCGTGTGGCGGGCGAAATGAACCACGTGCTGGCCGGTTCCACTGCCGAGTTCCACCACGTCGCCGGTTAGCCCAGTGAGATGCTTTTCCAGCGCCGCCCAAATCGGTTCGTGATTGCGATGGAAAGCCGGCGCATCGAGCCGGCCATCCGGCTCGACCCGTCCGCCGTCCCTGCCAAATTCGACGACATATTCAGCCAAGTGACGTCCCCAAAAATGTGAAACAGAAAACACGGCCATAACGGCCAAACGCCTGAGAATAATTTGCTAGTTCCAGACGATCTGATGAACGAACTATCTCCCCGGTTGCAATACGAAGGATATTAACCCCATTTTGCCGCGTGCATAGTCTTGATTGTCAGGCGATGCCCTTTGTGCTTTTGAACAATTCCGCAAATGAGATCATCGACATAACGCCCGGGACGATGCCTTGACCGCCTTTCCTTGCAAGCCGGCCCTGCTTGTTGCGCTGGCCCTCCTCGCCGGCACGGCCATGGCCCCGGCGGGGGCGCAGTCCACCGTGGCAGAGGGCCAGAAACTCGCCTTCGACCGCGGCAAGGGCAATTGCCTGACCTGCCACGTCATCAAAGGCGGCGACCTGCCCGGAACGATCGGGCCGGAACTGAAGGACCTCAAGGCCAAATACCCCGATCGCAACGAGCTGGTCGCGATCATCTTCGACGAGACCAAGCGCAATCCGCAGACCATGATGCCGCCGTTTGGCCGAAACCGGATTTTGACCGAACAGGAGATCAACGCGATCGTTGATTTCCTGCAGACCCTGTAACGGCCGGCGGCCCAGGAGACTTGAGATGACCACGACCACCGGCGCTCATCCGACGCGGCGCCTGATTCTTCAGGGCGCAGCCTCCGTCGCGCTGCTCGGCCTCGGCAATCTGGCGTTCGCCGCGCCCGCGCGCGCTGCGGCGAACGACAAATATCCGGAAGAGGCCTTCAGGCAGAAGGGCGAGGCGGACGCGATCAAGGCGCTCTACGGCAAGACCGCCGAACCGTCGGACAAGGTCAAGCTGGATGCGCCCGAGATCGCCGAGAACGGCGGCGTGGTGCCGATCTCGGTGACCACGACGCTCGACAAGGTCAGCTCGATCTCTTTCTTCGTGGCCGAGAACCCGTTCGCGCTCGCGGCAAGTTACAAGATCCCCGATGGCACGATCCCTGCCGTCGCCAACCGGCTGAAGATGGCCAAGACCACCAAATTGACCGCGATCGTGGAAGCCGACGGCAAGCTCTACAGCGCGACCAAAGAGGTCAAGGTCACCGTCGGCGGTTGCGGCGGTTAAGCGAGGCAGTTCGACATGGCATCAAGCATTCGCGTACGCGCCACCGCCAACGGCGACATCACCGAGGTGCAGGCGCTGATCCAGCACCCCATGGATACCGGCCTGGTCAAGGATTCCAAGGGCGAAGTGATCCCCGCGCATTTCATCCAGCAGCTGAAGTTCGAATGTAACGGCAAGGACGTCTTCGTCGCCGATTGGGGCACCGCGGTTTCCAAGGATCCCTACGTCAAGTTCAGCTTCAAGGGCGCCAAGAAGGGCGACGAGCTCAAGATCTCCTGGACCGACAACAAGGGTGCGTCGGACGCGACCACCGCGAAGATCGCGTGATGAAGGCCCGCTCCGCCCTCCTGCTTGGCTCGCTCAGCGCCGCACTCGTCGCGTTCGCCCTGACCTCTCCGCGCGTGATCGCGGCCGACAAGGTCGATCCTGTTGCCGACGCAAAAGCGTTCCAGAACTTCTTCTTCCAGAAGTTTCCGAACGTGACGCACGAGGACTTCGTCAATGGTCCTTATTCCATGAACGAGGACATGAAGCGGCAGTGGCAGGAGAAGGAAGAATTCCCGCCTTACGAGTTCGCACTCGATGCCGGCAAGGAGATGTTCTCGACCCCGTTCAAGAACGGCAAGACCTACGCCGACTGCTTCCCGAACGGCGGCATCGGCATCCGTCAGAACTATCCGTACTTCGACACCAAGGAAGGCAAGGTCGTCACCCTCGAGCTCGCGCTCAACCGCTGCCGCGAGGCCAATGGCGAGGCGCCCTACTCCTACGTCAAGGACGAGATGGCCTCGCTCACTGCCTACATGGCCTTCACCTCGCGCGGCAAGCCGATGGACATCAAGATCCCCGATGATCCCCGCGCGCTGGCGGCGTTCGAGAACGGCAAGCGCTATTTCTACACCCGCCGCGGCCAGATGAACTTCTCCTGCGCGAGCTGCCATGTGCAGAGCCCGGGTGAGCGCATCCGCGCCGAGACCCTGGCACCGGCGCTCGGCATCCTCAACGCGATGCCGATCTACCGCTCCGAATGGAGCGGCATGGGCACCACCAGCCGCCGCTTCGTCACCTGCAACAGCCAGACCCGCGCGGTTCCGCTGGAGCCGCAGTCGGATGAATATCGCGACGTCGAATATTTCCTGTCCTACGTCGCCAACGGACTGCCGATCTCAGGCCCGGGAGCACGGCCATGAAGCGGTCACTTGCCTTGGCCATGCTGCTCGCCGTGAGCCTCGCGCCATCCGCGCGCGCGGCCAATGAGGCGGACTACAAGGCGGCCTATGCTGCCGCCGAGGCCGCCTCCAAGGAGGCAGCCGGCATGCGCAACCAGTGGACCGTGACCGTATCGACGCTCGCCGCCGCCAAGAAGGCGGCCGATGGCGGCGATTTCGACCGGGCGGTTGCCGCTTCCAAGGAAGCCGAGGCGCTGGCGAGGGCGTCGATCGTCCAGGCGACGTCCGAAAAAGAAGCCTGGAAGGCCATGGAAATCCGCTAGACTTGAGCGCGTTGAACTGTCGTAGCCGAGCATAGGCGCGGAGAATCTGGGATGGCAATCCGCCGCCGCGATTTCCTGAAGAGTACAGCCGCTGTCGCCACCTCGCTCAGCCTGCCCCGGCTCGCGCGCAGCGCCGAGACCGCCAGCATCTATGACCTCGAGCGGTTCGGCAATGCGCGGATCCTGCACACCACCGACACGCATGCGCAGCTCAACCCGGTCTATTTCCGCGAGCCCAGCGTCAATATCGGCATCGGCGAGATGGCGGGACGGCCGCCGCATCTGGTCGGCCGCGCCTTCCTGGAGCGGTTCGGCATCCGGCCCGACAGCGCGGATGCCTATGCCTTCACCTGCTTCGAGTTCGAGAAGTCCGCAGGCCGCTTCGGCAAGCTCGGCGGCTTCGCCCATCTGAAGACGCTGGTCGATCGCTTGCGCGCCGATGTCGGCGAGAGGCGGTCGCTGCTCGTCGACGGCGGCGATCTCTGGCAGGGCACGGGGCTAGCCAACGTCATGCAGGGCCGCGACATGGTCGAGGTCGCCAATCTGCTCGGCATCGAGGCGATGACCGGGCATTGGGAATTCACCTATGGCGAGCAGGCGCTGCGCGACAATCTCGAGCGCTTCAAGGGCGAGTTCCTGGCACAGAACGTCTTCCTGACCGAGGAAGCCGCATTCAACGACGCCCCCGCCTTCGACAAGGCCACGGGACGTGTGTTCAAGCCTTCCGTTGTCAAGGAGATCGGCAGCCATCGGGTCGCGATCATCGGCCAGGCCTTCCCATACGTGCCGATCGCGCATCCCAAAAGGTTCACGCCGGATTGGACTTTCGGCATCCGCGAGGAGGAATTGCAGAAGCACGTCGATGCCTTGCGCGGCACCGACAAGGTCGATGCCGTCATCCTGCTGTCGCACAACGGCATGGATGTCGACCTCAAGCTCGCAAGCCGCGTCACCGGCATCGACGTCATTCTCGGCGGCCATACCCATGATGCCGTGCCGCAGCCGATTGCCGTGAAGAATGCGGCTGGCACCACGCTCGTCACCAATGCCGGGTCCAACGGGAAATTTTTGGCCGTGCTCGATCTCGCGATCGACAAGGGCAAGGTCAGCGACATCCACTACCATCTGCTGCCGGTTTATTCCGAGCTGCTGAAGCCCGATCCTGCCATGGCCGAGCTGATCGGCCGGCTGCGCGCGCCGCATGTGACCGACTGGTCGGCGAAGATCGCAACGCCCGATCGCCTGCTCTATCGGCGCGGCAATTTCTCCGGGCCCATGGACGAACTGATCTGCACCGCGCTCCGCACCGAGCTCGATGCCGAGATCGCGTTGTCGCCGGGCTTCCGCTGGGGCGTCACCGCGCTGTCCGGCCAGGCGCTGACCATGGAGGATGTGCTGGCGGAGACCGCGATCACCTATCCCGAGACCTATGTGCAGGAGATGACGGGGGCCCAGATCAAGGACGTGCTGGAAGACGTCTGCGACAATCTCTTCAACGCCGATCCCTATTACCAGCAGGGCGGCGACATGGTGCGCGCCGGTGGGCTCAGCTACACCTGCACGCCGGACGCTGCGATCGGCGATCGCATTTCCGAGCTGAGGCTCAGCAACGGCAAGTCGCTCAACGCCAGCCACCGCTACAAGGTCGCGGGCTGGGCTTCGGTCAATGACCAGCGAGGCACGCCGGTGTGGGACGTCGTCGGCAAATATCTGCGCTCGGGCCGGATGTTGCAGGAGCGGCTCGGCTCCGGCGTGACGCTGAAAGGCGTCGACGGCAATCCAGGCATTGCCGGGCAGGGATGATGCGGCTGCTTGTCTTATCCGCGATGATGCTGGCGGTGCTCGCCTGGGCCGCGGCCCCGCCCGCTCTTGCGCAGCAGGTGCCGCTGCAGGACAAGCCGTTCGCCGAGCACAAGGTGGTGCTGCAGCTCTCCGACGGCGACGCGAAGAAGCAGGCGCTGGTGCTGAGCGTCGCCAACAATCTGCTGAAGGCCTACGATCCCGACAAGATCGCGATCGAGGTGGTGGTGTTCGGTCCCGGCATCGACCTGCTTCTTGCCGGCAGCGAGCGCCGCAAGCAGGTCGAGAGCCTGATCGCACAGGGCGTGCGCTTCGACATCTGCCTCAACACCGTCGACACGATCGAACGGGAGACCGGCAAGCGGCCGGACTTCATTCCCGGAGCAACACCGGTGCAGGTCGGGGTCGGGCAGATCCTGTTCCTGGCAGAGAACGGGTACACGGTGGTGCGGCCGTAGGGCTTCGCGGTCTGGCATGGTGCCAAAACACCCTCGGTGTCATTCCCCGCGAAGGCGGGGAATCCAGTACGCCGCGGCCCCTCCGTATCCCACTACGGCCTCTGGAATACTGGATTGCCCGCCTTCGCGGGCGATGACAGCGAATATGTGGTTGCCCGAGACCTTCATCCCACAGAATAAAAATCTTCTAAATTTTCTCTCCCCTGCAGTGAATTACTTCTCTTTCTGACCCGCGTCGTAGTAGAATCCTCGAAGTCAGTTCCAAGCCGGGTCCTGCCATGATCTTCCGCCAGCTCTTCGACAGCGTTTCGGGCACCTACAGCTACGTCCTCGCCAGCCGCCCCGGCGGCGAGGCGTTGATCCTGGATCCCGTGTTGGAGAAAGTCGACCGCTACTGCCAATTGCTGCGCGAGCTCGACCTCAAGCTGGTCAAGGCGGTCGACACCCATCTGCATGCCGACCACGTCACCGGCCTCGGCGAGCTGCGCGACCGCACCCATTGCATGACCGTGATGGGCGACCAGACCAAGGCCGACGTGGTGGCGATGCGGGTCGCCGACGGCGACAAGGTGACGATCGAGGGCTTGTCGCTCGACGTGATGTACACGCCGGGCCACACCGACGATTCCTATTCCTATCTGATGGGCGACCGCGTCTTCACCGGCGACACGCTTCTGATCCGCGGTACCGGCCGCACCGACTTCCAGAACGGCTCGGCGCGCGCGCAATACGATTCGATCTTCAACCGCCTGCTCAAGCTGCCGGACGAGACGATGGTGTTCCCGGCGCATGACTACAAGGGCGACACCGTCTCCACCATCGGCGAGGAGAAGCGCTACAATCCGCGGCTCCAGGTGCGCTCGGTCGACGAATATATCGAGCTGATGGCGAACCTGAAGCTGCCCAATCCGAAGATGATGGACGTGGCGGTGCCCGCCAACATGCATGTCGGCCTGCATCAGGAGGAGCTCGAGAAGGAGGGGCGTGCGCTCAGCGCAATCGAGGCGATCCGCATCCTCGGCCGGCCCGACATCCTGCTGGTCGACCTGCGTGAGACCAACGAGCGGCTGAAGCACGGCATGCTCGAAGGCGCGCTGCACACGCCCTATCCATCGGTCGAGGAGAGCCTGAAGCCCGGCGGCATGCTGCGCGAGGTCGCGGCCGCGACGGGGCGCCGCGTGGTGTTCTTCTGCGCCTTCGGCGAACGCTCGGCGATGGCGGTGGCGGCTGCGAAGGACGCGGGGCTTCTCAACACCGCTCATATCGCCGGCGGCATCGATGCCTGGAAGAAGGCGGGCGGGCCGGTGGTGCACTGACGGCCTCGCCTCAGGCCTTGAGTTGGGTCAGGAACCGCACATATTGGGCGAATAGATTCATTCGGATGCAGCATCACCATCCGGGACCAGCCATGGCCAAGACCGGGAATACCACCACAAAGCCGAGCGAACCGCCGAAGCAGGCGCAAGACAAGGCAAAGAAGCCCTCGCGCCGGCGCGAGATCGACGACGACGATTACGAAGACGGCGACATCGCGACGCCGAAGCGTGATCGATATGGCCCGGATGACGAACCGTTGTGAGGGGACGATTCCCGGTTTGATCGGACGCTAGCGCCACACTCTCCGCTGTCGTCCCTGCGAAACGCAGGACGACGGATAGACCCCGCCCGCACTAGCTGCCATGCGCCCGCGTTCATGGACAAATAACCACTCGCCCCGATAGTTTGCGCCTCCATCGGGAGTGAAACGGAACTGCAATGGTCGACGTTCTCGCCGCACCGCAGCAAGGCAAGGCGGACAGTGCGCTGCGCACGCTGACGGGAATCTCGATCGCGCATTGGGTCAGCCATTTCCATCTGCTGGTCCTGCCGATGCTGTTCCCGTTCCTGAAGGAAAAGCTCGGCGTCGGCTATGTCGAGCTCGGCTTCGCGCTGACCACGCTCGCCGTCGTCTCGGGCCTGACGCAGGCGCCGACCGGCTATCTCGTCGACCATTTTGGCGCGCGCAAAATCCTGCTGATCGGGCTGACGCTCGGCGGCTGCGCGCTGATCCTGCTCGGCCTGCATCTCAGCTACGTCTCGCTGATCGCCTGCGCCGTGCTGCTCGGCCTCGCCAACAGCGTCTATCATCCCGCCGATTACGCCATCCTCGCCGAGCACATGGACGAGGCGCGGATGGGCCGTGCCTTCTCGGTGCACACCTTCGCCGGCTATCTCGGCGGCGCGGTAACGCCGGCGATCGTGGCCGCGCTGGTCACGGTGTGGGGCGGCGTCGGCGCGCTGATCACGTCGGGCGCGATCGCGATCGTGGTTGTGTTGCTGTTGATCGCCATGGGCATTCCAGAGGCGGGCGCGCACAAGACCAAGCCGGGTGGCGAGAGCGCGCCGAAGCAGGCGGTGATCACGCCGGCGCTGATCACGCTGACCGCGCTGTTCATGCTGCTCAGCCTGTCGGTCGCCGGCATCAACAATTTCGGCGTGGTCGCGCTGATGAGCGGCTACGGCACCTCCTATTCGATTGCCAATGTCGCGCTGACCGCGTTCCTCGCCGCTAGCGCCGCGGGCGTGCTCGCCGGCGGCTTCCTCGCCGACCACACCGCGCGTCACGGCTATGTCGCGGCGGCCTGCTTTGCCGCGAATGCGGCAATCGTGCTGCTGATCGCGCTGGTGACGCTGCCGGGCTGGGCGCTGACGGCCACGATGGCCACCGCGGGCTTCCTCTCCGGCGTGATCGCGCCCTCGCGCGACATGCTGGTGCGCAACGCCGCGCCTGCCGGCGCTGCGGGCCGCGCCTTCGGCATCGTCTCCACCGGCTTCAATCTCGGCGGCATCGTCTCACCGCTGCTGTTCGGCTGGATCATGGATCAAAGCGCGCCGCAGTGGGTGTTCGGCGCGTCCGTGATCTTCATGCTGGCGACGGTGGTGCTGTCGCCGTTCACGGAACGGAAACGGGACGCTTCTGCGAATTGAGCAGTCGGTATCGCTACAAATTCAACTGTCGTCCCTGCGAACGCAGGGACCCATAACCACAGGGAGGAGTGGCGAGCAAGGCTGATCACCAAGAGTCTTCGCAAAACACCTCCCTGTGGCTATGGATCCCGGATCTGCGCGCGCTTCGCTGCGCTTGTCCGGGATGACGAGCAAAACAACAAACACAAACCGGGAAGAAACACCATGAGCACCCCTGATCTCGTGATTCGCGGCGGCACCGTTGCGGACGGAAGCGGCGGCGAGCTGTTCGAGGCGGATGTTGCCATCGCCGGCGGGAAGATCAGTGAGGTCGGCAAGGTTGCGTCGAAGGGACACGAGGAAATCGACGCGCGCGGAAAACTGGTGACGCCGGGCTTCGTCGACGTGCACACCCATTACGACGGCCAGGTCACCTGGAGCCAGGACATCACGCCGTCCTCGCAGAACGGCGTCACCACCGCGATCATGGGCAATTGCGGCGTCGGCTTTGCGCCATGCAAGCCTGACGACCACATCCGCCTGATCCAGCTGATGGAAGGCGTCGAGGATATTCCGGAGCCGGTGCTGAGCGCAGGGATTCCCTGGGCGTGGGAGAGCTTTCCGGATTACATGGACTGGCTCGGCAAGCGCGATTTCGACATCGACATCGGCGCGCAATTGCCGCATGCGGCGCTGCGCGTCTATGTCATGGGCGAGCGTGGGGCGCGCCGCGATCCCTCCACTGCGGAAGACAACGCGGCGATGGCGAAGCTCGCGGGCGAGGCGGTGCGCTCGGGCGCGCTCGGCTTCTCGACCTCGCGCACGCTCAACCACCGCACCTCCACCGGCGATTTCACGCCGACGCTGAAAGCGGGCGAGGACGAGCTCACCGCGATTGCCGGCGCCATGCATCGGCAGGGGCGCAGCGTGCTGCAATTCGTGCTCGATCTCTCGACCATCCACGAAGACCTGCCGATGATGCTGCGGGTCGCAGACTCGACGAAATGCCCGATCTCGTTCTCGATCACGCAGAACGACAAGGCGCCGAACCGCTGGCGCCAGACGCTGGACGAGATCAATGCGGCGGCGCGGCGCGGCCTCTCCATCACCGCGCAGATCGCGGCGCGCCCGGTCGGACTGCTGCTGGGGCTCGAGCTCTCGCGCAATCCGTTCCAGACCCATCCGAGCTACAAGGCGATCGCGCATCTGCCCCTGAAGGAACGGCTGGTGCGATTGCGTCAGCCGGAGGTGCGCAAGGCGATCCTGAGCGAGACGGCGACCGCGACCGACGATCCACTGTTCTTCCGGCCCAACTATGACAAGATGTTCCTGCTCGGCGATCCCCCTGACTACGAGCAGCCGCCGGAGAATGCGCTGGGACCGCAGGCGCGCAAGCAGGGCCGCCGGCCGGAGGAGCTGGCCTATGACGCCATGCTGTCGGACGAGGGCCGCGGCATGCTCTACGTGCCGTTCCTGAACTATTCCGACGGCAATCTCGATGCGACGCGTGAGATGCTGCTCGACCCGCAATCGGTGCCGGGTCTCTCCGACGGCGGCGCGCATTGCGGCATCATCTGCGATGCCAGCTTCCCGACCTATCTGCTGACGCACTGGACGCGCGACCGCAAGCGCGGCGAGAAGCTCACGATCCCGTTCGTGATCGCGGCGCAGTCGCGCAAGACCGCGCTCTCGGTCGGCCTCACCGACCGCGGGCTTATTGCTCCGGGCTATAAAGCTGACGTCAACGTGATCGACTACGACCGCCTGCACCTGCATCCGCCGAAAGTGCATTACGACCTGCCGGTCGGCGGGCGGCGGCTGCTGCAGGACGTCGACGGCTATGAGGCGACCATCGTATCGGGCGTGGTGACGCGGCGGCATGGCGAGGCCACGGGCAGGCGGCCGGGCAAGCTGATCCGCGGCGCGCGGGAGTGAATTAGGCAAGGCTGCCGCTTACCCTCCCCTGGAGGGGCAGGGTCGGCTCACATGAAGCGCAGCGAAATGTGAGACGGGGTGGGGTGACAGTCTCTCCACCGATACAGTGCCCGAGCGGAGAGATCACCCCACCCCGCTCGGGCACTGTATCGGTGGAGAGACTGTCACCC
>NZ_PGVG01000046.1 GCF_002795245.1 Bradyrhizobium forestalis | reverse complement strand
GTAGATAGTCAAGGCTGGCCGAAGGCCACCGCCGAAAGGCGGGGCGCAGCCGCCTTGACTACCGAGCACGATGCCGCATCCTCTGCGTTCGATCGATCCCTTGACACGCAAGACGGTAGATCTGCGCTCCGCTCCCGACAACGCTGCGCGTTGCCGGCGGCTCCGCTTGTCCGGGACGACAGCGGAGTAAAAAAGCGCGCGAGGCTCACTCCCTTCCGAATGCCCGCTTCAGCTCGACCTTCGCGCGCTCCAGCCGTGTGCGCTGCGTCTTCGGCAGCGTCTTGCCGGCGCGGTTGATGTAGAACGTCAGCATCGACAGCGCGGAGCGGTAGGCGCCGGTCTTGCGGCGGGCGCTGTGCTCGGCCGAGCGCTTCAGGGAGGCCGCGATCTTCCGGGGATCCCTGAGCTTGAACACGCCGCGCGTGAGATCGAGCGCGTCGCTCTCCTGCGTCACCCGCTGCGACCAGCGCTTCGGTGCTGCACGGCGACTTGACCTCTTGCGCGTCGTGCTCGCCTTGCGACGCGCGGTGCTGCGCGCGCCTGTCTTCCGCGCGCCTGTCTTCCGTGAATGTGTCGTCTTTCTGACCTGAGCCATGCGTCAACTCCTTGGAGCTCAATCGGAAACGGGTGTCCTTGGAGCCTGTTCCCGTGGGAACCGGGCCTCATCGCAAACGTTGTCGCAAGTGGCAGGCAGTATGCCGCACCCCCATGATCGGACCGACCCCGTCCACGTCCTGTGAACCGGGGCCGCCTCCATTGATCAGACGCAACAACCCCGATGGAATTGCAGCAAAACCCAGCGCTGAACTATGCACCCGTAGCCCCGGCGGTGACCGCGACCGACCGTATCGTCGAGACCAGCATTCCCTCGCGGCTCGACGCCCTGCCGTGGAGCGGCTTTCACACCCGCGTCGTGCTCGCGCTGGGCATCACCTGGATTCTCGACGGGCTCGAGGTGACTCTGGCCGGCGCGCTCTCCGGTGCGCTGAAGCAGAGTCCGTCGCTGCATTTCTCCAATCTCGATCTCGGCATCGCCAACTCCGCCTATCTCGCGGGCGCCGTGCTCGGTGCGCTTGGTTTCGGCTGGCTGACCGACCGCATCGGCCGCAAGAAGCTGTTCTTCATCACGCTTGCGCTTTATCTCTCGGCAACGGCCGCGACCGCGCTGTCATGGGATGTCGCGAGCTACGCACTGTTTCGCTTCCTCACCGGCGCCGGCATCGGCGGCGAATACACTGCGATCAACTCGACCATCCAGGAACTGGTGCCGGCTCGCTATCGCGGCTGGACCGATCTCGTCATCAACGGCAGCTTCTGGATCGGTGCTGCGATGGGCGCGGTGGCAGCCATCGTACTGCTCGATCCCGCAACGATCGGACCCGATCTCGGCTGGCGCCTGGCCTATCTCATCGGCGCGGCCATCGGCCTCGTCGTGCTGTTGATGCGAATGTGGATCCCGGAAAGTCCGCGCTGGCTGATGATCCATGGCCGTCCCGACGAGGCCCATGCCATCGTCGACGGGATCGAGCGCTCGGTGATCGGGCATGACCAGGATACGAGCGACGGGCGCTTCACCAAGATCCGCTTGAAGATGCGCGATCACACGCCGATCGCCGAGGTCGTCCACACGCTGTTCTCGGCCTATCGCCAGCGCGCGCTGGTCGGCCTCGTTCTGATGAGCGCGCAGGCGTTCTTCTACAACGCCATCTTCTTCACCTTCGCGCTGGTGCTAACCGATTTCTATGGCATCAGCGCCGATCACGTCGGCTGGTACCTGCTGCCCTTCGCTGCCGGTAATTTCCTCGGGCCCCTGCTGCTCGGCCGCCTGTTCGATACGCTCGGCCGCCGCACCATGATTGTGTTCACCTATGGCGCATCGGGCCTATTGCTGGCGCTGTCAGGCTATCTGTTCTCGATCGGCGTGCTGAGCGCGCAGGGGCAGACCATCGCCTGGATGGTGATCTTCTTCTTCGCTTCGCCCGCCGCGAGCGCGGCCTATCTCACCGTCAGCGAGAATTTTCCCTTGGAGGTTCGCGCGCTGGCGATCGCTGTGTTCTACGCCGTCGGCACCGGCATCGGCGGCGTGATCGGGCCGGCGCTGTTCGGCGCGCTGATCGATACGGGATCACGCACCAGCGTGTTCGCCGGCTATTTGCTGGGGGCAGTCCTGATGATCGTGGCTGCGATCGTGGCGTGGCGCTATGCCGTCTCCGCGGAGCGCAAATCGCTCGAACACGTCGCGCGCCCGCTCGCCTTTATGGAGTAGACTGATGAAATCGGAACTTGCGGAAATGGCGTTGGACCAGAAGCCCACCATCCTGGACGACGAGACGCCGGAAACGGTGCCGGTGCCGCATGCGCTGGTGCCGCATCTCGATGAAATCGCCATTCTGCTCGACATCGACGGCACGCTGCTCGACCTGATGCCGACGCCGCGCGAGGTGTGGGTGCCGCCGGGCCTGTCGGAAACGCTCAAGCATCTGACCGAGCGCACCTCCGGGGCGCTGGCGCTGGTCAGCGGCCGCTCGCTCAACGACATCGACCTGATCTTCGCGCCCGATGTGTTCCGCGCCGTCGCCGGCCACGGCGCGGAGATGCGGCTGTCGGTGGACAGTGAAGCGGATGATGTGCACGCGCCGCCGCTCGACAAGGAGTTGAAGCGGCGCCTTGCCGCCATCGCCAAGCTCAGCCCCGGCATCCTGCTCGAGGACAAGGGCTATTCGCTCGCGCTGCACTATCGCCTTGCGCCGCATGCGGAGAAGGCAATCTACGAATCCGTTTCGCTGATCCGCGCCGATCTGCCCAATGCGCCGATCGAGGTGCTGCCGGGCAAGTTCGTCTGCGAGATCAAGCATTCCGGCTTCACCAAGGCGAGCGGCGTGCGCGAATTGATGAAGCACGAGCCATTCAGCGGACGACGCCCATTATTCATCGGCGACGACGTCACCGATGAGACGGTGTTCGCGATCATGCCCGACATGGACGGGCTGGCCTTCTCGGTCGGCCGCCGCGCCATGGGCGTGAATGGCCACTTCGATGCGCCGAGCGATGTGCGAGCCTTCCTGGCGCGCCTGCTCGATCCGAGGTGAAACAAAGGCAGCGCCACCTCGCAGACATAAATACCCTCAGCGCCATTGCGCGCCGCAATGCATGCTGCGGAACAGAAACGGGAAAAGCTGTCGTTGCAGCGGAATTCCCGGGTTCCGCAAGCGAAACCAGTTCCAGCGCGCACGCCCGATTTTGGTTTCAATTGGTTGAAACGATGATCCGGAACCATATTGATGAACGGCAGTTAAACGGGGTGGAATGAACAGGAGGGGACGACCTGTGAACTTGATCGTCGTTTCAAATCGCGTCGCCCGCGGCAAACCGAACGAGCCCATGACGGGTGGCCTTGCGGCGGCATTGCTCCCTGTTGTGGAACATTCTGGTGCGATCTGGGTCGGTTCCTCCGGCCGGGTGCGTGACGGCCATCAGAAGGAACCCTTTGCCGAGATCGAGGCGCTCGGGACAGGCGCGATTGCGACGCTGGATTTGCCGGCGGCGCATTACGGCGGTTATTACGAAGGTTTCGCCAATTCGGCACTGTGGCCGGCGCTGCATTCGCGCAGCGACTTGATCCGCGTTTCGCGCGAGGATTATGTCAGCTATCGCGAGGTCAACGCGTTCATGGCGCGGGCCCTGCTGCGCTTTCGAAAAGCGAAGACAGCGTTCTGGGTGCAGGACTATCATTTCCTCGCGCTGGGCGCCGAGCTGCGCGACCTCGGCGTCGATGATCCCATTGGCTTCTTCCTGCATACGCCGTGGCCCGTCGCCGCGGTGATGCAGGGCGTGCCCAACCATCGCGAGTTGATCACGGCGATGCTGGCTTACGATCTGCTCGGCTTCCAGACCGAGGAAGATCGCCAGAATTTTCTTGGCTATGTCGGCGGCGAGCTCGGCCTCGCCATCGAGGACGGCGTTGCGATCTCGCAGCATGGGCGCACGCGCTGTGAGGTGTTTCCGATCGGCATCGATGCGGGGAAGTTCGCTGCCTATGCCGCGAAGTCGGCCTCGCATCCTGACGTATCGCGCCTGCGCCGCAGCCTCAACGGCGAGCGCCTTGCGATCGGCGTCGACCGGCTCGACTATTCCAAGGGCCTCGTCAACCGCATCAGCGCATTCGACCGGCTCTGGACCGAACAGCCGCAGTTTGCGCGCGGCATCTCGCTGCTCCAGATCGCGAACCCCTCGCGCGGCGGCATCGAGGCCTATGGCAATCTCCAGAACGAGGTCGCGCGCCTCGTCACCGACGTCAACGGCCGCCACGGCGAGGTCGATTGGACCCCGATCCGCTATTTGAACAAAGGCTTCAGCCAGGCCGTGCTCGCGGGTCTCTATCGCACCGCGCAGATCGGCGTGGTGACGCCGCTGCACGACGGCATGAACCTCGTCGCCAAGGAATATGTCGCCGCGCAAAACCCGGCCGATCCCGGCGTGCTGGTGCTGTCGAAGTTCGCGGGCGCGGCCAACGAGCTCGACGCCGCACTACTGGTCAATCCGCACGACATCGACGGCATGGCCCGCGCGATCGCTGTCGCCGCGGCGATGCAGCTCACCGAGCGCAAGATGCGCTGGGACGCGATGATGAAGAAGCTGCGCGGCCACACCATCCAGCAATGGTCCGCCGACTTCGTCGCCGGGCTCGAGAAGTGCCGCACCGAGAAGGCCGCCGTCGCCCCGCTCGCAGCCCAGCCGCCGCAGGCGCTGCGCTGGCTGAAATCGGCGATCTCGGGCGTGCGGTTGATCTAGGGAAGCTTGCGCTATCTCCTCTCCCCTTGCGGCAGACGATGAGGGGTATGTCTCCGCGAATCCGGAATCGTAGGGTGGGCAAAGGCGCACTTGCGCCGTGCCCACCATCGATCCAACACGCGACAGAAATGGTGGGCACGCTTCGCTTTGCCCACCCTACGATACCGAATGCGTGAAGAGGTACCCCTCATCTGGCGCGCGCCACCTTCTCACGACAAGGGGAGAAGGAAGGTCGATCTCAATAGCAATACGACACGCCATCCAGGATCGCGCACTGCCGCTTGTTCGGCGCGTTGGGATCGTCCAGGGGCACCACGCCCTTGCCCTGGCCGACGAACACGCCGGGCCCGACATGCACCGAGCTCTTGTTGCCGATGATGACGCTCTGATGCGGCGTCGAGCTCGAGCGCGTGCCGTCCGGCCAGATGATGGCGTTGCCGGAAAGCACCCCGCGCCGGCCGTTGTCGCAACTGACGTCGACGCCTTGGCGGGTGCAGACCTGGGCCAGGGCCGGGGCGGCAAGGGCGGAGCCAAGGGCCGAAATCAGTCTTAAGGCGGTGATGGTCTTGCAGATGGTCATGGCGTCCCCGGTCGTGTTTGGCGCTCTCACGTGAATCGTCGCGCCAAACCCGCCTGCGGTTCAGCCGTCCAGTGCAGCAGGCGTCGATCGGCGCCGGATATTCCCTCGTAAATACAACAAGTTGCGGAAAATTCACCCGATTTCCCCGCGATCCCTTGCAAAATCATCGGCGCCCCTTCAAGAGAGGGCGCTCCGGAGAGATGGCCGAGTGGCTTAAGGCGCACGCTTGGAAAGCGTGTGTGCGGGAAACCGTACCGTGGGTTCGAATCCCACTCTCTCCGCCACCCCATCAAAATCATCTCGTACCTGGAGGTGCAGTCAGGCCAGAAACTAGGCCGTTTTCCTGCATTTCCGGGGGCGGAGAACCCCCAGCGGTCATCCAATAAGGGCCTGAATGAATCCGGAGAACCGAATTTTCTCCGAATCTTTGAACCCGCAAAACCGGTCTAGTACGGCATTTCTCAGAAAATCAATGGCTCGACTGCGCGGCGGTTTGGATCCCTCTCGCTCAAGCGATGAGGACCTTTCGGCTTGGTGCGGTATGGCCCTTTCCCTTAACGCCGGCGGTATGAGATTCCGCGACTTCGGCGAAATTTCTGTTCGGGGCAACGAACGACGAGGTTGCCTTTGATCGGCCAGTGCGGGCGAGGGGACGACAATGCACTCACCGGCGGCTTTGACTGACCTCAGAGTCGATCCCATGGCGCCAGCGGCAAGAATTCTGAGGTCTCATTCGTTCCTTCTACGGACATTCTCAGTTATCGTTCAAAGTCGACTCAGCGGAGGGGCCGGCCAGGGAAGCCGTGGGCACGCAGTTCCGTCAGTGCTATCGCTGAGCGTTGCGATTCTAGGCGGGGCGAACGTCACTCATGGCAATCAAAAAATCTGATCTCTACTCCTCTCTTTGGGCTTCATGTGATGAGCTGCGCGGAGGCATGGATGCCAGCCAGTACAAGGACTACGTCCTGTTCATGCTGTTCATCAAGTATGTCTCCGACAAATACGGCGACTCTGATGACTTCGCTCCGCCTGTCACGATCCCGAAGGGCGCCAGCTTCAAGGACATGATCGCTCTCAAGGGCAAGAGCGACATCGGCGACAAGATCAACACCCAGGTTATCCAGCCGCTCATCGACGCCAATTCGCGCCTCGCCCGCACCGACTTTCCGGATTTCAGTGATCCGAACAAGCTCGGCGAAGGGCAGGCGATGGTGGACCGCCTCACCAATCTCATCGGCATCTTCCAGAAGCCGGAGCTCGATTTCTCGAAGAACCGCGCGGATAACGACGACATTCTCGGTGATGCCTACGAATACTTGATGCGGCACTTCGCCACCGAGAGCGGCAAGAGCAAAGGGCAATTTTATACCCCATCCGAAGTCAGCCGGGTCATCGCCAAAGTTATCGGCATTTCGCCGCAAAATGCTGTGGCTTCGACCACCGCCTATGACCCCACCTGTGGCTCCGGCTCGCTTCTGTTGAAGGTCGCTGCCGAGGCAGGGAAGCACATCACGCTGGAGGGGCAGGAGAAGGACGTGACCACGGCTGGTCTCGCCCGCATGAACATGATCCTGCATGACTTTCCGACGGCTAACATCCTGTCTGGCAACACACTCGCAGCACCCAAGTTTAAGGACGGCCAGCAACTCCGCACCTATGATTATGTGGTGGCCAATCCGCCGTTCTCCGACAAGACTTGGAGCACAGGCCTGACACCGTCTGCAGACCCATTCGCGCGCTTCCAGTGGGGCGAGCCGCCGGCCAAGCAGGGCGACTACGCCTACCTGCTCCACATCATCCGTTCGCTCAAGAGCACGGGCAAAGGCGCCTGCATTCTTCCACACGGTGTTCTGTTTCGAGGTGGCGCCGAAGCCGTGATCCGTACCCAGCTCGTGCGCTCGGGTTACCTCAAGGGAATCATCGGCCTGCCGGCCAACCTCTTCTATGGCACCGGTATCCCCGCCTGCATCCTAGTCATTGACAAGGAAAACGCCACAGCCCGCAGGGGCGTCTTCATGATTGACGCCAGCAAGGACTTCATCAAGGACGGCAACAAGAACCGCCTGCGTGAGCGCGACCTCCATCAGATCGTTGATGTTTTTACCAATGCGGAAACACATACAAGCTACTCCAGGCTTGTGCCGCATGACGAGATCGCGAAGAACGACTTCAATCTCAATCTGCCGCGATATATCGATACCCTGGAAGCGGAAGACATTCAGGATATCGGCGGCCACCTGCACGGTGGCATCCCCACGCGGGACATCGATGCCCTCGGCGACTACTGGACAATTTGCCCAGAGCTGCGTGATGCGTTGTTCAAGGTGAATCGCCCCGGCTATCACGACCTCCTCATCGAAGCCGCTCAGATCAAGGCGACCATCCACGAGCATCCACAGTTCGCTGCCTTCATCACCGGGTTGGAGGCTCATTTCAAGAAATGGTACGCTGCCGCAGCCGTTAGCCTGCGCCAGCTCAAGCGCGACTCCCTGCCGAAGGAAATCATCCGTGAGCATGCCGAAAACCTTCTTGCTCACGCCGAAGGCCGGCCGCTGATCGACGCTTACACGATCTATCAGCACTTGATGGACTACTGGGCAGAGATCATGCAGGACGACTGCTACATCATTGCCGCGGATGGCTGGGTGGCGAAACCCACGCGCAACGTGGAAACGGACAAGAAGGGCAAGACTAGGGACAAAGGTTGGACCTGTGACCTCGTCCCCAAGCCGCTCATCGTTGCCCGCTATTTTCCCAAAGAGCAGTCGGCCATCGACGCACAACAGGCTGCGCTGGACGTTGTCACTGCCAGCTTGGCCGAGCTAGAGGAGGAACACGGTGGCGAAGAGGGTTTCTTTGGTGCCCTGGACAAGATCGCCAAGGCCGAAGTCACCGCACGGCTCAGGGAAATCAGAGGCGATAGCGACGCCAAGGACGAAATTGCCGCTCTCTGGCAATGGCTAAAGCTCAGCACCGAGGAAGCTGACCTGAAGCGCAATATTCGCGAAAGCGAGGCTGCACTCGATCGTTTAGCTTATGACAAATATCCAAAACTGACGGAGGCCGAAATTCAGGCGCTCGTCATAGATGACAAATGGCTAGCCAAGCTTGCTGCCGCCATACAGGGCGAGCTGGATCGCGTTTCGCAAACACTGACAGGTCGCATCCGACTTCTTGCCGATCGCTACGCCGCTCCATTGCCGCAGATCATCGATGAAGTTGCGGTCCTGTCCGCCCGCGTGGATGGACACATCCACAAGATGGAGCCCAAGCTATTGGCTTCGTCCCACCGTAAGGTCGCAATCCGATGAAGCCCGGTTATAAGCAGACCGAGGTAGGCGTGATCCCTGAAGATTGGGAAGTTCGGCCATTTGCCGAACTCTTTGCGTTCAGAAATGGGGTCAACGCCGACAGAGCATCGTATGGACAAGGCGTTTATTTCATCAATGTCCTCGAGCCGATAACGTATTCACATATATATGGCCCAGAAATCACAGGGCAGGTTAGGTTGCCGGAGTCGGTTGTTGCCTCCTATGCGGTACGCCGGGGAGATGTCCTGTT
This sequence comes from Bradyrhizobium forestalis, assembly GCF_002795245.1. Taxonomy (GTDB): domain Bacteria; phylum Pseudomonadota; class Alphaproteobacteria; order Rhizobiales; family Xanthobacteraceae; genus Bradyrhizobium; species Bradyrhizobium forestalis. The sequence goes on along the minus strand of NZ_PGVG01000046.1, from coordinate 42,977 downwards.
TAACCGTACGTCAGAAACGCAAGAAGAGGTGGCATTAGCAGCAACCTACCTAGGGACCGAACGTGTTGTGTTTGGAGGATTCGTTATTCGCGGGCGACCGCTCGATCAGCGGCTGGACCCTGTTTACTCCGGCTATGCTCTTCGCGCTCCCTTTATCCGCGCTCAGATCATCCCAATGGGGCAGGGCGCCGTTCGCGCCAATGTCGGCCAGCAAAATCTCGGGCGCGTTCTCGCCCCTCTTCCATCCCTCACGGAACAACGTGCTATCGCAGAGGCGTTGAACGACATAGACAATTTGCTGCGAGCGCTTGATCGGCTCATCGCTAAGAAGCGCGACCTCAAACAGGCGGCGATGCAGCAGCTCCTTACTGGCGAAAGCCGCCTTCCTGGTTTTCAGGGCGATTGGGAAATGAAACGTCTGGCCAATCATATCGACCTACTTACCGGGTTTCCTTTTCCGAGTGGCAAATATTCGGACTCCGGTATCCGGCTTCTTCGCGGATCAAATGTCAAACGAGGCAAAACGGACTGGACTGAGGAGCTGGTGCAGCATTGGCCGGCGATAACGCCTGAACTTCAGCGTTACCAGCTGCGAGCGGGTGATTTGGTCATCGCAATGGATGGCTCGCTCGTTGGCAGAAGTTACGCGAGACTCAGGGAAAGCGATCTACCCGCAATGCTTCTACAGCGAGTAGCTCGCATTAGGTCCAAGACGATCGATGTCAGCTACCTGACTCAGATCGTCGGAAGCAGACGCTTCGTCGACTATTGTGACTCTGTGAAGACCGTAACCGCTATCCCTCATATCAGTTCTGCTGATATTCAGAATTTTGAGATCGCGATGCCGCCTACACTCGCTGAGCAAGCCGCCATCGCCGAAGTGCTGAGCGAAATGGACGCCGAGCTAGTCGGATTAGAGCGTCGCCGGGACAAGACGCTGGCTCTCAAGCAAGGCATGATGCAGGAACTCCTTACTGGAAGGACACGACTCGTTTCACCAAGAGAAGTTCATGTCTGATCAACCTCGCTCCGAACGCCACACCCAGAACCGCGTCATCAGTCTGTTCACCGACACGGCGCGGCCTGATTGCCTCGGTTACCGCTATCTCGGGGAGTGGCATAAACGAGAGAACAATCGCCCTATCGAGACCGCACTGCTGCGCGAGAATTTGAAGGCACGAGGCTATACCGACGTACATATTGCTGCCGCCCTACAAAAGCTGGAGGCGGCCGCCGACGCCACCGGTATCACCCTCTATCAGGCCAACCTGCGAACATATCAGTTACTGCGCTATGGCGTGCCGGTGCAAACCGCCGTCGGGCAGCCCCACGAGACGGTCCATCTGGTGGATTGGGAGTGTCCGGGGGCGAACGACTTCGCCTTGGCTGAAGAGGTGACCCTGCGCGGCGGCTATCAGCGGCGGCCCGATATCGTACTTTACTTGAACGGCATCGCCATCGGGATGATCGAACTGAAGCGTGGTTCAGTGGAGCTGGCCGATGGCATCCGGCAACTCGAAACCAATCAGGAAGAGATTTTCAACAAAGGGTTCTTCAGCACCGTCCAGTTGGTCTTCGCCGGCAACGACTCGCAGGGGCTGCGTTACGGCACCGTCACTACCGAGGCGAAGTTCTTCGTGGAATGGAAGGCCGCTGCCGACAAGATGCCGCTGGCGGCAGGCTCGCTGCTCGATAGGCCGCTCGCGGAGATGTGCGAAAAGAGCCGGCTGCTCGACCTGATCCGTAATTTCGTCATTTTCGACGGGGGCAGAAAGAAAGTGCCCCGCGTGCATCAATTCCATGGCGTCAAGGCGGCGCAGGCGCGCATCGAAAAGAAAGAAGGGGGCGTCATTTGGCACACCCAGGGGAGTGGCAAGAGCATCCTGATGGTGCTTATCGCCAAGTGGCTGCTGGAGCACGACCCTGAGGCCCGCATCCTCATCGTCACTGATCGCGACGAATTAGATAAACAGATCGAAGGCGTGATGCGCAACGCCAACGTAATTGGCGCAAACGCACCGTCGCCTCGGATCACGTCACGGCGCGAATTTGTCGAGAAACTAGGTGCGCCGATCCCTCGGCTGCTTTGCGCGCTGCTGCATAAATTCCAACCGGACCTCTCGATACCGCCGCCGCCGACGCACGGACGCTTTTACGTCTTTGTCGATGAATGCCACCGCACCCAGGGCGGCGACATGAACAAGCAAATGAAGCGCTGGCTGGAAAATGCGATCTTCATCGGATTTACCGGTACGCCGCTCCTGCGCAAGGACAAGCAGACGACCAGCGAAGTCTTCGGCACCTACATCCACACTTACAAATTTCAGGATGCGGTTGCAGACAAGGTGGTGCTCGATCTCAAATATGAAGCCCGAGATGTGCCGCAGCGGCTCACGTCACGGAAGGCCATCGATGCTTGGTTCGAGCAAAAAACAAAGGCGCTAAACAACTTTCAACGTGCTGTCCTGCGAAAGCGATGGGCGACAATGGAAGAGCTGATGAGTTCGGGCGAGCGCAAGCAACGCATCATCGCGAGCATCATCCATGATTTCGGCGTGAAGCCGCGGCTCGACAATGACCGCGGCACCGCCATCCTGGTGGCGGCGTCGATCTACGACGCATGCCATTACTACCGTCTTTTCCAGAATACATCGTTCGGCCAATATTGCGGCATCATCACGTCGTTTGAGCCAAACCACAACGCGATCTCACGCGAGCCTGCGAATAGCGATGAGCGTTACAAGTTCGACACCTACACCAAGCATGTCCTCAAGAACGGCCAGACGACCAAAGCTTATGAGGATGAGACCAAGCGGCGCTTCATCGAGGAGCCCGCCAATTGCAAGCTGTTGATCGTCGTCAGTAAGCTGTTGACCGGATTTGACGCCCCGAGCTGCACTTACATTTATCTCGACAACGAGCTGCACGACCACAACCTGTTCCAGGCGATCTGCCGAACTAACCGGCTTGACGGCGACGACAAGGATTTCGGCTACATCGTGGATTTTAAGGAGCTGTTCCAGGACGTGCAGAACTCCATCGCCGTCTATAGCTCCGATGAACTCGACATCGATGTTGACGGCAAAGATGGCAACGTAATCGTCAAGGATTGGCTTGTCGAGGGCAAGGCGCAGCTCGATGCCGCTCGCGAGGCGCTTCGCTATTTGTGCGAGCCCGTGGCGCAGCCGCGCGAGATGGAGCAGTACCTTCAATATTTCTGCGGTGATGCCAGCAGTGCGAATGCTCTCGTCGAGACCGAGCCGTTACGGGTCGCTTTCTATAAGGCCGTCGCGACCTTTCTGCGTACTTATGCAGACATCGCCCAGAATCTTGGAGAAGCGGGATATTCAGCCGCTGAGATCACCGCTCTGGTGCAAGAAACTCAAGTTTACAGCGATACACGCGCCGCCATCAAACGGCACTCAGGCGAGGAATTGGATATCAAGCCTTTTGAATCCGATATGCGCCACCTCATCAATACCTACATTCAGGCGGATCCGGCGGACGATCTTGGAAATCTTAACTCGCTGTCGCTGACCGAATTGATCATTGAGACGGGCATTCACGATGCCATCGCGCGCAAGTTGAACGAGAAGGGGAAATTGTCCAAAAATGCCATTGCTGAGGGCATTATCAACAACGTCCGCAAGACAATCATCCGCGATCAGCTCACGGACCCGCGCTTCTACGAGGAAATGTCGAAACTGCTCGACGATCTGATCAGGCAGAGCCGGACAGACGCAGCAGCGTACGAGGAGTTCCTAAGAAAAGCCGAGCAGTTGGTGGTCCAATTGGGGAAGAAAGGTTCGGCTGGCAGCATCCCGGCCGTTCTTCATGGTAAGCCTGAGGCCACCGTGCTCTTCAACAATCTGGCCAGTCTGCCAGCGATGACCTTCCAGTGTCCGCCTGACGAGAACGGCAAGGCGAAACTCGCGCTAGACGTTGATCAGGCCATGCGTGAGCGTGCACCGGCAGCTTGGAAGGGCGACGAGATCAGGGAGAAGCAGGTATTGAACGCGCTTTTTCCGATCATGGGGCGGGATCGCTTGGCGACGCAGAGCATTTTCGAGATCATCAAGAACCAGCCCGGCTACTGATGACAGAAAAAATCGAACTCGGAGAAATCTCTATCGCGGTGACGCGGAAAGGGATCAAGAACGTCCACCTTTCTGTACATCCGCCGCATGGCCGTGTGACCCTGGTAGCCCCGACTGCCACGCGGCTGGAAGTGGCGCGGGCTTACGCGATCTCTAAGCTCGGCTGGATTCGTGAGCAACGACAGAAATTGGCGGCTCAGGCTCGGGAGACGCCGCGGAAATTTGTCAATCGGGAGAGCCACTTTCTGTGGGGACGGCGCCACCTTCTCACGGTTGTGCACGCCGACTGCAAACCGTATGTCTCCCTTGACCATAGGCGAATGATTCTGACCGTGCGCCCCGGAAGTAACGCCGCCAAGCGGGCTGACGTTATGCATGAGTGGCATAAGACCTTGCTCCATAAGCAAGTGCCGCCCGTTATTGAGAGATGGGAGCAAAGGCTCAAGGTGGATGTTCGAGGCTACTTCCTGCAGCGGATGAAGACCAAGTGGGGTAGCTGTAATCACCGAGCTGGTCACATTCGTCTAAACACCGAGTTGGTGAAGAAGCCAAAAGATCTTCTGGAATATGTGATCGTCCACGAGATGGTTCACCTTATCGAACCCACTCACAGTGATCGTTTCATCTCGATCCTTGAGGAACACTATCCTACCTGGCGCGAAGCCAGGGCGGAACTCAACGAGTTGCCGCTAACGGCAGAGGCCTGGAATGAATGAGGCTTTCTGCGTTGGGTAATAGCCAGATGACGAGCTTAGCAGGCGCGCAAATTCCATAACATTCGATTTGCGAATCTGCCCAGCATGTAGGAGGCTAGCTCGCGCGCTCTCAGGTAGGCGGGCGCATGGGAGGAGGGCTTTGGCGACTGACGGGTACGACATCATCGGCGATATTCACGGTCATGCGGACGCTCTACAGCGCCTTTTGCGTGTTATGGGCTATGATGAGAGGGACGGCCTGTTTCGCCATCCTGAGCGTCGGATCATCTTCGTCGGCGATTTTGTCGACCGTGGGCCAAACCAAATTGCGGCTCTCCAAATCGCAAAAAGCATGTGCGACGCTGGCTTGGCACTTGCGGTCATGGGTAACCACGAATTCAACGCACTAGGATGGGCCGAGCCTGATGGAAACGGAAGCTTTCTCCGGCCTCACACGGAAAAGAACGCTCGCCAGCACAAGGAATTCCTGAGACAGATCGAAGAGGGCTCGACAGCGTACGAGCAAGCACTCGAGTGGTTCAGAACCCTGCCAGTATGGATCGATCTTCCGGGATTGCGAGTCGTCCATGCCTGTTGGAGCGAAACCGCCCAAGCAAAGCTGTCTAGCCATCTGGACGCCACCAATCGGTTTACTCCGGAAGGTCTCCACGAAGCTAGCCGACGCGGCTCGATAGCCTACAGCGCGGCGGAGGTCCTATTGAAGGGGCCAGAATTGCCTCTTCCAGACGGACGTTCGTTCCTCGACAAGGATGGCCATGAGCGCCGTGAAGTTCGTATTCGCTGGTGGGATCGTAAGGCTTTAACGTTTCGGGACGCGGCACTTGGGATGGAGGGTGAAGAGGCGAGTTTGCCTGAACTGCCGATACCGACCGAGTATCACTACCGGAAAAACAAGCCCGTCTTCTTCGGTCACTATTGGCTGCAAGGCACGCCAGCTCTCGCTAGTGACTATGCTGCCTGTTTAGATTTCAGCGTCGCAAAAGGCGGCTTCTTGACCGCTTACCGCTGGTCAGGTGAGGAGAAGCTTTCGCCTGGCAATCTTGTCTGGGTAAATGGCAGCTAATCTAGATCGATGCCGAAGACCTGACCTTGCTCTTGCCAGTCGATCGGAATGGACTTCAAGAGTTGGGCGAGCTCGAGCTTCTCCGGCTGTAGGCCGTTTAGGATCGCCTCCGTGAGCGCCGGCGACAGCAACGTCAATCGAAGCACCCGGCAGAGATAGGACTCATTGATTTTCTCTGCCTTCGCCAGTTCGCGCACCGAGGCAAACAGATTTGCTTCGAGCATGTTGCGCCAGCGATGAGCCCGGACCAGCGCTTTGACAAGCGTATTGTCGACCCTGGGCGGAGGAGGCGCCCAGGGCGGTGTGTTTGCCGGCGTCACCATGCGCTTACGGCCGCCCTGGCGACGGAATGAAATCGGGATGCTCACGGTCATTGTCCGGCCATCGCGGCCGAGCTTCGCTCGACCGATAGGGCCGAGGGTGATGGTCGTCGGTCGGTTCATTCGGCTGCCTGCTGGAAGGGCTGCGGCTGCAATTCCGAGGAGAGCGAAGTTAGCCCTTGGATCTTCAAGGTAATGTCCATCCGCCCGGCATGCATGTCGATGCGCTCGACGAGCAGCTGGACAATGCGCGCCTGTTCGGCTGGAAACAGCTCGTCCCAGAGTTCGTCAAAGCCAAGCAGAGTGCTCCGCACTTCCGCCTCGCTAACGTCGGCGGCCTGCTTGCGCAGAGCGCGCCAAGTCTGAACGATAACTTCAGGGGTTTGCAGCAGCAGACGAACCTGATCAATGATGATCCGCTCTAACTCGGCCGCAGGCACCAGCTTGACGGGACAGTCTGATCTGCCCTGCTTCATTGCGGTCTGGCTGATGTAGTAGCGATAGAGCCGGCCAGACTTTCGGGTGTGTGTCGGCGACATCGCCGCGCCATCCGGCCCAAACAACAGCCCCTTCAGCAGGGCGGGGGTTTGTGCCCGGCTGTTGTTCGCGCGCTTGCGCGGGCTCTCCTTGAGGATGTCGTGGACCTGATCCCAGAGCTTCCGATCGATGATCGCTTTGTGCTCGCCTGGATACGAGGTACCCTTGTGAACAGCCTCGCCAAGATACACCCGGTTGTGGAGGATTTTATACAGCACCCCCTTATCCAGGAGGTGCCCATATCGGGTTCGTTCGTTGGCGACGACGAGCTCACGAGCCAGCAGGGTCGCGGACTTGAGCTGCACGAAGCGCCGAAAAATGGCCCTAACCCGCTCGGCATCGACCTCGTGAATCAGCAATTTGCGATCGCGGACTTCGTAGCCGAGCGGCGTCCAGCCGCCCATCCATTTGCCACGCTTGCGAGAGGCCGCCACTTTGTCGCGGATCCGTTCGCCGATCAGCTCGCGTTCGAACTGGGCGAACGTCACCAGGATGTTCAGCGCCATGCGGCCCATGGCATCTTTGGTGTTGAAGGATTGGGTAACGGATACGAACGTCACGCCATGGCGTTCGAACAGTTCGACTAGGTTGAGGAAATCGAGCATCGACCGCGAAAGCCGATCGATCTTGTAGACGACAATGACGTCTATCTTGCCGGCTTGGACGCCAGCTAGAAGCCGTTTGAGGGCTGGTCGTTCAAGGGTGCCACCCGAGAAGCCGCCATCATCGTAGCGATCGGAAACCGCCGTCCAGCCTTCTGCTCGCTGGCTAACAATGTAAGCCTCACACGATTCGCGCTGCGCATCGAGTGAGTTGAAATCCATGTCCAGGCCTTCCTCGCTCGACTTCCGGGTATACACTGCGCAGCGAACCTTGCGAGTTGCAGACCGGGTCGAGTCGGGTTGTTCAAAGGCGCTGGCGAACGGGTTGGCTGGGCGCCTTTGCAGTCGGCGGGCGGTCATTTGCCAACCGAATTCTTGAGGCCGAAGAACACCCAGCCATTCCACTGGGTGCCGGTGATCTGGCGGGCAACTGAGGACAGAGACTTGTAGGGGCGGCCGAGATATTCGAAATCGTCATGGCGGACGGTGACGCAGTGCTCCACGCCCTCCCATTCGCGGATCAGCTTGGTCCCGGCGACTGGCCGCAGCAGCGGCCGCGCTTTGCGCTCCGCCGGTTTTTGGTCGGCATATTGCTTGGCCATGGCTTTGAGCCGCTCGGTGGTTTCCCGGCTCAGGCCGCCATAGGCCAATTCCTGAATTCGGTAGGCCAGCCGGCTCTCCAGGAAGCGGCGGTTATAGGCAGGGGGCTCCGAATCGAAGAGCTCGCGCCAGCGGGCCTTTAGAACGGGGGCGGAGGCGCCTTTCAGGGCTGCCAACTGCGACAAAATGGTCTCTTTCACGGGCTAACTTCCTGGGCTTTTCGGGCCACATCACCCTCAGACTGTTCGTCACAGTCGAGCAGAGTTTTTGTCCCACAACGGCTTTTTTGACTGGACTTTCGCTCGGAAAGACGCTGGTGGGCGGCCGCAAGAATGGCCGCGATTTCGCGGAGGTCGTTGTCCGAATCGGTCATGGACTGAGTCCCAAGGGGCTCATACCGTGTACTCGACAGCTTTTTAGGGCGTCTCGGTTGAAAAATGGCAGTGAAAGGAAGAAGAATCCCTGCCTGTTGATTTGGAGATTCTCTCCCGAGTCATGGCGGTCTCAAAATACATCGACTTCGTGGACCTCGTTGATGGGTGGTCGGAGCAAAGCGGTGAGCTGCCATTGCTCACCCTGCGCCGCATCTGCGACTGGGCGATCTCCGGCCATTTTCCAGAAGGAACATTTCTGCTGCCGAACGGCGAGCCGATCGACCTTCTTGAGCTGTATTGGGCGATGAAAAGAGAGATCGGAGCGCACGCCCCGATTGACCGGGACTACGCAGCTAAGCTCCTCAATCGGATCATCGTCAGCAAGTCTGGGATACGCAAGTTTTGTGAGCACCACGGGATAGAGCTACCTCCGGGCGTCGGGTCATTAACCTCGAGTCTACGTCGTCTGGTCGCAAAGCCGCGACACCTCGGCCCCCCCGATTGTCCCGGTGGGCCTGCCGCTGCGGTCCGTCGAGAAGCCATCGACTTGGCGACGGCCGGCTTAGACGCTTCGGAAGATCTCATTGCAGCTACACAGCATTCCATCCAAGGGGCGCCCGAACGCGAACTCGATCCTTGGTGCGATGATGGCCCAAAGTTCGAAGCACGTGACGAACCGGACCTACCCGCAAAGCCTGGCGAACTCGGGAGCGAATGGAAGGGCGTCGATACCGCGGCACGGCCTGCGTGCGAGGTAATTTCAGAACCAACTCAAGTGTTTGACTCCCAGACCAGGCGGAGCGCCGGCCGTCCACCCGGTTCCGGCTCCTATCAAGCAGGAGATCTAGAGCTGGTCGAGGAGATGCGTGCTGATATCCTTGCAGGCAAACATACATCGATCGCAGCCGCGGCGCGGGCTCGAGTATCGCGAGCGGCCGGGTTTGGCAGCGAGGCCTCGAAGGAAAAGCGTCTTACGACGAGATATTCCGAGCGTTATCCCGCCTGACCCCGTTTATCTGCTTTTCTCCTCCATTTAACTTCCGAGACTGGGCGATCCTATCTTGGCTAGCTGTCGACGCGCTGGATCGCGGAATGGTCCGCCTGCAAGCCGGCGCCGAACAGTGCTGGCCGATGCCTTTTCAACCCAACGATATTTTGCTTGCCTTCAAGCACATTGCGATGTCGGAACTGCTCAATGGTACCGAGAAGCAGTTCGCGGTTTTTCTCATCGATAGTTTCAATCGGAAGACCGGCCGGTGTGATCCTTCGGAAGAAACGGCCGCTCACATACTGAAATGCAGCACGCGGACAATCATCAGGGCTGGCAATCGCCTCGTGGAAGCCCAGTTGTTCCGTAAGCGCAAGCATGCCGGCAACCGGCATTGCAACAGCTACGAGCCGAACTGGGAAGCCTTCCGCGAGTTCGAACGGCGCTACAAGCTCCGACGGAAAGAGTGGGCTGCTCGTTTTGAGCGTCCAAGCTTGTCACCTTCACAATGCCAACCTTGTCACTCTCAGGCTGACAGTCTCGGCTCCTCAACCTGCCAATCGCGTCACAGTCAGCCCGACAACGGTGTCATACAAACCTCTTCCATCAACTCTATTGAAGGAATGGATCCCACTAATCATATCTCATCAACCTTGAGGAACGACGCTCGCAATGAGCATCTCCCGCGCTGGAATAGAAGCAGGCTTGGCGATGAAGGAAGCGCTTCTGATGCCTCCCTTCGCTATAGCGGGCAGCGTACAAATTCTGCAGCAGCGGCGGCGGAGGTGTCAGCCACTCGTAGGTGGAATAACGATCTACTGAATGAATTCCGCTCGACGCCAACGTTGGCCGTGATCGTGGATGCGATGGACCTTCCCATGCAAGAAGCGGCTACGGCTGCCGAACTGAGACAGAGGGGAGGGGGCCGCGATTACATTGTTGAAGAACTGTTGGCTCGTGGAGTGTTGCGACGTGTCTAGGGCCACGGGTCCTTCCGGCTTTCAGATCGCTCGCGGGTAATTCGCACCCCGCCACTGCGGTAGCTGAAGGCACCGAAAAGTTAGGTTGACAAGGTTGACGCGGTTGACAGTCAGGTTGACAGGACTGCTCGAAAGTTTAGGTGAGGGGCTTCGGGACCGCCCTAGTTCACACGCAAAAAGTTCAGAAACAAATACAAGAAGCTCACTTGGCTTGAGAGGGATGGGAGTGGTGAGATCCTCAGCCGGAAGCAGCGCAAAGACCGGCCCCACTCACACCCGCAGTTTTTTTCCCGTCGAGCAAGAAATTCAGCGCATGGAGCACGTAGCGAGCCCGGTTTGAGAAAAGTATGTTCGAATTATCAATCGTTTGCGGGATACGAGAACCAAGGAGTGGGTTGAGAGCGGAATTGTTTTCTGACCGTAGGCCGCGCTTACCGAATAGCCGGTGCGGCATTCATGACTCAAGTGCTCAAACGGGATTTGGCCCCGCCATCAAATCCGTGCTTTCGTACGAGCACCCCGAGAACTTAGTCCTCTTCGACATCGCTCTTGTAGACCTTATGCAGCTTCTCGAGTTCGATATTGATGCTTCTAGATTTGAGGGCCGCGCTCCTTGTAGAAAATAATTTTCCTAGCGAGGGCTTTAGCTCACCGAATCGCGCATGGTGAAACTTTCGATGGCAACCGGGGCACAGCGCCACAATGTTCTCCGGAACGTCTAAGCTGACCTTAAAATCATTCTGGCACTGCATCGGGATCAAGTGGTGAGCTTCAACGAATGGCTTTTTGGTTTTTCGTGAAGTAAAGGTTGCATGAATCGGCTCAACTTCGCATTGATGGCCCGCTGCCTGAATTGCGATCGCAGCCATTTCAGGATCGCGTTTGTACTTCCCGGTTTCCCTACCGGCGACCTTCGGAGGAGGGGGTAGGCTCCCTGTCGGTAACGACTTGCTGGGTAGGACTGTAGCGATTTCGTTAGCTGCCTCCTGATAGTCGTCCGAGGACATCGATTCGAGATGATCAAGTAAGTTAGGGCCCAGCTTCACGACCAGCTCGTCGTACAAGTCTAACAGCTGAATGAGGTCGTCTCGAAATTGGGCTTCAGAAATTACATCGCCGACGCCATAGCGGCGACTAACGATAGCACCGCTTTCATAGCCCTTTCCCAATTCCCTGGTAGCGGATAGATCGAGGGGGCCTGCAATAAGATCCGGAGCAATGGATAGGTTTTGGATTGCTAAGCCGGCAACTTGCGAAACCTTCCTATTCCCTACTTTGTCTCCGAAGGCCTCGCGGAATTGGGTGAAGCCCTGGTTCAGTGAGAGGAAGCAATTCTGCATATCCTGACTGAAGAGCAGGACAACATAGTAGCCGCGCTCAGTTGATTTGGTGATATCTCTCCGTAGAACGGCAACCCATGGGATATAGGACAGGGTCCGGTTCAACTGGCCCACCGATCCATAAACCCGATACTTCGTGACATCTCTTCCCGAGCCGGAAACCAATTGCCTAATTAGCTGAGGCAGGTCCTTGGTGATGATGTTGTCAACGGCGAGGGCCTCCCCAGGCCTTAAGCGACGCCTGGCCTTAACTCCTCCGATTTCTTCTTCGGAGTTCAAAAGATAGTCCTCAAAGACCTTGTCGAGCTCAAGCATTGTTTCCCCCATCGGAGCGATGCTACCATGGGATGTGCGCTATTGAACGCGACGAAAGTAGCGGACGGCTAGGTCACTGGCCGACTTCTTCCATAACAACTAATTTTCCGAATCCGGCCAAGCCGCGCGACCCGTGCGCCAGGCCGCCGCAAGCCTGTACCTCGCCAAGCGCTTCCCTTTTTCGGGCCGGTTCGGTAATCCAGCCTTGATGTTTGGAGGCGTCCGTCGGGAGCACTCGACGCCATCGTGGCAGGGCTCGACATCCTGATATCGAGAAGCGAGAGGGGCTTTGACGGGAGCAGTCGAGGGAGATTGGCGCAAGGTTAGAGAGGGCATCCTTCGGCGCGACAAATTTAAATGCGTCGAATGCGAGACGCCATGCAGCCGCGGTGACGCTGACATTCATCATCTCCTTCCACGATCGGCCGGTGGTACCGATGAACCTTCAAACTTGGTGACTCTGTGCGACGGCTGTCATGCGGCACATCATCCCAAACTTGCTGCCGGACTAGGTCGCCGCGCCATCGAACGGTGGGCCGTGAGACTGGCCCGATGGCTCGATCGCCGGGGTGAGGTCCCCGAGGAGGGCCAGAACTTCGGGCCGGCGCTCCGGTTATTCGGCTTAGATCGCTTTCGGGACGGTCAGCTGGCGGTCGTCCAAGCAGCCCTTGCGGGTCGATCGATTCTGGTTGTCAGCCCGACGGGTTTTGGCAAGACGCTGTGCTTTCAATTGCCGGCAGTTTTGCGACGGCAGGTCAGCGTGGTCGTGTCTCCCTTGAAAGCGCTCATGGGCGAGCAGGTCTCCGCGTTGCTGAGGCGCAAGATTCCATCCAGCTTTATCAACAGTGACATTGACGTGGATGAGAAGCGCCTTCGCTACCGGCTGTTGGCGAGCAACCATATTAAGTTGCTGTATGCGGCGCCGGAACGGTTCTTTGTTCGAAATCTCAATGAGCAACAGCTGCTGCGGTCACTTCGGCCCGCGTTTTTGGTGATCGACGAAGCTCACTGCGTTGACCAGTGGGGCGTGGATTTTCGGCCGGAGTATGGCCGTCTCAAGGAGGTTCGCGAAGCGCTGGGGTCGCCGCCGGTTTTGGCGTTCACGGCGACGGCTGGACAGGACATGCAAGAACGCATCCTGAAGTCGCTCGGTATCCCGGACGCGCAAGTATTCGTGCGCGGAGTTGACCGACCCAACATTGCGCTTTGTCGATGGAGCGTGGCAGTCGACGAACGTCCTGGAGTTATCGCGCAGCTTTGTCGCGTTCGTATGCCAAGTCGCGGTAAGGTGATGATTTTCGTACCAACCCGGAAGATTGGGGAGGCGCTACAAAAGCATCTTAGCGAACAGGGTTTAAGAACGCCGTTCTATCATTCGCAGCTCGGTGACGCCTGGAAGCGGGAGCAGCTCTTGAAGAGATTCTCCGGGGAAAGTCGGCCGGAGGTCGATCGAATCATCTGTACGAGCGCGTTCGGTATGGGCCTCGACATCAAAAACGTTCGCTTGGTCATCCATTGGCAGCATCCATCTTCCATTGAGGACTATCTTCAAGAATTCGGACGCGCCGGCCGAGACGGCAAAGCCTCTGTTGCAGTGCTGCTGCACGATCGGAGCAATACGCGGCGCGACATCGGTCTTTTGCAGTTTATGGCTGATCGGGCGGTGGGGAACGCCCAATTGTCGCCTGCCGAGGCCTTAGCCGCGTCAAACCACAAGGCCACTCAAATCGATCGAATGGCACGCCTAACGACGTGCCAGGGATGCTTCCGGGAGGCTCTTGTTGGATATTTCATGGGACCCAGGCGAGCTGAACGCAGGAGCTTTTCAACTTGGCTGCTAGAACTCGTGTTTGCGGATCGCGGAGTGCAGCAGCAGAGGGCAGATTGTTGCGATTCGTGCCAGCAGCGCTTCATCAGCCGCCAGGGGCCGCTTGCCTTCGTCCGCAAAGTGCTCTGCGACTAATTGCCGGTCGGCCCTAGGCAGACTTCTTCCATAACATCTCATATCCGAAGATCGCGCGGAAGAATGCATGGCTTCACCTGCGTCGTGAAAAACGCCCGGCTTCGCAAAAGTGACTCCGGTCGAAAGAGGACCCGCGCGGCAGCATGTCGCGTCGGGTGCTAGACAGCCCATTCTCCTCGAAGCAAACGCAGGCTCCCATCTTCGCCCGGAGCCTTCGACTAACGTCGGGCCCCTTTAGTATGACAGAGATGGTTGCGAGGTGCTAGCGTTCAGCTAATAGTAGAATCAATCGTCCGGAGGAGGTTAGCGTGATGGTTGATGCGGGCCGTGGCTTCGAACATCTCGTACTCGAATTTTGCAAAAAGAATTGGCAAAACGTCCAGGAGAACCGAAGCTTTGATGGCCGTGAAGTGGACATCATGGTTGACTCCGGTTCTGAGCATCTTGTGATTGAATGCACGATCGACCGGTCGAAGAAGAAGGCGGAAAACGACATCGGCAAAATTCGTGATCTGCGGCGTCCAATATTTGGGGATGCGCCCACCAAACCGATCAAGGGCTTCTTTATAACGCCTACGGATCCCTCACCGGAAGTTCACCGCGTAGCTGAGCAAAATGGATCGTGGATCACGGCATGCTCTCTGCCCGCGTTCATCAATCAATACAACTGCAGCTCGACATATCTTATCGAACGTTCGAAACGCCCATTCGGAAGCGTTCGCAATCCAACAGATGACAGTCTCGAGGTCTCTCGCAATCAATTCGTGAGCGTGCCCCTGCGCGTTGCAGGAACGGAGCAAGAGCTGTCGCTCGACCGCCTCATCGAGGATCTCGTCCAGAAGAAGCGCTCTAGGATCGTAGTCACCGGCGATTTCGGCGTCGGGAAAAGCATGACGTTTCGAGAACTCTTCTTCCGCTTACAAGAAAAATTCAACAATGGCGAAATCACACGATTCCCTCTCTATATCAACTTGGCCGATTCCGCGCTTGATGATCACGACGATGCAGTGGATTTGATCGAGCGTCACGCCAAATGGGTTGGTCTTAGGGGGGAGCGCGATAAGCTCGTTCACGCGTGGGCGTCGGACGGCTGCGTTGTGATTTTGGATGGTTTCGACGAGCTTATTCGGACAGGGTTCACGCGACTGACGACATCTTCCAAGGACATTCGGTTTGCGTCGTCACACATAATACGCGCATTCATTCAAGACTCACCCCCTCAGACACCGATTTTCATTTCGGGCCGAGAAAGCTATTTTGCAACCTTCGATGAGATGAAGGACAGTCTCGGTGCTTCACTGTTCTCGCACGTATCACTGCACGATCTAAACGAAAATGAAGTTAAGGCACTATTTCGCAAGATCCTTCCGAAAGCGAGAGACCCGATCATACTAGAGTGGCTACCACAGCGTCCGTTGTTGCTGTCGTATATCTATTTTCAACTGCGGGATCATGAGAGTGATTTGGATGGCATTCTGTCCCCTCCCTCCCCTGGGGAAGGATGGAACAGCTTGCTCGATAAGCTTTCGAAGCGAGAGACAAAGGTGGCGCGCGGTGCGGAGCCAGCACAGATCCGGCGTCTCGTAGAACGCGTGGCATTGCATGCTCGGACTAACATCGCCGATGTTGGGCGGGTGACTAGTCTCCACGTCGCGCAGGCTTTCAGGGAAGTGTTTCAGATGGAGCCTGATCTGTCTGTTCAGCAGGTGTTGATGCGATTGCCGGGTCTAACAGCGGGAAGGTCCAACGAAGAGCGAAGCTTTATCGACCAAGCGTTCTTCGAGGCAGCCCAGGGTGGTTCGATCGTAGAAGCCGTGGCGATCCTCTCGAGCCGGGATAAGCAATACATAAGGTCTGAACCGGTTCGCCCTCTTTTGGAATCTCTTTTGAACACACGGTCAGCAATCTCCGATCTGACCGTAGATGTCGTTATCTCAGCCCTCAAGGCGACCAATCAGTTAGGCGCTCTAGGTATCGCTTTGCTGGAGGCCTCGACGGATCATACTCTGAGTAGAGGGAATTTGCTTGCGGATCTGCTGTTGTGCGCGATGAGAGAGCCGGATGTCTGCCTAAGGAGTGACCTTCGCTCGGTGCATGTTCGAAGCGCACTGCTGCCGGCAATAGAGATTGAAGCGGCTACGGCAAGCCGCCTGCGCCTCCACTTTGAGGATTGTGTGATTGAGCAGCTAGATCTCTCTGCAGATTTTTCTGCGCTCAAGACCGTGCAGTTCGGCAATAGCCGAATCGGACTTCTATATTGTTCCTCAGCTATAGCCGAGCACCTGGAGGGGCTAGGAATTCGAAGCGATAAGATCGCGACGCTAGAAATCGCCGATGGCACGAACGCCGATGTGTTGGGAATGGCAATTCCCGACCATTTCAAAGTGCTCAAGATCTGTCTTCGAAAGCTGTTTCGTCAGCCGGGATCCGGAAGAAAGCGCGCCGCATTCTTTCGTGGGATTGGCAAGCTTGACCCCAGCCTCGTGGAGAAGTGCCTCATAAATTTAGCAAAGCATAAAGTCACTTATACCAGTGGGCGAGAAAAATCTGATGGTTCTATCGTCCATCCTAACAGAGCTCACACTAAGCGGGCCAATTTCTTGATTGATACTCTTGCAGCCCCCGACGACGTGCTGTTGGACTTCTAGATTCAGTAGTCATAGGACGTGCCGTCTGAATGCCATTGATCGAGTTTTTCCATAACTCCCATCTCCGATTGGTGTAGTCTTGATGACCTTCGTAGGCTGCGTGGCGACATTGGCAGATCCGCCAATCAGCGGACCTTTCAAGGACCAACGTGTGGTAAGGCGCGCCAAGAATCCGCTGCTGGAACGCCGCGAGGTGCTTACCTCGACTTAGCGACCTTCTTTGCATTGCTTGAAGGTGCAAGTTTGACCGAGATGCGGAGTACATTCGTTCTGGCTTCGAGGAGAGCGAACCAAGCCGCATATCGGAGAGCGCGACTTTGAGCGAGATTCGGCCAATGGACAACTTCTTCCATAACAACTGATATGTGCGAATCGCAGTAGGGGCGGACCGTTCACCAACTCTCGACGTCGCTGGAAATGCCCGCTCTTCGCCTAGCGGGTCCTCTGCCCGTCGATATGACAGGTAAGTCCCGGCAGAATCGGCGAGCTTAGCCCTTATTCAAGGTTGGACTGGGCCCGCTGAACCAGCTTGGCAAACGGCAGAAGTCGTTGTGCGGCTTCCATCGCTGCGTCGATCGACCTTTTTTGCTTTTCAACCGGTGCAGTAATATCGATAGCGTCCGTCTTTGTCACCAAGGCTACCGTCCTATCATGATGCTCAAGCCACATCGAACTGGGAATATCTGCCAGTGCCGCCGATGCAATTTCCTTCCAACGGCCTTCGTACACCAGAGAGACGGTAGAGTTCGTGAAACGATGCACTAGTCTCATGTAGGTGGGGAAATCGACCGCTTTGAAATAGTACGCTCTATCCCCGCCGGGCTGGAAGGTGAGGTCAAATTGCTCGTATCTGCTCAAGATGTATGCCCGGTAGTCCTGCTTGAACTTGGTAAGCGTGTTGCCTTCCTCCGTTCGCGGGGCAATTTGTTCCTTCAATAGAGTAACGCTGACGACGTATCCATCGGGTCCATTTATGGGAGCCTCGATGGCTCCAGCCGCGACAGCATGCCCGATGCAGCCCTTGTCCATACGACGTCTATCGCCGTTGAAGTCCAGGAAGACCGGGACCTCCCAAGTCCCGAGGTGCCATGCGATGTTTTCCAATTGCCTTAGGAAGTGTTCTTGGCGCGGCCCCTCTGCCATCGCCGTCGTCTTGCCCAAGGATCTCGCATCAAACACGGACGCGGACGCAACGAACGTCTCTGCTCCAACTCCATAACTCTCGTAGACCAATGGTACCGGCGTCCAGTCGGGCATTGCAAAATCCAGCGTTGCCTAGGGAATGAGTATACCGAATTCGTTTGTAGCTTTAGAATTGTACCGTCATCTGAATGATTCTCTGGAAAATTGCTCATGAGTCAAGCTGACGACATTCGTCGTTTCGTGCGTATAAACATTACTGAACCGGCTAGAGCGCGCGGCGACACGTCCGTTTCAATCAGAGCGGGCGATGTGCACCGAGAAATGGGACTTAGCAACGCTCTACCGGCCGTTTGTAGCGCGATTGGCAGCGACAAATTTCTTTCAGAGGCCGCTGTTTCACTCATCGCAAGGGAAGGTCCTCAGAACAGCACCACGACGGTGTTCACATTCGGCATAGACAATGATCCAGCGATAAACGTTCCTGCAGCTGAAGCAGAGCTGCGCCGCCGCTATGGCGCACCGGATGTCGACACCAAGTATTTGGTATCGTTTGATCTGCCAGATGCACGATCAGTCGCTCTCCAGCGCGGCAACGCGATAGTCCAATTATGGTTCGAGGACGATGGATCGTCGGTTCCTGACGCTGAACAAAGGCTATACGGGCCGGACGAGGGCCGTCATTCAAACTTGCCCAACCGTCTAACCCATCAGCCGACGGCCTCCGTGAGGGCGGAAGGTTTCCCTCGATCTGTAAGAAGCGTGCGCGTGATAAGCAGTTCGCAGCTAAGGTCCGTCTTGGACTGGTACGAGCAACGAAAGTCCGGGGCAACTAGTCGAGAGTCAGTGCGCGACCGGGAAATCCAGGTGGCAAGGCAAATGGCAACAAATCTAATTCTCTTTGGCCCGCCCGGAACGGGCAAGACATACTCCAGTGCGCGAGAAGCCGTAGTGCTGTGTGATGGAAAGCCGCCCGTAGACTCTCGTCGAGAGGCGCTCATGGAGCGCTTCAACGTACTCAAAAAGGCGGGTCGCATTGCTTTCGTAACCTTTCATCAAAGCTACAGCTATGAAGAGTTTGTGGAGGGTCTAAGGCCCGAAACTGCCGGTCAAGAGGGTGAGGGTCAAAGCTCCGGAGGCTTTAGGTTGAAGCCAACGGATGGAGTGTTCAAACGCGTGGCTGCGGTTGCTCAGCAGGCCGGTCATGCTACGTCTATCGGCATAGACCTGAGCACTCGAGACTTCTTTAAGATGTCACTTGGCTCGGTTGACGAGGACGATGATATTTATCGATCCTCGATCGATGGAAACTACATAGCGCTCGGATGGGGAACGGAATTTGATTGGAGCGATCCCATCTACCGGGAATTTGATGCGATTCTGGAAAGGTGGCGCACTAAGGACCCGAATGTAACTAGCCAGAGTTCTCGCGTGCGCCAGAGCCACTACATGAGAGCGGTGGTGAAGGAAGGGGATATAATCGTCGTCTCATATGGGAATAGCCAGTTTAGAGCGATCGGTGAAGTAATTGGCCCCTATGAGTACGTTGCAAATGCAAGTCAATTTCGTCATAGACGAAAAGTTAAGTGGCTTCGGGTATTTGATCGCCCTCTGCCAGTGGAGACAATCCTAGGAGGAAAGTTTACGCAGCCGGCCCTTTACAAGCTCGATCGAGATCGGCTCAATATTTCGGCGCTGAACACCCTCCTTGGTGAAAGCAAGCCAAGCGCTTCGGATGAGGGGCCGCCGCTTCCCTACGTTTTGATCATTGATGAGATCAATAGAGCTAACATTTCAAAGGTATTCGGCGAACTTATCACGCTGATCGAGCCCGACAAGCGCCTCGGAAACGAGAACGCGCTGACTGTAACTCTGCCATATTCGGGAGAGGATTTCGGTGTGCCGGCCAATTTGCACATAATCGGGACAATGAATACAGCCGATCGATCGATCGCATTGCTCGATACCGCCCTGCGACGGCGGTTTCAGTTCAAAGAGCTAATGCCAGACCCTTCCGTCTTAGGTCGAGTTGGTTCGATTGACGTTTCATCGGTGCTGCGGCGAATAAACGAGAGAGTAGAATATCTCTTCGATCGGGAGCACCAGATTGGTCACGCATATTTCATGGGCTGTGACACGCGCCACCAGTTGGACGATGTCATGCGTAACAAGGTCATACCCTTGCTCTCTGAGTATTTCTATGACGATTGGGAGAAGGTCAGGCTGGTCCTCGGAGAGACAAGCGACGAAGGGAGATTCGTTGTTCGAACAAAGCTGCCGCCGCCGCCGACTCTTTCCGAAGAGAGTGCGCCAGAGAGGTTTCGGTATGCGGTCCGTTCGAGCTTTCCAGAAGGGGCCTATGAAGGTTTAACGGTGTGATTCATCGAACGGTTAAGGAGTGGGACTATCTGCAGATTGAGCCCGCGTCGGACGGGCCCAGGGCGTTCACCCGGACCCTCGCCGATCGCGTCATGAGCGTTGCTCGTAACGTGAACTTGGGAGGTGATGGCGGGGAACGAGTATTGCTGGAGGGGTCGTCGAAGCTCCGCGCACAGCAGGTTGTTGGTGTGTTGGTTGCTAAAGGTGTGACCGTAGAAATTCTGCCCAAAATCGAGGGGTTGAATGAAGATCAAGCGATCCGGCGCAGCCTCGTGCATATGTTGGCTCTAGTTTTCGATCTAGATATCGCGGTCGGGGCAGCAGCGACCTTTGCTTGGCAGGAGGAGAACTTGCTGGAGATCCTCATCCGCGTGTTCAGCGAAAAGCTATTCGCGACGCTCCGTCAGGGGATGCCGAGGGCGTATACTGTTCGCGAGGATGACGTGTCGGCTCTGCGTGGGAGCCTAAATGTCGTGCGCCAGTTTACAATATTGGCAGCAACGCCGCAAAGACTGGCGTGCCGCTTTGACGAGTTGAGTCCGAACATCGTCCTAAATCAAATCATGAAAGCGACGGTGGCTCGGCTTCTAACAATCTCAGGAAATCGGGAAAATTTGCGGCGATTAGCGGAGCTGGCTTTTGTTTATGAAGAAGTAGCGCCCATTCCGGTCCGGTCTCTACGTTGGGACCAAGTCGTGCTCGATCGAACAAACGTCGGTTGGACGGAGCTTCTTAGGTTTGCAAGGCTGTTACTCCAGGGCCGATATCAGTCCACAACTTCGGGGACATCTGAAGGGTTCTCTCTGCTCTTTGAGATGAACAAGCTTTTTGAGGAGTTCGTCGGGCGCAGCCTCAAACGTGCGCTGCAGGGGACAGACCTCGCTGTACGGCTCCAAGGCCCCAGGGAATATGCTTTGATAGATCGACAAAGCGGAGCGTTGCGCTTTGCGACTCGGCCGGACGTTGTCGTTAGTCGGAACGGAAAGCCGCTGCTCGTTATCGATACCAAGTGGAAGCGACTTAAGGAGGCGACTGACGATCCAAAGCGGGGAGTTGGTCAGGCTGACGTCTATCAGATGATGGCCTATGCTCACGTCTATGAGTGCAATCGTTTGATGCTGCTATATCCTCATCATCAAGAGCTTGCTGAACGGGATGGGCTAGTCGCGGTTCATCAGATTGCAAGGAAGTTGGATAGTCTCATTGGAATAGCGACAGTGGACCTGGCCCGTCCCGAGCACATTGGTATAGTCTTGAGACGATTGCTTTTCAATGAAGGGAGTCCGTTTGATCTAAAAGTGGCCCGCTCTCGAGTCGAGCAACAGATTACTCCCGTTCCGGGATGAGGAGCGGGGGGGATTGGCTGTTAGCCGGCTTGCGTCGGCACATCTGATACGAAAAGGCAGCCGCTGCTCATGCTCTGCACGACTCGGTCGCTGTCAATGACAGGAAAGACTCGGGCGGGCAAATTCGACTTTACACCGTTTCTCCACATGACCTTTCGCGCCCATTGGAACGCCGATATCGTTGTTGCGGAAGCGGTGCCCCAAGGGCCTTGGCAAGCCGCACTCGCGGGGGACGTAGATGCAAAAAAGTGGTGAGGCGATCGTCTTTAGCGCCAGCGACTTGGTGGGACACCTGAATTGTCGTTACCTCACACACCTCGACCTCAAGGTCGCCCAGGGCGAGCTGGCCAAGCCAAAACTCCGCGATGACCCGACCCTCGATGCCCTGGTGCAGCGCGGCAAGGCTCACGAGCAGGGTTTCGTCGATTACCTGGCCAAGGAGGGTGGGACCGTCACAGTTATCGCCGGCGTCGGTGTCGATGACGTCTCGGTTGACCAAACGCGGCAAGCGATGGTGCGGGGCGATGCGGTAATCGTTCAGGCGGCGTTACGGAATGGGCATTGGAGCGGTCGCGCCGACGTGCTGCGGCGCGTCGAGGCACCAAGCGGTTTGGGCGCCTGGTCGTACGAGGTCACCGACACCAAGTTGGCCCGCGAGACCAAGGGCAACACCGTTCTGCAGCTGAGCCTCTACTCGGATCTATTGGCGATCACACAGCATAAGGTCCCGGAGGCGGCGCATGTTGTGACACCCGGCACGGAGTACCTGCCTGAGGCCTATCGCGTGGCCGATTTTGCGGCGTTCTACCGCCGGATCAAGCAAAGCCTGGAGACCTTTGCGGCGTCGCCCCCACATGATGGACTCTATCCCGACCCGATCGAGCACTGCGAGGTCTGCCGATGGCGCGGGCCCTGTGCTTCTAAGCGGCGGGCCGACGATCACCTGTCGCTCGTCGCGGGGATAGCCAAAACTCAGATTGACGAGCTGGTGAGGCGAGGTACGGGTACAATGGCCGCACTTGCGACCCTGCCCATCCCGCTGCAATGGCGGCCCGATCGGGGCACTTCGTCAAGCTACGAGAAGGTTCGCGAGCAGGCGAGGCTCCAGGTGGAGGGACGTAGTGCGGGCGAGGTGCTTTACGAGCCGCTGCCGCTGGTACCGGAATTCGGCCTATTCCGGCTGCCTGAGCCTTCGGCCGGCGACATCTTTTTCGATTTCGAGGGCGACCCATTCGTGGACGGCGGCGGGCTCGAGTTCTTGTTTGGCTACCTCTATGCCAATGACGACGGCACAGACGCCTATGTCGGCGACTGGGTGACCACACGGCAGCACGAACGGGCGGCGTTCGAGCGATTCATAGACTTCGTTACGGAGAGGCTGACCAAGCATCCTGGCTTGCACATCTATCACTTCGCTCCCTATGAGCCGGCCGCGCTGAAGCGATTGATGGGGCGATACGCCACGCGAGAGGACGAAGTCGACAACCTGCTTCGGGCCGGCGTATTCGTGGACCTTTACGCCATTGTCCGGCAGAGCATTCGTGCGAGCGTCGAAAGCTACTCGATCAAAAAGCTCGAGCCGCTGTACCGGTTTGACCGCGTCGTTCCGCTGATCGATGTGGGCGGCGCTATGGCGCGCGTGCAGGCCAGCCTCGAATTGGTCGATGTTGATGCGATTGATGACGGCGATCAGGCAGCCATCGTCGGATACAACCGGGATGACTGCGCCTCCACCCGCGCTTTGAGGGACTGGCTTGAGGGGGTACGGAGCGGGCTAATCGCTCAGGGGAAGACGATCGATCGCCCGCAGCCCAAGCCTGCCGAAATTGGCCA
Source organism: Bradyrhizobium forestalis (assembly GCF_002795245.1). Lineage (GTDB taxonomy): Bacteria > Pseudomonadota > Alphaproteobacteria > Rhizobiales > Xanthobacteraceae > Bradyrhizobium > Bradyrhizobium forestalis. The sequence goes on along the minus strand of NZ_PGVG01000046.1, from coordinate 19,736 downwards.
GGATCTCAGCGACTGGAAGCGCCGGGTCGCCGGGCTTGTCGCGCGGCTGACCGGCGACGTTCCGGACGACGTCGCCGAACGAAGCCCAGAGCAGCAGGCGCGCTGGCTGCTGGCTCACCTGATCGACTTCTTCGGCCGCGAGAACAAAGCGGTCTGGTGGGAGTATTTTCGTCTCAGCGATCTGTCGGTCGAGGATCTCTTGTATGAGCGCGCAGGATTGGCGGGGCTAACCTTTCTCAGTCACGTTGGTGGAACAGCGAAGGCGCCGATTCACCGCTATAGCTTCGCGGTTCAGGAGACGGATGTTCGCGCTGATGATGATCTAAGAAGCGTAGGCGGCGACAAACTTGGTAGCGTCGTAGCGATCTCTGATGATGCCAGAACGATCGATATCAAGAAGCGCCAGGACACGGCTAGTATTCATCCCGAGGCCGTGTTCGCGCATAAGTTCATCGACAATCAGGTTCTCGCGGAATCGATGTTCCGGATTGGTGAGTATGTCGCGGACCACGGGATGATTGGGGAGGGTGCCTATCGTGCCGCTCGCGACTTGCTGCTCAAAGTCGCTCCGCGCCTTTCCGGACAGGTGTTCGAGCAAGCCGGCGAGCCGCCGCTAACGACCGCAATACGTGCTGCGCTCACTCTTGATCAAAGCGTTTTGCCAGTCCAAGGGCCGCCGGGGGCCGGCAAAACTCATGCCGGTGCGCATATGATCTGCGCGCTCACGCATGATCAGCGGACGGTTGGTGTGACGGCCAATAGCCATAAGGTCATTCGTCACTTACTTGATAAATCCCTGGAAGCGGCGGCCGAGCAAGGTCTGCCCATTCAATGCATCCAAAAGGTCAAGGATGAGCCGACATCTCTTCCGGGACTGCGGCAAACGACGAAGAACCCGGACTTCATCGACGGGCTTGGTAATGGTTGCCAGGTTGGAGGTGCCACCAGCTGGTTTTGGGCACGGCCGGATGCGGCAGGCAGTGTAGATGTTCTGTTCGTCGACGAGGCGGCGCAGATGTCATTGGCAAGCGTATTGGCCGTGTCGCAGGCCGCTGAGAGTATCGTGCTTTTGGGCGACCCAAGGCAGCTTGAGCAGCCGATACAGGGAAGCCATCCGGATGGTGTTGCAACGTCAGCGCTTGACCACGTGTTGGGCGAACATGCAACGATCGGGGCAGGCCACGGACTTTTTCTTGGTGAGACATGGCGCTTACACCCCGATATCTGCGCCTTCACGTCGGAGCTCTTCTATGAAGGCCGACTTCGCTCGCGCGCGGGACTAGAGCAGCAGGAGATTAGGTCATCGAGCCGTGTGAACGGGGCGGGCCTGCGCAATCTGGCTGTTCAGCATGTCGGCAACCAGAATTCGTGTCCCGAAGAGGCAGACGAGATCAAAACTCTCGTCGATGAAATTCTCGCCGGCAACACAAGCTGGGTCGACGGTTCAGGCAAGGAAGCGACAATCCGGCTGGAGGACATACTGATCATCGCTCCCTATAATGCCCAGGTCTTCGAACTTCAGGAACGATTGCCGGGTGCGCGCATCGGTACCGTCGACAAGTTTCAAGGACAGGAAGCGCCGATCGTGATTTATTCGATGACCACCTCGTCTCATGCCGACGCGCCACGGGGAATGGAGTTTCTCTACAGCGCAAATCGGCTAAACGTGGCCACTTCGCGTGCGAAGTGCATCTGTATTTTGGTTGCCTGTCCGCGGCTGTTCGAGGTCGAGTGCCGAACGCCTCGCCAGATGCAACTGGCAAACGCGTTCTGCCGGTATCTCGAATTGGCTCGCCCGCTTTAGTTGCGAGGTTCCCCCTGGGAGAGGTTTAAGTCAGCGGGACGGATCGGCCAAAGGCCGACTTCTTCCATAACAATGGTTTTGCGAATAGGCGCAGCCGCCGCAGCTGCAGGCCACCGCTAAGCGTAGCGGACGCGAGGGCAGCGAATGTTTGAGAATACCGCTGCTTCAGTGCAGGTTGGCGTGGGACTCCCATAAGTTACCGCCTGCCGCAAAGCCCGGCGGATCTCCTGCGCGTGAATTTTCCAGTCGCCTTTTTGGTCGCCTCCTTGTGGACCGCGTCGCCTATGGGTCTAAAGGCACGGGGTGGCGGACTTAGATCGGAAAATCAGGCGCGATTTCGCTGATTAATGTGATCTGCCTTACACTCTGGTGCGCCCACTTGTTGATATTTTGAAGTGTCAGATTGATGTTTCTAACGATCAAATAGCTTCCGAGAGTGTCGACCGGTTCGCATCCGGTCATGGAACATGGGCAGGAAGCGCTACTTTGGTTTGGTGCCAGTGCTCCCTGTTGGCGGCAACAATGCCGGGTGTCAAACGTCTGGCTCATTGAGAATTGGTTGACGTTTCTACGGACAGGCGAGGAGCCGATCGGGGGAGGCGTTCATGCAAGCGATCAACGCGGAACAATCAGCTCAACTTGAGGACGCCCGGCCGATCCTACCGGTGTCCAGTCAATCCCGCTGGAGTTGGGCGGCCGAGAGGCGCGATGAGGTCGCAGCCCGGATCGAGCGGAGCCTGGCAGGTCTCGGCCTGCAGGGTTGGGTGCGAAAATCCCAGCCTGGGGAATATCCGCTTTACGTTGCCGTCGATGTCTGGCGCTGCTTGGCGGAGACGGGGCTCACCGGTACATTTGACCGCTCGCACCTGAAGATTACGATCCAGGTCGAGCCTTATCGGGTGCATCCGATCATATTCACTGCCGAGCTTTCCCGACATCAAAAGGAGTATGAGGCAACGTACTGGGAGATGCCGTACGAGGAGCTGGACGAGATGGTGGCCTATCTGGTCCAGGGTGGGCAAAAACCTGCTTTTTTCAAATCGAGGATTCCCCTCATCCTCCGTATCATTGGCTCGTTTGTGCCGCTGCCGATGATGAAGGAGTACGAGAACGAGCTGATTGAGGAGGCGAAACCGAAGTACCTCACTGGCCTGACTGTGCTTGGCTGGATCGGCGCACTGGCCGCTCTTGCCGGTTTCGGCCAGGCGTTCGCCAACGCCGACGCATACTCATACTACGACGATGCCGGACGCGCACAAATGATCAGCATTGGCCTCACCGGTCTTGCAATCGTTGGAATCGCAATGTGGCTGTCTCGGCGCCGACCCGTTTACCAGGCAGTGGCCAAGCAGCCGCTACGGACCCCGCGCCGCGAGTTCAGGGTCGATAGCTGGCAGGTAAGTGTCCCGGAGGCTGGGAACGAGTTCGATTCGTTCAAGCGGCGGATCGCTGGCGCCCTGGAGCGAATGGACCCTGGGCTAGAGTTCAATACCGAGACATATCAGTCTCTCACGCCAAGAGGTTTCGAAGAGCGCGAGCGGCTTGTTATCACCAAAGGGCAGGGTAATGTTCACGTCCATGTCCAGCCGTTCGGGCGCGACGCCTTTGTCGGCTGGGACAGTTACCTCAATTGGGCCCGTTGGAGCGAGACTAGCCCAGCATCAACCGTGATCAGGGAGGGCAATAGGATCGAGTACAAATCACTTGCGGTGGGAGACCATATCCCAACTAAGTTCGATCTGATGGAGCTCAATGCACTTGCGGAGACCGCCCATCGCAACATTGTGCGTGAGATCAAGGCCTTCCTCAAGGAGAAGGAAATCGAAGCCGATCTTGACTTCCAGATCATCCGTGGCGATCGCAACAGGGCACTGACCGAAGGGAACGAAGAGGCCAAAAAACAGAAGCCGGCGACGTCCGCGGCCATTTGAATCCTTCTCTGGCTATTTGACCGTCACTGGCACTAGGGGAGAAGATGACGCCACAGACAGTCGAGATTTCGTTTTGGCCGAACGAAGGTCGTATCGCCGGAAGTCAACCGAATTTGACCGGGGTCGGTGAGCTCGTCAGCCAGGCTTATCCATCGAAGGTTATTTTTGAGGCGTGCACAAGCCCCGACGCTGGCATGGCCTGCGATCTAGATGTGACTTTCGCACCAGATGCAGTACCTGGGGCAGGCGCCTTTCGGAAAGCCATCATTCGCCTTGAGGGCGAGACCGGCTTCCAAGCGCTGTGGGGTACGGCTACCCGGGAGGACCGATCCTCGTGGTTCTACGTGACAGCACGGATTCATGATGTCCGGCTACCATCAGGCAAACCGCTGGCGTTCAATTTGCCCATGGCATCGTTCGCGCGTCGGTTGTTCGATCAAGCACGTGTCCGCGATGCGACCTTCAGTTATCGTGTCGAGCTCGTCCATACGGCTCCGCACCCGGACCGGGTTCGCCCTCTAATCCCGGCCCTCGCCGAGGTGCTACAGGGCGGTACCAGCATGCGTGGCCTCGCTGCCGGCCTTCGGGACGTCCTGGAGCTCGCGCGCAGGGAAGGATGGCATGCCACTGAATCATTCGGGACGCCGCAAACAAACGGAGTCATCAGAGCATGGCTCGATGAAGCGATCCTCCAAAATGTGACCGACGCGATCCCCCTCCTTCGCCGCGACATCATCTCGATGCGCTGGCTCCCTCGCAACGGCCTTTCGATCGATGCCGACGATCTCGATAGCTTCGCTCTAGGCTTGCGGCCGCGCGACTATGCACAGACAGCAATCGAAAGCTCGTCGGGTCAGTCTCAGGCTGTTCGTCGGCCACCGGCGTTTCCCGTCGTGCGGACGCCAGCCCCCGCCCTGGCTCAGCCTTATGTCTTCGTCAGCTACGCCCATAAGAACTTGGATTTCGCAACAGTCGTCATGCAATTCCTCACATCAGCCGGCGTGAGCTTCTGGTGGGATGATGGCATCCAGCCGGGCTCGGTCTGGGACGAAGCGCTCGAAGAGAGAATCAGCAATTGCTCCCTTCTGATCGCCTGCCTCTCCACGGACTACCAGAGTAGCAAATATTGTCGCCGCGAGCTCAAGTTTGCGGACCTTCTGGGTAAGCAAATCCTTCCGGTCGCCCGCGATCAGGTGATCTGGAGCGACGGTCTTCGACTCATGTTTCAAGACCTTCAGGTCACGGCGCTCAACTCCGATCAGAGCTGGGCCAGGCTTCGCGACAGTCTTGCTAATATGGCGGTCAATGTATTTCGTTCTGGGGCAAAGCCCGCATCCGTGATCCAAGACGTCAAAGCCACCTAGGACATCGAGTTTGCCAAGCATATCGTGAACAAAGCCAAGATAGTTCGGGCCAGGAAGTTTGAGGCAAGCGCGCCGGCGAAACGCGTTACTCTGAAGCTGATTGCGGTTTCTAGAAGAGGCCGCTCAGGGCCGGGGGTAGTTAAATTGGCGGTAACAATGGCAGGTCCACCGATTGCGCCCGTGGGAAATACAAGTTCGTGGCGCAGCTTGCCTGCCCGAGGTGACGTTTGAATCCATGCCAAACTAACGGCAGTTTTTCCATAACAACGCATACGCGAATGCGTAAAGTTGGATCAAAGACTGCTAGATCGAACCCGCACGCGCGCTATCCCGCTGCAATTTCGATGACACCTTCGTTAACGGTCAAGACGATGGTCCGCGCACCGGCATCGATCAGCGCCTTGAGATCGTAGGCCCACGGCAAAACCAGACTAAGATCGTCATCTCCGATCAAGTCACGCGATCTGTTGCGCCAGTCGCTATCCTGAAATGGATCGCAGCCTCGAGCATATGCTGCGAATGAGAGTTCCTCGCGAATAATATCGCGAGGTAGCCCATTTGACATCAGGTAGAGGCCATGATCGCGCGCCAGTATGACCGAAGGATGCGAGATCGGCTCGGTCTCGAGCTCACCAGTTTCTGGATTACGAACCGTTCTTGAATGTTGGGCTGCTGCAGCAATCGAGTGATCGACCACGCGACGAACACTCGAGGCCTCGAAGATTAGACTTCGCATGTGGGTGGCCTCCATTGCGGTTAATCGAAGATGCGAAATCAGAGCTCGTGATCGGGAGATCGTACTCCAGTCTGCGTTTCCCTTGAACCAATGAGTTGGAATTATTCGACGCGTCCCTTGGGATAAGGCGCCGCTCAGCCTGGTTACGCCGCCACATTCTCGCTCTCGCTGATCCTCTGAAATTCGAAGAGCAGCTCCTGGAAATGCTTGGCGAGATAGCCGACCACCCGGCCGTTGCGCAAAAGCTTGGAGAGGTAGCCGACCGCCAGCACCAGATCGAGATGGTCGGTGCCATAGGTCTGTTCGGCCACCTTGAATTCGCGGGCAAGCGATGCCGACTCGCGCTCCATCAGCGCCAGCTGTTCATCCGACAGCCCCTTCGGCGCGCGCGGCGTGTAACCGGTGGCAAGCTGATTGCGCGGTGTCGCCGCCACCAGGGAGCGCACGTAGCTATTGGAAAAATTGTTCATCGCGATCATCAACTCAGCCGCCTCGATCTGACGGATCGGCGCGAGCTTGCGCAACTCGGAGAACGAATTCAGAGTGAGATGCTTTTCTTTGAGCAGATCAACCGCCTCGGCGCAGATGCCGTCCAGCAATTTGCGCCGCCGGCGAATACTGGCAACATCGACATTGAGCGCCTTGGCAATTCTAGCTTCTGAGACCCCGTTCTCGATCGCCTTCAAGATCATGCGGTGCTCTTGAATGATCGCGATACGATTGACCCGCTTGTTGTAGGTGAATGCCTCATCTTCGGTCGAGACCAGGCACTCGACCTCCAACAGACCGCGGTCTCGCAACACCTCCAGCCGCAAATGCCCGTCCAGAAGGAGGAATTTACCGTGATTCTCGCGGCTTCGTGCCACGACGGGCGGCTCAACCAGGCCGATCTCGCCGACCGATGCTGCAATCTGGCGATACTTTGGCGAGCGCTTCACCTCATCAGATACGAGCTTTAAGGGCTGGATGTCAGCAAGCCTAACCATCGCAGTCCGTTCCTCAAAGCCCATCCGAACCGAAATGTGAGGTCGGCGCGCCATGGCCTAGCCCTGCCCGTGCAGCCGTAGCGCTAAGTTCTTGGGCAAAGTATCGAGCTTTTCGTTCTCTAGAATCGCAAGAAACTCTGGCTCGACCAAGAGCTTGCGCAGCGCCTCGAGAATGAAAATCAGGCGAGCCTTGGTGCTGTTGGATTTGCGGATCAGGACCCGCTTGCGATCAACATCCTGCCGGTAGGCCCGTAACAGCGCATTGGAGCTCATGGGCGCACCATCGGTCCGTCGTGGCCCGGTCTTATAACCCTTACCGCGACGTCGTCGCTGCTCAATCAGCTTCTTGGCCGCGAGGAGCCGCTGCCCTCTCAAGAGCTTTTCTTCATAGGCCTGCTGCAGCACGGATTGGATGTCGGCGTCTTGCGCCTGCGAGATCATAACGGCGATGCTGACCGGCATCTGTCCAGCCTCAACGGCGCGGAGCAGCCGGTGCTCGCCGCCCTCCAACAGGCTGCTCACGCCTTTGACATATTCGATGCTCAGGCCGGTCTTGCGGGCGATGTCGTCGAACTCATAGCCGCGCGTGCGCAGCCCCTCGATATCATGCAAGAGGTCGATGGCGCGGTGCTGCCGCCGGGCGCAATTCTCGACCAAGCTCATAATGGCGCTGTCTTCATTGGTGGCATCGACCACGACAGCAGGAATTTCTCGCTGTCCAAGCGCTTGATAGGCTTCGAGGCGGCCCTGGCCACACACGAGGTCGTACCGTGGTTCGCCTTCGCAAGGCTTCCGTTTGACCGTGATCGGCCGCTTCAGCCCGAGTTCGGCAACGCTGGTGACGATCTCCTTAAAAATCCGTCGGTTGCGTGCGCGCGGGTTGACGACATCGATGGACCCGACCGGAACGATCTCAATGGATTGGGCCGATCCCATAGCTGACCTCCATCAGTTGCGAACGCGCGGCAAGCTCAAACAGCATGTCGAGGGCGTCGAAGCGATAGGCGTCGAGTGCCAGGCCATTGTATTCGGCGAGGGCAAGCTGATCGGCTTCCATCTCAAAGCGTGGCAAGAGATAGTAGTCGAGCACGGCGCTATTCATCTGGTTCATCCGGATCGCCACGGTGATGTCTGGCCGCAGACCCGCATCAAAGCGGATCTTCCAGCGATAAGAGCCGGCCATGGTCTCCTGCGACCGGACCAGACAGAGCGACGCGGTAAATTCGTCGTTGACAGTGAGAAGGTCGGTCTCGGCGTCCTGGCGCACTGATCCACCGATCTCTTCGATGCCGCGCACCGTTGCTGCAATAAAATCCGGATACATCCGGCGCAGCGCGCGATTGATTTCGATGTAGCGGTAGTCCCGGTCTGGACTGAAGCCGATGAGTTCATAGGCGCGGATCAAACTGCCGAAGCGAGTACGATAGGCGCTACTGGACGGCCCGACCTCGAGCTCATCTATAATGATTCCAGAAAGATAGCCGTGCTGCTCCAAGAGGCCACGGAGTACATCCAAAAGTTCTTCATCAGAATAGCGCTTGCTGCGTTCGGAAATGATGACTTGCGCTGATCTGAATGTGTCTTCGTCCACAATGGGCTCAAAGGCCTGATCGTGACGTATCCAGCGCTCAGGGGGATTGTAGATGCGACGTCCCTTGAGCTTGCACGAGCATCTGTTCCAAATATTGTTGCCAATGTACTTCTCGTTGATGAGGATTTGGTGCACGGTAGCCCTGGTCCAGGACCGACCGAGATCTGTGGTAATGTCCTTGGCATTGAGAACGTCTGCGATTTCTCGCTCGCTCTTGCCTTGCGTGACAAAGGCCTCGTAAATGAAGCGGATAATCTCGATCTCTTGCTCGGGACCTGGGATGAGCACGATCCGATCCGTTTGGATGCTTTTGTGTTCGCCGCGAACCAGCTCGGCTTTGGCGATGCCATTTTGATCAATCAGTTGCCGCCTTAGCCCGTATCCCGCCGGCCCTCCCTGACGATAGCCGAGCTCGATCAGTCGCCGCTGTCCGGCAAAAACCTTCACTGAGAGTTCTCGGCTGTACTCACCCGCCATCGCGCGCTTAACGCCTTTGACGATGGTCGATACCGGGCTCCCGTCATTCTCGAACTGCTCCGCGCAGTACCGGACCGAGATACCCGCCCGCTTGCAAATGTACTCGTAATAAGCGCTTTCATCGGCATCTTGGAAGCGCCCCCAGCGACTGACGTCGTAGACGAGGATGGTCGCGAACTCGGCCGCGCCATTTTGGACATCCTCGATGAGCTGCTTGAGCGCCTGCCGGTCATCAAGATTGAGACCGCTCTTGCCGCTATCCTCGTAGGTTTTTTCAATCCGAAAGCCGTGACGCGCAGCGTACTCGCGAATAGCTTGTGACTGGTTCGCCGTCGAATATTGTTGATGGTCGGTCGACATCCGAACGTATTCGGCAGCGGATTTGGCAGTTGGGCTCTCCAGTTCAGCGCCTATGTTTGAGGTGCCTTGCAACATCGTCGCCCTACTAGGGTCAAGAATGCATGGTCGAAGAGTTGAAAATCATAACGCAGCTCGGGAGGAAACATGTTTCCGAAAACGGGCAAGAAGTTTCCAAATGGCGGAAAGCAATCGCCTAGTTACGCGAGCTTGATCGCCGATATTCTGAGATCCGAGCTTGGCAATAGCCATCAAGCCCAGAAGACCCTGATGCGGTGGACTGGGGCGAATGAAAGAACTGCTAAGAATTGGCTTTCCGGTTCAAACGGTCCGAGCGGCGAGCACTTGTTGCAGCTCATGCGCAACTCGGATCGGGTTTTTGAGTTTGTCTTAAGGCTCTCGCGGCGGCCTGCCCTTCCATCGAACCAGAGGCTTGAGGAGGTACGAAACAGCCTGCGAAATACGGCTGACCTGCTCTCGGAAGTCATAGAACCCAGCGACCGATAATTTGTAGGTTCAATCGTCTGGGCTTACCAGGGGGACGGACGGACCTCTCGCGACTTGTTGCTCATGCCAAATAGATTCCGGCGAATGGAGCCAGAGGCAAGCCGCTAGGTTTGGGGGTGCCGCCCAGACTGGACACCTCAAGTCGGTCAAGCGCCTGAGCCTATCCGCGCCAAAAAATCATATGGTCTCACAACAGATGTCCGCGGCGTCACGCTGGCGACCTATCCATATTTGATCCAGGCGCCCTGTTGATTTCGCCCTGCGGTTGCGGTTGGATGCAGCCAGTATCGTGCTGGGGGAACACTAAATGCGGGTCCTCGTGATCTTGGCGCTTGGCCTGTCTTTGAGCGGATGCATCACTGACGACCTAATTGCGGAACGCAATGCCAGAGACGATCAGAAATGCCAGAGCTATGGCGCTCGGCCGGGGACCGACGCTTACGTAAATTGTCGCGCTCAGTTGGATAGTGCGCGCACGACGGCCACGGCCATCAACAGCGCGACCCCGGCTCAAACGAACGTAGTTGTTCAGTCCTCTGACCTACCGACACCGATGCCCTCGACAGTCCCCGGTCAGCGCTGTACGTCGCGCGGGCCGTTCTGCTAGGGGTTTTGATTAGCCGAATTTCCCTTGCTCCGTCGGGCAAAACAGGAGTTTATAGGACGCTGGCTCAATCATGAGGATCAGCGCAAGCGGCCGACGAAATCGACAGGTATTCCGAGCTCTCGAAGATTGCAAAGCTCAACGGAGATTTCAGGAAGAACTACGGCACGCTGCTAGGTGCATTCCTATACTTGCGGTCTGTCAACGCCGCGCGTGGCCGTTCCTGGTTCTGGGCCGGGCTGGCTTCGCTTCTCGGCTCGGCTGCCCTGGGATGGGTGAGCCAGCACGCTTCTTCATTGTTCTGGTGATTCCTGGATGCAAAAGTAACGCTTTGCAGCGGCGCGCGGAACAGACGACGGCTCGCCCTTGATCCTGAAGGCTGTAGAACCGAGTTGCGCCGCGTAGAGACATTTCCGAAAAAGATAGTCGAACCTTGCTCGATCGGTTGAAAGAGCGCCAACCATCGGTGAGCTTTGCCAGACTCCCGTCCGAGCTCTGCCCTAACCTCGGCATCGGCGAAGGGGGGGTAGGCATGGCCAAGCTACCGGGAGTTGCCGAAGCAAGCGATGGTCGGGTGCGGGCCGCGCAGTACATTCGGATGTCCACCGAGCAGCAGAAATATTCGACCGCGAACCAGGCGCTTGCGATCGCGTCCTACGCAATCGAGCACGATCTCGATATTGTGCAAAGCTACATCGACAAAGCGAGAAGCGGATTGACGCTCAAGGGCCGCAGCGCGCTGCAGCAGCTGCTGCACGACGTGAAGACTGCTCAGGCAGATTTTAGTGTCATCCTGGTGTTCGATGTCAGCCGTTGGGGCCGTTTCCAGGACGCCGACGAAAGCGCTCACTATGAGTTCATCTGCAGAAGCGCTGGCGTTTCGGTGCAGTATTGTGCCGAACAGTTCGACAACGACGGCAGCTTCGTGTCGAACATCGCAAAGCAGCTGAAGCGCATTGGCGCGGGACAGTATAGTCTCGATCTCTCGAAGAAGGTGTTCGCCGCGCAATGTCGCCTGGTCACACTGGGATTTCGCCAGGGAGGTCCGGCCGGCTATGGCTTGCGCCGCGAGCTTGTCGACCGGGCCGGCCGATCCAAGGGCTTTTTGGCGAATGGCCAGCGCAAGGCCTTGCAGGAGGATCGGGTGCTGCTGCGACCCGGCCCGCCGGAGGAGCAGGAGGTCGTCCGGCGGATTTTCCGGTCCTTCGTCGAAGAACGAAAGTGCCCGTCGGCGATCGCTAAAGAGCTGAACGGGGACGGCATTCTGAACCAGTTCGGGCGGCGATGGACGAGCTGGACGCTCCGTTATCTGCTTAAGAACGAGCATTATATCGGAAGAAACGTCTACAACCGCAGCAACTGGAAGCTGGGCCAGAAACCCAAACCTAATTCGCCCGACGCCTGGATCCGATCCGAAGCGTCCTTTGCGCCGATCGTGAAGCCGGCGCTATTCTGGAAAGCTCAGAAGATTTCCAGTCGGCGGCGGCTGCGGCTGTCGGATCGGGACATGCTGGACCGATTGAGGGCCCTGCTGGTTGAAAAAGGCGAACTGAGCGCCTCGATCATCGATGCCTCGTTCGATCTTCCCGGCAACGGCGCGTATATCAAGAGGTTTGGCAGCCTCAGGAAGGCGTATGCCGCCATCGGCTATTATCCGGACAGCCTGAAATACCAAGACGGGCGCCGCGCGGTCATCGCAACCCTGGTCGAAGTTCGGGAGGAGTTTGTCGACGAACTCGTTGCGTTCGGCCATTCGCTCGCCTTCGATCAGAAGACTGGCCTCATCACGATTGATCGCGCGGTCAAGGTCATGATCGCGGTAGCGCGCGCGAGCATTGCCCGCGGGAAATTTCCGCGGTGGGGCCTCCGGCGTCGCATCGACCAACGCGCCGATCTCGTCGTGGTCGCACGGATGGACGAGGACAATCGCGAGGTTATGAGCTATGTCGTACTGCCACCCGCGCGGTTGACGGGCGCGTTCTTGCTCACGGGCGAGCGCACGCCTGGCAATATCAACAATAACCAGCTCGCAACGCTGGAAGAAGCGGTCGAGGCGGTGCTCAAATTCAAAGCACATAAGGCAAGGCGCAGCCTAACCCTGCCAAAGAAGCGACGCTAGTAGCAAATACCTCGCAGACCTCTCCGTGCATCATCCGAAAATATTGAATCGAAGATCCCGATGTGAACATCGGGTAGCTCGTTGCCAAGCAAGCACCGATCGAGCGAGAGAAAAAGCTGGTCGGTTCGCTAATATGCCCACGCGGGAACGTTAGCGCCCTTCTTCATGATGCCGATGAAATAGAAAACGCTCTCGTGCGTAAGCTCTTTATGGTCGCCGTGAGTGAACACGACTGCAAGACCCGCCGCATCGATCAACTCAGGGAAGGTCTCGACTGTAGAACCGCGATTGTTCTCCTGCAGAACGATTACGCCAATCATCTGCTAAGTAGGGATGTATAGTGTTGAAGAACTCCCGGTGGATTGCCCAATCGGGGTCGTGCGCGCGGATGTCGCCTTCATACTGGTCGATGAAGTGGGGCGGATTGCTAACTACCAAGTTCCAGCGTTCGCTCTTGGGTATGCTCCGCAGGTTGTTGGACTCGTAAACCAAGACCCGACCCTCAAGGTGATTCAGCTTGATGGGTTCTTGCAGCGGGTCACCGCCGCGGGATTCATCTGCCAGGCAAAGCGTTTCGCATAGGCCGTGGCCAAGCATCGAAAAGCCGATAAATGCCCGCCCAGCACACCACTCGAAGAGGCGAGGCTGTTTCGGCATTCCGCGGCAGCGCAGAAACGGGATGAAGCGCGGGCCTTAGCCTAGAAAAACTGTCGCAGCCTTCTACGGATAAAGGGCCGCTTGCTAGAGCACCAGGAGCTCCAGGCGAGCGGTAGTCATGGACCCAATAATTTTCATTCTCCGGCTGTCGGAACTTGGTCTGTCCATTCGTCTTGAATCGGAACATACCTAACGGAGTTCCGCGTAAATGGCCCCTCGCGCCAACTGGAAAGGCTTCCTACGACTATCCCTGGTGACCTGCCCGGTGGCGCTCTATCCGGCCACCTCCGAGAGCGAGAAGATCTCCTTCAACCAGCTGAACCGGCAGACCGGCCATCGCATCAAGTACCTGAAGGTCGACGCGGACACCGGCGACGAGGTGCCCAACGAGGACATCGTCAAGGGCTACCAGCTCGAGAAGGACCAATTCATCGAGGTCACCAAGGAGGAGCTCGAGGAGATCGCGCTCGAGTCCACGCGCGCCATCGAGATCGACGAGTTCGTCGATCGATCCGACATCGACCCCCGTTACCTGATCCATCCTTACTACATTCGGCCAGACGGGAAGGTCGGGCACGACGCGTTCGCGGTGATCCGCGAGACCATCCGGGAGATGGACAAGGTCGCGATCGGGCGGGTGGTGCTGACGAACCGCGAGCACATCATCGCGCTCGAGCCGATGGACAAGGGTCTAGTCGGAACGCTGCTGCGCTACCCCTACGAGGTCCGCAGCGAGCAGGAATACTTTGACGAGATCCAGGACGTGAAGGTCACCAAGGACATGCTTGATCTCGCCAAGCACATTGTGAACCAAAAGGCAGGGCGGTTCGATCCGGAGAAGTTCGAGGACCATTACGAAACCGCCCTGATCGATCTCATCAATCAGAAGCGCGCCGGCAAGGTCATCCGGCCGAAGGAACGGCCCAAGGGCGAGAACGTGGTCGACCTGATGGAGGCGCTGCGACAGAGCGTCGGCCGGGAAGCTGGGTCGGCGAAGGAGGCAAAACCCGCCAAGAAGCCGAAGAACGCGTCAGGACAGAAGGAAATGCTGATGTCTATCGCGGGCAAGAAGCCCGCGAAGGAGGCGTCGGCGAAGAAGCCTGCAGCAGGGGCGCGGCGGAAGTCGGCCTGAGCGTGAAGCATCCGGCGACGCCCGATGGCCGCTACTTCGTCGCGCGCGGACGGCTTTGGCGCATGGCCAATCCGCACCTCGGAGAGAACGAGCGCTCCGCGCTGATGAAGCGGCTGATGTCCGCCAGGCGTGCGGTACGGGCCGCGAAAGGTGTCGAAAGATCAGGAGGCCGAAGCAGCCGCCCATCGCGCCGTAGACGAAGCCAAAAGGGCGTTAGGCGAACGGGGGCCGGTCTGGTGGACGGATGGTTCACCCGACCTCAACCGGCGCATGGCGAAGAACACGCCCTATGCCGAATGGTACGCTGGAGTCAGGCGGGCGGACAGATAAGCCCGCGGTCAGCCAAAGGGCCAGCGGTCAGCTGGCCGCCAAGGCCCGCCTAGATACTCCCAGAGGAGCAACGCGGATACGGCGCCGGCGCGAGGCTCGAACTTGGGCTGAAGCTGGTCATGAAGCGCCCACGCAACGGCAGCAGTCACCTTTGTTTTGGATGGTCGCGTGCGGACGCCAGCTTTGGCCCTCCTGCCGGGAAAACTCGCCGCCGATTGCGCTGCGCAAGGCAGCTCGCAGCCGCTCGAGTTCGGGGGATCGTATCCCGATTGCGACCCCGAATCCGAGGATGCGAACGTCATCGTATCGAATGGGTATGGGAGCGGCCGGCACGGCTACATCGTCCAGGCAGCCCGTCTGCGGCGTGGAGAGGCGGTGAAAAAGCGTTAGGTGGGCCGGCAGCAGGTTGCGCTCCGGTGGGAAATGTTCACGACGGAGACCGTCCAGCCAGGCGAAACTGGCGGGATCCAACTCGGCTGTCAGAATGAACGTCCGGTCCATGCGGACCTGGATATAGCCATCAGTGCGGCCTCAGCAATCATCGTCCCGATATTCCGGGCACGTGTCGCCCACCGAATCCAAGACGTCGCGAACCTCCGCGGCTGCTTCGTCGGGAGAAATGCCGTCCGGCGGATGCCGACGGGCGATATCGAGGGCGCGTTCACGGGCGTGAGGGTCGGCCCGATCCTTTGCCCAGCCATGAACCTCGCATTCGTGGATGGCGCCAGCCTCCTGCAGCATGCTTACGGCCCATCCGCGCAGCGTGCGGATCACTGGCCGCCTTTCCTTAGGCATCAGCATCGAGATCGCTCCTGCCGGGACGAATCCTTCCGCCCAGTTGATCGTTCCGGGCGATTAACGCGGGGCAGGGATTCGCAATCGACCGGGCTATGTTTGTCCACGTGTTCCGCAGCGACTGTGCGGAATATCTTGCCGCTCCGCACGCCCACGTTCCGACATCAGCAAAAGCCGCAGCGAATTCTCATGAACTGAGAAGCAGTTAGCTCGGCTTCTCTCTCCCCTATGGAGAGAACCTGAGAGGGAGCGATAGAGCAATTTTCTTTCGAGATTCCCTCCCTCCGCCATCATCCCACCAATTTCCACCTCCCATCTCCCGCCCGCTTCAGCGCGGGATCGCTCACCCGCGCGTGCTCGGCGAGGAAATCGATGAAGGCGCGCACGCGCGCGGGCAGCGGGGCGGTGTGACCGACATAGACGGCGTGGATGTCTTCGCGGTCGCCGGGATTGTAGCTCTGCAGCACCGGGACGAGGCGGCCGGATTCGATGTCGGGGCCGATGTGGAAGAGGGCGAGACGGGCGAGACCGACGCCGCCGAGGCAGAGGCGGCGGGCGGCTTCGCCGTCGCTGGCGCGCGCGACGGGCGGCGGCACGGCTTCCTCGGTGCGGTCGCCGCGCCTAAACGGCCAGCCGCGAATGCTGCGGGGAAAGGTCCAGCCGATGCCGCGGTGATCGGCGAGATCGGCCGGTGTCTTCGGCGTGCCGCAGCGGGCGATATAATCCGGCGCGCCGACCACGACCATGCGGCTGGTGCCGAGCTTTCGCGCGATCAGGCGTGATGCCCGCAACGGACCGACGCGAATGGCGACGTCGGCACGCTCCTGCATCAGGTCGGTCAGCACGAGGTCGAGCGTGACGTCGGGATGCTGCTCCAGGAAGCGCGGAATCAGCGGCATCACATGCAGCATGCCGAAGGGAATGTTGCAATTCACCGTAAGGCGGCCGCGCGGCGCGGCGCCCGAGGCCGCCTCGCGCTCGGCCTCCTCCATCTCGGCAAGGATCCGCACGGCGCGCTCGTAGAAGGCCTGGCCTTCCTCCGTCAGCGTCAGCTTGCGCGTGGTGCGATTGACCAGCCGCGCGCCGAGGCGCGCCTCCAGCCGCGAGATCAGCTTGCTGACGCCCGACGGCGTCAGGCGCAGTTTTCGCGCGGCTTGCGTGAAGCCGCCGAGATCGACGACGCGGACGAAGACCTCCATCTCGGCCGAACGGTTGGTGTCGAAGCGGGCCATGTTGAATTCACGTCACAAATGATTGGATTGCGGACATTCTAATGGTTTTGCTGCAGTGCCGCTATCTGCGTGGCTCGTCTCATCCACTGGAGCCTCGCATGCCTCCCGCCGTCCTCGCGCTCACCGCCGGTGCCTTCGGCATCGGCACCACCGAATTCATCATCATGGGCCTGCTGCTGCAGGTCGCCGCCGACATGCATGTCTCCGTGCCTGTCGCGGGCCTTCTCATCTCCGGCTATGCGCTCGGCGTATTCGTGGGGGCGCCGGTCCTCACCCTGGCGACGCGCAAAATGCCGCGGAAAACAGTGCTGCTGGCGCTGATGGCGATCTTCACGCTGGGCAATGCGGCTTGCGCGCTGGCGCCGAACTACGAATTGCTGATGGCCGCACGCGTGCTGACTTCGCTCGCCCACGGCACGTTCTTCGGTGTCGGCTCGGTCGTGGCCACCAGCCTCGTTGCCGAGGACAAGCGTGCGTCTGCGATCGCCACCATGTTCATCGGCCTGACGGTCGCGACGCTGCTGGGCGTGCCCTTCGGCGCCTGGTTCGGCCTGATGCTCGGCTGGCGTGCCGCGTTCTGGGCGGTGACGGTCATCGGCATGGTTGCCTTTGCGGTCGTGGCGGTGCTCGTGCCCGGCCATGTCGGCAATGGCGACAAGCCGATCTCGCTTGCCGAAGAAGTGGCCGTGCTCGGCCGTCCGCAGGTGCTGCTCGGCCTTGCCATGACCGTGTTCGGCTTTGCCGGCCTGTTCGTCGTATTCACCTATATCCAGCCGGTCCTGACGCGCTTCACCGGCTTCTCGGAGGCGGCGGTGTCGCCGATCCTGCTGGTGTTCGGCGTCGGGCTCGCGATCGGCAACGTCGCCGGTGGCAGGCTTGCGGACCGCGGCCTCGCAAGGGCCCTGACCGGCACGCTTGCCGCGCTTGCGATCGTGCTGCTTGGTCTGGCCGCCGTGCTGTCGATCAAGATTCTTTCCATCGCGCTGATCCTGCTGCTTGGCATCGCCGCCTTCGCAACCGTCGCCCCGCTCCAGCTTCGTGTGCTGGAGGCCGCCGGCCCCAGCGGTCGCACGCTCGCCTCCAGCCTCAACATCGCCGCGTTCAATCTCGGCAACGCGCTCGGCGCTTGGGCCGGTGGCGTTACCATCGACCGCGGGCTCGGTCTCTCCACGCTGCCGCTGGTCGCAGCGGGCATCACGGCAGTTGGCCTTGTGCTGGCGCTGTGGAGCTTGCGGCTTGACCGCGCGCAGGCAGCCGCCGTGGTCTGCCCCGCGGAATAGCGCAGGGGCGCGCTCGCGGACAATTCGCCGCGTCGCGCCGTCGCGCCATGCAGAAAACGCCTGTACACGCCCTGTCGCCATCCGTAACCTCCGCGCCGCAATTTCAGGAGATGCGACGTGGCGAAGAAGGCGACCAAGAAGAAGACTGCTTCGAAGAAACCGGCAAAGACCTCCAGCAAGAAAAGCGCAAGTGCCAAGGGCGTCGTTGCGAAGACGGCAAAGAAGGCAGCGCCGCGTAAGTCGGCCGCGGCGCGCCGCCCGAAAGGACCGGCCTGGCAATGGTCGGCGGCCGACACCGCGGCCGCGATCCGCTCCGGCGCGATCTCCGCGGTCGAAACCGTTGAAGCGCATCTCGATCGGATGCGCGCCGTCAATCCGCGACTGAACGCCGTCGTCGTCGATCTTTCGGAAGAGGCGCTGGCTGCCGCGCACGCCGCTGACAAGCTGCGGGCGAAAGGCGGCGAGCTCGGCCTCCTGCACGGCGTGCCTGTGACCATCAAGGAAAATGTCGACTACGAAGGCCGGCCGAACTTCAACGGCGTGCCCGCCAACAAGGACCTGGTCGCGCCCTCCGATGCGCCGGTCGTGCGCAACCTGAAGAAGGCTGGCGCGATCGTCATCGGGCTGACCAACACGCCGGAATTCTCCTTCCGCGGCTTCACCGACAATCCCCTGCACGGGCTGACGCTCAACCCCTGGGATCCCAATATCACCTGCGGCGGCTCCTCGGGCGGCGCGGGTTCGGCCGTCGCGGCGGGCATCGGCACCATCGCCCACGGCAACGACATCGGCGGCTCGCTGCGCTGGCCGGCGCATTGCAACGGCATCGCCACCATCAAGCCGACCCAGGGCCGCATCCCCGCGTTTAACGGGAGCGCAACGGCGGAGCGGCCGATGCTGGCGCATCTGATGTCGGCGCAGGGGCCGCTCGCGCGCCACGTCGGCGACGTTCGGCTCGCGCTGGAAGTGATGAGCCAGCGCGATCCGCGCGATCCCTGGTGGGTGCCGGCGCCGCTGGTTGGGCCAAAGCCGAAAGGGCCGATCAAGGTCGCGCTGGCCAAGATCCCGGAGGACATGGACGTCGACCCGTTTGTCGCCGCGGCGCTGCGCCGGGCCGCCGATCATCTCGAACGTTCCGGCTATCGCGTCAGCGAGGTCGACGTGCCCGACATCAACGGCGTCTGGCAGACCTGGTGCGACATCATCACCAACGAGACCGTGGTGATGCAGGAAGCCTCGATGCTGAAGGTCACGTCCGAAGATTTTCACAAGGCCTGGGGCGGCATGAAGGCCAAGGCCAATGTGCTCGATCTCAAGGCCTGGATGCAGGCGACCGCCGCGCGTAGCGGTCATATCCGCGCCTGGCAATTGTTCTTCGAGGAGTATCCGGTGGTGCTGGCGCCGACCACGGTGAAGCCGACGCCGGGCCCGCGCGAGGACACCGTCAGCGCGGAGCGCGTGCGCGAGATCTTCTGGGGCGAGATCCGCTTCATCTCCGCCGTCAACGTGCTGGGGCTGCCCGGCGCGGTGGTGCCGGTGGCGCTGGATGACGGCAAGCCGATCGGTGTGCAGCTGATTGCCGGGCGCTATCGCGAGGATCTCGCACTCGATGCCGCGGCCGCGATCGAGAAGCGCGCCGGCGTGCTCGCTCATCGACTGTGGGAAAGAATGGGGTAGTGGCGGGTACTTTCACCCTCTCCCCTTGTGGGCTAAGGCGTGCACATATCTCGGAGCCTCCAACCGGCTGACATTTGCTTGAAGCGGTGCCACCCTCTGCGCATAGTGATGGGACCTGGTGGCCGCTCCGAGGCGTAGCCGGTCCATCCTCCGAGGC
>NZ_PGVG01000045.1 GCF_002795245.1 Bradyrhizobium forestalis | reverse complement strand
CCGTCGCTCTTGCACTCAACACCAGGCCTCGGAAGACCCTGGGCTGGAAAACACCGGCAGAAACTCTCGACGAATTGCTGCGGGTGAGCGATACACAAGGTGTTGCGACGACCGGTTGAAGTCGCCCCGGATGCCCCGGTCAAGCCGGGGCATGACAGCGGAGTGTGGGAGTCACCGCCGCTCCCGGAAGAACTCCTTGAGTAGCCGCGCCGCATCGCTCTCGCCGACGCCGGAATAGACGTCCGGCGCATGATGGCAGGTCGGCGAGGCAAAGAACCGCACGCCGGATTCCACTGCGCCGCCCTTGGGATCGGCCGCGCCGTAATAGAGCCGGCGGACCCTTGCAAAAGAGATCGCGCCCGCACACATGGTGCAGGGCTCCAGCGTCACGTAGAGGTCGCAGTCGACGAGGCGCTCGCTGCCAATCTTCGCGGCGGCCTCGCGCAACGCGACAAGCTCGGCGTGGGCGGTCGGATCATGGTCGGTCAGCGTCCGGTTGGCCGCGGTGGCGATGACCTCGGAATTGCGGACCACTACGCATCCGATCGGAACTTCGCCCGATTTTCCGGCATTTTCGGCCGCCAGAAGCGCCAAATCCATGAAAGAAGGGGCTTTCATGCCTCGTATCATCGCCAGAAACCTGCTACTAGCTCCGCCTTCAGCAAGAGTGGATACCGATTTTGCCTGGGCGTGCGGCTCGGAACGAGCGCGCACAATGCTCATCGCGCCACCCCTTAAGTGAGATCATTCATGCCTCGCGACAGCGACAAAGACAACGATTCCCGCGGCCGGCGAGGCCCGGCCAAAGGCCGTAGCGGCAAGCCGCGTGGCCCCGAGAAGAAATTCGCCAAGCGCGGCTTCGAGGGTAAAGGCGATCGCGACAGCCGCCCGCCCCGTGGCGACCGCGACAGCCGTCCGTTCCGTCGTCGCGATGAGGGCGATGCCCCGCGTCGCGACTTCAGTGACCGTCCCCGCTTCAAGCGCGACGATCGCAGCAGTGAAGGCCGTGGCGAGCGCAGCTTCAAGCCGCGGGGCGACCGGCCGTTCAAGCCGCGCGGCGATCGCCCGAAATTCGACCGCGACGAGCGCGCGCCACGCGGCGAGCGAACTGAGCGGCGTTTCGAGGACCGCAAGTTCTCGCGTGGCGGTTCGGATCGGCCGCGCAAGGATTTCAGCCGCGACCGCGACTTCGAGGGCGGCGACCGCAAGCGCAGCTTTGGCGATCGCCCGCGCGATCGCGGCGAGCGCGGCGATTCCAAGCCGTGGCAGAAGCGCGAGGCGGGCCCGCGTGGCGATCGCCCGCGCAAGCCCTTCGACAAGGATTTCGGCGGCCGCGATCGCAGCGACGAGAAGCCTTGGCGTCAGCGCGACGATCGCCGCGACGGTGGCCGTGGCGACGACCGTCCGCGTTTCTCCCGGCGCCGCGACGAGGGTGATGATCGCCCGCGTTTCTCGCGCCCGCGCGAGGAGCGTTCCGGTGACGATCGTCCGCGCTTCAACCGCTCGCGCGAGAAGCGGCCGGAAGGCCGCATGAACTGGCAGGAGCATCCGCGCAACGAGGGCGGCTTCCGCGATCGTCCGCGCCGCGACAATGAGGACGACAGCAGGATTTTCGAGAAGCGTCCCGCCTTCGGCGGCCGCGGCGCCTATCGCGAGCGCGATCGTGATTTCGAGGGCCGGCCGCGCCGCGAGGACGCGCCGAAGCCGAAGAAGGCCGGCGAGCGCATCGCCAAGGTGCTGGCCCGCGCCGGCCTTGCCTCGCGCCGCGATGCCGAGGAGATGGTCACGCAAGGCCGCGTCACCGTCAACGGAAGGGTCATCAACTCGCCGGCGCTCGACGTCACCAAGAACGACGTGGTCATGGTCGACGGCAAGCCGTTGCCGGAGCGTGAACGCACGCGGCTGTTCCTCTATCACAAGCCGCGCGGGCTGATGACGACGCATGACGATCCCGAGGGGCGTCCGACCGTGTTCGACAATCTGCCCGAAGGCCTGCCGCGGCTGATCAGCGTCGGCCGGCTCGACTTCAACACCGAGGGCCTGCTGCTGCTCACCAACGACGGCGGGCTCGCGCGCACACTCGAGCTGCCCGACACCGGCTGGCTGCGCCGCTACCGCGTCCGCGCCCATGGCGACGTCACCCAGGCGCAGCTCGACGAGCTCAAGAGCGGCATCGAGGTCGAGGGCGTGAAATATGGTCCGATCGAGGCGACGCTGGAGCGCGACCAGGGCGCCAATGTCTGGCTGGTGTTCGCAATCCGTGAAGGCAAGAACCGCGAGGTGCGCAATGTCTGCGCCCATCTCGGCCTCGAGGTGAACCGGCTGATCCGCGTCTCCTACGGTCCGTTCCAGCTCGGCGAGATCCCCGAGGGCCAGGTCGAGGAGATCCGCTCCCGCGTGCTGCGCGAGCAGCTCGGCGACAAGGTGATCGAGAAGTCGGGCGCGCAGTTCGACGTGCCGCAGAAACCTTCTGCGGGCGGCGGCGATGCTCCCCGCGAGAACAAGCCCGCCAGCAAGCGTGCCGTGATCGCCGACCGCAAGGGCCGCCGCGTGCTGGTGCAGCGCACCGGCAGCGAGGAGGCGCGCGAGCGCAACGAGCTGGAAGCGAGCGGCTACGGCCCGCCGCGCCGTCCCAAGCGCGGCTATCACGGCAAGCGCGATCTGACGCCCCGGGAGGACTAGCTTGCGCGTCGTCGGCGGCCGATTGAAGGGGCGCAATTTGGCCTCGCCGTCCTCGCGCGACATCCGCCCCACGGCGGACCGGTTGCGCGAGTCGGTGTTCAACATCCTGGTGCATGCTTACGACGATCCGATTGCGGACGCGCGCGTGCTCGATCTCTTCGCCGGCACCGGGGCGCTCGGCATCGAGGCGGCCTCGCGCGGCGCGAAGTTCACGCTGTTCGTCGACAATGGCGCCGAGGCGCGGGCGCTGCTGCGCAGCAATGTCGAGGCGCTCGGCCTCGGCGGCGTCACCAAGGTTTATCGCCGCGATGCGACCGATCTCGGCCCCGCGCATCCGGTCGAGCCGTTCTCGCTGGTGTTCCTCGATCCGCCCTATGGCAAGGGTTTTGCGGAGAAGGCGCTCGCGAGCCTGCGCGACGGCGGCTGGCTGACACCGGGTGCGCTGCTGGTGGTGGAGGAAGCGAAGGCTGCGCAGTTCGTGACGCCGGAGGGATTCGAGGAGTTGGAGCGGCGCGCCTATGACGACACGGAGTTCGTGTTCTTGAAGAGGCCATAGGGTGGGTAGAGCGAAGCGAAACCCATCCTCTAACTGCGCTACCTCCGCCCGAACAGCTTCTCCACATCGCTCAGCTTCAGCTCGACATAGGTCGGCCGGCCGTGATTGCACTGGCCGGAGTTCGGGGTGTCCTCCATCTCGCGGAGCAGGGCGTTCATCTCCTCGGGCCTAAGCCTGCGGCCGGCACGCACCGAGCCGTGGCAGGCCATGGTGGCGGCGACGTGCATCAAGCGCCGTTCGAGCGGAAGCGCCTCGTCCCACTCGGCCATGTGCTCGGCGAGATCGCGCAAGAGGCCGCCGGCATTGGTCTTGCCGAGCAGCGACGGTGTCTCGCGCACCGCGACCGCACCGGGCCCGAAGGATTCGATGGCAAGCCCGAATGAGGCCAGTTCTTCGCTGCGCTCCAGCAGGCGCTCCACAGTGGCCTCGTCCATCTCGACGATCTCGGGGATCAACAGGATCTGCCGCTGCACGCCGTTCGCAGCGAGCGAGGCCTTCAGCCGCTCGTAGACAATGCGCTCATGCGCGGCGTGCTGGTCGACGATGATCAGGCCGTCGCGGGTTTGCGAGACGATGTAGGTCTCGTGGATCTGCGTGCGCGCCGCGCCGAGCGGGCGGTCGACGAGGTCAGCCACCGGCTGCGCCTCGATCCGCACGTCCGCACTGGGCGCGCCGACGTCGAAGGCAGCCTGCGCACGCTCGGCGAAAGCGGGTGCGCCGGCGCCTTCGAAGGACGGCATCGGTGCGACCGGGGCGGATGGAGAGGCGCGCCAGTCCCAGCTTGCCGGACGCGGCGGCGTGAACACAGGCCGGAACGAGGACAATGCGCTCTCGCCGCTGTTGGCGGCGGTGCGTCGGCCCTCGCGCGCCAGCGCCTCCTTCAATCCATGCACGATCAGCGCACGTACGAGGCCGGCATTGCGGAAGCGCACCTCGGTCTTGGCTGGATGCACGTTGGCGTCGACCTCGCGCGGGTCCAGCGTGACGAACAGCGCCAGCACGGGATGGCGGTCGCGCGGCAGATAGTCGGAATAGGCCGCGCGCACGGCGCCGAGAATCAGCTTGTCGCGCACCGGGCGGCCGTTGACGAAGAGATATTGTCCGAGCGCGTTGGCCTTGGTCAGCGCGGGAGCCGCGGCATAGCCGGCGACGACGACGCCCTCGCGTTCGGCATGGACCTCGATGGCGTGGCTGCGGAATTCGGCGCCGAGGATATCACCGAGCCGCGTCAGGCGTCCGGCGGCACCGGGCAGGGCGGCGGCCCAGGTCACCGGCGCGCGCTCCTCGCCCGCGAGGGTGAAGGCGATGTCGGGTCGCGCCATCGCGAGGCGCCGCACCACCTCGCGGATGGCTTCCGCTTCGGTGCGGTCGGTCTTCAAGAACTTCAGCCGCGCCGGCGTCGCGTAGAAGAGGTCGCCGACCTCAACACGCGTGCCATGCGCCAGCGCTGCCGGCATGATCTCGGACTTCTCGCCGCCCTCGACCGACAACGCCCAGGCGTGCGGCTCGCTCGCGTGCCGCGTGGTGATGGAGAGGCGCGCCACCGAACCGATCGAGGGCAGCGCCTCGCCGCGGAAGCCGAGGGTGCGGATCTGCAGCAGGTCCTCGTCGTCGAGCTTGGAGGTGGCGTGGCGCTCCACGGCGAGCGCGAGGTCCTTCGCAGTCATGCCGCCGCCGTCGTCGGTGATGCCGATCCGCCGCCGCCCGCCGCCGTCGGTGAAGACGTCGATCCGGCTCGCGCCGGCATCGATGGCGTTCTCGACGAGCTCCTTGACTACGCTCGCCGGACGTTCGACCACCTCGCCGGCGGCGATGCGGTTGACGACCTGTTCTGGCAATTGACGGACGGGCATGAGGCTTTCGATCTGGATTCGCTGACGGCGCTATTCTAGGCCGTGTTGCGTCAAAAGCATGTGTTGGGCAACAGCCGCGTGGCGGCCTGGGGAAGAGGGGTGCCTATCACATTGAAGACATTGGACGTTCGAGAAAATCGAGCATCGGCGCTCGACCGATCATCGGCCACCGTCCTGATTGTGGGGTGCCGGGCCGCAGTGTAGCATCGTGAAAAAATGGCAACAGGACGGGAGGACGCCATGTGCCATCTCTTCGCGCACCAGCCCCAACGCGACTACGAATCCCAGACCCGTTCCTTACGGATCGGCGGCCATTGCACCTCGATCCGGCTGGAAATGGCATTCTGGGACACGCTGGAGGAGATCGCGGCCAAGGAGGGCATGAGCCTCGGCAAGTTCCTGACCACGCTCTACAACGAGGTGCTCGACCATCACGGCGAGGTCAACAATTTTGCTTCGCTGTTGCGCTGCTCGTGTTTGATCTATCGATCGAAGACGATGGCGCCGGTGCAGGAGTTCAAGACAACCGTTGCGCCCATTCTCGACGCGGCGGAGTAGTTGCTGCAACAAGCACTGCATCCGCGATCTCGATGTCGTCCCGGCGTTTCGCAGGGACGACACCTTGAGTGTGGACACGAAATCCCTTCTCGACGTCGTCCTGGCGACCGCGACGGCAACGTCAGATCAAATCTCCTTCTTCTGCATCGCCCCCGCAATGTAATCCGCTTGCCGGATCGCCAGCGCGACGATGGTCAGCGTCGGGTTGCAGGCCGCGCCGCTGGTGAACTGGCTGCCGTCGGAGACGAATAGGTTCTTGATGTCGTGACTCTGCCCGTACTTGTTGACCACGCCGTCGCGTGGCTTCTCGCTCATCCTGTTGGTGCCGAGATTGTGCGTGCTCGGATAGGGCGGCGTCGGATAGGTCACGGTGGCGCCGACGGCATCATACACCGCAGCGCCTTGCTTGTAGGCATGCGCGCGCATCGCGACGTCGTTGGGATGGTCGTCGAAATGCACGCTCGCCACCGGCTGGCCGAACTTGTCCTTGACGACGGGATCGAGCGTGATGCGGTTGGTCTCCTGCGGCATGTCCTCGCCGACCAGCCACATGCCGGCCATCCTGGGATAACCGTCGAGCGCCGAGGTGAACGAGCGGCCCCAGGCGCCGGGGTTGAGGAATGCCGCCATGAACGGCAGGCCGATCGACAGCGTCTCCATCTCGTAGCCGCCGACGAAGCCGCGCTTCGGATCGTTGGCGGCTTCATCGCGGATGATGCCGGCCATGGTGGTGCCGCGATACATGTGCACCGACTTCTCGAACACGGCATAGACGCTGCCGGTCATGTGCCGCATGTAGTTGCGGCCGACCTGTCCCGATGAATTGGCGAGGCCATCGGGGAACATGATCGAGGCGCTGTTGAGCAGCAGCCGCGGGCTCTCGATCGAATTGCCGGCCACAGCCACGATGCGGGCCTTCTGGCGCTGCATGGCGCCGCTCTCGTCGGCGTAGACGACGCCGGTCACCTTGCCGCTGGCGTCATGCTCGATCTTGACCGCCATACTGCTTGGCCGCACTTCGAGATTGCCGGTCGACTCGCCCTTCGGAATCTCGGTGTAGAGCGTCGACCATTTCGCGCCGGATTTGCAGCCCTGGAAGCAGAAGCCGATCTGCTGGCAGGAGCCTCGCCCGTCGCGCGGCTGGCTGTTGATCGCCATGTTGCCGGTGTGCACGGTCTTGTAGCCGAGCTTCTTGGCGCCGGCTTCCAGGACCTTGAAGTTGTTGTTGCCGGGAAGTCCGGGAATGCCGTTGGTGCGCGTCACGCCCATCTTGTTCTCGGCCTTGGCGTACCACGGCTCCATCTCGGTAAGCGTGACCGGCCAGTCCAGGAGGTTCGCGCCGGGAATGTTGCCGTACGTGCTCTTCACCCTGAACTCGTGCTCGTCGAATCGCAGCGAGGCGCCGGCCCAGTGTGTGGTCGAGCCGCCGACCGCCTTGACGATCCAGGCGGGAAGCCCGGAAAAATCCTTGGCGACGCGCCATGTCCCCGACGTGGTGCGCGCGTCGGTCCAGGCGAGCTGGGAAAAGCTCTCCCATTCGTCGTTGATGAAGTCGTGGTTCTCGATGCGCGGACCCGCTTCGAGAATGACCACCTTGACGCCTTTCTGCGCGAGTTCGTTGCCCAGCGTGCCGCCGCCGGCACCGGAGCCGACGATCACCACAACGCTGGAGTCGTTCAGATCGAATTTTGCCATATGCGTTCTCCTGAACCGTTGGGTGCGTTAAGCCTTCGGCAGCCAGTCGATGTCGGCGAAGCCACGGTTGATGTAGCCGCCGTGCTCTGCCGAGGAGCCCTCGTAGCCGAACCGCGGCCAGACCTCCTTCTGGTTGTAGAGCGAGACGACGAGATCGCCGCGCACCTTCTGGAAGAAGTCGCTTTGCTCGATCTCCTTCAGGAGCACCACGCGGTCGGCTTCCCAGGGCACTTCGACATAAGGCACCTTGTGGCGGTCGCGCGCGTTCTGATCGAGCCGGCTGATGCCGCCGCTGATCAGCGATTTGACCGCGGGATCCTTCGCCGCCTTGCCGTCCCACGGCTTGATCGCGGTGATGTAATAGCTGTCGCCGAGCACATCGTGCGGATAGATGTCACGCGCGACCTTCAGCAGCGTCTTCATCGTCGCAGGCGAGAGCGCGCTCGTCTCTTCGGCCCAGGCATCCTCGATGCTGACGGCGACGCTGGTCGCAACGGCCGCGACCGGTACGGCGGTCGCCGCGCCCTTGAGAAAGACGCGGCGGCTGTGCTTGCTTCGGCGATCGACTTCCCTCATGGTTTCCTCCGTCAATTTTTGTGATTTGGATCGTGACTTGATCAGTTGAAGCGGCCGCCCCGCTGGATCACCTCGATCTTGTAGCCATCGGGATCGCTGACGAAGAAGAAGCGCGCCAGCGTTCGGCCGTCATGCTTGAAATCGCGTAAGGGACCCGGTGCGAGCTTCTCGCGCTCGAAGCGGGCATGCTCGGCATCGAGATCCTCGACCACCACGGCGAGATGGCCGTAGCCGTCGCCGAGCGCGTACGGCTCCTTGCGATCGAAGTTCACCGTCAGCTCCACCTCGAAAGGTGAGGATGGGTGACGCAGATAGATCAGGGCAAAGTCGGAAAACTTCAGATGGTCGGCGACCTCCAGGCCGAAGGCGCGCTTGTAGAAGTCGAGCGATCGCGCCTCGTCGCGCACGCGGATCATGGAATGGACTGGCTTTGCCATTCAGTTCTGCTCCCTAAGAAAGGTGATGATGGCGGCGCGCGTCTCCGGCTTGGCCTGCCGGTAGATCATGATCACGCCGGGAATGACGGCTTGCGGATTGGCCAGCCACGCATCGAGCCGGGTCTCGTCCCAGGTGAAATCAGCCTTGGCGAGGCCGTCCGAATAATGGAAGCCCTCGACCTTGCCGGCGGGCCGGCCTACGATCTTGACCAGGGGTGGGCCTTGCCGCATCGGCTCCGACAGGCTCAAAGTGTGACACACCCCGCACTGCTGCTTGAACAGTGTGGCGCCATCCGGCGGCTTTGCGGCCGGCAACGGCATCTGCGCGTCGGCAACCCGCACCACCAGCACCATCGCGGTGCACAATCCCAGCACGGCCACGCGCATCGCCAAGAATCCGCCCATCTACATCCGCCCATCTCCATCAACGTGCGCAAACACTAGGCGCGGCCAAACATGCGGTGGTAGTAGCGGGCTGTTTCGCTGCGCGCGTCGATGCTTGTGGCGTGTGGTGTTCCGCGCTGCCTTATATGCGGAGCACAATTCCGCGAAACCGCCGTCAAATCCCTAAACGTTCACCACACGATGCGCATTGCATGACGGTTGCGCCGCTTGAACTCTCTACGCGATGCAATGGTCCGGTGCAGACAAGCGGCGCAAGGAGAGCCGCCGGGCCATTCATTGCGAAAAAATCCAGGAGAAATGGATGAAGTTGGTGAAGACCTCAATGATCGCATGCGCTCTGTCGGCTCTCGTTGCGACGCCCGTTCTCGCGCAAGGCGCGCCACCCGCTAAGACAGGCGGCGCGGTGCAAAGCAAACCCATGCAAGGCGGCACGATGGGCAGCGGCGATGAGGAGATGAATGCTCAGCCGGGCGCAGCGGGCGAGAAGTCCGGCATGAAGTCAACTAAGGGCACCAGAGGCACCACGGGTAGCGCTACGCACAAGGGAACGGCCGACGATTCCACCACAGGCGGCGCAGCCCCGTCCAAGCGCTACTGATGCAGATGGGATCAGCCCCGATTGCTGCAACGACGGAGGTGCGCTCCCTCCCCCGCGTGCGGGGGAGGGTTGGGGAGAGGGTGTCTCCGCAACGGGAGAATCCCCCTGAGGAGACAGCCCTCACCCGCGTCGCTTCGCTCCGCGACCTCTCCCGCAAGCGCAAGCGGGAGAGGTGAACGACCCGCGGCCGCTCGATTCAACCCAAAACCGATCCCGTTTAGTCGTCGAAGCTCCGGCCGCGGCCCGCCTTGATGTCGCTGCGGCGCTTCTTGCCTTCGAGCCGGCGCTGCTTGGAGGCGAAGGTCGGCCGCGTCGCGCGCCGCGGCGTCGGCCGTACCATGGCTTCCTTGAGGATCTCGACGAGGCGGTCGATGGCGTCCTGCCGGTTGCGCTCCTGGGTACGGAAGCGCTGGGCGTGGATCACGATGACGCCGTCCTTGGTCATGCGCTGGCCGGCGATGCGGGCGAGGCGCAGCGCGGCATCCTCGGGCAAGGTCAGCTTGCGCGTGTCAAAGCGCAGCTGCGCGGAGGTCGCGACCTTGTTGACGTTCTGCCCGCCCGGGCCGGAGGCGCGGACAAAGCCGATCTCGATGTCGTCCTCGTCGATGACGAGATCGCGGGATATCCGCAGCATGATGGCACCAGGAAGAGATTCGGGTGCGCACAATAGCGGTTTTAGATGGGGTTCGTCATTCCGGGGCGCCCGAAGGTTCGATGCTTTGCATCGCCCCGGAATGACAGCTAGATCAGTTCGACTTCGGCGCCGTGGCCGCGGGCTGCGCGGCGGCCTGCGGGGCACGGCCGACGACGACGGTCAGCAGCCCTTGGCCCCAGAGACGCTTGGCGGCCGCCTTGGCATCATCCAGCGTCACTGCGTCGACGATGGCGTTGCGCTTCTCGATATAGTCGATCGGCAGCTTGTCCTGCTGATATTGCAGCAGCGCCTGCGCCAGCTTGGAGGACGTATCCAGCGCCAGCATCTGCGAGCCCTTGAGGTAGGACTTGGCCTCGTCGAGCTCCTTCTGCGTCGGGCCTTCTTCGGCGATCCGGCGCACCTCCTTCTCGATGGCGTCGATGGTGTCGCCGGCGCGGTCGGCGCGGGTGCCGGTACTGCCGATGAATACCGCCGAATGCTCCATCCACAGCAGCGACTCGAACACCGAATAGGCGAGGCCGCGCTTCTCGCGCACCTCGCGATAGAGCCGGGAGGACAAGCCGCCGCCGCCGAGGATGTGGTTGACGACATAGGCCGCCATGAAGTTGGGATCGCTGCGCTTCACGCCGGGACCGCCGAAGGTGATCACGGTCTGCGGCACGTCGAGCGTCACGAAAGTGCGCTGCGGCGGCTTTGCAGCCTCGACGTCGGGGACCGGCGTCAGGTTAGCCTTGGCGGGCAGGCTACCGAAGGTGTGGTCGAGCAGCTTGCCCAGGGTCGCCGGATCGACGTCGCCGACGACCGCGATCTTGAGCCCATCCTTGGCGAGGAGGCGGCCGACATAATCCCGCATGTCGGCGACCGTGATCGTCGGCACGCTGTCGAGATTGCCGTTGCTCTGCCGGCTGTAGGGGTGATCGCCGAAGGCGACCGCCAGGAACTTGCGGCTCGCCAGCGAGGTCGGATTGGTGGTCTCGCGGCGCAGGCCCGAGATGACCTGCGAGCGGATGCGTTCGACGTCGGCGCTGTCGAAATGCGGCGAGGTCAGTGCGCTCCTGAGCAGGTCGAAGGCCTCGTCCTTGTTGTCGCGCAGCATGCGCAGGCTGCCGCGAAGCGTATCGCGGGTGGCGCTGAAGGAGAGCTCGATGGCGCGGCGGTCGAGCCGTTCATGGAACGTCTTGGAATCGAGATCACCGGAGCCTTCGTCGAGGAGGTCGCCGACCAGATTGGCGACGCCGGGCTTGTCCTTGGGATCCTGCGCCGAGCCGCCGGCGAAGGAATATTCCATCGCGATCAGCGGCACGGTCGCGTCCTGCACGAACCAGGCTTCGATGCCGCCCGGCGAGATCAGGTGCTGGATTTTTGCGGCGGCCTGCGACGGCGAGACCGCAGCCAGCGCAAGCGCCGCGCCGGTGACGAAGGACAGCGCGAAATGTCTTGTGCGTGGGAAGGATCTTGCGCGAAGGAAGGAATAGGTCACGAACGCTTCTCCTCGCGCTTGGCGGTGGCGGTGTCCTTGATCAGATAGCCCGTCACGGAACGCTTCTTCTCGAGCCATTTCTGCGCAGCGGCGCGGACCTGCTCGGCGGTGACCGCGCGGATGCGATCGGGCCAGCTCCTGATGTCCTCGATCGACAGGCCCGTGGTCAGCGCGCCGCCGTACCAGCGCGCCAGCACCGCCTGGTTGTCCTGGGCGTAGATCGCTTCGGCGATGAGCTGGGTCTTGACCCGTTCCAGATCCTCGGCACGGATCGGGTTCTGCGCAACGTTGGCGATGACACCGTCGACCGCCTGCTCCACTTCTGCGAAGCTGACGCCGGGTTTCGGCGCAGCCGAGATCGCGAATTGGGTCGGGTCGAGCGAGATGCTCGAATAGCTGGCGCTGGCGGAGACCGCGAGCGGCTTGTCGACGACGAGGGTACGGTAGAGATAGGAATTGCTGCCGCTGCCCATCAACTGCGCCAGCACGTCGAGGGCCGCGCTCTCGCCGGCCGCGGCCGTGGTCGCCGAGGGCACGAGGTAATAGCGCCGCATGCTCGGCTGCTCGACGCGCGGGTCGGCCAGCGTGACGGTGCGCGGGGCGGCGGGCTCCGGCTCCTGCGGACGGACACGCCGCGCTGGGATTGCGGGCTGGGCGGGAATGGAGCCGAAATTGCGCTCGACCAGCGGGCGGATTTCGGCGGCGTCGACGTCGCCGGCGATCACCAGGATCGCGTTGTTCGGCGCGTAGAAGCGACGATAGAAGGCGAGCGCATCCTCGCGATCGAGCTTCTCGATCTCCTGATGCCAGCCGATCACCGGACGCCCATAGGGATGGTTGAGATAGAGCGCGGCCATGATCTGCTCGTTCAGCCGCGCGTCCGGATTGTTGGCGACGCGCATATTGTACTCTTCGAGCACGACGTCGCGCTCAGGCAGCACGTTCTCGTCCTTGAGGACGAGGCCCGTCATGCGGTCGGCCTCGAACTCCATCATGGTCGGCAGCTGCTCTTTCGGCACGCGCTGGTAGTAGTTGGTGTAGTCGACCGAGGTCGAGGCGTTCTCGTTGCCGCCGACGCGAAGCACGGTCTGGGAGAATTCTCCGGCCGGGTGCTTCGAGGTGCCCTTGAACATCAGGTGCTCGAGGAAATGTGCGAGGCCGGACTTGCCCGGCGTCTCGTCGGCCGATCCGACCTTGTACCAGATCATCTCGGTGACGACGGGCGTGCGGTGATCCGGGATCACCACGACCTGCATGCCGTTATTGAGCGTGAAGCTGGCGGGTGGGGCCGATGTCACCGTGGTCTGGGCGAGGGCGGCGCCGGCCGAGAGGATACTCGTCGAAAGCAGCGCGGCAAGAAGGCAGGCAGCCGATCGGTATGAGGACATCATGATCCCTAATGAAAGGTCGAGCCCGGATCTCCGGCTCGGAAGGCACGGCATGCTACACCGTGCGGCTGAGGCTTCGCGTCACGAAGCAGAGAACGCAACTCGTAGGCAAGTTACTGATAGGCAATTTTGAGCGGCGTCGGGCAGACGTGAGCCGCCGATCCCCGATTCGCGTCGGCCAGAATGTCGCGACAGGACAGGAACGCTATTGTTCCTTTTCCTTGCCTGACATGATGTCGTAATACATCCGCCGCGACTTGTCCGGCCCGGCGCCATAGGCATAGTTCGGCGACGGCGTCTGGTAACCCGGCGGCGGCTCGACCAGCGACTGGCGCGGCGGCTCGCTGGTGAATTTCTTCTCTTCGGTGCCGTTGCCGCCCTTCATCATGTTCCACAGACCACCGGTGAAACCGAGTTCGGCTGGGCTCAGCGAGGGGTTGCCGTTGGTGCCCGGCTGAATGGGATCGTTGCTGGTGCGGGGCGCTGCGGCGACCTGGCCGGCCTTCATCTCGGCTGGTGTCAGCGGCTGGGCGGCCTGCCAGTTCTCCGTTGCCTTGCTGGCCTTCTTGCGCGCGGCGATGGCTTCCTTGCGGCGCTTTTCCTCGGGGTCCTTGGGCCAGTTCGGCGCAGCCTTGGCTTCGGTCGCCGGGGGCGGCAGATCGAGCTTGGGCGGCACGACGAGCGGCGAGCGCTCGCGGTATTCGATGCCCTTCTTCTCCATGCTCTTGGCGCCGATGCCGGACATCAGGTTGTCGATGAGCCTCTCTTCGAAGGTCATATCGTCTTCCTCGTCGTCGTCACCGGCGCGGGCCGCGCCGGTCGACATGACGAGACCGATGCCGAGTGCGACCGCGGACAATTTCAATGCCCGCCAGAACCCCCACCGGGGGTCTCGCACCATCGAACCGCTGGTCATCGCGCTGCGCATCACTTTACCTGTTCCATATTGTGGCAGATTGCCGCTCACACGCGGCTCCGCCCTCGCAAAAGCCGGGTTCCACCGACCGGTCCGTATCGGCCGGGATCAGGGCGCTTTTGCGGCGGGTACCCCCAGGAAGGAATCATACAATAGCGCTGCCACCCCAGCAACGATGGCCACGTCCGCGAGGTTAAACACATACCAATTATAGGTATTTCCGGCGATCTCGACGTGGAACAGGGCGAAATCCACCACCGCGCCATAGGCCAGGCGGTCGATGCCGTTACCGATGGCGCCGCCGATGATCAGGCCGAGCGCGACGGTCGCGAGCACGGTCTGGGAGCGCGCCATCCAGATCGCCAGCGCGACCACCGCAAGGGCCTTGACCGCCATCAGCGCGAGCTGGGCTGCCTGGCTATCGTTCTGGAGCCAGCCAAAGCTGATCCCGATATTCCAGGCCAGCACCAAGTCGAAGAACGGCGTCACCTTCACCGCGCCCTTGCGGGCGAGGTCGAACCCGTTCAGCAGCCACAGCTTCGAGGCCTGGTCGGCGACGAGCGTGGCTACGGCCGAGAGGATGCCGGCGCGGAGCGGGGTCATGGCCGTCCGATCAGACGCTCACCCCCAGCGCCTTCCATTCGCGCAGCGCCTTCGCATCGCGCGGGGTGACGTCGGGGTATTCAGGGTCCTCGCCGACCGTCGGCGAAATCTTCCAGGAGCGGGTGCATTTGGTGCCGACCGCCTTTTCCACCACGACCGCGACGCCGGGCACGGCATCGAGACGGAACGCTGAAGCCGGCGCCTCGCCCTCACGCACCTCGTAGTTCGAGGTGATGCAGATCTCGGCGAGATCGGTGTCGAACAGCGTCATCAGCATGTCCCGGTCGGCGACATAGATCACCGGCGATGCCTCCAGCGAGGAGCCGATGTTCTTGGCAGCGCGTTCCAGCTCGAGCGCCCCGGTGACGACGCGGCGGACGTTGCGGATCGTCTCCCATTTTGCGGCGAGCTTGTCGTCGCGCAGGTTTTCGAGGTCGGTCGGGAACAGCGTCAGATGCACCGACGGCTCGGCGTCGGGCCGGTACATGCGCCAGGCCTCCTCCGCGGTGAAGCTCAGGATCGGGGCCAGCCATTTCAGGATCGAGGCGCACAACAGGTCGATGGTCGTCAGCGCCGCCTTGCGCGTCAGTGACGACGGCGGATCGCAATAAAGCGTGTCCTTGCGGATGTCGAAATAGAAGGCTGACAGCTCGCTGTTGAGGAAGGCAGACAGAATAGCGACCACGGTCTTGTAGTCGAACTCCCGATAGGCCTTGCCGATCGCGGCGGCGCGCACCGCGAGCTCGTGCAGCATGAAGCGCTCCAGCTCGGGCATCTCGGCGGGCGCGACTGCGTCGGACGGCTTGTAGTGATGCAGCGTGCCCAGCATCCAGCGCACGGTGTTGCGAAGCTTGCGATAGGTCTCGACCGTGTTCTTCAGGATCTCGGGGCCGATGCGCTGATCGTCGGTGTAGTCGCAGGACGCGACCCAGAGCCGGAGGATGTCGGCGCCGGATTCCTTGATGACGGCCTGCGGCTCGATGGTGTTGCCGAGCGACTTCGACATCTTGCGGCCGTCCTCGGCCTGGGTGAAGCCGTGGGTCAGCACGATGTCGTAAGGAGCCCGGCCGCGCGTGCCGCAGCTTTCCAGCAGCGAAGAGTGGAACCAGCCGCGGTGCTGGTCCGAGCCTTCCAGATACATCACCGTGTCGGTGCCGCCGTCGACCTTGCGCTTGATGCCTGACAGCCCCGGGAAATGCACAGGGTCTTCCAGCACGAAAGCGTGCGTCGAGCCTGAATCGAACCAGACGTCGAGAATGTCGTCGACCTTCTGCCAGTCTTCGTTCGCGCGGGACCCGAGGAAGCGCTCGCGCGCGCCCTTCGCGTACCAGGCGTCGGCGCCTTCTTTCTCGAAAGCTTCGCCGATGCGCGCATTGACGGCCTCGTCCTGGAGGATCTCGGCGGAGCCGTCGCCCTTCTCGCGCACGAACACGGCGATCGGCACGCCCCAGGCGCGCTGGCGCGAGATCACCCAGTCGGGGCGGGCCTCGATCATGCCGTTGATGCGGTTTTCGCCCGATGGCGGCACCCATTGCGTCACCGAGATCGCGTGCAGCGCGCGGGCGCGCAGCGTATCGCCGCTCTTCGTCTTGCCGCCCTGCGCCACGTCCTTATCCATGGCGATGAACCATTGCGGCGTGTTGCGGAAGATCACCGGCTTCTTGGAGCGCCAGGAGTGCGGATATTGATGCTTCAGCCGGCCGCGGGCGAGCAGCATGCCTCTGTCGACGAGCGCCTTGATCACGGCCTCGTTGGCGTCGCCCTTCTCGCCCTTGTCGGTGATGACGCGCTTGCCGGCAAAGCCCGGCGCATGATCGGTGTAGGCGCCGTTCTCGTCGACGGTGTAGGGGATCGCGGTGTTGATGCCGCGCGCATCGAGATCGCGCGCCTGCGCCATCCAGGCATCGAAGTCCTCGCGGCCATGGCCGGGCGCCGTGTGCACGAAGCCCGCGCCGGTGTCGTCGGTGACATGGTCGCCGGGCAGCAGCGGCACGATGAAGTCATAGCCGCCGCCAAGGCCCTTGAGCGGATGGGCACATTCGATCGCGTCCATGGTGTCGCCGGGGACCTCGCGGACCTTCTCATAGGCCGTCACGCGCGCCTGCTTGAAGACTTCGTCAGCGAGCGCGTCGGCGAGGATCAGGAGGTCGCCGGTCTTGGCCCAATTGTCAGCGGGGGCGTCGGTGACCTTGTAGAGGCCGTAGGCGATCTTCGGCGAGAACGAGATGGCGCGGTTACCCGGCAGCGTCCAGGGCGTCGTGGTCCAGATCACGATGCTTGCGGAGGCGAGCGCGCCGTGTGCTGGCGAGGTCACCGGGAATTTCACCCATACCGTATCGGAGGTGTAGTCCTCGTACTCCACTTCGGCTTCGGCCAGCGCGGTCTTCTCGACCACGCTCCACATCACCGGCTTGGAGCCGCGATAGAGAGTGCCGTTGGCGGCGAACTTCATCAGCTCGCGCGCGATCTGGGCTTCGGCGGGATAGCTCATGGTGGCGTAGGGATGGTCCCAGTCGCCGATCACCCCCAGGCGCTTGAACTCCTCGCGCTGCACGCCGAGCCAGTGCGTGGCATAGGCGCGGCACTCTTTGCGGAAATCGATCATTGCGGCACTGTCGCGGAAGTCGGGCTTCTGCTTGCCCTTCTTGCGATAGTGCTCTTCCTCGACCTTCCACTCGATCGGCAGGCCGTGGCAGTCCCAGCCCGGCACGTAGTTGGAATCGAAGCCGAGCATCTGCTGGCTCTTGGTGACGAGATCCTTCAGGATCTTGTTCAGCGCCGTGCCGATATGGATGTTGCCGTTGGCGTAGGGCGGGCCGTCATGCAGCACGAATTTGGCGCGGCCCTTGGCACCCTCGCGCAGCTTTTCGTAGAGGCCGACCTCGTACCAGCGCTTGAGGATCTCCGGCTCGCGCTGCGGCAGGCCGGCGCGCATCGGGAATTCGGTCTGCGGCAGGAACAGGGTTTTCGAATAGTCTTTGACTTCAGACTTTTGGGACTTTTGCGGCTTTTCGGACATGAGGCTGACTGGCTCGGAAGGGCGCGGGAACGGATGGCGATGCGGAATCGCGGGGGTGAAACGACAAAATCCCGGTCTTGCGCCGAGCCTTCAGGCTCAGGCGGAAGCCGGGCCGCTAATCCCTATGATGCGCCGCGCAAACATGGGCCCTCCATAGCAGGGGGGCGGAGGAAGCGCAAAGGGCGAGGCCGGGGCGGTTTCGGCCCTCAATCAATCGCGCCCAGCCGCGGAAACGCGTCCGGGGCGGCGGCCAGGATGGCGCGGGCGCGGGCGGAATCGTCGTCCATCTGGCGGATCAGGGCCTCCAGGCTGTCGAATTTCAGCTCCTCGCGGATGAAGCCGATGAAGGCGCAGTCGAGCGCCTGGCCGTAAAGGTCGCCCTTGAAGTCGAACAGGAAGATTTCCAGGAGCGGGGCGCCATTGTCGAAGGTCGGGCGGCGGCCGAAGCTGGCCACCCCGTCCAGACGCTCGGTCCCCCGGCCGACCCGCACCGCATAGATGCCGTGCTTGAGGCCGCAATTGGCGTCCAGGCGGATGTTGGCGGTGGGATAGCCGAGATCGCGGCCGCGCTTTTCGCCGTGGATGACCTCGCCGGTGATGAACCAGGGCGCGCCCAGCATGGTCGTGGCTTCGTCGAGCTGGCCCTCGGCAAGGGCGATCCGGATCGCGCTGGAGGAGACGGGCCGTTCGTCGATATCGACATGCGGTTGCACGTCGACCTCGATGCCGAGCCGGGGCGCCTCGTTGACGAGAAGGCTCGGCGAGCCGACCCGTCCCTTGCCGAAATGGAAGTCGTAGCCGACCGCGATGCCGCTGATCCCGAGGCGCCCGATCAGGTCATGGTGAATGAAATCTTGCGCGCTGGTTCCGGCACGCGCCTTGTCGAAGGTCATGACCACGGCGCCGGCAAGTCCGGTGCCCGCCAGAAGCCGCAGCTTGGCCCGCTCATCCGTCAGGCGGAATTGCGGGGTGTTGGGGCTGAAAAACCGCCGCGGATGCGGCTCGAAGGTCAATGCCAGCGCAGGGCGGCCATGCGCCCTGCCCATCTCCAGGGCAGCCGCGATCACGGCGCGATGGCCGAGATGAACGCCGTCGAAATTGCCCATGGCGACCACGGCGCCCCTTGGAATCGCGGAATCCGGCGTTGTATCGCGGATAACGGTAAAAGGCGGAGCCATCAGGGGAATTCTCGAACCGGGCAGGACCGGCCCGGACCGTGGCGCGACCGGCCTGACGAAGTCAAGCGGGGGGAGCGCAGACATTGAACACGATTTCAATCCTTCGGAGGTGTCCGCAGTTAACGCGCTGTTTAACGCCTTGATGCTAGTGCTTGAGGCGTGGAACTGCCGGGCTCCGGCCTGGCCGGTCCGATCGTAATATTCCTGGGTATGCGTTGGGGGAGTCGAGATGGCGGTTGATTTGTCGATGCCGGTTCTGGTGGTGGATGACTACAGCACCATGATCCGTATCATCCGGAATCTGCTGAAGCAGCTTGGCTTCGAGAATATCGATGATGCCAGCGACGGTTCGGCAGCCCTGAACAAGATGCGTGGCAAGAAGTACGGGCTCGTGATCTCCGACTGGAATATGGAGCCGATGACGGGCTACGACCTCCTGCGCGAAGTCCGCGCGGATCCGAACCTCGCCACCACGCCCTTCATCATGATCACGGCGGAATCCAAGACCGAGAACGTGATCGCGGCCAAGAAGGCCGGCGTGAACAATTACATCGTCAAGCCGTTCAACGCGGCGACGCTGAAGACCAAGATCGAGGCGGTCTTCCCGGACATGGCGAGCGCGTAAGCGCGTGTTGGTGTCCCGGACAAGGCGCGTCACGTCAGTGACGCGACGCTGAGCCGGGACCCAGTCTATCCACGACATCATTTGCGGCTTCTGGGCCCCGGCTCTGCAACGCTTCGCCGTAGCGCGTCGAAGACGCGCTTATGGCGTCCGGGGCACGATATTTTTCACCACTTCAATTCGCGCATCAGCGCCTTCGGCGGGTGGCCGAACAATTCCATCACCGATGTCGGGTCGAGCTGGTCGAGACCCTCGAACTCCTCGGCATGGATGCCGCGGGTGACGAACAGGCAGTCGATGCCGAATTCGCGCGCGCCGGTCAGGTCGGTGCGGACGGAATCCCCGATCGCCAGCACCTTTTTCCGGTCGATCTGGTGACCCTGGCGTTCGCCGGCGAGCGCCATCGCGCGCTCGTAGATCGGCCGGTGCGGCTTGCCGTAGAAGATCACCTCGCCGCCGAGCTCGCGGTAGAGCTCCGCGATGGCGCCGGCGCAATAGATCAGCCGGTCGCCGCGTTCCACCACGATGTCGGGGTTGGCGCAGACCAGCGTCAGCTTGCGCTCGCGCGCCTTCAGCATCATGCCGCGATAGTCTTCCGCCGTCTCGGTCTCGTCGTCGTAGAGGCCGGTGCAGACGATGTAATCGGCTTCCTCCAGCGGCGCAGTCTTCGCATCGAGGCCGCGGTAGATCGAGTTGTCGCGCTCGGGGCCGAGCCAGAACATCTTGCGGCCGGGATGCTCGGCGACATAGAGCCGGGTCAGGTCGCCTGAAGAGACGATCGCGTCATAGGTCTCATCGGGGACGCCGAGCTTGCGCAATTGCCGCTGCACGGAGTCGGCCGGGCGCGGCGCGTTGGTGATCAGGATCACCGTACCGCCGCGGCTGCGATAGGTGTACAGCGCCTCGCAGGCTTCGGGGAAGGATTCCAGTCCGTTGTGAACCACGCCCCAGATGTCGCTGAGCACGACGTCGACGCCGCCCACGAGCTCGCGCAGGCCTTCGGCAAAATGCAGCGTGGTCATGATGCGCGCGGCCGATCAGATGCGGCGCGCGAGCGCCGCGTTGCCGGTGATGCGTTGTGGCGGAGGCGCAGAGGACGTCGCGCCTGAGCTTGGTGTGCCGGAGCCATGAGGTCCCTGAATGTCTTTCGCCTGGTTCGGCGGCGCCCCGGCGGTAGCAGATGCCCCCTCCGGCCGCAATGGCCGGGGCGGCGCGAACAGAAACCCCTGGCCGAACCGCACGTCGTAGTCGAGCAGGTCGACCACGGCGCGCTCGCCCTCGATCCGCTCGGCGATCAGGTCGATCCCGAAGCGGCCGAGCAGGTCGGACAGATCAGAGGGGTGGATGTCCGAGGTCGAGGCCTG
Organism: Bradyrhizobium forestalis; assembly: GCF_002795245.1. Classification (GTDB taxonomy): domain Bacteria; phylum Pseudomonadota; class Alphaproteobacteria; order Rhizobiales; family Xanthobacteraceae; genus Bradyrhizobium; species Bradyrhizobium forestalis. The sequence continues at coordinate 37,563 of NZ_PGVG01000045.1, read as the reverse complement.
CCTGGGATCGAGCAGCAGCGTGGCCGGCACCTTGATGAAGCGTACCCCGCGATCGGCCAGCTCGCGCGGCTCGATGCGCAGATCCGTGACATGGTCGATCGAGAAGCGGAAGCCGCGCTGGGCGAGCGCCGCGAGGTTCTCGGTCTCTGCCGGGCCGAGATTGCGGAACGTCGATTGCTTGAACTCCAGCACCAGCGAGGGCGCCAGCGCGCGGTTGGCTTCGAGGAAGTCGAGACATTGCGCGAAGGTGGTGGAATTGCCGAGCGTGGAGGCCGCGACGTTGCAGAACACGCCGACGTCCTTGTTGCGCACCATCAGGCGCCGCAGCACCTGCACGCAGCGCAGCATCACCATGTTGTCGATGCGCCCGATCAGCCCGGAGGCTTCCGCGATGCTGATGAATTCCTCGGCGGCGATCAGCTGGTCGCGCTCGTCACGCAGGCGCGTCACCGCCTCGTAGAACCGCACCTTGCGCTGCGGCAGCGTCACCATCGGTTGCAGGAAGATGTCGATGCGGTTCTCGTCGATTGCATTGCGCAGCGTCGCCAGCAATTGGGTCTGGTTGCGTCCGTTGGCGGTCTGGACGGGGTTGGCGGTTTGGGGCTGAGCCGCCGGCGCCGGCCGCGGCGGCGGCACGGGAAGCGGAGGAGGGGCGACAGGCTTCTCCTCGAAGGGGGCAGCCAGATCGATCGGTGCCTCCGGCTCGGGCCTCGTGACCGGGGCGGAAGCTGAGGCCGGCACGCTGTCGGCCAGCAGATCCTCATGGGCCGCCACGGTGGTGGCGAGCTGCCTGACCAATCCGCCCAGCTCGTTGATCTCGCCGATCACCGACTGGACGCGGTCGGAATTGGTCGAATTGGACGAGGCGACGCGGCCCTCGATCGCAGCTAACCGGCGGCCGAACTCGGCCACCTGGCGGGCGAGGTCGGCGGTGCCCCGCGAGAGGTCGGCAATCTGGCCGCCGACGTCGCTGCGGTCGCGCAGCCGCATCGAGACTGCGTTGTAGAGGATCAGGAAGGTCAGCGCGGTCAGCGCCACGATCGCCGATTCTGTTCCGCTGATGCCGGCGACCGAATAGAGCCCGAGCCCGAGCGAGGCCGCGACCAGGACCATGCAGATGGCGATGAAGATCGTCGAAATGCGAATCATGCCGCGCGTTCGCCTCAAGAGCTGACTGCCTCACCCAGGAAAGCACGGGCCGCGTCCGAACCCCGTCACGCCTCATGCTCCCCCAAGCATGCATGACATTAACATCATTGTTGATTCGAGGGGATAGCGGCCCGTTCCTGGGCGAGGTCAGGACGGCGCGGTGGCGCCGACGGTGTCGGCCGAGACGGCTTCGCGGCTGCCGGGCGGTTTCGGCCGCCCGGTGGTGGTGTCGCGCAGCGTCTGTCGCTCGATCTCCGAATTTAGCTCGGCGCCGAACATGATGACGATCGCCGACATCCACATCCACATCATCAGGCCGATCGCAGCGCCCAAAGAGCCGTAGGTCGCGTTGTAATTGGCGAATTCCGAGAGGTACCAGGACAGCAGGGCCGAGCCGGCGATCCAGAGGATCGCGGCCGTCACGGCGCCGAGGCTCAGCCATTGCCAGCGCGGCGCGTCACGGCTGGGCGCGAAGCGGTAGAGGATGGCGAGTGCAACGAGCAGGATCAGGAACAGCAGCGGCCATCGTGCGAGCGCGACGATCAGCTTGCTTTCGGGCGCCATGCCGAGATGATTGAGCGCAAGCGGGAAGGCGACGACAGCCCCCACCATCAACAGCAGCGCCACGATGCCGCCGACGGTGAAGGCCAGCGAGACCATGTTCAGCCGGATGAAGCTGCGCTTCTCGCGTTCCTCGTAGGCGATGTTGAGGGCGTCGAAGATCGCCTTGACCCCCGCATTGGCGCTCCAGATCGCAAGCAGCAGGCCGAACAGGAACGTGACACCGAGCGTCGTATTGCCGTTCGACAGCACGCGCGCGACCTGGTCTTCGACGATCTGGAACGACCCCTCGGGCAGCATGGTCGCAAGCGTCTGGAGGTTGGCGCTGATCGTCGCGGGATCGGCGAACAGGGCATAAGAGGAGACGAGCGCGGTGACTGCGGGGAAGAGCGCGAGCAGCCCGAAGAAGACGACGCCGCCCGCCGTCGCGAGCAGGCGATCCTCGTCGATGCGCTGATAGGTCCGCCAAAAAATATCCTTCCAGCCCGACCAGGGGATCTGGGCCGGACTTTTCGCCCGGCGGCCCCGGCCGGGCTGCATCGCCGCACCGGCCGGGTGGGCTTCCGGTGAACTCGCTTCGCCCTTGCGGTGGTCTTGCGGAGGCCCCGACCGGATCAGGCCCATATCCTGAAAGTAGCGCTCCGCCGTCAGAACGAAGATGGCCGTCGCCGCTACTAGAAGCCAGGAATCGATCGGTTCGGAGCGCCGCGCCGGCATCACGCCTCCAGACTGCGCCTGTGGCGCCGCCGGCGGGCGGCCGTCAGCCCGACCAGGCCGACGGCCGCGAGCATCAGGCCAAGTTGCACGGGGCGGTTAGCGCGGGCCGGCCAAGCCTTGCTGCCATAAGCCTTGCTGCCATAAGCCTTGCTGCCATGACTGCGTTCGTCCGGCGCGAGCGGTGCGAGGGGGATCGTCGTTGCGACCTCCTTCACCGCCTGCTTGACCGTTCCGCGCGGGATCCGCGGCGTCGCGACCGCCACGCGCAGACGGCTCGCAAGCGGCACGATCGGCTTGGGCTTGCGCCTCATCTGTGCCATCGCCACCCCGGCAAGGACCGCAGCCACCACCAACAGCACTGCGCCGACCGCGCCAAGACCCCAGAATTGCCCGTAGGTGATGGCGACCCAGCGGTACAGGGCGATCAGCCCGACGAAAATTGCTGCGACAACGAACAGGCCGGCGACCGCGAACAGCCCGCCGGCCACCGCGTAAGATGTCACCTTGCCGGTTGCCTGGCTGGTCTGGTCACGCAGATAGGATTGAGCGGCGCGTTTGACGTGATTGAGCTTCAGCGCCATGCCGGCGCGCAGCAATTCGCCCGATGGCGCGAGCATGCGGACATCCTCCGAGAGCGAAAAAATGCATCGGAGGATGAACGTGGCGGTATTTGACTTTGTTCCGAGGAAGCGCGCGCGTCGCAGAGGCTCAGTCGAGATCGGCGGCTGCGATCCAGAACACCTCGCCCTCGGAATCTTCGGTGTCGAGCCAGAGCAGCGGCAATTCCGGAAAGGCCTCGTCGATCAGCTCGCGGCCGCGGCCGATCTCGCAGATCAGCCCGCCGTCCGGCGTCAGGTGATCGGGCGCATCGCGCAGGATGCGGCGCACCACGTCGAGACCGTCGGCGCCGCCGTCGAACGCGAGCTTCGGCTCGGCCCGGCACTCCGGCGGCAGCGCCGCCATGCCTTCGGCATCGACGTAAGGCGGGTTGGTGATGATCAGGTCGTATCTGTTGTCGCCGAGCGGGGCGAACAGGTCGCCGCGATAGAGGCTGATGCGGTCCGTGAGCCCGTATTCGCGGACATTGCGGGCGGCAACTTCAAGTGCACCCTTGGAGATATCGACGGCGTCGACGGTGGCGTTCGGGAAATGGTGCGCGGCGAGGATCGCGAGGCATCCCGACCCCGTGCAGAGATCGAGCACGCGCGCGACGGCGGTGGGATCGTCGATCAGCGAGCCGGCCTCGCCGTCGCCGCCGAAATGCGAATCCAGGAGCTCGCCGATGAAGGAGCGCGGAACGATGACGCGTTCGTCGACATAGAAGGGCAGGCCGCGCATATAGATCTTGTTGACGAGATAGGCGGCCGGTTTGCGCGTCGTGACGCGCCGATGGATCAGGTCGAGCAGGGTCTTGCCTTCCGCGGCGGTGACGCGCGCATGGGCAAAGATCTCGAACTGGTCGGGATTGAGATGCAGCGCCTCGCAGACCAGGAAGGCGGCTTCCGCGACCGGGTCGGTGGTGCCGTGGGCAAAGGCGAGCCTGGCTTCGACGAAGCGGCTCACCGCATAGCGGACGAAGTCGAGCAGCGTGAGAAGCTCGCCGCGTCCCACCTTCGCAAGCTTCGGCGCGGCGCCGCCGCGCGCGGTCTTTTTCGCAACTCTTGCCATCAGGATTTGGTCCAGCGTGCGGCGGCCTCGTCGTCACGGGCGTGGGCCTCGACCCAGCCGGTGCCGGTGGCGCTCTCTTCCTTCTTCCAGAACGGCGCACTGGTCTTGAGATAGTCCATCAGGAACTCGGCCGCCTGGAATGCGGCCTGCCGGTGCTGCGAGGCGGTCAGCACCAGCACGATGTTCTGGCCGGGCATGAAGCGGCCGACGCGGTGAATCACCGTGACGCCGTTGAGCGGCCAGCGCGAGGTCGCCTCGTCGACATGACGCCTGATCTCTTCTTCCGCCATGCCCGGATAATGTTCGAGCGTAAGCGCCGAAATCTTCGCGCTGTCGTCGTCGGCGCGGCAGATGCCGGAGAAGCTCACGACCGCGCCGATGTCGGTGCGGCTCTTGGTCAGGACCTCGATCTCGCGCGCGATGTCGAAATCGTCTTCCTGGATACGGATGGTGACGGGGCAGGTCATGGCTTAGCTGCTCCCACACCTCTCCCGTAGGGAGAGGTCGCGCCGAAGGCGCGGGTGAGGGGATCTGCTCTCTCGTGGGACCTGTGCCCCCTCACCCGATTTGCTGCGCAAATCGACCTCTCCCCGTTGGGGAGAGGTGAGGCGACGCCGTATGCCGGTCTGCCTGTTAACATTGGCCTAGCCGCCAGTCATCGGCGGGAAGAACGCGATCTCGCGGGCGCCCGCGATCGCGGTATCTGATTTGACGTGGGCGTGGTCGATCGCCGTGCGGATCACCTTCGGCTTCTCGAACGCATATGCATAGGCCTCGCTTTGGCTGGACAGCCAGGCGATCAGCTCCTCCACGGTGCGCACGGTCGCGGGCGGCTCGATGGTCTCTTCGGCCTTGCCGATGCGCTCGCGTACCCAGGCGAAATACTTCACCTTCATCCCTCGTCCTCCTTGATGAGGTGATGGATGCCGGCGCGGAAATAGTCGTAGCCGGTGTAGATGGTGAGGATCGCCGAAGCCCACAGCAGCGCGAGGCCAATCATCGAGACGACCGGCACCACCTCATCGCCGGCTGGACCTGCGAGCAGGAAGCCGATGGCGACGAGCTGGACCGTGGTCTTCCATTTGGCGAGCTTGGTCACGGGCACGCTGACGCGCAGCGCGGCGAGGTATTCGCGCAGGCCCGAGACCAGGATCTCGCGGCACAGGATCACGATGGCGGCCCACAGCGACCAGCCGTGGATGATGCCGTCCGCGGCCAGCATCAGCAGGCAGGAGGCGACCAGCAGCTTGTCGGCGATCGGGTCGAGCATCCGGCCGAACGCCGATTGCTGATTCCAGATCCGCGCATAATAGCCGTCGAGGTAATCGGTCACCCCGGCCGCGATGAAAAGGGCGACCGCGACCCAGCGCAGCCAGAGCGGCTGATCCAGAATCGACTGCGCATAGATGCATCCGACCACGACCGGGATCGCGGCGATCCGGCCGTAGGTCAGGATGTTGGGGAGGGACATCGCGCGGCTGGTCGTCCCTCGTGTCGTGGCGATGTTCATCCGTCCTACCAATACCGCTCGGGCCCCAAGGTCAACCGTTCCGCTCCCCAGATGGGCGCAGGATGCAACGACCATATGACCGCAGTCCCCTTCATTCACCCCGGTTGGGGATGGAAATACTCGAAAATCCTGCGCGCGCTCTCGGCGCTGACCCCCGGAACCTTGCCGAGATCGGCAATCGAGGCCCGTTCGATCTCCTTCAGGGTTCCGAAATGGTGCAGCAAGGCACGTTTGCGTGACGGGCCGATCCCCGGAATCTCCTGCAGGCCGGCCTCGCGGATGTCCTTCTTGCGCAGCTTGCGGTGCGAACCGATGACGAAGCGGTGGGCCTCGTCGCGCAGGCGCTGGATGAAATAGAGCACGGGATCGCGCGGCTCGAGCTTGATGGCCTCGCGCTCCGGCATGAACAGGGTCTCGCGGCCGGCATCCCGGTCCGGTCCCTTGGCGACCGACATCAGCGACACCTCGGTCAGGCCGAGACTGGCAAAGATCTCGCGGACGGCGTTGAGCTGGCCGCGGCCGCCGTCGATGATGACGAGGTCGGGCCATTGCGGGAAATCGTCGTCCTTCCCCTTGGCCGCACTCTCCTCGGGCGGATTGATCAGGCGCTTGAAGCGGCGCTCCAGCACCTCGCGCATCATGGCGAAGTCGTCGCCGGGCGTGATCCCTTCCGACTTGATGTTGAACTTGCGGTACTGGTTCTTCACGAAGCCGTCGGGGCCGGCGACGATCATGGCGCCGACCGCATTGGTGCCCTGGATGTGGCTGTTGTCGTAGACCTCGATACGCTTGGGCGGGTGCGGCAGGTTCAGCGTCGTGGCCATGGCCTCGAGCAGGCGGCTTTGCGTTGCGGTGTCCGCGAGCTTGCGACCGAGCGCCTCGCGCGCATTGGTCAGCGCGTGGGTGACGAGCTCCTTCTTCTCGCCGCGCTTGGGCGCGGTGACCTCGACCTTGTGGCCGGCCTTGATCGACAGCGCGTTCGCAAGCAGCTCGCTCTCCTCGATCTCGTGCGAGAGCAGGATGTTCTTCGGCGGCGGCTTGTCGTCGTAGAACTGGGCCAGGAAGGAGCCGAGCACTTCCTCGGGCGTGAAGGTTTTCTCTGCGCGTGGGAAATAGGCGCGGTTGCCCCAGTTCTGGCCGGTGCGGAAGAAGAACACCTCGACGCAGGAGAAGCCGCCCTCCTGGTGGATGGCGAACACGTCGGCTTCCTCGACCGTGCGCGGATTGATGCCCTGCTGCGACTGGATCGCCGACAGCGCGGCGAGGCGGTCGCGGTAGAGTGCGGCGCGCTCGAATTCGAGCTCATTGGCCGCCTTCTCCATCTCGCCGGCAAGCTCCTGCTTCACCGCGTGGCTCTTGCCGGACAGGAAGTCGCTCGCCTCGCGCACCAGCGTTGAATAGCCGCCGAAGTCGATCTCGCGGGTGCAGGGGCCGGCACAGCGGCGGATCTGATAGAGCAGGCAGGGCCGGGTGCGGCTCTCGAAGAACGAATCGGTGCAGGAGCGGATCAGGAACGCGCGCTGCAACGCCGTGATGGTGCGGTTGACCGCGCCGGCGGAGGCGAACGGGCCGAAATAGCGCCCGGGCCGCGTTTGGGCCCCGCGATGCTTGAGGATCTGCGGCGCCCAATGGTCGCCGGTGATCAGGATGTAGGGAAACGACTTGTCGTCGCGCAGCTGCACGTTGAAGCGCGGCCGCAGCTGCTTGATGAGGTTGGCCTCCAGCAGCAGCGCCTCGGTCTCGGTGTTGGTCGAGACGATCTCCACGGTCACCGTGGCGGCGATCATGCGCAGGATGCGGGCCGGCAGCGGGGCGCTTTGGCGCGCATAATTGGACAGGCGCTTTTTGACGTTCTTGGCCTTGCCGACATAGAGCACGTCGGCGTTCGCATTGAGCATGCGATAGACGCCGGGCGAGGTGGGCGCGAGCCGAACCGCGCGCTCGATCGCCTCGTGACCGCTCGCCAGCGGGCCTTCGCCGATCGCGCCGCTCTCTTCCAGGATATCCGGCAGCAGCGCATCGTCCTCGTCGCCGCCGCCTGCCGCCGCGGGATCGACGTCCGGCGCTGCCAGTCGCTCGGGCGGCGCGTCGCTCGCCGCAGCGCGCGGCGACTTGCGCGTGCGGTCGTCCGGATTGTCGGAGGAATCGTGAACCATGGGGCGAATTTAGGTGCTGGGCGGGCCGATTTGAAGTTCCGGCCATGCGGCACGCACAGGATGGCGGCCAGTTCCCCGGTAACGCTTCCTTAAGTCTGTTAAGCGGGCGGTAACCCGACTTAACAGCCCTTTAACTTAAAACTCTCGATAAATCTGACGCGAAAGGTTCTTGGTTCCGTAACCATGGTGTTCTTGCTCGCGCGGCGGCGCGGGCATCGCTCGGGTTGCGACAGTTGCGTTGGAGTGAGTGATGAAGAGGCTCGTTGTGGGCGCAGCCGCGTTGGTTGCAGCCGGCTGGACAGCTTCGGCAGAGGCCGCCGATCTCAATTATGGGCAGCGTGCGCCCTATACCGTCAATCAGCCGCTCAATGCCTATAGCTGGGCAGGTCCCTATCTCGGCGGCAACATCGGCTATGAATGGGGCTCGGTCGACAACAACCCCACGAAGCCGTCGGGCTTCGTTGGCGGTGTGCAGGCCGGCTACAATTTCCAGAACGGCCCGTGGGTGTTCGGTGTCGAGGGCGACATCCAGGCCGCCGGCGCCGACGACACCTTCGCGCCGTGGAAATTCTCCAATCCGTGGTTCGGCACGCTGCGCGGCCGCGCCGGCTATGCGTTCAGCAATGTGCTGTTCTACGGCACCGCCGGCCTCGCCTTCGGCGAGCTGCGTGGGCAGACCTTCGGCTGGACCGAGTCGCACACCACCGCGGGCTGGACCATCGGTGCCGGCGCGGAAGTGGGCCTCGCGCCGAACTGGAGCGCCAAGCTCGAATATCTCTACATCGATCTGTCGACGAGTCAGTTCGCAATTACGGGCGTATCAAACGGCTATAGCGCCAGCGTTGTCCGCGCAGGCGTGAACTATCACTTCTGACATCCAAAGAAGAAAATACCGGACCAGCCTCCCGGCCGCTCGCGGCCGGGATTTTTTTGCTCAGGGCTCGCTAGGAGAGGATCACCAAATTGACCGCCTTCGGTCCCTTCCCCTTCTTGTCCGGCTCGACTTCGAAAGTAATACGCTGTCCTTCGGCAAGGTCCTTCAGTCCCGCCCGCTCCACAGCAGTGATGTGAACGAAGACATCGCGACCGCCGTCGTCCGGCTTGATGAAGCCGTAGCCGCGCTCGCCGTTGAAGAACTTGACCGTTCCCGTCATGGCCATCGGGAAACTCCCCCTCATTGCTCCTCCGCCGCGACGCAGACTCACGTCACGACATGACCGGGCCTCACGGAGCCCGGGAGCTGGCCATCCTTAGACGGACCTCATCGGTCCGGCGGGATCTTTCTTAGGGCCTTCACTCCGCCGCAACCATTCGCGGAAGCGGAACGTAAAGCCAGTCACGGAAACAGCATAATACGGTTCTTTGCAGATTGACTACCGGTCCTGCATATTTTTCCCAAGAATGCCGGAGTGTTACGGTCTCGGCAGCTCCAATCGGAATCTGGCAGCCCCGCCCTGGCCGAGCGGCATTTCCAGCTCGGGCAGGATGGTCTTGAGCTCGCCGTGCAGCGTATAGGGCGGATTGACGATCAGGAGCCCGGTGGAGGTGAGGGCGGCGCTGTCGGCTTGCGGCGCGACGCTGAATTCGAGGCGCAGGCATTTCCCCGGCGGCTTTGCTGCAGCTGCGAGCCGCGCCACCGTTTGGGCCAGCGTGTCGGTGGCCCGCCGGTTCTTGGCCGGATACCAAATGACATAGATACCGGTCGGCCACTTCGCGAAGGCCGCCGAGAAGGCGTCGCCGAGCCGCTCGAACTCGTCCTTGGCCTCGAAGGGCGGGTCGATCAGCACGAGGCCGCGCCGCTCCTTCGGCGGCACGAAGGCCGGCAGTGCCACCCAGCCGTCGAGATCGACCACCCGGGCCTGCTCGTCGCGGCGCAGCACGTCGATCAGCGCTTTCCGCGCCTTCGGCTCGAGCTCGCAGGCGACGAGGCGGTCCTGGGGTCTGAGCAGGCCGCGCGCGATCAGCGGCGAGCCCGGATAAGCCCTGAGCTCGCCCTTCGGATTGAAAGCGCGGACGATGTCGAGATAGGGCTTGATCAGCGCCGCGCTCTCGTTCGACAGGCGCGCCTGCAGCAGCCGCGCAATGCCGGTCAGCCATTCGCCGCCGCGGCGCGCCTCGTCGCTGTCGAGATCGTAGAGCCCGGCGCCGGCGTGGGTGTCGATGACGCGGAACGCCGCCGGCTTGTCCTGCAGATAAGTAAGGATGCGCGCCAGCACGATGTGCTTGATGACATCGGCGAAGCTGCCGGCGTGGAAGGCGTGGCGGTAGTTCATGAAAAGAGCACTACGCCACGTGATGGCTTGAGCAAAGAGGCACGATCGCGTGTCCCGGACGCGGTGCAGCGCGTAAAGCTGCGCCGCTGAGCCGGGACCCAGCTTCTTCTTGCGTGATGGGCCCCGGATCAGCAGCGCACTACGCCGCGCTCGCGGCGCAGTGCACTGCGTCCGGGGCACGAGACCTCGGCCTACCCGCCCCTGATCGGCGGCATCGTCACCTGGTCGCGGCGGCAGGCGCGGCGCTCGATCTCGTCGCAGGCGCGGAATTGCAGGTCCTTGCTCAGGCAGATGCGGACCTCGGAGAGCCGTGTCCGGTTGCAGGTCACCGAGACGGCGGCACTGCTGAGACCGGGATTGGCCTTGATGAAGGCCTCCTCGACCTCCGCCGGCGCCACGGTCTTGGCTTGCGACAGATCGAGATATTCGGCCGGGATCTTGATCGCGGCGCGCGCCTTGCGGATCGTCTCGAAATAGCTGCGGCCTTCGAGCCCGGAGCAGGTGCCGTGCTTGTCCCATTCGTTGAAGATCAGGCCCGGCGCCGGCATCAGATCGAGCATCGAGGAGACGATGCTGCGATTCAGCCGCGGTGCCGGCCGCTGGCAGTATTCCGGAAAGCCGTTCTCATATTGCGGCCACAGCCCATGCACCACGAAGGCGTAGGGCCGTCCGCCGCATTGCATCTGTGACCGGCCGCCGCGCTCGGCTGCCTCCTCGCAGAACGAGGGCGACCATGACAGCGACAGCACATAGAAATCGAACTCGCCGGGCGCATTCTGCCGCTTGTCCTGCGCCTTGGCGCCGGCGGCGAGCGACGCCAGCCCGGCGGCAAGGGTGAGTGAGATCACAAGACGGGAGAACGAACGCAATCTGGAATGAAACATGGCGACGCCCCTCAACTAGACTGTGTAGGCGAGCCTAGCAGGCGATGAGAACATTTCAAGAACAAATTTCGAGCGCCGGTCGTTCGGCCGCTTGATCGGGCCGAATCATGGCTGTCGAATCAGGGCTGTCGAATCAGGGCTTGGCGGCGCGGCAGGCCGGGTTGTAGGCCCAGTTGCGATCGAGCCCGACCACGCACCATTCGACGCCATCGCCGTAGGCGGCAAAGCCGCCATCCTCGATGATCGAGAAATGCACCTTGCGCACCTTGCCGTCAGTGAGCATGGCATCCCCGGTGCAATAGCGGCGCGGGATGTTGTCGGACTGCCAGGGCCGGAACGCGACCTCGCGAACGGCCGAGAAGCCCGTGATCTTCAACGAGGAATTCCAGAACGCGCTTTCCTTCTCCCAGAACTGGGTGGCGATCGTCGGCAGCGCCTTGTCGCAATCGGCGACGGCGCCGTCGTAGCGCGGCCCGCTCAGCCAGAAATTCATCTCAAGTCCATTGGCGGCCCTGGCTTCGCCAAGCGGCAGTGCCCCGAACATGAGGCCGAGCATGGCGGCAAAGCGGAGCAATTTCGGGGAGGGGGCGCGCATGATCAATCCGGACAGTTCAGGTCTTGCGAAGGTCGGACGGTGCCGCGAAGGCCGGGGGAGGTCAAGTGCAGCGCGGCAACACTTCGCCAGGAGTTGACCGGGAGGCGCGGCGAACCGGGCTTCCGTTCTTTTCACGTCCATCCCGGCACCGTAAACTGCCGCCAGCCAATTGGAGTGACGGGAATGCGAATCATTGCGGCCGCGGGCCTTCTTGCCGGCCTGGTTGTCTCGGGTACGATGGCGAGCCAGCCGGCGCGCGCCGATATCCTTCCGGTGCCTCCGTTCAAGGGCAACGACACCGGCGGCATCATCGCCTATTCGATGGCAACACAGGTCGATGCGCGGCAGGTCGCCGTCGATCACTGCGCGCGCTACGGCAAGGTCGTGAAATTCCTGGGCGTGCAGGCCTATGAGGGCGGTTACATCTCGTTCTCCTGCCGCTGGGTGCCCTATGGCGCCGCCGATCGGCCGATCCGCACGCTGTACTGAGGCGTTGTCGTAACGACGCAATCTGTTAGCCGGGAGCTTCCCTCATGACGCGCAAACTCGTTTTGCTCGGCTCGACGCTTTGCCTCGCGTTGTCGGCAGGCGGCGCCAGCGCCGACGACCTGCCGGTGCGCAAGGCCGGTCTTTGGGAAATGAAGCTGGTCACATCAGGCTCGCCCGTGCCCGAGATGACCATGCAGCACTGCACCGATGAGACCGTCGACAAGGAGATGAGCAACAACGTCTCCCCGATGGCCAAGCAGATCTGCGCCAAGCAGGAGATCAAGAAGACCGCGACCGGCTATGTCAGCGATTCCGAGTGCAGCGTCGCCGGCGTCAGCACAACCTCGCATGCCGAGATCACTGGCGATTTCAACTCGGCCTACACGGTGAAGACGACCTCGCATGCGCAAGGCGGCGTCGCCGGCGCGGCGGGGCGCGATAACACCACAACGCTGCAAGCCAAGTGGTTAGGAGCCTGTAAGCCGGAGCAGAAGCCCGGCGACATCGTGATGCCCGGCGGCTTCAAGATGAACATGCGCGACATGGACAAGCTGAAGGCGCTGCTGCCGAAGTAGAGCGAGGCCGTAGCCGGGAAATCGGTGCGCTCCCTCGCCCCGCTCTTGCGGGGAGAGGGTTGGGGTGAGGGGCCTCTCTCCGCATGCGAGATAGTCGAGGGACCTGTACCCCCTCACCCGAATTCGATCTGAGATCGAATTCGACCTCTCCCCGCAAGCGGGGAGAGGTAAGGAAGGCTACACCGGTATCCGCACGCTCGCCCTCAATCCACCCATCGGGCTGTCACCCAGCGTGATGTCGCCGCCGTGGGAGCGGGCGATGTCGCGGGCGATGGCAAGGCCAAGGCCGGTGCCGCCTTCGTCCTGGTTGCGGGCGTTGTCCAGCCGCAGGAACGGCTTGAACACCTCTTCGCGCAAATGAGCGGGAATACCCGGGCCGTCGTCGTCGATCGTGACGGTGAGATAACGGTGATCGCGCTGGCCGGTGATGGCGATGGCCTTGCCGTAGCGCGCCGCGTTGGTGACGAGATTGGCGAGGCAGCGCTTGAACGAAGCCGGCTTCACGGTGACCACGGGCAGGCCGTGGAACGCCACGGTCGCGGTGTGGCCGTGGCGTTCGGCATCGCTGCGCAGCTCCTCGAGCGCCTGCGCCATGTCGGTCGGCTGCGACTGCTCACCGGAATCGCCGCGGGCAAACGCGAGGTAATCCTCCAGCATCATCGACATCTCGTCGACGTCCTTGCGCATGCCCTCGAGCTCGGGGCTGTCGCCGATCAGCGCCAGCTCGAGCTTGAAGCGGGTCAGGATGGTGCGCAGGTCGTGGCTGACGCCGGCGAGCATCGCGGTGCGCTGCTCCATCGTGCGCTCGATGCGCGACTTCATTTCGAGGAAGGCGACCGCCGCGCGCCGCACCTCGCGCGCGCCGCGCGGTCTGAAGTTCGGCGCCTCGCGGCCCTTGCCAAAGCTTTCGGCGGCATCGGCAAGGCGCAGGATCGGCTTGATCTGGTTGCGCAGGAACAGCACCGCGACGATCAAGAGGATCGAGGACGTGCCCACCATCCAGAACAGGAAAATCTCCGAGTTCGAGGCATAGGCGGCGCTGCGCTGCGCGAACACGCGCATCACGGCATCATCGAGCTGGATGCGGATCTCGACCAGGTTGGAGCGGCCGACGGTGTCGATCCAGAACGAGCGTCCGATCTGGCGCCCGAGCTGCACCGACAGCGTCTGGTCGAGCAGCGAGAAGAACGGTTTTGGTCCCGGCGGCGGCATGTCGCCGGCGGGCAGGAAATCGACGACGAGGCCGAGGCGCTGCTGCGCGATGCGGCGGATCTGGTCGCGGTCCTTGTCTTGCGGATAGCCCTTGTAGACGTCGATCAGCGCGGCGATGTCCTGCACCACCGCGGCCGACAGGCGGCGCGTCACCGTGTTCCAGTGCCGCTCCATGAACACGAAGGCGACGACCGATTGCAGCACCACCATCGGCACGATCATGATGAGGAGCGCACGGGCATAGAGGCCGGTCGGCATCCAGCCCTTGAACGCGTTGCCCATCCAGCCATTGGCGGCGGAGACGCGGCCGGCGGCGCTCTTCAGAAGCGTCAGGCCGGAATCGATCGTGCTCATCTAGCGCGCTTCACTGATTTATGGCGAGGCCACCAGGCGGTAGCCGATGCCGCGCACCGCCTGGAGGAACAGCGGATTGGCGGGATCGGTCTCGATCTTGCGCCGGAGGCGGTTGATCTGCACGTCGACGGCGCGCCCGTTGACGCTGCCATTGCCGGTCAGCGCGCTGCGCGGCCCGGTCTCGCCCGGTGTCTCCGACAGGATCCGCAGCATCTCGCGCTCGCGATCGGTGAGGTGGATGACCTCCTCGCCCTGGCGCAATTCGCCGCGATCGAGATGGTAGACGTAGGGACCGAACGCGATCTTCTCGACGGTCGTGGCCTGCTGCGGCGGCGCGGCGCGCTTGAGGATGTTGTTGATGCGCAGCGCAAGCTCACGCGGCTCGAACGGTTTTGCGACGTAATCGTCGGCGCCGATCTGGAGGCCCTCGATGCGGGCCTCCGCCTCGTGCCGCGCCGTCAGCATCACGATCGGCACCGAGGAGGACGTGCGAATGAAGCGGGCAAGGTCGAAGCCGGTCTCGCCGGGCATCATCACGTCGAGGATCAAGAGATCGAAATGCAGGCCCAGCAGTTTCGAGCGTGCATCGCCGGCGCTCGCCGCGGTGGTGACGCGGTAGCCTTCACTGGCGAGAAAGCGCGAGAGCAGGTCGCGGATGCGGCGGTCGTCGTCGACCAGCAGCAGATGCGGGGCATCGTCGGCCGGTTGCACCGGCGGACGGGCGAGCGTGGCAGCGAGCACGGTCACTCCTTGGCGTCGTGGTTGACGGAAGCGAAGATCGTCTCGAGCACCTTGTCCGGATCGTCGCGGTCGATCATCGCGCGCAGGAAGCGCTTCACGGTCTCGGCGTCCTGCGGAGCCATCTCCGCGAGCGCCCTGGTGATCCGCGTGGTCTGGAGCCCGGCGAGCTTCTGCACCAGCGCCTCGCCCTTCGGTGTGGCGTAGAGCAGGCGCTGGCGGCGATCATTGTCGCCGGTCTTCTGCACGATATAGCCCTCGTCCAGGAGCTGCTTGAGCACGCGGCCGAGCGACTGTTTTGTGATGCGCAGGACGTCGAGCAGGTCGGCGACCTTCAGCCCGGGATAACGATAGACGAAGTGCATGACGCGGTGATGGGCCCGGCCGAAGCCGAACGCCTCCAGCTCCTGGTCGGGATCGCCGACGAAATCGCGATAGGCGAAGAACAGCAGCTCGATGATATCCCAGCGCAAATTGCCTCCATCGGACGCGGCGGACCGGGTCTCGGCGGCGTCAGGGGAGGAAGTCGCGAAATTTATGTCAGGCATATTGACGTATCTTGGGTTCAATGTTACAAAACAGTCGACCCGCACGAAATTTTAGATCGTTTCGCGCCGGGTGGCATCGTAGCAGGGCGGCCGGAGAGAGCCGGACAGGCGACGACGGCCGAAGCAGATCTACCGTGCGATTGTCGAGCGGCATTTCGGCAAAACATACTGGACTTCCGCCTTCCGCAAAAGCATGTCCTCGGCGACATGCTGGCCACGGAAACCGGCCGTAACAAGGCTGGCGGCGGTCCGGCCAAGAACCCAATCAAGCCAGCCGGGCCCGAAACGGGCCGGCGGGCGCGAGAAACAGCGCCGCCACCGGCAGCGGGAGGCAAGGACATGAGCATGAAATTCGACATCCAACCCGCATCCAATCCGACGTCCGAAAAGGATCGTATCGCCAAGCTGGTGGACCCCGGCTTCGGGCGGGTCTTCACCGACCACATGGCGGTGGTTCGCTACAACCAGGCCAAGGGCGGCTGGTACGAGGCGAAGATCGAGGCGCGCGCCAACTTCCAGCTCGATCCGGCCGGCGCCGTCCTGCACTACGCGCAGGAGATCTTCGAGGGCCTTAAGGCCTACAAGCGCGACGATGGCGGCGTGAACCTGTTTCGCCCCGACGCCAATGCGCGGCGCTTCAGGGACTCGGCCGATCGCATGGCGATGGCGCAGCTGCCCGAAGACGTCTTCATCGAGGCGGTCGAGCAGGTCGTGCGCATCGACCGCGCCTGGATGCCGGGCGGCGAGGGCAGCCTTTACTTGCGGCCCTTCATGATTGCGAGCGAGACTTTCCTCGGCGTCAAGCCGTCGTCCGAATACATTTTTGCGGTGATCGCCTCGCCTGTCGGCTCCTACTTCAAGGGCGGGCCTGCGCCGGTCTCGATCTGGGTGTCCGAGAATTATACCCGCGCCGCGATCGGCGGCACCGGCGCCGTCAAGTGCGGCGGCAATTATGCCGCGAGCCTGCGCGCGCAGGCCGAAGCGATCCAGCATGGCTGCGATCAGGTCGTGTTCCTCGACGCGGTCGAGCGCCGCTATATCGAGGAGCTCGGCGGCATGAACGTGTTCTTCGTGTTCGACGACGGCTCGCTCTCGACGCCGCCGCTCGGCACCATCCTGCCCGGCATCACCCGCGACTCCATCATCACGCTCGCCCGCGATGCCGGCAAGACCGTGCGCGAGGAGCCCTACTCGCTCGAGCAGTGGCGCAAGGATGCGGCCTCAGGCCGGCTGAAGGAAGCGTTCGCCTGCGGCACCGCCGCCGTGATCTCGCCGATCGGCAAGGTGCGCTCGGTGAGCGGCGACTTCGAGATCTCGGGCGGCGCCGCCGGCCCCGTCGCCATGGGCCTGCGCAAGCAGCTCGTCGACATCCAGTACGGCCGCACCAACGATCCGCACAACTGGATCCGCAAGGTGTTTTGAGGTCTCGTGTCCCGGACGCGGTGCAGCGCTTCCCTGGCGATGCGAAGCATCGTCCAGTCAGCGGTGCGCCGCAGAGCCGGGACCCATGTCTGCGCAGATGGACCCCGGATCAGCAGCGCACCACGCCGCCAAGGCGCGGCGCGTTGCGCAGCATCCGCGGAACGTCGGCCGATAGACATGAACGTGTCACTATGACCGCGCGACAAAGCCAGGACACAACAAGCATCCGGACATCGCGATCATGGCATCCAAGCTCTCCCAGCCGATGAAATGGGTGATTCTCGCCGCTGTCACCGGCGTCTCCGTTCTCGGCATCCTGACCATCGGCCCTACGGACGAGGTCGCAGCGGATGACCACTCGCCGGTTGTCACCGTGCGTACCACCGACCCCGAGATGAATGCCGCGATCGCCCGCGCCCGCGGTACGCTGCCGACCTTCTGGGCCTCCTATGACGCGCCAAAGCCATCCGAGACCGGGCACGCCCTGAAGGTGCACTTCACGACCCGCAAGGGCGGCGAACACATCTGGATCGGCGAGGTGAAGAAGCTGCCAGGCGGGACCTATTCCGGTTTCTTTGCCAATGAGCCGCGCGATCTGCCGGGCAAACGGGCAGGGGACAAGGTCGAGTTCGCCGAAGCCGACATCTCGGACTGGATGTTCATGCGCAACGGCAAGATCGTCGGCGGCGAAACCATCAAGCCGACCCTGAAGTCGCTGCCGAAGGCGGACGCGGATGCCCTGAGGGCGCGGATGGAGCAGCCGTAGGCTTTTCTTCCCCTCTCCCCGCAGGCGGGGCGAGGTGAAGAACACCCCGGTTGCCGCCTCGCGCCCCGGCTGGTAAACGCCGCGCATGGCCGAGAAACCCAAAAAACCCCAGAAACTGAAGGCGCGCCTGCCGCGCGGGCTCGAGGATCGCGATCCCGCCGCGATCCGGGCGACACGCGAGATGGTCGAGAAGATCCGCGCCGTCTACGAGCTCTACGGCTTCGAGCCGGTGGAAACGCCGGCAATGGAATACACCGACGCGCTCGGCAAATTCCTGCCCGACCAGGACCGTCCGAACGAGGGCGTGTTCTCGTTCCAGGACGACGACGAGCAGTGGATCTCGTTGCGCTACGATTTGACCGCGCCGCTCGCGCGCTATGTCGCTGAAAACTTCGACACCCTGCCAAAGCCCTATCGCAGCTACCGCGCCGGCTACGTATTCCGCAACGAAAAGCCCGGCCCCGGCCGTTTCCGCCAGTTCATGCAGTTCGATGCCGACACGGTCGGCTCGGCGACGCCGGCGGCGGACGCCGAGATCTGCATGATGGCGGCCGACACGATGGAAGCGCTGGGCATCCAGCGCGGCCAGTACGTCGTGAAGGTGAACAATCGTAAGGTGCTCGATGGCGTGCGCGATGCGCTCGGCATCGCCGATGATGGCCAGTGGCTCACGGTCATGCGTGCGATCGACAAGCTCGATCGGCTCGGTCTTGCCGGAGTCCAACAACTGCTCGGCGAAGGTCGGAAGGACGAGTCCGGCGACTTTACGAAGGGTGCAGGGCTGAAACCTGCTGATATTATCTTGGTCACAAGCGTCATCGAGCAAGTTGATGATGCGGACGAGAAGATTGCACAAATTGACTTGCGGCTCCGCGATAGCAAAGTTGGTCAGCAGGGCCGCGAAGAGTTGGAGGAAATTGAGCGGCTTGTGAGGGCCTCTGGCTATGGTCCAGACCGTATCAAGATCGATCCCTCCGTCGTCCGCGGCCTCGAATATTACACCGGCCCCGTCTACGAGGTCGAACTCCTGCTCGACACCAAGGACGAGAAGGGACGCCCCGTGCGCTTCGGCTCGGTCGGTGGCGGCGGCCGCTATGACGGTCTCGTCTCGCGCTTCCGCGGCGAGCCGGTGCCGGCGACCGGTTTCTCGATCGGCGTCTCGCGCTTGCAGGCCGCGCTGACGCTGCTCGGCAAGCTCGACACGCGGCCCGAGTTCGGTCCCGTCGTCGTCACCGTGTTCGACCGCGACCGCGTCGCGGACTACCAGAAGATGGTGGCATCCTTGCGCACCGCCGGCATCCGCGCCGAGCTCTATCTCGGCAATCCCAAGAACATGGGCAACCAGCTCAAATATGCCGACCGCCGCAACTCACCTTGCGTCATCATCCAGGGCTCGGACGAGAAGGCGCGCGGCGAAGTGCAGGTCAAGGATCTGATCGAGGGCGCCAAGGCGGCGGCCGCGATCGCCTCCAACCAGGAATGGCGCGAGAGCCGCCCGGCGCAGTTCTCGTGCAGCGAAGCCGACCTCGTCGCAAAAGTGCGTGAGGTCCTGGGCCGCCATGACGTGAGCTGGGGCTAGCCATTCGCCTCGATTGTCATGCGCGGGCTTGACCCGCGCATCCATCTTCAAAATGATGAATGGCCGGGACAAGCCCGGCCATGACGACGACAGCAGCAGGGAGAGAAAAATGCCTGAGATCACCATCAGCATGGCCGAAGGCCGTACCGACGAACAGAAGGCCGGCATGATGCGCGATATCACCCAGGCGCTGGTGAAGAATCTCGGCGTCGATGCCGATGCCGTCGTCATCCAGATCAACGAAGCCCCGCTGCGCCACAAGATGAAGGGCGGCAAGACCTTCGTGGAACGCGCGGCGGCGGCGAAGAAGTAGCCAACGCCGTTGCGGCAAACGCCGCTGTCGTCCCGGATCGGCGCGCGCTTAGGGCGCGCTTGTCCGGGACGACACTGAGCAAGCACCATGGACGCACGCGACTTCATCAAGCTCGGCATGAGTGCGGAACGCACGCTGGTGGTGCCGGTGGAGCGCACGGTCGGGCATTTCGTGCCCGGCATGCCTTTTGTCTACGCGACGCCGATGATGATCCTGGAAATGGAGATGACATCGGGCGATGCGATCCGCGCAGCGCTTCAGCCGGGCTGGGTCACCGTCGGCACCGAGGTCGACATCCGCCATCTTGCCGCCGCGCTCGTCGGCGCAACCGTGCGCACCACCGCAAAGGTGGTCGCCGTCGAGCGCCGCGTCATCCGCTTCGAGGTCGAGGCCTTCGAGGGCACGCGCAAGCTCGGCGAGGGCCGCCACGCGCGCGGGCTCGTGAATGTCGAGATGTTCAACAAGCGGCTCGGGGCGTAGCGCGCGCCACCTGTTTACTTCGCCAATTCCTTCGATCGCTTCGTCGCCGCGGCGATCGCGCGGATCATGAGATCGCGCAGACCCGGCTCGCCCATCAGCACGCCGAGCGCTGCAGCCGTGGTGCCGCCGGGCGAGGTGACGTTCTGGCGCAGCGTGCTGGAGGGCAGCTCCGACCGGTGCAGCAGCTCGCCGGAGCCGGCGACGGTCTCGCGGGCGAGCCTCATTGCGAGCGCCTCGGGCAAGCCCGCTTCGACGCCGGCCCGCGCCAGCTCCTCGGCGAGCAGGAACACGTAGGCTGGCCCTGAGCCGGAGACGGCAGTCACCGCGTCCATCAGGGCTTCGTCGTCGACCCATTCCACCGACCCGGTGGCGCGCAGCAAGGCATCCGCCACCGCGCGCTGCGCGGGGCTGACATTGTTCGCCGCAACGGCCACTGTGATGCCGCGGCCGATCGCGGCCGGCGTGTTCGGCATTGCGCGCACCACGGCGCCGCCGCAGACCTCTTGAAGCGAGGCGATCGTGGTGCCCGCCATGATCGAGACCACCGAGGTCTTGTCCGAGACGAACGGCTTCAGCTTGGCGCCGGCCTCGCGGAACAGCTGCGGCTTCACCGCGACGACCAGCGTGTCGATCGTGCCGGCGGTCGTCACGTCGGGATTGAGCACGACGCCCTTGGCGGCCAGCGCGGAGATCTCGGGCGCAATGTGCGGATCAATCACCGCGACGCGGCGCGGATCGAGCCCGCCGGCCAGCCATCCGGTCAGCATCGCGCCGCCCATCTTGCCGGCCCCGGCGAGCAGGATGGTGCCGGTGATGTCTTGGAGAGGGTTGTTCGCCATCGCTGTTGCCACAAACTCGCTGTCGTCCCCGCGAAAGCGGGGACCCATAACCACAGGCGGTTCTAGTGGATGGAGAGCAGAGCAACAAGCATCGTGCGATACGGCGGAGTCACGCGGTATGGGTCCCGGATCTGCGCGCGCTTTGGGCGCGCTTGTCCGGGACGACGTTTGGGAACGAGGGCGCGACCCTAAGCCTCGCCCACCGTGTCGAACATCGCCGCGTCCATGGCCTGCGCGGTGGTCTTGCCGGCCCACACCACGAACTGGAACGCCGGAAAATAGCGCTCGCAGGCGTGGATGGCACCGGCGAGCATGGCCTCGCATTGCGCGGTCGAGGCGGTGAGGCCGCCCGGCAGCATCAGGGCCTGGCGGTGCATCACCATGCCGGTGTTTGTCCACAAATCGAAATGGCCGACCCACAATTGCTCGTTCACGGCGGCGACGAGCCGCTGCACCTCGCTCCGCCGCGCGAGCGGAATCTTCATGTCGAACGCGCAGGCCAGATGCAGCGCCTCGATCTCGCCCATCCAGGTGAAGGAGAGCTGGTAGTCGGTCCATTGTCCCTTCGAGACAATCGTGAGTTCGTCTTCGCCGGAGCGTTCGAACGGCCAGTTGTTGCTGGCAGCGATGTCCTCGACCACCGCGAGCGGATGGCTTCTGGAATCGATAGCGCCTTCGAGCAGGGACATGCCGTCTCGACCTCTTGCCTTCTTGTTGTCTTTGATACGCACGCGGTTGGGCCCGGCGCGCGCTCCCTAAACGTCGCTACGGCGTCTCCTCGGAGTCGCCTTTGCGATCTCCTCGGAATCTTGCGATCCCTCGGATCAGCGCGGGCCTGTCGCGGATCAAGTGATGTGATTTGCGGAATCTGCGCAACGGGGTCCCGAGTCCGTCCACAAGCCAGGACTCGTTCGTCCACAGCTCATCTCCGCCACAATTCTTAACATCGAGGGTCCCGATCCGGGCGGAGGAGAACAAACCGGAATCGGATTCCCCAAAGGCGCTCACCGCAAATTCCGTCCCACGAGGGCCGGATCGCCAAGAGGACCTCAACCCCGGCATGGGACCATGCGCTTTGCCCATGCGGAACGCGCTTGCCGCGACCGCTCGCCGGCGGCATATTTCCGGTCAGGCCGTTCATTCCGGACGGCCGATGTTCTCAGGGCGGGGTGAAAGTCCCCACCGGCGGTAAGGGTCGAAAGGCCTAAGCCCGCGAGCGCCTTCCGTGAGGGTTATCCCGAAGGGAAGGGTCAGCAGATTCGGTGCAACTCCGAAGCCGACGGTCAAAGTCCGGATGAAAGAGAACGGTCGGTGGCAGACGCATCGCAAGGTGCGGCTGTTTGTCGTTCCGTGTGCCCTGATTCTGGTCCTTAAACCGAGGAAAGCCATGAATCAGATGTTGCAAGATCCCCAGACCGAAACGTCCCAGCCCACCCAACCGCCGGTTCCACAGGCCCCGGCGACGGAGCATCCGCGCTTCGCAAAGCCGCAGCGGGTGGCCTTCGTGCAGGCCTGCTGGCACCGCGACGTGGTCGCGGAGGCCCGCATCGCCTTCCTGAGGGAGGCCGAAGCCCGCCACCTCACCCATGTCGACGTGTTCGAGGTGCCGGGGTCGTTCGAGATCCCGCTGCACGCCCAGGTCCTGGCCAAGACGCGGCGCTACACCGCGATCGTCGCCGCCGGTCTCGTCGTCGACGGCGGTATCTACCGCCACGAATTCGTCGCCGACACCGTGATCAAGGCGCTGATGGATGTGCAGCTCCGCACCGAGGTGCCGGTGTTCTCGGCCGTGCTGACGCCGCAGCAATTCCACGAGACCGAGGTGCACTGCGACTTCTTCCGCAAGCATTTTGCGATCAAGGGCGTGGAGGTCGCGGCCGCCTGTGCGGAGACGTTGCACGGCCTGGAGCGCCTGCGCGGCCAGGTCGCGGCGGGGATCGTGGGGTAGGCAATGGTCATTCCGGGGCGCGCGCAGCGCGAGCCCGGAATCCATTTATCGACATGGATTGCTGCAAGATGGATTCCGGGTTCGGCGCTGACGCGCCGCCCCGGAATGACGGTGTCAGTCGAACAGGCTCGACACCGACTCTTCCGCCGCGGTGCGCGCGATCGCATCCGAGATCAGGCTGGCGATCGGCAAGGTGCGGATGTTCGGCGCCTTGGTCACCGCCTCGGTTGGCAGGATCGAGTCGGTGATCACCAGCTCTTTCAGCTTCGAGCCGGAGATGCGGGCAGCCGCGCCGCCGGAGAGCACGCCATGGGTGATGTAGGCGTAGACGTCCTTGGCGCCCTTGGCGATCAGCGCGTCGGCCGCGTTCACCAGCGTGCCGCCGGAATCGACGATGTCGTCGACCAGGATACAGGTGTGGCCGGCGACGTCACCGATCACGTTCATGACCTCGGACTCGCCGGGACGCTCGCGGCGCTTGTCGACGATGGCGAGCGGGGTGTTGATGCGCTTGGCGAGGCCGCGCGCGCGGGCCACGCCGCCGACGTCGGGCGAGATCACCATCACCTTGGAGAGGTCGAACCTCTCCTTGATGTCGCGCACCATCAGCGGCGCCGCGTAGAGATTGTCGGTCGGGATGTCGAAGAAGCCCTGGATCTGGCCGGCATGCAGGTCGAGCGTCATGACGCGGTCGACGCCGGCCTGCGTGATCAGGTTGGCGACGAGCTTGGCCGAGATCGGCGTGCGCGACCCCGATTTGCGGTCCTGCCTTGCGTAGCCGAAATAGGGCAGCACCGCGGTGATGCGGCGCGCCGAGGAGCGGCGCAGCGCGTCGGTGATGATCAGGAGCTCCATCAGATGGTCGTTGGCGGGGAACGAGGTCGACTGGATGATGAAGGCATCCGAGCCGCGGACGTTCTCCTGGATCTCGACGAAGATCTCCATGTCGGCGAAGCGCCGCACCACCGCCTTGGTCAACGGCAGGTCGAGGCCCTGCGCGATGGCCTGGGCGAGGGCCGGATTGGAGTTGCCGGCGACGAGCTTGATGGAGCCGTTTTTGGCCGACATGGACGCTTCCTCCCGCGCTTTGCTGGATACGACGTTCAACATCAGAAAATACCCACTGGCAGCACGGTTACGACGGGCGAGGAAATATCAGGCCGGGGGCTCAAATGGCAACCCGGGATGCTACGTTTTCCCTTCGAAAATCCTGAGTCGGGCCAACGGCTTGGTCGCAACTTGAGGCCGTGGTTTAGCGGGGGTTATCGTTCGGCATAGCCGAGGGCTGAGGTCGGCATGTCCGGCACTGGGGCCCCCTTGACGACGTTTGCCACCGCCGGTCCCCGCAACGCTGGAGCCGCGCCCGGGGCATCCGGCGTTCCGTTGATCATGTTGGAAAGTCCGCTGAATCCGGCCTGGGCGATCTTCCGCAGCACGAGGTCGTCGGCGGCCGCCCAAGCATCACGTGTCGCGTCGCGGCCGCCCTTGGCCGAGGTCGGTTCCTCGCCGGAGAGGCGCAGCGCCCGCTGCTGGTTGGCGTCGTAGACGTCCCAGACCCAGGCGATGACGGTCTTGCCGCGCACCACCTGGGCGGAGAGATAGCTGCGCACGCGGTAGGCGGCCGCGCCTTCGCGGGAGACGACGGACAGGCTGCGCAGCTTGGATTCGCTGTCGAGCACGCCGACCATGCGGTCGAACACCTGCGGCGGCGGCCCGTCGATCGATTCGAAGGCCACCGTCGCGCCGCTGCTCGGCGCCATCGCATAGGAGTTGGCGGCGCTGCCACCACCGCCGGCGCAGCCGCCAAGCGCGGTCGCGCCCGCCAGCAGCATGACCGCCAGCACGCGCGAGCCCGCGCGGCGCAGAAAAGATGACGCTTCCCTCATTGGAGGGCAGCGATATCGTTAAAATCGATTAAGGTCTAGGGCGGGCGCGCCACAAACATACTGTCATTCCGGGGCGCGCCACCCGAACTCGGGTTTACCCGAGTTCGGTAGATTTGGAGGAGCCAAGTCGGCAACAGCCGACTTGGATGGCGCGAGCCCGGAATCCATCTCGCCGCGTGAATTGCTGCACGATGGATTCCGGGTTCTCGCTTCGCGAGCCCCGGAATGACGGCGTGTTGCCTGTGTGTTCACCCCTCCAGCGCGATGGCGTGAACGTGCCGGCCGTAATCCGGCTCCTTGCGATGCACCGAGCGGCGATAGCTGAAGAAGCGCTCGTCGGCGTAGGTGTCGAGGCCGAGATCGTCGATCATCAGGATGCCCGCGGCTTCCAGCCGCTTGCGGATGAAGCCGGCGAGGTCGAACATCGCGTGGCCCTCGCGCACGGAGGGGATGAAGAACACCGCGTTGTCCGCATCCGCCTCGATGAAGCGCGCAACGAACTCGTTGCCGACCTCGTAGCTGTCCTGGCGGATCAGCGGGCCGATCGCGGCGATGATGCCACCGCGCGTGGCACCGAGCTTCTCCATCGCCGAGATCGTCGCTTCCAGCACGCCGGTCAGTGCGCCCTTCCAGCCGGCATGTGCGCCGCCGATCACGCGCGCATTGGGATCGACGAATAGCACCGGTCCGCAATCGGCGGTGGAGACGCCGAGTGCGATGCCCGGCGTCTTCGTCACCAGCGCGTCGCCCTTCGGCCGCGGTCCGCTCGGCCACGGCAATTCGGCAATGAGCGCGTCGGGCGAATGAATCTGGTGCAGGCTGAGGAAGCGTTCGGGTGCGACGCCGACATGTTCGGCCATGCGCCGCCGGTTCTCGGCGACCAGGGTCTGATCGTCGTTGGAGCCGAGCCCGCCGTTCAGCGCGGAATAGATGCCGCCGGAGACGCCGCCCTCGCGGGTGAAGAAGGCATGGCGCAGGCCGGGCACGGCCGACAGCAGCGACGAAGCAAGCGTCATGAGGCCTCTCCTGCCTGTTCGAGATCGCTGAGGCCGGCAAGGCCTGATAGCCGGGGCTCGGAGATGCCGAGCACCTTGAACATCGAGCCCATGCCGCCGCGCCCGGTATCGGTCAGGCGCTTGAGCGCGACCGAAATGTCGGTGGCCACCTCCGGCGCCGCCTTCTGCATCAACGCGGCGGCGCGGGTGTCGATGCCGATACGCTTGAGGAAGTCGCCTTGCGTCACCGGGCCATGCACGCGGGCGCCGACATCCTCGGCCGCACGCGCCAGCGCCTGGAAGTCCACATGAGCGGTGACGTCGGCCTGGCCCGGCGCCTTCAAGGGATCGGCGAAGGTGTGGCGCGCGATGGCCTGAAAGGTGTCGCCGGCATCGCTGCGCAGATGGCCGTAGTCGATGATCAGCGCCGCGCCGTCCTGGTCGCGCACGCGCGTGGCAAGCTTCATGATTTCGCCGTCGGGTCGCCATTCGAACACGGCGCCGACCGGAGCTGCGCGCACCAAGGGCGGCAGCAGCACGTCGAAGCGCGGCGTCGGCTCCGGCGCGGCGCCGAACTGAAGCCTTCCGTTGGGATCGATCTCGATGACGCGCTCGTGCCAGCCGTTCTCGTGGCGGATCATCTGATGGATCGGCAGCACGTCGAAAAATTCGTTGGCGAGGATGATGCTCGGGCCTTCCGGCACCTCATCGATGCTGTCGTGCCAGGCGATGTTGCGCACGTTGGCGAGCGTCGCGCTCTGCCGTTCACGCAGGACCGGATTGACCTCGACCATGTGGATGTGGAGCGCCTGGTAGAGCGGCGGCAGCACGCGCAATGCGCGCAGCGCATCGGCCATCATGGTGCCGCGGCCGGGGCCGAGCTCGATCAGCCGCAAAAATTGCGGCGAGCCCATCTGCTTCCAGACCGAGGCGGTCCATAGGCCCAAGAGCTCGCCGAACATCTGGCTGACCTCGGGCGCGGTGGTGAAGTCGCCCTCACGCCCCAAGGGATCGCGCGAGACGTAATAGCCGTAGCGCGGGTGCATCAGGCACAGTTCCATGTACCGCCAGACCGGCATGGGGCCTGAGGACTTGATCAGCGCCTTGATCTCGTTGAGGAGCGGCTGGTCGGTCACGGCGTGCTTTCTCGAAATGAATTAACGAACGGCCTGGACGGGCTTCGGCGCACCGCGCCTGACAGCCCATACAATAAGCATGGCGCCGACGATAAGCATCGGGATCGACAACAGCATGCCCATGGTTAATCCGCCCCAGAGGAAACCGAGCTGCGCGTCCGGCTCGCGGAAATGCTCGCCGGCGATCCGGGTCAGCCCATAGATCAGGATGAAGGCGCCGAGGATCATGCCGGGGCGCCTCAAGGCGCCGAAGCGGATCATGATCGCGAGCACGGTGAACAGCAGGATGCCTTCCATGCCCGCTTCATAAAGTTGGCTCGGATGGCGCGGCAGCTGTGTCGGATCGTTGGGGAAGATCATCGCCCACGGCAGGCTCGGGTCCGTGGCACGGCCCCACAATTCGCCGTTGATGAAATTGGCGATCCGCCCGAGCAAGAGCCCGACCGGGGCGACCGCGGTGGTGATGTCGCCGAGCGACAGGATCGAGATGCCGCCCCGATAGGCAAACCACATCACCGCGACGACGCAGCCGAGGAAGCCGCCATGGAACGACATGCCGCCTTCCCACAATCGGAAGATCGCGGCGGGATGATCGATGAAGAACGGCAGATTGTAGAACAGCACGTAGCCGGTGCGGCCGCCGAGGATGATGCCGAGCGTGACCCACAGGATGAAGTCGTCGACCTGCACCAGCGAGATCGGCGCCGGTCCGCCCCACAGGCGCTCGTTCTTCAGCAGCGAGCGCGCATAGAGCCAGCCGAACACGATGCCGCAGATATAGGCCAGCGCATACCAGCGGATCGCGAAGGGGCCGATCTCGATCGCGATCGGCTTGAAGGCGGGAAAGTCGATCAGCAGAAAGGGCATCGCGCCTTCTATGTCCAAGCGAAATCGCGGCGGTCGAGCGCCGGCGGACGCCCTGTGATTCTTATGCAGGGACGTTGAATACGATTGCAAGGAAACCGGTTCATGACAAGGATACCGCCGCTTCGCCCTTGAACCGGCCCGCTCGGATTGCCATTGTCTTTCGCGAGTTCGCGCAAAGTTTATCGGAGGCCGCCATGACCCAGACCAGCAACCGGTTTTTCGACGAGATCGGCCGCCTGATGAACGACGCCGCCGGTGCGGCCCAGGGCGTCAAGCGCGAGTTCGACACGGTGATGCGCAGCCAGGCCGAAAAATTCCTGCGCGACATGGACCTCGTCAAGCGCGAGGAGTTCGAGGCGGTCAAGGACATGGCCCGCCTGGCGCGCGAGGAGAACGAGGCCCTGAAGGCGCGGATTGCTGCGCTGGAGGCGAAGCTCGGCGGCACGCCGACGTAGGCACGCGTCCTTACCCTCCCCTGGAGGGGAGGGTCGGCGCGCAGCGCCGGGGTGGGGTGATCTCTCCACTCGGGCACCGCCTCAATGGAGGGACTGTCACCCCACCCCGCTCGCGCTTGCGCGATCGACCCTCCCCCTCCAGGGGAGGGTGGCAGCCCATTCTCCTTGTCATTTCCGCATCTTCCGGGTAAAAGCCCGCCACGTCCGCGGCCCCCGCACCCCTGGAGGCCTGCTGCGGACCATGCCATGGGCCGCGCTGCGGCCCATTAACTTTTGCAAAAACAAGGACTTAACGACATGGCGACGACCGTCAAGGAATTGAAGGCGACCGCACGTCCGAAGAGCGGCAAGGGGGCCGCCCGGGCTGAGCGTCGCGCCGGGAGAGTGCCCGGAGTGATCTATGGCAACAACCAGCCCCCCGTCACGATCTCGATCGAAGATCGTGAACTGCGCCAGCGCATCCTCGCCGGCCGGTTCCTGACCACGCTGGTCGACATCGATCTCGAGGGCAAGAAGCACCGCGTGATTCCGCGCGACTACCACCTCGATCCGGTCAAGGACTTCCCGATCCATGTCGACTTCATGCGGCTCGGCGAAGGCGCCACCATCCGCATCAGTGTGCCCTTGCACGTCGTGAAGGCGGAAGGCTCGCCCGGCGTGAAGCGCGGCGGCACCGTCAACATCGTCGCCCACGCCATCGACCTCGAATGCGGCGTCGAGAGCATTCCGCAGTACATCGAGGCCGATGTCGGCTCGCTCGAAATCGGTCACTCGCTGCATCTGTCGGACGTCAAGCTGCCGGCTGGCGTGAAGGCGCTGACCCGCGAGGACGCGACGCTCGTCACCATCGTCCCGCCGTCCGGCTACGCCGAAGAGCAGAAGGCCGCAGCTGCGGCGGCTGCCGGTGGCGCTGCTCCGGGCGCAGCGGCTGCTCCGGCGGCTGGTGCGGCTGCTCCGGCTGCTGCTGCTCCGGCGGCGGCTGCCAAGGCTCCCGCTGGCGGCGACAAGAAGAAGTAATCTCTCAAAGCTGGCGCGCGGTCCTTGATCGCGCGCCGAGCGAGGGGCGCGCCGCGTCATGCGACTCTTTGTTGGGCTCGGCAATCCCGGCGCGAAATACGCACGTAACCGGCACAATATCGGCTTCATGGCCGTCGACGAGATCGCGCGGCGTCATGGCTTTGCGCCATGGCGCCGTCGCTTTCAGGGCGAGACCTCCGAGGGCTCGCTGGGCACTGAGCGCGTGATCCTGCTCAAGCCCATGACCTACATGAACGAGTCCGGCCGCAGCGTTCAGGAAGCGGCAGGATTCTTCAAGATCGCCGAAGGCGACGTCACCGTGTTCCATGACGAGCTCGAGCTGCTGCCGGGCAAGGTGCGGGTGAAGATCGGCGGCGGCATCGCCGGCCACAACGGCCTGCGCTCCATCTCGGCCCATATCGGCAACGACTATCGCCGGGTGCGGCTCGGCATCGGTCATCCCGGCGTCAAGGAGCTGGTGCACGGCCATGTGCTGTCGGACTTCGCCAAGGCCGACAACGAATGGGTGGCGACGCTCTGCGACGCGGTCGCCGAGCACGCCGCGCTGCTTGCCAAAGGCACGGACGCGACTTTCGCCAACAGGGTGCATCTCGCCATGCAGGCGAAGGGATTTTTGACCAAGGACGAGAACGGCAAGGAATAACGCTCGTGGGATTTAAATGCGGGATCGTCGGATTGCCCAATGTCGGCAAGTCGACCTTGTTCAATGCGCTGACCGAGACGGCCGCGGCGCAAGCCGCGAACTATCCGTTCTGCACCATCGAGCCGAATGTCGGCGAGGTCGCCGTGCCGGATCCGCGCCTGGAGAAGCTCGCCGCCGTCGCCAAGTCGGGTCAGATCATTCCGACCCGGCTGACCTTCGTCGATATCGCGGGCCTCGTGCGCGGCGCCTCCAAGGGCGAAGGCCTCGGTAACCAGTTCCTCGCCAACATCCGCGAGGTCGACGCCATCGCGCATGTCGTGCGCTGCTTCGAGGACTCCGACATCACCCATGTCGAAGGCAAGATCGCCCCGCTCGCCGACATCGAGACCATCGAGACCGAGCTGATGCTCGCCGACCTCGACAGCCTCGAGAAGCGCGTCGACAACCTCACCAAGAAGGCCAAGGGCAACGACAAGGACGCCAAGGAGCAGCTCGACCTCGTCAACCGCACTTTGGTGCTGCTGCGCGAGGGCAAGCCCGCGCGCCTCGTCGAGCGCAAGGCGGAGGAAGAGCGCGCTTTCTCGATGCTCGGCCTCCTGTCATCGAAGCCGGTGCTCTATGTCTGCAACGTCGAAGAGGGCTCCGCGGCCACCGGTAATGCCTTCTCTAGGGCGGTCGAGGAGCAGGCTGCGAAGGAGGGCGCGATCGCTGTCGTCATCTCCGCCAAGATCGAGTCCGAGATCGCGACGATCTCGCGTGAAGAGCGCACGGATTTCCTGGAGACCCTGGGCCTCGAAGAAGCCGGCCTCGATCGCCTGATCCGCGCCGGCTACCGGCTTCTCGACCTCATCACCTACTTCACCGTGGGCCCGAAGGAAGCGCGCGCCTGGACCATCCATCGCGGCACCAAGGCGCCGGCGGCCGCCGGCGTGATCCACACCGATTTCGAGAAGGGTTTTATTCGCGCCGAGACGATTGCGTATGATGATTACGTCGCGCTCGGCGGCGAAGCCGGCGCCCGCGATGCCGGCAAGCTCCGCCTCGAAGGCAAGGAATACGTCGTCGCCGACGGCGACGTGATGCATTTCAGGTTTAATACGTAGGCTGGATCTCGTGCCCCGGACGCCGCGCAGCGCTTCCTTGGCGATGCGAAGCATCGTCCAGTGCGGTGCGCTGCAGAGCCGGGGCCCAGGAGTCTTGATCGCGGATGCATGGGTCCCGGCTCTGCGTCGCGTCATTTCATGCCGCGCCGCGTCCGGGACACGAGGCCTCACCGCATCCCGCTGCCCTGGTCCCGGATTGCGCCGAGATGCTCGTTGATGCGGAAGACGATCAGGATCAGCTCCGCGACGATGCGCGAGAACACGATGCCGACGACGACGCTCGCGATCGAGGACAGCAGCACCAGGAAGCCGCCGAACGGGCTGATCGCCATCGCAGCAAGGCCTGAGAAGATGCCGGAGAGGCCGAACAGGCAGATCAGCGCGATCACCAGCCAGTAGAAGGTCTTGATGATCGTCGGCGTGATGAAGCGGTCCCATTGAAACAGGTCGCTGAATGAGAACATTGCTTTCCCCAGGTAAGTCGGGACGCCAAATTTGGGCCGCGTCGATGCATTCTGGCCCTCGGCTGATCCGACTCAAAACCACCGCGGCCACCCCGTATGTAGCACGAGCCATGCGGGCCGGCGGGTTGAGATTGCCGCAAAGTGCGGCCACAATCTGTCATTCCCGCAAAGCTTTCCCAAGATGACCCTGACCTTCGAAGATTTCCCGCCCGGCCGGTTCGGAACGTTCGGCCCGCGCCATGTCACCCGCGAAGAGATTTTGGCCTTCGCCGCCGAGTTCGATCCGCAGCCGATGCACCTCGACGAGGAGGCGGCTAGCAAGAGCATGCTGCGCGGCCTGTCCGGCTCGGGCTGGCACCTCTGCTCGCTGATGATGCGGATGATGGCCGACGGTTTTATCACCCGCGCCGCGTCGCTCGGCTCGCCCGGCGTCGACGAGGTGCGCTGGTTGGCACCTCTGCGGCCCGACGACGATCTCATGCTCGACGTCGACGTCGTGGAGGCGCGCGCTTCGAAGAGCCGCCCCGGGCTCGGCATCGTCAAGTTCAAATGCACCGTGCGCAATGCGGCGGGGCAGGCGCTCGCCGAGATGACCTCGCCGATCCTGATCAAGCGGCGCGAGGGAGCGGTCTGATGCGGTTCTTCGACGACATCGCGATCGGCCAGCGCCGCGAGATCGGCACCTATACGTTCACCGCGGAGTCCATCAAGACGTTCGCCCAAAAATTCGATCCGCAGCTCTTTCACCTCGACGAGGAGGAAGGCAAGAACTCGCTGTTCGGCGGGCTCGCCGCCTCGGGCTGGCATGTCGGCTCGGCCTGCATGAGCCTGCTTGTCGCCGACGGCCAGCGCCTGGCGCGTGAGGCCGCGTCGCGCGGCGAGGAGGTCGCGGTGTGGGGTCCGTCGCCGGGTTTTCGCGACCTGCGCTGGATCAGACCGGTGCTCGCGGGCGATACCGTCGCTTACGTCAATGAAGTCATCGACAAGCGCACCTCGGCCTCGCGCCCCGGCTGGGGCATTCTGACAGCTCGCACCACCGGCACCAACCAGCGCGGCGAGGAGGTCTACTCCATCACCGCCTCAGCCTTCGTGCCGCTGCGGGCGAAGGGCTGATTTAGAATCGATCGAGCTGGTGCTTCTTCACCTCTCCCCGCTTGCGGGGAGAGGTCGGATCGCGCTTGCGATCCGGGTGAGGGGGTACAGGTCTCTCGATCATCGCGTGCGCGGAGAGAAGCCCCTCACCCCAACCCTCTCCCCGCAAGAGCGGGGCGAGGGAGTGGAGAAACCGAGCGAGTGTTGCTCGCGCGCTATGGACGCGATTCCGGGCGGCTGCCATAAGCCTGCGCAACGTGGTTACCGCGAAGCAGTTTGGCGGAACCGGTGAGTTGCTAACTAATTATGAACCTGTCGCTGTCTATTTGAAACGAATTGGGCAGAGGACAGGGGACGAGGACCATGGCTGACCGCGGCGCACTCAAGTTTGTTGGATTCATCTTCGCGACCGCGACGCTGGCCGTGATGCTGGTCGCCGGCATGGTGGTGAAGGGTTATGCCGATGGCGCCTACACGCTGGAAGCCTCGACCGTGGAAGCCGCCCGCTAAGGGTTGGTCGATTTTTCGGGCCGGCGTCCGGCCCGCGGTCAGCGGCTGTAGACGAACGCCAGCACCGCGATCGCAACCGCCAGCAATCCGACAAAGCGCAGCATGATCGTGCCGAGCTGATTCGGCGCGGGCCGCAGCGATATGGGGTCCGTGTTGTCGGGCCGAATGCTTTCCATGACATGTCCCCTGAGCCCGACCGTACCGGCACGGGCGCTTGGCATTGGTCGCCGGCGAGGGGTGGAGGGTTCAAAGGCGGGCTGCGTTGGTCGCGTTGACTATGTGAACGCCTATCCACCGCCGCGCTGTGGTCGCGGCCACACCCTCCGCTGTCATGCCCCGGCTTGACCGGGGCATCCAGTACGCCGCGGCCTCTCGGCTCATTCACTGCCGTCTCTGGAACACTGGATCACCCGCCCCAGTGCGCAATTGCGCACAAGGCGGGTGATGACACCTGCGTTGGAGAGACAGTTGTGCCCCATTCCCCCAGAATCAAAACCGCCGCGCCCCTCCCGGAGCGCGGCGGCTGGTGATGCGGCGCTGTGTGCGATCAGCTGTTGCGCAGGCCGTCGGCGGCGCGCTTCCACTGCGCGACATTGTCGGCGATCATGCGGGTCGACTTCATGGCGGCCTGGCTGAGCTGGGCATAGCCGGAGATCTCGCGCTGGACGCGCTGGCCTTCGGCATGCAGCAGGTCGCGCAGGCTCTCGAGCTCGGAGATCAAATTCTCGATCTCGGCGAGCGAGGTGCCGGCGACGCGCTGGATCAGCGAGTTGACGTTGTTGACGGTGGCTTCCGCGCTCGGGTCGAGCGGCGGCGCGTCGGTGGTGCCCGATGCCGGACGGCGCAGATAGGCGATGTCGTTGCGGACGAAATCGCGGATGCCGGCTTCGACCTCGGTCACGGCGGCGAGGTTGGTGTCGACCGTCTCGGTCTCGGTGGTTTCGATCTTTTCGGGACGGATGGCGTTCATCGTTGTTCCCCTGTTCGCGTTGAGCGCAGCGCGAGTGTCCCCGCACGACGATGTCTGTAAGGCAGTCCGCATCAGGGCGTCCGATTTTGACAGCAAATGGGCCGAGATGCGGCAAGGCCGGACCATTCGGGGGTTTTGCCGTGGCGTATGGTTAGC
Organism: Bradyrhizobium forestalis; assembly: GCF_002795245.1. Taxonomy (GTDB): domain Bacteria; phylum Pseudomonadota; class Alphaproteobacteria; order Rhizobiales; family Xanthobacteraceae; genus Bradyrhizobium; species Bradyrhizobium forestalis. Next base: position 3,472 of record NZ_PGVG01000045.1, on the reverse strand, counting down.
GGAGTGTGAATGCCTGGCAGGAAGGCGGTAAACCTGTCCCCTCATGGTGAGGAGCGCGCCCTTCGCGCGCGTCTCGAACCATGAAAGGCCCCGCTGTGGCAGCGGGGGCCTCGATCCTTCGAGACGCGTTCCTTCGGACCGCCCTCAGGATGAGGGGAAAGATTGGAGGTTCGGGCTACCAGCTCTTCTTGAAACCGGCCGTCACGCTCTTGTTGATCGCGCCTTGCGAGGTTTCGCCGACCGAGCCGGAGACGGTGACGTTGTCGAACAGCTTCTGCTCGGCGCCGAGCTTGCGCAGCCATTTGTCGTCGGTGGTCGACAGCGTCTGGCCGGCGGTGATGCTGGTGCCGGTGTCGGTCATGGTGACCTTGGCGGTCTGCTCGGTCTCGTAATTGCGCGTGATGTGGCCGCCGATGCCGGGGACTGCGGTGGTGCCCTGCTGGTTGACGCTGTAGCCGTTCTGCAGCGTCAGCGAGGTGTCGCCCGACAGCGGCACCGATTTGGTCAGTGACGCCCCGATCTTGCTGTGCTCGGCGCCGGGATCGACCCGGGCTTCCACCGCGGTCTTGTCCCAGATCGAGCCCGCGCCGGGTGCGGTCGCCGCCGCCCAGGCGCTGCCGGAGGATTGCGGCAGGCTGCCGCCATTGGCGGCCTTCTGCGCCAGCAGCTCGGACATCGTCCTGGGTTCGCTCGTCACCGTCATGTCGGCGCCGATCCGCGTATCCCAGAACGAGAACACGGACTGCTTCACCGTCACCGCCGAGGAGCCGTTTGCATTGGGGTTCGACGACCAGTCCAGGCCCTCCTTGGCGGCGGCCTGGGCGCGCTTCTTGGCGGCCATGGGGTCGATGCCGGTCCCGGCATCGACCGCGAGCTGGCTCCAGTCGAGCTTGTCGACATCGATGCCCTTGAGCACGTCGGGGTCGTTGACGTCGGGAGCCTCTGCGGCCTCGGTCGCTTCGTCGTCAGGCGCGGCCGCTGTGGGTGGAATGATCTGCGCCGAGACCGTCAGCACCGAGCCCAAGATGAATGCGGCCGCCAGCAACGGCAGCCCGGTCCAGCCAAACCTTGTCGAGAATTCCATCGTCCTGCCCGCGAGCCCCGGCGCATGCTTCCCGATAATCTATATCGCCCGCAAAGACCATGCGCCATTCCGGCGCTGAAAGTGCCGATTCATCGTTGCGGAATTGTGGCGGTTCGCCGGGGGACGCGAACCAACGGGCCGCGCGAAAGGCGCGCGCCCGATGACGAGCTTGTGATGCGACGGCATCCGGCGGGGCTGGAGGCCAGGACGTCGCGATCGCCTCGCCATCGGTCCCGACAAGCAGGGCCCGTTGGCGTCCCCCCTAAAGCGCGATGATCATCATCGCGCTTCAGGTTGTTGTTTGCGCATGATCTTTTCGGAAAACCGCTTCGCACTTTTCCGAATCATGCGTTAGCCGACGCTGGTCATCTACGGCAGATGAATGGCGCGGCCGAGTGCCTGCTCGACCAGGTCGAAGGTGTCGATCAGCACGCGCATGCTGACGAGCTTGCCCGCCTTGAACTGGGCGAATTGCGCCACGCGCAAGCTGATCGGCTTGTTGGAATCCAGAGCGGTCAGCGAATAGCGCAGCATCGAGGCGGCGGAATCGACGCCCAGCATGATGCTCTCGCGGTCGAAGCGGCGGACGTGGAAATTGTCGGCGAGCTGGCGGATGACGTCGAGCACGGCATCCCTGCCCTGGCGCGCGCCGAAGAACGGAAACATGTCGATCGGGCCGTAAAGCGCCCACTCGACGTCCTCGTCGATCAGGGCTTCGATATCCCTGAAATCCCGGTCGTTGATCGCGCGGTGCAACGCACGCGAGAAACGCCAGAGGCTGTGCTCTGTCATTTGGGGCAGTCCTGAAGCTGGCTTGCGAAAGAAACGGAAAACAACCCCATGCACAGTCAGGTGCCGGGGGCTCAACTCGTTTGTATACGAATAAAATACGGGGTTTCGGCCAAAACGCAATTCACGTTTTCGCAATGCACCATTGAACGGGCTTTGTGAGATTTACAATAGAACCCCGTGATTTTCCGGGTCTCGGCGCGAGTTCCCGGCGAGGGGAGAAGCATCAATCCACCCGCGCGCCCGTGATCAGCGGCCCGATCTCGCGCTCCAGCACCTGCTGCACCAGGTCGTAGGAATCGATGATCTCGCGGATCTCCGCCACCAGCCCGCCGCGGAAGCTGTAGAACACCGCCATGTCGAACTGCACGACGCGGTCGTTGCTACGCTTCCTGAAATAGGCGTGCATGTAGGTCGCGACCGCCTCGCCCTCGGCGAGGATGTGCGGCGCCTTGTAGCGGATTTCCGAATAGCGCGACCAGATCGTCTGCCAGAGCTCGCGCAGCTCTTGCTTGCCGTGGCGCGGCACCATGTGCGGCAGCACGTCGATCGGCGCGTGGGTGAGAAAGTCGACGTCGTCGGTGCAGCAGGACAGTGCCGTCTCGATATCGCCGCGCGCGAAGGCGTCGAGCAGGTGCACGACGCGCTGGCGATTCAGCTTCTCGACCGTCATTCCGCCCGTCCTCGTGTGGCCCCGTGACGTTCCGCAACGCTAACGCGCGGTTTCGCGCATCGGCAATCCGCGAAATCACAGGGATGTTGCAGACGTTTTGACGCGCGAGCGCAATGCCTGGTTCATGGTGTACAATTGAGGGTTGAGTTGCTGACATGGCTGCACGATTCGCGCTATTCGTGTGCGTGGCAGCGGCAACAGCAGAGACAGATGAACGGGCAGGGGAAGCTGTAACTTCCGGTCATTCCGGGGGGGCGCCACTTGGCGCGAACCCGAAATCCATCTCGCCGCTGGCTCCGGTCGCGGAATAGGGCGTGACCCATCTCACATCACCCCACCGGTATCACAACTACTGTCATCCGCATGTCATCAGGGAGACGTGCCATGGCCACCACCGCCACCGCCAGAAAGTCCCGCCTGCACAACGCGCTTGAAGGCCTCGCGCTGACCGCGACCCTGCAGAGCTTCCCGACCTTCGCCGCAGCCGCCTTCCTGCTCAAGCTCGTCGGCAACCACGACCTCGTCGGCGACCCCGGCGTCGCCATCTTCGTCGCGGTTGCCTCGCTGATGCACGCGATGCTCGCGGTGGCTCTGGGCCCGAGCTTCCCCGCCGTCTTCAAGACCGTCTACGAGCCGAAATTCTTCGAGGCCCATCTGTCGCTGTCCGACAAGATCACGGCCTGGCGCACCCAGCCGGTCGCCTCGCTCCAGCTCATGACCATCGTGCTGTTGCTGTCGGTGATGGCGGTGGTGACGGCGAGCGTGGGGTGAGGGGGAGCAACCTCTCCGCCGTCATTCCGGGGCGTCGCAAAGCGGCGAGCCCGGAATCCATAACCACTAAGAGCGCTTTCCTCTATACAAATCTGACTCTGCCGACAATCCACCCTGTGTAGTATACCTGGTTCTGCACGCACATCAAAAAAACA
>NZ_PGVG01000044.1 GCF_002795245.1 Bradyrhizobium forestalis | reverse complement strand
ACGCCGAATCCGTCCCACGCTCCCCGACAGGCTCTAGGCCTTTGAGCACGAACGGGCTCGGATCCAGCGACGGGCGGTTGGTCAGAACCGCCCGTTCGCACATCCTGGCAGATTTTGCGGACACAAGAGCACGACATAAGCCGTAAAACCACTGCGCAGGGAAGGCCGGGATGTCCTGGCTACACCTGTATGCCGCTGTGCAGATTTTCTGACTGCCAACATTCGCACAGTGGACCGCGGGTGCCAGCCGGCTCCCGGCCTTCCCTGCGCCCTCTTTCATTTCAGAGGGTGAGATGACGGAAGCAAAGCTCGAGCGCGATGAGCCGCGAGAACGCGAAGGTGTGTCCAATGACAAGACTCTCGTGCCCCGGACGCAGCCCAGCGTCTCCCTGGCGATGCGAAGCATCGTCCAGTTCGACGATGCGCTGCAGAGCCGGGGCCCATGCAACAGCGACTCGCGAGGCGACACTGGGTCCCGGCTCTGCGCCGCAACGCCATAGCGCGTCGAAGACGCGCGTGAACGCGCTTATGAGCGTTGCAGCGCGTCCGGGACACGCGAGGAACGAGCGCGCCGGAAGTGGCTTACAGATACCGCGACAGCTCGGTCTTGAACTGCCCGTACACCGCATCCTCGATCTGGCTGCGCGTGATGCCGATGTCGCGCAGGGCACGGTCGTCGAGCTCGTTCAGCGTCTTGACGGCGGAGCGGCGCTCGAGGCGATTGAACAGCGCAGAGGCGGCATGGGCGAGCGCAGTGAAAAATCCGCCCGATGAGGATGGGCGTAAAGACCGCCCGGCAGTTTGCGAGATCGTGGTCATTCTTCTTCTCCGGCCTGTCGTCCCGCGCGGCGAAGCAGGTGCCGTTGGCGCCGACGCTTGTGGGCGTCTGCACCTCATTTTGCCGTGGGATTGCTCTCGCTCTCCTCGGCTCAATCGCGGAACTTGATGGAACCTAAATGCTCCAGTACACTCCTCGGAGCAAGTAAAAGATTGCTCTCGGTGCAATAATGTCCAAGTTCGAGTACGTGAAGCTTGCCGATGCCATTGCGGCCGATATCACTAACGGCACGTTAAGGCCCGGCGACCGGCTGCCGCCGCAGCGCAATTTCGCCTATGACCGCGGCATTGCGGTCTCGACCGCGAGCCGGGTCTATACGGAATTGCTCCGCCGTGGGCTCGTGGTCGGCGAGGTCGGGCGCGGCACGTTCATCTCCGGCGACGTCAGGCGCGAAGTCGAAACGATGAACGAGCCGGCCGACGCGCGCATCAATCTCGAGGTCAATTATCCGCTATTGCCGCAGCAATGGGCGATGATCGCCAAGAGCCTTGCGGGGCTCGAGCGCATCGACGCGCTCGAATCCGCGCTGCGCGTGTCGACCAGCACCGGCACCAAGAGCGCGCGCGTTGCTGCCGCGGCCTATCTCGCGCGCAACGATTTTGCGCCTCAGGCCGAGCAGATCTTCTTCACCGCCAACGGCAAGCAATCGCTCGCGGCCGCGCTTGCGGCGCTCGTTCCGACCGGTGGCCGCTGCGGTGTCGAGGCGCTGACCTATCCTTACGTCAAGAGCATCGCCGCGCGGCTCGGTGTGACGCTGGTCCCGATTCCGATGGACGAATTCGGCGCGCGTCCCGACGCCATCCAGAAAGCGCATCGCGAGGCCCACCTGTCGGCGCTGTATCTCCAGCCCATCATCCAGAATCCGCTCGGCGTCACCATGAACGCAGCGCGGCGCGCCGACATCATGCGCGTTGCCGAAAAGCTCGATCTCACCATCATCGAGGACGCCGTCTACGGCTTCCTCGCCGACGACACGCCGCTGGCCGCGCTCGGGCCCGACCGCTGCATCGTGATCGACAGCCTGTCCAAGAAGGTCGCACCTGGCCTTGCGCTCGGCATCCTCGTCGTACCGCCTCACTTGCGCGAAAGCGTGATGAGCGCCGTCCGCACCGGCGGCTGGATCGCCTCCGGCCATGCGCTCGCGGCCGGACAGCGGCTGATGGCCGACGGCACCGTCGCCGAGCTGACCCGGCTGAAGCGCATCGATGCGGCGCGCCGCCAGCAGACCGTCGCGAGGCTCTTGGCCGGCTACCAGCTCGCCGCCGATCCGCGCTCCTATCATCTCTGGCTGACGCTGCCGCCGCACTGGCGCTCGCAGACCTTCGTCGCCGCAGCAGCCAGGCGCGGCATCGCGCTGACGCCGTCCTCGACCTTCGCAATCGCGCATGGCCATGCACCGAACGCGGTGCGGCTCGCGCTCGCCCCGCCCTCGCCCGAGCAGCTCGATTCCGGCCTGCGCACCATCGTCTCGCTGCTCGGCACCAAGGAAGAGGATTTTGACTCGACGGAGTAGCGTGCGTGAAGACTAAGGCAGCAAGGCCTTCGGCACGCAATCAAAACTGTAGCTCCGCGGCCGGTTGCGCCGGACGAAGCCGCCGACCTGCCAGGCGAACAGCGCGGCAAAGCCGAGAATGAACAGCACGCCGGCGAATTCGCCGATCAGAAGCGCGCGGATCAACAGCCCCGCCATTGCCACCGCCAGCCCCGCGAGCAATGCCAGCACCGCTGCATAGGTCGTGCGGCCGAGGCCAGCGGTCAATTCCGCGCGGCTGCCCGCTTTCGCCATCCGCGCATGCAGCTCGATGAGAAAATCGCGGAAGCCGCCATCCTGCGGCGCCATCAGGGCCGCGGTCTGCCAGCTCGTCGACAGGATCGCGATGCGGCCGCCGCCAGCGCGGCTGATATCGGCGCGAAAGCGGTGCTGCTGCATCGAGACCGGACGGAACGACAGCCGGATCGCGGAGATCTCGTCGTAGCGCCACAGCGCGGAGCGTCCGGCGACGTGCCAGGACAGTCCCTCCTCCGTCAGCTCGAAGCGGTGCGCCGAGCCGATCAGCGAGGCCTTGTAGGCGTAGCTCGTGGTCGAACCAGCTTCGGCTCCCCGCATCTCGCTCATTGATCCCATTCGCGATCGGCTTGCGCGATCGACCCCACCCATCCTACAAGCGAGGCATGGCTGAGACGACCTATTTTCCGCGCCGCCTGATTCTCGGCGCCGCGATGATCTCCGGCGTGCTGCTGGCGCTCGCGGTGCACATGCTGGGCGCACGCTACGGGCTCGACCTCGGCGGACTCTGGCGCTCCGACACGCATGAGTACATCCCCGCGGGCGCGGCGATCGCCTGGTGGCTGATTGCCACGGTCGGCTTCTCCGGCGGCTATTTCACGGCGAGCTTGATGCAGAGCGCCGTCTCCGGCCAGATCCCGCAACGGATGCGGCAATTCCTGATCGCGGTCGGCGTGCTCTTGCTTGCCGGCGCGGGCCAGGCGGCCTCGGCGCCGAGCCCGATCCCGACCGTCTCGGGCGTGCTCGCCGGGCTTGCCGCCCTGTGCCTCGGTGCGGTGATGGCGTTCTGCGGCGCGCATTTCGCGCTGCGCCGCGGCTGACCCTTACGCCGACGCGCGCAGCCGCGGGCGGTCCAGCATCATCGCCACGTCGGACGCCGGCCGCGGCTTGCTGAACAGATAACCCTGCGCCTGAGTGCAGCCTTCGCGCCGGAGCAGCTCGAGCTGCACGTCGTTCTCGACGCCTTCCGCCGTGGTGACGATGCCGAGGCTGCGGCCGAGGCCGGTCACCGCACGGATGATCGCCATGGAATCCTCGCGCGTCGCCAGCTCCGACACGAAGGAGCGGTCGATCTTGATCTTGTCGAACGGGAAGCTGCGCAGATAGCTCAGCGACGAATAGCCGGTGCCGAAATCGTCGAGCGAGATCCGCACGCCCATGGCACGCAGCTCGTGAAGGGTCGTGAGCGTCGCCTCGCTGTTCTGGAGCAGCACCGATTCGGTGATCTCGAGCTCGAGACGGCGCGCATCAAGTCCCGAGACGGCCAGCGCTTCGGTCACGGACGCGATCAGGTTCGGGCTCTTGAACTGCACCGGCGACAAATTGACGGCGACATCGACGTCGTCGGGCCAGGTGGTTGCGTCGGTGCAGGCGGAGCGCAGCACGAACTCACCGAGCTGAACGATGAGCCCGGTCTCCTCGGCGAGCGGAATGAAGTTGATGGGCGCGATCAGCCCGCGCTGCGGATGGTTCCAGCGCAACAGCGCCTCGAAGGCAACGACGCGACCGCTGGCGACGTCACGGATCGGCTGATAATAGACCTGAAATTCGTCGCGTTGCAGCGCCGCGCGCAGATCCATTTCCAACAGGCGCCGCGCTTGAGCGCGCGCATCCATGCCGGTCTCGAAGAAGCGATAGGTGCCGCGGCCATCCGCCTTGGCGCGGTAGAGCGCAAGATCGGCGTTCTTCAACAGCTCGTCCGGATTGCTACCGTCCTGCGGCGACAGCGAGATGCCGATCGAGACGCCGATCACGATCTGATGGTCGTCGATCTCGTAAGGCGCCGAGATCACCTCGACGAGGCGCCCGGCAAGGGACCTCGCAGCGGTCTCCTCGGAACGTCCGATCTGGACCACCGCGAACTCGTCGCCACCGAGCCGCGCCACGGTGTCGTTCTCGCCGACGGTCGCCTTCAGCCTGCGGCCGACCTCCTTGAGCAGCGCATCGCCGATGGGATGGCCGAGCGAGTCGTTGATGTCCTTGAAGTGATCGAGATCGAGACAAAGCACGGCGAGCTGGTCGCCCGACTTGGTCCGACGCAGCCCCTGCTCGAGCTCTTCGTGAAACAGCACCCGGTTCGGCAGGCTGGTCAGCGCATCATGGCGCGCCATGTGCGAGATCTTGGCCTGTGCCTCCAGCCATTCGGTGATGTCCTCGAAGGTCGCAACCCAGCCGCCGCCCTGCATCGGCTGGTTGACGACCCGGATGGAGCGGCCGAACCGGTTGACGACGTCGGTTGTGGTGCGGCCCTCGCGTGCGTCGGCGATGAGGCGCGCGAAGAATTCATCGGCGTCGCCCTGCCACTGGCCCTTGGCCTGCTCTTCCCTGAGCACGTCGATCAGTAGCCGGCCGGTGAGCAGGATGTCGGTACGACGGAGCATCGCGGCATAGCGCTCGTTGAACAGGATGATCTTGCCGTCGGCATCGAACATGCACAGCCCCTGCGACATGTTCTCCAGCGCGCTGTCCAACACGATCTGCTGGCGGCCCAATTCGCCCTTGGCGCGGCGGTCGAGCAGCGCGGCCACGAGCGCAATCGCGATGATCGCGACCGCAGCGCCGGCGGTGAGGAAGGACAGCGAGGCCGGCGGGATGGAGAGCCCGCTGATCGCGAGCGTCGGGTCCGGCGTCAGCAGCACCGCGCCCATCGCTGTGAAATGATGCGCGACGATGGCGACCGTGAGCAGGATGGTCGCGCTCAGCGCGTGGCGAATATCGTCGCCTCGGGCAGCAACGAACAACGCGAGCGCGGCGAAGAGAATGCCGAACAGCACCGAGGCGGCAACCGTGCTTCCAATCCAATCCACCCGTGCCGGCATCTCCAGCGCCGCCATGCCGGTGTAATGCATCGCCGCGACACCCGTGCCGACGATGGCGCCGCCGAGAACGATCCACACCAGGCGCGACGACGATACGGCGATGCTCAGCCCCACGAAGGTCACGGAGATCGCAAGCATCAACGAGAGAATTGTCACCGGGATGTTGTAGGCGCCGGCGCCGCCCGGCCCGTAGGCAAGCATCGCGATGAAATGCGTCGCCCAGATGCCGCATCCGCTGACGGCCGCATCCAGGGCAATCCAGGCCAGACGCCCGGGGCCGTGCGTGGCGCGTGCACGCTGAAACAGGCTGATCGCCGCCGCGCTGGCGAGCAGACACACCGCCCCGCCAAGGGCGACGAGACGCCAATCGTGCTCGTCAGTGAGGCAGTAGAGAACTTGATACATTGCCGACCCCTATCGACCCGCACTTGAGCCGACAGAGGTGGACGATCGGTAACCGGCTACGAGCCTGTTCCGGGAATGGTGAATGGAAGATGTGTGTGTTTACTCACATTGTTCATCCTCACACGCACTCATTGCTAGCTCGCCGCGCGCAGATTCACCTTGCTCTCCGCGAGCGCCGTCAGCTTCTTGTCGGTCGCCTTTTCTTCCTCGAGCGTCTTGGCGAGCACCGCCGCGCAGTCGTTGCGGCCGAGCTGCTTGGCCCAGGCGATCAGGCTGCCGTAACGGGCGATCTCGTAATGTTCGGCGGCCTGGGCCGCATTGATCAGCGCAGCGTCGAGCACAGCCTTGTCGGCAACCTCGCCGGCGGTCTCGTCGGCTTCCTCGATGATGCCGTCGATGGCTGGGCAGTCGACCGCCTTCACGGCGATACCGTGCATCTTGAACACTTCCTCAAGTCGTGTGACGTGCTGGTTGGTTTCCTGAAGGTGCGTCAAAAAGCCCTGTTTCAGCTGCGGATCTGTGGCTTTGCTTGCCATCTTCGGCAGCGCCTTGGTGAGCTGCTGCTCGGCGTAATAGATGTCCTGGAGCTGATGCACGAACAGGTCGTTCATGGTCTTGATGTCCTTTGTGAACAGTCCCATCGTTCCGATCCTCTCGGGTTTTGGGAACACGGAGGCGCCGGCTTGCTCAAGAAGCCGCATTATTCCGCCATGTTCGATTGCTGATGGAGCCTAACGGGCACGCGGCATCGACGTTCCAAAAAGGCCGATAACCGCTTGCGCTGGAACAATGCGGACGACGCCAGGATTTGAGATCATGGGTGGCACACCAAGCGCGCGAGCGGAGCCAGTTTCACGACTCATATGCTTAACGCGCAGCCGATATGAACCGCGTATGACAAAAGTGGCCGGTCCAACGCAGAACCTATTGTTGTCAAGGGCTGCACAAGCCGCTGTTTTTGCCTTAAATGAGCTGGATCATGCCTAGCGATCGATGCTTGCCTTTGGCCGTAATCGCGCCCGACCGGCCAATGCCTGGCCCGGTCGGTCTTTGCCCCCCGCCGGGAGGATGAATGCACGGACTGCTGCCCGCGTTGAAACGCGGCTTCAAGAGATGGATCGGCTGGCGACGGCTCGGCATTGCCGCAAGCGTCTTCATCATCGCCTTCGCGATCACCACGCTGGTGCGGACCCTCAAGGGCATCGATACCGGGGTCATCCTGACCGCATTGACCGAGATTCCCCGCGGCAGTATCGGGCTGGCGGCGATTTGCGTCTTCTTCGCGTTCTGTACGCTGACCTTCTACGACTTTTTTGCACTGCGAACGATCGGTAAGAAGCACGTTCCCTATCGCATCGCGGCGCTCTCCAGCTTCACGTCCTATTCGATCGGCCACAACATCGGCGCCACCGTCTTCACCGGCGGAGCGATCCGTTTCCGGATCTATTCGGACTACGGGCTGAACGCGATCGACGTCGCGAAAATCTGCTTCCTGTCGGGCCTGACCTTCTGGCTCGGTAACATCTTCGTGCTCTCGATCGGCATGGCCATCCATCCGGATGCCGCCTCCTCGATGGATCAGCTCCCATCGTCGATCAACCGCCTGATCGCGCTCGGCGGCCTCGCCTCGATCGGCGCCTATCTGGTCTGGCTCTGCATGGGCGAGAAGCGCCGCGAGCTCGGCCAGAAAGGCTGGAAGGTGGTGCTGCCCTCGGCACCGCTGACATTGGTGCAGATCCTGATCGGCGTGGTCGATCTCGGCTTCTGCGCCACGGCCATGTACCTTTTGATGCCGGCCAACCCGCCGATCGACTTCATGTCGCTCGCCGTCGTGTTCATTCTGGCGACCCTGATCGGCTTTGCCAGCCACGCGCCCGGCTCGATCGGCGTGTTCGATGCCGCCATGCTGGTGGCGCTGCCCGAATTCGGCCGCGAACAGCTCTTGGCAACGCTGCTGGTGTTCCGCCTGCTCTATTTCGTGATCCCGTTCGGCCTCGCCATCTCCATCATGGGCACGCGCGAGCTCTGGATGAACGTGGTCGAGCCCTGGCAGGAGCGGCGGCGGCTGGCGGAGGCCTGCGCCCAGGCCAACCTGCCCAAGCAGGTGACACCGATGGAGCGCGAACGGCTGCTGCGGCAGGCCAATAAACGATAGGCTGCGATCTGCAGCCGGAGGGGTTGCCGGCGGGAAGGCAATCCTCTCTTATTTCCGCCTCAACTTTGCCGTTGAAAACGCGGGCCATGTTCCGATCATCGCTCAAAACCCTCTCCGCAGGCGCCCTGCTGCTTGTCGGGCTGCTGACGATTTTGCCCTCCGGGCCGGCCGCCGCGCAGGACGGCGCCATGCAGATTTCCTGGGAGGTACGTAACCGCTTCCGGCTGTTCCGCGAGGAGCGCGACTTTCTGCTCCATGTCGAGAACGCGCGTAACCGCAGCATCCTTGCCGCCGAACAATCGCTGGAGCTCCAGAGCGAGGGCCGCGGCTGGGCCCGCAATATGGTCAACCGCCTGTGCATCGACCTTCAGGGCCGGGTCAACCAGCCCTGCACCCGCGACAACGTCAAAGAGAACTACATTACACCGATCGACCATCCGGTGACGGTACGCCTGACCGGCGCGGTGCCGGTCGGCGCCACCTGCGCCTGGTCGTTCGACGACGGCGACGGACCGCAAGCCTCGACCTTCGACTGCGCCGAGCCGATCAATTTGCGCGTCCGCTACGGCAAGCAGACGGTTGCGACCGTCGATGTCTCCGCCGGCTCCGATCCGACCCAGCGGGTCCAGACCGAGATTCAGGTCCGCGACATCTTCGTCGCCGGTCTCGGGGACAGCATCGCCTCCGGCGAGGGCAATCCGGACCGGCCGCTGGCACTGTCGGACGAAGGCTTTTGCTTCCGCTCCTATCTCGGCACCGCCGGCGCACAGTACTACCGGCCGAGCCGCCACGGCTTCAAGGGCGGCCGCGCCTGCGAGGCGCCGGATACGCTCGCCAACTGGCAACGCTACAGCGCGCTCTGGTTCAACGCGCCCTGCCACCGCTCGCTGTACAGCTACCAGACGCGCACCGCACTGGCGCTCGCCGTGCGTTACACCCATATCGCCGTGACCTACCTGCCGCTCGCCTGCACCGGCGCCAGCATTGGCGACGGGCTGCTCGGCTCGCAGCGCGCCCGCGAATGCCCGCCCGGCAAGACCGGCGTCTGCAACACCAGCGTGACCGCCCAAGTCGCCGAGCTGCGCGAAGCAGTCACCGCGGCGAAGAAACGCCAGCCCGACCGCACGCTCGATCTCGTGCTGCTGTCGGTCGGCGCCAACGACGTCTATTTCTCCGGCCTGGTCGCCGACGTCATCGTCGACACCGCGACCGAGCGGACGCTGTTCCGCCGCTCCGGCGTGATGGCGAGCGTCGATGATTCCCGCGATGCGCTACAGCGCGAGCTGCCGCAGAACTTCGTCAAGCTGCGCGAGGCGCTGAAGCCGCTCGTCGGCGGCGACCTCTCGCACGTGGTCTATGTCTCCTACGCCAATCCTGCGCTCGCCGACGGCGGCGCGCCCTGCCGCGGCGGCCGTGCCGGCTTCGATATCCATCCGGCCTTCAACGCCGATCCGCAGCGCCGCGCCCGCGTCTCCAGCTTCGTCGACACGGAATTCCTGCCGCAGCTGAAGGGGCTCGCCACCTGCACCCGTGGCGCGCTGTGCCGCGATCCCGAGGCCGACCGCATGACCTTCGTCGACGCGCATCAGGCCGCGTTCGCCGATCACGGCTTCTGCGCCCATTCGGGCAACGATCCCGAATTCGACCGCAGCTGCTTTGCCGAGAACGGCCAAAGCTTCAACCCTGATATCGTCAGCGCGGCGAGCCAGCCGATGCTGTGCGGCCGCGGCGCCTCGGAATATCGCGCCTACCTGCCCCGCGCGCGCTGGATCCGCGACGCCAATGACAGCTATTTTGCTGCGATGACCTATCCGCAAGGCTTGCCGGCGGCGAGCCAGCCGACCGACATTCACGACGCGACCTGGGGCGTGCTCTCCGCCGTCTATGGCGGCGCGGTGCATCCGAGTGCGGAAGGCCACGCTGCGATGGCGGATGCGGCGCTGCCGGCCGCGAGCGCCGTGCTCGGGCTCGATGCGGTGCCGCCGAACGTGACACGCGGGTTTCTGCCGCAGCTGCTGCCCAGCGCGCAGCAGTAGTCCGTGCCGCCTCCACACACTCGGTGTCATCGCCCGCGCAGGCGGGCGATCCAGTACTCCGTGACAGCGATGGTTGAATCGAGAAGCCGCGGCGTATTGGATTCCCCGCCTTCGCGGGGAATGACAGCGGGACGCGCGGCATAATCTCGCGCATCACCATCGCTCGCACATTCTCGTCACGCCAGCATCGTTCCCCCCACCTGCCGTTCCATCAATCCAAAAACGGCATCGATCGATACTCCCTTCAACTTGGACACTTCGCCGCGCGCGCCTCTAGGAGTCGGACTGAGGAAATGTTCGAGTTCTAAGGAGGCGCATGATGAGCGCAGTGGTGTCCGCAGCGGACGTGAGAAGGTCTCGCGTCAGGCTGTTCATCGTGACCATGTTGTTCCTGGTCACCACCGTGAATTATGCCGACCGCGCCACGCTGTCGATCGCGGGCCCCGCGCTCTCCAAGGAGCTGCATCTCGATCCCGTCGCCATGGGCTGGATCTTCTCGGCCTTCGGCTGGTCCTATGTCGTGGCACAGGTGCCGGGCGGCTGGCTGCTCGACCGCTACGGCTCGCGCCTCGTCTATGCCTTCAGCATCATCATCTGGTCGCTGTTCACGCTGATGCAGGGCTGGGTCGGTTTCCTCAGCGCCGGCGCTGCCGTCGTCGTGCTGTTCGCGCTTCGCCTCCTGGTCGGCGTCGCGGAAGCGCCGTCCTTCCCCGCCAATGCCCGCATCGTTGCGGCCTGGTTTCCGGGCAACGAGCGCGGCACCGCCTCGGCCTTCTTCAATTCGGGGCAGTATTTTGCCACCGTGATCTTCGCGCCGCTGATGGGCTGGATCGCGCACAGCTACGGCTGGCGCTTCGTCTTCTTCGTGATGGGCGGGCTCGGCATCGTCATGGGTCTCGTCTGGCTCAAGACCATCTACGGTCCGAAGGAGCATCCCTCGATCAACGAGGCGGAGTTCGACTACATCAAGGAAGGCGGCGCCCTGGTCGATCTCGACGCGCCCAAGGACGATCTGCTGCGCGAGCGTGCGCCCGAGGCCGGCTCCGGCTGGGACCACATCCGCCAGCTGCTCTCCAACCGCATGATGCTCGGCGTCTATCTCGGCCAGTACTGCATCAACACGCTGACCTATTTCTTCCTGACCTGGTTTCCGGTCTACCTCGTCAAGGAGCGCGGGCTGTCGATCCTGCAAGCCGGCTTCGTCGCGACGCTGCCTGCGCTGTGCGGCTTCATCGGCGGCGTGCTCGGCGGCATCATCTCGGATGCGATCCTGCGCAGGACCGGCTCGCTGACCTTGGCGCGCAAGATCCCGATCGTCGGTGGCATGCTGTTGTCGATGTCGATCATTGCCTGCAACTATGTCGACGGCCAGGCACTGGTGGTCGGCTTCATGGCGCTCGCCTTCTTCGGCAAGGGCATCGGCGCGCTCGGCTGGGCGGTGGTCTCCGACACCTCGCCGAAGGAAGCCGGCGGCGTCTCAGGCGGCCTGTTCAACACCTTCGGCAATCTCTCCTCGATCACTACGCCGATCGTGATCGGCTACATCCTGGCCGCGACCGGCTCCTTCAACGGCGCGCTGGTGTTCGTCGGCGCCAACGCGCTGGTGGCCGCCTTCGCTTATCTCGTCATCGTCGGCAAGATCGAGCGGGTGACGCTCAAACGTTCCTCCTGAGAGCTCCCATGGGAGCTTGACCAGGCAACTCAACGGCGGCCCTCAAAAGCCGCCGTCTTTGTTTTGGGGGTTATCGATGCTAGAAGTGCCGGGGAAACGCCTTATTCATCTAAGGCATGTATCGATGTTCGACCTCAACCAGCTCCGCTGTTTCGTCACGGTGGCGGAGGAACTGCATTTCGGCCGCGCCGCCGCGCGGCTGAACATGACCCAGCCGCCGCTGTCCCGGCAGATCCAGGTGCTCGAGCACATCATCGACGCGCCGCTGCTGGAGCGCACCAGCCGCTCGGTGCGCCTGACGCCGGCGGGACGCAGCTTCCTGCCGGAGGCACGGCGTATCCTCAAGCTTGCCGAAAGCGCCTCGCAGGTCGCCCGCCGCATCGCACTCGGCAAGACCGGCTCGCTCAAGATCGGCTTCACCGCGGCCGCCGCCTACGGCTTCCTGCCCGAGCTCGTCGCCGCCTGCCGCGCCAAATTGCCGGAGGTCGATTTCTCGCTGAAGGAGATGGTGTCCGGTGACCAGTTCGAGGCGCTGACCTCAGGCCAGATCGACGCCGGCCTGCTGAGGCCGCCGATCGCGCGGCCCGAGCTGACCAGCCGCCGCGTCGTCGCCGAGCCCCTGCTCGCGGCGATCCCGAAGAAACATCCGCTGGCGAACGCCGACAGCATCACCATTAAGGATTTCGACGACCAGCCCTTCGTGATGTATTCGCCCTATGAGAGCCGCTACTTCCACGACCTCTTGGTGGCGCTGTTCACCCGCGCCGACGTGCTGCCGCGCTACGTTCAGCATCTCAGCCAGATCCATTCCATCCTCGCGATGGTGCGCGCCGGCCTCGGCCTTGCCATCGTGCCGGCCGCGGCCGCGAGCCTGAAGATCTCCGACGTGCGGCTGCGCCCGCTGAAGCTGCGCACCCGCGTCCCCGTTGAGTTGTTCATGGTGTGGCGGCGCGAGGACGAGAATCCGCTGCTGTCGGCGCTGGTCAAAATCGCCGGCGAATTGTCCTCCGCGGAGCTGACGGAGGATTGATGCTCAATCCGCATCGGTCGATATAGGCTTTGGCTTGGACGCGCATCGAACGGTCTCCTAAACACCGGCGCATGGACGCGCGGCTTTCGGCCCGCGTCCTCCACAACACGCACGAAGGGAGCCGCGCCCATGAGCAAGATGACCCCGCAGGAAATGGCCCAGACAATCGGATCGGGCCTCCTGTCCTTCCCCGTCACGCCGTTCAGGGCTGACTACTCCTTCGACGAGGCGACCTACCGCGCCAACATGGACTGGCTCTGCCGCTATGACGTCGCCGGCCTGTTCGCCGCCGGCGGCACCGGCGAGTTCTTCTCGCTGACGCCATCAGAGGTTCCGCAAGTCGTGAAGGTCGCCGTCGACGAGACCAAGGGCCGCGTGCCCGTGCTCGCCGGCACCGGCTACGGCACCGCGATCGCCCGCGAGATCGCGATCGGTGCGGAAAAGGCCGGCGCCGACGGCCTCTTGCTGCTGCCGCCCTATCTCACCCATTCCGAGCAGGACGGCCTTGCCGCCCATGTCGAGGCGGTCTGCGCCGCCGTGAAGATCGGCGTCATCGTCTACAACCGCGACAACGCCATTCTCCAGCCCGACACGCTTGCGCGCCTTGCCGAGCGCTGCCCGAACCTCGTCGGCTACAAGGACGGCATCGGCGACATCGAGCTGATGACCCGCGTCTACACCAAGCTCGGTGACCGCCTGACCTATGTCGGCGGCCTGCCGACCGCCGAGACCTTCGCCCTGCCCTATCTCGACATGGGCGTGACGACCTACTCGTCGGCCGTGTTCAACTTCGTGCCGGAATTCGCCACCAACTTCTACGCCGCCGTGCGCAAGCGCGATCATGCGGCGATCCACGCCGGGCTGAAGGATTTCATCCTGCCGCTGATCGCGATCCGCAATCGCAAGAAGGGCTACGCGGTCTCGATCATCAAGGCCGGCATGAAGGTGATCGGCCGCGACTCCGGCCCGGTTCGTCCGCCGCTGACCGATCTCACCGAGCAGGAGATCGCGGAGCTGACCGCGCTGGTGAAGAAGCTGCCCGCCGCACGATCGTCACAACAGGCTGCAGAATAAGGACAGAAAACAGGGAGGAGCGTGCGATGGCCCGGACCGACATTTCTGGCGCGCCAGTGGTCACGGCGATGCAGGTGATCCCGGTCGCCGGCCGCGACAGCATGCTCCTCAACCTGAGCGGCGCGCATGCGCCGTTCTTCACCCGCAACATCGTCATCCTCACCGACAATGCCGGCCACACCGGCGTCGGCGAGGTGCCGGGCGGGCAGAAGATCTGGCAGACGCTGCAGGACGCCCGTGATCTCGTCATCGGCCAGACCGTCGGCGCGATGAACAACATCCTCGCCGACGTCCGCACCGCCTTCGCCGACCGCGACGCCGGCGGCCGCGGCAAGCAGACTTTTGATCTTCGCGGGATGATCCATGCGGTCACCGCCGTTGAGTCCGCGTTGCTCGATCTGCTCGGCCAGCACCTTGGACTCCCTGTCGCAACACTGCTCGGCGAGGGTCAGCAGCGCACGAGCGTCGAGACGCTCGGCTATCTCTTCTTCGTCGGCGACCGGCGCAAGTCGAAGCTCGACTACATCAAGGGCGAGACCGGCAAGCCCGACTGGTTCAATCTTCGCCACCAGGAGGCAATGACGCCCGAGACCGTGGTCCGGCTCGCGGAAGCCACCCACGACCATTACGGCTTCGCCGATTTCAAGCTCAAGGGCGGCGTCTTACGCGGCGAGCAGGAGATCGAGGCTGTCACCGCCATCGCAAAGCGCTTCCCGAGCGCGCGCGTCACGCTCGACCCCAATGGCGCCTGGTCGCTGGACGAGGCGATCAGCCTCTGCAAGGACATGCATGGCATCCTCGCCTACGCCGAGGACCCCTGCGGCGCCGAAGCCGGCTTCTCCGGCCGCGAGATCATGGCCGAGTTCCGCCGCGCCACGGGACTGCCGACCGCGACCAACATGATCGCCACCGACTGGCGGCAGCTCTCCCATGCGCTGCGTCTGGGCGCGGTGGACATTCCGCTGGCCGATCCCCATTTCTGGACCATGCAAGGCTCGGTGCGCGTCGCCCAGACTTGCCGCGACAACGGCCTGACCTGGGGCTCGCACTCCAACAACCATTTCGACATCTCGCTCGCCATGTTCACCCATGTCGGCGCCGCCGCCCCCGGCAAGGTCACGGCGATCGACACCCACTGGATCTGGCAGGACGGCCAGGCGCTGACGAAAGAGCCGCTCCAGATCAGGGGCGGCAAGATCGCCGTTCCGGATCGTCCGGGCCTCGGCATCGAGATCGACCGCGCTGCCATCGAGGCCGCGCATGAACTCTACAAGAAGCATGGACTTGGCGCCCGGGATGACGCTATTGCCATGCAGGACCTGATCCCCGGCTGGACCTTCGACGACAAGCGTCCCTGCCTCGTTCGTTAGGGGGCGTGATCCCGGAAAAGTGGACACCGGTTTTCCGACAAGGATCACGCCAAACTGGAAATGAAACCTACTCTGGAGGAAACGATGACTGCGATCCTGAAGAACTTCATCGGCGGCGAATGGGTCGACGGCTCCGGCGTCACGAAGAACATCAACCCCTCCAACACCAACGATCTCGTCGGCGAATATGCCAAGGCCGACAAGGCGCAGACCGAGAAGGCGATCGCCGCCGCCAAGGCCGCCTTCCCCGCCTGGGCGCGCTCGACACCGCAGGAGCGCTATGACGCGCTGAACAAGATCTCGGCCGAGATTCTCTCCCGCAAGGAAGAGCTCGGCCGGCTGCTCGCGCGCGAGGAAGGCAAGACGCTGCCCGAGGGCATCGGCGAGGTCGCCCGCGCCGGCCAGATCTTTGCATTCTTCGCCGGTGAAGCGCTGCGCCTGATCGGCGAGAAGGGCGCTTCCGTCCGTCCCGGCCTCGACGTCGAGCTCACCCGTGAGCCGATTGGCGTCGTCGGCATGATCACGCCCTGGAATTTTCC
The DNA here is from genome assembly GCF_002795245.1 of Bradyrhizobium forestalis. Classification (GTDB taxonomy): domain Bacteria; phylum Pseudomonadota; class Alphaproteobacteria; order Rhizobiales; family Xanthobacteraceae; genus Bradyrhizobium; species Bradyrhizobium forestalis. The sequence goes on along the minus strand of NZ_PGVG01000044.1, from coordinate 45,431 downwards.
GATCGCGATCCCTGCCTGGAAGATCGCCCCGGCGCTCTGCTATGGCAACACCGTCGTGTTCAAGCCGGCCGAGTTGGTGCCTGGCTCTGGACATGCGCTCGCCGAGATCATCACCCGTTCCGGCATTCCCGCCGGGGTGTTCAACCTCGTGGTCGGCTCCGGCTCCGTGGTCGGCCAGACCCTGCTCGAGCACCCGGACGTGGCCGCGATCTCCTTCACCGGCTCGGTGCAGACGGGGCGCAAGATCGCACAGGCCTGCGTGCTCTCGAACCCCATGAAGAAATTCCAGCTCGAGATGGGCGGCAAGAATCCACTGGTCGTGCTCGACGACGCCGACCTCAAGACCGCCGTCGAGGTCGCCGTCAACGGTTCCTATTTCTCGACCGGCCAGCGCTGCACCGCCTCCTCCCGCCTGATCGTCACCGAAGGCATCCACGACCGGTTCGTCGCGGCGATGGCCGAGCGCCTGAAGGGCTTGTCGGTGGACGACGCGCTCAAGGCCGGCGTGCATATCGGCCCAGTGGTCGACCAGAACCAGCTCGACCAAGACCTGCGCTATATCAAGATCGGCCAGGACGAAGGCGCCAAGCTTGCCTTCGGCGGCGAGCTGCTCAAGCGCGAGAACCCCGGTCACTACCTGCAGCCGGCGCTGTTCACCGAGGCCAACAACAACATGCGCATCGCGCGCGAGGAGATTTTTGGCCCGGTCGCCGCCGTCATCCGCGCCAAGAACTACGAGGAAGCGCTCGCGATCTCCAACGACACCGAGTTCGGCCTCGCCTCCGGCATCTGCACCACCAGCCTGAAATACGCCTCGCACTACAAGCGCAACAGCGAGTCCGGCATGGTGATGGTCAATCTGCCGACCGCCGGCGTCGACTATCACGTGCCGTTCGGCGGCCGGAAGGGCTCGAGCTACGGCGCCCGCGAGCAGGGCTCCTATGCGCGCGAATTCTACACCACGGTGAAGACGGCTTATACCAATCCGGGTTGACGAGCGATGTTCGTGCCCGCGGCGCAGGTGCCCACCTCTCCCTTTGGGAGAGGTCGGATCGCACAGCGATCCGGGTGAGGGGTTACGCCCTCTCTTGGAAGCCGCGGCCCCTCACCCGGCGCTACGCGCCGCCCTCTCCCCTCCGGGGAGAGGTGAACGAAAACACGGCTTCTTCCGTTCTTGAGGCAAAAGCAGATGGACCAGGACGTCGCAGCGAAAGAGCAGCCCCGCTACATCAAGCTCAACGAGCGCGACAATGTCGCGATCGTGGTCAATGATTTCGGGCTCCCCGCCGGCTCCCGCTTCGCCAGCGGGCTGACGCTGCGCGCCTTCGTGCCGCAAGGGCACAAGACCGCGCTGGTCGATATCGCGGAAGGCGCACCGATCATCCGTTATGGCGAGATCATCGGCTACGCGCTCTCGCCGATCCTGGCCGGCGAATGGGTCGACGAGGCGCGCATCCGCATGCCGGAGGCCCCTGCCCTCGACAAGCTCGAAATCTCGACCGCCGTGCCCGCGCCGCTGCCGCCGCTCGAAGGCTTTACATTTGAAGGCTACCGCAATCCGGACGGCTCGGTCGGCACCAAGAACATCCTCGGCATCTCCTCCTCGGTGCAATGCGTCAAGGGCACGATGGAATATGCAGTCAAGCGCATCCGCGCCGAGCTGCTGCCGAAGTACCCGAACGTCGACGACGTCGTGCCGCTGACGCACGCCTATGGCTGCGGCGTCGCCATCACCGCGCCCGACGCGGTGGTGCCGATCCGCACGCTGCAGAACCTCGCGCTCAACCCGAATTTCGGCGGCGAGATCCTGGTCGTCGGGCTCGGCTGCGAGAAGCTCGCGCCGGAGCGCCTGGTGCCGGAAGGCGTGAACGACGCCATCGTGCGCATGCAGGACGAAGCCTTCGACGGCTTTGGCGCCATCGTCGATGCCATCATGACCCAGGCCGAGGCCCGGCTGAAGGTGCTCAACACCCGCAAGCGTGAGACCTGCCCGGCACCCGATCTCGTCATCGGCCTGCAATGCGGCGGCACCGATGCCTTCTCCGGCGTCACCGCCAATCCCGCGGTCGGCTTTGCCGCCGACCTCCTGGTCCGCGCCGGCGCCACCGTGATGTTCTCGGAAGTCACCGAAGTGCGCGACGCCATCCAGTTGCTCACCCGGCGTGCCATCAACGAGGATGTCGGCCGTGCGCTGGTGCGCGAGATGGCCTGGTACGATTCCTATCTGGCACGCGGCGGCGCCGACCGCAGCGCCAACACCACGCCCGGCAACAAGAAAGGGGGCCTTGCCAACATCGTCGAGAAGTCGCTCGGCTCGATCGTGAAGTCCGGCTCCTCCGCTATTGCCGGCGTGCTGTCGCCCGGCGAGAAGGCGACGCAGAAGGGCATGCTGTTCGCGGCAACCCCCGCCTCCGACTTCATCTGCGGCACGCTGCAGCTCGCCTCCGGCATGACGCTGCAGGTGTTCACCACCGGCCGCGGCACGCCCTATGGCCTCGCCGCTGCGCCCGTGATCAAGGTCGCGACCCGCAGCGAGCTGGCGCGGCGCTGGAAGGACCTGATCGACTTCGATTCCGGCAGCATCGCCACCGGCGAGAAGACCATCGAGGAATGCGGCTGGGACCTGTTCCGCCTGATCCTCGACGTCGCCTCCGGCCGCATCAAGCCCTGGTCGGACCGCTGGGGCATCCACAACGACCTCACGCTGTTCAATCCGGCGCCGGTGACCTGAAGCGTTTTCGAGCGAAGTGGATACCGGTTCGCGTAAAGAAAACGCGTCAAAACAAGAACGGTCACTGGCCCTCGATCAGATGCATGTCGCCCAGCGTGAGGGGTAGGCTGCGGATGATGAGGTCCGCTATCGCCGCGCGCAGCCGTTCGCTCGAAGCCGAGCGCTCGAACGGCTCGTCGACCGGCCCGCTTGGGCCGGCGATCCTCACCGTCCCGGTGTTGTCGAGCGGCGCGGCCGCGCGCTTCTCGATCACGTCGAACGACTTGCCGTCAACGACGCGAACCTCGTACAGCGCGTGGATCAGGCCATAATCTGCAAGCAGCGTTCGATATTCGGCGAGCCCAACACCCTCGACGTTGCGGCCGTTTCCAAGCTTCGATCTCGCCCGGGTGATGACGATATACGCATCCAGCCCTTGCGGGGTGACATCGCTGCGAACCAGCTCCTTGAACGGATCGCTCCGCAGCAGGTTGACGGGCGCGACCGCCGAATCCCTGATCGCAGCGAAGGCTGCGCGCCTGTAGCTCACCGGCTGCACGCGGAAACGCCCGCCGAGCAGCTTCGTCGCCTGCTGGACGATCAGCTCGTCCAGCCCCCATGCGCTGATCGAGGCGCTTTGCGCGGCGTTGCCGAGCCCGGTCAGGCCGGCTCGCGTCAGGCTCATCTCCTCGCCGATCGCCGAGACGATGCCGACGGTCTTGATCGCCTGAAGTCGGCTCGCACGCGTCTCGAACGCCGCGGCGGCGCCGAGGGCGATGCAAGCGGCCGCGAGGCCAACCCATAGAAAAGCAATGCGGCGCATGGCGGCTCATCGAATCCTGAAATCGAACGAATAGGACGCCCCGACGCCAACGGTGGTCTGGTTCGACGATCCGCGCAGCTTCACCAGCGGGCTGTCCGCGGCGTCACCGAGCAGCTTCTCGTACTCGACATAGGCGTGGACCTCCCACTGCGGATTGATGCGGTAGGAGATCTGGCTGCCGAAGCCGACCGAGTGCGCACCGCCCCTGGCATCGTATCTCGGCAATCCCGATGCCAGCGCCTGCGCGGCATCGACGCCGAAATACGGCGCGGCGGCCTTGGTGCTCTTCCAGGTGAAGCGCGGGCCGGCCGAGATCGTCAGCCTTTGAATCAGCGGCACGATGACGTCGGCGGAGACGTCGGCCACGGTGCCGGTATGGCCGCCCACACCTTGGCGCAACTCGCTGCGCAGGCGCAGCCAGTCCACCGGATAATATTCGACGAAGCCGCCGAGCTCATAGGCGGCCTTGACGTCGCCGAGGCCGGTCAGCTCCGCATATTTGTCGCTCTTGCGCGACGAGACGTATTTGAACGCAGGACCCGCACGAAAATTGCCGACATCGAGCAACGCGATGCTGGCGCTGTCGCGGGGCCCGCGAAACTGGTCGATCGATCCGGCACGGCGGATGGTGAAGATCGGGATCGGAAGAAACTTCCCGTTCTTCGATCCGACGAAGTCAGGCGTGTATTCGCCGCCGATGCCGACCATGACGGTCCAGTTTCCGGACGGCGAAGGCAGCATCGGCAGCTCGAATGGTGGCGCTGGCAGCGTGAACGCGGTCTGCGCCGATGCGGATTGCGCAGTCGCCATGATCGCACCGAGTGCAGCGAGACAGGCGGTCGTCCGCCGCGCAGTCACCGTGAGGCGGAGAGCGGCTTCTTCGAAATACGTCATTTAAGGGGCCCCGGACCGGCCTTGCTGGCCGAGTCGACTGATGTGGTTTGGAGCCACAGCATCTGGCCCGGCAAAATTGCCCCAAGATTGCAAGACGCAATCCGCACCCCGGACTTGTCCAGCCCCCGGCCAGGCCGCCACGACCGGATCAACATTGCCCGAACATTGCCGGGCTTCCGTCACGCCCGCAAAACTTGACGGGCCGTGCCCGCGCGCTCTCCCGTTCCTGCCTTTTATTCGCCAAGCTCGCTGCCTTAATGGGAACCCTTGCGCACGAGCCGAAACGCCAGAATTCGGCCAGGGAACGTCACGGTCAGGGATTTGTTGCCCCAGCAGAGTCAAGGACGACCCGCGTGCGCTCCCTCGTGATCGAAGACGAACCGCAGATCGGCGCCTATGTCTGCCGCCTGCTCGGACAGTTGCATGGCGTCGTCGACCTCGTCGGCTCCATTGCCGACGCCCGCCAGGCGCTGGACAATTTCAAATATGATCTCGCGATCGTCGACCGGATGCTGCCCGACGGCGATGCGCTCGAGGTGGTCACGGCGCTGAGCCAGTCGGCCGAACGGCCTGCGATCATCATGCTGACGTCCAAGGACGCCAAGGAGGATGTCGTCGAAGGGCTCAATGGCGGCGCCGATGACTATCTCGGCAAGCCGTTCGAGCCGCAGGAGCTGATCGCGCGCGTGCGCGCGGTGCTGCGCCGGCCCCGGCTGCTCGCCCCCTCGGTGTTGTCGCTCGGCAATGTCGAGCTGCACCTCGGCAGCAACGAGGCGGTGGTCGCCGACACCAAGATCCTGCTGCGCCGGCGCGAGGCGCTGATCCTTGGCGCGTTGCTGATGCGGCGCGACCGCGTCATCACCCGCGCCGCCCTGATCGAGGAGATCTACGGCTTCGACGACGAGATCGAGTCCAATACGCTCGAAGCGCAGGTCTCGCGTCTGCGCAAGAAACTGGCCGAGCTCGGCGGCGACGTCGAGATCCGCAGCATGCGGGGCATCGGCTACATCCTGCGGCTGGCAACCCCTCGATGAGGTCGATCGCCCGGACGTTTGCGCTGTCGCTCGGCATCGCCGCGACCACCATCTTCCTCATCATGGTCAGCATCTTCGTCTGGCGGTACCCGCTGGAAGAACGCGAGTTCAGGGCCTGCCGGGTCGTGGCCGCCGTTCTCGATCGTGCCACTGATTTCGATGGGCAAAACCTGACGATACGTCCGACTCCCGCCCTCAAGGAATTGAAGGCGGACAGTCCAAACCTCTGGTACGTCGTGTCCGTGGGCGATCTCGTCAGCGAGTACGGTAGCGAGCACCGCCCGCCCCTCCCCTTCGCCTTTCCCTATCGCGGGCCGGTCGGCCTGTCCGTCTTCAGCACACACGACCAGAACAGCACGTTCTGTCTCGCCGTTGCGCAACGGGGCTCCTTGCGGCTTACGACGATGGTCGGCGAGCCTCAGGTCCGCTTCGGCCGAATGGCCGGGAACTTCCTTCTCAACCGGATTTTTTCGATCATCCTGGTGGCGCTGGCCTTTGCGGCGACCGTCGCGATCGGTTCGGCGCTTGCCGCACGTTTCGTCTCGCGCGGCATCGAACGGGTCGCGCGCCGTGCGCTCGCGATCGACCCATCGGCCCCGCAAGGCCTGATCTCGTTGTCCGAAGTCCCCTCCGAGTTGAAGCCCCTGGTCGAGGCGCTGAACCGCGCCTTCGGCGAGATCGACGCCTATATCAGGATGCAGCGCCGCTTTCTCGGCAATGCCGCCCATCAGCTCCGCACGCCCTTGACGCTGCTGCGCGCAAAGATCGACGACGTGTCCGATCCGGCCTTGAAGGCCGAGCTGGTACGGGACGTCCGCCGCCTGACGTCGCTGGTGTCCGCCATGCTCGACCTCGCGCGCCTGCAAAATCACGCGATCGAAAAGCGGCCGATCGATCTTGCCGAAATCACGCTGGACGTGCTGGCCGATTTCGGTCCGTCGGCGCTGGACGCCGGCATCGAGCTCGCGCTGGAGCGGACCGACGAAGGTGCGTTCCTGGTGCAGGGCGTCGATGCCGCCATTCGCAGTGCGCTTGCCAATCTCGTCGGCAACGCGCTTATCCACGCCCGTGGCGCGCGACGCATTGTCGCCACCCTCGGCCGCGGCAGCATCTCGATCGACGACGACGGCGCAGGCCTGCCCGGGGGTCCGGAGCACAAGCTGCTGGAGCCGTTTCAGACCGGCAACAGCGCAGGCAACGGCGCGGGCCTCGGCCTGTCGATCGTCCGCGAGATCATGGCCGCTCACGGCGGCGAGCTCGTCATCGCCTCCGAGCCGGGCCGCGGCACGACGATGCGCCTGTGCTTTCCCGAGGCCGCCACCGCGGTCAAATCTCCGCAGCTCGATCTGCAAGAGCGCTAAGCGGGCGCATCGGCGCTTCGGCGAAACCGTCCGGAAACATTGGCACGGAAAACTTCTTCCGCGTTTCGTCCTTTCGCATCAAGCAATCAATATCTGCGCCGAAGGCGATGGGAATGTTCGCACACGGGCGAACCTGATCCTGCATCGACGCGACCAAACCTCCGATTGACATCTTCCACGGAGATTTTCCAATGCGTTTTCTCTCGATGATTGCCGTTGCCGGCACCATGATTGCGAGCTCGGCCGGCGCCTTCGCCGCTGAGCTTCCCTCTTACGAAGTGACATCGTTTCCGATCTCGGCGACGCAGGTGCAGGTGCTCGGCGGCGCCGGCGTCGAGGAGCAGTCGGCAAGCCCTGCGATGACCGTCGCCGGCATGCCGGCCTCGCCCGCGCAGGTCTCGGTGCTGTCGCCGCGGATCAAGCAGCTCGCGAGCGCGGGTTCGGAAAACCAGGCGCACTAAGCTTCGCTTTGTCATTCCGGGTTCGGTGCTCCGCGCTGACCGGAATGGCACGCGCGTCTACGTCATGCTGCCCGGCATGAAGCAGCGCACGCGCGGATGGCCGTCGATATAGTGCTTCCACACCATGGTGCGGCCGATCTTGTTCGGAACGGTGATCACCGCACCGTCGGGCACCACGACCCATTCGTCGTCGATCCGCACGCGGTAGTGACCGCGATCGGACTCCCAATCGACATCGGCAATGACGTAGCCGTCGGCGTCGGAGCAGCACTGCCCGTATTCGCTATGCAGACTCTCGAACCAGGGTTTTAATGGCGAGTTGGCGTAGCGCCCGTCGTCGCGCGCCAGTGCCGCTGTAGCCAATAGCGCCATCAATCCCAGCAGCGTGGCGGCACACGATATTGCTCTCATGTTGTCTCCGCGGTCGAAGTGATCGCCGCGAGGCAAACGCTGCCGTCCGCCCTCCGCATGGTGCGCGGACGGCGTGGAGACGGCGACTCGCTCCCCCAGCAGCTTTGCCGACAGCTATGCAAATCCGGCGCCAGCGCGCATCCCGGGGAACTACTGGAGCGGGTCCGGCACGTGTTCGCCTTTCGGCGAAGATGGCCGCACAGGCTGGAGACCCGGTGGCGGGGAAGGCCCCTGCGCCAAAGCGAGAGCTATTGAGGCCGCGCAGTGCGCGACGTACGAGACCCTACTGCTTCGCCGGCGCCATCGCGCCACCCTTCTTCGCCGCGGGCGCCGGCGGCTTCGCGGCGGCAGCCTGCGCGGGCAGGTATTTTGCGACGATGGCAGGATCGACCTGGGCGATGTAGGCATCGGGTAAGCGCGTCCAGGTCTCGTCCTTGCCGAGCAGCGCGATGCCGAGATAGCCGCGCAGCGTCAGGGTCTGGCCGTCGGGGCTGACCCGCATGTTGGCCTTCCAGATCTGGCCGTCGCGCGGATTGAGCACGTTGCCGCCTTCGTACTTCAAGCCTTCGCGTTTCATATTGCGGACGAAGGAGATGCCGAGCACCGGCGCGTTCTTGCGATCGTCGGTGCACTTGGAGCAGACTTCGTTCGGATTGTCGGTTGGCCGCGGGAAGGTCTTGGCGATCACGCCTTCGAAGACGCCGGTGTGATCGATGAAGAGGAACCATCCGACTGTCTTGCCGTCTTCGACCTTCTGCCAGAGGCCCGCCGCCGTCGGCTCGGCGGTCTGCGCCGCACACGGCGTCACCGTCGCGAGCGACAATGCGAGCGCGAGGAAGGAGAGCAGCCGAGAGCTGGAAGAATTCCGCATTAGATCACCTTGCTATTCCACGACCGGAATGGCCGCAGACTACGGCGATTTCGCGAACGGTTCCAGCACCAGAAACATGGGGCATCGCCTCCCCGCTGCGTTGCGTCAGTTGACACCGAGCTTCTTTTGCAGGCTGGAGGACGAGGTCGTGTACTGGAACACGAGCCGCTTCTCCGGATAGACATAACGATGGGCTTTTTGCGACATCAGCGCGCCCTCGTGGAAGCCGCACAGGATCAGCTTGATCTTGCCGGGATAGGTGTTGATGTCGCCGATCGCGAAGATGCCGGATACGTTGGTCTCGAACGCGGATGTCTCGACCGGCACCAGATTGTTCTCCAGCGCAATGCCCCAGTTCGCCACCGGGCCGAGCTTCATGGTCAGCCCGAAGAACGGCAGCATGGTGTCGCAGGCAATCTCGCTCAAGCTGTTGTCGTTGCCCTTGATGGTCGCGCCGGTGAGCTTGCCGTCAGCGCCGGAGAGCGCGGTGACCTGGCCGAGCCGCAGATCCATCTTGCCGCCGGCGACCAGCGCACGCATCTGCTCGACGCTGTGCGGCGCGGCGCGAAACTCGTCGCGCCGATGCAGAAGCGTGATGCGCTTGGCCAGCGGATGCAGATTGAGCGTCCAGTCGAGCGCTGAATCGCCGCCGCCGACGATCAGCACGTTCTTGTCGCGGAACGTCTCCATCTTGCGTACGGCGTAATGCACCGACGTGCCTTCATAGGCCTCGATGCCCGGCACCGGCGGACGCTTGGGTTGGAACGAGCCGCCACCGGCCGCGATCACCACCACCTTGCATTCGAACACCTTGCCGGCATCGGTGGTGCAGCGGAAGGCGGGATCGCCGATCTTCTCCACGGTCTCGATCATCTCGCCGAGATGGAAGGTCGGATGGAACGGCTTGATCTGTTCCATCAGCGCGTCGGTCAGCCCCTGGCCGGAGACGTGCGGAATGCCGGGAATGTCGTAGATCGGCTTTTCCGGATAGAGCTCGGCACACTGGCCGCCGACCTTGTCGAGGATGTCGACGAAATGCGCCTTCATGTCGAGAAGGCCGAGCTCGAAGGCGGCGAACAGACCGCAGGGGCCGGCGCCAATAATCAGCACATCGGTTTTGATCACGTCGCTCATGTCGTCTCTTTATCGGTCGTTATCGGTTGGACGGAGCCCGTTGGGCAGAGGTGACCCTGCCTGTCTAGCCAACGGGGATGGAACAGGGAAGGCATAAAAGCGGGAGCACCCCGCGGCCGCGCCCACTTGCCGGGTCAGAATAACTGGGCTGTAACGGGATCCGATATGACGGAGATCAATCGGTGAACGCACCAGCCCGCCTCGACACGACGCCGCGCCTTGAGGACTATCCCTACCGTCTCAGCGACAACGTCCGCTTCGGCGATCTCGATCCCAACCAGCACGTCAACAACGCGGTCTACGCCACCTATTTCGAGACCGGCCGCGTCACGCTGATGAAGCTTCCCGAATACGGGCTAACCCCGCCAGGCCTCGCCTGGATCATGGTGCGGCTCGACATCCATTTCCGCGCCGAGCTGCACTGGCCCAACGCGATCGAGCTCGGCCTCGGCGTCGTGAAGCTCGGACGAACGTCGGTGACCTTCGAGCAGGTCGTGTTCTCGCAAGGAAAGTGCATCGCGTCGGCGACGTCGGTCGGCGTCTTGCTCGATGAGGCGACGCGGCGCCCCGCGCCGCTGACCGCAGAGGTGATCGAGAGGCTCAGACGCTGGCACAAGCGCGGCATCGAGGTCGTGCCGCCGAGCATGTAGTGTATTTTGAGACGATCAGGCCTGGCGTTCCGGCGTCGCCACGACGAGACCGTCCAGCTCGTCGGAAACCTTGATCTGGCAAGACAGGCGCGAATTCGGGCGCACGTCGAAGCCGAAGTCGAGCATGTCCTCTTCCATCGGCGTCGGGCTGCCGACCTTCTCGCGCCAGGCTTCGTCGACATAGACATGGCAGGTCGCGCAGGCGCAGGCGCCGCCGCATTCGGCCTCGATGCCGGGAATGCTGTTGCGGATCGCGGCTTCCATCACGGTTGCGCCGTTCTCGATTTCCACCGTGCGGGTTTCGCCCTTGTGGTCGACAAAGTGAATCTTGGCCATATGTGCTCGTACTGCCGCGGTGCTGGGAAGGTCCGGGCTGTCCTATAACGGGTCGGTCAGCCCGGCGCCATAGCGTTTTGATCCGAATTGAATCCCGTTTTGCGGGAAGAAAACGCGTCAAAACAAAAGACTAGAGCCCGGCTCCGACCGTATCGGCTTACGGCTTCAGGATCGCCTCGATGGCGGCGCGGGCCTCCGTCACCGCCTCTTTCAGCGCGGCGAAGGCATCGGGCCGGCCATGGCCGGTCCGGATCGCGGTCTCCAGGCTGGCTGCGGCATCGGCCACCGCAAAGGCGCCGATCCCTCGCGCCGACCCCTTGAGCTTGTGCGCGAGCGCGCCGGTCTCGGCCGGCACCGCAGCCATCGCCGCCAGCAGGCGGCCCGCCTGCTCGGCGAACATCGCCAGCACTTGCTGTTCCAGCTCGGTGTCGCCGAGCGTCATCCGGGAGAGGTGATCGAGGTCGAGCGGGCTGTAGGGTGCAAGCGGGGGCGACGGCATCCAGTCCATCCGTTGCAGTTCAGGCGTCATGGCACGGGCCCCGGCATCGCACGGCGGCCGCCGGTCCGGCGGTCAGGGTCCCCTCACCCAAGCATGAAAATGGTTAATGAAATGTTTGGGCTGTTTGACGTAGATCTGCCCGTTTATTGACAACAAGTTGCCGCAATCGGCCGAGTTCGGTGGAGAATTGCATTTATTGCTAAGGCGTTACGCCGCGATCCTGTTAACGATGATTAAGATTGTCTTAATCGCAGGCATTTCATTCGCGACGCTCTGCCAATAGGATGTTGCGGAAATTGGCGGACAAGCCGTCCGGGTGGGGACGGCTCGGAGATCCGCGCAAGCGGCATGATCCGGTCTGTGGGCTTGCGCCGCGCGCAGGGCTCGCGGGGGGACGCGTACAAGTAACAAGGGCTCGGACTGAACATGGCGAACACTCCGAAAAAGGTCAAAGACCCCACAGAAGTTGCGCTTTCTGCGATCCAGGAAGCACTGAACATCAGTGACACCGCTGCGGATACCAGCCGCAATGCGACGCTGCGCAACAACGAAACGGCGCCCCCGGTGCCGCCGCCCGCGCCCCCGATCTTCGACGAGCCGAGCTTCGAGCCGCGACCGGCCGCCAATGAGCGGGCGACCGTGTTCGACCAGGTCGAGGAGCCGCGCGCCTCGCGCCGCGCCGCCAATGACGACCGGGAGACCATCGGCCAGTTGCTCCAGGCGCTTCAGAAGGGCCGCCCTGCCCGCAGCGTCTACACCTTCGCCACCATCTTCGCCGGCATCTGGCTCGCCGCCTGCGCCGCGCTGACCGTCGGCTTCCTGCCCTCGATCCAGGCCGCCATGGGCCAGAGCGGCGGCGTGCTCGTCATCGCCGGTCTCGTCGCGATGTTCTTCGCGCCGATCATGCTGTTCTACTTCCTGGCGAGCCTCGTCTGGCGCGGCCAGGAAATGCGCATGATCGCGCAGGCGATGGCGCAGGTCGCGATCCGCTTCTCCGAGCCGGAAGGCTCGGCCTCCGATTCCATGGTCACCGTTGGCCAGGCAATCCGCCGTGAGGTCGCGGCGATGGGCGACGGCATCGAGCGCGCGATTGCGCGCGCCGGCGAGCTCGAGACGCTGGTCGCCAACGAGGTCGCGGCGCTCGAACGCGCCTATTCCGACAACGAGGTGCGCATCCGCGCCCTGCTCCAGGACATCGCGCATCAGCGCGACAATCTGGTCGGCCAGGCCGAGCAGGTCCGCAGCGCCATCTCCGGCGTGCAGATCGACCTGCGCCACGACATCGCGCTGATCTCGGACGCGATCGCCTCGCGCGTCGACGAGGTCGCCAAGTCCATCACCGGCGCGCTCGAAGAGCGCGGCGCCCACATCACCAGCGCCTTGAGCAATGCCGGCGACAACATGATCCTCGCGCTCGGCGAGCGCGGCGGCGACCTGCTCGACCGCCTCGAGGAAGCCAGCAACGAGACCACGCGCGCCGTGCTCGACGCCAGCGAGCGGCTGACCACCAGCCTCAACTTCAAGACCGGCCACGTCCACGACGAGTTCGTCGACCTCGCCGACCGCGTCCACGAGATGCTGAACGAGCGCATCGACCGCATCACCGGCGAGTTCGAGCAGCGTTCCGCCGCGATCGTCGACGGCATTTCCGAGCGTACCGAGCAGGTGCACGATTCCCTGAAGAACTCGTCGGACTCGCTGCTGCTCGAGCTCGAGCTGCGTTCCACCGACATCTCCGCCAAGATCGACGATGCCGGCACCCGCCTCGCCGGCCAGATCATGACGAGCGGCGACAAGGCGAGCGAGGCGCTCGACGCCACCGTCAACGCCCTGGTCGCGAAGGTCGTCAGCCAGACCGAGACCGCACACGACTCGCTGTCGCTGCAGATGAGCGCCTTCGACGAGCTGGTGAGGAACCAGGGCACCGAGCTGGTCGAGAAGTTCGCCCGCGACTCCGGCACGCTGGGCGCGCTGATCACGCGCCACATCTCCGAGTTCGACCGCACCGTGAAGACCTTCGGCGGCGAGATCGTCGAGCGCATGGGCCAGCGCACGGAGGACATCACCGAGACGCTGAAGACCTATGTCGACAATTTCGACACCCGCTTCACGGCGAACGGCGGCAAAATCACGGCGGTGCTCGACCAGCGCCTCGTGCAATTCGAGACCACGATCGGCGAACGCGTCAGCAATCTCGACGTCTCGCTGAACGGCAAGATCGCCAGCCTCGACGGCACGATCGAGGGCCACATCAGGACCTTCGACGAGCAGCTCGTCGGCCGCGTCGCCGCACTCGAACAGTCGTTCGACACCCGCGCGAAGTCCATGACCGAAACCATCGACGGACGCATCAACACGCTGGCGACGTCGCTGACCGACGGTGCTGCGCAGGCGATCCAGTCGATCGACTCCCGCCTCACCCACCTTACGACCTCGCTGACCGATGGCGCATCGCAGACCATCCAGTCGATCGACACGCGGCTGACGCACCTCACGACGACCCTCACCGGCGGCGCGTCGCAGGCGCTCGAATCCATCGACTCCCGCCTCACCTACCTGACCACCGCCGTGACCAACGGCGCCTCGCAGGCCGTGCAGTCGATCGACACGCGCCTCACGCTGCTGAGCTCGACGCTCACGGACGGCACCGCGCAGGCGATCGAGGCGGTCGACCGCCGCATCACCGGCGTCACCGAGATCATCGACGGCCGCAGCACGCATCTGACCGATACGGTCACGGCGCGCTTCCAGGACATCCAGCAGGCCATCGAGACCAAGGTCGGTTCGGTCGCCAGCGACATAGACGTGCGCGTGGCGCAGTTCGAGGACCTGCTCGGCTCGCGCGTCGAGGCCGTCGCCGGCCGCATCGAGAGCAGCGGACGCCAGGCCAGCGAGGACATGATGTCCCGCGCCGAGATGATCTCGACCGCGATCCGCTCGCATGTCGAGGACGCCGAGCGCTCGCTCACCAACCTCGTCGTCAACACCAGCGAGACGATCCAGACCGGCGCGCGGACTGCTCAGCAGTCGCTGCTGACGGTCTCCTCCGACGTCAACGCCCAGCTCAAGATGACCTCGGCCGAGGTCGAGCAGGCGCTGACCGCGGTCGGCACCGGTGCGGCGAACTCGATCCTGACCAGCGCCCGCGAAGCGCAGTCGACGCTGGTCGCGGCATCGGGCGAGGCCTCCAGCCAGATCAAGGGGCTCGCAGCCGACGTCGAACGCACGCTGTCGGCGGCGGGCTCCGCCACCGCAGCCTCGATCCTGGCCGGCGCCCGCGAGGTGCAGACCACCCTCGTCTCCGCCTCCTCGGATGCGGCCAGCCAGGTCAAGGCGCTCACCGCCGACGTGCAGCGCTCGCTGTCGATGGCCGGCACCACCACGGCGGAATCGATCACCGCCGGCGCCCGCGATGCGCAGAGCACGCTGATCGCGGCCTCGACCGAGACCGCCAACCAGATCAAGGCGCTGTCCTCGGACGTGCAGCGCTCGCTCACGATGGCGGGCACCTCGACGGCCGAAACCATCATGAGCGGCGCCCGCGAGGCCCAGAGCACGCTGGTCACGGCGTCCTCGGATGCGGCGAGCCAGGTCAAGTCGCTCGCGGTCGAAGTGCATCGTTCGCTCTCGCAGGTCGGCCAGACGACCGCCGAGACGATCACCACCAGCGCCCGCGACGCCCAGAGCACCCTGCTCGCGGTCTCGGCCGAACAGACCAGCCAGGTCCGTTCGCTCGCGGCCGAGATGCAGCGCGCGCTGGCGACCGCCGGCGGCGCCACCATCGAGGCGCTCACCAGCGGTGTTCGCGAGGCCCAGGGCTCACTGATCTCCGCCTCGACCGATGCGGCGAGCCAGATCAAGTCGCTGACGACGGACATCGAGCGCACGCTGACCGCGGTCGGCGCCGACACCGCCTCGACCATCCTCAACAGCGCGCGTGAGGCGCAGATCTCGCTGACCTCGACCTCGGCCGACGCCGCGAGCCAGATCCGCACCATCTCGACCGAGATCGAGCGTACGCTGAGCGCAGCCACCACCAACGCGACCAGCGACATCCAGACCAGCGCGCTCAACGCCCAGAACGCGCTGATCTCCGCCTCCAACGAGGCGAGCTCGCGGGTCAAGTCGAGCTCGGCCGACGTCGAGCGCTCGGTGCTCGCCGCCAGCTCCAGCTTCGGCCAGGCCATGACCGGCAAGACCGACGAGATCGTCACCTATGTGCAGCAGCAGGCCGACCGTCTGTCGAACATGATCGACGCCAAGCGCGGCGCACTGGTCGACGCGATCGGCTCCAAGACCAGCCAGCTCACGCTCGACATCGACCGCGTCACCTCCGACGCGCTGAAGTCGATCGAGACGCGCGGCCAGGCCTTCTCGCAGACCATGATGGGCAACGGCTCGGAAGTCGCCCGCACCATCAACGCGGCGAGCGAGATTGCGACCAGCGCGGTCGGAAAGTCGCTCAAGGACCTCGAGCAGGCCTCGCGCTCCGCGATCGACCAGTCGCGCCAGGTCTCGATCGCAGCCGTCACCGAGATGCAGGAGACCAGCAAGATCCTGCGCACCGACACGGTGGCCCTGTTCGAGCGTCTGCGCGAAGGCAACATCCTGCTCCAGGAGGTGCTGACCGGTGCGCACGACAACCTCAACTCGCTCGAGCGGGCGCTGGTGACCCGCGTCGCCGACTTCGTCTCGGCGATGAACGACGTCACCTCGCGCAACGGCGCTGCGACGCAGAACCTGGAAGAGCAGCTCAACGTCTTCAACAGCAAGACCACGAAGGCGCTCCAGGATCTCGGCGAGCTGTCGACCCAGTTCGACAAGCACGGCCAGGCGCTGGTCCAGGCCGCGCAGGTCGTCGAGCAGAGCAACAAGAACACCACCGCCTCGCTCGCCGAACGCAAGCAGGCGCTGGAATCGCTCGTCACCACGATCGACCTGCGCACGGCCGATCTCGACCAGCGGCTGTCGCGCTTCACTGGCCTGCTCGATGAATCGCTGGCGGCCGCCGAAGAGCGCGCCCGCGACATCGCCCGCGTCGTCGCCGAGACCGCCGGCGCAGGCTCGGCCGCGATCACCCGCCAGTTCGAGGCGGTGCGTGCGGCGTCCGAGGAGGAGCCCCGCCAGACCATCGAGGCGATGCACGCCATCTACCGCCAGACCACGGACGAGGCGGATGCGATGTTCAAGCAGTCGACCGAGAAGTTCACCAACCTCGTCTCCAGCATGAAGCAGATGGCGTTCGAGATGCACAACGAGCTCGAAGCCACCCGCAACGAGCTGCGCCGCGGCGTGCTCGAGATGCCGCAGGAGGCCGCCGAGAGCACGGCGCAGATGCGCAAGGTGATCGTCGACCAGATCGAGGCCCTCGCCGAGCTCAACCGCATCGTGGCCCAGCACGGCCGCGGCCTCGACGGCACCACGGCGGGCCGCGCTTCCGTCGCCGTCCAGCGCCAGGAAGAGCCGATGATGGCCGCCGTCGGTGGCCGGGCTACCGAGACCCGCATGCGCGACACCGGCAGCGCCTCGACGCTGCCGCCGCCGGACCTCGGCATGCCGGCTCCCTCGCGCCGCACCGAAGCGCCGCCGGTTGCACCTGGCGGCAACGACCAGGGCCGCGACGGCTGGCTGTCGGACCTCCTCAACCGGACGGACGCCAATCAGGGCACCCCGACCGGACGTGAGGCTCCGCGTGGCCGTGCCGCCCCCGCGCCGCAGCCGCAGGCCCCGCAAGCAAGCGGCAATCCGCTGGAATCGCTGTCGCTCGACATCGGCCGGCTGATGGACCGCAACCTCGCCGCCGAGATGTGGGACCGCTACCAGCGCGGTGAGAACAAGGCCTTCACCAAGCGCCTCTACACGCCCGCCGGCCAGAAGGCCTTCGACGAGGTCGCCCGCAAGTACCGCGCCGACCGCAACTTCAAGGGCACGGTCGACCGCTACGTCGCCGAGTTCGAGCGCCTGCTCGACGAAGTCGCCCGCGACGGCCGCGGCCCGCAGGAGCTGCGCAGCCACCTGATCTCGGAAACGGGGCTGGTGTACACCCTGCTCGCGCATGCGGCGGGACGGCTGGGGTGAGCGGAAGCTCGCCAATGGCGAACAGCGAATAGCGAAATGAAAGCGGAGCCCTCGAAGGCTCCGTTTTTGTTTGCTTGTGCCCCGGACGCGGCGCAGCGCTTCTTCAGCGGTGCGCTGCAGAGCCGGGGCCCATCTCTCAACCTGTTCCGTGTTGCCTTCTAGATCCCGGCTCTGCGCGGCAACGCTTATGCGTTGCCGCTTGTCGGGACACGCCAGCGAAAGGCGACGCCTATTACCGCCTGCCGCTCGCGGCTGGCGCTGCGGCCGGCTTCGGCGGCTCGGGTGGCGGGGCTGCTTGCGATGAATTGCTGGCGCCGAACAGGACGCGGGTCGGGTTGCGGTCGAAATTGTTCACGGCGCGGCTGATGTCGCCGAGGGTGCGGCGGCCATCGCTCATCAGCGCGCCAGAGCGCTTGTCGAAATCCTCGGCCAGCTCGCGGATCGACTTCACCGCCTGGAACAGCTCGCCGCCGTCCTTGCCGCCGGCCAGCGTGTTGAGGCCGAGCATGAGATTGTCGGCCTTGAGCATGACGCCGTCGACCTTGGCCATCACGCCGTCGATCTTCTCGGAGTTGCGGGCGAGCGAATTGGTGAAGGTCTCCAGATTCTTCAGCGAGTTCTTCACCGTCTCCTGATTGTCGGCGACGATCTTGTTGATGTTCTGCAGCGTGGCGCGGATCGCCTCGGTGACGTCCTGGAGCTTGTTGGGATCCGCCGTGAGCGTCGGGATGCCGTCCTGGTCGAGCGGCGGCGGGGCCGCGGCCTCATCGCCGCCCTTGAGCGAGATTGCGGCGACGCCCGTGAGGCCCTGGAATTCGAGGCCGACCAGCGTGTCCTTGCGGATCGGGGCGTTGTTCTCGATCATGGCGAGTGCGACAACCCGCCGCGGGTTGTCCAGCTTCACCGAGACCACCTCGCCCACTCGGATACCGTTGAAGTTGACGCTGCCGCCGTTGCGCAGGCCCGCCGCGGGCCCCTCGAACACGACGCGCAGGGGGCTGCGCTGCTTGGTGGTGTGCAGCGACTGAAACCACAGCACGAAGCCGATCGCGGCGGCGATCACCGCCAGCGTGAACGAGCCGATCAATACGTAATTCGCCCGCGTTTCCATCAGGTGCTCCGGTTACTCAACCCAGCTACTCAACCCATGACCGCGCGGGCGCGCTTGCCATGGAAATACTGCCTCAGCCAGGGATGCTGCGAGGCCTGCATGTCGGCGATCGACCCTGCCGCAATGATCTTACCGTTCCCTAAAACGGCGATGCGGTCACATGCGGTGTAGAGGCTGTCGAGGTCGTGGGTTACCATGAAAACGGTCAGCCCCAAAGTGCGCTGGAGCGTCCTCACCAGCTCGTCGAAGTCGCCGGCGCCGATCGGGTCGAGGCCCGAGGTCGGCTCGTCCAGGAAGACGAGGTCGGGATCGAGCGACAGCGCGCGCGCCAGCGCCACGCGCTTGATCATGCCGCCGGAGAGCTCGGACGGGAAGCGTTCGGCGACTTCGGGCTTGAGCCCGACCATGGTGAGCTTGGCCATGGTGATCTCGTCCATCAGCCGCTGCGAGACGCGCAAATATTCGCGCATCGGAAACTGGATGTTCTGCCGCACGGTCAGCGAGGAGAACAGCGCGCCCTGCTGAAACAAGACGCCCCAGCGCCGCTCGACGTTGCGGCGCTGCGACGTGCTGGAGGAATCGAGGTCGACGCCGAACACCTCGATGGAGCCCGCCACCTTCGGCACGAGGCCGATGATGGTGCGCGTCAGCACCGATTTGCCCGCGCCCGAGGGGCCAACGAAGCCAAGGATCTCACCGCGCTTGACGTCGAGGTTGAGCCCGTCGAGCACGCGTGTGCTGCCGAACTGCACGGTGATGTCGCGGACGCGGATGATGGGATTTTGAATCTCGCTTTGAGCTTCTCTTGCCATCGTCACATCCCGATCGAGGCGAAGAAGATGGCGAACACTCCGTCCATGACGATGACGAAGAAGATGCCCTTCACCACCGACGCCGTGGTGTGCTGACCCAGCGATTCCGCGCTGCCCTGCACGGCGAGCCCTTCGACGCAGGCGACGATGCCGATCACGGCGGCCATCACCGGCGCCTTGACGATGCCGACGATGAAATGATCGATCGAGATGGCGTCGCGCAGGCGCAGCAGGAAGGCCTCCGGCTGGACGCCGCCATAGAGCCAGGCGACCAGACCGCCGCCATAGAGCGCGGCCATCGCGCCGAGGAAGGCGAGGATCGGCAACGCCAGCACGAGCGCCATCATGCGCGGCAGCACCAGGACCTCGATCGGATCGAAGCCCATGGTGCGCAGCGCGTCGATCTCCTCGCGCATCTTCATCGAGCCGAGCTCGGCGGTGTAGGCGCTGCCGGATCGGCCCGCGACCATGATCGCGACCAGCAGCACGCCGATCTCGCGCAGCACCAGCACGCCGAGCATGTCGACGACGAAGATGTCGGCGCCGAAGCGGCGGAAGTGGAAGATACCTTGCTGCGCGATGATGCAGCCGATCAGGAAGGTGATCAGCACGATGATCGGCACCGCGCGCCAGCAGACCTGCTCCATGTGGTGCACGGTCGAGGTCAGGCGGAACGAGCGCGGATGGATCAGGACGCGAAAACCCGCCGCGAGCACGGCGCCGAGCATGTCGACGAGGCCTGCCACCGTGCCGGCGACGCCAGCCACGGCCCGGCCGATCTGCTCCAGCATGCCGGTGATGGTGATCGGGCTGCTGTCGACCACGGCCGTCGCCCTGACCCGCCGCACCTCGTCGACGAGGCTGGAATAATTGGCGGAAAGCCCCGCGATCTGCGCCTCGACGGGTCCTTTGGTCAGGCTGCGGCGCAGCCGCTCGATCAGCCAGGCGCCGAAAGTATCGAGCTTGGCGACCTCGGAGACGTCGATGAAGATGTTTTGCGGACCGCCGGCGAGCTTCTCGGCGTCAGCCACCATCCGCTCCAGGACCGGCGCAAAGCTCGCGGTCCAGGTCCCGGTGGCGCAGAGTGCCAGCGCGTTGCCCTTGGCAATCCGCTCCAGCTTCGGATCGCCGCTCAAGATGTCCGCTCCCGTGCCGAGGCGCAGGAAACGGATAGAATCGGATGGTTGCGCACGCGCCCTTACCCAGAGAAGGTATCCCCAACTGCCCATTGTTAGTTGCTAGAGGTAACTAGCAGGTTCAGATTTCGCCAGAGTTCAAAATGACTTCCAGCAAACTTGTGTCTCTGACGGCCCGAATCGAGCGCTTCCCGATCGCCGGCAGCTTTACCATCAGCCGGGGGGCCAAGACCGAGGCCGTGACTGTTATGGCGGAGGTCAGCCGGGACGGCCTGACCGGTCGCGGCGAGTGCGTGCCCTATCCCCGCTACGGCGAGACGCCCGAGGCGACGCTGGCCGCCATCCAGGCCATGCAGGAGGCCGTGGCGGGCGGGCTGACGCGGCAGGCCCTCCAGGCCGCCATGCCGCCCGGTGCGGCCCGCAACGCCCTGGATTGCGCCCTGATCGACCTCGAGGCCAAGGCGGCGGGCTTGCGCGCCTGGAACCTGCTGGACCGCCCGGTCCCGGGCGAGTGCACCACGGCCTACACGATTTCGTTAGGGACGCCTGAGGCCATGGCCGCGGCGACCGCCAAGGCCGCGCACCGGCCGCTGCTCAAGATCAAGCTCGGTGGCGACGGCGATTCGGAGCGCATCGCGGCCGTGCGCAGGGCTGCCCCCGAATCCGAGCTGATCGTGGATGCCAACGAGGCCTGGACCGAGGCCAATCTGGAGCACAATCTTGCCGCCTGCGCCGCGGCCGGCGTCACCCTGGTGGAGCAGCCGCTGCCGGCGGGCACGGACGAGGCGCTGGCAAGGATTAAGAGGCCGCTAGCGGTCTGCGCCGACGAGAGCGTGCATGACCGCTCTTCGCTCGCGCCGCTCCGCGAACGCTACGACGCCGTGAACATCAAGCTCGACAAGACCGGCGGCCTCACCGAGGCCCTTGCCATGGCCGATGCCGCCCAAGTGCTCGGCTTCGAGATCATGATCGGCTGCATGGTCGCGACCTCGCTATCGATGGCGCCTGCGATGCTGGTGACGCCGCAGGCGCGTTTCGTCGATCTCGACGGCCCGCTGCTGCTGGCGCGCGACCGCGACCACGGCCTGCGTTATGACGGCAGCCTGGTCTATCCGCCGGACGCCTCGCTCTGGGGATGAGCGATCAGCCGATGCCGCGCCGACCAGATCAGAA
This sequence comes from Bradyrhizobium forestalis, assembly GCF_002795245.1. Classification (GTDB taxonomy): domain Bacteria; phylum Pseudomonadota; class Alphaproteobacteria; order Rhizobiales; family Xanthobacteraceae; genus Bradyrhizobium; species Bradyrhizobium forestalis. The sequence continues at coordinate 23,937 of NZ_PGVG01000044.1, read as the reverse complement.
TGGCACCGGCAGCGGCCATCGCGGCCATGACGTAATAGACGCCATCACCGATGCGGGCATAGATCGCGCCTGAGGCGATCGACGTTGTTGCGCCGAGCAGCCCGTTGCAGGCGGCATAATAGCCCTGCCCGCGCGCGATCTGATGCGAGGGCACACGCTGCACCAGCAGATTCATGGTGCCGAGGATGGTCATGCCGAAGCTGAAGCCATGGCCGAGCTGGGCGATCGCGAGCAGCGCGAGCGGCGGCTCGCTGGCGGTGACGATCCAGCGCAGCACGGCGCTCAAGCCCCCGATCGCCATCAGCGTGGACGGATGCAGCGAGAAGCGCGGCGACAGCGCGAACACCACGATCTCGGCGATCACGCCCAGCGTCCACAGCGCCGCGATGGTCAGCCCGCTGATGCCACGCAGCTGCCAGTTGATGGCCGAGAAGGTGTAAAAGGCGATGTGGCTGCTCTGGATCAACGCCGCCGATGCGATCACGGCCCAGAAGCCGGCATCGCGCAGCAGCGCCTTGCCGGCATGCCTCTCCGGCGTCCTCCGCCCGAGATCGTCGAGCGGCTGAAGCAGCAGGCTGGCGAGAACCGCAACGACGGCCCACGCCACGATGACCCAGATCAGGTCGCGCGGTGCGATGACGTCGACGAGATAGCCGCAGGCGAGCGAGCCGGCCGCAAACGCGGCTGAGCCCCACAGCCGCAACGGTCCGTAGTCGAGCCCGTAGCGGGCAACGCCGCGCAGCGCGTAGGCGTCGGTCAGCGGCATCGTCGGCGTCCATATGATGCAAGTCAGCGCGTAGATCAGGAACAGCGCCAGCGGCGGCTGCTGCTGCAGCAGGCCGACGGCCGAAAATCCGATCGCCGTCGCCAGCACCGACACCATGATGCCGGCGCGAATGGCATGTCGCTTTTCGGCAAAGGCCGTGACCTGCGGCAGCGTGGTGAAGCGCGTGATCGCCGGCAGCGCGTTGATGAGGCCGATCCAGGCCGCGTCCACGCCGATCGCCTTCAGCCACACCGGGAAGAACGGCATATGCGTGCCCAGAACCGCGAAGAAGGCCGAATAGAACACAGCGAGGTTCACGGCGAATCGCCGCTTCTTCGCTGCCGCGATGGGGATTTGTGATTCGGATTGCATCAAACCAATTGCGATTCGGTCGATATCGTGGTGATCGTTACAGTAACGCGCACTGATTTGCGCGACGAGATTGTCATGGCCAACGAAGCATTCGCCCTCTCGCCCATGTCTGCCCGCGCGGCCGAGCCGAACGAGCAGGATTACGACGCGATCCGCGAAGCCTTCATGGAGACCGCGCGCGGCCGCTGGTTCCTCGGCGAATACGCCAAGCGCAACCGCAATGCCGACACAAGCATGGTGCTCGACGCGGTCGCCAGAATCGAAGAAACCCTTGCGGCACAGCGGCAACCCGTCGTCGAGGATCGCCTGCCCGAGGCGCTGGTCGAGATTCGCCGCGCCATTCGCGAGGCCGAGACGATCGCACTCGCAGCGTTCGATCCCGCCGCGATCGAGGCCAGCCTCGCGCCGATCCCGCGCGGGGTGCGCATCATCAAGGAGATCTCCTGGCGCTGGCGCGAGATCGGCGCCGACGGGCGAATCTGCGACCTCATTGATTCGCAGCTCGCTTCGATCGAGACCGCCTGCGGACAGATCTCGACCCTCGATCCTCGCGTCGAGCTCAAGGCTGCGTTCGATCTGCTGAAGGATCGGGTCGAGCAGCTCGACGGCGGCGGCGCAACGCCGCAGGAGGCGTCATCGTCCGTCGCAGAAGCCTCGCCTGTCGAGACGGCGCCCGCGGCGATGGCCAGCGAAGCACCCCTGGCTTTTACGGAGACGCAGCAGGAGATCGCAGCAGCTCCCGAGGTCGAAGCAGCCGCCGTCACTGAGACCGCCGCCATTGCCGAGCAGGCCATGGACGCGGCCGCCGAAGACGCAGCGCTCGACCATGTCATGCCTGATGATGCCGAGCTCGAAGGTGTCTCGTTTGAAGAGCCGGCCACTGAAGCGGCCGCCTTGACCGAGGCAAGCGACGAGTTCTCGCTCGACGCCGCTGCGGAAGCCGAGGACGAAGCCATCCTCGAGGCCATCGCGATGGAGATGGCCGCGCCTGATCCTGATTTCGACGAGATCATCGAGCCGGTCGAGACGGTCGCGCCAACGCCGGAACCGATGGCCTCGGACATCGCAACGCCCGTTGCCGCCGCGCTGCCGGAACCGATCGCAGCTGAGCCGATCGTCACTGAAGAGTCCCCCGCCGACGCGCCGATCGCGATGGACTCGCTCGCGCGCCTCACCGACGCCATCGCGGAAGCCGCCGCCGAAGTGATGGAGCAGCAGGCCCCGGCCATGGCGGCCACGGCAACATTCGCGGCAGCGCCGACCGCGACGCTGCCGATGCCCTCGCCCCTGCCTGCGCCCTTGCCCGAGCCCTCGCTCGGCGCCACCATCCTCGCCAGCGGCATCTTGCAAAAACCCCGCGCACCGGCCAACGACCCGCTCGCCCCCATCCGCCGCATGACCCAGGCCGAGAAGATCGCGTTCTTTTCGTAAGGCCTCAACTCTCGTGTCCCGGACAAGCGAAGCGCGGAGCCGGAACCCAGAGGCCGCAAACTCCCCTGCAACATGGGCCCCGGCTCTGCAGCGCACCGTCGAACTGGACGATGCTTCGCATCGCCAGGGAGACGCTGCGCTGCGTCCGGGGCACGAGCGCGAGAACGACGCGCACACCCTCTCACCATCAAGCCAACCGTTAACTCCGTCATCCTGAGGCGCGAGGCGCACGATGCGCAGCGTCGTGCGGGGAGCCTCGAAGGATGAATGGCCCCGATGCAGCCGGGCCGTCGCCCTTCGAGGCTCGCCGAAGAGGCGAGCGCCTCAGGGTGACGGTGATGGATGAGTACCCATGATGACGGCGCGATCAGCCCCTCATCCGCAATTCCAGATCGGCCCGATCGGTGTGCGCGTCCAGCACGGCCCGAAGCTGCCGCCATTGTAGCGGCCGCCGTTGAAGCCGGGACGGCCGAAATAGTGCCACTCGCCATCCCAGCGGTAATATTGCGGAACCGGGTCGATGTACCAGTGGCGCCGGTCGGCGCGCGACAGGCGGCGCATGGCGTCCTTCTGCTTGTAGAGCGGAATGCTGTTGCTCAGCGGCTGACGATAGCCCGGCAGAAAACCGTAGCCCTTCCAGACCGGCTTGGGACGCTTTTGCACGGGCTCAGCGGGTGCGACAGTGGGCAGCAGCGACAGGGTGATGGCAACGAATAGACACACAAGGCGAGGCATGGATCGACCATAGACAGGCGGATGCGAGAAGGCCATTCAAATTCGAGTGCTGGCTGAAGGTCGCCATGTGCGGGATCATCGCACACGAGATCGCATCCGCTTTGCATCCAGCGGTGCGTCGATCGAACGCAGCCCCGCTAGCTGATCACGCCCTTCCTGATCAGGAAGCAGCCATAGCCCCTGCTGTCGCCGACCTGCACCACGCCGAAACCCGCCCCTGCCGCGCGATAAAAATCCGGACGCGCAAGCTTGCCGGGCGTGATGGCGCGCCCGGCGGCCCGAGCGATCTCCGCCAGCACCGCGCGCTGCACCTCGGGCACGCGGTCGGGATCGTCGACCGGCATCATCACACGCACCGGATCGGGATCGAAATCGTCGAGCGGATAGACCGACATGATGGCGCGGATGGCGACCTCCATGCTCATGCCCGGCAGCTGGATCAGGCGCTGTGATGCGGTGCTCTGCGCGATGCGGGTGGCCGGGTGGTTGGCATCGACGAAAACGAGGTCGTCGCCGTGCCCCATCGCGGCGAGCAGCCAGAGCAGGTCGGGCGTCAGGATCGGATCGATCGATTTCAGCATGTGTCCTCCCAATCGATCGCTCACCATAGCAGGTTCCAAGCGTGATTCAGATCACGTCCGCCGCCATGGTGATAGGGATCACGGACCGCAAGCTCGAACGCGGTCAGGCTTCCTCGCAACCAATCTCCCATCGAGATGAGTGCCAGAGGAGCACGCCATGTTCCACCTAAAGCCTTTCCTGATGACGGCTAGCCTCCTGGGAAGCCTGTTCGGCTTCGCCTGCGGGCCCGTTTCCGCGCAAGTCGCCCCGGCCCAGCCGGCTCCCGCCGCGCTGCAAGGCCCGGAGCAGCGGGTGGCGCTGGTGATCGGCAATGCGAACTACCAGAACGCGCCGCAACTTGCGAACCCCGACGATGACGCGCAATCGATGGCGCAGTTCCTGAACTCCGCCGGCTTCGAGGTGGTCGCCGCGACCGATCTGACCCAGAACGACATGCTGCGCGTCGTCCAGGACTTTTCCGCCAAGGTCGCCTCGCGCGGTCCGAACACGGTGGCGATGGTCTATTACGCCGGTCACGGCGTGCAGCTCGCCGGCGAGAACTATCTCGTTCCCGTCGACGCCAAAGTGTCCAGCCCGGCCGAGCTCGTCAACAATTCGGTGCGTCTCGTCGACGTGATGTCGACGCTGGAGACGATCCCGAGCCGCATGCGCATCGTCATCCTCGATGCCTGCCGCAACAACCCCTTCCCCCAGGTCAACGACGCCGGCCGGGGCCTTGCCATCGTCGATGCGCCGAACGGCTCGATCGTCGGCTACTCGACCGCGCCGGGCGCCGAGGCGCTCGACGGCACCAATGGCCACAGCCCTTACACGCAGGCCTTCCTGAACGTCGCGCGTGAGCCCAACGTGCCGATCGAGCAGCTGTTCAAGCGCGTGCGCCTGCAGGTCAACCAGACCACCAGCGGCGCGCAGATCCCGTGGGAGAGCTCGTCGCTGACGAGCGACTTCACCTTCTTCGGTAACACCGCGGTTGCCGCCAACCGTGCGCCCGTGAATGCGCCGGTCGTGCAGATGGCCTCCAACCTGCCGAGCCGCTCGACGCGCCAGGCCTATGACTACGTCGTGTCCGAGGGCCGTCCGGAATATTATCAGGAGTTCATCCAGATGTATCCGCACGACCCGCTGTGCGACCACATCCGCTGGCTGCTCAAGAACCTCCTGATCTCGCAGGCCTGGCACAAGGCGGTGCTCGCCAACTCGCCGCTTGCCTACAAGAGCTTCTATGACAGCTACGGTAATAGCCCCTATGCGCAGGTCGCGCTGAAGCTGCAGACGCAGCCGAAGCAGATCCCCCTGATGCAGGCGACCAAGTTCCTGGCGCCGCAGACCATTGCCCCCACCATCAAGATCGGCAATCTCGGCCAGCCCAAATACATGCCGCTGCAGCAGGGTAATGGCGCGCAGGTGAACGGCAATCTGCCGCTCGTGCAGAAACCGGTCGACGGCAACGTCATCGGCAAGCCCGGCAATGGCGGCCAGATCGTCAACCTGCCCGCGCCGACCAACGGCAAGGGCGGCATCAGCAAGATCGTGACACTGCCTGCGACCAATAATCCGCAGAGCGGCGGCGATAATGCCGGCACGGCCAACGGCTCTTCTGGCAAGATCGTGAGCATGCCGGTGAATGTCGGCAAAGGCGGCACGAAGGTCGACGTGAAGCCGGTCAATGTTCAGACGCAGAACCAGCCGATCCGCATCAACAACGGCAACACCGGCATCGTGAAGCCCAACAACAACCCGGTGAACAAGGTGCAGGTGCAGAACAACGTGCAGAACAACCGTCCGCAGCTCAACACGGTGCCGAACCGCACGGTCAACAGCAACAACAACTTTCGGCAGTCGATGAACCAGGCGCCGAGCATGAACGGCGGCGGCAACCGTCGCGGCGGCTTCATGCACTGACCAGGCTGTAATACGCACACGACACAGGGGCAGAGCGGCGACGCTCTGCCCCTTCTTCATGTCAGTTCTTGTCATTCCGGGATGCGCCGTGAGGCGCAGGCCCGGAATCCATTGTGCGGCAGAGACGGTGGGGAAATGGATTCCGGGCTCTCGCTTCGCGAGCCCCGGAATGACGGCTAAGCCACCAGCTCGGCGAACAGATCCGCATCGACATTGCCGCCGGAGAGCACGATGACGACGTTCTTCCCGGAGACGTCGAGGCGACCGGCGAGCAGCGCGGCAAGACCGACGGCGCCGCCGGGCTCCACCACGAGCTTGAGCTCGCGATAGGCGAATGCAACAGCCGCGCCGACTTCGGCATCGGACGCCGTGACGCCGCGCGCGAGCAGCTTGCTGTTGATCGCAAAGGTCATCTCACCAGGCATCAAGGCCATCAGCGCGTCGCAGATGGTGCGGCCTGCCGGCGGATGCGGCTCGCGATGGCCGGCGGTCAGTGAGATGCCGTGATCGTCGAATGCCTCGGGCTCGGCCACCACGATCTCGGCTGACGGATAGCGCGCCTTCACCGCCGTGGCGACACCCGCGATCAGGCCGCCGCCGGAGGCCGGCGCCACCACGATGTCGGGGCTGAGGCCGAGCGTTGCCATGTCTTCCGCAATCTCGCGGCCGGCGGTGCCCTGCCCCGCGATCACGAAGGGATCGTCATAGGGTTTTACAAGTGTCGCGCCGCGCTTCTCGGCGATGCCGCGTGAGATCGCTTCGCGGTCGTCCTTGTCGCGATCGTACAGCACGACCTCGGCGCCGTAGGATTTGGTGCGCTCGCGCTTGGACAGCGGCGCATCCGCGGGCATCACGATGGTGGCCTGCATGTCGAGGATTTTTGCCGCCGCCGCCACGCCCTGGGCGTGGTTGCCGGAGGAGAACGCAACGACGCCGCCGGCGCGCTTGTCCTGTGGGATCGAGAACACCTTGTTGAAGGCGCCGCGAAACTTGAACGAGCCGGTGCGCTGGAGCATCTCCGGCTTCAGGAAGACCTTTGCGCCAACGCGCTCGTTGAGCACGGGAAAGGACAACAGCGGGGTGCGGATGGCGTAAGGCGCGATCACGCGCGCTGCGGCATCGATGTCGGCAGGGCCGATCGGGAGGAGCTGTTCGGTCATGGCGGAATGTTATCGCGGCCGATGAGGCCCGGGCAAGACACCTCCGTGCGAGGTTTTTTTCCCGACTAGGCCACGAAGCGTGGCTGTTCCGCCCCGTTCCGGCCGGGCAGCACCGCCCCGACCGCCTCAATGCTCGCCACAAAGACCCGCGCCGAGGCTTCCCAGGTGTGGTTGGCGGCAAACGCGACGCAATCCTGCCGGGAAATGTCGAGCGCGGCGAAGCAGGCGCTGCGCAGATCGTGATCGAGCGCGCCGACCGGCGCATCGCCGATCACGTCGCGGGGTCCCTTCACGGGGAAGGCCGCCACCGGCAGGCCGCTGGCGAGCGCTTCCAGCAGGACCAGGCCGAAGGTGTCGGTCTTGCTGGGGAACACGAAGACGTCGGCGGCCGCATAGATATCCGCCAGTTCCTCGCCATGCTTCTCGCCGAGGAAGATCGCATCGGGATAGGCCTCTTCCAGCGAGGCGCGCGCCGGGCCATCGCCGACGACCACCTTGGTGCCGGGCAGGTCGAGGTCCAGGAACGCCTCGAGATTCTTCTCCACCGCGACCCGGCCGACCGACAGGAACACGGGTGCGGGCAGGCAGAGATCAATGACGCGGGGATGGAACAACCTTGTGTCCACGCCGCGCGGCCACAGCACGACATTGTCGAAACCGCGCTCGGTCAATTCGCGCGCGAGCGCAGGGGTCGCCGCCATCACGGCGCGGCTGGGGCTGTGGAATCGCCGGAGTGCCCGCCAGATCAGCGAGCCCGGGACCGGCACGCGGGCGCGGACATATTCGGGGAAACGGGTGTGGAAGCTGGTCGTGAACGGCAGCTTGCGCTGGCGGCAATAGCGGCGGACCATCAAGCCGATCGGCCCTTCGGTCGCGATGTGGATGCTGTCGGGACGCGCCTCTTCGATCAACCTCGCGATCCGCGCCGGACGCGGCATCGCGAGGCGCACGTCGCGATAGCTCGGCATCGCAAAGGTACGGAACGATTGTGGCGTCAGGAACGCGAATTCGACGCCGAGGCTCTTGCCGGCGTCAGCGAGCTTGGTCAGCGTCCGAACCACACCATTGACTTGCGGGTGCCAGGCGTCGGTCGCGACCAGGATGCGCATCAGGCGGCCCTCATTACGCAGCTCTTGCCGCGACCTGCGGAACGGCTGCCGGCCTTTGCAGATGGTCCGCCCAGGTGATGATCTCGAAATGGCCGTCGTCATGCTCGACCAGGGCCGTGCAGCTCTCGACCCAGTCGCCGCAATTCATGTAGCGGATGCCGGCCTCGTCGCGGATGACGGCGTAGTGGATGTGGCCGCAGATCACGCCGTCGGCTTCGTGACGTCGCGCCTCGGCCGCGAGCGCCTGCTCGAACGCGCCGATATAGTTGACGGCGTTCTTGACCTTCTGCTTGGCCCATTGCGACAGCGACCAATAGGGCACGCCGAACAGGCGGCGGAAGAAGTTGACCAAGCGATTCATCTGGATCGCGAAGTCGTAGGCCTTGTCGCCGAGATGGGCGAGCCAGCGCGCGTTCTGCACCACGAGGTCGAAGATGTCGCCGTGGATGACGAGATAGCGCTTGCCGTCCACGCCGGTGTGAACCGTGTTCTCGACCACGTCGATGCCGCCGAAATGCGTGCCGTAATAGTTGCGCAGGAACTCGTCGTGATTGCCGGGAATGTAGATGACCTTGGCGCCCTTGCGCGCCTTGCGCAAGAGCTTCTGGACGAGGTCGTTATGCGATTGCGGCCAGTGCCAGCTCGACTTCAGCGCCCAGCCGTCGACGATGTCGCCGACGAGATAGATCGTGTCGGCATCATGGTAGCGCAGGAAGTCGAGCAGAAGGTCGGCTTGAGAACCGCGGGCCCCGAGATGAACGTCGGAGATGAACAACGTGCGAAAGCGCCGCTCCGGGCTTTCGTCACTCACATCGTAACTTCCCATGCGCCAGCCTGTAACAATGTCCCGTGACAGGGGGATGACCGATTGAACCTTGAGGCACCTCAGATACGAATCAAACTTCGCCTCGCCCAACCCGCGAATATCAGTCGCATGCGACAATCAGGCGACATGGCGCCGCAGGGCCTTCTAAGATCAGTTTCGCGACGGAGCCCACGAGGTAGGTACGCTCCCTCCCCCGCTTGCGGGGGAGGGTTGGGGAGAGGGTGTTTCCCCCGGTGGGATTCCCCAAGAGGAGAAAGCCCTCACCCGGCGCTTCGCGCCGACCTCTCCCGCAAGCGGGAGAGGTGAACGGCCCGCGTCAGTAGAATTTGTGGAAATGATGGATCGGCCCATGGCCGTGTCCGACGCTGAAGCGGTCGGCAGCGGCGATCGCGGCGCTGATCCAGGCCTTGGCGTTGCGCACGGCGTCTTCCAGGACCTCGCCCTTGCCCAGCCCCGCGGCGATGGCCGAGGACAACGAGCAGCCCGTGCCATGGGTGTTCTTGGTGGCGAGGCGGGGCGCTGCGAGCGCGATCGTGGTGTCGGCGCCGACGAGATAATCGATGCTCTCCGCGCCCTCCCCATGCCCGCCCTTGACCAGGACGGCGCGGCAGCCGAGCGACAGCAGGCGGCGCCCCTGACGTTCGATCTCGGCCTCGCTGGCCGCCACCGGCTCGTCGAGCAGAGCCGCGGCTTCCGGCAGGTTCGGCGTGATCACGGTGGCCAGCGGTATCAAGCTGGTGCGCAGGGCGTCGACGGCCTCAGAGGCCAGCAGGCGGTCGCCGGAGGTCGCCACCATGACGGGATCGAGCACCACGTTCCGCGGCGCCCAGCGCGACAGCGCGGCCGCGATGGCGTCGATGCTGGCGGCCTGGGCCACCATGCCGATCTTCACCGCGCCGATGTCGAGATCGGAGAACACCGCGTCGATCTGTGCGGTGACGAACTCGGCCGGCACGGCGTGAATGCCGGTAACGCCGCGCGTGTTCTGCGCCGTCAGCGCCGTGATCACGGAGGCGCCGTAGACGCCGAGCGCGGCAAAGGTCTTCAGGTCCGCCTGGATACCGGCGCCGCCGCTCGAATCGGAGCCGGCGATGGTGAGCGCGACCGGGGTCGTCATCGCGGAATGCATTTGCTTGAGGACGCCGCCATGGCCTGTCCTAGCGCGCCCGCGGAACGCCAGCAAGCGCGCCGAGCCGCGGCCACACGTGATTCGCGAACCGGTTGCGCGTCGCGCGAATCAGTCGGGCGCAGCGCGGCCGGGGGGCCAGCAATGATTCGGGCTTGAGAAATGCAACCTGGCCGGTCCCTTGGTATAGTCTCGAACCTTAGCGTGCTGCGCCGGTTGCGTGAGACATCAGGTGGTGGAACTGTCCAGCGACACCGACGTTGCAGGCCGCCCCGGCCCGCAAGCCACCTGGAACAGACTCTTGGGGTGGAACGATGTGGGGTGGAACGATGTGGGCCTTTTTCGAACGTCTCCTCGACTCGTCCATGCTTTCGCCGCACGGCATCTGCCTGTTGTGGGAGCCTCAGCTGATCTGGCTTCACGTCGTTTCCGACGCCTGCATTGCCGCCGCCTATTTCTCGATCCCGTTTGCCCTGGCCATCCTCGTCACCAAGCGGCGCGATCTCAAGTTCGGCTGGGTCTATTGGGCGTTCGCGATCTTCATCATGGCCTGCGGCCTGACCCATGTGCTGTCGATCTATACGCTCTGGGTTCCGGTCTACGGCATCGAGGGCCTCGTCAAGGCGGCCACGGCGGTCGCATCGGTCTTCACCGCCGCTGCGCTCTGGCCGCTATTGCCGAGAATCCTGACGATCCCCTCGCCGTTCGAGCTGCGGCAGGTCCAGGCCGCGCTCGAGGAGGAGGAAATCAGGAGCCGCGACGCCACGCTCCTGCTGCAGCAGGTCCGGGACGCCCAGCGCGCGATGCGCGAGAGCGTGGCGCGTCTCACCGCGATCGTCGAGACCGCGGTCGACGGGGTCATCCTGTTCGATGCGCAGGACCGCGTCCTGCTGTTCAATCCGGCCTGCGAGCGCCTGTTCGGCTACCGCGCCGACGAGGTGATGAACCGCAAAGTCGGCATGCTGATGCCCGACGCTGATGCGGCGCGTGACGGCCAGGCGAGGCATTTCGAGACCGGCGGCGAGGCCATCGGCCTGCGCAAGGACGGCTCGACCTTTCCAGTGGACCTGTCGGTGGGCCAGGCGCGGCAGGACGGCGAATTGATCTTCGTCGGCATCGTCCACGACCTGACCGCGCGCAAGCTGACCGAGCAGCAGCTTCAGCAGGCGCAGAAGATGGAGACGGTCGGCCAGCTCTCCGGCGGCATCGCGCACGACTTCAACAATCTCCTGACCGTCATCATCGGCAATGCCGAGCACCTGAGCGAGCAGCTCAAGGAGAGGCCCGACCTCAGGCGCTTTGCCGACGACATCTGCCAGTCGGGCGAACGGGGAGCCGAGCTGACGCAGCGGCTGCTTGCCTTCAGCCGTCGCCAGCTGCTCCAGCCTCAGCCGATCGATTGCCGGAGCCTGCTCGACTCCATGTTCAAGCTGCTCAAGCGCACCTTGCGCGAAGACATCGAGATCAGGACGACCTCCGGGCCCGGCACGATCCTGGCCTTTGCCGACCGCGCGCAGCTGGAGTCCGCGGTGCTGAACCTCGCCCTCAACGCGCAGGATGCCATGCCATCGGGAGGACATCTGATGCTGAGCACGGAGTTGGCTGCGATCGACGGCGATTATCGCGCCCTTCACCCCGAGGTCGCACCCGGCAGCTACGCGTTGATCTCGGTCACCGACGACGGCGAAGGCATGACGTCTGATGTCAGCGCACGCGCCTTCGAGCCGTTCTTCACCACCAAGGAGGTCGGCAAGGGCTCGGGCCTCGGCCTCAGCATGGTCTATGGCTTTGCAAAGCAATCAGGCGGCCATGTCTCGATCTACAGCGAGGCAGGCCTCGGGACCACGGTCAGGATCTACCTGCCGCGCGCGAACACCGGACAATCACATCCCGATCTTCCAGACGGCGAGGACACGGCGCCGCGAGGCTACGAGACGATCCTGATCGCCGAGGACGATCCGTTCGTCCGCTCGTCCGTCATTCGCAGAGTGGAAGCTCTCGGATATCGCGTCGTTGCCGCGGTCAACGGCAAGGATGCCTTGCAGCAGCTGCGGAGCGATCCCAGCATCGACTTGCTGTTCACCGATGTCGTGATGCCCGGCGGCATGAGCGGCTGGGAGCTCGCCGATCAGGCGCGGCGGGTTCGTCCCGGTCTGCCGGTCCTGTTCACCTCGGGCTACGCGCTGGAGACCCTGGTCGAGCAAGGCCGCGCGCAGGCGCAAGCGATCGTGCTGACCAAGCCCTATCGCAAGGTTGAGCTCGCCCAGCGCATCAGGGATGCATTGGCAGCGGCAGTGGTCACGTCCTAAAGCATGATCCGGCCCCGGAGGGCCGCGTTAGCGCAAAGTGCGCAGCGGTTTTCCGAAAAGATCATGCTCAAACAACAGCCTGAAGCGCGATGACGAAATGGCCCAGTCGCATCCCACTTCAGGGCGGCGCCCGAATGCGCCCTCCCCCGCAAGTTCGCTTGCTAAATCCGGCTGGTTTTGGCCTATTAGCCGGAAGAATACGCTTTCGGAGTCCCCGCGATGGTTCCTTTCTTCGTTCAGATCAAATGCAAGCTCGGCCAGTCCTATACGGTGGCCAATGCGCTTGCCGAAGCCGAGATCGCCTCCGAGATCTACTCCACGGCCGGCCAATACGACCTCCTGGTGAAGTTCTACGTCGACAAGGACACCGACATCGGCCATTTCGTGAATGAGAAGGTGCAGGTGCTACCGGGCATCCAGGACACCCTCACCATCATCACCTTCAAGGCGTTCGGCACGGGCTAGAGCTGCTTCACGAAAGCGCACGCACAGGTTGATCCGATTGAGCTGTACTAGCTTCCCTGCTTGCGTTTCGGCGGCGTCGGCCCGTCCACCGGCGGCAGCGCTTTGACGTACTCCGCCATCGCCGCGAGATCCTCGTCGGACAATTGCGAGGTGTTCTTGATCACGCGCGTCATCGCGCCGCCGACGCTGTCGCCATCGGGCAATTCACCCGTCTTGAGGAAATAGGCGAGATCCTTCGCGCTCCACTCGCCAAGGCGCTTCTGGGTGATGTTCGGGACCCAGCCCTCGCCTTCCGGATTGGGACCGCCGGCAAAGCGCTGGCCGGCGATCATGCCGCCCAGCGCATTGCGCGGGCTGTGACATTCGGCGCAATGCCCAAAGCTGTTGACCAGATAGGCGCCGCGCTTCCATTGCGGCGACTTGCTGCCGTCGGCGACGAACGGCTTGTCGTCCAGAAACAAGGATTTCCAGATCCCGAGATTGCGCCGAATATTGAACGGAAAGCCGACGTCGTGGTCACGCACCTTGCCCGCAACGGCCGGCAGCGTTTTCAGATACGCAAGAAGATCGAGCACGTCCTCGCGCCGGGCGTGTTGATAGGACGTGTAGGGAAACGCCGGAAAGTAATGCTGCCCGGACGGCGAGACCCCGTGCATCACCGCATTGACGAAATCGGCGTCCGTCCATTTGCCGATGCCGTCGTTCGGATCCGGCGAGATGTTCGGCGCGTAGAACGTTCCGAACGGCGACTTGATCGCGACGCCGCCTCCGAGCCTGAGACGATCGGGCTGATTGGGAACGGCATGGCAGGACGCGCAGCCGCCGGCGTTGAACATCACCTCCCCGTTGGCGAGATCGGGCACATGAGCCGGTGCATTGCCCACTGCCGCCACCCCCGGCGCGCTGAGCCACCAATAGATGCCGGCAGCAGCCACCGCGGCGAGCAGCGCCAGCAGAATTGTTCGTTGCAACATGCGCTCCCATTCACTCGTTGCGGCGAACTTATAACCGATGTCGTCGCGGCTCCAGCCACGAAGAATTTAGCCCGCCCTGGCCGGAGACGGGAATAAACTGAAATGTCGGCTGTTGGAAGTTTGGCAGCCCCCAACGGGTTCAGCAGGGAGAATGTCATGAACAAACTCGTCATCGCCGTGTTCGCGCTCGGTGCCGTCGCTTTTGCAGGGTCGGCCAACGCCGAAAAGCTGAAAGCAACGCTCGACGCCAAGGCCGAGGTGCCCGCAACAACCAGCAGCGCCACCGGATCGGCCGATCTGAACTACGACGCCGCCAGCAAGAAACTGTCCTGGACCGTCACCTATTCCGGCCTCTCCGGCCCCGCCACCGCCGCGCATTTCCATGGGCCCGCCGAGTCCGGCAAGAACGCCGGCGTTGCAGTCGCGATCCCGAATGCGGCCTCGAGCCCGGTCAAGGGCGAAGCGACGCTCACCGACGCGCAGGCCGCCGATCTGCTCGGCGGCAAGTACTACATCAACATCCACACGGCGGCGAACCCGGGCGGCGAGATCCGCGGTCAGGTGACGAAGTAAGCCTCAAGGTTGCTTCGTTGCGCGAAGGCCGGGCGCTGGAGGGGGCGTCCGGCCTTTTCGATTCCGGGGCGACGATTGCCGCTGCTGGTTCACCTCTCCCGCTTGCGGGAGAGGCGTAGGCCGCCTCCGGCGGCCGTCATCTTAAAAAACGCCGAGGCAAAGCCTCGGCTATGGCGAAGCGCCGGGAGAGGGCTTTCTCCTCTTGGGGATTGTCCCATTGAGGATACACCCTCTCCCGCAAGCGGGAGAGGGAGCTCACCTCCGTCGCGGCAACGATCAAGCCTCATCTCATCACGCTCAAGCCGCGTTCAGCGCCTGCGTCAGGTCGGCGATCAGGTCCGACGGGTTCTCGATACCGATCGACAGCCGGATCGTGGAATCGAGGACGCCGATTTTGCGGCGAATGTCGGCGGGAACGCCGGAATGGGTCATGGTTGCAGGCAGGCTCGCAAGCGATTCCGTTCCGCCGAGGCTCACCGCAAGCTTGAGGATCTGCAGCGCGTTGAGAAATTTGACCGCCGCCTCCTTGCCGCCTTCGATGTCGAACGAGAAGGTGGATCCAGCACCGAGACACTGCCTCGCAAACGCGCGCCCGGCCGGCGAAGCAGCTTCGTGATGACCGAGATAGTGGACCTTGGCGACCTTTGGATGATCGCGCAGGAAGTCCGCCACGAGGCGTGCATTGTCGTTGGCCTTCTCCATCCGCAGGCTCAGCGTCTCGAGCGAGCGGTTGATCATCCAGCAGGAATGCGGATCGAGCTGGGTGCCGATCGCACCCCGCAAGGCCTTGATCCCTTTCATGATCGCCTTCGAGCCCAGCGCGGCCCCCGCGATCAGGTCGGAATGACCGCCGACATATTTGGTCAGGGAATACAGCGAGAGGTCCGCACCGTGCTCGATCGGCCGCTGAAACACCGGGCCGAGCAGCGTATTGTCGCAGGCGATGATCGGAGTGTGTCCTTGCGTCTTTCCGATCGCGTCGGCAGCGCGGCGGATCATCGCGATGTCGACCAGGCCATTGGTCGGATTGGCGGGCGTCTCGATCAGGATCATCGAAACCCGTCCCTTGCCCATAGCCTGCTCCGACGCCTGCTTGACCGCGGCCTCGTCGATGCCGTCAGCAAAGCCGACGGCGCCGATCGACAGACGCGCCAGCGTGTTCGTCAGCAGGGTTTCCGTCCCGCCATAGAGCGGCTGGGAGTGCAGAATGACATCTCCGGGGCGGACGAAGGCCAGGATCGTGGTTGCGATGGCCGCCATGCCGGATGAGAACAGCGCACAACTTTCGGTGCGCTCGTAGATCGCGAGCCTGTCCTCGACGATTTCGCTGTTGGGATGATTGAAGCGCGAATAGACGAGGCCCGCGCCCATGCCTTCCGGCGGCTCGCGCCGGCCGGCGACGTAATCGAAGAAATCCTGCCCGTCCTCCGCCGTCCTGAACACGAAGGTGGAGGTCAGGAACACCGGCGGCTTGATGGCGCCCTCCGACAATTGTGGATCATAGCCATAGGTCAGCATCAAGGTTTCGGGATGCAGCATATGGTTGCCGATATGGGTCTTCGACGGGAAGGGTTTTGCCATGGCCTGTCTCGCTGTTGATTCAGGTGCTCGCCGCGGTTGGAACTCCTGATGTCATGAGGCAGTCGGGAAGAGCTGCGCCGACTCGCATCAACGTCGCGGCCGTTGGCGCAAAGATAGCTGCTCGGACCGCTATCCGTCAGACCTTGCGTACAGAAAAAAGGCGGCTGCTCTCGCAACCGCCTTTTCCTTGATTCCTGTAGCCCGGATGAGCGAAGCGACATCCGGGACAGAGCATCAGCTCGGCTGATCTCCCGGATATCGCTTCGCTCATCCGGGCTACGGGCTACAAATCCCGCCTCAGCCGTTCTTCACGCGATAGGTCTCGTGGCAGCCGCCGCATTCCTTGCCGATCGCGGGCATATTCGCTTTGAGCGAATCGATATCCTTGATCTTGCCCTTGGCGTCGCCGACGACCTTGGCGAAGCTTGCTATCTTCGTATCAAAGCCGGCCTTGTCCTCCCAGACCTTCGGAGAAGTAGAGTAGTCGCCGTCGAGCTTCACGCCCTTGGCGCTGGCCGGAAACAGGTTCGGCAGCTTCTTGGCGGTATCCTCGAACTGCGCCAGCGCGCTGTTCACCGTGGCCTGGTCGTAGGGCTTCTCGCCCTTGACCATCGCCGACATCGCGCCGGCGTTCTTGCCATTGCCCTTCATCAGGGTCTGGACCTCCTTGATGGAATCCCGGTCCGCCCAAACCGCACCCATGCCGAGCAGCAGCGCGCCCCCAACAACCAACACTCGCTTCATTCGCAAAATCCCTTTTCATGATGCAGGATCGTGCCGACCCCTCCATGGGGCCAACACCGCTTGGCAGATTTCATTCCATCCAGAACGCGACGACAGATCGTCGCGCTCTGGTTGATTGTTGAGGATGACGTCCCCGCAGACGCGTTCGGCGTTGCCCCGCAAGACGCGTTCCGCGTTTGCTTGGGGAATCACAGGCTGTGACGGCGGTGATGCTCGTTGATCGCGATCCAGACCCGCTCCGGCGTTGCCGGCATGTCGATATGGTCGATCTTGTATTCGCGCCAGAGCGCGTCGACGATGGCATTGACGATGGCCGGACAGGAGCCGATCGCGCCGGCCTCGCCGGCCCCCTTCACGCCCATCGGATTGGTCTTGCAGGGGACGTTGTGGGTCTCGAACACGAAGGACGGGCCATCCGCCGCCCGCGGCAGCGCATAGTCCATGTACGTGGCGGTGATGAGCTGGCCGTCGCTCGCGCCATAGACCACCTGCTCCATCAAGGCCTGGCCGATGCCTTGCATGGCACCGCCATGCACCTGCCCCGCCAGCAGCAGCGGATTGAGCGTCTTGCCGAAATCGTCGACGATCACGTAGTTGACGATTCTGATGATGCCGGTGGCCGGATCGAGCTCGACCTCCGCCAGATGCGTGCCGTTTGGATAGGTGCCGTCGGCGCTGGCGAAGGTCGCGCTGCCGTTCAGCTTCGAGGGATCGGCGCCGGGTCGCTTGGCGAGATCGGCGAAGGAGATCGAACGGTCGGTGCCGGCGATTCGGATCACGCCGTCGGTGATCTCGAGGTCGCCTGCGCTTGCTTCGAGCGCCTGCGCTGCAAGCTCCTTCAGCTTCTTGCCCAGATCGCCCGCAGCGCGCTCCACGCAGACGCCGCCCGTGGGAATCGAGGCCGAGCCGCCGGTCCCGAGGCCCGTCGCGATCTCGTCGGTATCGCCCTGGTGGATATGCACGCGCTCCGGCGGCAGGCCGAACTGCTCGGCGACGATCTGCGCATAGGCGGTCTGATGGCCCTGCCCGCTCGATTGCGTGCCGATCAGCACGGTGACGTCACCATTGGGATCGAGGCGGACGTTGGCCGTCTCCTCACCCATCACGCCACAGATCTCGACATAGCTCGCAAGCCCGATGCCGCGGATCAGGCCGCTCTTCTTGGCCGCCTTGGCGCGCTTGGGAAATTCCTTCCACTCGGCGATCTCCATCGCGCGCTTCAGATGCGCGGCGAAGTCGCCGGAATCATAGACCTTGCCGGTCGCGGTCTTGTACGGCAGCGCCTTCGGCGGAATGAAATTCTTGCGACGGATCGCGTCCGGCGTCATGTCGAGCTTTCGCGCGCAGGCATCGACGAGGCGCTCGATCACGTAGGCGGCTTCAGGGCGGCCCGCGCCGCGATAGGCGTCGACCGGCACGCTGTGCGTGAAGATGGTGCGCACCCGGCAGTGGAAAGCCTGGATGTCGTAGAGGCCCGGCAGCATGCCGGCGCCGCCATGCGGGATGTAGGGCCCGAAGGTCGAGAGATACGCGCCCATGTCGCCCATCAGGTCGCAATCCATCGCGAGGAACTTGCCGTCCTCTGCCAGCGCCATCTTCGCGGTGGTGACGTTGTCGCGGCCTTGCGCGTCGCCCATGAAGTGCTCGGAGCGGTCGGCCGCCCATTTCACCGCCTTCTTCAGTTTTCGCGCGGCGACCGCCATCAGTGCGTATTCGCGGTACGGAAACAGCTTTGTGCCGAAGCCGCCGCCGACGTCGGGGCAGATCACCCGCATCTTGTCGGTGGGGATGTTGAGCACGTTCTGGCAGAGAATGTCGCGCAGGCGATGGCTGCCCTGGCTGCCGACCGTCAGCGTCAGATGGTCGCGCTTGGCGTCGTATTCGCACACGGCCGCGCGTGTCTCCATGAAGCTCGCGACCACACGCGGATTGACGATGGAGATTTCGGCCACCGCGTGCGCCTTGGCAAAAGCAGCCTCGGTGGCCGCCTTGTCGCCGATCGAGACGTCGAACAGCACGTTGCCGGCCTTGTCCGGCCAGACCTGCGGTGCACCCTTCTTCACGGCGTTGACGACGCCGGTCACAGCCGGCAGCGGGCTCCATTTGACCTCGATCGCCTCGATCGCGTCGCGGGCCTGGTCGATGGTCTCGGCGACCACGAAGGCGATGGAATCGCCGACATGGCGCACCTCGTCCTTGGCAAGGATCGGGTAAGGCGGGCCGGTGAACGGGTCGGTCTCGAGATTGAACAGGCAGGGCAGATTGCCGAGCTCCTTCACATCGTCGGCGGTCAGGATCAGCGCGACGCCGGGCAAGCCGCGGGCGCGGCTCGCATCGATGGTGTATTTGGCATGCGCATGCGGCGAGCGCAGCACCAGGCAGCGGAGCGCGGCCTGCGGCGCGTAATCGTCGGTATAGCGGCCCTTGCCGCGGATGAGCGCGTCATCCTCCTTGCGCAGCACACTTTGGCCAACGCCGAACTTGATGGGAGCCGCCATTTTCTATCCCGTTCTCATGGTTGTTTTGCCGGCATATTGCCGTGGAAAAAGTGGCAAGGCAAATGGGTTTGGGCGTGCGCATGGGTCGCGGGCGGGGAAAGCGCCGCGCCCCCGTCACCATGGCGTCCAGATTGCGCCGCGAAACAAGACCTCATCCTGAGCAGCGCGCCAAAAGCGGGCGTCTCGAAGGATCGGCCGCGAAGACGCAGCCGACCTTAAAAAGTTACATCCCACTGCGCCTCCATAGATCCGTCGTCCGATCTCGCAGCCTTTCGAGAGCACGCTCAGGCGCGATGTGGTCGATCTCGCCACGCGTCAGGCCGATGTCCATCAGCTCCCTGTCACTCAGGTCCTGCAAGGTGACGCGTGGGCTCCCGCGCTGCTCCCATAACGCGCGCCAGTATCGCTTGAGCAGACTCAAGACGATGGAGAGATCGAGGCGAAGCCGCGCGGCGTCGACCTCCGGCTCGCTTGAGCTGTTCGTCAATTGTGGTGGCATCGGATGCTCCTGCTGTTGAGCCGGCAGGGAGCGCGGCCAATGAAAAGGCCCCGTCCGATGCCGGCGGGGCCTGGTGGAAAAGATGTCGTCGTCGAATTCCTAGCGCGCGACTCCTCCCACGGCCCAGCCGAAGCGGGTCATGTGCGAGAGATTGACGTTGCGCACGGATTTGATCATGAGACGCGGATAGCACGGTAATCGCACAAAATCAAGGGATGCGAGGAGGCTTGTTGCATCCTGGAGGCGAGCCCCTCATGCTGATCACGTTCCAAGCGCGCGTTCTGCTGCGGGCAAACTTCGCAGGTCCTGATGTCGATCCGAAAGATCATTCTGTTGAACGCCCTGCTCGTTGCGAGCGTTGGCATTTTTGGCGTGCTGACGGATGAGCCGTACTGGCGCGCCGTAGGACATGTCCCATGGCTTTATGACTATTTCTTCTGGTTGGCGCTGGCGCTTAACGGACCGTCCGGCTTCCTCGCTGACTACGCGGCCTGGCTCGCCATCGATAGCTTCCATCTGCATCGGCAAATGCGGGTGCTGGCAGAGCACGAATGGCAGTTTGCTATTCAGTATGCGCTCTGGCTTCTGCTTCTTTGGCCTCAGTGGAAGGCCTACGATATCCTCGTTCGCTGGTGTGCCGGGCGCTCCTATCGCGAGACCACGCTCCGTGTGGCAGCGTTCAGCATAGTCTTGATCGGCTGCGTCTTTGCTTACGCGTCGTGGACACCAAGCCACCGGATCGGGCTCTTTTTCATAGATCGCTATTTTTGGGTTGTGCGGGCGCTCGGCCTCGGACTCTCAGGTATCGTCGTCCTACTCTATAGCCAACTGGCGCGGGTCCGCTTCTCGCGGGAGGAGCCGACATAACGAACGAAACGCCTAGCCGCGCACCAGCGAGACAAGCCACTTGCGTCCGAACAGCACGAGGATCGTGAGCGCGTAGACGATCGCACCCCCAACGGCGAGCAGGACCAACGTCAATTCATCGTGGAAGTGCATCGAGGCCAGAGCAGAACCGCTGAAGCGCGCAATCAGCCAGAACGCCGCGGCGAGGATCAGTCCGGTCAGCAGGAATTTGGCCAGCGACAACAGCCATGCGCGGTCTGGCGCGAGGAAGCCTCGCTGACGGCGAAGAAGAGCACCGCAGCAGATTGGTCTGGCTTCCCCGACGCACACGCTGTGCTTGGCGAATGTCAGGGAGAGCTGCCGCTGTTCCGAGTATTTCGGCGTCTTGCGACTTTTTGGAGGACTTGTCACGCGGGTCGCGTTCGGCAAGACTGCTCGTATTTCAAGTACTTGTTTGAAAGGGTGTCCTCATGCCCGAAACATTGGAAAGCCTATTGTGGTGTGCCGCGCTGGCGACGTGGCTGATGCTTTTTTTTGGGATCACAGCCGAGCGCTTGAAGCCTCTCTCAAAACTCCTCAGTCATCTGCTCGAGGTTACGTTCAGGCTTAGGGCGAAGTGACGCAATAATGGCCCTAAGGCGCGGCTTGGCAGCCGCCAAAAGTGGCAGGGCTGCGTCGCAAGGGCGAACGAACCAAGGCGCGCACATCGTGCAGCCGCACTCTCTCGGCTTTGCGAGGGAGCGGCGATGCGTGCGCCACGGCTCCCGGAAATTCAGGGAAGTGATTGCCTATCGCGCTGAGAGAGGGGCCGAAACGTGCAACGCTGCTAGCCTGCCAGCCTCCGATCGAAGGAGAACCGCCCCCCTCCGGTGACCAGGATCAACAGAGCGCCTCCCAATATCGAGATGTTTTTCAAGAAGTTATTGTACTGCCCAATCTGTTGCGGACCGGCGGGATATTCCCAGTAACGATGTGCGATTGCAGTCGCCGCGAAGACAAATAGCAAAACCAAAATTGCGCAGTAGCGCGTACCAATGCAGAGTATCAAACCAGCTGATATCAGTATTTCCAGGATGACGGTAGTCGCCGTGAACAGCTGGGGCACTGGAAGGTTCAGCGACCGAAAATAGCTCACTGAGCCACTGAAGTTAGTAAGGGCTCCGTACGCGCTTCCAACGAAGACCCATGCAAGCAGGATGCGGCCGACCAGGATCAGCAGGTCGGCATTGCTGGTGGCGAACTTATCGATCTGAGATGTGGGCCAGGGAGAGCGGAATGGCATGGTCACTGCCTCATCGCCTTGTTGCCTGAGGACGGTACCTAAATATCCAAGATCGTATCACGATCGGCGAGCCGCGTGAAAGGCCCCGGCGGCTCGCTGTAAGCGCCTGGTGCTTCGGAAGCTCAACAACCGGTCCATCCGCTCACGGCCTTCGCCCGGGCGCTTGTCATCGGAGATCGCTTCATCCCATCGGCAATGGCCGGATCAGGAGCATCCGGTCGCGGTGGGCAAGGACCCCATCGGGCACGGAGCGGTAATGGCGGGGTGACGCCTAGCCCCGCACCAGCGAGACCAGCCAGGTTCGGCCGAACAGGAAGAGGATCGCAAGCGCGTAGACGATCGCGCCCCCGACGGCCAGCAAGACCAGCGTCAATTCGTCACGGAAGTGCATCGCGCCCAGCAAAGGGCCGCTGAACCGCGCGATCAACCAGAAGGCGGCGGCGAGGACGAGTCCGGTCAGCAAAAATTTGCCGAGCGACATCAGCCAGGCGCGGTCCGGCACGAGAAAGCCGCGCCGCACGGCGAAGAAGAGCACCAGCAAGAGATTGGTCCAGACGCCGACGGCGGTTGCGAGCGCGAGGCCGATCTGAGCCAGCGACCCCATCAGGGCGACTTTCAGCGCTACGTTCACGGCGATGCCGGTCAGCGACGCCCGCACCGGCGTCGCCGTATCTTTGCGGGCGTAGAAGGTCGCGACCGCACTGCGAATCAGCACGAAGGGGATGAGGCCGATGGCGTAGGCTGCAAGCGTGGCGCCGGCAGCGGCGGCATCAGCCTTGGAGAACGCGCCGCGGGCGAAGAGCGCGCGCATGATCTCGTCGGGCACCGTGATGAAGGCCGCGACGAACGGCAGCGAGAACAGCAACGTGAAATCGAACGCGCGGCGCTGCGCCTTCATCGCGCCATCATGATCATCGGCGGTGATCCGCCGCGACATCTCGGGCAGCAGCACCGTGCCGATGGCAATGCCGATCACGCCGATCGGGAGCTGGTTGAGCCGGTCGGCGTAGTACAGCGCCGACAGCGCGCCTGCGGGCAGGAAGGTCGCGATGATGGTGTCGGCGAACAGCGCGACCTGCGTACCCATCGAGCCCAGCGTCGCCGGCCCGAGCGCTTTGAAAAACCCGCGGACGTCTTCGTCGAGCTTGAGCGGCGCAAAGCGTGGCAGGCCGCCATGACGGGCGAGATCGCCGGCGAGCAGGAAATATTGCAGGAAGCCGGAGATCAGCACGCCCCAGGCGGCGGCATGGCCCGCGGTCGGAAACCAGACGGCAACCGCCAGCGTCATCATCATCGCGACGTTGAGGAAGATCGAGGCGGCCGCGGCGCTGGCAAAGCGCTGCATCACGTTGAGCATGCCGCCATACAGCGTCACCAGCGTGATCAGCAGCAGATAGGGAAAGGTGATCCGGGTCAGCTCTATCGCCAGCTTGCGTTGCTCGGCGTCCTCGGAAAAGCCCGGCGCCAGAATGCTCATGGCCTGCGGCATGAACAGCCAGGCGGCGATCAGCAGCACCACCTGCGAGGCCAGGAGCAGCGTGAAGATGCGGTCCGCGAACAGGTGTGCCGCCGCCTCGCCCTTCTCGCCATGGACATGCGCATAGGCCGGCACCCAGGCGGCGTTGAAGGCGCCTTCGGCGAAGATCGCACGGAAATGGTTGGGCAGGCGCAACGCCACGAAAAAGGCGTCGGCCACCGGGCCGGCGCCGAGGATCGCCGCGAGCATGATGTCGCGGGCAAATCCCGTCAGCCGCGAGAGCAGCGTGTAACCACCGACCGTGAAGATGCGTCCGAGCATGCGGACTGTTTTAGACCATGGCGCGATTAGGTCTAGGTGCTAGCGGCGCGGGCGGTTTGCCCCCTCCCCCGCCTGCGGGAGAGGGTTGGGGAGAGGGTGTCCGCAACGGGACAATCCCCTAGAGGAAAGAACCCTCCCCCGCCGCGCTCCGGCGCGCAGGTGCGCTGCCGAGCGCGACGACCTCTCCCGCACGCGAGAGCTTTGCGCAATGTCTTGTGCGGGAGTGAGGTTTGATTTCGGGCTTTTTTTGAACGACCTCGGGCGTCGGGCGCGAAGTGGACAGGTCCGTTTTCGCGGCCGATCGGTGGTGGCGGTCGATGGCAGTCATGCTGCGGCCCCTACGGGCTGCAGTACCGCCC
>NZ_PGVG01000043.1 GCF_002795245.1 Bradyrhizobium forestalis | reverse complement strand
GCCCTCACCCGCCGCGCGCGGGACGATGCTTCGCATCGCCCGGGGCGCGTCGGCCTCTCCCGCAAGCGGGAGAGGCGGAGCAAGCCCGCGGACAGTCCCCGTGAAAGCATATGCGATCGCCCTGCCCCTCCAGGGGAGGGTAAGAAAGAGCGCGCCCCCCTTACCCCGGCGACACCGCGCCCTTCAGCGCGCTGGCCTGCGGGGCGATGCTGCGCGTCAGCCTGGCGCGCTCGGTGTTCGGCCAGAGCAGGAGCAGGCCGAGAAGGCCGGAGCCGACCATGATCACCGCGTTGATGGTGAAGCCGGTCATGTAGCCATCGAGCGTGCTGCCGGCACGCTGGATCGTGGCCCCCATCACGGCCGGCGCGATGATGCCGGCCAGCGTGTAGAGTGCACCATAGATCGCGAGAATCGCGCCGCGCTGCGACGTCGGGGTGAACTCGCCGAGCATGGGCGGGCAGACGACATAGATCGCCCCGCACAGGCCCGAGCCGACCACGAGCAGCGCGATCTGCAGGCCCGCGCCCTGGACATGCGGCATCGTCGCCAGGATCAGCCCGCCGATCACCAGCGGCACCGAGCCGAGCACGCCGCGCGCCACGCGGGTGTTGTAGCCGCGCGCCATCATCACCTGCGAGATCCAGCCGGTGAGAATGACGATGGTGGCGCCGAACACCCAGGGCAGGATCGAGATGAAGCCAGCCTGGCTCTGCGAGAAGCCGAGCCCCTTGACGATGAACGGCGTGAACCAGGTCAGGCCGAGCGACAGCGCCCAATAGGCGCCGAAGGTTGCGGCGACGCAGCCGATGAAGGTGCGCGAGGTGAGAAGCTGCAAATAGGGAATCTTCGACTCGGTCGCGGCCGAGATTTGCGTGTCCTCCAGCGGCCCTTCCTTGCCGAGCGCGAGCCAGGCCGCGACCCAGATCAGGCCGACGACACCGAGCGCGCCGAAGGCATAGTGCCAGGAATGGTTGACGATGATCCAGTTCAGCGCCGGCACCGCGAGGATGACGCCGAAGGCCGAACCCTGCGACAGGATCGCGGTGGGCAGCGTGCGCTTCTCGTCGGGGAACCATTTGTAGATGGCATGCGCGGCGACCGAGAAGGCCGGGCCTTCGCCGGCGCCCAGCACAATGCGGCAGATCAGGAGCGTGGTGAAGGAGACGGTGCCAACCATCGGAAATTGCGCCAGCGCCCAGACGACAGCCAACGCCAGCAGCACCCAGCGCGTCGGCACCTTGTTGACGATGAAGCCGACCACGATCGCAGCGATCGAGAACAGGAAGAAGAAGGAAGAGCCGAGCAGGCCGAATTGCTCCGGGGTGAGCTTCAGATCAGTCATGATCGGCACGCCGGCAAGACCCACGACGATCTTGTCGGCGAAATTCACCAGCATGAAGAGGAACAGGAGAAAGGTGATGGTCCAGGCGCCCTTTGGCGTCCTTGTCGTCTTGCCCGCCGCCGCCGGCGTTCCCTGAGCGCTCATGAATCTCCCCGCATGTCTTTTGGCACTTTTTTGATTTGGCCGTCTTGGAAGCTAACAACGGCTTCGAGACCAACGCAACCCGGCATTTCCCCGGCAGGTGTGCTACGCAGCAATTCCGTTAATTCCGTCCGGCGCCATTCATCGTGCTGAGCATCCGAAATCTTTCCAAGACGTTCTCCTCGGCCGGCGAGCCGGTCCACGTGCTGCGCGGCGTCGATCTCGACCTCAAGGCTGGCGAACGCGTCGCGCTGACGGGTGAATCCGGCAGTGGCAAGAGCACATTGCTGCACCTGATCGCAGGGTTAGACGCCGCCGATGGCGGCACGATCCGGCTGGAGGAGATCGAGGTCACCAAGCTGTCGGATGCCGGACGCGCCAGCTTGCGGCGCGACCGCATCGGCCTGGTTTTTCAGCAATTCAACCTGATCCCGAGCCTCTCCGTCGCGGACAATCTCGCCTTCCAGGCGCGGATCGCCGGCCGGCATGACGCGGCCTGGACCAAGGAGCTTGTCGAGCGGCTCGGACTCGGCAGCCTGCTCAAACGTTATCCAGAGCAAATATCAGGCGGCCAGCAGCAGCGGGTCGCGATTGGCCGGGCGCTGGCGACAAAGCCCTCGCTGCTGCTTGCGGACGAGCCGACCGGCAATCTCGACGAAGCCACCGCCGAGGACGTGCTGGCGCTGACGCGCGACCTCGTCGCGCGCACCGGCTGCGGCTTCCTGATGGTGACGCACAGCCTGCATCTGGCCGCGACGCTCGACCGTCATCTCACCTTGCATGCGGGACGAATCGCATGAGGCGCGCGCTGTGGATCCTCGCCGTGCTGCTCAGCCATTGGCGGCGCCACAAGATGCAGTTCGCGACGCTGCTGATCGGGCTGATCGCGGCGACCGCGCTGTGGAGCGGCGTGCAGGCGATCAACCAGCAGGCCCGTAGCGCCTATGACCGCGCCGCCGCGACCTTTGGCGGCGTGCGCACGGCGATGCTGGTCGCTCCCAATGCGGCGACTTTCCCGCAGGAGCTGTTCATAAAACTCCGCCGCGCCGGGTGGCCGGTGTCGCCGGTGCTGGAGGGACGGGTGCAGATCAACGGGCGCTCGCTGCGGCTGCTCGGGATCGAGCCGGTGACACTGCCCGCCGATGTCGGCAACGCGCCGCGCCTCGGCGCCGCGGATCTGAGCAGCTTTGTTGCGCCGCCGGGCCAGACGCTGGTGGCGCGGGAGACGCTGGCCGACTTGCAGGAGCCGGAAGGCGCGGCGCCGGCGATCAGCAATGGCGCAGAACTGCCGCCGCTGCGCGTGCAGCCGCAGCTCGCGCCCGATGTGCTCGTGGTCGATATCGGCGTGGCACAGCGCCTCCTCAGCAAGCCGGATCAGGTGTCGCGGCTGCTGATCGGACAGCCGAGGGGCAAGCCGATGCCGCTCGCGAGCGTCGTCGGCGAGCAGTTGCAGCGGGTCGAGCCGAATGCGGAGACGGAGCTGGAGCGTCTCACCGACAGCTTTCATCTCAACCTCACCGCCTTCGGCCTGCTGTCGTTCTTCGTCGGCCTGTTCATCGTCAACTCGGCCGTCGGCCTCGCCTTCGAGCAGCGGCTGCCGATGCTGCGGACCTTGCGGGCCTGCGGTGCCTCGGCGCGGCTGGTCAACACGGTGCTGGTGGTCGAGCTCGTGGCACTGGCGCTGGTGGCAGGCCTGATCGGGCTTGTCTGCGGCTATTTCATCGCGGCGGCCTTGCTGCCCGACGTCGCGGCCTCGCTGCGCGGACTCTATGGCGCGCGGATTCCGGGGCAGCTCACGTTACGCCCCGAATGGTGGCTCGCCGGCATCGGCATCAGCGTCGCCGGCGCGCTCGTTGCGGCGGCAACGAGCCTGATCAAGGCGATCAGGATGCCGGTGCTGGCGACGGCGCAGCCGGGGGCCTGGCAGCAGCGGCAGCGCCGCTGGCTTATCCTGCAGAGCTGTGCGGCCTGCGCCGTGTTCGCGGTCGCACTGCTGCTGCTCCATTACGGACAATCGCTGATCGCAGGGTTCGGCGTGCTCGCGGCGCTGATGTTGGGTGCGGCGCTGATCCTGCCGGCCTTCCTCGACATCATCCTGCTCGTGGGCCAGCGCGTCGCGCGAGGCCCGCTTGCGCTGTGGTTCTGGGCGGACAGCCGACAACAGCTATCCGGATTGTCGCTCGCGCTGATGGCGCTGCTGCTCGCGCTCGCGGTCAATGTCGGGGTGTCCACCATGGTGGACACGTTCAGCCGCACCTTCATCGGCTGGCTCAACGGTCGGCTCGCCGCCGACGTCTACATCAGCGCCTCCGACAATGCGCAAGGCGTTGCGATCCGGAGCTGGCTGAAGGACCGCAGTGAGGTTCAGGGGATCCTCTCGGGCGGACGCGCCGAGGCGCAAATCCAGGGCCAATCGGTCGAATTGCTCGGCCTGCCCGATCACGCGCTGTATCGCGAGCGCTGGCCCCTGCTGGAAGCCGCGCCGCGCGCCTGGACCCGGCTGGTGCCGGGCAATGCCGCCTTCATCAGCGAGCAGCTGAGCCGCCGACTGAATGTGCGCCTCGGTGACGTCGTCGAGGTGCCGGCGCCAGGCGGGACCTGGGAGCTCGACATCGTCGGCATCTATGCCGATTACGGCAACCCCAAGGGGCAGCTCACGGTGAACGTCGCCGCGCTGATCCGGCAGTTTCCACAGACGCCGCAGACCCGGATCGGCCTGATCGTCGCGAGAGAGAACATCTCCGGCCTGATCGCTGCCCTGCAGAAGCAGTTCGGGCTCGACGACCGCAGCGTGGCCGACCAGGCGACGGTGAGGGCGGAATCGATCCGCGTCTTCAACCGCACCTTTGCGGTGACGTCGGCGCTGAATGCCTTCACGCTCGGCGTCGCGGGCATTGCGCTTCTCACCAGCCTGCTCACGCTGGCCAACTCCCGCCTGCCGCAGCTTGCGCCGCTGTGGGCGATCGGCATCACGCGGCCGCGCCTTGCCGCGATCGAGCTGACCAAGACGCTCTCGGTCGCGCTGTTCACGGCGCTGCTGGCCGTGCCGCTCGGACTGTTGGTGGCGTGGTGCCTGATTGCAATCGTGAACGTGAAGGCGTTTGGCTGGCGGCTGCCGTTCCATGTATTTCCGTTGCAATTGATCGAGCTGGTCGCGGTCGCGCTGCTCGCCTCGCTGCTTGCGGCGCTGCTGCCGGTGGCGAGGCTGGCGCGGATGCAGCCGGCGAACCTGATCAAGGTGTTTGCCAATGAGCGCTGAAGCAATCTCGCGGCGCAGTTTCGCCGGCGGCATTGCCGCCCTTGCTCTCGCGCACCGCGCCAGCGCGCAGGGTTATGCCGGGCTCGGCGAGACCGCCGACGGATTTGCGAAGGTGATGCCGGGAAAGGCGTTCAGCTTCCCCACCGATCACGGGCCGCATCCGGTGTTTCGTATCGAGTGGTGGTATCTCACGGCAAACCTCGTCGACGCGAGCGGCGCGGCTTGCGGCCTGCAATGGACGCTGTTCCGTCAGGCCGCGCAGCCGGGCCCGCAGGGCGAAGGCTGGGCCAACCAGCAGGTGTGGATGGCGCATGCCGCGGTGACACGGGCCGACACTCACCGCTTCACCGAAACGTTTTCACGCGGTGGCGTGGGGCAAGCCGGCGTGACGGCCAAGCCGTTCGATGCCTGGATCGACGATTGGGAGATGAAGGGTCTCGATCGCACCGACGATCGCACGTTGGCGCCGCTGACGCTGAAGGCGTCCGGCACCGATTTCAGCTATGCGCTGACGCTGGAGGCCGATCGGCCGGTGGTGTTGCAAGGCGATGGCGGCTACAGCCGCAAGTCGGAGCGCGGCCAGGCGTCCTACTATTACAGCCAGCCGTTCTATCGCGCGCGCGGTACGCTCACCATCGACGACAGGCCCGTCGACGTCTCGGGCCAGGCCTGGATGGACAGGGAATGGAGCAGCCAGCCGCTCGATGCCGACCAGACCGGCTGGGACTGGCTCTCGCTGCATCTTTCATCCGGCGACAAGCTGATGCTGTACCGGCTGCGGCAGAAGGACGGTAAGGATTATCCGTTCGGCAACTGGATCAGCGCCGGCGGCGGCACGCAGATGATCGCGAGTGGCGACATCCGGATGATGCCGAAGGCCACCGCGGATGTCGCTGGACGCAGTTTGCCGGTGGAATGGCAGATCGCGATCCCCTCGCGATCATTCTCGATCCTGTGCAAGCCGCTCAATCCCAGGGCCTGGATGGGGACCGGCTTTTCCTATTGGGAAGGGCCGATCAGCTTTTCCGGGACGCATGACGGCGTTGGCTATCTCGAGCTGACCGGCTATTGAGACGCGATCTCTTCGAAGGAACTAACGATGTATCATCTCACCGCCCTCGTCACGCTGCTGGCGATCGCATTTTATTTCTTCACCGCCGTCAACGTCTCGCGCTCGCGCACCAAGACCGGCGTCAAGGTGCCTGCGATGTCGGGCCATCCGGATTTCGAACGGGCCTTCCGCATCCAGATGAACACGCTGGAATGGATGCCGATCTTCCTCCCGGCGCTGTGGCTGTTCGCGGTCTATATCAGCGACGCCATCGCAGCCGGCATCGGCGTGGTCTGGATCATCGGCCGTATCGTCTATTTCGTCGGCTATTCGAAGGCTGCGGCCAAGCGCGGCACGGGCTTCGCGATCCAGAGCCTCGCCGCCATCGCGCTGTGGGTCGGGGCGCTGGGGGCGGTGACGTTGCGGCTGGTGTGAGAGGCGGGAGGCCGCAACATACTCGGTGTCGTCCCGGACAAGCGCAGCGCAGATCCGGGACCGATACCCACAGGGAGAAGTTGTAGCGCGAGCAGATAACTCCGAGTCCCCGTAGCCACGTCTGCCTGTGGATATGGATCCCGGATCGGCGCGCGCTTGAGGCGCGCTTGTCCGGGACGACAGCGAGTGTGTGGCGCTCGCTGTGCCTCTTCCCTACTTCGTCAATGGACAGCCGCTTTCCTTGGCGGTGAAGAAGGCCTTGTCGCCGGGGACGGTGGCGAGCAGCTTGTAATAGTCCCAGGGCTTCTTCGACTCCGAGGGCTTCTTGACCTCGAACAGATACATGTCGTGGACCATGCGGCCGTTCTCGAGCACCTTGCCTTTCGCGAAATCGTCGTCGACCGGCAGCTCCTTCAGCTTCTTGGCGACCGCATCCGGATCCTTGGTACCGGCGGCCTTCACCGCCTTGAGATAGCTCAGCGTCGCCGAATAGGTGCCGGCGTGGATCATGCTCGGCATCCGCCCGGTGCGCTTGAAGAAGCGTTCGCCGAGATTGCGGGTCTTGTCGTTGAGATCCCAATAATAGCCTTCGGTCAGCACCAGACCTTGCGCGGCCTGAAGGCCGAGGCCGTTGACCTCGGCGAGCGTCATCAAGAGGCCCGCGAGCTTCTGACCACTGGCGACGATGCCGAACTCGGACGCCTGCTTGATCGAGTTGGTGGTGTCGAGGCCGGCGTTGGCAAGGCCCACGATCTTCGCCTTCGAGCTCTGCGCCTGCAGCAGGAAGGAGGAGAAGTCCGACGAATTGAGCGGCACGCGCACCGAGCCGAGCACCTTGCCGCCGTTGGCGGTGACGATCTCGCTGGTGTCCTTCTCCAGCGCGTAGCCGAAGGCGTAGTCCGCGGTGAGGAAGAACCAGGTGTCACCGCCGGCCTTGGTCAGCGCGCCGCCGGTGCCGACGCCGAGCGCGCGGGTGTCATAGGCCCAGTGGAAGCCGTAGGGCTGGCAGGCATCGCCGGTGAGACGCGAGGTCGCGGCACCGACCACGATGTCGATCTTCTTCTTTTCCTTGGACAGTTCGTGGATCGCGAGCGCGACCGAAGAGGTCGTCAGCTCCGTGATCATGTCGACGTTCTCGACGTCGTACCAGCGCCGTGCAATCGAGCTGGCGAGATCCGGCTTGTTCTGGTGGTCCGCGGTGACGAGCTCGATCTTCTGGCCGAGCACCTCGCCGCCGAAATCCTCGATAGCCATCCTGGCCGCTTCAACCGACCATTTGCCGCCGTAGTCGGCATAGACGCCGGACTGATCGTTGAGGATGCCGATCTTGACGCCTTGCGCGGAAGCCGGCGCAGCGAGCAAGAGGGCGGAGGTTGCGACAGCGGCCCAAAGGGCTGATTTCATATGTTATCTCCCAGCAGTCTTCTGTTGTGAAATCGCGCGGATACTAGTGAAGAACCCCGCGTGTGCCCATCCATTTCGATGTTGGTCGTTAGTATGTGTGCGCCAAATTCTCCGCTGTCGTCCCGGACAAGCGCGCCTCAAGCGCGCGTAGATCCGGGACCCATACCCCCGGAACGAAGTTTGGCGAAGACTCGTGGTTACCAGCCTTCGCCAAACCGCTCGCTGGGAGTATGGGTCCCGGATCTGCGCTTGCGCTTGTCCGGGACGACAGCGGAGGACGTGGATGCGCCGCTGGCCACACTGATTACGCAGCCAGCTCCGGCTTCTTGCCCCTGCGCCCCTCTGCCAGGTTCCGCACCACCACGTAGAAGATCGGCGTGAACAGAAGCCCGAACAGGGTGACGCCGAGCATGCCGAAGAACACGGCGACACCCACGGCCTGCCGCATCTCCGAGCCGGAGCCGCTCGAGATCACCAGCGGCAAGACGCCGAGAATGAAGGCGAACGAAGTCATCAGGATCGGCCGCAAGCGCAGCCGGCAGGCGTCGATCACGGCCTCCAGCCGCGGCTTGCCTTCGAGCTCGATGTCGCGCGCGAACTCGACGATCAGGATCGCGTTCTTCGCCGCCAATCCCACCAGCACGACGAAGCCGATCTGGGTGAGGATGTTGACGTCCTGACCCATGATGCGCACGCCGATGGTGGCCGCTAACAGGCACATCGGCACGATCAGGATCACCGCGAACGGCAGTGTCCAGCTACCATATTGCGCGGCGAGCACGAGATAGACGAACAGCACGCAGATCGGGAACACGTAGAGACCGGCATTGCCGCCGGTGACCTGCTGATAGGACAGGTCCGTCCACTCGAAGGTGAAGCCGCTCGGCAAGGTGTCGTTCGCAAGCTGCTTGATGGTGTTGAGCGCAGTGGTCGAGCTGGTGCCAGGCGCCGGCTCGCCCTGCAATTCGGACGCCGCATAGAGATTGTAGCGCGCGACGCGGTCGGGACCCGAGACGTCCCTGAACTCGACCACGCTGCCGAGCATCACCATGTCGCCGGAGGCGTTGCGCGTGCGCAGGCGCGCCAGGTCGCTGGGCTCCTTGCGGTACGGGAAATCACCCTGCGCGGTGACGTGGTAGGTGCGGCCGAACAGATTGAAGTCGTTGACATAGGTCGACCCGAAATAGGTCTGGATCGTGTCGTTGATGTTGGAGATGGGCACGCCCAGCTTCTGCGCCTTGGTGCGGTCGATGTCGACGAAGAGCTGCGGCGTGTTGGCGGTGAACGGCGAGAACACCGACGTCAGCGTCGGCGCCTTGCGCGCAGCAGCAACCAGCTCGTCGGTCGCGGCCGCGAGCATTTCGGGTCCGCGACCCTGACGGTCCTGGACGCGGATGGTGAAGCCGCCGCCAGTGCCGATGCCGGGCACGGCCGGCGGCGGAATCACGATGATGAACGCGCCCTGGATCGCGGACAGGCGCTTGCGCAGCTCGGCCGTGATGGCGTTCGCGGACAGGCCCTTCTTCAGCCGCGCCTCCGGCTCGTCGAACACCGGGAACAGCGCGGCTGCGTTGCCGGCCTGCGTGCGCGTGGCGCCGGAGAAGCCGGCGAAGGCGGCGACGCGGACGATGCCCGGCGTATCCAGCGAGATCCGCTCGATCTCGCGCACGACCTCCGTGGTGCGCGCCAGCGAGGCCGCGCCTGGCAATTGCACGGATATGATGACGTAGCCACGATCCTGCGCCGGGATGAAGCCCTGCGGCGTGGTCACGATCAGCCAGCCGGCGCTGCCGATCAGCACGACATAGATCAGGAGCATCACCACCGAATGGCGGATGACGAAATTGGCGAGACCCGCGTAGCCGTGCGAGAGCCGGTCGAAAACGCGGTTGAACACGCCGGTGAAGGCACCCCACGCCCGCGCGATGACATTCCAGGCGGCCGGCGGCCGCTTCTCTTCGTGCGGGGTGAGGATCTGCGAGGCCAGCGCCGGCGACAGCGTCAGCGAGCAGAAGCAGGAGATCGCGGTCGCAACGGCAATGGTGACGGCGAATTGCTGGAAGAACTGCC
The DNA here is from genome assembly GCF_002795245.1 of Bradyrhizobium forestalis. GTDB lineage: Bacteria > Pseudomonadota > Alphaproteobacteria > Rhizobiales > Xanthobacteraceae > Bradyrhizobium > Bradyrhizobium forestalis. The sequence continues at coordinate 51,831 of NZ_PGVG01000043.1, read as the reverse complement.
CGGAGATGCCGCCGAGGAACGCGGTCGGGACGAACACCGCGCATAGCACCAGGGCGATCGAGACCAGCGCGCCGCCGACCTCCTCCATCGTCTTCAGCGCGGCATCGCGACGACTGAGGCCGTGCTCGAGATGGCGCTCGACATTCTCGACCACGACAATGGCATCATCGACCACGATGCCGACGGCGAGGACGAGCCCGAACAGGGTGAGATTGTTGATGGAGAATCCAAGCGCCGCCATGACCGCGAAAGTGCCGACCAGCGAGACCGGGATCGCGATGATCGGAATGATCGCGGGCCGCCATCCCTGCAGGAACACCAGCACGACGACGACCACGAGCAGCATGGCCTCGTAGATGGTCTTGATCAGCTCGTGGACGGACTGGGCGATGAACTCGGTCGGATTGTAGCCGATGTTGTAGTCGAGGCCTTTCGGAAAGCTCTCCTTGAGCCTCGTCATGGTGTCGGAGATGTTCTTTGCCGTCGCAAGCGCGTTCGATCCGGGCCGCTGCGTCACCAGCATGGCGACCGCCGACTTGCGTAGCAGGAAACTGTTGGTGGAATAGGCCAGCGCCCCGAGCTCGATGCGGGCAACGTCGCGCAAACGAACGACCCGGCCGTCGGAGCCGGCCTTGATCAGGATGTCCTCGAACTGCTTCTGGTCCTTCAAACGCCCGGTGAAGGTGAGGTTCGGCTGGAAGGCGCGGTCGGCGATCGGCGGCTCGGCAATCTGGCCGCCGGCAATCTGCACGTTCTGGGCGCGGATCGCCGCCAACACCTCGGCCGAGGTCAGGCCGAGATTGGCAATGCGGTCAGGATCGAGCCACAGCCGCATCGAATAGTCGCGCGCGCCAAAGATCTGGATGTCGCCGACGCCATCGAGGCGCAAGAGCTGATCACGGACCTGGAGCAGCGCGTAGTTCGAGATGTAGAGCTGGTCGAACGTGTCGTCCGGCGACAGCATGAACACGACCATCAGGATGTCGGGCGAGTTCTTGCGCGTGGTGACGCCGTTGCGCTGGACCTCCTCCGGGAGGCGCGGCTGCGCGATCGCGACACGGTTCTGCACCAGCACCTGGGCCTTGTCGAGATCGGTGCCGAGCTTGAAGGTGACGGTGATGGTAAGCTGGCCGTTCGAGGTCGCCTGGCTGTAGAGATACAGCATGTCCTCGACGCCGTTGATCTCCTGCTCGATCGGAGCGGCCACCGTGTCCGACACGGTCTGCGCGGAGGCGCCGGGATATTGCGTGGTGACGACGACGGTCGGCGGCACCACTTGCGGATATTCGGAGACCGGCAGCGTCGTGTAGGCCAGCGCGCCGACGATCAAGAGCACGATCGACAGCACCATCGCCAGGATGGGCTGGTTGATGGAGAGACGGCCGAGGTTCATGACTTGCCACCGACTGGGGCTTGCGCGGTCTGCGGGGCGACCTTGGCGCCGACGCGGGCGCGCTGGATGCCGTTGACGATGACGCGATCCTCGGCCTTCAGCCCTTCGCGGATCACGCGCAGGCCGTCATCCAGCGGCCCGAGCACCACGGGACGCGCCTCGACCGTGTCGTCAGGCTTGACCACGAACACGATCTTGCGGGACTGGTCGGTCGCGATCGCGACGTCCGGAATCAGCAATGCCTCGTAAGGCGCGCTGCCGATCAGGCGGACGCGGCCGAACTGGCCCGGCAGAATCGACAGATCGGTGTTCTTGACCACGGCGCGGCTGCGCAGCGTTCCCGTGGAGACGTCGAGGCGGTTGTCGAGGAAGTTGATGGTGCCCTCGTGGGACGGCTTGGTTTCGCCGGCGAGCGTCACCTGCACCGGGTTCGCGGTGTCACGCGAGCTGGGGCGTCGTCCCTCGAACCACAGCTTGCTGTATTTGATGAAGGTCGCTTCATCCATGTCGAAATAGACGTAGATCGGATCCAGCGCGACGATCGAGGTCAGCAGCGTCGAAGTGCCGGTATCGCTGCCCTGCACGAGATTGCCGGGGCTGACGAGGTGGCGGCTGACGCGGCCGGTCAGTGGCGCCGTCACATGCGTGAACTCGATGTTGAGCTTGGCCGCCTTGAGCGCGCCTTCGGCCTGCGTCTCGGCGGCGTGCGCAGCCTGCAGCGCCTGGCGACGCTGATCGACGACCTGCTCGGAGACGGCGCTGGTCTGCACCAGGTTCAAGCCGCGATCGAGCTCGCGCTTGGCGAGCTCCACCTTGGCCCGTGCATCCGACAGCTGGCCCTCCGCCTGCGTGGCCACTGCCTCGAACGGGCGCGGGTCGATCACGTAGAGCAGATCGCCCTGACGCACGATGGCGCCGTCCTGGAATTCGACCGAATTGACGAAACCGCCGACGCGCGGCCGCACCTGCACCTCCTCGACCGCCTCGAAGCGGCCGGTGAACTCGTCCCAATCAGTGACGATGCGCTTGACCGGCTGGGCGACCGTCACCGGCGCCGGCGGCGGGGCAGCAGCCTGTGATGCCGGCTTGTCGCAGCCGGACAGGGCGAACGCCGCGGCGAGAAACCCGGCGATGGCGCTGAGCTGAACGAAATCGTGCTTTTTGACAAACTGCTCGCTTCCGTCCGGTCCGCTCATCCCAGGTCCTCGCATCAAAGCCGCAGAAAAGCAGGGTACGCCTCTACCTGCGGGCGCCACAAGATGGGTAGCAAAGATGAACACTTCAAGACCAGGTCGCGCGCAATGCTGGGAAGAGATCCTGACCGGATGGCGGGTTGACAGGGAGCCAACCGCACACGGGGAGTGCGAGATGGGTGACGACAGGCGATGCTCGCCACCCTCCCCTGAAGGGGGAGGGTCGATCGCGCGCAGCGCGAGCGGGGTGGGGTGATCTCTCCCCACGGGCAGTATTCGATGTGGAAAGACCGTCACCCCACCCCGGCTCACATTTCGCTACGCTCAATGTCAGCCGACCCTCCCCCTCCAGGGGAGGGTAAGAAACGGCCAGCGTCTTCGCGCATGACGGGCGCGGCGGGCTCGGCTAGACTTCTCCTCACAAAAATAAAGACGAATTGTCCGGGGAGGAGAGGCGTGCACCAGGGACGTGTCGTTTTCGGCGCGATCGAGGAGGTCGTGTTCGGCCATCCTGCGGCCGGCGCCGTCGTCGCGCAGATGGACCGGCTGGGAACCCGCCGCGCTTTCCTGATGGTATCGGGCACGCTGAACCGTCAAACCGACGAGATCACGAAAATCAAGGACGCGCTCGGTGAGCGCTGCGCCGGCCTGTTCGACGCCATGCCGGCGCATACGCCGCGCGAGGCGGTGATCGCGGCAACCAATGCGGCACGCGAGACGGGTGCCGACCTGATCGTCACCGTCGGCGGCGGCTCGATCACTGACGGCGCCAAGGCGGTGCAGCTCTGCCTCGCCAACGGCATTGACGATATCGAAGGCATCGAGCGCATCCGCGTGCACAAGGGTGTCGCGCCCGAGATGAACGCGCCGACCGTGCGGCAGGTCAGCGTGCCGACCACGATCGCCGGCGGCGAGTTCAGTTCGATCGCGGGCGTGACCGACCGCAGCACCAACGTGAAGCAGATGCTGCGGCATCCGCTCACGGTGCCGCGCGCGACCATCCTCGATCCAGGCATCACCGTGCACACGCCGGAATGGCTGTTCCTCTCGACCGGGATCCGCGCGGTCGACCATTGCGTCGAGGCGATCTGCTCGCGCGAGACGCACCCCTATGCCGATGCGCAATCGGTGAAGGGCCTCGCCATGCTCGCCGACGCGTTGCCGCGGGTGAAGGCGGACCCCGCCGATCTCGACGCTCGCATGGATGCGCAGATCGGGACCTGGCTGTCGATGGGCGCGCTCGCGGCCGGCGTGCCGATGGGCGCGAGCCACGGCATCGGCTACGTGCTGGGCGCCGCCTTCGACGTGCCGCACGGCTACACCTCCTGCGTCATGCTGCCGGCGGTGATGCGCTGGAATGCGCACGACAATGCCGAGCGCCAGGTGATCGTCGCCGCCGCGATGGGCTATCCCGGCCGTGACGCCGCCGACGTGCTCGATGCCTTCATCCGCTCGCTCGGCATGCCGCGCAGCCTTGCGGACGTGCGCGTCTTGCCGGAGCATTTCGATGGCATCGCGGAAGCCGCGATGCGCACGAACTGGATCCCGCGCAACCCGCGCAAGATCGCCGGTCCCGCCGACATCAAAGAAATCCTGCTTCTCGCCGCATGATCCCAGCCGGAGGATAGATGTATACTGGTCACCATGCCCGCCTGCGCCCGCTGCAGCCCGCGTTCATCATGGCGGCGACCGGCGAGGCCGTCACCTATCGCGAGCTGGAGGCGCGCAGCAATCGCCTGGCGCATCTGTTCCGCAAGCACGGCTTGAAGCGGCTCGACCATTATTCGATCTTCATGGAGAACAATTCGCGCTATCTGGAGGCCTGCGGCGCGGGCGAGCGTTCCGGGCTGTACTACACCTGCATCAACTCCTTCCTGACGCCGAACGAGCTCGCCTATCTCCTCGTCAACAGCCAGTCGAAGATCCTGATCACGTCGGTCGCAAAGCTCGACATCGCGCGCGAGGCGATCCAGGCTTGCCCCGACGTCAGGCTCTGCATCGTCGCCGACGGTCCGGGTGAGAGCGAACGTATCGTCGGGCTCGCGGACATGACCGCGGACATGCCGGCAACACCGATCGCGGATGAATGGCTCGGCACCGCCATGCTCTATTCGTCCGGCACGACCGGACGGCCGAAGGGCATCCTGCGGCCCCTGCCGGAGGAGCCGCCGAAGCACAATCTGCCGCTGTTCGATTTTCTGACCAAGCTCTGGCACTACCGCGAGGGCATGGTCTACCTCTCGCCGGCCCCGCTCTATCATTCCGCTCCGCAGGCCGCCGTGAACCTCACGATCCGCATGGGCGGCACCGTGATCATCATGGAGAGCTTCGATCCCGAGCGTTACCTCCAGCTCGTCGAGCAATGGGGCATCACCCACACGCAGTTGGTGCCGACGATGTTCTCGCGCATGCTGAAGTTGCCGGAGGAGGTGCGCAATCGCTACGATCTGTCGTCGCTGGAGATCGCGATCCATGCCGCCGCGCCCTGCCCGGCCCTGGTCAAGGACGACATGATCAAATGGTGGGGCCCGATCATCCACGAATATTACGGCGCGACCGAAGGCCTCGGCTTCACCGCCTGCAACAGCGAGGAATGGCTCGGCCACCGCGGCACCGTCGGCAAGGTGCTGCTCGGCGACCTCCACATTCTCGACGAGAACATGCGGGAGTGCCCGACCGGCACGCCCGGCCAGGTCTGGTTCAAGACCGCCTCGCCGTTCGAATATTTCAACGACCCCGAGAAGACCCGGGAAGCGCGCTCGGCCGACAGCAGCATGAGCACGGTCGGCGACGTCGGTTATGTCGATAAGGACCGCTTCCTGTACCTCACCGATCGCGCGACCTTCATGATCATCTCCGGCGGGGTGAACATCTATCCGCAGGAATGCGAGAATCTGCTGATCACCCACCGGAAGGTCGCCGACGCCGCGGTGTTCGGCGTGCCCAATGCCGATCTCGGGGAAGAGGTGAAGGCGGTGGTGCAGCCGATGCCGGGCGTGGTGCCGGGGCCGGCTCTCGCCGAAGAGCTGATCGCGTTCTGCGCAAAATCGCTGTCACGGCAGAAGGTGCCGCGCTCGGTCGATTTCGACAAGGAATTGCCGCGGCTGCCAACAGGGAAGCTGTACAAGCGGCTGCTCAGGGACCGGTATTGGGGGAACAAGGCGTCGCGAATCGTGTGAGGGGGCTGTGCCGCACACACCGCTGTCGTCCCGGACAAGCGCACCTCAAGCACGCGCCGATCCGGGACCCAGCCACAGGAAGTGGTTTGATGAAGACTCGTGGTTGCCAGCTTCGTGCTGCAACTGCTCCCTGTGGTTATGGGTTCTGGATCTGGCGCTCCGCCCTGGACAACGCTACGCGTTGCCAAGAGCTGCGCTTGTCCGGGACGACGGCGGAGCTTGTGACATCGCTACCCACAAAGTCGACGCGGGAACTGCCTGTTCGCACCTGCACTCGCACATCGTGAAAGTTTGAAACTCCTGCGGCGTTACGTCATCCAAATTACCAAGGCCATAAAGAGCGTTAGCCCGTTGCCTCGCTGCTCGCGCCTCGCTATCGTTACGACAAACAGGCCGCAAAAGGCCGAGGTCCAGGGAGGATGAGCATGCGGAGCGTGTGGGCGCTCGCCGCAATGGCGGCGCTATCTGTGCTGACGGCCTCAACCGCCACGCTCGCCGGCGAGCCTAAGCAGGGCGGTATCCTGCGGATGTATCACCGCGACAGTCCGGCCAACGCCTCCATCCTCGAGGGCGCGACCTACTCGATCAACGTGCCGTTCATGGGGGTGTTCAACAATCTCGTCATCTACGACCAGCACATCGCGCAGAACAGTCCTGATACGCTGAGGCCTGAGCTCGCCGAAAGCTGGTCCTGGAGCAGCGACAACAAGAAGCTGACATTCAAGCTTCGTCAGGGCGTCAAATGGCACGACGGCAAGCCGTTCACATCGGCCGACGTCAAATGCACCTTCGATCTCTTGATGGGCAAATCGCAGCAGAAGCTGCGGCAAAATCCGCGCAAGACCTGGTACAGCGAAGTCAACGACGTCACGACGAGCGGCGACGTCGAGGTTTCCTTCGACCTGAAGCGCCCGCAGCCCTCGCTGCTGGCGATGCTCGCGTCCGGTTACACGCCGATCTATCCCTGTCATGTCTCGCCGGCGGACATGCGCACCCATCCGATCGGAACCGGGCCGTTCAAGTTCGTCGAGTTCAAGGCCAATGAATCGATCAAGCTGACGCGAAATCCGGACTATTGGAAGAAGGGCCTGCCCCATCTCGACGGCGTCGAGTACACGATCATCACGAACCGCTCGACCGCGATTCTCGCTTTCGTCGCCGGCAAGTTCGACATGACCTTCCCGACGCACATCACGATCCCGCTCCTGAAGGACGTCAAGTCGCAGGCGCCGAACGCGGTTTGCGTCGTCGAACCGACCAACGTTTCGACCAACATCATCGTCAATTCGACCTCCGCGCCGTTCGACAACATCGATATTCGCCGGGCCATGTCGCTCGCACTCGACCGCAAGGCCTTCGTCGACATCCTGTTCGAAGGCCAGGCCGATATCGGCGGCACCATGCTGCCGCCGCCTCAAGGCATCTGGGGCATGCCCAGGGACAAGCTGGAGACCATTCCAGGCTATGGCCGGGACGTGAACGCAAACCGGGAGCAAGCCAGGAAGCTGATGCAGAAGGCGGGTTACGGCCCCGACAAGCATCTCGCGGTGAAGGTCTCGACGCGCAATCTCGCCGAATATCGCGACCCCGCGGTGATCCTGATCGACCAGCTCAAGAGCATCTATATCGACGGCGAGCTCGACGTGGTGGAAACCGCGAACTGGTTTCCGAAAGTCGCGCGCAAGGACTACATGCTCGGCCTCAATCTGACCGGCAATTCCGTCGACGATCCCGACCAGTCCTTCTACGAGAACTATTCCTGCGGCTCGGAGCGGAACTACACCAACTACTGCAACAAGGAGATCGAGAAGCTGTTCGATGTGCAGTCGCAGGAGACCGACGCCAGCAAGCGCAAGCCGCTGGTGTGGGATATCGACAAGAAGCTGCAGGAGGACGTCGCCCGCCCGATCATCTTCCATGCACGGGCAGGTACCTGCTGGCAGCCCTATGTCAAGGGCGTCACGATCATGTCGAACAGCTCCTACAACGGCTTCCGCTACGAGGATGTGTGGCTCGACAAGTAGCTCGCGAGGCTGACGACTAGCGCGGAGGGCGATGCATGTTTGCCTATCTGGTGCGGCGCCTGTTCCTGATGCTCGTGACCCTGTTCGGGATCTCGGTCGTCATCTTCTTCCTGCTGCGCATCGTGCCCGGCAATATCGTCGATATCCTGTTCGCTGCCGCCGGCTACGTCGATCCCGCCGACAAGGCTGATCTCGAGAAGCAGCTCGGCATCGACCAGCCATTGGTTGCGCAATATCTGCACTGGATCGGCGGCTTGCTGCGCGGCGATTTTGGCTATTCCTACGTCTCGGAGAAGCCGGCGCTCCAGGAGATCCTGCCGCGGATCCCGATCACGGCGAGACTCGCCGGTCTCGCGCTATTGTTCTCGGCTTCGATCGGCATTCCCTTAGGCGTCATCAGCGCGGTGAAGCAGGGCACAAAGCTCGACTACGCGCTTCGCGTCGTCAGCCTCAGCGGCCTGTCGCTGCCCTCGTTCTGGCTCGGCCTTCTGATCCTCACCGCGTCGGTGGCGATGTTCGGCCAGATGCCGATCTTCAATCCCAATCCGCAGACCTGGCTCGAGGCGTTCGCGACCTACGCCGTGCCGGCCGCCGCCGTCGGCTTCCGCAGCGCGGCGCTGACCATGCGCATCACCCGCTCCTCGATGCTGGAGGTGCTGCGGCAGGACTATATCCGCACCGCCCGCGCCAAGGGCGCCTCCGATGCGGCCGTGAACTATCACCACGCGCTGAAGAACGCGATCCTGCCCGTGATCACCGTGATCGGCATCGAGGCGGCGTTCCTGATCGGCGGCCTGATCGTCACCGAGACGGTGTTCAACATCCCCGGCGTCGCGCGCTTCCTGGTGGAGGCGATCCGCTGGCGGGACTATCCGATCGTGCAGAACCTCGTGATGTTCATTGCCGTCGTGGTCGTGTTCGCCAATTTCACCGTCGACATGCTCTACGCGGTGTTCGACCCACGGATCAGGTACACGGATTGATTCAATGAAACCAAGCCGAGCGACGATGGTGACTCACCTCTCCCGTAGGGAGAGGTCGGATTGCATCGGAAGATGCAATCGGGGTGAGGGGTTACACTCCGTCCTGAGACCTGAGCCCCCTCACCCGGCGCTATGCGCCGACCCCTCCCCGATGGGGAGAGGTTCATCTCCCTGCGGAGCCTCACATGGCCGCGATCGACTTCGACGTTGAACTGAGGCGGGCCGGCGCGCATGCGACCGGGGGCTGGCGGCGCGTGCTGTTCATGGCGCAGCGGCACGTGCTTGGCGCGGCCGGGCTCGTCATCATGACACTGTTCGTGCTGACGGCGATCTTCGCCGACGTCATCGCGCGCTATGATCCGCTCACGGTCGATTCCGCTCGCGCGCTGGCGCGCCCGAGCCTGGCGCACTGGATGGGAACCGATTCCTTCGGCCGCGACGTGTTCAGCCGCATCATCCACGGTGCGCGGATCTCGCTCGCGGTCGGGCTTGGCTCGACCGCGCTCGGCGGCACCATCGGTGTGGTCGTCGGCCTCACCTCCGGCTATCTCTCGGGCTGGGTCGATCTCGTATTCCAGCGCGTCTCCGACGTTCTCCAGGCGCTGCCATTATTGGTGCTGGCCTTGGTGATGACCGCTGCGCTGGGGCCGTCGCTGCCCAACGTGATCCTCGCCATCGCCATTCCGCTGATCCCGACGGTCGCGCGCGTCATCCGCGCCAATACGCTGGCGCTGCGCGAGCAGCCCTTCGTCGAGGCCGCCAAGTCGATCGGGATGAGCGAGATGCGGATCGCGCTGCGCCACGTGCTGCCGAACACGCTGGCGCCGCTGATCGTGCTCGCCACCGCACAGCTCGGCTCGACCATCCTCACCGAAGCCTCGCTGTCCTTCCTCGGCCTCGGCATTCCCGAGCCCTATCCGTCATGGGGGCGCATGCTATCCGAATCCGCCGCCGAATATGTCCGCACCGCGCCGTGGCTCGTGATCTTCCCGGGCATCGCGATCAGCCTCGCCGTATTCGGCGCCAATTTGTTCGGTGACGCCCTGCGCGACATCCTGGATCCGAGGCAGCGCGGCTGATGGCGGACAAATCCGATCTCGTGCTCGATGTGAAGAACCTGAAGACGGTGTTCTTCACCAATTCCGGCCTGTTCAAGGCCGTCGACGACCTCTCGTTCAGCGTGAAGCGTGGCGAGACGCTGGCGATTGTCGGCGAATCCGGCTGCGGCAAGAGCGTGACCGCGCTGTCCTTGATGCGGCTCGTGCCCGATCCGCCCGGCCGCATCGTCGGCGGCTCCGTCTCGCTCGAAGGCACCGACCTGCTGGCGCTGGATGAAGCGCAGATGCGCGCGGTCAGGGGCAACCGCATCTCCATGATCTTCCAGGAGCCGATGACCTCGCTCAATCCGGTGATGCGGATCGGCGACCAGATCGTCGAGGCCGTGCGGTTGCACCGGAACATCCCGGCGAAGGAAGCGCGGGACATCGCGGTCGAGATGCTGCGGCTGGTGCGCATCCCCGAACCGGCGCGGCGCGCGCGCGAATATCCACACCAGCTGTCCGGCGGCATGCGGCAGCGGGCGATGATCGCAATGGCACTGGCCTGCCGGCCGGCGCTGCTGATCGCCGACGAGCCGACCACGGCGCTCGACGTCACCATCCAGGCGCAGATCCTGGCGCTGATCCTCGATCTGCAGAAGGAGCTCGGCACCGGCCTCGTGCTGATCACGCACGATCTCGGCGTCGTCGCGCAGACCGCGCAGCGCGTGATCGTGATGTATGCGGGGCGAAAGGTCGAGGAGGCCAGTGTCGAAGCGCTGTTCGCTTCGCCAAAGCACCCCTATACGCGCGGGCTGATGGCCTCGATCCCGGCCGTCCCCGCATCCGGTGTCCCCGCGCAGGCGCGGCTGAACGAAATCCCCGGCACGGTGCCCTCACTGGTGCGGCTGCCGAAGGGCTGCGCTTTCGCGCCGCGCTGCAAGCTCGCCATCAAGCGTTGCGAGGCCGAATATCCACCGCTGGCGGATTGGGGCGGCGGCCATCTCGCGGCCTGCTGGCGCGCGGAAGAAGTCGCGGAGGTGGCATGACCGCGGCGCTGCTCGAAGTCACCGACCTCAAGAAGCACTATCCGGTACGCGCCGGCGTGCTGCGCCGGCAGGTCGGCACTGTGCATGCGGTCGACGGCGTTTCGTTCGCGCTTGGAATCGGTGAGACGCTCGGCCTCGTCGGCGAATCCGGCTGCGGAAAGTCCACGGTGGCGCGCAGCGTGCTGCGGCTGGTCGAGCCGACCTCGGGCCAGATCCGTCTCGACGGCGAGGACATCACGCATCTTTCGAAAACGGCACTGCGGCCGCACCGCCGCTCGATGCAGATCGTGTTCCAGGACCCGTTCGCCTCGCTCAACCCGCGCATGACCGCGGGCGACATCGTCGGCGAGCCGCTGGCCGTGCATGGGCTCGCAAGCGGCAAGGAGCTGGAGACGCGGGTCGCAAGACTGTTCGAGCAGGTGGGGTTGCGGCCCGACCAGATGCGCAATTTCCCGCATCAATTCTCCGGCGGCCAGCGCCAGCGCATCTGCATCGCCCGCGCGCTGGCGCTGGAGCCGCGCCTGATCGTCTGCGACGAGCCGGTCTCCGCGCTCGACGTCTCGATCCAGGCGCAAGTGATCAACCTCCTGATCGACCTGCAACGCCAGCACGGCTTTTCCTACCTGTTCATCGCCCACGATCTGGCCGTGGTCGCCCATATCAGCCATCGCGTCGCTGTGATGTATCTCGGCCGGATCGTCGAGATCGCCGACAAGGACGAGCTGTTCCGCAATCCCCGGCATCCCTATACGCAGGCGCTGCTTGCCTCGGTGCCGATTGCCAATCCGCTGGCGAAGAAGCTCGCGCCGCTGGTTGACGGCGACGTGCCGAGCCCGGTCAATCCGCCGTCCGGCTGCGCCTTTCACACCCGCTGCCGGTTTGCGATGGAGCGATGCAAGACCGAGCGGCCGGCGCTGGTGGAGGCGAACGACGGACACCGGGTGGCGTGCTTGTTGAATGAAGGGACGGGGCGGCCAAACGCGATCCCGTAGGGTAGGCAAAGCGACGTGTCCGCCGTAGCTCGAAGAGCGAAGGCGGAAGCGTGCCCACCATCCCAAGCGCAACGCCCGCCACGATGGTGGGCACGGCGCTTCGCGTCTTTGCCCACCCTACGAGACTGCGCTCGCCGCGCTAATTCGCCCCGATCTCCACCACGATCCGTCCCGTGGTCACCTGCTCGCCCTCGGCAACGTCGATCGCGGCGACGACACCATCGATGCCCGCCTTGTGGACATGCTCCATCTTCATCGCTTCCAGCGTCAGCACCGGCTGGCCGGCGGTGACGCTGTCGCCCGGCTTGACCAGCACGGCGACGACGCGGCCGTTCATGGCGGCGCGGACCTTTCCGTCACCGCCATTGCTCGCCGCAGCCTTCGGCGCGGCCAGCGTGAGATCATTCACCACAAGCGGGATGCCGCGATGCTGGAGGTAGAGCCGATCAACATCGCGCAGGAATTTGGCGCTGTCCATCACGTCGTCATGCCGGAAGCGGATCGCATCGGCATCGAGCTGCTCGATCGCGAACCTGTCCCGACGGCCGCCAGTGGCGACGGTGTAGCTGCCGTCGCGTTCGCGCATGATGTCGAGCTCGTGCACGTGGCCGGCGATTTCGACTTTCGCCGGCAGCGGAAAGGTGGCGGCGAGGCTCCGCCCGCCCTGCCAAAGCGGCGCGCGCGGGTTGGTGACGTACAGCAGCAGACCCGCCAGCGCCGTGTCGAATGCCACGTCCGCACGCGATGCCAGCAGTTCGTCGCGATGTGTGCCGGTGAACGCCGTCGTCGCATCACCCTTGGCGAAGCCGGGATGACGCAGGCAGGACATCAGGAACGCCTGGTTCGTGGTCACGCCAAACGCCGTGAGCTGCTCCAGGCCGACGATCAGCCGCCCCCTCGCCTCCTCGCGATTCGCGCCATGGCTGATGATCTTGGCGATCATGGAATCGTAGAATGGCGGGATTTCCGAGCCCGACTGCAGCGCGTGCTCGACGCGGATGCTGTCGGGCACCTGCCAGCGCGCCATGCGGCCGGACTGCGGCATGAAATCCTGCGCGGCATCTTCCGAGCAAAGCCGCACCTCGATGGCGTGGCCGGAGAACTTGATGTCCTGCTGCTTGATCGGCAGCGGCTCGCCGCGCGCGACACGCAGCTGCAGCTCGACGAGATCGAGCCCCGTGATCGCCTCGGTCACGGGATGCTCGACCTGGAGGCGGGTGTTCATCTCCATGAAGTAGAACTCGCCGCGCGCGTCGAGCAGGAACTCCAGCGTGCCGGCACCCTCGTAACGCAGCGCCTTGACGGCGGCGACCGCGACCTCGCCCATCCTGGCGCGCAGCTCCGGCGTCACCGCGGGTGATGGCGCCTCCTCGATCAACTTCTGGTGCCGCCGCTGCACCGAGCAGTCGCGCTCGCCGAGATGGATGGCATTGCCGTGGCTGTCGCCGAACACCTGGATCTCGATGTGGCGCGGATTCTGGATGGCGCGTTCGAGGATGACGGTGGGGTCGCCGAACGCCGCCTTCGCCTCGGAACGCGCACTGCGCAGTGCATCGGGGAAGGATGCCGCCTCAGTGACGAGCCGCATGCCGCGGCCGCCGCCGCCGGCGACCGCCTTGATCATCACGGGGAAGCCGATCTTCTTGGCCTCCGCGAGCATGACCTCGTCACCCTGATCGAGACCCTGATAGCCGGGGACGATTGGCACGCCGGCCTTCCTCATGATCTCCTTGGCCCCGGCCTTGTTGCCCATGGCCTCGATCGCCTGCGGCGACGGGCCGATGAAGACGAGGCCCGCCTCCTTGCAAGCTTGCGCAAACTCCTCGTTCTCCGCCAGGAAGCCGTAGCCGGGGTGCGCGGCATCCGCGCCGCTGGCCTTGGCTGCCGCAATGATCGCGGGAATGTTGAGATAGGATTGCGCGGGCAACGCCTCGCCGATGTGCACGGCCTGGTCGGCCTGCTTGACGTGGAGCGCATCGCGATCCGCATCGGAATAGACCGCGACGACGCCAAGGCCGAGCTGCCGTGCGCTGCGCATCACGCGTAGCGCGATCTCGCCCCGATTGGCGATCAGGACCTTGAAGAACGGCCGGTGATGCACTGATCCGTTCCTCATGGGCGGGCCACCGAGAACTGCATGCGCTGAGGCGTGCGCGCATCGCCCTCGCGGCAGATCGCGAGCACTTCGGACAAGACCGCGCGGGTGTCGCGCGGATCGATCACGCCGTCGTCGAGCACGCGCGCGCTGGTCGAGAACACGTCCATCTGGCCATCGAACACGCCGATGATCTGCGCCTTCATCGCGTCGAGCTTGTCCTTCTCGATCGGCTTGCCGCGGCGGGCGGCAGCGGCCTCGGTCACGATCGCCATGGTCTCGGCCGCCTGCTCGCCGCCCATCACCGCCGTCTTGGCATTGGGCCAGGAGAAGCAGAAGCGCGGATGGAAGCCGCGGCCGCACATGCCGTAATTGCCGGCACCGAACGAGGCGCCGCAATAGATGGTGATCTGCGGCACCGTCGCCGAGGTCACCGCCTGGATCATCTTCGAGCCGTGCTTGATCATGCCGGCTTCTTCGTAGGATTTTCCGACCATGTAGCCGGTGGTGTTGTTCAGATAAAGCAGCGGCGTACGGGTCTGGCAGCAGGCCTGGATGAAGTGCGTCGCCTTGTTGGCGCCGGCCGGATCGAGCGGACCGTTGTTGGTGATGATGCCGATGGCCTGCCCTTCGATGCGGGCATGGCCGCAAACGGTGGCCGGGCCGTAATTCGGCGCCATCTCGGTGAAATCGGAATCGTCGACGATGCGCGCGATCACCTGCTTCATGTCGACCGGGCGCTTGTGATCCATCGGCATGATGCCGAGCAGCTCGTCCTGGTCGTAGCGCGGCGGCTTGAATGGCGAAGCCGTCCTGCCCGGCCGCTCCCATTCCATGGCCGCCATGATCTCGCGCGCGATGCGCAACGCGTCGCGATCGTCCTCGGCGAGATAATCTCCGAGGCCGGAGATTTGCGTATGCATCTCGGCGCCGCCGAGCTCCTCCTCGGTCGCGATCTCGCCGGTCGCGGCCTTCAGCAGCGGCGGTCCCGCGAGGAACGCTCGGGTGCGGCCGCGCACCATGACGATGTAGTCGGACAGGCCTGTCTGATACGCGCCGCCCGCAGTGGAGGAGCCGTGCGTGACGGTCACGACGGGAAGGCCCGCGGCCGAGAGCCGGGCGAGGTTGCGAAAGATGTTGCCGCCACGGACAAAATCCTCGACGCGGTAGCGCAGCAAATTGGCGACGGCACTTTCGACCAGCTGGACGTAAGGCAGCTTATTCTCCAGCGCGAGCTCCTGCACCCGCAGCGTCTTGCCGAGGCCGTAAGGCTGCAGCGCGCCGGCATCGATGCCGGAATCACTGGCGCTGACCATGCAGCGGATGCCCGAGACGAAGCCGATGCCGGCGATGACGCCGCCGCCGGGCACGCTCTTGCCCGGATCAGGCACGGCGAACATGTAGCCGGCGAGGGTCGACAGCTCGATGAAGGGCGCGCCGGGATCGAGCACCAGGGCGACGCGCTCGCGCGGCAGCAATTGCCCGCGCTTGTGGAAGCGGTCCTTGGCTGCGGCCGAGGCTGCACGCGTGCGCTCCTCCAGCGCGCGCATGCGATCGATCAGCGCGAGCATGCCATCACGGTTGGCGTGGTAGGCGGCGCTGCCGGGGGAAATGGTGTTTTCGAGAATGGACATGACAGACCTTGATCGTCATTCTGGGGCACGCGAAGCGTGAACTCTGGTGCGCAATTGCGCACCCGAGAATCTCGAGGTTCCGGGTTCGATGCTACGCATCGCCCCGGAACGACGGGGATGTTTCAGCGATTCGTCCCAAAGATCTTCCGCGCCTCTGCCGGCGATGCGATCTCGCGGCCCGCACGCCTCGCGCAGGCGGCGACCGCCTCGATCAGCTGGCCGTTCGACGTCACCTTCTTGCCGTCGGCGAGATAGAAGGTGTCTTCGAGACCGGTGCGCAAGTGGCCGCCGAGCTCGGCGCAGCGCTGGTGCAACGGCCAGATCTCTTCGCGGCCAATCGCTGTGACTTGCCAATGCGCCTCGGGGCGCTTCAGCTTGATCAGGATCGGCAGCAGCTCGGGATCAGCAGGCATGCCCGAGGCGACACCCATCACGAAATTATACTCGAGCGGGCCCTTGTACATGCCGACCTGGCGGTACATGCCGACGCAGCGAACGATGCCGACGTCGAAGCACTCGAACTCGGGGATCGTGCCGACCGCGTTCATGACGTCGAGATAGTCCTTCACCTTCTCGACCGCATTGTCGAACATCATCGGCGGCCAGGCCCAGGTGTTGTCGGCCTTCACTTTCAGATAGTTCAGCGAGCCGGCATTGCAGGCTGCGATCTCCGGCCTGGTTTCGCGGATGCACTCGAGAGCGCCAGAGTAGTTCGGCCCTGAGACGCCTGAAGTGTGGTTGATGACGACGCCGGGGCAAGCCTCGCGGATCGCCTGCTGGATCTCCTTGCTGACCGCGACCTCCCAGGACGGCAGATGCCCCTTGTTCGGCGCCTGCTGGCGCAGATGGATGTGCATGATGGACGCGCCGGCATCGAACGCAGCCTTGGCCTCGCGCGCCATCTGTTCGGGCGTCACAGGCACGTTGTGCTGCTTCGGGTCGGTGAGCACGCCATTCAGCGCGCAGGTGATGACGGCTTTGTCGCTCATGCAACTCATGTCTCGCACGTTGAGAATTCAACGCTTGCGATCATGTGACGCGCGACATGCGGCTTCTTGCGCGGAGAAGCTGAGAAAAACGACGACTTCGTAGGGTGGGTTAGCCGAAGGCGTAACCCACCACTGTCAATCTCCGTGGATGCAGAAGAGGTGGGTTACGCCGAGCAGATGCGCTTCGCGCATCTGCGGGGCTAACCCACCCTACGAAGCTACGAGAGCGGCGCTAACTCGCCTCCGCGAGCCGCACCGTCTCGGTGCTGCGATAGATCGCAAGGTCGCGCGAGCCGACGAAGATCGCGCGCGGCTTCAAGCCGTAGAAGCGGCGGATCGAGTGGCTGAAGTGGGTGCTGTCGGGATAGCCGATGTCCTGCGCGAGATGGGCGAGGTTGAGGTCCTGGTTGGCAAAGTGCAGCAGATGCCGCGCGCGCTTCCAGGCCCGGAAGGAGCGGAATGAGATGCCGGTCTCCTCCTTGAACAGATGCAGGAAGCGCGAGGCGGAGAGACCCGCTTCCGCAGCGCAGGTGTCCGCCGTCACCGGCTCGCCGGAGAAGCGCTCGATGCGGGCGACCGCGCGCATCACGCGGGGGTCGAGCACGCGGCGCGGCAGTGCCTCGCCAAAACACATCTCGTCGAACTCGGCGGTGGTGATGTCACCATAGCGGCGCTGGCGCAGCAGCGCGTAGGCGGCAAGGATCTTGCGGGCGTAGACGGCCCGGTCGAGCCCGGTCAGCCGCGCGGCCAAGGCCTCGATCACGCCATCCGGCATGCTTTCCGGCTCCAGAGTCACGCTGATCGCGGTGCGATAGTCGCTGGCGATGGAGTGCCGCTGGTTCGGCAGGGTGACGAACAACTCGCCGGTGGCGAGGACGTCGTCGATGGTCAGGTGCAGATTGCCCTTCACCGCCACATAAACGTGACAGCAACCGGGGGTCCGCTTGCGGGGGCGGCCCAGCAGGCCGGCATAGAACACCCGCTCCGGCGTGATCAGCATCAGATGGTCGGATTCGCGACCTTTATCTTCCATTGGGGGTCCTCCTCGCGCGGCTCTCTGGCCGCTGCGGACGAAGGTCACCTTAACGGAAATTTGGGCGCTGTCACGATGGGATAGCGCTGTCATCGGCCACAGTTCGTCATTCCGGGGCGCCCGAAGGGCGACCCCGGAATCCCGAGTTTGTGGCGCGAGGTTCCGGGTTCGCGCTTCGCGTGCCCCGGAACGACGGCAAAGCGACTTACGCCCTCACCCTCGGCGCAACGTTCTGCTCGACGCCGGCCTTTTGCTCAGCAGCAACGGCTCGCTTGAAGCCGTCGCGCTGCTGCAGGCGCGCCCAATAGGCCGCGACATTTGGCCCAAAATCCTTGGCGAGGCCGATACTGTCGGCGAGGCGCAGCGCATAGCCGATGACAATGTCAGCGGCAGTGAAGCGGTCCGCGCACAAGGTTTCAGCATTGGCCGTCGCTGCCTCGACCGCTCGCAGGCGCCCCAAGAACCATTTTGCGTAATCGGTCGCGACCTGCGGGTTGCGGCGCTCCTCCGGTTCGAGTTGGGTGTATCTAAGCACCAGCGTTTGCGGGAAGGTTAACGTGGCATCGCTGAAATACATCCAGTTCAGGAACGCGCCATAGGCGGGATCCTCCGGCCCAACCATCAGCGGTGTCGGCCCGTATGTGATACCGAGATAATGGCAGATGCCGGAGGACTCGGTCATCCTGGTCTCGCCGTCGATCAGGAAGGGGATGGTCCCGAGCGGATTGAGCGCAAGATAATCCTTGGCGAACACCCGCGGCGGGAACGGCAGCATCTTCAATTCATAAGGCAGCCCCATCTCCTCCAGCATCCAAAGCGGGCGGAACGAGCGCGCGGCGTCACAGTGATAGAGCGTGATCATCAGGCATTCCCTTTGCTGCCGGGCAGCGTACCCATCATCTTGCACAGGACCATCAGCATGACCTCGTCGGCACCGCCGCCGATCGAGGTCAGGCGGCTGTCGCGATAGGCGCGGCTGACCGGCGTCTCGTTGGTAAAGCCCATTCCGCCCCAATATTGCAAGCAGGCGTCGGTGAGCTCGCGGCCGAGCCGGCCGGCCTTCAGCTTGGCCATGGTCGCGAGCCTGGTCACGTCCTCGCCGGCAACCAGCTGCTCGGCGGCGCGATAAATCAGCGCGCGCAGCAGCTCGACCTCGGTCTGCATCTCCGCGAGCTTGAAGTGCACAACCTGGTTGTCGAGGATGCTCTGGCCAAAGGCCTTCCGATTGCGAGTGTACTCGATGGTCTGGTCGATGATGTATTCGTGCGCCTTCAAACAGGCCGCCGCGCCCCAGAGCCGCTCCTCCTGGAACTGGATCATCTGGTAGGTAAAACCCTTGCCTTCCTCGCCGATCCGGTTGCGCTTGGGTACGCGGACATTATCGAAGAAGATCTGCGCGGTGTCGGAGGAGCGCATGCCCATCTTGTCGAGCTTTCGCGCGACCGTGACGCCCTTGCTCTTCATGGGCACGCAGATCAGCGATTTGTTGCGGTGAACCGGCCCGTCACCGGTGTTGGCGAGCAGGCAGATCCAGTCGGCCTGCGTGCCGTTGGTGATCCACATCTTGCCGCCATTGATGACGTAATCGTCGCCGTCGGAGCGCGCCTGAGTCTTGATCGAGGCGACGTCGGAGCCGGCGCCGGGCTCGGAGACGCCGATGCAGGCGACGTAGTCGCCCGAAATCGACGGCGCCAGGAATTCACGCCGCACCTCGTCCGAGCCGAAGCGCGCCAGCGCCGGCGTCGCCATGTCGGTCTGCACCCCGATCGCCATCGGCACGCCGCCGCAGGTGATGGCGCCCAGCTCCTCCGCCATCATCAGCGCGTAGGAATAGTCGAGGCCGGAGCCGCCGAACTCGACCGGCTTGTTCAGCCCGAGGAAGCCGAGGCTGCCCATCTTCTTGAACAGCTCGTGCGCCGGGAAGATGTCGGCCTTCTCCCATTCATCGACATGAGGATTGATCTCGTTGGCGATGAACTTTTGCAGGGAGCGGCGGATGTCGTCGTGGTCGGCGGTGAACAGCATTTTTGTCCTCTCGTCATTCCGGGGCATCGCGAAGCGATGAGCCCGGAATCCATTTCTCTACAGTATCTGCCGCCCGATGGATTCCGGGTTCGACGCTTCGCGTCGCCCCGGAATGACGGTGATGGTCACAACCCCATCTGCCGCGACGCCAGATCCTTCATGATCTCCTCGGTGCCGCCGCCGATGGCGTTGACCTTGACCTCGCGATAGATGCGCTCGGCCTTGATGCCGCGCATGAAACCGGCGCCGCCGAAGATCTGCACGGCTTCCGAGGCACAGAACGCCATGGTCTGCGTCGCCTGATTCTTCATCATGCAGATCTCGGCGACCGGGCTTTCGCCCTGCTCGAGCCGCCAGGCCAGCATCTCCAGCATCGCTTGCGACGCCGCGACCTTCTGCGCCATGTCGACGATCTTGTGCCTGATGACCTGGTGCTGCGCGAGCGGCTTGCCGAAGGTCTTGCGCTCCTTGGCATAGGCGATCGCCTCATCGAGGCAGACGCGTGCAAAGGCGGTGCAGCTCGCGGCCATGCCCATGCGCTCGCTGTTGAAATTCTGCATGATGATCTTGAAGCCCTGCCCCTCCTCGCCGATCAGATTCTCGGCTGGCACGCGGCACTCGTCGAAATGCAAGGTCGCGGTGTCGGAGGCCCACCAGCCCATCTTCTTCAGCTTGGTCCGTGACAGGCCGGGCGTGTCGCCCTCGATCAGGAGCAGGCTGACGCCACCGGCGCCCTCGCCGCCGGTACGCACGGCAACGGTCAGATAATCGGCACGCATGCCTGACGTGATGAAGGTCTTCTCGCCGCTCACGACGTAGTGATCGCCGTCGCGCCGCGCCCGGGTGCGCAGGTTGGCGACATCGGAGCCGCCGCCCGGCTCGGTGATCGCGAGTGCGGAGATCTTCTCGCCGGAGAGCACCTGCGGCAGCACGCGTGCCTTCACCTCGGATCGCGCCGCGCGGGCGATCGGAGGCGAGCCAATGGTGTGGCTCATCAGGCTGGCGCTGACACCGCCGGCGCCGGCGCGCGCCAGTTCCTGGCTGGCGACGATCTTCATGAACTGGTCGGCGGCAATGCCGCCATATTCCTCGGGGAATCCAAGCCCGAGGAGGCCAATTTCGGCCGCCTTGCGGTAGACCTCGCGAGGGAATTCGCCGGCCTCGTCCCATTCATGGGCGAAAGGCGCGATCTCCTTATCGACGAAACGGCGCATGACGTCGCGGAAGGCGTCGTGCTCGGCAGTATAGAACGGGCTCTTCATTGCACTCTCGCCTTGTTGGCGGATTCGTCTCGTCCACCATGGCTGGAACATTTGCCGTTCACTTGCGCAGAGTGGCTGACTGAAGGAACCACGCCAGAGCAGCGCATATCCTAGCAACTCAACGCAAGACGATTTTCGCCCGTCGCAGGCCAACTCCGGATCAAAAAAGACGTGGTGCACAAACTCCGGCTGGCCCTCGCGGCCACGCCGGGCATGGTGCCCGGCAATCGGGCTATAGGCGGCACAAGACCGCCGAGGGAGGGATTTTTGGCCGTTCGCTACTACGACTGGATCGTCCACCATGGCCGCCGTACACCTGATAAGGTCGCGCTCATCGACCTCGCGAGCGAACGCCGCTTCACCTACTCGCAGCTCGATGCCCGCGTCTCGCGCCTCGCCTCGTTCCTGCGTCACACGCTGAAGGTCTCACGCGGCGACCGCGTCGCGGTGCTGGCGCTGAACACGACCGATACGCTGGAGGTGCAGTTCGCATGTGGCCGGCTAGGCGCCGTCTTCGTGCCGCTGAACACCCGACTCACGGTCCCCGAGCTCCAGTTCATCACCGCCGACTGCGCGCCGAAGGTGATGATCCACGATACGGACCTGGCGGAGACAGCGCTTAGCGTGGCGAAGCTCTGCAACATTGCAACCAGCCTGCTGCTCGGCCCCGGCGGATCCTATGAAGCCGGCATTGCCGCCGCAAAGCCGCTCGACCGCGCCGAAGAAGTCACGCTCGATGATATCTCGACCATCATGTACACGTCGGGCACCACGGGGCATCCGAAGGGCGCGACCATCACCCATGGCATGACGTTCTGGAATTGCGTCAATCTCGGCGGCCCCGCCTGCATCGGGCCATCGTCGGTGCTGCTCACCGTGCTGCCGCTGTTCCACACCGGTGGGCTCAATTGCTACACCAATCCGGTGCTGCACGCCGGCGGCACCGTGATGATCATGCGCGCCTTCGATCCCGGCACGGCGCTCGGCCTGATCAACGATCCCGCGCAGGGCATCAACGTGTTCTTCGGCGTGCCTGCGATCTACCAGTTCATGGCACAGCACCCGGCCTTTGCGACCACCGATCTCAGCCGGCTGATCGTCGGCGGTGTCGGCGGCGCGCCGATGCCGGTGCCGCTGCTCAAGGTCTGGGAGGCGCGCGGTGTGGCACTTCAGCAGGGCTACGGCATGACCGAGACCTCACCGGCCGTGCTGGTGCTCGATCGCGAGGACGCGGCGCGCAAGGCCGGCTCCGCCGGCAAGCCGGTGCTGCACACCGAGGTGCGCATCGTTCGCCCCGATGGCACCGACGCCGACGTCGGCGAGCTCGGCGAGCTCTGGGTCAAGGGTCCCAACATCACCCCGGGCTACTGGAACAGGCCGGAGGCGAATAAGACGTCCTTTACCGACGGCTGGCTGCACACCGGCGACGCCACACGCGTCGACGAGGAAGGTTTTTACTACATCGTCGATCGCTGGAAGGACATGTACATTTCCGGCGGCGAGAACGTCTATCCGGCCGAGGTCGAGAACGTCCTGCACCAGCTCGCGGCCATCGCGGAAGCCGCCGTGATCGGCATTCCCGATCCGCAATGGGGTGAGGTCGGCCTTGCCATCGTGGCCATGAAGCCCGGCCAGAAGCTGACCGAGGCCGAGGTCCTCGCCCATTGCGCGGCCAATCTGGCGCGCTTCAAATGCCCGCGCCAGATCCGCTTCGTCGATGCGCTGCCGCGCAACGCCACCGGCAAGATCCACAAGCCGACCTTGCGCAAGGAGTTCTCGGTGGCCTCCGAAGTAGACAAGAAGGCCGCCAACGCCTGATCGAAGCGCCCCTCGCGGGCGCTTTGTTGAGGTGCCTCTCTTGAAGTGCCTGCCCACCCCGCGACAACGACTCCCTGCCTAGCCAGGCAGGAACAGCGCGAAGGGCTCCTCTACGGTGCGCCGCAGATGCTTTCGATACAAGGCATGGTTGGCATCGTCCGGCGCAACCCGTCCCAAGGACGGTTTTGGAATATTCCTGAGCGGCACATAGGCAATCGGCGCAGCGATCGGCGTGAGCTGCGAGCCAGGCCCGGCGCGGAGCGTCGAGATGATGCCGTACATCTCGCCGGAAACCGTCGGCCGCGACACCGTGATCACGCGATGCTGGCCGTGCTTGATGATGACGAGGTAGATAAAGCCGGACTGATGGGGGACGGCGACCTCGCCGGTATGCTCGTAGGCGGCATCAGTCCGATCGCCCTCCCGAAAGACCAGCGACGAGACCTTCGGCTCCCAGACGATCTCGGTGCGATAGGCGAAGATCGCATCCTTGTCGCCGAACGACGGCCGCAAGGTGATGTACACGTCCTCGAGCCAGGTGACGGCGCGATGCGCATAGGAGCCGAGGCTGTCGGGCGCGACATCGTTTGCGGCCGGAGGTGTCGCCATGACGACGCTTTTACGTAAGGAGACACCGAGCGCCTGCTCCAGCCGGACTGTCGTCGCTAGCGTGAACGGGCGGCGTCCACCGAGCACCTTCTCCAGCGTCGACAGGCTGAGCTTGGCCTGCTCGGCGAGCGCCTGCCGAGAGATGCGACGTCTGGCGAGCTCCTCGCGAATGGTCTCTGCGATCTCACGGCTTTGCTCGTCCGAGAGCTGCCTGTCGGGGAGTCTGTCCTGTGTCTGCATCGTTAACCCTGCTCCAGCAGCGACATTCTAGCAGGCCGGACAAACCAGCACAAAACCGCACATGGCCGCCCCGGCGGAGCCAAGTCCGGGCCGGCCGCGGCGGAACATTGCCGATCATTCTGCTCGCGAAATCAGCTCCTCCCGGCGAATGCTCAGAGCCAGCAAACGTCCCTCCGGGAGCTGGCCAAATGAACACCTACGACACAGCCGACAGTGACGAGCATCCCATGTTGAGCCGGCTGATCAAGCTCGGATTGTTTCTTCTCGCGCAGGGCATCGCGGTGATGCTTATGGCCTTCGTGGCCCTGCTCGTCAGCTTCGGGACGAGTTGGTCGGCAACGACCGAGCAGGCCGGTCTGCTCCAGCCCGGCGATGCACGGTCCGGTACGCTGCTCCTGAAGGACGACGGCGCCATCACCGAGGCGATCCGACTCGGTATCGACGTCGACATCACTGTCTCCGGCCCAACGCTGCGCGCCCGGGTCACTCAGGTCTTCCGCAACCCGAGCAAGGATTGGGTCGAAGCCACCTATGTCTATCCGCTCGCGACCGGCGGCGCCGTCGATACGCTGAAGATGGTGGTCGGCGACCGCGTCATCATCGGCGACATCAAGGAGCGGCAGCAGGCCCGCGTGATCTACGAGGAGGCGCGCCGCGCCGGCCAGAAGGCCGCGCTCACCGAGCAGGAACGGCCGAATATCTTCACCAACTCGGTCGCCAATATCGGTCCCGGCGAGACCGTGCTGGTGCAGATCGAATATCAGGAGCCGGTGCATCAATCCGGCAACGAATATTCGTTGCGCCTGCCGCTCGTGGTCGGACCGCGCTACAATCCGGCGCCGATCGTGCAGAGCGTCGAATTCCGCAAGGACGGCTCGGGCTGGGGCGCAGCAACGTCCGACCCGGTACCGGATCGCGACCGCATCTCGCCGCCAGTGCTGGACCCCGCAAAGAACGCGCCGGTCAATCCGACCAGCATCACGGTGCGCCTGAAGGCCGGCTTTGCGCTCGGCGAGGTCAAGAGCCACCACCACAACGTCAAAGTCGAAAGCCCTGATAACACGACACGCGTGGTCACCCTCGCCGACGGCGCAGTTCCCGCCGACCGCGATTTCGAGCTGAGCTGGAAGCCCGCCGCTGCGAAGGCGCCGTCGGTCGGCTTGTTCAGCGAACGCGTCGGCGATGCCGATTATTTGCTCGCCTTCGTCACCCCGCCAAGCGCCGAGCAGGCGACGCAGAAGCCGTTGCCGCGCGAGGTCGTGTTCGTGATCGACAATTCCGGTTCGATGGGAGGCACCTCCATCGTTCAGGCCAAGGCGAGCCTGCTTTATGCCCTCGGCCGCCTCCAGCCGGATGACCGCTTCAACGTGATCCGTTTCGACGACACCATGGACGTGCTGTTTCCGGCCTCCGTGCCGGCGGACGCCGCGCATGTCAGGGAGGCAACTTCGTTCGTCCGCGCGTTACAGGCGCGCGGCGGCACCGAGATGGTGCCGGCGATGCGTGCGGCGCTCACCGACAAGCTCGCTGACAGCAGCATGGTTCGCCAGGTCGTGTTCCTGACCGACGGCGCGATCGGTAACGAGCAGGAATTGTTCGAAGCGATCACGACGATGCGCGGCCGCTCGCGCGTGTTCATGGTCGGCATCGGGTCGGCGCCCAACACCTATCTGATGACGCGTGCCGCCGAGCTCGGCCGCGGTGCCTTCACCCATATCGGCTCCGTCGAACAGGTCGAGGAGCGCATGCGCGGCCTGTTCGCCAAGCTGGAAAATCCGGCCGTGACCGGCCTCACCGCAAAATTCTCAGAGGCGACGGCCGATGTCACCCCGGCGATCATCCCCGACGTCTATCGCGACGAACCGCTGGTGCTGGCGGCGAAGCTCGACAAGCTCGCGGGCTCGCTCGAGATCAAGGGGCGCGTCGGCGACCGTCCGTGGTCGGTGACACTGCCGCTGCAAGACGCCGCCGAAGGCAAGGGCCTGTCAAAGCTCTGGGCCAAGCGCAAGATCGGCGACGCTGAAGTCGCGCGCACGCTGCGCGAGATGACGCCGGAGGACGCCGACAAGACGATTCTCGCGCTGGCGCTCGACCATCAGATCGTCACGCGGCTGACCAGTCTCGTCGCCGTGGACAAGACGCCGAGCCGTCCCGAGGGCGCGCCGCTCAAGCTCAGCGAACTGCCGATCAACCTGCCCGCCGGTTGGGACTTCGAGAAGGTGTTCGGCGAGCGACCGCAGGTACCTGCGCAGCTGCGCGAACGTCATGCCGATGCACGCAATCAGCCGACGACGCGACGGCCGACGCCTGCTGCGCCGGACGCGATCCGCCTGCCCAAGACTGCAACTTCGGCCGAGCTGAAGATGATCGCAGGCCTGATCCTGATCGTGCTCGCCCTGATCTTGTTCGTGTTCAACCGGCGTCGGCCCTTGCTCACTGACGCCGCTTGAGAGAGGAGCAACCCCGAACTCCTCTGCTTCAGCGCGCGCGGCTGCCCGTCCCATACCAACGGCCGCGCGCGCCTTTTTGGGATGTCATTCCGGGGCGATGCAAAGCATCGAGCTACGGTGCGCAGTTGCGCACCTGAGAATCTCGAGATTCCGGGTTCGGCCCTACGAGCCGCCCCGGAATGACCAACAAAGAGATACAGATGCCCCGCCTCATCTCTCCCCTGGTATTGGCGCTGATCGGCCTCATCCTGTTCGGCGATGGCGCCTACATCCAGGCCAAGGCATGGCTGGCGCAGGTGCTGCTGGAGCGGGCGTTTGACCGAAGCATCGCGACGGGACAGGCGGTCAAGCCGTGGTCGTGGGCCGACACCTGGCCGGTCGCGCGGATCGAGGTCAAGCGGATCGGCGCCAGCGCCATCGTGCTGGAAGGTGCGAGCGGACAGGCGCTCGCTTTCGGACCCGGCCATGTCCAGCAAACGGCTGACGCGGGCGAACGCGGGATTGCCGTCTATGCCGCCCATCGCGACACGCATTTCCGCTTCCTGCGGAACGTTGCCATGGGTGACGTCATCGATGTCACACGCAGCGACAGTCGACATTTTCGCTATCGCGCGGATTCTTCGGCCGTGGTCCGTTTCGATGCATCCGGCATCGATCCCGCGGCACAGGGATTCGAGCTCATTCTCGCGACCTGCTGGCCGTTCGACGCCGTCACCTCCGGCCCCGAGCGCTACATCCTGCATGCAACATTGATTGGAGCCGACAGATAGATCGCCGATCGAACTACCACGCCCCGATGCGCACTTCATTCCACCACACGGCATGACACCCACATGGTTGCCACTCAGAAGGACTCGCCATAGAAGGGAGTGACGCGCCACCAAACAAGAACAACAGGTGAGGTCACGCCATGGAAGCCCATGTGTCTGCTGCGTCCGCGCTCCGTCCATGGTTTCCGCCGCCCGATGCCAGCGATATCGTCAAGGGCATCCACGCCATGTTGCACCCGCGCAACATCGTGCTGGTGGGCGCGACCGACAAACCCGGCAATTATGCCGAGCGCATCTGGAACAATCTGGTCAAATACGGTTTCGAAGGCGGGCTCTATCCGATCAACGCCAAACGCGAGAGCATCTGGGGCGTCACCTGCTACAAGGATTTCGCGAGCCTGCCGGAAACGCCCGATCACGTTCTGGTGCTGGTGCCGGCGCGCTTTGCCGTGCAGGTGATCCGCGACGCGGCTGCGGCCGGCGCGCGTTCGGCCACCATCGTCACCTCGGGCTTCAGCGAGTTGCAGGATGACGAGAGCCAGAAGCTCGCCGCCGAATTGCAGGCGGCGGTGCGCGAGACGGGACTTGCGGTCACTGGCCCGAATTGCCTCGGTAATTTGAGCGCCGGCGAAAAGCTCTTCACCAACATCGACGATCGCGTCGTCACCATGGAACAGGGCGCGGTGGCGATCGCCGGCCAATCCGGCGCCATCGTCATGGCGATCCGTCAGGCGCTGGAAGATCGGGGTGTCGGTGTCGGCTACATGGTGACGACAGGCAACGAGGCCGGGCTCGAGACGCCCGACCTCATGCGCTATTTCGCCGAGGATCCGAGCATCAAGGTGATCGTCGTCTATCTCGAAGGCGTGCGCAACACCAAGGCCTTCCGCGACGCCTGCAAGGCGGCGCGCGCCGCCAGCAAGCCCGTGATCGCGCTCAAGCTGGGGGCGTCAGAGGGTGGCCGCGCCGCTGCGATGGCGCATACCGGCGCGCTCGCAGGCTCGATCGAGACGTTCGACGCGATTGCGACGCGCGAAGGGGTGATCCGGGTCGGCGGCCTCGACGAGTTGATCGAGACCACCGAATGCTTCGTTCACTCTGCCGTTCCCAAAGGCGACCGGCTCGCCGCCGTCACGCTCTCCGGCGGCAAGCGCGGCATGCTGATCGACGCCTTCTATGCCGAAGGCCTGAACTTTGCGCCGCTGAGCCCGCATGTCAGCGCGGAACTGGCAAGAATGCTCGGGCCTGGATCGATCGTTGGCAATCCACTCGACGCCGGCTTTGCCGCGGTGGTCGATCCCTCCGTCTATATGAAATCGATCAAGCTGATGATCGACGATCCCGACATCGACATCGTCATCGTCGATGCCGAGCTGCCCAAGGCACCGCACGAGTTGCGCGAGCGCAATTTGCGCATCGTCAACGAGATGGCGAGCCGGGCTTCCAAGCCCGTGATCTATATCAGCGCGATGTCGATCGGCTTCACCGAGTTCACCAAGGGCTTGCGCAAATCGCTGCCGCATCTCGCGGTCATGCAGGGCATGGACCGCGCGGTGACCGCGATCAAGTCGCTGCTCGCCTATGCGAAGCTGCGCAAGGAGGTGCCCGACATCGTCTCGCGCTCGAAGCCCGCCGCACGCGCCGTGCTGGAAAAGACGCTGAAATCCGCGAACGGCGCCGCGCTCGACGAGGTCGCCTCGAAGACGCTGCTGAAGGCTTACGGCATCCCGATCTCGAAGGAAGCGATCGCGCAGACGGCGGCGGAGGCGGTGAAGATCGCGAAGCAGATCGGCTTCCCGGTCGTGGCAAAAGTCGTCAGCGCCGACATCCTGCACAAATCCGACATCGGCGGCGTAGTGCTGAACCTCAACAGCGTGGCCGAGGTGAAGAAGGCGTTCGCCGATATCACCGCGCGGGTGAAGAAGCTGAAGGGCAACCCGAAGCTGGACGGCATCCTGATCGCGCAGCAGGTCAAGGCCGATCTCGAGCTCGTGGTCGGTACCTCGCTCGATGCGGAGATGGGGCCGGTCGTGCTGTTCGGCACCGGCGGCATCGACATCGAGCTGATGAAGGACGTCGCCCTCGCCGGCGCACCGCTGGACGAGGCCGAAGCCCGGCTCCTGATCGGCCGCACCAAGGCCGGCATCAAGATGCGCGGCTATCGCGGCAGGCCGGCCTTGCACGAGACCTCGGCGGTGAAGGCGCTGGTCGGGCTCTCCAACCTGATCGCGGATGCCGGGGACCGGATCGCCTCGGTCGACGTTAACCCGTTCCTGATCAACAGCAAGACGGGCGTGGCCGTCGATGCCCTGATCGTGTTGAACAACGCCGCGGCAAAGCGTGCGGCCGGGCATTGACGTCGCGTTGGCGAGTTACGCTTCCGCCTTCGCTCTTCGAGCTTCGGCGGACAAGTCGTTAACCCGCCCGATGTACCATTGCGGGCTCCTTCCAACTTCCCCGCTTTGGTCGTAGAATCGTCTCTGCATGGCACGCGCGAGCAATCTGGTGATCGGAACGGCGACGCTAACGGCGATCGCCGTGGCGTTCGGCGGCCTGCTCGGCGTGCAGAAATGGCGTACGATCCAGAGCCGCAGCCAGTTGCGTGTGGTGTTCGAGGGCGGCTCCGCCAGCGGACTGCGCCGAGGTGGGCCGGTCAATTTCGACGGCGTTCCCGCCGGCCAGATCCTGTCGATCAAGCTGGATAGCCCGCGCAGGATCGTGGCGCTCGTCATGCTCGACAACACCGCGCCGATCCGCAAGGACACCGTGGCGGGCATCGAGTTCCAGGGCCTCACCGGCATTGCCGCGATCTCACTGATCGGCGGCGCCCCCTCCGCGCCGCCGGTGCCGCTGGACTCAGACGGCATCCCCGTGCTGACGGCCGATCTCAGCGACGCCGAATCCATCGTCGAAACCCTGCACAGTGTCGACCGCACGATCGTGAACAACGCCCCCGCGATCAAGGAGGGCCTGCACACGTTCGAGACCTACACCGCCGATCTCAGGAGCAAGGGCGGCGAAATCGACTCCGTCATGGCCAAGGTCGACAGCGCTTTCGCGGGCTTCGACAAGGCGGTCTCGAAGATCGAGGGGGTGGTGCCCGGCTTCGTCGATGGCAAGGCCGACGAGCTGTTCGAGAAGGTCAAGGGACTGCACGAGCTTGCCGGCACCATGAAGAAGAAGTCGGCGACCTACCTCGAAGACATCCGCCGCTCGCTGCTCGACGTCAGCGAGGCCGCTAACAAGATGGCCGGCACGCCCTCGCCCGCTGCCGCCCCGCGCCCGCCGCGCAACCCCGAGCAGAAGAAGCGGTGATGCTTACCCTCCCCTGGAGGGTCCCTGGAGGGGCAGGGGAGGATGGCAGTCCCGCCTGAGCCTGTAGGCGCGCCTACCACGCGTAGCGGACGACACCCTTGCCGGCATAGGACCGCGTGACGTTCGAGAATTCGCCTTCGAAGGTTGCCGACGCCGACCAGCCGTTCATCCAGTTCATCTGCACAGAGGCCGTGGTCAGCGCGGCATCGCGGGCCTGCGCGGCACCGTTCACGACGAACGCCGAACCCGGCAGCGTCTGGAATACCGCACCGACGGTGCGATCCGGATTGTAGTCGTGAGCCCAGGCGAGACGGCCGCGCAGGGTCATCAATCCGCCGGCCGCCGCAAATGACCTGTCGGCGCGCAGGCCGAGCTCGGTGCGGCTGCTGGTCACGTCCTTGGCGGCATAGTTGAGCGCAAAGGTGTTGTTGCCGACCACCGCGAACTCCGAATAGTTCGGCAGGCTGAACATGGTGGCCTGGAGCGCGGCATAAGGCGTGAGGCCGATCCACTGTGTGGCCTGGCGATAGCCGCCCTCGATCCGGCCCGAAACGGCATTGGCGGTGAACTGCGCCCGCAATTGATCAACGCCTGCGGCGGTGACGATGCGGTTTGTCGTGACATCCTGCCAGCCATAGGCAAGCGCGGCGGTGATATAGGCCGGTCCCGCCGTGTGCCGCACGAAAGCGCCGGCCTGGAACAGGTCGGAGCGCCCCCAGCCGAGCCCGTTGACGTTGAAGCCGGTGCCGCCGCCGGCCAGCGCAAAACCGGCGATCGTCGACGGCGAGAAGCGATAGTCGAGGCCGACGGCCGTACCGTAGACATTGCTGCTGGTGGTGTTGGAGCCGAGGGCAGTGTTGCCGTCGGTGGTCTGCGAGCCACCATAGCCGGCGGCCCACACGTCCCAGCGCTGCTCGAAGGTCGCAGGCGGCGCCTTGCGGTAGATCGAGGCGAAGGCGTCGCGCCCGCTTCTGTCACGCGCACTCCTGCCGGTCGCAGCATAGGCGCTCGCGTCATTCGCATACGGCGTCGCCCCAGGCGCACCGCTGCGCCCCGAACCGAACACATCGGTCAACAGACCGAGGAACAGGTTCATCGCGTTGAAGGTCGCCTGCTGCGATCCCGTGCCCGATTCGCCGGAAGCCTGCGTCAGACCGGCCGGCGAGAGATTGGCGAGCGCCACGGGAAGGCTGCCGGTGCTGTTGAAATGATTCGTCAGCACGTTGGCGACGTTCTGCTGATTGATGTTGAGACCGCCGCTATAGCCCAGCGCGAGGTCGAGATAGACGTTGTGGAGATCGGAGCTGAGCGTCGCGTGCAGGTTCGGCGACAGGCCCGCGACCACGGGATTGAACGTATCCGGCAGCGTCCCCGCATTCAGGATCGTGTAGTGCTTCGCGATCGAGCCGGTCGGGACGACGACGACTGTTGCACCACCGAGCGTCGCCGTGCCCGTGACGACCGCGAGGCCGTTGCTGGCACCCGAGACCTGCACCGTGTAGCTCGACGCCGACGTGAAGGTGAGGTCGCCGGACACGGTGAGCGTGCCGGTCGGATTGCCCGGCGCCAGCGTACCGCCATTGATGGTAGTGGTGCCGACCGTGCCGATGCCGCCGAAGGTGCCGCCAGCGGCAACACTCACGGTGCCGTTCATGGTGCCGGCGAGCAGAAGCGTGCCACCCAGCACGTTCCAGTCCTGATTGCCGGTGCCGGTCACGGTCCAAGTCGAGCTGTCGACCTTGTTGAAGGTCGAGAAGCCGTCATACTGGAGACCGCTGCCGATCAGGCCGAGGTCGAACGTGTCCCTGCCGGTGCCGCCGAGCTGGAACGTGTCGGTACCGGCACCCAGCACAGCACCGTTGATGACGCTCCCCGGGCCGAGCGTCAGCGTGTTCGGGCCGCAGCTGCAGAACTCGATTGCGGCCAGGCCGGCCGCGGCATTGATGATGCCCGAGTTGAAGACATTCGCCCCACCATTCAGGCTGATGCCGACACCACCAGCACCGACGGTGATGGTGCCGGTGTTGACGACCTGGTTGGTGGTGCTGGACGTGTTCACGTCGATGCCGAGGCCGGCGGCACCGACGACGATCGTGCCCGTGTTGGTGATGGTGTTGGAATCGCCGAAAACCACGAGGCCATCGGCAAAATCGGCACCCGTGATCCGCCCGCTGTTGGTGATCGTGCCAGACGAACCGGAATAGGCGATGCCGGCGCCGCCAACACCGACATTGATCGTGCCGCTCTGGCTGATCGTAGCCCGGTCGCCCTGCACCGAGATGCCGGCGGCCGCGCTGTCACCTGCGGTGATGGTGCCGCCGTTGGTCACCTTGGCATCGTCACCCCCCAGCACGGCAATGCCGACGCCGGAGTCGCCGGCCGTGATGGCGCCGAAATTGCTGGCGGTTTGACCGTTGCCCTGCATGAAGATGCCGGCGGCGTTCTGCCCGACCGTGATCCTGCCGGTGGCCGTGTTGGTGACCGTATTGTTGTTGCTGATCGCCAGGATACCGCCAGAGAAGCCCGAGGAATCCCCGACCGTGATCGCACCTGCGTTGGTCACGGTGGCGCCGGAAATGATGAAAATTCCGATCGAGTCGTCAGCCCCAGTGATCGTCCCCATCGCGGCATTGGTAATCGTGTTATTCTGGCCGGAGAACACACCCGCGCCTGACGCGCCGATCGACAGCGCGCCGCTGTTGGTGACGATGTTGTTGTCGCCGATCCGGATGGCGGCGCCGCTATCACCGGTCGTGATCGTTCCCGCATTGGCGATGACGTTGTTGTCGATCACAAGGATGCCGCTACCGTTGTCGAGCACCGTGATGCTGCCGCTGTTGGTCACCGTGTTCGAATTTGCGGCGGCGATGCCGATCAGTCCCGAACCTGCCGACAGGCTGCCATTGTTGGTGACCGTGCTCGAATTGTTGACGCCGATCGAGACCGTCCCGTTGTCGCTCACGGTCGCGCCGGAGAGCACATTGACATTGAGGCTGTCGACGCCACCCCCGGCTTGAAAGCCGTCCGCATCCGTGCCGCTGCAGGTGACGGTCTGGCCGCTGGTGGTCGGATCGGGTGCGCAGAGCGCGTTGGCCGGCGTCGCGCAAAGGCTGAGGCCGACGAAGACCGCCGATACGCCGGCGAGCGACGCAGCGACGGATCGGCGCAGTCGACCCTGCCGCCTCCACAGCCCCTCACTCACGCGACACCCCCATTCCCAGCAATTCCGCCGGGAACTTAGGCTATGACGAGGCTCCGTAGAACTACGGCGGCGCCGGAATGCGCCCGTTTGGCGCACAACCGAGGCAGAATCCGACTCCTATGTTGCAACCGCGCCACGGTTTTGCCGGGCCAATATTCTCATTCTGCGCATACAGGGTTCGCGCCCGTATCGCCCCGCGGCATCCGCGATGACTCAGTAGTTGCTCGCCGCTGCCCCATTGGGAATGCCGTCGATCGGGCACTCGTCGGTGCCCGGCGTCGAGCGGGTCATCGCCTCGACCATGTCGCGCGTGCCTTCGGGATCCTTGATCCAGTTCTTGTAGAAATCATACGGGCACGCCGCCACGCCGCGCGGGCTGTCGCCGGAGTTGATCATGCCGGTGTAACCGCGATGGACCAGCTTGTAGAGATGGTTCTGCGACTGACCGTTGCGGCGCGCGTCGCGGATCAGATGTTTCGACAGCTGGGCGTACTGGATGCCGTAATCCTCCTCGCCGCACTCGCCCAGGGTGCGGCCGTCGAAGCCGATGATCGCGGAGTGGCCGAAATAGGAATAGACGCCGTCGAAGCCGGCGGCATTGGCGACCGCGACATAGACGTTGTTGGCCCAGGCCATCGCCTTTGAGATCATGACCTGCTGCTCCTTGGCCGGATACATGTAGCCCTGGCAACGCACGATCAGCTCGGCGCCTTTCATGGCGCAGTCGCGCCAGATCTCCGGATAATTGCCGTCGTCGCAGATTATCAGGCTGACCTTGAGACCCTTCGGACCCTCGGAGACATAGGTGCAATTGCCGGGATACCAGCCCTCGATCGGCACCCACGGCATGATCTTGCGGTACTTCTGCACGATCTCACCCTTGTCGTTCATCAGGATCAGGGTGTTGTAGGGCGCCTTATGCGGATGCTCCTCGTGGCGCTCGCCGGTGAGCGAGAACACGCCCCACACCTTCGCCTTGCGGCAGGCCTCGGCGAAGATCGCGGTCTCCTCGCCCGGCACCACGGACGCCGTCTCGTACATCTCCTTGGAGTCGTACATGATGCCTTGCGTGGAATATTCCGGGAAGATCACAAGATCCATGCCGGGAAGCCCGACCTTCATGCCAACGATCATGTCGGCGATCTTGCGGGCGTTGTCGAGCACCTCGGCCTTGGTGTGCAGGCGGGGCATCTTGTAGTTGACCACCGCGACGCCGACCGTGTCGTTGCTGCTGGAAATATCGCCGTGAAGCATGTTGAGCGCTCCTGTCTTCTATTCGTGTGAGGTCATCGCGTGGTGTTAATGGCTGATCATCCAGGGCCGCGCCGTCGGGAAGCCCTTGGCGCCGCTCCTGGTCTTGGTCATCAGCCGCGCAGGCTTCTTCCTGTCCGTCGCGCCCGTGTCCTTGACGGTCTTGCCTGACGAGCAGCAGCCGCAGCCGGGGCCGTGCGAGGCCTTGTACTGCGCCAGCGTCTGCGGTGCGTGCGTGCTGCGCTCGTTGACGGCATGCGCCTTGCGCTTGTCCGCCGGCATGCAGAAGAAATTCGGCGCGGTCAGGATGACGCGGGGCGCCATGGTCTCGCAGTGCGGACAGCTTTGCGGATCGTCGCATTCCGCCATCGGGCGAAGGTCCTTGAATGGACCGCAGTCGTCACAGAGATATTCGTAGACCGGCATTTGCATCATCCCCACGCTATAGCTTCTTCAACACACCTGGCGGCGGATGCGGGGCGGCAAGTACACGCCGTCCCGCACCCCGTCGCGCAGGGATCACGTGTCCGGTGAGATCGGCATCTGGATGTCGCCGGTGATGTGCTTGATGGGTCCGGCCGCCGACGGCATCACGTCGAAGTCGAAGATCTCGGTCGGCAGCCACAGCGTGGCACAGGCGTTGGGCACGTCGACCACGCCGGAGATGTGACCCTGGCACGGCGCGGTGCCGAGGATCGAATAGGCCTGGGCGCCGGAGTAGCCGAACTTCTTCAGATACTCGATGGCGTTGAGGCAGGCCTGACGATAGGCGATGTGGACGTCGAGATAGTGCTGCTTGCCGGCTTCATCGACCGAGATGCCCTCGAAGATCAGATAGTCCTTGTAGTTCGGCGTGATCGGCGACGGCTTGAAGATCGGGTTCTTGATGCCGTATTTCGACATGCCATCCTTGATCACCTCGACCTTCAGGTGCAGCCAGCCGGCCATCTCGATGGCGCCGCAGAAGGTGATCTCGCCGTCGCCCTGGCTGAAGTGCAGGTCGCCCATCGAGAGACCCGCGCCGGGCACATAGACCGGGAAGTAGATCTTCGAGCCGCGGGAGAGATCCTTGATGTCGCAATTGCCGCCATGCTCGCGCGGCGGCACGGTGCGCGCACCTTCGGCGCCGATCTTGGCCTTCACATCGCCCTTGGCGCGGCCGCCATGGGCGGTCGGCGCGAATGGCGGATTGGCAAGGCCGGGCACGCGGGTCGGATTGGTCGAGATCAGCTCGGCCTCGCGCTTGTTCCAGGTGTCCAGCATCTTCGGATCGGGCAGACAGCCGATCAGGCCGGGATGGATCAGGCCGGCGAAATTCACCCCGGGCACATGGCGCGACGAGGTGTAGAGGCCCTTGATGTCCCAGATCGACTTCTGCGCCAGCGGGAAATGGTCGGTCAGGAAGCCGCCGCCGTTCTGCTTGGAGAAGAAGCCGTTGAAGCCCCACAGGCTCTCCTTGAGCGGACCGACGTCGAGCAAATCGACCACGAGGAGGTCGCCGGGCTCGGCGCCCTTGACGCCGATCGGGCCGGACAGGAAGTGCACGATCGACAGGTCGATGTCGCGCACGTCATCGGCGGAATCGTTGTTCTTGATGAAGCCGCCGGTCCAGTCATAGGTCTCGATGATGAAATCGTCGCCGGGATTGACCCAGGCCACGATCGGGATGTCGGGGTGCCAGCGGTTGTGCACCATGTCATTTTCGTAAGCCGACTTGGTGAGATCGACCTTGATCAGTGTCTCTGGCATCGAGATGCTCCCCTTTTACTACGGTTGGTTAGACGGACAGATATTTCGAGACCTGCGCGGCATCGACGGCATCGCGCGGATCGTCGCGCACGATCTCGCCGTTCTCGATCACCAGAACACGGTCGGCGATGTCGAGCGCGAAGCTCAGGACCTGCTCGGAGACGACGATCGAGAGCCCCTTCTCGTCGCGAATGCGCTTGAGGGTCCGCGCCATCTCCTTGATGATCGAGGGCTGAATGCCTTCGGTCGGTTCGTCCAGCAGCAGCACCTTCGGCTTGGTCGCGAGCGCGCGCGCGATCGCAAGCTGCTGCTGCTGGCCGCCGGAGAGATTGCCGCCGCGGCGGCCCTTCATCTCCAGCAGCACCGGAAACAATTCGTAGATGTCTTCAGGCACCTCCGATCCGCCGGAGACGACGAGGCCGGTCTCGATGTTCTCCTTCACGGTCATCGTCGAGAAGATCATGCGGCCCTGCGGCACATAGGCGAGGCCCTTGGCGACGCGCTCGTAGCTCGGCAAGGAGCCGAGCTCGGCGCCGTTCATGCTGACCGAGCCGCTCTTCGCCGGCAGGATGCCCATCAGCGATTTCATCAGCGTAGTCTTGCCCATGCCGTTGCGGCCCATGATCGCGACGATCTCGTTGGGCGCGACCTTGACGTTGAGCCCGTGCAGCACCTCGCTCTGGCCGTAGGCGACGTGGAGATCGGAAATTGCCAGCATCGTCGCGTCTCCTAGACTCGGTGTCTCTTCACCTCTCCCCACCGGGGAGAGGTCGGCGCGTAGCGCCGGGTGAGGGGGCGCAGGCCCCGCGAGCGAGCCAAGCCCCTCACCCGAATTGCTCTTGACGATGCTTCGCATCGCAAGGAGCAATTCGACCTCTCCCTATGGGAGAGGTGGACCGTCATTGCCGCGGCGGGTTCGACCAACTTCGTCATCTCAATGCCCCAGGTACACTTCGACGACCTTGGGATCGTTCTTCACCTTCTCCATGGTGCCCTCCGAGAGGATCTGGCCCTGGTGCAGCACGGTGACCTTGTGCGCGATGTCTTCGACGAACTTCATGTCGTGCTCGATCACCAGCACGGAACGGTTCTTGATGATGCGGTTGAGCAGCTCGGCGGTCTTGGCGCGCTCGGAGACGCTCATGCCGGCGACGGGCTCGTCCAGCATCAACAGGTCCGGATCCTGGATCAGCAGCATGCCGATCTCGAGCCACTGCTTCTGGCCGTGGCTGAGCAGATCGGCATTCATGTTGAGCCGATCCTTCAGGAAGATCATCTCGGCGACCTCGTGCACCCGGTCGCGCACGGCGGCGTCGCGGGTGAAGGTCAGCGCGCCGAACACCGAGCGGCCGCGCGGATACGAGATCTCCAGATTCTCGAACACGGTGAGGTCGTCATAGATCGACGGATTCTGGAACTTGCGCCCCACCCCGGTCTTGACGATCTCGTTCTCCCTCATCCGGGTCAGCTCCTTGCCGCGGAACTGGATCGAGCCGGACGTGGCTTTGGTCTTGCCGCAGATCAGGTCGAGCACGGTGGTCTTGCCGGCACCGTTGGGACCGATGATGACGCGGATCTCGTTCTCGTCGACGTAGAAGGAGAGATCGTTGACTGCCTTGAACCCGTCGAACGACACGGTCAGCGCCTCCACGGCGAGCAGGAATTCCTTGGGCTGATGACCGACGAGCATGACCTATCTCCCCACTGCCAGCGTGGCATCGGCATCGTGATGACCGACGAGCATGACCTATCTCCTCACTGCCAGCGTGGCATCGGCATCGTGGTGACCTATCAGCATGACGATCTCCTCACTCCGCCGGGGCGCCGTCGGCGACCGAGCTGTCGGTCCAGCCGTCGGGTTTCGATTTGCGTGAGGCGATCAGGCGATCGATGCGCGGCTGCACATAGTCGCCCCAGATCCCGGCAAGGCCGTTCGGGAAGGCCAGGACCACGGCGATGAACAGGCCGCCGAGGCCGAACAACCACAATTCGGGGAAGGTTTCCGACAGGCTGGTCTTGGCGAAGTTGACCAGCAGCGTGCCGTAGATCGCACCGAGGATCGACAGCCGGCCGCCGACCGCGGTGTAGATCACCATCTCGATCGACGGCACGATGCCGACGAAGGACGGCGACATGAAGCCGACATTGAGCGCGAACATGGCGCCGCCGATCGCGGCGAACACGGCGGCGATGCAGAAGGCGAAGATCTTGAAGTTCGCGACGCTGTAGCCGGAGAACCGGACCCGATCCTCCTTCTCGCGCATCGCGACCAGGATGCGCCCGAGCTTGGAGTGCCGGATGAACTGCGCGATCATGATGCACGCGAACAGGCAGCCGACCTCGAAGAAGTACAGCACGATCTTGGCGTGATCAGGCCGGATGTCCCATCCCTTCAGCGTGCGCAGGTCGGTCATGCCGTTGATGCCGCCGGTGTAGCCCTGCTGTCCGACGATCAGGATCGTCATGATCGCCGCAACCGCCTGGGTGATGATGGCGAAGTAGGTGCCGCCGACACGGCGCTTGAACATCGCGGTGCCGATGATCAGCGCGAAGATGCCGGGGACGAGGATGATGGCGGCGATGGTGAAGGTGAGGCTGTTGAACGGCTTCCAGAAGAACGGCAACGCCGTGATCTGATTCCAGTCCATGAAGTCGGGAATGCCGGGTGTCGACTGGATCTTGGTGTTCTCCACGCTCGAAGCCTCGAGCTTCAGGAACATCGCCATGCAGTAGCCGCCGAGCCCGAAGAACACGCCCTGGCCGAGGCTCAGGATGCCGCCATAGCCCCAGCAGATGACGAGACCGAGCGCGACGAAGGCATAGGTCAGGTATTTTGCGACGAGGTTGAGCCTGAACACATCCAGCGTGAGCGGAAGGACCACCACCAGGAAGACCGCGAGCACCAGAATTCCGATGAGCTCCGATCGATTGAAGAACCGATTGTCGGTCATAACATCAGCCCCATTTCTCACTTGCGGACCTTGAGGGCGAACAGCCCCTGCGGCCGCAGCATCAGGATTCCGACGACGGCGAGCAGCGTCAGCACCTTGGCCATCGAGCCCGACATGAAGAACTCGAGGGTGGATTGCGTCTGCGAGATCGAGAAGGCGGAGGCGATGGTGCCGAGCAGGCTCGCGGCGCCGCCGAACACGACGACCAGGAATGTATCGACGATGTAGAGCTGTCCCGACGTCGGCCCGGTCGAGCCGATCATGGTGAAGGCGCTGCCGGCGACGCCCGCGATGCCGCAGCCGAGGCCGAACGTGTAGCGGTCGACCTTCTCGGTGTTGATGCCGACGGCGCCGGCCATGATGCGGTTCTGCACGACCGCGCGGACCTGGCGGCCCCAGCGCGATTTGAACATGACGTAAGCTACGGCGATGGTGATCAGAACGGTGAGACCCATCACGAAGACGCCGTTGATCGGAACTTCAATGCTGTCGGTCACGTGCAGCGAGCCCAGCATCCACTGCGGCAGCTCGACGCCAACCTCGCGCGCGCCGAACACGGAGCGATAGGCCTGCTGGAGCATCAGGCTAAGGCCCCAGGTCGCAAGCAGCGTATCGAGCGGACGCTTGTAGAGGTGTCGTATCAACACCCACTCCACCAGCATGCCCAGTGCGCCGGATGCGACAAAGGCCAGGATCATCGCCAGGAAGAAGTAGCCGCCAAACAGGCTCGGCAAGTAGCTCTGGAAGAGATTAGACGTCATCCAGGTGACGTAGGCCCCGAGGATCATGAACTCGCCATGGGCCATGTTGATGACACCCATCTGGCCGAAGATGATCGCGAGCCCCAGCGCCATCAGGACGTAGACGGAGAACAGGATCAGTCCGGCAAACCCCTGCATGACGAAGATGGAGCCAAGGTCACCAATCGAATAGTCGCCGAACATCGATGTCCTCCGTCGGGGAATAGGTCCCGCGTCGCGATGCAGATTCGCGACGCGGGGGTCTTGGGCATGGACTTGCGATCCACGCCAGGGAGAGCCTTGAACTTGAGGGAAGCGCGACGGATACCGCGGCTTACTGGTAGCCTTTCGGGAACGGATCCGGCTCGACGAGATCAGCGGTCTCGTAGATCAGCTCGAACTGGCCATCGAGCTTGGCGCGGCCCACCCGGGTCTTCGACCAGAGGTGATGGTTTTCGTGGATGCGCACATAACCTTCCGGCGCGCCCTTGAACTCGACGCCGGGCGAGGCCGCCGCGATCTTGTCGACGTCGAAGGAGCCGGCCTTCTCGACCGTCAGCTTCCACAGCCACGGGCCGAGATAGGCAGCCTGGGTGACGTCTCCGATCACGGTCTTCTCGCCCCACATCTTCTTGAACGCGGGCACGAAGGTCTTGTTGTTGGGATTGTCGAGCGACTGGAAATACTTCATGCAGGCATAGGCGCCCGCGATGTTCTCGCCGCCGATGCCGTCGATCTCGTCTTCGGTCACCGAGATGGTGAGCAGCGGCTGCTTGGCGAGGTCGATGCCGGCGGCCTTGAGCTGCTTGTAGAAGGCGACGTTGGAGCCGCCGACGACGTCGGTGAAGATCACGTCGGGCTTGGTCAGCTTGATCTTGTTGATGACCGAGTTGAACTGGGTCGAGCCGAGCGCATAGTACTCCTCGCCGACGACCTTGCCCTTCAGCACGTTCTCGACGTGCTTGCGCGCGATCTTGTTCGAGGTGCGCGGCCAGATGTAGTCGGAGCCGATGAAGAAGAAGGTCTTGGCGCCCTTCTCCTTGGCGATCCAGTTCAGGCCGGCGAGGATCTGCTGGGTTGCTTCCTGGCCGGTGTAGATGACGTTCTTGGACTGCTCGAGGCCTTCGTAGAAGGTCGGGTAATAGAGCATGCCGTTATACTGCTCCATGACCGGCAGCACCGCCTTGCGCGAGGCCGAGGTCCAGCAGCCCATGATCGCCGCGACCTTGTCGTTGACCAGCAGCTTCTTGGCCTTCTCGGCGAAGGTCGGCCAGTCGCTGGCGCCGTCCTCCTGGATGAACTTGATCTTGCGGCCGAGCACGCCGCCCATGGCGTTGATCTGCTCGATGGCGAGCTTTTCGGCCTCGATCGAGCCGGTCTCGGAGATCGCCATGGTGCCGGTCGCCGAATGCAGGATGCCGACCGTGACCTCGGTGTCGGTGACCGCAAGGCCCGTGGTGTTGACCGCCGAGGTCGCCGGGGCCTGCGCGAAGGACGCCCGCGGCAGCATCGTGATGGCCGGCACGGCGGCCATTCCCATCAATAGTTTGCGCCGGAGCGGCGACAACAGGCCCTTGTTTGCTTCGTCTGACATGAGCACCCCACTTTTGTTCGAGAACACGCGATTGGTGCCGTGAGGATGGCTCGAATTTATGCAGCCCAAGCATACGCAAGATCGCGTATACTGCACCGCAAAATGCCGACGTAGGCTTTTGGTACGGAATTTGCGAGGGCTCCGGGTCCGTATCGGGAGTGGGGTAAAGAGTGGCAGGGCGGCAGCGAATAGACCGCGTCAGGCGCCAGTACAACCAATGGGTCGCCAACCAGACGCTGGAAGACTACGCGCTGCGCTTCACCGCCAAGGGCGCGCGGCGGTGGTCCGCCGCCCGCGTCGCCAACACCGCGATCGGCGCGATCTCCTTCCTGGTGCTCGAGGCGATCGGCGGCACCATCACCCTGAACTACGGCGTCACCAACGCCGCGGCCGCGATCCTCGTCGTCTCCACCATCATCTTCTGCTGCGGCGTGCCGATCGCCTATCATGCCGCCAAATGCGGCATCGACATCGACCTCCTCACCCGCGGCGCCGGCTTCGGCTATATCGGCTCGACCGTCACCTCGCTGATCTACGCCTCCTTCACCTTCATCTTTTTCGCGGTCGAGGCGGTCATCCTGGCGACCGCGCTGGAGATGTGCCTCGGCATTCCGCGCCCGATCGGCTACCTCATCAGCGCGGTGGCGATCATCCCGCTCGTGACCTACGGCATCACGCTGATCAGCCGCTTCCAGCTCTGGACGCAACCGCTCTGGATCATTCTGCACATCCTGCCCTTTGTCGCGATCGCCTGGGCCAGCCCGCACTCCTTCACGGAATGGCGCAAGTTCTCCGGTGAGCACGGTGATCTCAACGGGCAATTCGATCTGCTGCTGTTCGGCGTGGCGTCGTCCGTGGTGTTCTCGCTGGTGGCGCAGATCGGCGAGCAGGTCGACTTCCTCAGGTTTCTGCCGCGCGACCGCCGCGCCTCCAAGGCATCGTGGTGGATCGCGCTGATGAGCGCGGGGCCGGGCTGGATCGTGCTCGGCGCGCTGAAGCTCCTGGCCGGCTCGTTCCTGGCCTTCTTTGCGCTGAGCCATGGCGTGCCGCCCGAAGAGGCCGCCGAGCCCGCGCATATGTATCTCGTGGCCTTTCGATACGTGCTGTCCGAGCCGGACCTCGCGCTGGCCCTGACCGGCATCTTCGTGGTCCTGTCGCAGATCAAGATCAACGTCACCAACGCCTATGCCGGCTCGATCGCCTGGTCGAATTTCTTCTCGCGTCTGACCCATAGCCATCCCGGTCGCGTGGTCTGGCTGGTGTTCAACGTGATGGTGGCGCTGCTGCTGATGGAGATCGGCGTCTACAAGGCGCTGGAGCAGACGCTGGCGCTCTACTCCAACGTCGCGATCGCCTGGGTCGGCGCGCTGGTGTCCGACCTCGTGATCAACAAGCCGCTCGGCCTGCGTCCCCCGCAGATGGAGTTCAAGCGAGCGCACCTCTACGACATCAATCCAGTCGGTGTCGGCGCCATGATGCTCGCGATCATCGTCTCGATCGCGGCGTTCTACGGCCTGTTCGGCCCGACCATGAAGGCGCTGGCCGCCTTCGTCGCACTGACGGTCGCCTTCGTCACCGCGCCCGTGATCGCCTGGCTGACGGACGGAAAATTCTACATCGCACGCAAACCGAAGCGGAGCTGGGCCAATATCGAGGCGATCCAGTGTTGTATCTGCGAGCACAGCTTCGAGCCGGAGGATATCACCTCCTGCCCGGCCTATGCCGGTCCGATCTGCTCGCTGTGCTGCTCGCTCGACGCCCGCTGCCATGATCTCTGCAAGCCGCATGGGCGGGCGCAGGCGCAGTTTGCCGAGGCGCTCGGCAAGATCCTGCCGCAGCCGATCTACGCGCGGGTCAACTCGCAGTTCGGCCATTATGTCGGCGTCTTCGTGGTCTCCGCCGGCCTCGTCGCGCTGGTGCTCGGACTGATCTATCTCCAGACCTCCGCCAGCGTGCACGGCGAGAACATGCTGGTCTCGAACGTGCTCTGGAAGGTGTTCTTCTCGCTCAGCATCATCATCGGCGTGGTGGCGTGGCTGTTCGTGCTGGCGCAGCAGAGCCGCCGCGCCGCCGAGGCCGAGACGCGGCGTCAGACGGCGCTGCTGATCCAGGAGATCGACGCGCATAAGCGCACCGATGCCGAGCTCCAACGTGCCAAGGAAGTCGCCGAATCCGCCAACCTCGCCAAGAGCCGCTACGTCGTGGGCCTGAGCCACGAGCTGCGCTCGCCGCTGAATGCGATCAGCGGCTATGCCCAGCTGCTCGAGCAGGATACGACGCTGAGCACCAAGCCGCGCGACCAGGTCCGCGTCGTCCGCCGCAGCGCCGACCACCTCTCCGGCCTGATCGACGGCATCCTGGACATCTCCAAGATCGAGGCGGGGCGGCTGTATCTGTCGCGCGACGAGGGGCGCTTAAGCGAATTCCTCGACCAGCTCGTCGGCATGTTCCGCCTCCAGGCCGCGGCCAAGGGCATCGATTTCGTGTTCAGGCGACCCGCGCATCTGCCGGTCGTCGTCTATGCCGACGAGAAGCGGCTGCGCCAGGTGCTGATCAACCTGCTCTCCAACGCCATCAAATTCACCCAGACCGGCAGCGTGCAGTTCGTCGTGCACTATCGCAGCCCCGTCGCCGAGTTCGAGGTGATCGACACCGGCCCGGGCATCCAGGGCGACGATCTCGAGCGCATCTTCGCGCCGTTCGAACGCGGCGCGCTCGGTGTCGCGCAGCCGCAGACAGGAACGGGCCTGGGGCTGACGATCAGCCGCCTGCTCGCCGGCGTCATGGGTGGCGACATCAAGGTCACGAGCATGGTCGGCACCGGCTCAACGTTCAAGGTCAAGATCCTGCTCTCGGAGGTCACCAATCCCCAGCGCATCGCGCCGGTGGAGGCGCCGGTCTCCGGCTATCACGGCGCGCGCAAGACCATCCTCGTCACCGACGATGATCCCGTGCATCGCGACCTCTTGCGCGAGGTGCTGACGCCGCTCGGCTTCATCCTGCTCAGCGCGCCCGACGGCGCGGGCTGCCTTGCACTGGCACAGCATTGCCGGCCCGATCTGTTCCTGCTCGATATCTCGATGCCTGCCATGGACGGCTGGGCGGTCGCCGAGGCCTTGCGCGCGAGCGGCCATCATCAAGCGCGCATCCTGATGGTGTCGGCAAGCGCGATCGAGGCCCACGGCGCACCGCTGGCGCAGCCCTTCCACGACGGCTACCTGATGAAGCCGATCGACATCCCGCGGCTCTTGGAGACGATCCGCCAGCTCCTGAAGATCGAATGG
Organism: Bradyrhizobium forestalis; assembly: GCF_002795245.1. Lineage (GTDB taxonomy): Bacteria > Pseudomonadota > Alphaproteobacteria > Rhizobiales > Xanthobacteraceae > Bradyrhizobium > Bradyrhizobium forestalis. The sequence continues at coordinate 6,970 of NZ_PGVG01000043.1, read as the reverse complement.
CAATACGGTTCGGACGAGGTCGCGGTCCCGCTCTGGCACCCCGAGACCGGATCAAAGCCGCCGCTGCGACACATCGAGGCGCTGATCGGTCTCGGCCAGATCGGCTACGTCAAGGGCATCCAGTTGAAGCTGGACGAGATCGGCAGCGAGCACCCTGAACATGCCGACTTCGTCGCGCAGATGCGGTCGCTGGTCGATCGCTTCGATCTCGACCAGTACATGGACACATTGAAGACGTTGCATGCTTATGAGCATTGAACCAAAGAAGCGCGACGTCGCGCTTGTTGTCGATGATTCCCCGGAGACGCTGCGGCTGCTCACCGATGCGCTCGACGGCGCCGGCATGACGGTCATGGTGGCGCTCGACGGCGCCGCGGCGATGCGCATCATCGACCAGCTCACGCCTGACATCATTCTGCTCGATGCCGTGATGCCCGGCATCGACGGCTTCGAGACCTGCCGCCGGCTCAAGCGCGATGCGGGTCTCGCAAACGTCCCCGTGATCTTCATGACGGGCCTTGCCGAGACCGAGCACATCGTGCGTGGACTGGAAGCCGGCGGCGTCGACTACGTGACCAAGCCGATCGTGATCGAGGAGATGCTGGCTCGTATCCGCGTCCATCTCGGCAATGCCCGGCTGACCCAGAGCGCGCGCGCCGCGCTCGACGTCTCCGGCCGCTTCCTGTTCGCGGTCAACCGGCAGGGCCATTTGCTCTGGGCGACGCCGCAGGCACAGAAGCTGCTGTCCGATCATCACGGCGCGCAGGCCGACGACTTCGTCCTGCCGCCAGCACTGTTGCAATGGCTGGAGCAGGCCAGGGCCAAGGGCAGCGCGAAGTCTCAAGGCGCTTTCTTGCCCGACAATCCGCAACTTCGGCTCTTTTACATGGGCGAGACCGCACCGAACGAGTTTTTGCTGCGGCTCTCCAGGGAGTCCGGCACCGCGCTGCCTCCCGAATTCACCAGCGAGCTCGGCCTCACCACCCGCGAGGGAGAGGTGCTAGCCTGGCTCAGCAAGGGCAAGACCAACCGCGACATCGCGCAAATTCTGGGCCTCAGCCCGCGCACGGTCGACAAGCATCTGGAGCAGATCTACGCCAAGCTCGGTGTGGAGAACCGGACCGCGGCGGCCGCGATTGCCGCGAATGCGACGAGGCGGAATTCGTAGCCGCATTGCGAGTCAGTCGGGACACCGCCCAGCCAACAAACGGTGTCGTCCCGGACAAGCGCAGCGAAGCGGAGCGCTGATCCGGGACCCATACCGCGTGCTCTCTCGATCTTGGGCAGTCGCAATACCGAACCACGAATCTTGGCCAAACTCCTCCCTAGGGTTATGGGTCCCTGCTTTCGCAGGGACGACAGCGGAGTATGTGGCGGTCGCGACCGCCCCTTACGCTACTATGCGCTTCACCCGTACACGAACGCCTTGTCGTCCAGATCCGTCTTCGGGATCTCGTCCTTCTCGGTCCAGTAATCCTGGCTGTGCTGCCATTCCGGCTTGTCGCCGCGCTTGGGCAACAGGTTCATGTTGCGCATCATGTAGCCGGGGTTGAAGTTTTCCGGATCGATCCAGGGCAAGATCGGCATGTTGTGGTCCTCGGGGCGCAAGCTCACCTCGACCTTCTTTTTGCCCTTGGCCTTCATGTGTCCGAGAAGCCTGCAGACGAAATCGGCGACGAGGTCGACGCGCAGCGTCCAGCTGGCGCGGAAGTAGCCGAACACCCAGACCATGTTCGGCACGCCCGTGAACATCATGCCGCGATAGGTGACGGTGTCGCCAAAGGCGAGCGGCTTGCCGTCGATCTCGAAGGCGATGTCGCCGAGCGCGGCAAGATTGAAGCCGGTCGCGGTGACGATGACATCGGCCTCGAGCAACTTGCCGGATTTGAGCTGGATTCCGTTCTCGACGAAGCATTCGATCTCGTCGGTGACGACGGAGGCCTTGCCGCTGGCGATGCCCTTGAACAGGTCGGCATCCGGCACGAAGGCGATGCGCTGCCGCCATGGACGATAGCTGGGCGTGAAGTGTTTCTCGACATCGTAGTCCGGGCCGAGCACGGCGCTGATCTGGCCGATCAGCTCCTTCTTGACCTGCTCGGGCTTGGCCACGCAGAGCTTGGTGAACGCGTCCTGCTCGAACAGGATCTTGCGCCGGACGATCTCGTGGATCCATTCCTCGTCGACCTGGAGTCGGCGCAGCTCCTCGGCGATCTCGATGGCGTTGCGGCCGAGGCGGAAATAGGTCGGCGAGCGCTGCAGCATGGTGACGTGCACGCAACTGTCCGCGATGTTCGGCACCAGCGTTGCCGCGGTCGCGCCCGAGCCGATCACGACGACCTTCTTGTTCGTGAGATCGATATCATCCGGCCAGGTCTGCGGATGGACGATGCGGCCCTTGAAGCGGTCCGTGCCCTTCCATTCCGGCGTGTAGCCTTCCGAATGGCGGTAATAGCCCTGGCACATCCAGAGGAAATTTGCGGTGAAGGTCTTTGCCTCGCCCGTATCGGTGGTCGTCGCCTCGATGGTCCAGAGATTCTGTTCGCTCGACCAGCTCGCGGAATTGATCTTGTGCTTGTAGCGAATGTGGCGAGCGATATCGTTGTCGTCGATCACCTCTTTCATGTAGGAGAGAATCTCCTCGGCGGTCGCGATGGGCGGCCCGACCCAGGGCTTGAAGCTGTAGCCGAAGGTGTGGAGGTCGCTGTCCGATCGGATGCCGGGATAGCGATGGGTGCTCCAGGTGCCGCCAAACGTCGCCTGCGTTTCGAGAATGACGTAGCTCGTGCCCGGCAGCTGCTTTTCGATATGATAGGCGCTACCGATGCCGGAGATGCCGGCGCCGACGATCAGCACGTCGAAATGTTCCGAGGCCTGCTTGGTGGTGGCGTGACTGCGAACAGCGACATTCATTGTTGCTTCTATGCCTTGCTTGTTTTTGTGGCCGCCCTTGACCGGACGGCGCGTTTCCTCCGCGACGGGCATGATCACCCGCCGCGCCTCCGCTTCAAAATGACATAGATCAAGTCGCGGTCAAATCACAGTGCCGCACCCCAGCTCCGCGCGGTCTGCAAAATCCAGTCGCGATAGAGCGTCAGCGGCGTCACGCCGGTCAATCCGCCGCAACCGGCGGCGCCGCTCGGCCCTGTCGACCAGCTGATGAGACCGACGAGCACGGGACCATTCGGCTTGTCCTCGAACACGGGGCCGCCGGAATCGCCGGTGCAGGCGCCAATTCCATCACGAACACCGTTGGTTACGGGATCGACCAGCCGGATCTGCAGCGTGCCCGGCTGTCCCGTCGCTACGAGGCCGGCAACGCGCGTCGTGCCGCCGCTCTTGCCCTCGCCGCGAACGGTGACGCCGATGCCGGCAATGACGAAGCGGCTGCCGACCTGAATTGGAATATTCGGCATGCCGACAGTCACTGTGGATTTTCCCTTCGGTGGAATTTCCAGCTGCAGCACCGCCACGTCGGCGGTGGCGCGATGCGCCTGCATCGCCTGCATGTTGAAATTCGGATGGATCGCGACGGTGCGGACGTTCAGCAACTGCGGCTGGCCGTCGGCACCGCGATCGACGATCTTGTAGTCGGCGCCGGGCTGCACGCAGTGCGCAACCGTCAGGACCACGCGTGGTGCAATCAGGCTGCCGGTGCAGAAATTGCCGCGAGAGCCGACGATGGTGACGACGGCACGCGCGACACCATCGGCCTGCGGCGTGCCGCCACCGACGATGGCATGGGCGGGCGTGGCGAGCAGCAGCGCTGCTGCGATGAACGAGGCAAGCTTCTTCATGGGAACACGCTTTAGCGTCAGCATCGGTGAAGGAGGGGACGGCTTCGGACTGGCTCTTGCCGATAGCGCATGCTAGCCCTCTTGGAAAGGAATTGACGAGGGCAGGACATTGGCGATCGAGGCGGTGATCTTTGATTTTGGCGGCGTGCTGACGAGTTCACCATTCGAGGCGTTCGCGCGGTTCGAGACCGAGCGCGGCCTGCCCATCGACATCATCCGGCGCACCAACGCCGCCAATCATCTGGAGAACGCCTGGGCCAAGTTCGAGCGGGCCGAGGTCGACATCGAGACGTTCGACGAATTGTTCGCCGCGGAATCGCTCGCGCTTGGCGCGGAGGTGCGGGGACGCGACGTGCTGCCGCTGCTCCAGGGCGACCTGCGGCCAGAGATGGTCGAGGCTCTGAAGCGCATCAAGGCGCAGTTGAAGACCGGCTGCATCACCAACAACCTTCCGGCCAACGCGATCGGCAGCATGACCGGCCGCTCGCTTTACATTGCCGAAGTCATGGTGCTGTTCGATCACGTCATCGAATCCGCCAAGATCGGCCTGCGCAAGCCCGATCCGCGCATCTACCGGATGATGGTCGAGACGCTGAAGGTCGATCCGAACAGTTGCGTGTATCTCGACGATCTCGGCGTCAATTTGAAGCCAGCGCGCGAGATGGGCATGACGACGATCAAGGTGACGAGTGGGACGCAAGCGATCGCGGATCTCGAGAAGGCGACGGGGCTGAGGCTGAGCTAGCGCGTCATTCTCCGTCATTGCGAGATATCGACCAATCAAACCTATCCCACCGCAGCGGCAATCCGCTCCGGAAACGCCCCCGCCAGCGAAGCGCGATCCGGCTTGAGCACACCGCGTTCGGTGATGAGTCCGGTGACGAGACGCGCCGGCGTCACGTCGAAGGCATAGTTCGCGACCGGCGAGCCTTCCGGCACGATCCGCACCGTCTCCAGCCTTCCGTCCGCGGTGCGGCCGGTCATATCGGTGACCTCCACGCCGCTGCGCTGCTCGATCGGGATATCCCTGATGCCGTCATGAACGGCGAAATCGATCGTGGGCGAGGGCAGCGCGACGTAGAACGGTACGCCGTTGTCATGCGCGGCGAGCGCCTTGAGATACGTGCCGATCTTGTTGCAGACGTCGCCATTGGCGGCGACGCGATCGGTGCCGACGATGGCGAGATCGACCATGCCATGCTGCATCAGATGTCCGCCGGTATTGTCGGGAATCACCGTGTGCGGCACACCGTGATGGCCGAGCTCCCAGGCCGTGAGCGAGGCGCCCTGATTACGCGGGCGCGTCTCGTCGACCCAGACATGGACCTTGATGCCGCGCTCATGTGCAAGGTAGATCGGCGCGGTCGCCGTGCCCCAATCGACGGTGGCGAGCCAGCCGGCGTTACAATGGGTCAGCACGTTGACTACTTCGCCCGGCTTCTTCGCCGCGATCGCCTCGATCAGCTTCAGTCCGTTGCCGGCAATGCCGCGGTTGATCTCGACGTCCTGCTCGACGATCTCGTCGGCGCGCGCATAGGCGGCCTCGGCCCGTTCCAGCGGATCGATCGGCGCGAGCGCCGCGCGCATCTCGTCCAGGGCCCATTTCAGGTTGATGGCGGTCGGCCGCGCCACGACGAGCGTCTCGTAGGCGCGCTTCAGACCGGCATCGGACGCGTCCTCGCGCATCGCGAGCGCCATGCCGTAGGCGGCGGTGGCGCCGATCAACGGCGCACCGCGCACCAGCATGTCACGGATGGCGACCGCCGCGTCTTCACACGACGTCAGCTTCGCAACGATGAACTCGTGCGGCAGCCGGCGCTGATCGATCGCGCCGACCGACCAGCCGTCACGCTCGCGCCAGATGCTACGGAAATGCTTGCCGTCGACCTTCATGGCATTCTGCCTTTCGTCTCACGCCCGCAGGATGCGTCCTGCCACCGCATCGAGCTTCTTCAGAAGCTCGGGATCGCGGGCCTCGGGCGCCGTGATCAGCGCGGTGTCGAGCGCACGGTCCGAGCCAATCGGGCACGGCTCGTGCTCGCGCGGGAAATCCTTGGCCAGCCGCGCCACCAGCGCCTTCGCCTTGTCGGCGTTCGAGTTCAGCACGCGGATGATATCCTGAACGGTGACGGCGTCATGATCGGGATGCCAGCAATCGAAATCCGTCACCATCGCGACGGTAGCATAACAAATCTCCGCCTCACGCGCGAGCTTGGCCTCGGGCATGTTGGTCATGCCAATCACGGAATAGCCAAGAGTCTTGTAGGTCATGCTTTCCGCGTAAGTGGAGAATTGCGGTCCTTCCATGCAGACATAGGTGCCGCCGCGCGCGATCGCGATGCCCTCGGCCTCAGCCGCCGCGGCAAGATGGATGCGCAGCCGCGGCGAGACCGGGTGCGCCATCGATACATGCGCGACGCAGCCGCGGCCGAAGAACGAGCTCTCGCGCTTGTGGGTGCGGTCGACGAACTGGTCGACGAGGACGAAGGTGCCGGGCGGCAGTTCCTCTTTGAAGGAGCCGCAGGCCGAGAGCGAGATCAAGTCGGTGACGCCGGCGCGCTTCAGCACGTCGATATTGGCGCGATAGTTGATGTCGGAGGGGGACAGCCGGTGCCCCTTGTCATGCCGCGGCAGGAACACGATCGGCAGGCCGGCGATGGAGCCACGCCGCACGGGCGCAGAGGGCTCGCCCCAGGGGCTCTTGATCACCTCTTCGCGCGCACCCTCGAGGCCCGGCAGGTCATAGATGCCCGAGCCGCCGATGATACCCAATACCGCCTGCGTCATGCCTGCTCCACCCTGTCCGACATATGTGACCTGGTTAAGCTATGCCAGTTTTGCGACGGATTTGGAACGGGGATGGAGGGGTGATGGCGGTCGTGTGAGGAGCGGTGACGCGGCCTCACACTCAGTGTCGTCCCTGCCTAGTGCGCAATTGCGCACGGGGCGCAGGGACCCATACCGCGGAATCTATCGATGGAGCAGGTCGCAATCCCGAACGACCAATCTTCGCCAAACTTCTCCCTGGGGTTATGGGTCCCTGCGCCCCGTGCGCAATTGCGCACTAGGCAGGGACGACACCGGAGAGAGATCGGTGCGCAGATTACGCCGCGGTCGCCGGCTGCAGCTGGGTCGCGACCATCCGCTCCAAGGTCTCGACCGACTGGAAATTCTCC
>NZ_PGVG01000042.1 GCF_002795245.1 Bradyrhizobium forestalis | reverse complement strand
CCGTCGCTCTTGCACTCAACACCAGGCCTCGGAAGACCCTGGGCTGGAAAACACCGGCAGAAACTCTCGACGAATTGCTGCGGGTGAGCGATACACAAGGTGTTGCGACGACCGGTTGAAGTCGCCCAGTACGCCGCGGCTTCTCGATCAACCACAATCGTCTCGGCGTACTGGATGGCCCGGTCAAGCCGGGCGATGACAGTGGAGTGAGTTGGCGCAGAGCGAGAACCTCACTCCCCAATCAGCTTCAGCCACTCGTCCTCGGTCAGCACCTTGACGCCGTGCTTGTTGGCGTCCGCGAGCTTCGAGCCGGCGCCGGGGCCGGCGACCACCAGATCGGTCTTCTTCGAGACCGAGCCCGACACCTTGGCCCCGAGCCGCTCGGCTGTCGCCTTGGCTTCATCCCGCGTCATCTTCTCCAGCGAGCCCGTGAACACCACGGTCTTGCCGGCGACGGCCGAATTGCTCTTCGGCTTCTCGGCGTCGACGATCTCGACCTCCTTGGTCAGCCGCTCGACGATGCCGCGGTTGTGGCTCTCGCCAAAATAATCGGCGATGCTCTTGATCACGGTGTCGCCGATCTGGTCGAGCGCGTCCATGTCCGCGATCGCCTCCTCGTCGCTCTTGGCAACCTTGAGGCAGGCGTCATGGAAAGCGTCCCACGAGCCATAGCCGCGCGCCAGCGCCAGCGCCGTGGTCTCGCCGACATGGCGCATGCCGAGCGCATAGATGAAGCGCTCCAGCGCAATTTTTCGCCGGTTCTGGATGGCGCCGAACAGGTTGCGTACCGAGGTCGCGCCGTAGCCCTCGATTTCCTCGAGCTTGAGCTTCGCGTTGCGCTTCTCCAGCGTGAAGATGTCGGCGGGCTCCTTCACCCACCCCTCGTCGAAGAAGTACTGGAGCTGCTTCTCGCCAAGACCGTCGATGTCGAAGGCCCGCCGCGACACGAATAGCTTGAGATGCTCGATCTTCTGATAGGGACAGGCGAACTCGCCGGTGCAGCGAGCGCGCGAGCCCTCCTCGCCCGTGGCCGTCTCCTCGCGCACGACGTCGGTGTGCAGCGGACACGGGCACTTCTTCGGGAAGTGGAATTCCTTGGCGGTCTTCGGCCGCTTGTCGAGGACGACATCGACCACCTGCGGGATCACGTCGCCGGCGCGCTGGATCACGACGGTGTCGCCGATCCTGATGTCGCGCCCCTCGCGCAGCACCTCGCCCTTGTTGCCGATGCCCTTGATGTAGTCCTCGTTGTGCAGCGTCACGTTCTGCACGATCACGCCGCCGACGCCGACCGGCTCGAGCTTGCCGACCGGCGTGAACGAGCCGGTGCGGCCAACCTGGATCTCGATGTCGCGCAGCACCGTCATGGCGCGCTCGGCCGGGAATTTGTGCGCGATGCCCCAGCGCGGCGTGCGCGAGACGAAGCCGAGCCGCTCCTGCCAGTCGATGCGGTCGACCTTGTAGACGACGCCGTCGATATCGTAATCGAGCCGTGCGCGTTGCTCCTCAATCGCATGATGAAACGCGAGCAGCTCCTCGACGGAGTGACAGAGCTTGGTCAGTGGATTGGTCTTGAAGCCGCAGCGCTCGAACCAACCTATCATGCCGCTCTGCGTATCCTCCGGCATCGCGCTCATCTGCCCCCACGCATAGGCGAAGAAGCCGAGGGGACGGGAGGCGGTGATGGTCGGGTCCTTCTGCCGGAGCGAGCCGGCGGCCGAATTGCGCGGATTGGCGAAGATGGTATCGCCTGCCGCCTTCTGCCGTTCGTTGAGCGCCAGGAACGCCTTCTTGGTCATATAGACCTCGCCGCGCACCTCGCAGATGTCGGGGACGTTGCGGCCCTTCAGCTTCTGCGGCACGTCTTCGAGCGTGCGGATGTTGGCGGTGACGTCCTCCCCGACCGCGCCGTCGCCGCGCGTCGCGGCGGTGACGAGCTCGCCGCCCTCGTAGCGCAGCGACATCGACAGGCCGTCGATCTTCGGCTCGGCGGAAAAATCGACCTTGTCGTCGTCGAGCTTCAGGAACCGCACGATGCGGCCGACGAAGTCGCGCACGTCCTCTTCCGCAAACGCGTTGTCGAGCGACAGCATGGGAACGGAGTGCCGCACCTTCCTGAAGCGCCCGGACGGTGCCGCTCCGACCTTCTGCGACGGCGACTCTGCACTGACGAATTCAGGAAAGCGCTTTTCGATCGCGTTGAGGCGCTGACGCAGAGCGTCGTACTCGGCGTCGGTGATGGTGGGCGCGTCCTCCTGATAGTAGCGCTCATTGTGTCCCTCGATCTCAAGCGCGAGCCGCATGTGCTCGACCTTGGCCTGCGCCTTGGTGAGGTCGGCGACGTCGCGAAGCGGTGTTGCTTTGGATTTTGCTGCTCTGGCCATGGTGCTTGGATACGACGGAGCGGGCGGGAGGGTAAAGGCGGTAAAAGTCTCGTGCCCCGGACGCAGCGCAGCGCTTCTTCAGCGGTGCACTGCAGAGCCGGGGCCCATATCGCGGCATCCTGGGTCCCGGCTCGCGCGGCGCGCGTCCGGGACACGGCCTAAGCCGTCGCCGCCTTGAGCAGTCGTTCCGCGGCCGCCCTCGCCTCGGCCGTGATCTCGGCGCCGGCGAGCATGCGGGCGATCTCTTCGCGGCGATGGTCGGCGGCGAGGGCATTGACGCGGGTGGCGACGCGCTTGCCCTTGTCGAGGGCGTCCTTGGAGATCAACAGGTGCTGGTCGGCGCGGGCGGCGACCTGTGGGGCGTGGGTCACGGCCATCACCTGGACCTTGCCGGCAAGCCGCGCCAGGCGCCCGCCGATGGCGTCCGCAACCGCACCGCCGACGCCGGTGTCGATCTCGTCGAACACCAGGGTCGGCGCCGAGCCGCGATCGGACAGCACGACCTTGAGCGCCAAAAGGAAGCGCGACAGCTCGCCGCCGGAGGCGACCTTCATCAGCGGGCCCGGCTTGGTGCCCGGATTGGTCTGCACCCAGAACTCCACGCGGTCGAAGCCTTGCGGCCCCGGCGCGGCCTCGTCGGTCTCGACCTGGGTCATGAACCTGGCGCGTTCGAGCTTCAGCGGCGCGAGCTCGGCATTGACCGCCTTGTTGAGCTTCTCCGCCGATTTCTGCCGCGCCAGTGACAGCTTCTTGGCGGCGGTAGCATAGCGGCCATCTGCCTCGATCGCGGCCTGCTCCAGCTTCCTGAGCCGCGAGGCGCCGGCATCGATCAGGACGACATCGGCGGCATATTTGGCGGCCAGCGCGGCGAGGCCATCGACCGGTGTCGAATATTTGCGAGACGCCGCACGCAAAGCAAAAAGCCGCTCCTCGATGCGTTCGAGCTCAGCCGGATCGAAATCGGTTGCGGCCAGCGCCGCCTGGAGATGCTGGTCGGCTTCCTCCAGCGCGTTGATGGCGGCGTCGATCGCCTTCACCGCAGGCTCGACCAGCGCCGGCGAGTTGACGCCGCGGCGCTCCAGCCGGCGCACCGCGGCCGACAGCGCCGCGACCGGCGAATGATTGCCGCCGACCGCCTCCTGCGCCTCGCGCAGGTCGGAGGCGATCTTCTCGCCCTGCATCATGGTGGTGCGGCGCGAGGCCAGCGCGGTCTCCTCACCGTCCTTGGGCGCAAGCTGCTTCAGCTCGTCGGAGGCGTGGCGCAGGTAATCGGCCTCGCGTGCAGCATGCTCCATGGCGGCGCGATGCTCCTCCAGCGCGGTATTGGCGGTGCGGCGCTCGTCCCTGAGCGCTTCGACCGCCGCGACGTCCTTCTCCAGGCCGGCAAAGGCGTCGAGCAGCCGGCGGTGGGTGGCGGCATCGACCAGCGCGCGCTCGTCGTGCTGGCCGTGGATCTCGACCAGGGCGGCGCCGACCGCCTTCAGCGTCTGCACGCTGATCGACTGGTCGTTGATGAAGGCGCGGGTGCGGCCGTCGACGAGCTGCACACGGCGCAAGATCATCTCGCCGCCGTCATCGAGGCCGTTCTCGGCCAGGATCCTGGTCGCAGGGTGATTTTTCGGGACATCGAACACGGCAGTAACCTGCCCCTGCTCCGCGCCGTGGCGCACGAGGCCGGCATCGCCGCGGCCGCCGAGCGCCAGCGCAAAGGCATCGAGCAGGATGGATTTGCCCGCACCAGTCTCACCGGTCAAAACCGCGAGTCCGGTGGCGAATTCGATATCGAGCCGTTCGATCAGGACGATGTCACGGATCGACAGACGCGCCAGCATGAAACCAAATTTCCTAGCCGAGACCCATCTTCTTGAAGGTCCGGCTGATCCAGGACCCCTGATTCTCGCTCGGTTCGAGACCGCCGGATTTTACAAGATTATAGGCGTCCTTGTACCAGCGGCTGTCAGGAAAATTGTGCCCAAGCACGGCCGCCGCGGTCTGCGCCTCGCCGACGATGCCGATCGCCATATAGGCCTCGGTGAGCCGGAACAGCGCCTCTTCGACATGGCGGGTGGTCTGGTACTGCGTGACGACGGTCTTGTAACGGTTGATCGCGGCCGTGTAGTCGCGCTTCTGCGCGTAGTAGCGGCCGACATTCATTTCCTTGCCGGCGAGCTGGTCGCGCGCGCCCTCGATCTTGGCCTTGGCCGAGGTCGCATATTCCGAGTTCGGATATTTGCGCACCACCTCTTCCAGAGCGGCGATTGCCTTTTCGGTGCGGGCCTGGTCGCGGCTGATGTCGGGAATCTGATCGTAATGGGAGGCGGCGATCAGGTATTGCGCATAGGCCGCGTCCGGGCTGCCGGGATGCAGCGTGACGTAGCGGGTGGCGGCGCCGATGCAGCCGTCATAATCGCCGCCCTGATAGGACGCATAGGCCGACATCAGCAGCGATTTGCGGGCCCAGTCAGAATAAGGATGCTGGCGGTCGACCTCTTCGAACTTCTTGTTCGCCGCCTTCATATCCTTCTTCTCGTTCATGAGGTACAGGCCCTCATTGTAGATCTTGTCGGCGGGCTCCTCGACGAAGGTGTCGTCCTTGGCGGTAAACTTGTCCCAGAGCGAGCCCGTGCCGCAACCGGCGAGCGGCAGCGCGAGCATGATGAAGGCGACGGCCTGAAGCAGCCCACGGGCTCGCGACGAGACCGAGAAATATCCGCGCGTCATACGCTGTGCCGACATGAGTTTAAGCCCTGACGCCCCTGTGATGCGGTGTCCGCCAGCCCACGAACCCCGTCATGGGCGCGAAATGTAACCGTGGTGCCTGCCATGCGCCCACGCCGATGTATCCGAAAAACGATCGTTAACCGGATAGGCACGCATTTCGCCCGGATTAAGGCGAACGTGCCGCAATGCTAGCCGATCATGGTTACCAGGAGTTTCCCGGGGAAGCCGCCAACCAAACGACGACAGGTCTCTTCAGGACACATCCGGTCCGAATGCCGCGGCGATCCGGCCGCCGACGATGCCGCGACCGACTTCGCCCACGGGACGCGTGGTGCGGCGGGCAGCCTCGCCCTCGACCACCCGCCAGGCGGTACGGTCGGCGAGCATCGCGGTCAGGACAGCGTGGTTGAGCTTGTGGCCGCCACGCACCGAGCGGTAGGCGCCCAGCAGCGGCAGGCCGGCCAGCGAGAGGTCGCCGATCACGTCCAGCACCTTGTGGCGGACGCATTCGTCGGCGTAGCGCAGGCCTTCGGTATTGAGCAGCCGCTCGTCGTCGAACACGACGGTGTTGTCGAAGGAGGCGCCGAGGGCATAGCCCGCGTTCCAGAGCCGCGCGACATCGCCCATCAGACCGAAAGTCCGGGCCCGGCCGACCTCGCGGCGGAAAGCTTCCGGGTTGAGGTCGAAGGCGTAGCTCTGCTGGCCGATGACGGGATTGGTGAAATCGATCTCGACCTCGACGCGAAACCCGCTGGTGTGGGGCCTGATCTCGCCGAAGGAGTCGCCGATCTTGGCCGAGATCGGCTTCAAAACCTGAATGAAGCGGCGCTGCGCCGGCTGGGTCACGATACCGGCTTGGTCGATCGCCGCAATGAAGGCCGCGGCGCTGCCGTCCATGATCGGGACTTCGGGACCATCGATCTCGATCGTGGCGTTGTCGACCCCCATGCCCCGCAGTGCGGCAAGCACGTGCTCGGCGGTGGACACCAGCGGGCCATCGTGGTCGCCGAGGACAGTGGCGAAGTCGGTCGCGATCACCTGCTCGGCGGTCGCCTGCACTTCGCGGTCACTTCCGTCGAGTCCGGTGCGGACAAAAATAAAACCCGCGTCGACAGGCGCAGGCCCGAGCGTGAGAGTGACGGGAAGACCGGAATGAACGCCTACGCCTGCCACAGAGGCTTGCGCACGAAGCGTTGTTTGCCGGCTAAATTTCATCAGGAACCCGCCCCACTACGACCCACTGCGACTTATACGAGACCCACCTGGCCGGCCTGTGCCGAGCCCCTGCGAATCCGTATCCCCAAGTCACGGCAAACCATAGTTGCTGCCTCAAACAGCGCCAACTCACGCTTTTTTACCGATTGTTACCCCAAACCTGCCGTATTCGCGCCAAGGCTTAACCAAATTGCGCCGAGGTTGGAGGCCGTCGCCGGCAGTTTTACTGAACCACCGAATGTGTAATTAATGATTTAAAATCAGTTGCTTGGCGGCGCAATCCGGGCGTGCACGGGACAAAAGGAAAGGTCCCGGCAAGCTTCTCGCCGGGACCTTTTCTCGACTGCCTTATTGTAACAATCCTCAGGTCGCCTGCCGCCGCAGGAAGGCCGGGATATCAAGATGGTCGTCGCCCTGTGGCGCCGGCGCAACAGGCGCGGGGCGGCCGTGCATGTCCAGGCCCTGCGGCGCGGGACGGCGCGCATATTCCGATACCGGCTCGTTGGATGCGATCTGCTGCGCCACGGTCTTCTGCGGCCGGCGATCAGGCAGCGGCGGCATCGCGGGACCGGCGGTACGGGCCGCGACCGGCGGCTCACTTTCCTCGTCGCGACGGCCGAGGCCGACATTGGCGAGGCGCTGCAGCAGCGACAGGCGGGTCTTCTGCGGGGCCTCTTCTTCAACCTCGCCGCGGGCCTGGCGAAGTTCGGCCTGGGCCGGCATCGGCAGCTCATCGATCCGCGGCATCCGCGGCGCACGGACCGGCGGACGCTCGGCCTGCGGCGGAATGAAGTTTTCCGGCATCATCGGCTCCTGCATCGCGACCGGGGCCATGTCAGGCTCCGGAAACAGGGTCGGCTTCTGCGCGATCGGGCGCACGGTGACGTCGCCATAGGTCTGCGGCGCGGGCGCCTGCGGCACCTCAGCAACGGCAGCGGCGATGGCGGCGAGCGCAGCACGCTCGACATTCGGACGGGGCGCGGCAGCAGCCGGCGCAGCGACCGGGGTCTGCCCTTCCAGCTTCTGGGCGCGTTCGGCCAGGCGCTGGTTGTCGGCACGCAGGCGGGCGGTGAGGTCGGCGAGACGGCTCTCGGCAGCGGCGGCCGGAGCAGCGGGAGCCTGCTGCACCTGCGGCGCGGCGTTGGCGACGGGAGCAGAGGTCGCCTGGCTGTTGCGGGCGATCGCGGCCTGCTCGATGCCGGTGGCGACCACCGAGACGCGGATCAGGCCGTCGAGTGCCTCGTCGAAGGTCGCACCGACGATGATGTTGGCGTCCTGGTCGACCTCCTCGCGGATGCGGGTCGCGGCCTCGTCGACCTCGAACAGCGTGAGGTCCTTGCCGCCGGTGATGGAGATGAGGAGGCCCTTGGCACCCTTCATCGAGCTGTCGTCGATCAGCGGGTTGGCGATCGCGGCTTCCGCGGCGGTCAACGCACGCTTGTCGCCGGAGGCTTCGCCGGTGCCCATCATCGCCTTGCCCATCTCGCGCATGACGGCGCGGACGTCGGCGAAGTCGAGATTGATCAGGCCTTCCTTGACCATCAGGTCGGTGATGCAGGCGACACCCGAGTAGAGCACCTGGTCGGCCATCGCGAAGGCGTCGGCGAAGGTGGTCTTCTCGTTGGCGACCCGGAACAGGTTCTGGTTCGGGATGATCAGGAGCGTATCCACGACCTTGTGCAGCTCGTTGATGCCGGCCTCGGCCGTGCGCATGCGGCGACCGCCCTCGAAGTGGAACGGCTTGGTCACGACGCCGACGGTGAGGATGCCCATGTCGCGCGCGGTCTTGGCGATCACGGGCGCAGCGCCGGTGCCGGTGCCGCCGCCCATGCCGGCGGTGACGAACACCATGTTGGCGCCCGAGAGATGGTCGCGCAGCTCGTCGATCACCTCTTCCGCCGCCGCCGCGCCGACGTTCGGCTGCGAACCCGCGCCGAGGCCCTGCGTGCCCGCCGTGCCCATCTGCACGATGCGCTGCGCCTTCGACATCGTCAGCGCCTGCGCGTCGGTGTTGGCGACCACGAAGTCTACGCCCTGCAGGCCCGCCGTGATCATGTTGTTGACGGCGTTGCCACCGGCGCCGCCGACGCCGAACACGGTGATCCGGGGCTTCAGTTCGTGAATATCAGGAACATTGATGCTGATGGTCATGGTTGCCTCTCGATCACGCGCGCGTGGGTTCGCCCCGGCCGGCGGCCGCGGGAGTTGGTGAAAATCGAAGATTGCGGAAAGCAGTCATCAGAAGCCCTCGCGTAGCCATCGTCCGACCTTTCCGAAATATCCGCCGGTCCCTGTCCTGACCTGCTGCCGCGTATGCCGCGGTTCGACATGTTCGAGGTGAACATATTGCGGGTAGACGAGGAGTCCGGTCGGCACCGCGAACGCGG
Source organism: Bradyrhizobium forestalis (assembly GCF_002795245.1). GTDB lineage: Bacteria > Pseudomonadota > Alphaproteobacteria > Rhizobiales > Xanthobacteraceae > Bradyrhizobium > Bradyrhizobium forestalis. The sequence goes on along the minus strand of NZ_PGVG01000042.1, from coordinate 53,308 downwards.
CGTTCTTCGCCTCGTTGGGCAGCCGGCCGAAACCGAGCGGACGGCCGACCCGCACGGGCCGGCCGAGAATCTGGGTGCCGAGCTCGACGAGACCGGTGAGCTGCGAGGCGCCGCCCGACAGCACGACGCGGCCGTTGGGCTCTGCGGCGAAGGGCGAATCCTTCAGCTTGTCCCGAACCATTTCGAAGACTTCCTCGGCACGGTGCTTGACGATGTTCGCGATGGTGGCGCGGGAAACGATCTGCGGCAGATCCTGCTCGTCACCGGCTGTCGGCACAGACATCAGCTCACGCGAGTCCGATCCGCCGGTGATGACGGTCCCGTATAAGGTCTTGATTCGCTCGGCATCGGCAATGGTCGCCGAGAGTCCGCGCGCAAGATCCATCGTGATATGTTGCCCGCCGACCGCAAAACCCGCCGCATGCACGAAGCGGCCGCCTGAATAAACGGCAATCGTGGTGGTGCCGGCGCCCATCTCGACGACGGCGGCGCCGAGATCGGCCTCGTCGTCGGTCAGCACCGACAGGCCGGCGACATAGGGGCTCGCCGCCATGGCTTCGACATTGATGTGGCAACGTTCCACCGCCAGCATCAGGTTCCGCGCCACGGTGGCGTCGCAGGTGACGACGTTCATGTCGACGCCGAACTGGTGCGCGACCATGCCGCGGGGATCGCGGATGCCCTTGACGCCGTCGAGCGTGTAGCCGACCGGCAGCGCGTGCAGCACGGTGCGGCCTTCGCCGGTGGCGTGGCGCATGCCGGTGGAGGTGACGCGGCTGACATCGGCCGGCGTCACGGCGCCGCCGCGGATGTCGGCGGCGGCTTCGACCAGCTGACCGGCCGGCCGGCCGCCGGAGACCGACAGCAGCACCGACTCGACCCGCACCTTGGCCATCTTCTCCGCAAGCCCGACGGCCTGGCGCACCGCCTGCTCGCATTCGCCGAGATCGATCACCGCGCCGGCCTTCATGCCGCGCGCCTGGATCTGGCTGTAGCCGACCAGCTCCACCGCGTGGGTCCGGCCGCGCAGCGCATCGCTCGGCGGCGACGGCTTCAGCCGTGCGATCATGCAGGCGATCTTGCTGGTGCCGATGTCGAGGCAGGCGACGAGGCCGCCGCGCTTGTGCGGCATCGGGCGCGTCTTCGGCGTCTGGGTGCGATCAAGACCGGTCATGCGGAATCCCCGGCCTTCTTTTTCTTCTTGTCCTTGAACTGCTCCTCGCGCGCCTTGGCGGCGTCCTCGGACAGCTGCACCACCAGCCGATCGGGCAGGCGCATGTCGACGGCGACGATGTCGCGGGAGAACAGCCTGTCCTCCTTGTCGAGCTTCGACAGCATCGCAAGCGCGTTGCCGACGTCCTGCTCGGGCAGGCGGATGTCGAGACCGTCCTTGAGTCTCAGGTTCCAGCGCCGCTCGCCGACGAAGATCGCGGCTTTGGTGATCGAATGGCCCTGCGGATAGCGCGCCAGGAGCGCCAGGAAATCGCGCGCCTGCGTCTCGGCGCCCGTGCCGACCACGAGCGGCAGCGTCAGGAAGCGGCGCGAGACATAGGGTTCGAGCACGGCGCCGTCATCGGCGATGACGGAGAGACGGCCGGCCTCCTGCCACAGCGCGAACGCCTTGCGCTCGGTGAGCTCGATCATGAGCTGGCCCGGATAGAGCTTCAGCACGGTCGCATCCGCAATCCAGGGATTGGCCTTGAGCTTGTCGCGGACCGCGTCCGCATCGAGAAACAGCAGCGAGGAGCGGCCGCTGACGCCGCCGATCGCGAGGATCTCGTCCTGGGTCAGCTGCTTGCGGCCGTTGATCACGACGGAGGTGATGCGGAAGCCGGCGGAATTGGCCAGCGCGTTGCGGGCATCGCTGACCGCGGTGATGAAGTCCTGGAGATGGCCGCCCTTGACGATGCCGAAGCCGCAGCTTCCGATCAGCAGCAGCACGGTCATGCTGAGGCCGACCCGGCGCGGCAGATAGCGTTCGACCAGCGCGACCACGCGCGGCGGCGGCTCACGCTCGACGACGGCCTTGGCTTTGGCCTTGTCCTTGGCGGCAGCGCGCGCCTCGGCGTGCTTGTCCTGCACCCACTCGCGCAGAAGCACGACCGCTCCGATAGCGGCCGCCTTCAGGTCGGCTTGGGGCCTCAGCGATCTGAGAAGCGACCGAGTGAGGCTTCCTGCTCCATCCATTGCACGAGCTCGTCAACAGTTTGCCCGCGACATCGCGCGGATCCTGGCGAACATGACGTCTCGGACGTGCCGGGCCGGGTGCTGGTCTTCAGCAGACGAAGCCTCTCCCCTTCAAAGCGTTCGCTGGAGGTGACATCACCCGCCACAGCTCACGCGCCGGCAGCCAAAGCGCCATATGCGCCGCCAGCGTTAACCTTCGGATGTCCTGGTAAACAAAAGGTAAAGTTCGTTAACGCGGGACGCTTTTTGCCCAGCCATGTGAGGCATTTATGCCGCGATGTCCGGCATTTTACCGGATTTGGGCCCCAAAACGGGCCGTTTCGCCCGCCCAGCCGTTAACCAGTCCTAATTATTTCCGCACGCCGCGCCCGGCGAGCTCGACCAGCCCGTGCAGGAAGTCGGCGAACGCGATGCCCTCGGCTTTCAGCGCCTTGGGGTAGAGCGAGGACTTGGTCAGCCCGGGCAGCGTGTTGGTTTCGAGATAGACCAGCCCCCTCTCCGAGACGATGAAATCCGAGCGGGAGTAACCGGTGCAGGACATCGCCCGGTGCGCCAGCATCGCCTGCTCCTTGAGCGCGGCGGTGATCTCCGGTGCGAAGCGGCCGGGGCAGATCTCCTGGGTCGACTTCAACAGATATTTCGCGGCGTAATCGAAATTGCCCTCGCCTGGAATGATCTCGATCGGCGGCAGCGCAATGATCGATCCGTCGGTGCGCTCCAGCACGCCGCAGGTCGCCTCCACGCCAGCGATGTAGGGCTCGATCACGTATTCTTCGTGTTTCGCCGCGTTGCGGACAGCGACGAGGTCCTGCTTGGCGTTGACGAAGATCAGGCCGTAGCTCGAGCCGTCGCGCGCAGGCTTTGCGATCAGCTTGCCGTAGTCGGCGAAGGCTTCGTCGATGTTGTCCAAGGCAACGTTTTCCGGCGGCGTCACGCCGCCGAGCGCGGCAAACCGCTTGGCCGCGAACTTGTCGAAGGCAAGATGCGAGGACGCCGAGCCCGAGCCGGTGAAGGGCACGCCACGCGCTTCGCACATCACCTGCAACTCGCCGTTCTCGGCCCGCCCGCCATGCAGGCCAAGCACCAGCACGCGGTTCTCAGCCTTGGCCTGATCTAGCGCCTGCTCCAGGGGAATGCCACGCGTGCCCGGCTTGAACTCGTCCTCGAACGGGCGGGCATGTTCGAGCAGCTGCTTCGACTGCACGACATGCACCTTGTCCTCGACGTCCCACCACCAGAGGTCAGCCTCGGGCAATGCCTGATGCAGCGCCTGGGCCGAGGCGACCGAGACAAGACGCTCTCTGTTGGAGCCGCCGAAGAGGATGGTGATGCGCATGGTCATAGTCCGCAATCTCTCCATTCGTCATTCCGGGGCGCGACAAAGTCGCGAGCCCCGGAATGACACTCACGCGGAAACCCCGATCCGCTTGATTTCCCAGTGTAGCTCAATTCCGGAATTCGCCTTCACGCGTTCGCGCACGGTCTCGCCGAGTGTCTCGATATCGCGCGCGGTGGCATCGCCCGTGTTGATCAGGAAGTTGCAGTGCATCTCCGAGCCCTGCGCGCCGCCGACGCGCAGGCCGCGGCAGCCGGCGGCATCCACCAGCTCCCAGGCGGAGTGGCCCGGGGGATTCTGGAAGGTCGAACCGCCGGTCTTCTCGCGGATCGGCTGCGCGGTCTCGCGATGGTTCTGCACGACCGCCATCCGCGCGCGGATCGCCTCCGCATCCCTGATCTCGCCGCGAAAGCGCGCGGAGGTGAAGATGATGGAGGGATCGACACCGCTGTTGCGGTAGACGAACTTCATGTCGGCGTTGGAGAAGACATGCTTCGTGCCGTCGCGACCGACGCCCCTCGCCTCGATCAGCACATCCTTGGTCTCACCGCCATTGGCGCCCGCATTCATGCGCAGCGCGCCGCCGATCGTGCCGGGAATGCCGAAATAGAATTCCAGCCCGCCGATATTGGCGGACGCCGCCACTTCCGCCACGCGCTTGTCGAGCGTGGCAGCGCCGGCAGTGACGGTGTCACCGTTCGCGGTCGCCTCGCCGAAGGCGCGCGGGGCGAGCCGGATCACCACGCCGGCAATGCCGCCGTCGCGCACGATGAGGTTGGAGCCGACGCCGACGACATAGACCGGGATGTCGCTTGCGAGATGCGCAAGGAAATAAGCGAGATCGTCCTCATCCGCCGGCGTGAACAGCACCTGCGCGGGCCCACCAACGCGAAACCAGGTGAGTTCGGCGAGTGACTGGTTCGCCAGCAGCCGGCCGCGAAGTTCGGGCATCGCGGCTTTGAGCGAGGGAGTGATGTCGGGGAAGCTCATAGCGCACTGACCGACATGCGAGCTGGGTTAAGATTGCATCGTGCGACGTTGTTGGCCAGCGCCCGGAGCTTACCCCTCTCCCCAACCCTCCCCCGCAAGGGGGGAGGGAGCCTGACCAGCGTGCTCGCCTCACCTGGCGTCACAGCTGCGCCCTCATCTTTTACGAGAGTCAGGGACGCACCGGCGGATGGGTTCCCTCCCCCCTTGCGGGGGAGGGTTAGGGAGAGGGGTGGCCACACGGGCAGTGATCGACGATGACTCGACATCCGCTCGCTCATCCCAGCGCCTTCAATTCGCCCGGCAGCGCGTACGCCCATTGCGTGATGTTGCCGGCGCCAAGACACACGACGAGATCGCCTGGCTTTGCCAATGCCTTGACGATGCCGGCGAGCTCCGACGCTGCCGGCAGCGGGATCACCTCGCGATGGCCATGCGCGCGCAGGCCCGCGACGAAATGGTCGCGGTCGATGCCTTCGATCGGCGCCTCGCCGGCGGCATAGACGTCGGCGACAACAACCGCATCGGCATCGTTAAAGCAGGTGCAAAATTCCTCGAACAGCGACTGCAGGCGGGTGTAGCGATGCGGCTGCACCACGGCGATCACCTTGCCGGTGTAGGAATCGCGCGCCGCCTTCAGCACCGCCGCGATCTCCACGGGGTGATGGCCGTAATCGTCGATCACGGTGACGCCGTTCCATTCGCCGGTCTTGGTGAAGCGGCGCTTGACGCCGCCGAAGCCTGCGATGGCACTGCGAATCTTGTCGTCGGAAACGCCGAGCGCGTGAGCGACTGCAATTGCAGCCGTCGCATTGGAGGCGTTGTGGCGCCCCGGCATCGGCAGCGCGAGATCGGCGATCTCATGCGTGGTGCCGGTCTTGCGGTCGCGGATCACGACCTTGAACTTCGAGCCGCCGCCGCCCGCGGTGAGATCAACCAGCCGCGCATCGGCCTGCGGATTCTCACCGTAAGTGATGATGCGGCGGTCTTCGATCCTGCCGACGAGGCTCTGCACCACGGGATGATCGATGCACATCACGGCGAAGCCGTAGAACGGCAGGTTCTCGACGAAGTGACGGAACGCGTCCTGCACGGCCGCGAAGGTCTTGAAGTGGTCGAGATGCTCGGGGTCGACATTGGTGACGATCGCGACATCGGTCGGCAGCTTCAGGAAGGTGCCGTCGCTCTCATCGGCCTCCACCACCATCCAGTCACCGTCGCCCAGGCGCGCGTTGGAGCCGTAGGCGTTGATGATGCCGCCGTTGATGACGGTGGGATCGAGCCCGCCGGCATCGAGCAGCGTTGCGACCATCGTGGTCGTGGTGGTCTTGCCGTGGGTGCCGGCGATGGCGACGCAGCTCTTCAGCCGCATCAGCTCGGCCAGCATCTCGGCGCGGCGCACCACGGGAATGCGTTTCTCGCGCGCCGCCATCAATTCCGGATTGTCGCGCTTGATCGCGGAGGACACGACCACGACCTCGGCGCCGTCGATATTCTCGGCCTTGTGGCCGACCGAGACTTTCGCGCCCTTCTTGCGCAGACGATCGAGATTGTAATTGTCGGCGGCGTCCGAGCCCTGCACGGCGTAGCCGAGATTGACCAGCACCTCGGCGATGCCGCTCATGCCGATCCCGCCGATCCCGACGAAGTGGATGGGTCCGATCTCGCGCGGCAGTCTCATGCTCTGTTCCCTGACCTTGCCACCGAAAGGGCGGCATCTGGCGAAGTCACGGCCAAATCAGCCGCGGGCCGTTCCTACTGGATGCCCCGCTTTGGAACGCGAAGACAAGGGCTTTTTGCGTCAGATTCCAGCGACTTTGACCACGAGATCCGCCAGCCGCTCGGCGGCATCTAGCCGGCCGGCGCCACGGGCGGCCTCGGCCATGGCGGCAAGGCGCGCGGGCTCGGCGGCGAAGGCGGAGATTTCCGAGGCGAGACGATCGGGCGTGAACTCGGTCTGCGGGATCCGGATGGCGCCGTCGACCTTGGCCAGCACGCCCGCATTGGCGAACTGGTCCTGGTCGATCGAGCCGGGCAACGGCACCAGAATCGAGGGCCGGCCGATCGCCGCGAGCTCGGCGACGGTGCCCGCGCCGGAGCGCGACACCACCAGATGGTTGGAGGCAAGCCGCGCCGGCAGATCGGTGAAGAACGGCGCAAGCTCGGCCTTGATCTTGAGCTTGTCGTAGACCGCACGCACGCGAGTCATGTCCTCTTCACGCACCTGCTGGGTCAGAACCAGCCGGCTCCACAGCGCGGGCTCGAGCCGCTCGATCGTATCAGGCACGATGTCGGCCATGATGCGCGCGCCCTGGCTGCCGCCGACGACGAGCAGGCGCAGCGGACCGTTGGTTTCGGGCGCGGTGTATTGCACGGCAGCGGCCGCGAGGATCGCGGGCCGCATCGGCGTGCCGACCGTCGTGGTCTTGCCTGACAGCGCCGGATCGCGATCGAGCACGCCGGGCAAGGATGTCGCGATGGCGCGGACGCGGCTCGACAGGAACCGGTTGGCGCGGCCGAGCACCGCATTGGCGTCGTGGATGATACCGGGCACGCCGGCGAATTTCGCCGCGACCAGCGGCGGCAGCGTCGGATAGCCGCCGAAGCCGACGACGGCGACGGGCTTCAACCGCCTGATCAGCGCGTAGGCCGACAGCGTGCCGGCGGCGAGCGTGAGGCCGGCATAGGCAAGCTGAAACGGATTGCGGCCGCGCGCGGTCTCGCTTCTGACGACGTCGATCATGTCCTTGCTGAACAGCCCGCTATAGCGCAACGCGCGCTCGTCGGTGACGAGGCGGACGCGAAAGCCGCGCCGGATCAGCTCGACCCCGAGCGCCTCGGCGGGGAACAGATGGCCGCCGGTGCCGCCCGCGGCGAGAAGAATCAGGGGGGAGGAGTTCATGGTGGGGAGTTTTACAGGCTGTCAGCGGCCATTGCGAGCCGCAACGACGGTGCTCGTGCCCCGGGCGCAGCGCAATGCGCCGCACTTCGCGGCGTGGTGCGCTGCTGAACCGGGGCCCATGCCCACGGCACTCTGGGTCCCGGCTCTGCGCTCCGCTTCGCGGAGCTGGTCCGGGACACGAGGATCACGCGTAACTCCGCATCGCCTCGGCGTGGCCGCTCGCCTCGACCTCGGTGCGCGGCCGCAGCCGCGTCAGCGCCAGCATCATGCCGACGCCATAGGCGAGCGAGACGATCGAGGAGCCGCCATAGGAGATGAACGGCAGCGTCATGCCCTTGGCGGGGATGAGCTGCAGGTTCACCGACATGTTGATCGCCGCCTGCACGCCGAACAGGATCGCAAGGCCGGAAGCCGCGAAGCGCGAGAACATGTCCTCATTGGCATAGGCGCGCGACAGCGTGCGGATGACGACGAAGGCGAACAGCGCCAGCATCGCAAGGCACAGGATGATGCCGAACTCTTCGGCCGCAACCGCGAAAACGAAGTCGGTATGGCTGTCCGGCAGGCTGCGTTTTGCAATTCCCTCGCCCGGTCCGAGCCCAAACCAGCCGCCGTTGTAGAAGGCTTCCATCGCGGTATCGACCTGGAAGGTGTCACCGGAGGCCGGGTTCATGAAGCGCTTGATGCGCCCCGCGACGTGCGGGACGAACAGATAGGCGCTGAACAGGCCCGCGGCGGCGGCGCCTGCGAGGCCAAATACCCAGATCATGCGCATCCCTGCGATGAAGAACAGCGAGCCCCACACCATCAGGATCAGCATGGTCTGGCCGAAATCCGGCTCCATCACCAGCAGCGACACCAGCATCAAGAGCAGCACCAGCGCCATCGAGGTCGCCGGCATTTCAGGGCGCTTGGTCGATTCCGCGAACAGCCAGGCCGCAATGACGACGAAGGACGGTTTTGCGATTTCGGAAGCCTGGATATTGACGCCGAGCAGCGTGATCCAGCGCCGCGAGCCCTTCACCTCAGGGCCGATCGCGAGCGTGAGCACGATCAGGACGATGCTCGCTGCGAAGATGATCAGCGCCGAGCGGCGGATCGCGCGCGGCGACAAGAAGGAGACGCCGAGCAGCACGATGCAGGATGGCACCAGGAACAGCACGTGGCGGCTGAAGAAGTGAAAGGCATCGAGGCCGATGCGGGTCGCAACCGGCGGGCTCGCCGCCAGCGACAGGATCACGCCGGTCAGCATCAGCCCCAGGATGGCGCCCATCAGCGGCTTGTCGACGGTCCACCACCACTCGGAAAAGGGGGTGCGTTCTTCACGGGAGAGCATGGGCGGCCGCTTTCGGACAGAGGTCCGTCCATTGGTCGCCGAGGTTGGTTACCGGGGGGTTAAGGGAAGCGATGAAGTTGTGAACAGTCTCGTGCCCCGGACGCAGCGCAGCGCCCTTGCGGTGCGCTGCAGAGCCGGGGCCCATTGCGGCTGCTGGGTCCCGGCTCGCGCTACGCGCGTCCGGGACACGAGAGCGCAGTTCACACCACCGGCTTCACGCCCGGCAGCGCCTGCACCAGCTCGCGGAACTTGGTGCCGCGGATCTCGAAGTTGCGGTACTGGTCGAACGAGGCGCAGGCGGGCGAGAGCAGCACGACGGCATCTGTAAGGCCCGACGCCTCCGCATCGCGTGCGGCGTGCTCGACGGCGACGTCGAGGGTCTGGCTGATCTCGTGCGCGACCTCTTCGCCCAGCGTGCCGGAAAACTCCTGCGCGGCCTCGCCGATCAGATAGGCTTTGCGGATGCGCGGGAAGAAGCCGGTCAGGCTGGTGATGCCGCCGGCCTTCGGCTTGCCGCCCGCGATCCAGAAGATGTCGGCAAAGGACGACAGCGCATGCGCGGTAGCGTCGGCGTTGGTGCCCTTGGAGTCGTTGACGAACAGCACGTTGCCGCGGCGGCCGACCTGCTCCATGCGGTGCGCAAGGCCGGGAAAGCTGCGCAGGCCGTTCTGCAGCACATCCAGGCTGATGCCCATCGCGAGCGCGGCGGCGGCGGCGCAGGCCGCGTTCTGCGCGTTGTGCAGACCGCGCAACGACCCGATGCCTCCGAGCACGGCGACCTCGCTGCGGGCGCCGCCCGAGGCGCGCACGATATTGCCGTGCTCGAAGTAAATGCCGGTCGCGAGCGGATTCTTGACCGAGATGCGTACCACGGTCTTCCCGGCACGGTCGAGCCGGTCGGCCACATCGCGGCAGAAACCGTCGTCGACGCCGACGATCGACGTACCGCCGCCTTGCACGCCGGCGACAAGCCGCTCCTTCACCGCGGCGTAATGTTCGATGTTGCCGTGACGGTCGATGTGGTCCTCGCTGACATTGAGCAGGATACCGATGGAAGGATCGAGCGAAGGCGTGAGGTCGATCTGGTAGGACGACATCTCGATGACGTGGACGCGGCCCATGCGCGGCGGCTCCAGCGACAGAATCGCGGTGCCGATGTTGCCGCCCATCTGGGTGTCGTAGCCGGCGACCTTGGTGAGGTGCGCGATCAGCGCCGTCGTGGTCGACTTGCCGTTGGTGCCGGTGATGGCGATGAACGGCGCCTCCGGCGCATGCCGCCGCCGCTCACGGCAGAACAATTCGATGTCGCCGATCACCTCGACGCCGGCTTCGCGCGCCTTCAGCACACTCCAGTGCGGCACCGGATGGGTGAGCGGCACGCCGGGCGCGAGCACGAGGCTTGCGACATTCGCCCAGGAGACGTTGCGCAAATCGGCGGTGACGAAGCCGGCCTGCGCGGCCTTGGCGACGTTCTCGGCATTGTCGTCGGCGGCGACCACTTCCGCGCCGCCGGCTTTCAGCGCGTGGCAGGAGGCGAGCCCCGAGCCGCCGAGGCCGAACACCGCGACCGTCTTGCCGGCGAAGGATGTGACGGGGATCATCGCGTGACCGTCAGCGCAGCTTCAGCGTGGAGAGGCCGGCGAGCGCCAGCATCACCGAGATGATCCAGAAGCGGATCACGATCTGCGGCTCGGTCCAGCCGAGCTGCTCGAAATGGTGATGGATCGGCGCCATCCGGAAGATGCGCTTTCCCGTGAGCTTGAACGACACCACCTGCACGATGACGGATACCGCCTCCAGCACGAACAGGCCGCCGATCACCGCGAGCACGATCTCGTGCTTCACAGCGACCGCGATGGCACCCAGCATGCCGCCGAGCGCGAGCGAGCCGGTGTCGCCCATGAAGATCGACGCCGGCGGCGCGTTGAACCAGAGGAAGCCGAGGCCGGCGCCCAGAAGCGCGCCGCACAGCACCGCAAGCTCGCCGGTGCCCGCGACATATTTGATCTGGAGATATTCGGCGAACACGGCGTTGCCGGCGAGATAGGCGATCATCGCAAAGCTCGCGGTCGCGATCATCACCGGCACGATGGCGAGGCCGTCGAGACCGTCGGTGAGGTTCACCGCGTTGCCCGAGCCGACAATGACGAAGGCGCCGAAGATTACGAAGAACCAGCCGAAATGCAGCACCGTGTCCTTCAGGAAGGGAATCGTCAGCGCGGTCGAGGCGGGATCACGGTTCAGCCGCACCAGCGCGTAGCAGGCGACCAGCGCGATGACCGCTTCGATCAGCAGGCGAAGCTTGCTGCCGAATCCGGTCGTGGTCTGCTTGGTCACCTTGAGGTAATCGTCATAGAAGCCGACGAAGCCGAAGCCGAGCGTCACCGCCAGCACGATCCACACATAGGGGTTGAGCGGATTGGCCCACAGCACGGTACCGACCGTGAGGCCGGAGAGGATCATCAGCCCGCCCATGGTGGGCGTGCCCTTCTTGGCGAGATGCGATTGCGGACCGTCGGTGCGGATCGGCTGGCCCTTGCCCTGGCGAATGCGCAAGTGATCGATGATCCAGGGGCCGAACAGGAACACGAACAGCGCGCCGGTCACGACGGCGCCGCCAGTGCGGAAGGTGATGTAGCGGAAGACGTTCAGGAAGGTGCGAACCGCACCGAAGCCTGGAAATGTGTTGGAGAGCTCGATCAGCCAGTAAAACATTCAGACGGTCCTATGGCGCCTTTGCACACGCGGCCTTGGCCTTGTTCTCGGCCTTTATCTTGGCCTCAACGTGCCTCACGCTCATTCGCTGGTCTTCATCATCGGGTCAGGTGTGACCTCAGGGAAAACGCACGGCTTCCGCCGCAAAGGATGGGATTCGGGAACAGCGCCTTCCAAGCAGTTTACGCCTTTGCCTGCAAGGCGGCCACCAGGCCCGGCACAAACTTGTTGACCCAGAACATCTTCTTGCTGCCCTTGACAACCACGACATCGCCTGCCTGCAGCAGATTTGCGACCTCGCCCGGCTTCAACGTGGCGGGATCGTCGTGCCAGCCGAGGCCCTTTCCGGCCGGGAGCACGTCATAGAGGTGGCGCATCAGAGCGCCGACGCAGTAGACCCCGTCGATCCCGTCGAGATGCTTGACGAGCGCGGTGTGGTAGTCTGGCGCATCGTCGCCGAGCTCCAGCATGTCGCCGAGCACCGCAATGCGGCGGCCGCCGCTCATATTGCGCGCCTGCAGGCTTTGCAGCGCGGCAGCAACGCTGGCTGGATTGCCGTTGAAACTGTCGTCGATCACGGTGACGTCGCCGACCGCCTGCTCGACGCCGCGGCCGGTCATGATGCCGACGCGGTCGAGCTTGATCGCGAGCGTCGCGACGTCGAGATGCGCAGCATGAACGGCGGCGAGCGCGGCCAGCGCATTGTGCACCCGGTGCGGCGCGCCCGGCGTCAGGCTGAAGGCGATCTCCTTCTTCCCGATCATGGCCACGACCTGCCAGCTCTCGCCATGCGGCGCGTGCGCGACCTCGTGCACCTCGGCATGCTCGCCGCCGAAGCGCACGACCTTGCCCTTCCATTCGGGCGCCTTGATCCCGGCGGGCAGCACCAGCACGCCGCCCTCGGGCAGGCCGAGCGCGATCGACACCTTCTCGCGCCTGATGGCGTCGAGCGAGCCGAGCTTTTCCAGATGCACCGGCTGGACGTTGACGAGGAGCGCGACGGTCGGCCGCGTGAGTTCGCTGAGCCGCGCGATCTCACCTTGCTGGTTCATGCCCATCTCGACGACCCAGAGGCTGGCATCGGGCCGCGCATTGCACAGCGTCAGCGGCACGCCCCAGAAATTGTTGAAGCTCGACGGGCTCGCATAGGCGTTCGGATAGGCCGCCAGAAACTCCTTGGTGCTGGTCTTGCCCGCGCTGCCGGTCAGCCCGATCACCGGCCCATTGAAGCGCGCGCGTGCGGCGCGCGCGAGTCCCCAGAGGCCGTCGATCAGCGTGTCCTTGACGACGATCTGGGGAATACGGATGCCCGCGATCTCATGCGGCACGATCATCGCGACCGCGCCCGAAGCCTCCGCCTTGTCGGCGAACTCCCAGCCGTCGCGCGCGCTCGCGAAGGCGGAGACGAAGCCGCCGCTTGGCGTGCCGCTCAGCGCGACGAACAGGCTGCCCGGCTTCACCAGCCGGCTGTCCTGCGTGACGAAGTCGATTGGCGTATCCGGGAACGATCCGGCCACGGCAAGCGCACGCGCGACCTCGGCAACCGTCCATATTGGCGCGCTCATGCAATCCTCGACGCTAATGCGGCCGCAACCGCCTCGTGATCACTGAAGGGCAGAACGTCCCCGCCGACGATCTGTCCGGTCTCATGCCCCTTGCCGGCGATGAGCAGCGCATCGCCCTCCTGCAAGTCCTCGATCGCCGCGCGGATCGCGGCGGCGCGATCGCCGATCTCGCGGGCGCCCCTGGCGGTGGCGAGGATCGCCGCGCGGATGGCTTCCGGCTTCTCGCTGCGCGGATTGTCGTCGGTGACGATGACGCCGTCGGCATTCTCCGCCGCGATCTCGCCCATGATCGGACGCTTGCCGGCATCGCGGTCGCCGCCGGCGCCGAACACGACGACCAGCCTGCGCTTCGCATAGGGCCGCAGCGCCTGCAACGCCTACGCCAGCGCATCGGGCTTGTGTGCGTAGTCGACGAAGATCGGCGCGCCGTTGCGCTCGCCGACGCGCTCGAGCCGGCCCTTGGCGCCTTCGAGATGTTCCAAGCTCGCAAACACGTCTGCCGCATCGCTGCCGGTGCCGATGGCAAGGCCGGCCGACACCAGCGCGTTCTCGATCTGGAATTCGCCGACCAGCGGCAGCCGGATCGCATAGCGTTTGCCGCGATGCTCGACCGTGAGCTTCTGCGAGAAGCCTTCGACCTCGGCCTCGGTGAGACGAATGCCCTCGCCTCCTCCATCGCCGTTGCGGCCCACCGCCATGACGCGCAGGCCGCGCGCCGTCGCCGCCTCGATCGCCTCCGCCGAGCAATCATGATCGGCCGAGATCACTGCGGCGCCGCCCGGCGGCACCAGCTCGCGGAACAGGCGGAGCTTGGCCGCGAGATAATGCGCAACGGTCGGATGATAATCCATGTGGTCGCGCGAGAGATTGGTGAAGCCGCCGGCCGAGACGCGCACGCCGTCGAGGCGATACTGGTCGAGCCCGTGCGAGGAGGCCTCGAAGGCGAGATGCGTGACGCCTTCGCGCGCGATCTCATCTAGCTGCCGGTGCAACGCGATCGGATCCGGCGTCGTCAGCGAGCCGTAGACGGTGCGCTTGGGCGAGATGAGACCGATGGTGCCGATGCTGGCGGAGGCATGCCCCAGCCGTTCCCAGATCTGGCGCGTGAAGGCCGCGACCGAGGTCTTGCCGCTGGTTCCGGTCACCGCGGCGATCGTCGCGGGCTGCGCGGGGAACAATCTTGCGGCGGCGAGCGCCAGCGCGCGGCGCGGATTGGCGACGGCGATGAACGGCACCTTGCATGCTGCCGGCACATGGTCGCCGACGACGGCGATCGCGCCCGCAGCAACCGCAGTATCGATGAAGCGAGCGCCGTCGGTCTTGCTGCCCGCCAGCGCGAAGAAGAGATCGCCCGGCTTGACCACGCGGCTGTCGAGCGCAACGCCGCTCACCTCGAGCGCCGCAACGGCGGGCTCGGGCGCGGCATCATTGCCCAGAACGGCCTGACCTAAGAGGGCGCGCCGCTTCATGGTCTTCCAGTCGACATGCCCGGCCGGAAAGCCGAATCCTCAAGGAAAATCCCGACTCAGTACCGGCGATGGCCCACCCGGTTGATTACTGGGTTGTCCTGGATGCTGCAAGAATAAGGCGCTCGGACGGCGGCAGGTCGAACCGCGGCTCGACGCCCAGAAGCGGCGCGATCCGCTCGATCACCTTGCCGCCGGTCGGCACCGCGTTCCAGCCCGAGGTGATGAAGCCCTTCGTCTCGGGAATCGCCTGCGGCTCGTCCAGCATCACCAGGATCTGATATTTCGGATCGTCGCAGGGCATGATGGCGGTGAACGAGTTGAGCACGCGCTTCTTGGCGTAGCGGCCGTTGATGACCTTTTCGGACGTGCCGGTCTTGCCGCCGACGTAGTAGCCCTTGACGTCGGCGGTCTTGGCGGTGCCGATCTCGGCGTTGAGCCGCATCAGGAACCGCATCTTGTCGCTGGTCTCCGGCTTGACGACGCGCTTGGCCACCGCTGCGGCCTCGGACTCGCTACGCTTCATGAAGGTCGGCGGAATCAAATAGCCGCCGTTCACCAGCGCGTTGATCCCCATCACCGCCTGCAGCGGCGCCACCGACATGCCCTGGCCGAACGCGATGGTCACCGTGTTCAATTCGCCCCAGCGGCGCGGGATCAGCGGCGCCGCGCTCTCCGGCAATTCGGTGCGCAGCCGCGTCAACTGCCCCATCTTGGCGAGGAACGCCTTGTGCGCCTCGACGCCCTGGCCGAGCGCGATCCGCGCCGCGCCGATGTTGGAGGAGAAGGTGAACACTTCCTTGGTGTTGATGAAGCGCCCGAGCGGATGGCTGTCGTGGATGGTGAACTTGCCGTAATGCAGGTTTCCGCGCGCATCCCAAGACGAGTTCAAATTGATCTTGCCGGAATCGAGCGCCATCGCCAGCGTGAACGCCTTGAAGGTCGAGCCCATCTCGTAGACGCCGGTGGTCAGGCGGTTGATGCGGTCGGGGTCGTGCGCTTCCCTGGGATTGTTGGGGTCGAAGTCCGGGAGCGAGACCATCGCCACGATCTCGCCGGTCTTGACGTTGGAGACGATGCCGGAGGCGGCCTTGGCGTGGAACTTGTCCTTGGCCTTCAACAGCTCGTCGCGCAGCGCGTGCTCGACGCGCAGATCGACCGAGAGCTCGATCGGCTTTTGCAGCCGGTCGGTGGCAAAGCCGGCGCGATGGAGATCGGCGAGCCCCTGGTTGTCGAGCCACTTCTCCAGGCCGGCGATGCCCTGGTTGTCGATGTTGACGAGCCCGATGAGATGGGCGACCTCGTTGCCGGTCGGATAGACGCGCTTGTTCTCGCGCAGGAAGCCGATGCCGGGAATGCCGAGCTTGTGGATGGCCTGCTGCTGCGCCGGCGTGACCTCGCGCTTGAGCCAGGCGAAGCCCTTGCGCGACTTCAGGCGCTCGCGAACCTCGGCCTCGTCGAGGTCGGGAATGGTCGCGGTCAGGAGCTCGATCGCCTCGTCCTTGTCGATGATGCGGCGCGGCTCGCCGAACAGGCTCGCCGCCTTGACGTCGGTCGCAAGGATGGCGCCGTTGCGGTCGACGATGTCGGGCCGCGCGGTCGCAACCACCTCCTGCGCCGCGGCGCGGCGCGCGCCGTGGGCGTCGGCTCCGATCGCAAACATCACGAGCCGGCCACCGATCAGGGCGTAGACCGAGGCGAAGGCGAGCATCGCGAGACCGACGCGCGCGCGCGCCTTCGCGGCGCGATCGACGTTGCGCCCGTAGAGCAGGCTGCGGATCAGCCGCTGCCGCCAGGGCTCAGTCGGCTTTTCGGTTGGTCTTGCAGGCGTCGCCGGGCTCATCGCTTGTCCTCGGGCTGAGATACGGAGCCCGTCACCGTGTCGGGGTCGCTCGCGGCTTCGATGGTCTTGAGCATGGCCCCGATCGGATCGGGCTCGCCCGGCCTGAACATCCGCGGCGGACGCTCCGGCAGGTTCTTCAGCGAATCATATTGCGTGCCGTTGACCGGCTTCAGCGACAGATGCCGGTCGGACAGTCCTTGCAGGCGCAAGGGCGCATCGAGCTTGGCCCATTCGGCGCGCAGCGAAGCGATCGCATCGCGCTGTTCGCGGATCTCCGCATGCAGCCGCAGCACCTTCTCGGTGCGCGCCGTGGAGTCCATCTTGATCCGGTAGACATGGGCGGCCGCGAAGATCAGCGCACCGATGACGAGGAGGTGGATGATGCGCATGCGCTAGCCGCCCCTCATCACGTCGGAGAGCTTTGGCCAGGACGATGTCTCGTCGGTCTCATGCGCCGGCGCCGAGGTGCGCTCGGCGGCGCGCAGCTTTGCGGAGCGCGCGCGCGGATTATGCGCAACTTCGTCCTCACCGGCGACGACCGGCCGCCGCGTCAGCAGCTGGAAGCTCGGCGGACTTTGCGCGACTTCCGGCAGATGCCGCGAACCGCCGCCCGTCTTGGACCGCTCGGAGAGGAAATTCTTGACGATGCGGTCTTCCAGCGAATGGAACGAGACGACGACGAGGCGGCCGCCGGGCTTGAGCACGCGCTCGGCCGCAGCGAGCGCCGTCTGGAGTTCCTCGAGCTCTTCGTTGACGAAGATGCGCAGCGCCTGGAACGTCCGCGTCGCCGGGTGAATGTCGCCCGGCTTCGATCGCACGACCCTGCCGACGAGATCGGCGAGCGCGCGCGTGGTCGTGAACGGGGTTTCCTGCCGGTCCGCCACGATGGCGCGGGCGATGCGGCGCGAATGCCGCTCCTCGCCGAACAGATAGATGATGTCGGCGAGATCGCCTTCGGAGGCGCGCGCGACGACGTCCGCCGCGGTCGGGCCTGTCTGCCCCATCCGCATGTCGAGCGGACCGTCGAGACGGAAGGAGAAGCCGCGGCCGGCCCGGTCGAGCTGCATCGAGGACACGCCGACATCCATCACGACGCCGTCGACGCCGTCGACGCCATCGACGCCTTGCGCCGCGCAGACCTCGGCAAGGTTGGAGAAGCGGTCCTCGACCAGCGTCAGCCGGCCCGCGGAGCGTTCGACCAGCTCGGCACCGCCGGCAATCGCGGTGCGGTCGCGATCAATGGCGATGAGTCGGGTTCCCGGCACCTCCAGGATCGCGCGACTATAGCCGCCGGCACCAAAAGTGGCGTCGACGTAGACGCCGCCCTCGCGCGGGGCGAGATGCGCGATGGCCTCACGGCCAAGAACGGGGATATGCGGAACCGAGCTCATGCGCGACGCCTGCCGACCGCCCAGCCTGACATCCAAGCGAGATCGGGGTCGAACAAGCCCATAACGCCTCGAATCATTGCGCGTCGCGGCGGTTCCACGACAATGCCCCTGTCCAGCATGATTACCGAACCCGGTCGTCCCGGGCCACAAACCCAGTGTTCCCAGTGGAATTTGTCGGGCAGCCATGGGATTTCGAGCCAAAATACGCTTTGGCCGCCTCCGGACGCGGGTCGGCTCTTCATCACTCAGTAACGGCCCTTAGCGTTAAGAAAGCGTTGCTCGGCTCGTGACAAGTGGAAAAGGTGACGAGGGGGTGATGCTTCATCCACACACATCGCCAAAATGCATCCATTAACCCCGCCGCGCGATTGCGTGCGGTGGAGGGTAAAGGAATAGTAAAGAGAAGGGCTTGCCCCATCTCCGTCCGTTTGAGCTGCTCATGCCCTCCGGTTCGTCCACGCCGTCTGGATCTGATTCGAAGCGTCACCGTGTTCTCCCGGTTCCCAAGACCGCGGCGAGCCTGCGGACGTTCGAGCCCGATTCCTCGATCGTGTCGGACATCATCCCCTCGCCCAATTATGGCGAGCGCAGCAAGGGACGGCAGCCGGACATGATCGTGCTGCACTACACCGGCATGCCCGATGTCGAGGGCGCGCTGGCGCGCCTCTGCACGGCCGGCACCGAGGTCTCGGCGCATTATGTCGTGCTGGAGGACGGCCGCATCGTGCAATGCGTGCCCGAGGCCAAGCGTGCCTGGCACGCGGGCGTCTCCTCCTGGGCCGGCGAGGACGACATCAACTCCTGCTCGATCGGCATCGAGATCATCAATCGCGGCCATGACTGGGGCTATCCCGAGTTTCCGCTGCGCCAGATCGCCGCCGTGATCGCGCTGTGCCGCGGCATCATGCTCCGCCGCAAGGTGCCGGCGCACCGGGTGCTCGGCCATTCCGACGTCGCGCCCGCCCGCAAGAAGGACCCCGGCGAGAAGTTTCCGTGGCATTCGCTGGCCAATTCCGGCGTCGGTCACTGGGTCACGCCGGCGCCGATCGTTCGAGGCGAGACCCTGATGCTCGGCACCATCAGCGATGCGGTGCTGAGCATGCAGCAGGCGCTCGCAAGGTACGGCTATGGCGTGCCTCTGAACGGCAAATACGACGCTGCGACGATGGAGGTCGTCACCGCCTTCCAGCGCCATTTCCGCCCCACGCGGCTCGACGGTGTCGCGGATCATTCCACGCTGTCGACATTGCAGGCGCTCCTGGCGAGCTTGCCGGCGGACGGGACGACGGTGGCGTCGAAGTGAGGGCGAGAGCCGTACGCGCCATTGCCCCGTCTCGTGTCCCGGACGCGCTGCAGCGCTCTTGCGCTGCTGCGCAGAGCCAGGACCCAGTCGCCAAACGAGTCCACTGCGGAGAGATGGGCCCCGGCTCTGCAGCGCACCGCACCGGACGATGCTTCGCATCGCCGGGAGGGGGCGCTGCGCTGCGTCCGGGGCACGAGGGCCCTACTCCATCTCCCTCAGCCGTCGCGCATAGAGCCTCCGCAACGGCTCGAGCTGCGTCGCCTCGGTCGCCGCATGATAGGCCTCGCGCGCCTCGTTCGTCCTGCCGAGTCGCCGCAACAAATCCGCGCGCACTGCGGGCAGCAGCTCATAGCCGCGAAGCCCGCCGCGCGCGGTGATCGCATCGACGAGATCGAGCGCGCGTGCCGGGCCGTCGATCATCGACACCGCCGCGGCGTGGTTGAGCTCGATTACCGGCGAAGGGCTGATACGCAGCAGCACCTGGTAGAGCCCCGCAATCTGCGGCCAATCGGTCTCCTCAAAACTGGTTGCGCGTGCATGCAGCGCCGCGATCGCAGCTTGCACCGCATAGGGTTGCGGCCGGCCCGGTACGCGGAGCGCGTCCTCCACCAGGAGCAAGCCCTCCTCGATCTGCGCGCGATCCCACAGCGCGCGGTCCTGCTCTTCGAGCAGCACGATGTCGCCGGCCGGTGTCTGGCGCCCGGCGCGGCGCGCGTCGTGCAGCAGCATCAACGCCAGCAGGCCCTTGATGCCGGCACGATCGGGCATCAGCCGGTCCAGCAGGCGGCCAAGCCGGATGGCCTCGACGACGAGATCGGGCCGCATCAGGTCCGTGCCCTCGGTCGCGACATAGCCCTCGGTGAAGACGAGATAGATCACGGCGAGCACGCCATCGAGCCGCGGCGCCAGCGCCTCGCGCTCCGGCACCTCATAGGGGATGCCGGCAAGCCTGATCTTCTGCTTGGCGCGGACGAGCCGCTGCGCCATCGCCTCCTCGCCCACGAGAAAGGCGCGCGCGACCTGCGCCGTCGACAGCCCGCAGACAGTGCGCAGCGTCAGCGCGACCTGGACCTCGGGCGCGAACGCGGGATGGCAGCAGGTGAAGATCAGCCGCAGCATGTCGTCGTCGAGCGTTGCCGGCGGCTCGTCGGGGCTCAGCGCGTTGAGCTCGAGCTCGTGCACCAGCGCCTGCTGCTTGCCGCGAAAGACGGCTTGGCGGCGGATGCGGTCGATCACCTTGTGCTTGGCGACATTGACCAGCCAGGCGCGCGGATTTTCCGGCAGTTCGCAGTTCGACCAGCGTTCGAGCGCAACCGCGAAGGCATCCTGCAGCGCGTCCTCGGCGAGATCGAAATCCCCGACGAGGCGGATCAGCGTGGCCAGCGCCCGCCCCGCCTCGTCGCGGAAGATCTTGTCGATGTCGGTGGAGGCGATCACTTGTAGATCATGACCGGCCTGACCTCGATCGACCCTTCCCTGGCTTCGGGAATCCGCGCAGCGAGCGAAATGGCGGTGTCGAGATCCTTGGCCTCGACCAGATAGTAGCCGCCGAGTTGCTCGCGGGTCTCCGCGAACGGGCCATCGGTCGTCAGGGTCTTGCCCTCGCGCACGCGCACGGTGGTCGCCGTCGTGGTCGGCTGCAGCCCGTCGCCGGCCTTGAAGTGACCGCTCTGGATGATGGACTGCGTGTAGGCGCCGTACTCCTCCGACACTTTCTGACGGTCGGTGGGGTTCATGTTGATCAGCTTCTGTTCATTCCGGTAGATCAGCAGCAGGTACTGCATTGCTCAACTCCTGTTGTTCGGCTGGATCGCCGACATTCAGTCGAACGGGGCATACGCCAAACGACATCTTCAGGATAAAAATTCTTCAACCGACGTTCGGGAGCGATATCTCCTTGACGGGAGCAGCACAAATCCCCATGCCTAATCCGTCAGTCGGCCGGACGGCCGCTCCGGCAGGTGCCGAAAGGCCGCCGGGGAGGAAAGTCCGGGCTCCCTTGACATGCGGTGCCGGATAACGTCCGGCGGGGGTGACCCCAGGGAAAGTGCCACAGAGAACGAACCGCCCGCCTTCGCCCCTTCGGGGCTTCGGCGAGGTAAGGGTGAAAAGGTGCGGTAAGAGCGCACCGCGGTTCCGGCAACGGAGCCGGCATGGTAAACCCCACCGGGAGCAAAACCGAATAGGGACGGCTTAAGCGGGCTGTTCGCGAAAGCGATAACGCCGCGGGGCGATGTCAGGCCCGCCGTCCGGGTAGGTTGCTCGAGGCCATGTGCAAACATGACCCCAGAGGAATGGCCGTCACGCATCGTTCGCGCAAGCGGACGATGCCCTACAGAACCCGGCTTACAGGCCGGCTGATATTCTAAAGCGCTTTCGAGCGAAGTGGAGTTCCGGTTCGCGTCAAGACAGCGCGTCTACCAAAGAAGCGACGAGGGGTTCGGTGCTAGCGCATCGGACCCCTCACCAATTTTGGGCTGACGTCATTCCGGGCCTTCAGTCCACGGGACACGGGATATCTGCTTCCATAACGAAGTTTTCGTACGCACTGTCAGCAATCACGAAATGCGTGGAGCCGATCCTCTTGAAGCCATGTCGCAGATAGAAGGCGATGGCTCGATCATTTTGCGCGTTGACCTTCAGCCAGACCCGTTCGCCACCCATGCTCCGGCAATGAGCCAAGGCGCGCTGCAGAAGTGCAACGCCTCTTCCGCCCGACTGGTGTCTCGGTTGAACATACAGGGTCATGATTTCCAGCGGCGGGCAATTGGCCAGCGGCGGCGTGGACGTCGAACCGACCGTCACGAAACCGTCGATTCCTATCCGGTTCTCCGACACCCAGATCGATAGATTGGGATCACTGACAGCGTCCCGAAACTTCTGCGCAGTGAACTCGGCAAGAACGTAGTCCGCGAAAAATGCGTTCACCCCTTCGCGGAGATAAGTGCTCAGCCAGACTTCTATGCTCACCGCTGCCAGGCTGGACGCGTCTCGCTGCTCGGCTTGCCTGATCACGACGTGCCTTCCAACACCGCGATCAGCGCCTCGGGCGCGGTAACATTCGGCGCATGGCTGGCGTCGAGTTCGACATAGCGCCAGCCATCCTCGCTCCTCGTCCGCCTGGCGAACTGCCCGAACACGTCGCCCGGCGGGATGCGCGTGCAATAAATGTAGCTGCGAGGCATCGCCGGCTCGCCGTGTTCGAGCCTCAGCTTGGTCTCGAAGCACTTGATCGGCATTGGGACGCGGCGTGCATTGAGCCAGTCGAGATCGGCTTGAGGCGTGTCCGGCGGCGGCGGGTTCGGCGGGATGCGATAGCCGTCGCCCGAGGCCGTGGCCTTGCGCATCGGCTCGCGCCCGCCCTCGTTGAGATCGAACAGCGACTGGCCGTCACGCGGCACGAAGGCGTCGAGATAGATCAGCTGCGTCACGCGCTCGCGCGCGCGGTCCGCGACGCCCGTCGCGACCATGCCACCATAGCTATGGCCAAGCAGCACGATGTCGCTGAGATCCTCGAAGGCGATGACGTTGAGAATGTCCTGGATGTGCGTTTCCAGATCGATCGCCGGGCTTGCGAGATGCGCGCGCTCGCCGAGCCCGGTGTAGGTCGGCGCCACCAGGCGATGGCCGGCCTGCGCCATCAGCGGATGCATCTTCTTCCAGGCCCATCCGCCGGACCATGCGCCATGACAGAGCAGGAAGGTCTTTGCGCGCGCAGCCATCGGCGTTTCCATCGTTCTTGTTGGTACGATGGAGTGTAGCGGCCGGCCGCGCGATGTAAACGCCGCTTCAGGCTGCGCGCGTGTCCTTCACCAGCACCGGCGCAAGGTCGCCGGCCTCGCGCCGCAGCTTGCTCGCCTCGAAGCCGTGCATGCCGAGCTGCCATTGCAGTCCGACGATGGCGCCCTTGGTCGGTTGCAGCAATGCGAGCGACGCGAACAGCGTCACCGGCAGCCACACCGCGAGCTGCAGCCACTCCGGCGGCGCGTATGCGGTCTCGATCGCGAGGATCGCCGGCACCACGAGATGGCCGACCACGACCATCACGAGATAGGCGGGAAAGTCGTCGGCGCGCTGGTGAAACAGCTCTTCGCCGCAATGATCGCAAGCGTCAGCCACTTTCAGGAAGCGGCCGAACATGCGCCCTTCCCCGCAATTGGGACATTTGCCGCCGAAGCCGCGCCACATCGCCTTTGCCAGAGAGACCGTCGCCATGACCATACCTCTTCCTTTTCAACGATCCATACAATAATATCTTGCATCCATACATTCAAAGGATATGGTCCTATATTGCATGGATTGGACCCCTACAATCTCGGAGCTCTTGGGCCCGCGCTACCAGCGCATCGTCGAGGCCATGGAAGCCGATATCGCCGCCGGGAGGCTGGTGCGCGGCCAGCAATTGCCGACGCAGCGCGCACTTGCAAAAGCGCTCGGCGTCGACCTTACCACGGTGACGCGCGCCTACACCGAAGCCCGACGCCGGGGCATCATGGAAGCCCGCGTCGGACAGGGCTCGTTCGTGTCGGAGACCAGCGCACGCCGCGCCGTCGACCTGCCGCATCCTGTTACGATCGACCTCTCGATGAACGTGCCGCCGCATCCGCTGGAGGCGCAGCTCGACGAGCGCATCATCGCCGGAATGGAAGCCCTGCGCGCACAGTCGGGCCTGACCGCGTTCCTGAACTATCAGCCGCCCGGCGGCAGCGCACATGAGCGCGAGGTCGCGGCGCGCTGGATGCGCGCACGCGTTCCGCACGCACACGCCGACAGGCTCGTGATCTTTCCCGGCACGCAGACGATCCTGTTCAACATGCTTGCCCATCTCGCGCGGCCCGGCGACATCGTGTTGACCGAGGCGCTCACCTTCCCCGGCATCAAGGCCGCTGCAGCGCGGCTCGGCGTCAAGCTCGTCGGAGTCGCGATGGACGAGGACGGCATTCTGCCCGATGCGCTGGCAAAGGCCTGCCGCACGCACAGACCCAAGGCCGTCTACCTCATTCCGACGCTGCACAATCCGACCACCGCGACGCTTTCCGCCGAGCGGCGCAGCGCCATCGCAAAGATCATTGGCGATGCCGACACGATCCTGATCGAGGACGACGCCTACGGCCTGCTCGACCGCTCGGCTTCGCCGATCGCGAACCTCATTCCGGAGCGGACTTATCTCGCGACCACACTGTCAAAATGCATCGCGCCCGCGCTGCGCGTTGCCTATCTGGTGACGCCCGACAGCGGCGCGCAGCTTCACATGCGCACCTCCTTGCAGGCAACCGTACAAATGCCGGCACCACTGATGGTCGCGCTGGTGACGCACTGGATCGAGACCGGCATCGCCGACCGCATCATCACTGCCATCCGCGCCGAAGCGGTCGGCCGCCAGCAACTCGCGCAGCGCGCACTGAAAGGCTTTCAATTCCTCGCCAAGCCTGCGGCGCATCATCTCTGGCTGCGGCTGCCGGAAGGACGCCCCGACGTCGCTGCGCATCTGCTTCGGAATGGACTCGCGATCGTCGCCGGCGATGCCTTTGCAGTCGACGGGACACCGCCGCACGCGGCGCGCGTCTCGCTCGGGGCGGCACGGAACAGGCCGGAATTGACCGAGGCGCTGCGCATCCTGGTCGGCGCGCTGCACAAGCCCGCCGACACCAGGCAGATCGTCTAGACGCTTATTGATGATGACGACGGTGGCGTGGCCGAACGACCGGTGCAACGGCTGCAGGATAGGCCGCATAGGCCTCGCTCGGGGCTACTGCCTCACCACGGGCTGCGCGCCCTGCGGGCGTGAGCTGGCCGCCGTTCAGCACATCCCGGTCCGGATGCGCGGCCTGATAGGCCGCAGGCTCGGAAAACTGCGCCAGCGCCATCGTCGGCATCAAGGCCGCCGCCGATAGCAGCGCGACCGCGACGACGATCTTCGTGCGGATCATGATCATGCTCCATCATCTCATCAGGGACGGGGCTCGCTTGCGACGTGTCCCCCAAATTGCTTAGCACGCCTCATGTAGGCGCCTGTTCGGCGGACGCCCGCCCCTGGGGATCACGCTTGCGTGCGGTTTTGAAATTGACCTTCCCGGCCGCATCTGTGCTATGCGCCGGATGGCGATCAACCGTTCGAGATCGCCCCTAACGACAGGAAATGACAGGTGGAAGCGTCCACTTACGCGCTGCTGCTGTTCGGCGCGCTGGCCGGCGGCTTCGTCTCGGGACTGGCCGGGTTCGGCACGGCGCTGATGGCGCTCGGCATCTGGCTCTACGTTCTGCCGCCCTCGCTCGCGGTGCCGCTGGTGCTGATCTGCTCGGTGATCGCGCAGACCTCGACGCTGCCCTCGATGTGGAAAAGCTTCGACCTCTCGCTGGTCTGGCCGTTCCTGATCGGCGGCCTGATCGGCGTTCCGCTGGGCACCATGATGGTCGCCACGGCCGATCCGAAAGTGTTCAAGCTGAGCGTCGGTGTGCTGCTCCTGATCTTCTCGAGCGCGCTGTACCTCAACAAGAGGCCGCTCGCCTTCAAGTTCGGCGGCCGGATCGCCGACGGCGCGATCGGCTTCGCCGGCGGCATTCTGGGCGGCCTCGCCGGACTCTCGGGGCCGCTGCCGATCCTGTGGGCCAACATCCGCGGCTGGAACAAGCATGAGCGGCGCGGCATCTTCCAGCTCTTCAATTTCACGGTGCTCGCCACCGCGCTGGTGCTGCAGACGGCGTCGGGTCTCGTCGAACTCAAAGTGGTCTGGCTCGCGCTGATCGCCTTTCCGGGCACCTTGATCGGCGCATGGGCGGGTGCGCGGGTCTATCACGCGTTGAGCGACAAGCATTTTGGCGATGTCGTGCTCGGCCTGTTGTTCCTGTCGGGCCTCGGCCTCGTCTGGAACAGTGTTGGCGGACTTTAGCCCACGGCGCCGCGAACGGGCGGGAGCCGTGGGGAGGAGGTCACTATCGCTAAGGCAAGATGAGATTAGGTCTGATGCGACCACGAAGGAGGTGCGCTCCCTCTCCTGCTTGCGGGAGAGGGTTGGGGAGAGGATGTCTCCGCAAGCGATAACCCCCGTATGGAGAGAACCCTCACCCGGCGCTTCGCGCCGACCTCTCCCGCAAGCGGGAGAGGTTTGAACGAGCCCGCGGCCAATCGATTCAACTTAAAGCCATTCCGCTCTACGCGGGCGCACGCACGGCAGGCTCAGCTTCCACCTGATCCGCGGCCTCGTCCTGCGGCAACGGCGCGAGGCGCTTTCTGAACTCGCGGCGCAGCAGCCACAGGCTCAGGGCCGCCTGGAGCGTGGTTGCCGCGATGGAGAGATACCAGACGTGCTCGATGCGGAAGCCGGGCCGCGTCGACAGCCAGATCGCCGGCAGCGAATAGGTGAACACGCGCGTCGCCGAGCTCAGCAGCACCGGCTTGGTGTTGCCGAGGCCCTGGAACATGCTCGAGCAGGTGAAGATCAGGCCCTGCGCCACCATGTTCAGCGAGATGATCCGCAGGAACAGGAAGGCGACCTCCATCGTCTCCCGGTCGTTGGAGAATCCCGCGAGCAGCAGTCCCGGCTTCAGCTGCGCAAGGACCATGAAGCCGATCATCACGATCGTGGTGATCAGCGCGGCCTTGACGAAGGTTTCCCGCACGCGCGCACCGTTGCCGGCCCCGACGTTCTGGCCGGCGATCGGCCCGGCCGCCAGCGCAACCGCGAGCGCCGGCATCTGGATCAGAGCGAGGACACGCTGTCCGATGCCGAATCCCGCCTGCGCCGCCGCGCCGAAGTCGCGCAGCACGTAATAGACCACCGCCATGAAGATGAACATCATCGCGAACTCACCGCCGGCGGGGAGGCCGACGTTGAGGATGCGCTTCAGATGGCGCGGCTGCGGACGCCACTGCGCCAGATTGAAGGCGACATAGCGTTCGACCTTGCGGAAATACGCCAGCAGCATCAGGACGCCGGCCGCCACCGCGATCGAGCTCGCCAGCCCCGCGCCGGCGACGCCGAGCGCATGGCCGGTGCCCCACCCCGAGATCAGCACCGGCGCCAGCGCGATGTTGACGATGACCGCGAGGACCCGCACCAGCATGGCGGGGCGCACGATGCCGGTGGCGCGCAGCGCGGAGGCAATCACCTGCATGACGAATTCCAGCGCGAGCGCCGGCATGAACCACAACAGATAGATGGTCCCCGCCTCGATCGTGGCCTCGTCCGCCGCAATCGAGCGCATGTAGAGACGCGACAGCGCCGCGCCCATCACCAGCGTCGACAGGCCGAACATCATCGACAGCGCGACCGCCTGGTTGAAGATCAGGTTGGCGTCCGGCCGATCCTTGCGTCCCACCGCATGCGCGATCAGCGCCACCGTGCCGACGGCGAGCACCTGCATCAGCGCGTTGATGAGGAAACCGGCATTGCCGGCCGCGGCGACGCCGGCAACCGCGGCGTCGCCGAGGCCCGAGACGAAGTACAGATCGACCAGTTGGCAGATCATGATCGAGACCATGCCGGCCATGATCGGCGGCGTCATGGCCAGGATGTGTCGCACGATGGAGCCGTTTGTCAGGTCTTTCATGTCGTTCCCCCATGGCGGCGTCGCCGGGATTCGCCCCCGGCGACGCCGCTCATTCCGCCGCTGCGATGTGTCCGAGCTCCACCACCTGGCGCTCGAACAGGCCGCGATAGATGCCGCCTGGCTTGCGCGCGAGCACGGCGTGGGTGCCCTGCTCGACGATCTCGCCGCGGTCGAACACCAGGATGCGGTCGAGGCTCCTCACCGTCGACAGCCGGTGCGCGATCACGATCGACGTGCGGCCCTTCATCAGCCGCTCCATCGCCTGTTGGATCAGCGCCTCCGATTCCGAATCGAGGCTCGAGGTCGCCTCGTCCAGGATCAGCACCGGTGCATCCGCCAAGAACGCGCGCGCCAGCGCCACGCGCTGCCGCTCGCCGCCGGACAATTTCACGCCGCGCTCGCCCACCAGCGTGCCATAGCCCTTCGGCAGGCGCAGGATGAAGTCGTGCGCATTGGCGAGGCGCGCCGCCTGTTCGATCGCCTCCAGGCTGGCGCCGGGCCGGCCATAGGCGATGTTCTCGGCGAGCGAACGGTGGAACAGGATCGGCTCCTGCTGCACGATCGCGATCTGGCTGCGCAGCGATTGCTGCGTGGCCAGCGCGATGTCCTGCCCGTCGATCAGCACGCGACCGCCGGTGACGTCGTAGAGCCGCTGCACCAGCTTGACGAAGGTGGTCTTGCCGGAACCGGAGCGGCCGACGAGGCCGACCCGTTCGCCGGCACGGATCGTCAGCGACAGTCCGTCGTACAGCGGCGCGCGATGGCCGCCATAGTGGAACGTGACGTCGTCGAACACGATCTCGCCGCCCTCGATCGCAATCGGCCGTGCATCGGGAGCATCCGCAATGCCGATCGGCTCGTCGTGGATCGCCACCAGCTCCTCCATGTCGTTGACCGAGCGCTGCAGGTTGTTGATGTGCATGCCGACGTCGCGCAAATAGGCGTGGATGACGTAGTAGCTCGTCAGCACATAGGTGACGTCGCCGGGCGAGGCATGCCCCGAGATCCACAGCAGCACGGAGCCGCCGATCACGGAGCCGCGCAAGGCCAGCAGCAGCGAGAGCTGCGCCATGGCGGTGTAGTTGTAGCGGAACCAGGTCCGCCGCACGCGCACGCGCCAGCGATTGATGACGCGGGCGAGCCGCGTGTCCTCGCGCGCTTCCGCGCCAAACGATTTCACCACGGCATTGCAGGTCAGCGCGTCCGCCAACGTGCCGCCGACCTTGGTGTCCCAGGCATTGGAGACGCGCGCCGCCGGCGCGATGTAGCGGGTCGAGAACACCACCGTCATGGTGACATAGGCCAGCGCGCCGAGCGCGATCACCACGCCGAGCGAGGCCCAGTGCACGCCGAGCAGGATCATCGAGCCGATCAGAACGACGAACGAGGGCAAAAGCGCCAACAGTAACGTGTCGTTGAGCAGGTCGAGCGCCCACATGCCGCGCGTCACCTTGCGAACCGTCGAACCCGCGAAGGAGTTCGCGTGCCAGTCGGTCGAGAAGCGCTGCACGCGCATGAACGCGTCCTGCGCGACGTCCGACATGATCTTCAGCGTGAACGGCACGATCGCCTGCAATCCTGCCAGCCGCAGCACCATCGAGGCCGCGCCCAGCGCCACGATGGCGCCGAACGCGACCAGCGCCGCGTGGCGCGCATCGGAATCGGATGGCCCGCGCGTCAGCGCGTCGATCAGGTGGCCCGAGAATACCGGCATGAACAGGTCCGCGGCGGTCGCGCCCAGCAGGCCGCCAACGATTACGAAGCCGCGCCCCGGCTGCTTCAGCCAGTGCCGGAACACGAAGGGCAGCACCACGCGTATCGCCGCGGGCTTCTTTGAAAGAGCGGTCATGGCATCATCCGGCCGCTCTTGGCGCGAGCCGGCTCCATCGATGGACGCAAGTTGCGCCGAAGGCCACAACGGCGTCACGTAAGACTGATTTTGACTTGGGAAGCGGAGCAATCGGGACGCTTGGTCGATACCTTGGCCCGATCGAAACTGGCGGAAGAGGCCTCTAGCAGGCCGCGTACATACCGAGCCAGGACATCATCGAGAGCATCATCGAGCGCGGGCGTACGATCTGCGAATGCGACGAAATCATGCAAATCTCTCCCCGGTTCGATTGAATGAGGTGCGCTTTATAGATGTGTCGCTCGTGAATTGCAACGGGGCTCGCGCGAGATCACGCACGAGTGTTGCAATTTGGCGCGCGGGCCCTGGCCCGCAATCACACCTCAATCTCCGCTGTCATTCCCCGGCTTTGACCGGGGCATCCAGTACGCCGCGGCTTCTCGGTTCTAGCCGCGCTGTCTCGGCGTACTGGATCGCCCGGTCAAGCCGGGCGATGACACGGAGTATGTGGCCGGCTCAGTGCGCATCGCCGCCAGCGCCGAACGGCGAAGCCGGCTTGTTCAGCAGCGCGACCAGCAGGCTGAGGCCGAGATAGAACACCGTCAGCATGAGGAAGGCGTCGCCAAAACTCATCACCACGGCCTGGCGATGCACGAGCTGGGACAGCTGCTTCATCGCCATCAGCGTGGAATCGCCGAGCCCCTGAAACGTCTGCATGAACATGGTCAGGGTTTCGGTCGCGGTCGCGTTGCCCCAGGTCACGCGCTCCTGCAGGCGGGTGATGTGCAGGTCGGTGCGGTCGTTGAGCACGGTATTGATGACGGCAAGGCCGACCGCGCCGCCGAGATTGCGCATCAGGTTGAACAGCCCGCTCGCATTCTTCACCCGGTCTGGCGCCAGCGTGCCGAGCGCGATGTTGTTGGTCGGCACCATCGCGAACATCATGCCGATCCCGCGCAGGATCTGAGGCACCAGCAGCTCGTAGAAATCGTAATCGCGGGTCATCCAGGTCATCTGGTAGGAGCCGATCGCGAACACGATGAGGCCGAACGCGATCATATAGCGCATGTCGAGCTTGGCCATGAGCCGGCCGACCAGCGGCGCGACCAGGAACATGGTGATGCCGGAGACGAACATGGTCTCGCCGATCATCAGCGCGCTGTAGCCGCGCACTTCGGCGAGATAGCGCGGATAAATGTAGGTCAGGCCGTAGAGACCGATGCCGATGCAGAATTGCAGCGTGCATCCGACGGCGAAATTGCGATCGGAGAAGGTGCGCAAATTGACGATCGGCTCGGCCGCCGTGAACACGCGCCAGAAGAAGGCGATCGCCGAGATCGCGCAGATCCAGGCACAGATCGCCACGGAAGTGTCCTGCATCCATTCATATTGCGGGCCTTCCTCCAGCACATATTCCAGCGTGCCGAGGAAGCCGGCCATGAACAGCAGGCCCCACCAGTCGAAGCGGTCGAGCAGCTCGAAATGCGGCTCGTCGAAATCGACCAGCGCCAGCACGCCCACGGTGATGCCGATGCCGGGCACGACGTTGATGAAGAACAGCCAGTTCCACGACATCAGGTCGGTGATGTAGCCGCCGACCGTCGGCCCGACGGTCGGGGCCAGCGTCGCGACGAGCCCGATGATGGGACCGACGATGTGGAATTTCGTGCGCGGGAAGACGGTGTAAGCCGAGGCGAACACGGTCGGGATCATGCCGGCGCCGAGAAAGCCCTGCAGCGCGCGCCAGAGGATCATCTCCTCGATGGTGGTGGCGAAGCCGCAGAGCAGGCTCGAGAAGGTGAAGCCCGCCGCCGAGATCGCGAACAGCAGCCGCGTGCCGAAGGCGCGCGACAGGAATCCCGACAGCGGGATCGCGATCACTTCGGCGATCAGATAGGCGGTCTGGACCCAGGAGACTTCGCTGGAGCTCGCCGACAGCCCGGCCTGGATCTCGCTGAGCGAGGCCGAGACGATCTGGATGTCCAGGATCGACATGAACATCCCGAACACCATGATGATGAAAGCGAACAGCCGCTTCGGCGCGATGCGCTCCGAAGCGGGATCCGCCATCATGGCAGGTGCAGCAGTGGTGGCGTTGGCCATGGTGTCAGCTCGGGCTGGAGCAAGGCGCGGGGGCGGTGCACCTCTCCCGCTTGCGGGAGAGGTCGGCGCGAAGCGCCGGGTGAGGGTTCTTTCCGCTTGGGGATTGTCCCACTGCGGAGACACCCTCTCCCCAGCCCTCTCCCGCAAGCGGGAGAGGGAGCGCAGCTGCGCTCCGGGCAAGAATGCGTCGCGCCCTCATGTCACAACATCCTACTGCGGATGGATCGCGGTGGGATCGTCGAGATCGACCTCGCTGTCGGCGTCGGCCGCGCCCTTGTTGGTGTCGACGGTCGCGTAGACCGACATGCCGGCCCGGAGCAGGTTCTGCTTCGCCACCGATTTGGGCACGCGGATACGGACCGGCACGCGCTGCACGATCTTGGTGAAATTGCCGGTGGCGTTGTCCGGCGGCAGCAGCGTGAACACCGAGCCCGCGCCCGCCGCGATGCTGTCGACGACACCGGAGAACTTGCGCATGCCGTAGGCGTCGACCTTGATCGTCACCGGCTGGCCGGGGCGGATGCGCTTGAGCTGCGTCTCCTTGAAGTTCGCGTCGATATAGACATCGTCCAGCGGCACGATGTTGCCGAGACGCTGGCCGACCGCGACGAAGTCGCCGGTGTTGACCAGACGATTGGAGAACGTGCCGCCAACCGGCGCACGGACCGCGGTGAAGCCGAGGTCGCGCTCGGCCTTGGCGAGCGTGGTCTTGAGCTCGGCGAGCTGAGCCTGCGCCTCGACCTGCTGCGCCTTGGCGACATCGACATTGCTGACGGCGACGTCGTAGGCGGCCTGCGCGGCCTTGACCGCCGCGGCGCCCTGGTCGCGTCCGGCCTCCGAGCTCTCGAAGGTGGCGCGCGAGGCGAAGCCCTTGCTGCTCAGCGCCTGCTGGCGCTCATAATCGAGGTCGGCGCGCTTGAGGCCCGCTTCAGCCGAGACGAGCTGCGCCTTGGCCTGCGCGACCTGGCTGTCGAGCGCGGCGACCTGACGGCCGATGCGATCGATCGCGGCCTGCTGGGTCGCGATCTTGGTCGCGGCGGCGTCGACCGCGATTCTGTAGTCGCCGTCGTCGATGCGGAAGACGATGTCGCCGGCACGCACCGGCGTGTTGTCGCCGGCGAGGATCGAGGAGATGTGCCCGGCAACGCGCGCGCCGAGCATGGTGTTGTTGGCGCGGACATAGGCGTCGTCGGTCGAGATGTAGAAGCGGCCGACCAAGGTGTAATAGCCGGCATAACCCGCAACAGCGAGTGCGAGGACGAGGCCGACGCCCATCAGGACGAATTTGCGCTTGCCGGACTTGGGCGCACCTGACTTGGGCGCAGTGGCGGCGGGCGCGCCCGGCGCGGGTGCGGCCGGCTTGTCGGTCACCGGGTTCTCCGGCGCCTCGCGGGTCGGCCGCTTCGTTTCCTCGGCGACATGAGCGCGCAACTGCTCGGCAGGGGGTGCCGATGTC
This sequence comes from Bradyrhizobium forestalis, assembly GCF_002795245.1. Classification (GTDB taxonomy): domain Bacteria; phylum Pseudomonadota; class Alphaproteobacteria; order Rhizobiales; family Xanthobacteraceae; genus Bradyrhizobium; species Bradyrhizobium forestalis. Next base: position 20,319 of record NZ_PGVG01000042.1, on the reverse strand, counting down.
TCGGACGCAGCATCACCGCCCGCCTGGTCCTCCACCGCTTCCTGGCGAAGGACGCGCGCCGCCTGGTCTCTCGATACGGCCATAAAGGCCTCCCCAATAAGCGCGACCGAGGGCGGCCGCTGCGCAGCCGGTTTCCTCTCGCCGATCCCAGATATCATTGACCGAACGGTTCGGTCAATATACAATAATATTCCGGGTCAAGACTGTACCGCCTCGAATCCTTTATTGGGGTTTCATGGCCTTGATCCGGTCCAAAAACCTTCCGAGACACTGAACCAATGGTTGTGGCTGCCAGCGAACATCTGCACGCCGTCCAGGAGGAGGACAGCTCCAAGCGCCGCCAGATCCTCGACGGTGCCCGCAAGGTGTTCATGGATCTTGGTTTCGACGGCGCCAGCATGGGCGAGATCGCGCGCGCCGCACAGGTCTCCAAGGGCACGCTCTACGTCTACTTCGCCGACAAATTCGCGCTGTTCGAAGCCATCCTCGAACAGGAGGCGCTCCAGCACGGCCAGGTCGTGTTCAATTTCGATCTCGACCGCGATGCCGAGACCACGCTGAAGGAATTCGGCATCGCCTACCTTCACTTGATCTGCCGCCCGGGCGGCGGATCGGCGATCCGCACCGTGATGGCGATCGCCGAACGCATGCCGGATGTCGGTCGCCGCTACTATGCGCGCGTGCTGGACAAGAGCATCAATCGCCTCTCCGGCTATCTCAAGGCCCGTGTCGCATCTGGCGATCTCGCGATCGACGATTGCGATCTTGCCGCCTCGCAATTCATGGAGCTGTGCAAAGCCTCGCTCTTCCTACCCTTCGTGTTCCAGGCCGCACCCGCGCCGTCGGAACAGCGCATGACCGCGGTGGTCGACAGCGCAACGCGGATGTTCCTGGCGGCGTATAAGGCGAAGTAGCAGCGCGTTGCGCCTACGGGGCGGGCAGCACTATATTGCGGCCATGTCTCGCGATCTTCGCCCGCCGGTCGACATCCTCCACTACGAGATCGTCCAGGAACAGGCCTCGGCGCTTGGACGGATGGGCTCCGCGCTCGAACAGTGCCTCTCGCGCCTGCGCGAATTCGACGCTGCCCACGCAGCGACCGAGCTGCCGGCCTCAATGCAACCGGCCAGGCGCAAGCTGGTGCTGGAAGCCGGCCAGGCGCTATGGATGTTCGTGGTGCAACGTGAGGCGTCCGGCTTGCGCGACAGCCGCCATATCATGCGCACCTACAACGTCCCGGGTGAGGTGCAGCGCTGCATGGGGCTGGCTCCTACACCGCCGAAGCCTGCGTAGATCGTAGCCCGCATGAGCGCAGCGATATGCGGGAAGGCTGTTCCCGGATATCGCTGCGCTCATCCGGGCTACAAGAGACACGACGTGCTAATCGTCGGCGTACTCGTCTTCCTCGCGCTTGCGCATCGTGCTCTTGCGCGCGCCGAGCGAACCGGTCACCGACGGCTCGCGCGCACTCGCATAGGGTCTGCGCGATTGCGCGCGGGCGGCAATTTCTTCGCCGGAGGCGGCGGCGGGCTGGCAGATCAGGCGGCGGCTGGCGCGGCGCATCAGATCGACGTGGATGTGATCATAGTGGTAGACGTTCGAGCCGGGCGCGAGCACGGTGGTGAAATGCGCGCACGCACCCGACTGTACATCGCGCAAAAATCCCTGCTCTTCCGGCATGCCGCGCCAGCCGTCCTTGATCGTGACGCGGCGGCCGTCGGCGAGCACGAAGGCGGAGATGTCGAGCGCATTGCCGAAGGCGTGCTCCGAGATGTGCGCGTGCGGATTGCCGTTCATGCCGCGGCAGGAATAGGCGGAGATCTGCTTGATCTCGGCGACGCGGACGCCGAACCAGCGCATTGCCGAAGGCTGCACCGTGTCGGCGAGCCAGCGGTCGAGCTCTGAAACGATCGGACAGGCGAGCGTCGCGGTCGGCTTGATCGCGACGGGACCGACGGTCGTGACCGGATTGCCCTGTGCCGGGCCAAGACGCGGCAGCGGCTGCTGCGCCGGCGCCTGCGAGTAAGGCGCTGGCCGTGCCGGATAGCTCGGTGCATTCATGTAGCGCGCCGCGCCCGCGGCATCGGTGCCCTCGGGCGGTAGGTCGATCTCGTCCTCCTGCGGGGCGACGCCGGGCGCATTCAGTGACATCGGGCCGGTTGAGGTGCCGTAGCCGGCGGGCTGACGCACCGAGCTCTCGGGATAGTTCGAGCGTTGCGGATAGGACGACGCCGGATAATTCTGGCTCTGCGGATAATTCGACTGCGGCTGCACCGGCCAACGCGGCTGGTTGCCGATGCTGCCGGGCGGGCGCGGCGCCTCGTCGGCAAAGCCATAGGTGCTGGAGGCTTCGCCGATGGCGGCGACCTTGAGCGGAAACTCGGCGCCGCAGCTGCCAGGCCCGGAAATCGGGTCGATGCGGACGATGTCCGCACCTTCCTTCACCGCGCCCGATTTCAGGCACGCCGCTTCCGCCTCGGCCCGCCATGGCTCACGTTCGGCCTGAAAGAAGCCGCGACCGCAACCCGCTAGCGAAACAAGGACGATGGAGCCGACGAGGTACAAACGAACTCCGCGCGTCATGCACGCACGTTCGGTGAATTTACTTAAAGACTCTTCAACGTGTTGACTTCAGCCTTCCTTAACCATGACGGCCCCGCGCGTGGCCGGACGCTGCCGCCGATGAGCGACAGCAAGGCTGACTTTTCCGCGAGGAGACTCTCTGTTAACCATAACGGTTGCGGCAAAGCGCGCGACCAGCGGGAGCGACTTCATGACGTTCGCCGGCAGACTGAGCGTTATCACCGCCTACCTCGCCATGGCCTTCGTCGGCGCCATCGTGCTCGGCATGATTTAGAAGAAGACAGCAGCCTCTTGTTCCTTCTCCCCTTGTGGGAGAAGGTGGCGCGAAGCGCCGGATGAGGGTTTCTATCCTCGCGCGCCTGTGCTCGTGGAGACAACCCCTCACCCCAGTGAGCCCGTGTCGACCAGCGAAGCTGCCCTCTCCCACAAGGGGCGAGGGCACAGCAATGCGCATCTCGCCTCTACAAGATCCAGGGCAGCAGCAAACGCTCAGCTCCTCTCTCGTAACAAGATGAGAGGGACAACTTCGACATCTCGCGAGCTACGACCGCGCGCTCCATTGAGGTGACGTCGTGATCAGTTGCTCGCGCGGCGCCTCGACCCGCGTCCAGTCGTTGCCGGAGCACCAGAAGCGGCCGAGCGCACAGGCTTCCACGTGCAGCTTGCCTGAGCTCTTCAACGTCATCGTCGCGTAATAGGTGTTGCCGCTGGAGCGGCTGTAGATGCTGCCGGCCCATGCATCGTGCTTTTTCGGCTTCATGTTGACGAGCACGCTCTCGCCCCTGCTCGACGCTTCAGTGAGCGCATAGCCGCACAGCGCAGGTCCACAGCGCTCGATGCGGACCGTACCCCTGGCGCCGGCGCTCTCCCACTCGCCGAGCGGCGTATAACTCTCGTCGTCGCCGGTCTGTGCAACCGTTGCGGTCTGCTGGCTTCCGGGCTTTGGGACGATGGCCGGCGGCTGGATGCGCGGCGGTTCGAGTTTTGACGTCTCCTGGGACGCCTCCAATCTTGGCGCCGGCGGCGCCACAACGGATTGCGACGTCGTCGCGGCAAGGACGGGAGGCGGCGGGGGCGGCACGACCACAGTTGCTTGCGGCGGCCGGACCGGTGCCGCCGGACAAGCCGGCTGCGGCGCCTGGACCACTGGCGCGGGCGCCGGTTGCGAGGCCGGTGCTGCGCCGACATTGTCCGTCGGCCGGAGGCTGCGATTGGAGGACACCGTGACACAGGAGGTGGATCGGCAATTGCGCGGCGCCTCGACATGGAACCGGTGGCCGCCAACCGAGAAGGTGTAGGAGCCGGCCTGCGCCGTGGGCGCGATCGCCATCAATGCGATCAATGTGCCAAGCCAAGTTGCAAGCCGCTGCATCGGCGTTTCCCTCAGTGTCGAGACGACTTTACGCAGAGCAGGCGCGGCTGAATGTGCGCTGCCTCACCCAGGCGGTGGGCGTCGTTGTGACGCCCATCACAGAACGCTGGACCATCCCCGTGTAGGGTCGAGCCACGCTTCATCCACCAGCGACACCAGTTCATATCGGGACCACGCCATTTTCGGAGGTTGTCATGAACAAGCTTTCCATCGCCGCCACCGCCCTCTTCCTCGCTTCGACGGCCGCCGCGCAGGCCGGCAATTCGATCGCGTTCCAGATCGAGGGGCAGCACATCCGCATCGAGACGCCGCGCAACTGCGCCTCGCTCAATTGCGTGACCATCGTCGCGCCCGGCCTGTCGGACAAGCCGATCAAGCTGAACAACATCAACCTCAACGGCCTTGGTGGCTCCAAGGACGATGACGTCGACACCACCCCGGCTCCGGCGACCACGACGGCGCAACCTGCGCCGGCGCCGGTGCAGCAGCAGCCCATGCCGCAAGCGCCGGTGCAGGCGGTTCCGCCGACCGCGCCAACCGTTGGCACGCCCGCCGCCCCGGCCGCGACCGTTGCCGCCACCCCGTCCGTCGGCGTCGACAATACGCAGCCTGCGCCTGTTTCCGCGCCTGCTCCCGTCGCTGCTGCTCCCGCACCGGCTCCGGTTGCCGCCGCGCCCGTGGCGGCTGCCAGCACGCCGATCGGCGTGTGGGCGACCGAAGAGAACAAAGGCAATGTCCGCGTCGAGCAGTGCGGCGCCAATCTCTGCGGATACGCCGAGAAGACCAACGAGCGCATCCTGATCAACATGAAGCCCGACGGCTCGAAGTGGAGCGGCCGCATCCACGATCCCGACTCCGGCCGCAACTACGACTCGACCATTGCGATGAAGGGTCCGAATGCGATGCGCGTGCAGGGCTGCGCCTTCGGCGGCATGTTCTGCGGCGGCCAGACCTGGAAGCGCGTGAGCTGATATTACCGCCGTCATCCCGGGGCGATGCGAAGCATCGAACTATGGTGCGCAATTGCGCACCTGAGGATCTCGCGCGACAGCATCACTTTATCCCTCACCTGTGAGGAGCCTGCGCAGCGGGCGTCTCGAAGGGTAAGGCCCGGGATTGAGAGCCGGGCCTGCATGGTTCGAGACGCGCGCAAGAGCGCGCTCCTCACCATGAGGGGAAAGAGTAGCGTTTGAACATTCACCCTTCCCATCCGACAGACGTTCATCCACCATTCAGCCCCACACGGCTGAAATCGGCCGATCTCGCCTCGCGTTCTCACCGGGACATCCTCGTGACTTCAATGGTGGCTTGGCGCCGCTCCGTGTTCGCGCTCGTGCTGCTGGCCTTGCCGTCGGCCGCGAGCAGCATAGCTTTTGCATCCGATGCAATCGAGCTTGCACAGGCGCAGCCGCAATCACAGTCAACACCCGCCTCCTCCCCGACGCCGTCGGCCTCACCAGCACCGTCTGCAGACACGCAGCCCGCTGCGGTCGAGCCGATCGGCAACGTCGCGACGGTGACGGGGATCGCGACCGTGATCCGCGACAAGAACTCCTATCCGCTGCGCGTGCGCGACGACATCTATCTCAACGACGTGGTGCAGACCTCGTCGAACTCCTCGCTCGGCATCACCTTCAACGACGCCACCACGTTCAACCTCTCCGCCAGCGCCAGGATCACCATCGACAATTACGTCTATGAGGACGGCGGCAAGCAGAATTCGGCGATCTTCGACGTCGGCAAGGGCACCGTCGCCTTCGTTGCGGCCGCGGTGGCGAAAACCGGCGACATGAAGATCACGACGCCGACGGCAACGCTCGGCATCCGCGGCACCACTGGAGTCGTCGACGTGCCCGAAGGCGCAGCGGCGCGTAGCGCGAACAACGTCAACATCAAGCTTTATCCCGACGCCGACGGCCGGGTCGGCCACATCGATGTCGACGACCGCAGCAGCGGCGCGCGGCTCGGCGCGCTGACGCAAGCTGCGAGCGGCTTTGCGATCCGGCCTGGCGCGAGCGGCGGCGTCATGCGCTTTGCCGCGGTACCGATCACGATCCCACCGCAGCAGATCGCGCGCGACCGCGGCTTCGTCAGCCAGGTGCATCTGGCGCAGACCACGGGCCGGCAGATCGTCATCGAACAGCGCGACTTCCGTCGCGCCAATCCGGGCGCGCTCAGCCGCATTCCGCGGCCGGCACAACCGCCGCAGCAGCAACAATTGCGGCCGACGACGGCGCCGGGCCAACTGCCGCAACGGCCGAACGGCCAGCCCCGTCGAGACAACCGTCCGGGCCAGCAGCAGCCGGGCACGCCAGGTCGGCAAGGCGCGCAGCCGCAGCAGCAGCGGCAAGGGCAACAAGGTGGCGCGATGCAGCCGGGTACGCCGCGTGCGGGCCAACGGCAGCAGCAACAACCGCAACCCGGCCAGCAGCAAGGTGCCGGCCGTCCGGGCGCACCGCGCGCTGGACAGGGCACAGCACCCAGCGGCACGCCGCAAACCCAGCCGCAGCGCCGTGGACAGAGTCAGCCTGGAGGAGTCGTGCCGCCACAACCGGGCGGGACGCAACAAGCAGGCCCGCAGCAGCAATTGCCGCGCAGCAGCATGCAGCCGGGCCAGCCGCCCGCGGCTCAACACCCCGGCATGCAGCGCCCCAGTGGCTCCCAGCAGCGCGTCCCCGCCGCGCCGCGCAAGCCGGCGCCGGCGCCGAAGGACAAGAAAGAGCGGCGGTGAGCCTTCCTTCTCCCCTTGTGGGGGAAGGTGGCGCGAAGCGCCGGATGAGAGGTTCTATCCACTCGCCGGACCCGCCCGTGAGGATAGAGACCCCTCACCCGTCTCGCCGCTACTGCGGCGAGCCACCCTCCCCCACAAGGGGCCCACAAGGGGAGAGGGGGCACCGTCAATGCCGCACTAAAACTACGCGTAAGCAACTCACGCTTCGCCGCGCAACCAGGCCTTCACCTTCTGCAACAGGCCGTGCCGCAGTTCATCCACGGACGCGGCTTCCGCCGGTGTCAGCGTTTGCAGGGCTGACTCGATATCGTCGGTGGCCAATGGCGATACCGGCTCGGAATCCTGCTTCGACTCCGGCGCGGACAGAGGCGCGAGCCCCGCCGCCGCGAGCGCAATCGGACCGATCTGGGTCAGGAAGGCGCGCTCATACTCGCGCGAGAGGCGCGCGATTGCGTCGTCCAGCGTCAGCCAGTCGACCGCCTTGATGTCGTTCATCAGCTTGCGGACCGGCCCGCCGTCAGCCTCCATCCGCCAGAAATGCACCACCTTGGAGCGCCCGCCGGACTGATAAACGAGCGTGCCCAGAAATTCGTGCACGGCAACGTCGTGGCCGGTCTCTTCGATCACCTCGCGGTGCGCGGCTTCCTTCGGCGTCTCGCCGTCATCGAGCTTGCCCTTGGGCAAGACCCACTCGTTGCGCTTGCGCTGGCGCACGACTGCAAGCAGCGGCGTCGAGCCACGCCGCAGCACAATACCACCCGCCGCCATCACCGGCGCCCGCGCCATCATCAAATCCGTCGTCGTAGAATCGTCCCCACGGACGATATAGGCGGCGGACGCGGCGGATTGAAGGCTACTTTCTCCTCAACAGCGCTTGACCGGCGCGAATGCGCGTGCCCTCGTTGATACCGTCGCAGAAGGTGAAATCGCCGGGCGCGAGGATGATGATGGTCGAGCCGTGCTCGAACCAGCCGAGCTCCTCGCCCTTGGCGACGTTGACGTCGCAAGGGAAATTGACCGGGCCGCGGGTCTGCGCATTCAGCACCATGTCGAGGAAGTGCAGGCGGATGCTCGCGACCAGGATCGCGGCAACGGGCACCAGCGTCACCGCTTCGCCAGTCGACAAATGCGTCCGGATCACCGCGCGCTCGTTCTTGCAGAACAGCCGCTCGACGCGCTTGAGCGCGATCGGGTTGACGTTCCAGACATCGCCATGGATCAGCGTGACGCGCTCGATATGCGCGTCATAGGGCGCGTGGAAGCGGTGATACATGCTCGAGGTCAGCCGCAGCGTGACGAAGGAGCCGTTGCGGTGCTGCTCGACCAGCGCCGAGTCACCAAGCAAGTCCAGCAACGAATAGGGCGCGCCCTTGACCTGGAACAGCTCGGTGTCCGCGATCCGGCCATGAGCGCCGACGATGCCGTCGGACGGACTCGCAACCGCCGAAGGATCGGGGTCAAAGGGCCGCAGGCCCGGCTTCAGCTCCCGGGTGAAGCAATCGTGCAAACTCCTAAAATGGGTCTTGCGCGCCTCCGACAGGTCGAGGTCGGAGAACAGCTTCCACAGCGCGATCGAGAAGTCCCGCACGAAGGGATTCTCGATCTTGGAGAACCAGCCCATGAAGCGGGTCAGGGCCGCGCGGGGGATGCGGTTGGTCAACAGGAAGTTGAGATCTTCCTGCTGGGTGAAAGAGGTGATGAGGGCTTTGACTGTCATGAATCTGTCAGCTCGCAGTATTAGCGCTTGTTGTCATGGAAACGACACTCCCGATTCTCTCGATGTCCGTGGCCGCCGCAGCCTCCGCTGCCGCCGTCTTCCCGAAGATCAAGGCGCGGGTCGAACTGTCCCGCGCCAAGCACCGCTCGCTCGCCGGGCACTCCAAGATGTCGCGCCGGGTGGCAAAGCTGCTCCCGTTCTACGAGTTCGGAGAGAACGACTACTTCTCCTGCGACGGCGCGCCGGCGAACATCGCCGCGCAGCGCAAGCAGGGCTTCTTCCGCCTCGCCGACCTCTACGCCGAGCGCTACCCGAAGGGCCGCGCGATGACGAAAGAGGCCGCGGAGAAAATCTCCGATCTGAACTTCACCGAGAGCTACCGCGTGCCGTTCCAGTTCTCGCGTCTCGTGCGCGAGCACCTGGGCACCTCGACCTTCATGGAGTCCTCGCGCGGCGTCACCGTCACCGATGTCGACGGCAACAGCTTCTACGATCTCACCGGCTCCTACGGCGTCAACATCTTCGGCAACGACTTCTACAAGGAGTGCATCGAAGGCGCCGAGAAGCGGGCGCATGCGCTCGGACCGGTGCTCGGTCCCTACCATCCCGTCATCCTCGAGAACGTGCAGCGGCTCTGCCAGATCTCGGGCCTCGACGAGGTCTCCTTCCACATGTCCGGCACCGAAGCCGTCATGCAGGCGGTGCGGCTGGCGCGCTACCACACCAAGCGCACGCATCTGGTCCGCTTCGCCGGCGCCTATCATGGCTGGTGGGGCGACGTGCAGCCCGGCGTCGGCAACCCGATTCCAGCGCACGAGACCTACACCCTGGCCGAGATGTCGGAGAGGACGCTGCATGTTTTGCGCACGCGCAAGGACATCGCCTGCGTGCTGGTCAATCCGCTGCAGGGCCTGCATCCCAACGCCAACGCGCCGGGCGATTCCTCGCTGGTCGATTCCTCCCGCGGCGGCAATTTCGATCGCGCGGCCTACACCGAATGGCTGAAAAAGCTGCGCGAGGTCTGCGACCAACGCGGCATCGTCTTGATCTTCGACGAGGTGTTCGTCGGCTTCCGTCTCGCCGTCGGCGGCGCCCAGGACTATTTTGGCGTGCGCGCCGACATGGTGACCTACGGCAAGAGCCTTGCCGGCGGCCTGCCGGTCGGCGTGGTCTGCGGCAAACGCGAGTTGATGCGCCGCTTCCGCGACGATCGCCCCGCCGACATTTGCTTCGCCCGCGGCACCTTCAACTCGCATCCCTACGTCATGACGGCGATGGACGAGTTCCTGAGCCGGCTCTCCAGTCCCAACTTCCGCGCCGTCTATGACGGGCTGGAGGAGACCTGGAACGGGCGCGTGCGAAAGCTGAACCAGATGATGGAGGGCGCCGACCTGCCGGTGCGGTTCGCCAACTTCTCGTCGATCTGGACGGTGAAATACACCACCCCGTCCCGCTACAACTGGATGCTGCAATATTACCTGCGCGCCGAGGGCCTGGCGCTGAGCTGGGTCGGCACCGGCCGGCTGATCTTCAGCCTCAACTACACCGACGCCGACTTCAGCGAAGTCGCCGAACGCTTCGTCCGCGCCGCCGGGAAGATGAAAGCCGACGGCTTCTGGTGGCACGACGGCGTGCTCACCAACAAGAATATCAAGCGGCAGATCCTGAAAGAGATGCTGGCCAAGCGCTTCGGGCGCTGAGGCTTCATCGAGCGGGCTTGCTCCGCCTCTCCCGCTTGCGGGAGAGGCCGACGCGCTCGCAGAGCGCGGCGGGTGAGGGTTCTCGCCGCATAGGGACACCCTCAGTAATCCCCGACAATCCCGACGCGGAGACACCCCCACCCCCACCCTCCCCCGCAAGCGGGAGAGGGAGCCCACTGCCAATGCCGCTGCATTGTGTGCACCATATGCGCTTGCCCTACCACACGCGGGGAGAGGCGAAGAAGCAGCCCCCAAGACGTGGATGCCCGGCACGAGGCCGGGCATGACGTAACCATCAGACATCGGAGTACGTGGTGAGACCAGCGCGCTCAGGCGTGCTGCTCTTCGAGCGTGGGCTCGCCGATGAGGCCCAGCGTGTGCTCGGGGTTGAGGTGCAGGCCGGGATCCATCAGCTCGCCGCGCATCAGGGCGAGCGGGGCGCCGCGATAGAGCATCAAATCGTGGAAGGGATCGGTCAGGATCTTGGTCATCCAGACGAGGCCAGTCTCGACATCGCGGATGAAGAACAGGTGCACGGTGCGGAACAGAAGGCCGCCGCCGCCGACCACGAGCCAGATCTTGGCCACCTGACGCATGAAGTCGGTCGCGCTGGCCCAGGGCGTGAACAGGCCGAACAGGGTGGGATCGACAACCAGGACCAGCGGCGAGAGCGCCCAGATCGCCATCAGCACCACCTTGCGCTGCAAATTGTAGCCGACCTTGATCTCTTCCTTGTACTCGTGCGTCGCCTGATTGATGTGATCGTAAGTGTGCGGCTCGAAGAAGAAGTGACCGGCCTGGCGCGAGGTCATCGACACCAGCCAGCCGACCAGCGCGGAGACGACGGGATCGATGAACAGCCAGACATAGGCGAAGAGGAAGCTCAGCGCGCTGACGAAGTGCAGGCTCTGATTGATGCGGCTGTGGTGATAGTAGCGATGGTCGTCCCAGCGCTGGATCCGCAGCTGCTCGAGATAATTCTTGATCATGCTCTTCCCCAAAATGCTTTCGGGTTCGGGATTTACAGAGATTCGATGTAGGCCGTGTGACATCATCATTTTGTCATGTGACGATGTGCAGCGGCGCGATGACGCACGCGACGCGTAGGCTCAAGCCGCTTTGGCGACGTCGACCTTGCGGAAGCGGACCAGCGAGAAGTGCCCCAGCGGCGGAATCAAACGACGCTCGGCAAGCTCGATGCCATGCGCGCCGGCCAGCCACTTGGCATAGCGCGACCAGGCGAACTCGGCGGTGCGGAAGCCGAGCGGACGCACCACCGGCTGCAGCTTCTGCTCGATGAAGCGGCGCATGCCGGTGTCGGCGCTGACGCGGGTGAGGATGATCAGCTCGCCGCCCGGACGCAGCACGCGGGCGAATTCGTCGAGCGCCTTCTCCGGATTCGGCACGGCGGTGACGACGTACTGCGCCATCACGACATCGAAGGAATTGTCGGGGAATTCGAGCTTCTCGGCGTCCATCACCGCGAGCCCCTCGACGTTCTTCAGCTTCTGCTCTTTGACGCGGCGGCGCGCCTTGTCGAGCATCGCTTCCGAAATGTCGGTGCCGAAGATACGCAGGTTCGGCGCGTAAAGCGGCAGCGAGATGCCGGTGCCGACGCCGACCTCGAGCACGCGGCCGCCGATCTTGTTGGTGGCCGCGATCGCGGCTTGACGGCCCTTGGCGAACACGCCGCCGAACACGAGATCGTAGACCGGCGCCCAGCGGTCATAGGCCTGCTCGACCGTGCCGCGGGTGAGGTCGAGCTGCTGGGTGCCGTCAAGGTTCATGATCTTAGCCATCGATGAGGTTCTCGCTGTGGTTCAAATGGACGATCAGCCGCGCACCGGCCGCCGCGCCATGCGAGGCGAGGCGCGCAAGACGCGGCTGGGCTGAAGTGAGGTGAGATTGCCGACGAACTGACGCGCGCTGTTCTCCCAGGAACGCTCCAGCGCGAAATTGCGGCAAGTCTGGCGCGACATGGTGAGCGCGCGCAGGCACGCGGTACGCAAATCGTGGTCGATCGCGCCGATCGGATGATCGGCGATGACGTCCTTGGGCCCTGTGACCGGAAACGCCGCAACCGGCGTGCCGCAGGCGAGCGCCTCGAGCTGCACCACGCCGAAGGTGTCGGTCAGGCTCGGAAACACAAAGACGTCAGCCGCGGCGAGATGCGCGGTGAGATCCGCGCCCTTCTTCTCACCGAGGAAGACCGCGCCCGGATAGTTCTTTTCAAGCGCCGCCTTCTGCGGACCGTCGCCGACGACGACCTTGGTCCCGGGCAGGTCAAGCGAGAGGAACGCTTCGAGATTCTTCTCCACCGCCACGCGCCCCATGGTCATGAAGATCGGGCGCGGCAGGTCGAGCTGAGCCGGAGCGTCGGGATGGAACAGCTCGGTGTCGACGCCGCGCGTCCAGAAGCCGAGCCGCTTGAAGCCGCGCTCGGCGAGCTCCTGCCGCAGCGAGGGCGTCGCCACCATGGTCATGGCGGCGGTATCGTGGAAATGGCGCAGCACGGCATAGCCGATTGCGGCCGGAATGCCGGTCCGCACCGAGACGTATTCCGGGAATCGCGTCGTATAGGAGGTGGTGAAGGCGAGCCGGTTGCGGCGGCAATAGGCCCGCGCCGCCCAGCCGATCGGGCCTTCGGTCGCGATGTGCAGCGCGTCCGGCGCCGCCCTCTCGAGCCGCCGCGCGATCTCCTTCCCGCTCGGCAGCGCGATGCGCAGGCCGGGATAGGTCGGCAGCGGCCAGGACGGAAAGCCGTCGGGGGTGAGGAAGTCGATCTCGACATCGAGGGCCTTGGCCGCATTCGCCAGCGAGGTCAGCGTCCGGACCACACCGTTGACCTGCGGATGCCAGGCATCGGTCGCGATTAATACCCGCATGGGGAAATCCCGAGAGTTTGATGATTCTCAGGCAACGACCATCAACGAAGGATATTTCAGGCGTGTGACGTCACAGAAGTGTCGGCGTGCTGTTTTGTTCGTTAACAGGCTCGCGGAGCCACGAAACTGTCATGAAACAATCCTTGCCGCCATGAAACCGTTTTCGGTTTTCCGCGCAAATGTCCCGAAACGTTTTGCCGTTAGGACTTTAGGCAACGGAGCACCGAAACGGTGCCGCGGTGAGCAAAGACACCGAGCAAACAGGGGCGATCACATGTTCAATCTGGACACGTTCAAGACGTTTTCGCGCGCCGTTGCATTCGGCGCAGTCGCGGTCTCCGCAATCGCGTTCGCAGGTGCAGCCGAGGCCGCACCGATGCAGCTCTTCCCGTTCTTCCAGCCGCTGCCGCCGATGGCCGCGCCGCAGCCGATCCAGCCTTATCAGCCTTATCAGCCCTATCAGGCGCCGACCTATCAGACCGAGCCGTCCGAGGATCAGGATGCCGTCGAACTGCCGGCCCGCTTCCGCCGCCAGACCGTTTCCTATGCGACGCGCGAAGCGCCGGGCACGATCATCATCGATACGCCCAACACATATCTCTATTACGTGCTCGGAGGCGGCCAGGCCCTGCGCTACGGCATCGGCGTCGGCCGCGACGGCTTCACCTGGTCCGGCATCCAGTCGGTGAGCCGCAAGGCCGAATGGCCGGCCTGGACTCCGCCCCCGGAGATGATCGCCCGCCAGCCCTATCTGCCGCGCCACATGGCCGGCGGCCCCGGCAATCCGCTGGGCGCCCGCGCCATGTATCTCGGCGGCACCATCTACCGCATCCACGGCACCAACGCGCCCGAGACCATCGGCAAGCGCGTCTCCTCGGGCTGCATCCGCTTGACCAATGAGGACGTCACCGACCTCTATTCCCGCGTCAACGTCGGCACCAAGGTGATCGTGCTGCCGATGACCGAGCGCCGTGCAGATCTCGGCGCCGCGACGCGGTAAAGCGACAGGACATCGTGACGCGAGCGGCCCCGGAACTCACCGGGGCCGTGTTCGTTTGCCTCGACATCCCGACGCGCTTGCTGCGGCGCGGTCCCCGATGGAGGCGCAAATGCAACCACGCCTGCGATCCTCGCCAAGCCCATGGCTGCACGCCCTCGCCGGCGCCGGAGCACTGACGCTGCTCGTGTCCGCGTTCTCCTCGCTCGCGCAGCAACCCGCGAGTGACGACACGGGCCAGCAGGCCTTCAACAATTCCTGCCGCACCTGTCACTCCGTGAAAGAAGGCGACAACCGCCTCGGTCCCAACCTCAACAAGATCGTCGGGCGCAAGGCCGGCTCGCTGCCGAACTACAACTATTCCTCCTCGATGAAAGAGGCCGGCTTCAACTGGGACCAGGACAAGCTCACCCGCTTCATGGTCAAGCCCGACGAGGTCGTGTCCGGCCACAAGATGCAGCCCTATGGCGGCATCTCGACGGAGGAGGCGGCGAAGGTGTTTGCGTATCTGCAGGCGGCTTCGCAGTAACGACTTGGGCGACGCGGTCGTTGTTTGGCGTCGGTGATCGTGGCCATCCTTCGAGACGCCCGCCTTCGGTGGGCCCTCAGGATGAGGGATGAGCTGGTGGCCTGAGATAACAAACCATCGCACTTGCGCCAGCCCGCAAATGCCGATTAGCCTCATCCTGAGGAGCGCGCCCTAGCGCGCGTCTCGAAGGACGAAGCGGGCACGATGACCGAAGGCGCGTACCTTTACATTCTCAGATGCGCCGATGGCAGCTACTACATCGGAACGACGCGCACCGAGCTTGAGATCAGGATCGCGCAGCACAACGCTGGTACGTTCGCTGGCTATACGAAGTCACGCAGGCCCGTCACGCCGGTCTTCTCACAGTGGTTCGACCGCATCACCGACGCAATCGAATGCGAACGCAAACTCAAGAAATAGAGCCGCGCCAAAAAGGAAGCTTTCATGCGCGGCGATTTTGCCGAACTGCATGAGTTGGCGAAGCGCGGATCACATCATCCTTCGAGACGCCCGCCTCCGGCGGGCTCCTCAGGATGAGAAGCGGAGTACGCCGCAGCACTCTCGCCGCGACGCGGATGCCCGTTGAGCCTCATCCTGAGGAGCCGCGCTTGCGCGGCGTCTCGAAGGACGAGGCGGGCGCAAGGTGAGAGGCTGCGTTCACCCGCCGAGCCGCCGCTCCGCAACCAACCTCAGCCACGCCGATGCATGAAACGCGCTCATCAAGAGATACATCGGCACCATCCCGCCGAGCAGAGACCCCTGCCCGGCGGCGCAGAGCATGTCCGCCGGGCCGCCGCCGAGCACGGCGGTCAGCAGAGCCATGACCGCGAAGGTCGGCGTGGCCGCCAGCCCCAGCCATCTGGCGAGGTGGCGCGCGGCCACGACGCCGTCGCGGCTGGCGCCGGCCGTTGCGCTGACGGGACTAGTCACGGCCTTCCGCGGCCTCCTGGCGAAAGGCCTTCTCGCCGGCGTCCGAGATCTCCACCCATTTCTTGTCGGGTGTGGCGCCTTCCGTGTAGCTGTCGTGCCAATTCCACCATTTGTAGGTCGGCGTCTGCGGATAGCCCTTGGGCGAGTCCTCCCAGACCTCCTGCCGGCCGAGCGGGGTGATGTCGAGATAGTTCCAGGTGCCGCCCATCTGCTCGTCGCCGCGGCTCTTGACGAAATAGGTGCGGAAGATGCGCACCCCGTCGCGGTAGAACACGTTGGTGCCGTGCCATTCGTCCACGCCGAAATCGGCATCAAAGCTATCGGTAATGGTGACCCATGGCATGGTCCAGCCCATCCGCTTCTTCAACCTGGCGATGTCGGCCTGCGGCGCGCGCGAGGCGAACACCAGCGTGGTGTCGCGGGCGTTCAGATGCGCGACATGAGCGACCTGGTCGGCCACCATGGAGCAGCCGCGGCAGGCCTGATCGGGCCAGCCGAACACGCCCGGCTCGAAGAAGGCGCGGTAGACGATCAGTTGCCGCCGGCCCTGGAACAGATCAGCCAGACTGACCTTGCCGCCGGGCCCCTCGAACGCATAGGTTTTAGCAACTTCCATCCATGGCATGCGCCGGCGCTCGGCGGCCAGGGCGTCGCGGGCACGGGTATGCGCCTTTTCCTTCACGAGCAGTTGCTGGCGGGCGGCCTCCCAGTCCTGCGGCGACCCCCCCGGTGGGGTCTGCATGGCGGTCTGTCCGTTCGTCCCTGCTTGGTCTGCTGAAGTCATCATGGTTCTCCAAACTTCTTGCCTGACGTTTTGCCCGGGCGACCATCCCGCCTCTCGCGGAACCGCTCGCCCCTCACCGCACATTGTCGGCCGTCAACGATTTCTGGCACCGGGCGGTTGCGCGGTGGGAGTAACAAGTGTGGCGGGATTGACATGGAGTCGCTGATCACGGCCGCGGCACGCGCGCTCGAGGCCGGCGATCCGCTCGGCGCGCTGAACCGCGTTGCGCTGCGCAATGATGCGCCGTCGCTGGCGCTGCGCGGCATCGCGATGGCGCAGCTCGGCGATCTCGCCAAAGCCAAGTCGCTGCTGCGCAGCGCCGCGCGCGCCTTCGGTCCGCGCGAGGCGGTGGCGCGCGCAAGGTGCATCGTCGCCGAAGCCGAGATCGCGCTGGTCTCGCGCGATTTGAACTGGCCGGTGAAGACGCTCGCGGCGGCACGCGTGACGCTCGAAAAGCACGGCGATCTCGCCAATGCCGCCTATGCAGGCCATATCGAAGCGCGCCGTTTCCTTCTGGTCGGACGCCTTGATGAGGCCGAGCGCACGCTGGCAGAGGTCCGCCCTGCGCCGCTCCCCCCCGCCTCGCAAGTCGTCCGCGAGCTCGTGGTTGCCGGCATCGCGATCAGGCGGCTCAGAACGAAAGACGCGCGCACGGCCCTCAGCCGCGCGGCTCTCGCGGCGCGCCTTGCGAAAATCCCGGCGCTCGTGGCCGAGGTCGACAGCGCCAACCTCATTCTCGACACGCCGGCGGCGCGCCTGATCGCGCGCGGCAGCGAACACCCGTTGTTGCTCGGAGAGGTCGAACGACTGGCGACCTCGACGGCGCTCGTCGTGGACACCTTCCATCATGTGGTGCGCAGGCAAGGCGTCGTGGTGTCGCTCGGAACGCGCCCCGTGCTGTTCGCGCTCGCTCGTCTGCTGGCGCAGGCATGGCCCGCGGATGTCTTGCGAGAGACGTTGATATCAGGCGCGTTTCAAGCCAAGCACGCCGACGAATCGCACCGCGCGCGATTACGCGTCGAGATCGGACGGCTCCGCACCCAGCTCAAGCCGCTGGCCGACATCAGCGCGACGCAGCAGGGCTTCGTGCTGGCGCCGCGGAAGACGCGCGACGTCCTCGTGCTGGCGCGGCCCAATGAGGAGAAGCACGCCGCTGTCCTCGCCTTTCTCGCCGACGGCGAGCCGTGGTCGAGCTCAGCGCTCGCACTTGCGCTGGGGATCAGCCCGCGCACCGTGCAGCGCGCCCTCGAGGAGCTGGCGCGATCGAGCAAGGTGCAGTCGTTCGGACACGGACGGGCGCGCCGCTGGATGACGCCGCCCGTTCCGGGTTTCCCGACAGGCTTGTTACTCCCCACGCCGCTCCTGAAGACGTAGGATGCACCGAGCACAGGGATCGAGCACATGAAACGTTCAGCCGCCGAGATCGTCACGGAGTATGGGCCCTTTCCAGGCGTCGAGGCCGTGCATGGCGTCACCTATGACGGCAAGCACGTCTGGTTCGCATCCGGCGACAAGTTGAATGCCGTCGACCCGGCCAGCGGCAACATCGCGCGCTCCATCGACGTCGCCGCGCATGCGGGAACGGCGTTCGACGGAAGGCACCTGTTCCAGATCGCCGAGGATCGCATCCAGAAGATCGATGCGGCCTCGGGCACGGTGCTCAGCACCATTCCGGCACCCGGCGGCGGCGGCGATTCCGGCCTTGCCTGGGCCGAGGGCTCGCTCTGGGTCGGACAATATCGCGAGCGCAAGATTCATCAGGTCGATCCCGAAACGGGAAAGGTCCTCCGCACCATCGAGAGCAAGCGCTTTGTGACTGGCGTGACCTGGGTCGACGGCGAGCTCTGGCATGGCACCTGGGAAGGCGAGGACAGCGACATCAGGCGGATCGATCCTGAGACGGGCAAGGTGCTCGAGCAGCTCGACATGCCCGCCGGGACCATGGTTTCAGGCTTGGAGTCCGACGGCGGCGATCGCTTCTTCTGCGGCGGCGGCGGTCGCGGCAATGTGAGGGCAGTCCGCCGTCCCCGGCGCAGCTAGCTCCGTCGTGATGGCTTGAATGCGTGGTAACGGCGCGTTTGCAGCCGTTAACCTGTTCGCCCCAATTCCACCCCACCGGTGCGCTCTAGCGCCCTCCTCGCCCGCCCTATAGAATCCCCGCCGGGGCGGCTTGGGGGATTGATGCGTCTGACGTTGAATCTGAAGACTATCCTGATCGGCGTCGCAGTGCTCGCGGCGTCGTTCTTCATCAGCCTGAAGGCGATGGATTTCCTGTCGCCGCGCGCGACGAATTCGGCGCCGCCGGTCGCGCAACTGCGGCCGCTGCCGCCGGTCTCGAAGAGCTCGATCGTGGTCGCGCCGGTCGCCATCGCGATATCCGCGATCCGCGAGCAGGCCGAGAAGGCCGCACCGCGCAATTTCGCCGGCAAGGCCGACAACCCGATCTCGCAGATCCTGGAGAACGCCGATATCGGCTGGTCCGCCGTGCGCGGGCCGATGGCAGCTGCCGGCGACAAGGACGTGCTGACGATCTCGACGCCGCTCAGCGGCAAGCTGAACGTGACGGGCTCGCTGTCCTCGAAAGCCACGGGCGCGCTTGGCGATGCGCTCGGCAGCGTGCTCGGTGGCGACGCGGCGAAACGGATCGGCGCGGTCAACATCAAGAATTTGAACGCCAGCGCCGAGATCAAGGGCAACGTGATCGTCACCTCGCGCCCAAAACTCGCGGCGAACTGGCATCTGGAGCCCAATCTTGGTGCCCAGGTCAATCTCGGCGACACCAACCTCAACGTTGCCGGCGCCAAGGTCAACGTGCCGGCGCAGGTGAAGCCGCTGATCGACAAGAATGTCGGCGAGCAGATCAACATCGTCTCCGAGCGCATCCGCAACGATCCCTCGCTGCGCGAGAATGCGAAAGCGCAATGGGCCAAGGCGTGCCGCTCGATCCCGCTGCAAGGCTCGGGCGGCTCGGCCGCGCTGCCGCCGCTCTGGCTCGAGATGAAGCCGGTCCGCGCCATCGCGGCGCAGCCGCGCGTCGATGCACAGGCTGTGACGCTGCTGCTCGGCCTCGAAGCCGAGACACGCGTGACCTCGGCGCCGACCAAGCCGGACTGTCCGTTCCCCGACAAGATCTCGATCGTGCCGCCGACCGGTACCGGCGTGAACATCGGCGTGCCGATCGACGTGCCCTTCACCGAGATCAACAAGCTGATCGCGGCGCAGATGGTCGGCCGCACCTATCCCGAGGACGGCTCAGGCCCGGTCGACGTCACCGTCAAGAGCGCCAACGTGATCCCGTCGGGTGACCGGCTGCTGATCTCGCTTTTGGTGCGCGCCAAGGAGAAGAAGAGCTGGTTCGGCCTCGACGCTGAGGCGACCGTGCACATCTGGGGTCGGCCGGTGCTCGACCAGGCGCAGCAGACGCTGCGGCTCACCGACATCCAACTCGCGGTCGAGTCCGAAGCGGCCTTCGGCCTCCTGGGAGCGGCGGCCCGCGCCGTGGTTCCGCAGATGCAGCAGGCGCTGGTGCAGAAGGCGACGCTCGACCTGAAGCCGATCGCCGCCAATGCCCGCGAGAAGATCGCCGCCGCGATCGCCGACTATCAGAAGAGCGAGGACGGCCTCAAGGTCGACGCCAAGATCGACAGCCTGACGCTCGCCGACATCGCCTTCGACTCCAAGACGCTGCGCGTCGTCGCCGAAGCCGGCGGAACGCTCAATGTGTATGTGAGCAAGCTGTCGGGGATGTAGCGCGCCCCACTCACCACAGGGCTATCGCATTTGAGAGCTTTTCCCTGCGGCCATCCTTCGAGACGCCCGCTTTAGGCGGGCTCCTCAGGATGAGGACGGAGCGCGCGGCAGCAGTTTCAACGGGCACCGACGCTGCTTAGCCTCATCCTGAGAGCGTGAGAATCTTTTGGCAGCATTTGCCACAGAGGCGAAGCTGTGATTCGATCGCATGGCACGAAGCAGGGGCTGATGATGGCTGACGAGCAGTTGTTCGAGGGGTTACCCAAGCAGGAAGGACCGCAGGCCGAGAGGCGAGGTGCGCTGCGACTGCGGGTGCCGGAACGCAGTCAGATCGGCATGCA
>NZ_PGVG01000041.1 GCF_002795245.1 Bradyrhizobium forestalis | reverse complement strand
GGTCGGGGGCACGACACGGGGTGGATGAGGCGCCCGTGTCGGACGCAGGATCCACGTGGAGATCGGCCTCGGATACCTAGATCAGTAGCAGGTACGAACGCGGCCGACGTACTGGCCGAAGGCGTTGTACTGGGCGACCCAGCCGCAGCGGTGATAGCCGTAGTAATAGGGGTCGTTGCTGGCAGCGATCGCAGAGCCGACGACGGCGGCGGTGGCGATGCCGGCACCGACACCCCAGACCCAGCCGGGCTGCTTGGCTTCGGCCGAGGACGTTGTGGACACGATGCTGCCGGTCACGGCGAGGGCAGCAAGAGCTGCGGCGGCAATCTTGGTCTTGATCGACATGTGAAACTCCATCCGGGGTTGAGGCGGTCCGTTGTGGCCCGCGTGCCCAGTTGGACGGAGGCTCATCGCGTCCGGTTCGAAGACCGCAAATGTGGCCGCGCGGACTCGATCTTTCCTGAATGAATCCAGGAGGATGTCGGCTAGCCGAGGGGGCCCTTGGCGAGCCTGTTCACGTCGAAGTTATCGACCTCACCCAGCAGCTCGCAAAAAGCGCGCGCGCCCTGATCGATCAGCTGCTCGCCTTTCTCGGCCACCGCCAGCGTCGCGTTGCCGACTGCGCCGCTGGCGTTGAGATCCTGCGCCTGCCAGGCGAACGGCGCCGGCCGCTGCGTCGACAGCCAGCGGTACTGCTTCTCCATCGCGATGCTGCTCGCGGGAAAATCCGCGATCGCATTCATGCGCACTTGATCCGGATAGCGCGCCAGCATGATCGAGGTCTCGACCGCGCCGCCGTGAATGCCGTGGCGCACTTCATCGGCTGGGAACAACTTGTCCGCGCCTGAGAGCCGCGACCACGACGTCGTCACCACGAACAGTTTTTGATGCGCGCGCAGGTCCTGCGCGACCAGCATCATGGCGGCGCTGTTGCCGCCATGGCTGGTGATGATGACGAGCTTCCTCACGCCGCGGCGCGCGACCTCCGCGCCGATCCCTGTCCATCTTTTGAGCGCAATTTCGGTCGGCAGCGTCTGCGTACCCGGATAGTCGATATGCTCGGTGGAAATCCCGATTGGTTCAACGGGGAGGAAGCTGGCTGGAACGCGCTCGGGCAACAGCTCGCGCACACGCGCCAGATAAGCGTCCGCGATCAGCACGTCGGTGGTGAGCGGCAGGTGCGGGCCATGCTGCTCGGTTGCCGCCAGCGGCAGCACCGCGATCCAGCGCGACGGCTCCGCGGGGGGCGCATCGGCCCAGCGGATTTCGGTCCAGTCGCGGGACGGCGTCATCAAGGTTTCCTTGCCCGAATTTGTCACGTAATTTGGGTTATGAGGGGACGCGGGCCCGACCGGCTCGCGTCCCCAATGTCATGCGGTTTTATCGCGTTGGCTTGGCATCGGCCAGCCACGATCGACGGAGTGCACTCATGAGCCCCTCTCATCTGCGGCAAGCGTTAACGGCAGGCCTGATGGCCGCTCTCGTCTCGATCCTCCCGGCGCGCGCTGAAACGCTCGACAAGGTCACCTTCGGCACCAACTGGGTCGCCGAGGCCGAGCATGGCGGCTTCTTCCAGGCGGTCGCCGACGGCACCTACAAGAAATACGGGCTCGACGTCACCATCGTTCCCGGCGGTCCCAACGAGAACAACCGGATGCTGCTGATCGCCGGCAAGATCGATTTCTTCATGGCCGCCAATACGCTGATGTCGTTCGACGCCGTCGCCAACAACGTTCCCGTCGTCACCATCGCCGCGATCTTCCAGAAGGATCCGCAGGTGATGCTGACGCAGCCCGACGCCAAGGTCGCCAAGATCGAGGATCTCAAGCCGCTGACGCTGTTCGTCTCCAAGGAGGGCATGACCAGCTACTTCCAGTGGCTGAAATCCGAATACGGCTTCAGCGAGAAGAACGTCCGTCCCTACAATTTCAATCCGCAGCCCTTCATCGCCAATCCCAAGAGCGCCATGCAGGGCTATGTCACCTCCGAGCCCTTCGCGGTGGAGAAGGCCGCCGGCTTCAAGCCCAACGTGCTGCTGCTCGCCGATTACGGCTTCAACACCTATTCGACGCTGATCGAGACCCGCCGCGAGGTCGTCGAGAAGAAGCCCGATCTGGTCCAGCGCTTCGTCGATGCCTCCATGATCGGCTGGTACAACTACATCTACGGCAACAATTCCGCCGGCAATGCGCTGATCAAGAAGCTCAATCCGGAGATGACCGACGATCTGCTGGCCTATTCCGTCGCCAAGATGAAGGAGCACGGCATCGTCGACTCCGGCGAGTCCTCGAAGAACGGCATCGGCGCGATGAGCGACGAGCGCTACGCCTCCTTCTTCAACAAGATGGTCAAGGCCGGCGTCGTGAAGTCGGATCTCGACTTCCGCAAGTCCTACACGCTGCGCTTCGTCAACAAGGGCGTCGGCGTCGAGCTCCGCCCGAACAAGCCGTAACCGATGCCGACACAAGAGCAAGGTGTGGCAGTGTGGTTCACCTCTCCCGAAGGGAGAGGTCGCATCGCATCGCAAGATACGATGCGGGTGAGGGGTTACGCTTCCTCGTGGGACCTGCGCCCCCTCACCCGGCGCTGCGCGCCGACCTCTCCCCGATGGGGAGAGGTGAAGGGCGCCCGAAACCCAGCAGCTCGCCGTCTATGGTAGAGAGCAAAACGCCACCTACCGTCGAAGCCAGCCTGACGGCTCTCGCCGTCAGCCTGCGCGGCGTGACGAAGACCTATGACAGCGGCGTCATGGCGCTCGGCCCGTTCGATCTCACTGTCCGCAGGGGCGAGTTCATCTCGCTGCTGGGACCGTCCGGTTGCGGCAAGTCGACGGTGTTGCGGCTGATCGCGGAGCTCAGCGCGCCGTCATCAGGCACGGTGCGGGTGGCGCGGCACGAGGGCGAGGTGCTGCCGGGTCACGGCATCGGCTTCGTGTTCCAGGAGCCGACCCTGATGCCTTGGACCAGCGTGCGCGAGAACGTGCGGCTGCCCTTGAGGCTCGCGGGCGTGCCGAAGGCGGAGGGGCGCGCGCGTGCCGAGGAGGCGCTGGCCAGCGTCGGGCTCGCCGATTTCGCCGACGCCTTTCCGCGCGAGCTCTCCGGCGGCATGAAGATGCGGGTGTCGCTGGCGCGCGCCCTCGTCACCGATCCCGATATCCTCCTGATGGACGAGCCGTTCGCCGCGCTGGACGAGATCACGCGCTTCCGCCTCAACAATGATCTGCTGACGCTGTGGCGGTCCTTGCGCAAGACCGTCATCTTCGTCACCCATTCGGTGTTCGAATCCGTCTACCTGTCACAGCGCGTCGTCGTCATGACGGCGCGGCCCGGCCGTATCCAGGCCGACATCCGCATCGAGACGGTCGAGCCGCGCGGCGAGGAGTTTCGCACCTCGGCCGCCTATTCCGATTATTGCCGCAGGGTGTCGGCCGCGCTGGCGCCGTCCTATTCGGGGCAGTCGACGCTATGAACGCGCAAGCTGCCGCCACCGCACAACCGCGAGCTGCGCAACGTGCGATGCGCTTCGTGTTGCCCGTCACCGTGTTCGCAGCCGGCCTTCTTGCCTGGGAACTCGTGGTCCGCATCAAGGAGATCCCGCCTTACGTGCTGCCGGCGCCGTCGATCATCGTCCTGACGCTGATCAAGGATTGGGCGGTGCTGTCGCAATCGCTCGCCACCACGCTGCTGACGACGCTCGAAGGTTTTGTCGCCGCCAGCGTCGGCGGCATCGCGCTGGCGCTGGTGTTCAACCAGTCGAAATGGGTGGAATATTCACTGTTCCCCTATGCCGTCGTCCTCCAGGTGACGCCGGTCATCGCGATCGCGCCGCTGCTGCTGATCTATCTGGAGCAGCAGACCGCGGTCGTGGTCTGCGCCTTCATCGTCGCCTTCTTCCCGGTGCTGTCCAACACCACGCTTGGGCTGAATTCGGTGGACCGCAACCTCGCCGGCCTGTTCCAGCTCTACGGCGCCTCGCCACTGCAAGCGCTGCGCTTTCTCAAGCTGCCTGCGGCGCTGCCCTATATCCTCGGCGGCCTGCGCATCGCCGGTGGCCTGTCGCTGATCGGTGCGGTCGTGGCCGAGATCGCGGCGGGAACGGCCGGCGCCGGCTCCGGGCTCGCCTACAGGATCGCCGAATCCGGCTATCGCTTGAACATACCCCGCATGTTCGCAGCGCTGCTTTTGTTGTCGCTGGCCGGGATTGTCATCTATGGGGTGCTGGCGCTAGTTTCGCACCTCGTTTTACGGCGCTGGCATGAGAGCGCGCTTGGAAAGGAAAGCTGATGTCTACCGGTTCGATTTCGTCCGAAAAGATCGACCTTCTGATCTATGGGCCGGTGCGGCCAATCCTCGAGAACGGCTTTTCCGATCATTTCGTCGTGCACAAGGCAGAGACGCGTGGCGACCTCGAGCGGCTGACGCCGGCGGTCCGTGACAAGATCCGCGGCGTCGCGGTGACCTATCACACCGTGCGTGCGGACAGGGATTCGCTGTCGCAGCTGCCGAAGCTGGAGATGGTGGCGAGCTTCGGCGTCGGCTACGACCACGTCGACGCCAAATACGCCGCCGAGCACAACATCATCGTCACCAACACGCCCGACGTGCTGACCGAGGAGGTCGCCGACGTCGCGATGGGCCTTCTGATCTCCACTTTGCGCGAATTCATCAAGGCCGACCGTTACGTCCGCTCCGGGCTCTGGCAGACGCAGAACTATCCGCTCAGCGTCGGCTCGCTGCGCGACCGCAAGGTCGGAATCGTCGGCATGGGCCGGATCGGCCAGGCCATCGCGCGCCGGCTCGATGCCTCGCTGGTGCCGGTGGTCTACCACTCGCGCAATCCGTCCAAGGACGTTTCCTACAAGCACTATCCCGACCTGATCGAGATGGCGAAGGCGGTGGACACGCTGATGGTGATCGTGCCGGGCGGCGCCTCCACCAACAAGATGATCAATGCCGAGGTGCTGAAGGCGCTCGGCCCGCGCGGCGTGCTGATCAACGTGGCGCGCGGCTCCGTCGTCGACGAGCCCGCCCTGGTCCAGGCGCTGAAGTCAGGCACCATTCTCGCCGCCGGCCTCGACGTGTTCGCGGCCGAGCCGAACGTGCCCGACGAGCTCAAGTCGATGCAGAACGTCGTGCTGCTGCCGCATATCGGCTCGGCCTCGGTGGTGACGCGCAACGCGATGGACCAGCTCGTCGTCGATAACCTCAAGTC
The DNA here is from genome assembly GCF_002795245.1 of Bradyrhizobium forestalis. Classification (GTDB taxonomy): domain Bacteria; phylum Pseudomonadota; class Alphaproteobacteria; order Rhizobiales; family Xanthobacteraceae; genus Bradyrhizobium; species Bradyrhizobium forestalis. Next base: position 59,672 of record NZ_PGVG01000041.1, on the reverse strand, counting down.
CTGGTTCGCCGGCAAGGCGCCGTTGACGCCGGTTGCGGAAACGCCGGTCAAGGGGCGCTGATGAACGTTCTTCGGGCCGTTGCATTCGCCGTCGCGGCCTGCTTGGCCGCGATCGGCATCGTGCATGCGCAGGATGCCACGACCCTGAAGAAGTCGATGCCCGGACAGTGGGAGCTCTCGACCACGGAGCGCAGCAAGACCTGCGTCGTCACGCTCAAGGCTGATGCCGCAGGCCAGGGTTTCAAGCTGGAGCTGGAGCCGGCCTGCAAGACCGCGCTGCCCTTCACCAAGGACATCGTCGCCTGGAGCGTGAGGGGCCTCGACATCGTCCGCCTGCAGGATACGACCGGCGAAGCCGTGATCGACTTCACCGAGGTCGAGGCCGGCATCTTCGAGGGCCTGCGCCAGGGCGAGGGCGTCTACATCCTGCAGGATCTCGCCGCCGCGCGTTCGATGGCCAAATCGATGGACCAGATGATCGGCGACTGGTCGATGGTGCGCGGCAACGGCCAGCCGATCTGCGGGCTGACGCTGACCAACACCGAAGCGAGCCCGGATAATTTCCAGGTCTTCCTCAAGCCGAAATGCGACGCGACGATCGCGCAGTTCAACCCGACGCAATGGCGGCTCGAGCGCGGCCAGATCATCCTGATGTCGAAATCAGGCGAAGCCTGGCAATTCGAGGCCGACGACAGCGCCCAGTGGCGCCGCGTCCCCGACACCGCCGATCCCCTGATCATGCTGCGCCAGTAGGCGCTGGCAGTGCGGCTCCGTCACCTCTCCCGCTTGCGGGAGAGGTCGGCGCGAAGCGCCGGGTGAGGGGTCTCTCCTCTTGGGGGTTGTCCCGTTGTGGAGACACCCTCTCCCCAGCCCTCCCCCGCAAGCGGGGGAGGGAGTGCACCTGCTCCGGAGAAGCACCCCGAGCCTCATCTCATCGCACTACGTCGTCACCTTCGGCGGCGGCGCGGTGCCTTGCGCCCATTTCTCCATCTTGCCGAGCACGCCCCAGACGGTGAGCGCGAGCGAGATCGGCATCGCGAACTGGCCAAGGCCGGGCACGGCCGACACGATCGTCCCGAGCAGTCCGGCAATGCCGCTCGCATTGGGGCTTGCCGTCACCGACGAGAGCAGCGCGGTGAGCACCGAGCCGCCGATACCGAGCGCGGTTTTCTTGCCGTCGAGCAGCTTGCCGATGGTCTCGCCGAGCGCGCCGTTGACCTGGCCGAGCATGGGCTTGCCGCCGCCGTTGTTGAGCAGGGTGCTGAGCAGGTCGACGACCTGCTTCAGCTGATCGACCGGGGCGGGGCTCGTCGGGGTGACCGGTCCTGGCATGGGCGCCGTCTTGTTGATGAGGGCGAAAAGCCGTTCGAATATGCTCACCGGATCGTTGGTGGCAGGCAATGTGTTGCCCGGCACGATCGCTGGCAGCGTCGTGCCGCCGGCTGACGGTCGCAGCAATTGCGCGAGGTCCTCCAGCCGCTTCAGGATCTGGGAAAGATCGCCGTTCTGCGCGGCCGCGCCCGGCTGCTGCATCGCGCGCGTGATCGCGGCGACCGTGGCGGCATCGAGCAGCCCGGTATCCCTCAAACCGTTCTGTTGCTGAAACAGCGAGACGGCGGCCCTGGTCTTCGGTCCGCTGATGCCGTCCTCGGCGAGCGGCGGATTGGCGCCGAGCTTGTTGAGCGCCTGCTGCATGAGAATGACCGTCGAGGCCGCATCGTCCTCGGGCTCGGTGCGGCCGGCGAATTGCGGACCGCCATCGAGCGTGATCGAGGAATCGAGCGCCATCATCGCATGCAGGATCACCGCCGTACCGAGCTGGGAATCGACGTGATTGGAGTCGAACACATGGTCGCGGACGAATTTTCCGGCTCTTGCCTCGGGCGGGCCGTACAGGGTCGAGCCGCCATAGAGATAGGGCGAATTGACGCCCTTGGCGTGATAGCCGAAGCCGTTGAAGGCCTCGAGCCGGAACAGCATCCGCGCGATACCCCAATCGTGCGCGCCAATGAAGTTCTGGATTCTGAACGCGTCCACGGCGCCGTCCACGAAGGTGGCAAACGGGCCGCGCCCTTTCGGAACGATGGTCGTCACGCGGTGAAGCGACTCGCCGTTGCCGAGATAGGTGTCGAAATCGAAGTTGGACTCGCGGTAGTGGCAGAGCGCGGCAAAAGGCCAGGGAACGCCCGTCAGCCGCTCGATCTGCTGATAGGTCGCCTTGCTGTTGAGGGCCTTGCGGGCGACGGCATTCGCCTCGGCGAGGCGTCCCGCTCGGATTTCGAGACTGGCCCAATTCCGCTCATATTCGCTTTTCAAGCTCTCGAATGAGATCATTTTCCGCTCCCGCAAATTGAATGAATTATCGAGTCTCCGTGCAAGCCAAAGTGAACCGGCTGCCGTGATCGACGCGTGACTGCAGCGTGATCTGTCGAAAATCTGGCAGTCCGCCGATCCGGTGCATGTGAAATGGCTTACAGCGTTGGCATGAAATCATTGGTAGAATCGAGGAACGCACCGTTCAGGGAACCGGCGCCGCCGTCCATCCGTTAACAAGGCGAGACGGTCCGGCAAGGAGTTCCTGCATGGCCAAGCGCGTCCTCGCGATCGGCATCGAGCCCGGCAACGCGGACTACAGCGCATCTCCGCAGCTGACGCCGGAGCTCGTGCGCGACTACATCGAGGCGCAGCTGTTGCGCCTGCGCGATCTCGGCTTCGAGGTCACGAGCTGCCTGGTCGATCTCGATGCCACGGCCGAAGCCGGGGTCACGGCGGCCTTGCGCGACGAGCGCTTCGACTGCATCGTGATCGGCGCCGGCCTGCGCGAGCCCAGGGAGCACCTGCTGCTGTTCGAGAAGGTGCTGAACCTCGTCCATCGCCTGGCGCCGAATGCCGCGATCTGCTTCAACACCACGCCTGCCGACACGGTCGAAGCGGTGCAGCGCTGGGTGGAGCCCTGATCGGACGGGCTCGTACAGGCCAAAAACCCGCTGATTTCGGGGTTTTTCCCGAACTTCGAACTTTTCTTGCGTCTTGAGCGACCAAGACGGAATGGTTCAAACTCGATCGGGCTTTGATATGAAATTCGTTGCCCTGGCTTTCTCGTGCCTTCTATTTTTCGCGATGCCCGCCAGTGCGAATGACGCGGGCACCTTCAATGCGATGGTGACACTGGCCAATCGCGGAGATGCCGAGGCCCAATATCATGTCGGCATGATGTATAATAACGGTATCGGCACGCAGCAGGATCGCAGCCAGGCATTCGAGTGGTTTCAGAAATCGGCCGCGGCCAACGATCCGTTGGGGGCCTACAAGCTCGGTTGTTATTATGACGGGCAAGGCGCGGGCGTCGTCGCAACTGACTCGGATCAAGCGCTGAAATACAAGCTCGTTTCTGCCAAAGCGGGATATGCGCGCGCCCAGCACGACGTCGCTCTCATGTATGACCGACAAGGGAATTCAGAAGAAGCGCTGAAATGGTGGAAGCTGGCAGGCGATCAGGGACTTCCTGCCGCCCTGTTCAGCCTGTCCCGTGCGTATTCTGCAGGAAAGGGCACGCCGAGGGATCTGTCCCTGTCGTATGCCTATTTCAAACTCTCGAAGGTGGCGCCGGCCAAGAATGTCAACGAGATGGCCAGCCTGTTGTCCAAGCCGGAACTCGAGAATGCAGAAAGGCTGGTCGCTGCATGGAAGCCGCAACCGACCGCTCTGACGCTCAAGGCATTCGCCGGCATCACAGCCGCAGAAGACCACTTGAAAGCCGCCAAGAACCAGGCGTTCTGATTTGCCCTAGATCAGCCGCATCCCGCGCAGGCTTGCATGCCCGCTTCTGCCGACGATGATGTGGTCGTGCACGGCAATCCCGAGCGGTTTTGCGATGTCGATGATCGCCTTCGTCATCTGGATGTCGGCCTGCGACGGCGAGGGATCGCCTGAGGGATGGTTGTGCATGAAGCTATGGCGCCGCGCAACGTGTTGAACATGAAATCATTTCAGTCGTCTTAGTGCGAGCAGGGGACGTGGAGAGGGGACTGTATTTGGTGACTGTTTGTGATCATCACGGCGCAACACAGCAGCTCTCATACGGAGCATTTCCATCACGCGTGATCACGTGCGCACGTCGGCTATCCGCCTCAAGAGCGGACATTCTACATACGTCATCCGAGGTCGGAGAAGGGCTTCGGCGGCTTATCGGGACCGCAGCTTGGGATCGAACTCGTCCCGGACCGCATCGCCGAACAGGCTGAAGCCGAACACCGCGAGACTGATGGCGATGCCCGGAAAGATCGCTATCCAGGGCGCGCTTTCGGCGTATTCCTCGGCGCCGCCTTGAAGCATCAGCCCCCATGCCGGCGTCGGCTCCTGAACTCCGAGACCAAGATAGGAAAGCGATGCTTCGAGCAGGATCGCCTGACCTACAAAGGCGGTGATCATAATGAGAAACGGTGCCATGACATTCGGAATCATGTGCCGCAGGATGATGCGGGCATGGCTGAAGCCGTTGGCGCGGGCGGCGTCGATGTAGGGAAGCTCGCGGATCGCCAGCGCACTCGAACGGACGACGCGGGCGCAGCGCGGGATGAACGGTATGGTGATCGCGATGATCACGTTCTGAGCCCCGGTTCCGAAGATCGCGATCACGGCGAGCGCCAGGATTATCAGCGGGAACGCCATGAATATATCGAGGATGCGCTGGAAGATCAGATCGATCTTGCCGCCGAAGTAGGCGCTGGCGACCCCGAGCACAAGGCCGAAGGCGGCGCCAACGAACGACGACGCAAATCCGACGAGCAGGGCAGTGCGCGCGCCGTAGACGATGCGCGAGAACACGTCGCGTCCGTATTGATCCGTGCCGAGCCAGTTCTCCAAGCCCGGCGGCTCGTGCATGCGGTCGAACGCGTTGGCGACCGGGTTGTAAGGGGCGATGAAATCCGCGAGCACCGCAACCAGCACCATGACGATGATGACCACGCCGCCGGCGGCACCCAACGGATTGCGGCGTGCGAACCGGCCAACGGCGGAAAGCCTGCTCCGCAGCTTCGGCTTGTCCGCCAGCTCGACTTTCGTCCCGAGGTTAGCAGCGAGAGTCATGCGCAGCCTCTGATTCCAGCCATCATTTGTACCGAATCCGCGGGTCGAGCCACGCGTAGATGATGTCCACCACAAAGTTGGTCACGACGAATATTGTCGCCACCAGCATGACCAGCGCCTGGGTCATCGTGTAGTCGTGATTGGTCACGGAAGCGACAAACAGCCTGCCGAGCCCGTTGAGGTTGAACACCTGCTCGGTGACCACGAGGCCGCCCATCAGGAACGCGAATTCAATGCCGATGATCGTGACCACCGGCAGCAGCGCGTTTCCGAGCGCATGTCGCCGGATGATGAGTTTCTGGACGAGCCCCTTGGCGCGCGCCGTTCGGACGTAGTCCTCGCGCAGCACTTCGAGCAGCGCCGACCGGGTCATACGTGTCGCAACAGCGGAGTAACGGTAGCCGGTTGCGAGCGCCGGAAAGATGGTCATGCTCAGGTTGTACAGCGGGTCGACCCAGATCGGCACATACTTGATCGGCGGCATCCACGGACTTCCGAACAGCGCCTTGCTTGTGATCAGCAGGCCGAGGATGATCAGCACGCCGAGCCAGAAGGAGGGCATCGCGATACCGGCGATGCTGAAGCCGCGCACCACGTAGTCGATCCAGGTGTTCTGCTTGACGGCCGAGATCGTGCCGAGCGGAATGGCGAGAATGATCGCGGTGAGCGTGGCCATGATCGCGATCTGCAGCGACAGTTCGAAGCGGAGCCCGACCTCTTCCAGGATCGGGCGTCCGGTCCACATCGACTTGCCGAAGTCGAACCGGACGAAGTCCCAGATGAAGGTCAGGAACTGCACGGCATAGGAGCGATCAAGGCCGAGCTCGGCGCGGCAGAGAGTGATTGCCTTGGGATCGACGTAGCCGGCTCCACCCGTCATGCGCAGCACACAGACGTCGCCCGGCACCAGCCGCAGCAGGAGGAAGACGAGCAGCGCTGCGCCGAGTAGCGTCGGAACCATCAACAGGAGTCGCTTGAGAATGTACTGGTACACTGTTGCACCACTCTTGCCCGCGCTCGCTGCCGTTTCCCGTCCACTGCCTTGCTGTGGCAGGGGACCTGGAAACGGCTGCCGTCGCCAACCGCCGTCGGGCGGCTACTTGTCGAGCCACACGTTGGCGAGGTCCTGATTAAGGTAATGGCTGGGACTGACCTTCCATCCCTTCAAGTAGGACCGGTGTGGGATAATGCGATTCCACCACAGTGTGACGAACGAATGCGCCTGCTCATCGAGCACACGCTTCTCGAACTGCCGCATCAGCTTGCGCTGCTCGGCCGTGTCGGAAGTGCGGTTCATCGCCTCGAAGATCTTGTCGAGGTCGCGATCGGTGTACCCGCCATAGCTCTCGTTGCCGATGTCCTCCGACAGGAACTTGCCGATGTCGAGCAGCGGGTTGACGACCGACTGGCAGTTGAAGTCCACCGTCACGTCGAAATCCTGCGACCTGAGCCGCGCGTAGAACGGACCGGTCGGCTCCATCTTCTGCTCGACTGTCACGCCGATCTGCCGCCACTGGTCGATGAGCCACGTGCCGACGATTGTGTAGGGCTGATCGACGGCGCGGTTCCACAACACAAACTTCAGGTCCGGGACCCCGGCTTCCTGCAGCAGCCGCTTGGCCTCAGCACGCGACTTGTTGATGTCCGGCCAATAGCCGGGAAGCTGCTCGAGTTCTACTTTCGTCGCCGCCAGCGGGTGACCCGGGAACGCGACACCGCCCACTGCCTTGACGATGGCGATGCGCGAAAGGCTCTCTGAACCGCCCCAGCGGTCGACCCCCAGCGTGAGCGCCCGGCGAACGCGGACATCATCGAACGGCTTCTTCCTGTGGTTGGGGGTGAACAGGAGCACGCAGTTCCAGTCGCTCTCCTGGACCGTGACGTCCTTGCCGAGCGCGGCGACGAGATCGTCGCGGCTCTTTGGCGGGAAGCCGCGGAACTCGATTGCGGCCCGGTCGCCGCGGATCGCCTGCACGCGCACCGCCTGCTTGTTGGAGAAGATCGCCTCGAAGCCGTCGAGATAAGGCAGTCCGGCAACATGGTAATCCTTGTTGCGCTCGCCGCGCACGTAGGCACCGGCCTCTCGCCCTACGAACTTGAAGGGCCCCGAGCCCATGACATTCTTCTCGTACCAGCGGATGTCCTCGGCGAGCTTTGCCTTCGAGTAGATGAAGTTATAGGGCGTCGCCAGCGCCGGGATGAAGGCGCCCGATGGATACTTGAGCTTGAACACGACGGTGTGGTCGTCCGGCGCCTCCACGCTGTCGACCATGACGAAAAAGGCGACGCGTGCGCTGGTCGTGCCCTCCGGCGGGAAGATGATCTTCCTGAACGACGCGACGATGTCGTGCGCCGTCAATGGCGTTCCATCGTGGAATTTCACGCCCGGCTTGATCTTGAACGTGTAGGTCTTGCCCCCGTCGGCCGGAGTCGGCATTTCCGTGCACAGGTCGCACACGAAGTCCGTGGGTGAGGACGGATTGTCGGGGTTGACCTTGATGAGCACGCTGTAGAACGGCGCAAAAGGATGGATTAGCGCGAACGTCGTCTCGCGGTGACCGTCCCAGCTCGGCGGCTCGTCCGGTACCACAAAATTCAGTGTCCCGCCCTGTTTCGGCGCAGCCTGAACCGGGGGTCCGGCGAAGCCGATCGCGATGGCCGCTCCGACCGCCGCGATCGGCACGGGTCTGAGATATCTCGACAGTTTCATGATCTCTCCTCCTCTGAAACGCATTCTCCCTGTTTTCGAAGCACCGAGGGTCTTACGCCCTCAGGCCTGGTCGCCCTTCTGACGGGGCCTTCAAATGACGGAGCAAGCCACCCAATGGCCGGGTCGCAGTTCCCGAAACTCCGGGACGGTCTTCGCACAGTTCTCGACGGCAAGCGGGCAGCGCGGATGAAACACGCATCCGCTCGGCGGATTCATCGGGCTCGGCACTTCGCCTTTGACGATACGATAGGAGCGCACCTTCTCCATGTCAGGGTCCGGCACCGGCACGGCCGCGAGAAGCGCCTGAGTATAGGGGTGCAGAGGATTGCCGTACAACTCGTCGCATTCCGCCAGCTCGACGATCTTGCCGAGATACATGACGGCAACGCGATGGCACAGGTGCCGAACGACGCTGAGATCGTGCGCGATGAACAGGTAGGTCAGTCCGAACTGATCCCGCAGATCCTCCAGCAGATTGATGATCTGCGCCTGAATCGACACATCCAGGGCCGAGATCGCCTCGTCGCAGATGATGAATTCCGGACGCACCGACAGGGCGCGTGCGATGCCGACGCGCTGGCGCTGGCCTCCGCTCATTTCGTGGGGATAGCGATCGGCAAACCTGGGGTCGAGGCCGCACATGTTGAGCAGTTCCATGACCCGCGCATCGCGCGCTGCCTTGTTCGGCTCGGTACGGTGCACCTTCATCGGCTCGGAAATGATCTCCCCGATCTTCATGCGCGGATTGAGGGAGCTGTAAGGATCCTGGAAGATGACCTGGATCTTCCGCCGGAGTGCCCGCATCGACTTGTCATCGAGGTCGACCAGATTCTTGCCGTCGAACAGGATCTCGCCTCCGGTCGGATGATCGAGCCGCAGGATGCATCGGCCTGTTGTGGTCTTGCCGCAACCCGACTCGCCGACCAGTCCGAGCGTCTCACCCTTGCGAATGGTGAAGCTGATTCCGTCGACAGCTCTCACGTGAGCTGCCACCTTGTTGAAAAGAGCGCCCTCTGTCACCGGAAAGTGCATTTTCAGGTTGCGAACCGTAACCAGATCCGGCGCAAGCGCGAAGCGCCGTTCCGACTGACGCCTCTGCTCGAGCGCTGTGTCCGGGACGAGCGTCGATACCTGCATCGCCGCCTCGGCGCTCTGGCCTGCCGCACCGGTTGATTCCATGTTGGTCATGATGACCTCGTCAGCGATCCGGCTACGTTGGCTGCCTCCCAGCACGCCGCGACATGATCGCCGCCATCGACCGGCTCCAATTCCGGCGACTGGTCTGCACAGCGCGCAACCGCAAAGCCGCAGCGCGGATGGAACGAGCAGCCGGCGCCGAGACGCGAAAGGTCGGGCGGCTGTCCCTGCACCGGGTCGAGCCGAGCCCGGCGCGGCCGATCCAAGCGCGGCACCGATCGCAGCAGCGCCAGCGTGTAGGGATGGCGGGGACAGTGATAGATGTCGTGCGCGGTACCACTCTCGATGATCCTGCCCGCGTACATGACATTGACCCTGTCGGCATAGCGCGCGACGATGCCAAGGTTGTGGGTGATGATGATCAACGCCACGCCCAGACGCTGCGTCAGATCCTTCATGAGCTCGAGAATCTGCGCCTGAACCGTCACGTCGAGCGCAGTCGTCGGCTCGTCGGCGATGATCAGCTTGGGTTCGCAGCACAGGGCCATGGCGATCATGACCCGCTGACGCATCCCGCCGCTGAAGTGGTGTGGGTACTGCTTCAGCCGGCGCGCGGGATCGGAAATCCCGACCATGCTCAACAGCTCGATTGCACGCGCGACCGCCTGGTCCCGCGTCATATCGAGATGCTGCTCCATGGTCTCGGTGAGCTGCCGCCCGATCGTCAGGACCGGATTGAGCGAGGTCATCGGCTCCTGAAACACCATGGCAATGTCCCTGCCGCGGACCCCTCGGATTTCCTCGTCGCTCAGCTTGAGAAGGTCTCTGTCCTGGAAGCGAATGCTGCCGCCAATGATGCGCCCGGGCGGATCGGCGACCAGCCGCAGGATCGAGAGCGCGCTGACGGACTTGCCGCATCCCGATTCACCCACGACGGCGATCGTCTCGCCCTGATTGACATCAAAGCTGATGCCGTCGACGGCCTTGACCACACCGGCTGCCGAGAAGAAGTAGGTTTGCAGACTGTCGATCTCGAGAAGCCTGGACACAGCGCGCTACTCGCCCGTCAGCTCACAGGCGGCCTTTCAGCCGCTTAGCCGGATCTGCCTCCAATTACGTCTTGATTCTCCTGAGTCTTTTGGCCGCGAGTCAAACCCAATCTCGGCGTTGTGACAATTTGGACCAATGCCTTGGATGCTTCGGCCCGGCTGACGGACCGGATGCCAGCCATCCGGCAGCCGTCGGCGCATGTCCTCGGCCTGTTGGCGTTCTACGGCTGTGCATTGTGTGCAGTTGCGAACGACCAATTCGAGCAGCCGGTCGTGCAAGGTGCGGTCGAAGCCTTGCACGCACCGCTCGACCGTCGGGTCGATCTCGTCGCTACCGCAGGCGGCCTAGGCATTAGGGACAACGTAAGGTCCATCCGGCCACTCAGATCAACCGCATCCCCTTCAGGCTCGCATTTCCATTCTTGCCCACAATGATGTGGTCGTGCACGGCAATCCCGAGCGGTTTTGCGATGTCGATGATCGCCTTCGTCATCTGGATGTCGGCCTGTGACGGCGAGGGATCGCCTGAGGGATGGTTGTGCACCAGGATCAGGGCGGTCGCAGACAGTTCGAGCGCGCGCTTGATCACCTCGCGCGGGTAGACCGGGGTGTGGTCGACGGTGCCGGTCTGCTGCACCTCGTCGGCGATCAGCTGGTTGCGCTTGTCGAGGAAGAGCAGGCGGAACTGCTCCTTGTCGGCAAACGCCATGCTGGTGCGGCAATAGTCGATCACCTCGTTCCAGGACGACAGCGCGTTGCGGCCGTTGACCCCGCCCTTGGCGACGCGATGCGCCGCCGCGGCAATCAGCTTGAGCTGGTTGATCGCGGATTCGCCGACCCCGTCGACCTCGCGTAAGCGCGCCACCGGCGCGTGAACGACCTCGGCGAACGAGCCGAACGTCTTGATCAGCGTCTTTGCCAGAGGTTTCGTGTCGCGCCGCGGCAGCGCCGGAAACAGCGCCATCTCGAGCAGCTCGTAGTCGCTGAGCGCATCCGCGCCCGCGCTGTAGAAGCGCTCGCGCAGCCGCTCGCGATGGCCGAGATAGTGCGGCGTGTCCTCAGGCTTGCTCTTGTCGTGGTCTGGCTTGGCGGGCATGGGCCGCCAGCATTGCCTTGTCGACGGAATTTTTCAACCGGCAATTGCACTACTCTCATGGCTTCCGCATGGGAGCGGTTACCGCCATGACGCCGATGACGATGAGCATCATACCGGCCAGCATCGACCATGTGAAGCTCTCGCCAAGGAGCGTGGTCCCAAGCGCCACGGCGAAGCCGGCGCGCAGGTAGCTGCCGCTCGTCGTGCCGAGCGGGCCAAGCGTATGGATCAGGCGGAAATAGATCACCATGGCGAGCGCGGTGCAGACGATCGCCAGGCCGAGCACCGCCGTGATCGCCTGCATCGTCGGCGCCCGTGTCCAGGGCCGATCGAGGACAGCGGCGATGGGCAGCATCAGGGCCGCGGCGCAGCTCATCGCGCCGGCCGCCGTGACGATCGCGGGAAGGCCCGCGAACCGCTGCCCCCAGATCGGCGCGAGCGCGTAGCAGAAGCTCGCGGCCAGCACGGCAGCCTGCGCCAGCGGCACGGCGGTGCCGAACCCCGAGCGCGCGTCAACCCGCATCGTCAGGGCGACGCCCGCCAAGCCCAGCGCAACGCCGATGATCTTGCGGCCGCTGATCGCCTCTCGCCCGCGTCCGGCCGACACCGCGATCGCAAGCACGAACATCGGCGGGGTCGCATTGAGTACGCCGGCGAGACCGCTTGTGATATGGGCCTCGCCCCAACTGATCAGGGTGAAGGGCAGCGCGCTTTGCAGCAGCCCTTGCACGACGAAAGCCGCCCACACCGGCCCCTGGCGCGGCAGGGCGTGTCCCTGCGCGAGAGCGGTCAGGACCAAGAGAACAGCCGCGATCGTCACCCGCGCCGCGACCATCGTGAAGGGCGGGATTGTCGGAAGCGCGACCTTGATGAGCGTGAACGAGCTGCCCCAGATCACGGAGAGAAGCAGCAGGAGCCCGATCTCGAACGCGAGACGGGTTTGCCCTGATGTTGTCTGTTGCGCCTGTGTGCTCATGCGATCTGCTCCGGGATCCATCGACACCATGATCCGGAGCGGCGATGCAGGCTGGCTGAATTCGGACCTCATCGCCCGGTCGAGTCCGATTTCAGCTACTCGGCGGGGCGCCTTGAAATTATGATTTCGCCATGACGACAGGCTCGGCGCATCGGCAAACGCTGCCACCGCATCTCGATTGGGAAACCTGCGATCGGGCGCGCCTCGCGCGGGCGCGCGCTTTCGATGGCCTGTTCTTCTCCGGCGTTCGCTCGACGCGCATCTATTGCCGGCCGGTTTGTCCGGTGCGTCCGGCCCGCTCTGAGAACGTCACCTTCTATGCGACCGCGGCGGCCGCCGAGCGGGCCGGCTTTCGCCCGTGCCTGCGCTGCCGGCCGGAAGCTGCGCCGGGCTCTCCAGCCTGGATGGGAACGGCGACCACGGTTGCGCGCGGCATGCGGTTGATCCACGACGGCTTTCTGGATCGGGCGTCCATGACGGATCTTGCGGACGCGCTTGGCGTCGGGCCGCGCCATCTCCTGCGTCTATTCATGCGCCATGCCGGGGCGAGCCCCAGCGAGATCGCGGCGACGCGGCGCGTGCAGGAAGCCAAGAGGCTTATCGACCAGACGGATATGAATTTGGCGGAGATTGCGTTTGCGGCCGGCTTCGGCAGCGTGCGCCGTTTTAACGACGCGTTTGCTGCGACCTACAAAAGGCCGCCATCGTCATTCCGCCGCCGGCGAGGGTGACATGAGAACGGCTCTCTCATCCGTCATTCCGGGGCGCGCCCATTTGGGCGCGAGCCCGGAATCCATTTACCTCCAAGGTATGCCGTACGATGGATTCCGGGCTTGCGACTTCGTCGCACCCCGGAATGACGACGGAGATGGCGCGGTGCCGGCAATCACCCGATCTGCTTCTCGCCGTGCCGCTCCGACAGCGTGAAAATCTCCACGCCCGTCGCGGTGACGCCGACGGAGTGCTCGAACTGCGCCGACAGCGAGCGGTCGCGGGTCACGGCGGTCCAGCCGTCGGAGAGGATCTTCACATGCGGCTTGCCGAGATTGATCATCGGCTCGATGGTGAAGAACATGCCGGGTTTGAGCTGCACGCCCTCGCCGGGCCGGCCGATATGGATGATGTTCGGCTCGTCGTGGAACATGCGCCCGAGGCCATGGCCGCAGAAATCGCGCACCACGCTCATGCCCTGCGGCTCGACAAAGCTCTGGATGGCGTGGCCGATGTCGCCGGTGGTGGCGCCGGGCTTCACCGCGGCGATGCCGCGCATCATCGCTTCATAGGTGACTTCGATCAGCCGCTCGGCCTTGCGCGCGATCGGGCCGATCGCATACATCCGGCTGGAATCGCCATACCAGCCGTCGACGATGAAGGTGACGTCGATGTTGACGATGTCGCCTTCCTTCAGCGGACGGTCGCCGGGCATGCCGTGGCAGACCACGTGGTTGAGCGAGGTGCAGGTCGAGTAGCGATAGCCGCGATACATCAGCGTTGCCGGATAGGCACCGTTGCTGAAGGCGAAGTCGCGGACGAACTCGTCGATGCGCGAGGTCGGCACGCCAGGCCCGACGATGTCAGTGAGCTCGTCGAGGCATTTCGCCACCAGCGCACCTGCCTTGCGCATGCCGGCAAAGGCGCTCGGCCCATGCAGCTTGATCTGTCCGGTCTTGCGCAGGGAGGTATCGGTGGCTTCGACGTAGCTCATGCGTGTCAAATCTTCTCGGGGCTGATCTCGGTATCGGCGGAAAGGCTTGATTTCACGCCCTAATTTAATGATTGGCGGCCTTCATGCAAGCCGAGGGTGGCAGCCTTGGGGGCGAAAGCGGCCTAATTCGGGACTTCTACGGTGGTTTCCACCGGCAGGGCGCCGCCGCGGATGCGGATTTCACGGACGGGGTAGGGAACCCGGATGCCCTCGCGCTTGAACGCCTCCCACAGCGCCAGCATCACGTCGCTCTTGACCTTGTCCATGCCGTCGGGGTCGGCGATCCAGAAGGTCAGCGAGAACTTCATCCCGGCCTCCGCGAACTCGGTCAGGATGCAGGTCGGCGGCTTGCCCTTCTGCGCGCGCGGATGGGCGGCAGCGATCTCGGCGGCGAGCGTGCAGACCAGCTTCGGATCGGCGTCGTAATTAGTGCCGAAGGCGATCTTCACCAGCGTGTTCTTGTCGGTATAGGTCCAGTTGACGACCTTCTGCGTCACCAGATCCTCGTTCGGCACCAGGAATTCGCGGCCGTCGCCGGCGGCGACGGAAATATAGCGCGTCTTCATCGCGCTGATGCGACCGGTATTGTCGCCGATGGTGACGAGGTCGCCGGGCTTCACCGATTTGTCGGCGAGCAGGATGATGCCCGAGATGAAGTTGGCCACGATCTTCTGCAGGCCGATACCGATGCCGACGCCGACCGCGCCGGAGAACACCGCGAGCGCCGACAGGTCGATCCCGACGGCGCCGAGCGCAATGACAATTGCGACGGCAAGAAGCCCGATGCGGATGATCTTGACCAGCAGCACCTGCACCGACGGCGTCAGGTCCGTCGTCGAGTTGATCCGGCTCTCGGCGAAATTGCTGGCGATGTTGGTGGCCCATAGCGCGATGAGAAGCAGCGCGCCGGCCTTGAGCGCCAGCAGCGGGGTCAGTCGCAACCCGCCGAGCACGATCGCGAAGGAATCCAGCAGGTCGACCGTCGCATCGAGCTGGCCGACGATGGAGAGCGCGGCGACGAACCAGGCCGTGATCGACACCAGCTTGACGATGAAGGCGTTGCGCAGCACCGAGGTCACGAGCCGGATCACGAGCCAGGCGAAGCCCAGCTTGGCTGCGACCATCAGGAGATAGCTGCGGCTCGGCCAGGTCGCGTGGTACATCACCACGCGCGAGATGATCACGAGCAGCGTGAACACCGCCGTCGAGGCGCTGGAGACCATCACCCGGACGAAATGCCGGAGCGGCAGCGGCCAGCGCATCGCCAGCGATGTCATGTCGACACGGCTGCGAATGGCGGCCTCTGCGGCATAGGCGATGCCGGCCGCGGTCAGGATGAGACCGAATTGCAGGTAGAACCAGGGTGAGGAGATTTCCGCCCCGACGCTGCGTGCGGTCGTCTGCACGAACTCCATGAAGTCTTTGAGGTCCATGTCCATCGGTCTCGTCGGAAAAGCGGGGAGGAATTGATTCGAGGGCGCCGCAGAATCCCACAAAGGGCGTACGCAGGCCATCGATACACCGGTAAGTGAAGCGCGTTAAGGCCGTAAAATGCGGGCGGATTGCCGCGAGGAGCGAAAATGGGTTGGCGCGCAGAGGCTGCGACGATAAGGATGAAATTCTAGCTATTTGTACCCGGAAGGTGGATGGCCTCCCTCGATTCCGTCAGTCTCGCCATATTGCTTGGCGCCGTCCTCGTCATGGCCGGCATCCTCTCGAGCTTGCTCGCGCTGCGCTTCGGGGCGCCCCTGCTGCTCGTCTTCCTTGCGATCGGCATGCTCGCCGGCGATTCCGGCCCCGGGCAGCTCCAGTTCGACGACGTCCGCACCACCTATCTGGTCGGCTCGGTCGCGCTCGCCTTGATCCTGTTCGACGGCGGCTTGCGCACGCGCTTTGCCAGCATCCGCACCGTGCTCGCGCCCTCCGTGGTGCTCGCGACCGTCGGCGTGCTGCTGACCGCGGTGGTCACGGCGCCGTTCGCGAAATACGCGCTCGACCTCAACTGGGCGGAATCGCTGCTGGTCGGCGCCGTGGTGGCCTCGACCGACGCGGCCGCCGTATTCCTGCTGGTGCACACCCAGGGCCTGCGCCTGCGCCCGCGCGTCGGCGCGACGTTGGAGGCGGAATCCGGCACCAACGATCCCTTCGCGATCTTCCTCACGCTGATGCTGGTGGAATACATCTCGGTCGGCTCGAGCTCGCCCGGCCATGTGCTGATGGAGTTCGTCCTCGAGGCGGCGCTCGGCGCCATCGTCGGTGTCATCGGCGGGCGCCTCGTCGTGATCGCCCTCAACCAGGTGGCGCTGCCGCAGGGCCTGCATGCACCGTTCGTGACCACGGGTGCGCTCGTGATCTTCGGCGGCTCGCAGATCATGCACGCCTCCGGCTTCCTCGCGGTCTATCTCGCCGGCATCATCATCGGCAACCGGCCGACGCGCGCGCATAATTCGGTGGTGACGTTCCTCGATGCCGCGACCTGGCTGGCGCAGATCGTGATGTTCGTGCTGCTCGGTCTTTTGGTCTCGCCGAGCCGGCTCGGCACCAGTGTGTTGCCGGCGGTTGCCGTCGCGCTCGTGCTGATGCTGGTGGCGCGGCCGCTCGCGGTGTTCGTGTGCCTTTCACCGTTCCGTTTCAACTGGCGCGAGAAGATCTTCATCGCCTGGACCGGGCTGCGCGGTGCGGTCGCGATCTTCCTGGCCTCGATCCCGATGCTGGTCGGGCTGTCCAAGGCCTATCTCTATTTCGACGTCGCCTTCGTCGTCGTCATCATCTCGCTGCTGCTGCAAGGCTGGACCCTGGCGCCGGCCGCGCGCAGGCTGCATGTGGCACTGCCGCGTGCCGAGCGCGGCCCGCGCCGCGTCGAATTGGATCTGCCCGGCCAGCTCGAGCAGCAGCTGGTCGGCTATCCGGTGCGGCCCAAGAGCCTGTATTTCCGTCGCGGCCTGATCCCGTCCTGGTCCAAGCCGACGCTCGTCATCCGCAACGAGAACATCCTGACGCCGACGGAAGCCGACCCGGTCGCGCCGGGCGACTACATCTACCTGCTGGCCCCGCCGGAAAAGGCCGAGTCGCTCGACCGCTTCTTCGTCGACATGCAGCCGAGCGCGGCGTCCGATCCGCATCTGCTCGGCGACTTCATGGTCTCCGGCGAGCACACGCTCGCCGAGCTCGCCGAGATCTACGGCGTGAAGGTGAGCGAGGACGAGAGCAAGCTCACGCTCGCCGATTATTTCGACGTGAATCTCGACCGCGCGCCGAAGGAAGGCGCTGAGCTGCCGCTGGACGAGATCGTGCTTGTCGCGCGCTCGATCTCCGGCGGCCGCGTCAATGTCGTCGGTCTCCGCCTGCCCGAAGAAGATGAGACGCCCGCGCCGCTGACGCGCCGGCAGGCGTTGCGAAAGAAGCTCGCGGATCTGTGGACGCAGGTGGCGGGGGTCTGACGCTGCCGTAGCTGCCGTAGGGTGGGCAAAGGCGCCCTTGCGCCGTGCCCACCAACAGGAAAAGACGGTGGGCACGGCGCGCGAAGAGCGCGCCTTTGCCCACCCTACGAAGGTCGTCGCGGGGATACTGGCAAACTCTCGCGTCCGGGCAACCGTATGCCGCCGCAATCATGGCGGAACCTCTCGCCAGACAACCGCCACCAAATCGCCGCAACCGCCGAAGATTTGCGCGGCTTCGTGGCCTCCGCATCCGGAACGCTCCACGGCGTCGCTCGTTCTTCGCGTGACGGTCAATGTCTTTGACAGGAGCAGTTCCATGCGAAGTTTCATTCTGCCTGCCATCGTCGCGATCGGTCTCGGATCGGCTGCGCCGGCGATGGCCTATGACACCGGCGACCAGATCTCGATGCAGGCCGCGCTCGACGTCGCCACCGATCTCGGCGTCGTGACGGTCTCGCACACGAATTTCCTCGGCGACGAATGGGAGGTCGACGGACGCGACCGGGCCGGCCGCTGGATGGAGGTCTATGTCGACGCGAGGACCGGCGAAGTGCGCAACGTCGAGCGCGGCTGGTAGCTCCGAATATTGAGCCGCGTAGCCCGGATGGAGCGCAGCGCAATCCGGGAAACCTGTTGCTGCAGCGACACTGTCCCGGATTACGCTTCGCTCCATCCGGGCTACTGCCCTGCTACGTCAGCACCTTCACTCCGCCGAACGACGTCACCCGGCCCTGCTTCAGCATCACGATCTGCGTCGCGAGCTGGCGCAGCTCGGCGGCATCATGGCTGACATAGACCATGGGTACGTTGGCTTCGTCCCGCAGCCGCACCAGATAGGGCAGGATCTCGAGCTTGCGGCCCTCGTCGAGCGCGCCGAGCGGCTCGTCGAGCAGCAGCAGGCGCGGCTTCGACAACAGCGCGCGTCCGAGTGCGACGCGCTGGCGCTCGCCGCCGGAGAGTTTTCCGGGGCGGCGGCCGAGCAGGGCACCGATGTCGAGCAGGTCGATGATGCGCCGGTGCTGGACAGGATCGGACGGCAGGCGGTTCATCTGCCGTCCGTAATCGAGATTCTGCGCGACGTTGAGATGCGGGAACAGCCGCGCGTCCTGGAACACATAGCCGATGCGGCGGCGCCAGGCCGGGACATGGATGCCGGCCGCGGTGTCGTCGACGGTTTCGCCATCGATCACGATGGTGCCGCGGTCGGGCCGCAACAGCCCTGCGATCATGTTGATCAGCGAGGTCTTGCCGGCGCCCGACGCGCCGAACAGGCCGATCACGCGGCCTTCGCTGCTGAAGGACGCGTGCAGCGAGAATTCGCCAAGCTGCTTTTCGATGTCGACGCGCAGCATGGTCAGTTCCCATGCAGCCGCGCGGTGGCGCGGCGGGCGAACCACTCGGCGGCAATCAAGGCGCCCAGCGCCAGCCCGATCGAGACGATCACCAGCCGGCCCGCCGCGGCATCGCCGTCGGGCGTCTGGATCAGCGAATAGATCGCCGATGAAATCGTCTGGGTCTCGCCGGGAATGTTGGAGACGAAGGTGATGGTGGCGCCGAACTCGCCGATCGCCTTGGCGAAGCCCAGCACCATGCCGGCGAGCACGCCGGGCAGCGCGAGCGGCAGCGTCACCGTGAAGAACACTTTCCACGGCGCCGCGCCAAGCGTCTCGGCCGCCTGCTCGAGCCGGCGGTCGATCGCCTCGATCGACAGCCGCATCGGCCGCACCAGCAGCGGAAACGCCATCACGCCGCAGGCAAGCGCAGCCCCGGTCCAGCGGAATGAGAAGACGATGCCGAGATGATCGGCCAGGAATCCGCCAACGAGGCCGCGGCGGCCAAAGGTCAGCAAGAGCAGATAGCCGGTGACGACAGGCGGCAGCACCAGCGGCAGATGCACCAGCGCGTCGAGAAACGACTTGCCCCAGAAATCACGCCGCGCGAGCAGCCACGCCAGCGCGATGCCGAATGGCGTTGCCACCAGCGTTGCAATGACGGCGACCCTGAGCGAGAGCAGGATCGCCGTCCATTCAGCGGGAGAGATGTCGAACATCAAGGCGTAATATCAGGTCGCAAAATCAGGTTGTGGGACTGACCAGAAACTTGAAGCCGTATTTTTCCAGAATGGTCTTGGCGGCGGTAGAACGCAGGAAGGCGAGATAGTCGCTGGTCCCATCCTTCGCGGTCGTGGTCGCCGCGACGGGATAGATGATTGCGGGATGCGAATCCGCCGGGAAGGTGCCGACGATCTTGACGCCGGGCTCGACCCTGGCGTCAGTGGAATAGACGATGCCGAGCACGGCCTCGCCGCGTGCCACCAGCGTCAGCGCGGCGCGCACGCTCTCGGCCATGGCAAATTTCGGCTCGGCGGTCTGCCAGGCGCCGAGCTTTTCCAGCGCCGCCTTGGCGTACTTGCCGACTGGCACCGACTTGACGTCGCCGGTCGCGATCCTGCCGTCACCGGCGAGCTTGGCGAGATCGAAGCCTTGCGCGATCGTCACGTTGTCGATCCTGGAATCCTTCGGCGCAATCAGCACGATGCTGTTGCCGAGCAGGTTGACTCTGGAAGGCTCGTTGATGGTCTTCCTGGAGATCGCGTAGTCCATCCAGTCGGTGTCGGCCGAGACGAACACGTCGGCCGGCGCGCCCTGCTCGATCTGCCTGGCGAGCACCGAGCTTGCGGCATAGCTGACGCTGAACTTGACGCCGGTCCTGGCGGTGTAGGCGGCGTCGATCTCGTCCAGCGCGTTCTTCATCGAGGCGGCGGCGAACACGGTGATGGTCTTGTCCTCGGCAGCTGCAGGCGAAAAGCTCGCGCTTGCGAGAATGACGAAGGCGGCGAAAAGTCCGGTCATGCGAAACATGGGATGCGCTCCGTGCGAGCTCGCGCGCACAGGGAGCACGCGCAAATCTGGCGTTGGGTGGGTATGGTGCGACGGGCGGACGCGCTGTTCCACGTGGCCTTGCGACGGCTTACGACCGGCAGGGATATCGCAATTGCGAAGATAGCAGGCCCCGGCTTTAGGTCAAACGAGTTCGTCATCCTGACAAGCGCGCAGCACTCACCGCCGTCGTCCCCGATCGGCGCGCTTGGGGCGCGCTTGTCCGGGACGACAGCTGAGGGTGTAGCGCCGGCGGCGCATTACGGCTTCGCATCACCAGCATGCAGCACCGCCTTGCAGGCCGCCGGCATCTGCGCGAGCGTCATCGGCGGCTTCGGCTTTGGCGGCTCCGGCGGCGGCTTGGGGTGCAGCACTGCGTCGGAGAACCAGTAGGCGAGATCGGCGGGTTTGCAGCCTTCGTCCTCGGGCTGCGACGGCTGGCCTTCGCATTCGTCGGCGCCCGGCGGACAACGCATGCGGATGTGGAAGTGGTAGTCGTGGCCCCACCACGGCCGGATCTTGGATAGCCATGCGCGATCGCCCTTGGCCTCGCGGCACAACGCCTTCTTGATCGCGGCGTTGACGAAGATGCGCTGCACGGCGGGCTCCCGCGCCGCATCGCGCAGCACCAGCACATGGCCGGGTGTGAACACCCTGGGGTCGACGTCGAGCCGGTCCGGGCGCACCATCATCACCGCCGACATGTCCTCGCGCTCCTCGCGCGAAAGCCGGCGGTCCGGCATCGGCGTCAGCCAGATGTCGGCGTCGAGCCCGATCTGGTGGCTGGCATGGCCTGACAGCGCCGGCCCGCCGCGCGGCTGGGCGATGTCGCCGACCAGGATGCCGGGCCATCCCGCGTCCTTGTGCGCCTTCGCCGCGAGCCGTCTGATCAGCGCGATCATCTCGGGATGACCGTAGCTGCGGTTGCGCGACAGGCGCATCACCTGCCAATGGTCGCCGTTGATCGGAATCTGCTCCGCGCCGCCGATGCAGCCCTTGGTGTAGGAGCCGATGACATGGGCCGGCCCCTTCGAGGGCAGCAGCTTGCGCGCGAACAGCTCCTTGGCGGCAAGATCGGGATCGTTCGGATTGGCGAGCGGCGGCAGCGGCTTCGGGTTGATGCTGCCCTTGTCCTGGGCCAGCGCGCTGCCGGCGGTCAGGAGAGCGAGCGAAAGCAGGAGGAGGGTGATGCAGCGGCGACTCATGCTGACGTTGTTATAGCCCAATGCTGGATCAGGGTTAACAATGACGCTGTCGAACTGAGCACAGCTCACCGCGGACGAGCTCGCCCAAATTGCGTCTCAAGCTGCCGTTTCTTAACGGTGCAATAACCTTATCCTGCATTGACCAAAATTCGTGCGCGGAGTGAGGAAAATCCGCAGCTCGCATGCAATCGCGCCCGATTTCGGAACTGATTCAAGCGCGCGCGCAATTTTGCGCCAGATCGATCATGGATTGCGACGCAGGACGCGGTTTGACGGCGCCTGCCGCCGCAGCCGCGCCGCGCAAACAGGCAGCAAGCTCCGCCTCGCGCGGGCCGCGGCCGGGCAAGATTACTTTTTTTTCAGACACTTGCCCCAACACTTGCGGCCGCTGGGCGCGACTGGGACGAGTGAAGTTGAGTTTGGGGTCTCGAAGAACAAAAAAGCGAAAGCAAAGCGTGCTTGCCCGCGCCGGCCAGAAGGCGCGCAAGCCGCGCTTCGCGCGTGCGCCGCGTGTCCTTTCCGAACGCGACGAAGTCCTGCGCAGCCGTGCCGAGGCGGAAGCCGCCATCGCGGAAGCGCGCAAATCCCATGAGCGCCTGCGCCAGGCGATCGACATCCTGCCGCAGGGCATCGTGTTTCTCGATGCCGAAGGTCGCTACGTCCTCTGGAACAGGAAATACGCCGAGATCTACAGCAAGACCGCCGATCTGTTCGAGGAAGGCGCGCGTCTCGAAGACACGCTGCGAATCGGGGTCGCCCGCGGCGACTATCCCGAGGCGATCGGCAACGAGGACGCGTGGATCGCCGAGCGTCTGCAAAAGCTCTATCAGCCCGGCGCGCGCCACGAGCAGAAGCTGTCGGACGGCCGCGTCATCCTGATCGACGAGCGGCTGACCGATGACGGCGGCGTCGTCGGCCTGCGCGTCGACATCACCGAGTTGAAGCAGCGCGAGGCCTCGTTCCGCCTGCTGTTCGACGGCAATCCCGTGCCCATGATCGTCTGCGCGCTGGACGACGAGCACATCATCGGCGTCAACGACGCCGCCGTCGCGCATTACGGCTACAGCCGGGCCGAGTTCGAGCGACTGAAGATCCGCTCCTTGCAGGCCTTCGACAGCGAGCCGCCCTGGACCGCCGATCGCTCCAGCGAGGAACGGGCCGGCCGCACCTGGAAGCATGTCAAGGCCGACGGCGCGCTGATCGACCTTGCGATCTATTCCCGCGAGTTGACCTATGCCGAGCGGCCCGCGGTGCTGCTCGCGCTGATGGACATCACCGAGCGCAAGCGCGCCGAGGCGCGGCTCGCCTTCATGGCCCAGCATGACGGGCTGACCGGCCTGCCCAATCGCAGCCTGTTGCGGCAGCAGATGGACGAGATGCTGCTGCACACGCGGCGCAGCACCGACAAGGTCGCGCTGCTGATGCTGGGGCTCGACAATTTCAAGTCGGTCAACGACACGCTGGGCCATGCGGTCGGCGACAAGCTGCTGCGCGGCGTCGCCAAGCGGCTGCGCTCCACCTTGCGCGAGGAGGACGCGCTGGCGCGGCTCAACTCCGATGAATTTGCCATCGTGCAGAGCGGCCTGACGCGGCCCGAAGACGCCGTGTTGCTCGCAAAACGCCTGCTGGAAGCCATTTCCGATCCTTATCTGCTCGACGGCCATTCCGTGGTGATCGGCGCTTCCATCGGCATCGCGATGGCGCCCGGCGACGGCGACGATTCCGAAAAGCTGCTCAAGAGCGCCGACATGGCGCTGTCGCGCGCCAAGGCCGATTCGCGCGGCACCTTTGCGTTCTTCGAAGCCGCGCTCGATGCAAAAGCGCAGAGCCGCCGCAAGATCGAGGTCGAGCTGCGCGACGCGATCCAGAACGACGTGCTGCGTCCCTATTACCAGCCGCTGATCGACCTCCAGAGCGGTCGCATCACCGGCTTCGAGGCGCTGGTGCGCTGGCCGCATGCCGAGCGCGGCATGGTCTCGCCGGCCGAGTTCATTCCGGTCGCGGAAGACACCGGCCTGATCAATCCGCTCGGCGGGCTGATGCTGCGCCGGGCCTGCCTCGATGCCGCGGCCTGGCCCGACGATGTCCGCGTCGCCGTCAACCTCTCGCCGCTCCAGTTCCGCAGCGGCAATCTGCTCTCGATGGTGACGGACGCGCTGAAGCATTCCGGCCTGCCGCCGCGCCGGCTCGAGCTCGAGATCACCGAGACGCTGCTCTTGGAGAAGAGCGCGCAGGTGCTGGCGACGCTGCACGCGCTGCGCGCCCTCGGGGTGCGCATCTCCATGGACGATTTCGGCACCGGCTATTCCAGCCTCAGCTACTTACGCAGCTTTCCCTTCGACAAGATCAAGATCGACCAGTCCTTCGTGCGCGATTTAGCCGCCAACCGCGAGGCCCAGGCGATCATCCGCTCGATCGTCAGCCTCGGCAAAGGCCTTGGCGTCACCATCACCGCCGAAGGCGTCGAGACCGAAGCCGAGCTGAGCTGTCTCCGCGCCGAGGGCTGCCATGAGGGCCAGGGCTTCCTGTTCAGCAAGGCCCGGCCGAATGCCGAGATCATCAGCCTGCTCACCGCGCAGCGCGGCATCGATGGCGACGACGAGGACGCTGCGCTGGTGGCGTGAGGCCGCAGTCTGGTATGGTCGAACTGTGAACCACCTGCCGGCGTCTCATAGGTGGATCTCGTGAACGGATGCGGCTTCCCCCCATGACCTCCGACGCGGCTCCTCTACCGCTCCCCGGACCGCGCTACGCGCGCTTTTCGCGGCGGCTCAAAGCCATCCTGCTCGACTGGATGCTGGCGATGGCCCTGCTGTTCGGCGCCCTGACGGTGGCGAGCAACACGCAGAGCGACACCCTGGCCCGAACCCTCGGCGTGTCGGTCGTGGTGATTCTGCTGCTTTACGAGCCGATGCTGGTCTGGCGCACCGGCGGCACGCTCGGGCACTTCTGGACCAATCTGCGCGTGGTCGATGACCGCGGCGGAAATCTGAGCTTCGCAAAGGCGTTGGCTCGCTTCGCCATCAAGAGCGTGCTGGGCTGGTACTCCTTCCTGGCCATGACCGCCACCCGCCGCAACCAGGCGGTTCACGATCTCCTGACCCATTCCACCGTGCAGATACGCAACCCGGCCAAGGCCCATCCGGGACAATTCGTGACCGAACGAAGCGCGGACGACCCGGCGATGCCGTCGCGATGGCGGCGCGCGCTCGTGACGGCGGCCTATCTCGTGCTCGGCGTCCTGTTCTATTTCGGCGTGCTCGCGGCCCTGCTTCGGGTTGGCCTGTTGTCCCGCGCGTGCCTCAATCGTGACATGTGCTCGGGAGGCGACCGCATCGTCGACTTCACCACGGCCGTTGCCTTCCTCTTGATGATTGCCGTCATCATCGGCATGGGCTGGCGAGGCCGGCTGCCCGGCGCGCGCAAGGCGTAGACGGCGATGACGCCGCGCTGGTGGCAAGGAGAGGTTGAGCGCGCGTGTGCCCGATCAACCTGCTCCCAAATCACTCGGCGTTAGACTCCCCGCCAAAATTGCCTTCCCCACATCCTCGTAATGCGTATCGCGCGCCTGGATCTGCTGGGCTATGGCATGCATGTCGCGAAATCGTCGCTCGAACGGGTTGCTGCGGAATACCGCCGTCGCACCGGCCATGTGATAAGCCGTGTCGACCACCCTCGCCGATTGATGGATGGTCCAGGTCGCAGCCAGGCGGACCGCGCTGCGATGCGCCGCGCTGAATTCGCCTGTTACGCAGAGGTCGCGCCACATCGCATGCGCGGTCGCATAGAGATAGGCGCGCGCGGCGCGCAAATCGCCCTCGGTGCGGCCGATCAGTCCCTGAACCGCCGCATTGTCGCGCATCGCGCCGACGGCGAGCGACTGGTGCTTTCCACGCGCCAGCGCGATCGCGGCATCCAGCGTGGCGCGCGCCACGCCCAGCGAGACCGCGGCAAAGCCGAGGCTGAAGGCCACGCCGGTGCCGATCTTGTAGAGCGGACCCTTCTCGCGCAGCGCGGACGGCACGTCGCGAAACGCCGTGAAGCGCTCGGCGATGAAGAGGTCGTTCACCTCGTAGGAATCCGTGCCGGTGCCGGCGAGCCCGATCGCCTGCCACACGTCGTGCAGCGTCGCGTTCGCCACCGGAAACAGGATGGTGCGCACCTCCGGCGATCCGTCGGCATTCTTGCATGGCACTCCGTCGGCATCGACGATGCGGACATGCGCCCCCAGCCAGCTCGCCTGGCGTGAGCCCGAGGCAAAGTCCCAGCGCGCGGTGACGCGATAGCCGCCGTCGACCGCGCGCGCCTCATGCGCCACCGCGCCCCAGGCGAGGATGCCGGGCGCGGTGTTGAAGATCCCATGCGCGGTGTCGTGATCGAGCCAGGCCGCGATCATCGCGCAGACGCTGCACTGGCCGAGACACCAGGCGGTAGACGCATCCGCCTTGGCGATTTCCTCCAGCATCTGCATGAAGGTTTCCGGCGGAGCTTGCGCGCCGCCGAGGCTTTGCGGCAATAGTGCCCGATAAAGCCCGTTCTCGATCAGCGCAGAGACGACGCCCGGCGTCAGCCGCCGCGTCCGCTCGATCTCGTCGGCCTCGCGTGCAATCAATGGGGCGATCGCTCGCGCCCGCTCGACCAGACCAAATCCGGGAAGCTCGGACATCCGCGCCGTCTCGCTCCTTCTGCCGTGAGCGGTAGAGGCGCGATGTTGGTCCATTTGGCTGATGGGATCAAGGTCGATGGCGTGCTCGCGCCCAATATGGGCATGATGCCGATGATGCAGGGGCGGATGGGTGCCATGCCGACGCAAGGCAAGTGAGGACTCCGACGAGACCTTGATGTGAATCAACCATGATGGCGACCGCGCCGCTAGGCTCTCGATGGCCGCAGGAGCGCGCCATGACGGTGCGTCGAGAGCGCGCGCATGCGGGGAGGCGCACCAATCAGGAAAGGCAGCGCGCAGGCGTGAAACCGATTGCGACCATATCGCCAGCCTTGATGAAGCGCGATCTTCGGATCGACCTCTTTCGGGGCCTTTCCCTGTGGTGGATCTATATCAATCACATCCCGGAAAGCTATCTGAACAGGTTCACGCCCAAGAATTTCGGCTTCAGCGATGCGGCAGAGATTCTCGTATTCCTGTCGGGCCTTGCGTCCGGCTGCGTCTACGGCGAACTCTTGCGTCGATCCGGCTTTGCGGTCGCGAGCTCGCGCATGTTGCGGCGCTCGTTCGAGATCTATATCGCGCAAATTCTGACTGTCGTCCTGTTGCTGGCGGAAGTGTCCTACATCGCGGCGTGGCAGCCCGGCATGTTCGATCACGCCAACCTGGCCATCCTGCTGCAACAGCCTGCGGAAACGCTGCTTCAGGTGGCGTTGTTGCGATATGCTCCGGTCAATCTGGACCCTCTGCTGTTGATGGTCATACTCCACTTCGCGCTCATCCTTATCGTGCCGTTGACGATCAGCGCCTGGCCGCTGGCCCTGACCGGATCCGTCGCTCTCTATGTTCTCGCCCATCTGTTTGACTGGTACATCCCGGCCTATCCGAGGGGACAGCTCTATTTCAATCCGCTGAACTGGCAGTTGCTGTTCGTGATCGGCATCTGGTGGGGGGCAAACCGCGGCGATTGGCAACTGGCCATTCTCAATTCCCGGGCTCTTGCTGTTCTCGCGGCGGGCTACGTGCTGTTCTCGTTCGTGATCACCTTGGGCTGGCAGATCCACGCCATCGAGGACTACGTGCCGGGATGGGTGTCGCGGCTGATCTACCCGGTCGACAAGACCAATCTCGACATCTTGCGATTGTTGCATTTTGCCGCGCTCGCGCTGCTCTGCTGGCGCCTTCTTCCAAGCAATGCCAACATCCTGAAAGCCAGAGCACTGTGGCCGCTGATACGATGCGGCGAATATTCGCTCGCGATCTATTGCGCCAGTGTCTTGCTGTCATTTGCCGCTCATGCGCTGCTCAGCATCGGCTGGAACAGCCTGGCATCGCAGACGCTGCTCACTTTCGTGGGCCTGGGCCTGATGAGCGCCCTGGCGATATGGCTCGCCGCAATCGATCGCGGCGCGTTTCCCGATCTCCGGCCCTTGTAATTTGAACATGAATACGCCGGCGGTCGATCGATGTCGGTGGAGGTCGGCCGCTCGCCAGCTCAGCCGAGAGTCGGTCCATGTCCGGGTCCGGTCGGATCTCGACCCGGGCGCGACACCCGTAAATTTCCCAAGTGCTGACCGCCGTCCGCAGTCGTTAAGTGGTGCAGGTCGTGGGGCCGCACCATGAAGACGCCGAAGCCAAAGCAATGGGCCGAGCAGGAGGTTCGACGGCTGGTCGCGCTGGCCCGGCGGGGCGCTGGCGCATCGAAGATAGCCGCCGAATTGGGCCGCCACGCCGGATCAGTCAGGCGAATGGCACGAACGAAGGGAATATTGTTGAAGAAGTAGCCGCTGGCTAGGGCGCTGCCTGATCGACGAGGCGCGCGGACGGGGCCCTACAGCCCGAAGCCACGGCCGATGTCTCGCATGAGACTGAGCGCAGCCTCACTATTGCGACCATAGAAGAGCGCTCGATCGAGCTGAGACAAGATGCCCATTCCGAATAGCGCTATAGCGATGCCTCTAAGCATGGTTGTGGACCGGGTTTGAACGATGCTGCGAAAGTTCAAAACGGCCCCAGCCGCAGGATGGGGTAACAGCCGGGGCCGGCATTCCCATTCCAATGTGCCGCAATCGGCGGCGGGCGGCACTCTTCAGGTTAGGCACACGGAAGCTAACAAACTATTTTGTTTCGCACTCACCCCGCGAGGGCCGCGGCCGGTTTCTTGATACCAGGCTCTCGATCAGGCGGTGAACGAACCGAGCAACGCTCGACATGATCGAGCGGCGCATCATTGGCCAAATGCTCCCAATACTCGGCTTCGGCGAGCAGTTTCCAGCTTCGATCAGGATGACGCGCGGCTGTCTGACGGCACAACACCGCCATCGCGCGCAGGCGACCCGCAGTATCCATTTACTCCTCCCATTATTCTTGTTGATTTCATTCTTGTTGATTTCACCCTATTTTCTTTTTTTGCGTCGGAGTCATTACGATTATGACGCAAAACTAATTTTCACTTTTCGAAGCGCGACTCGCCTTCGCCTACGGCTCAAATCGCGTTTCGAGCACAACCGGCGCAATCCAACTTGTAGGATGGGTAGAGCGACTTGTCCGCCGTAGCTCGAAGAGCGAAGGCGGAAGCGAAACCCATCGAACTTCATTCTTCCGAATTGGAAATGGCAAAAACGAGAACCTGCGTCCGCCCGCTTGGGCGTGGGTTTCGCAAGAGCTCAACCCATCCTGCGAGCTCGGCGCAGCCATAGCGGCCAGCGTAGCAGCCGGCCCGAGAGCAGCACCGTCACGGACCGCCGCTGGGCAAATTCACTTGGCCTTGTCGCCCTTGTGGTGCGGTGTCGAGCTGTTCGGTCCACCGGTGTAATGATGACCGCCAGACGCCGCGTTCGTCGAAGCGCCGGTCGTTTCCTTCTTGCCCATGTGATGGGGGACCTCGGTCTTCGGCCCACCGCTGTAGTGATGGCCGGCCCTTTCCTTGTCGGTCGTCTGAGCCATCGCGGGAACGGCGAGCAGGGAAACTGCGCCGATGGTGGCCAAGAGCTTCTTCATGATCATGTCCGTTCTCCCGGATCGTAAAAATAACACCGTAAGGCGCAGCGGGAGTTCCACTTTGACAAGGCTCAAGCGATGAGCACTTCGCAGGCATGAGGCCGATCCCGCAGGGGCGATGGGCTCCATGCCGATGCAAGGCAAGTGAGGGCTTGCGTGAGGGCTTTGATGTGAATCAACAATGATGGCAACCGCACCGCTAGCCTCTCAACGGCCGCAGGAGCGCGACATGACGGTGCAAGACCATTCCGGGTATCGACAGCGCCCGCAAGGGCGCATCTCCACAAAGGCCAGGGCTGGCTTGGTCCTGATCGGATTCCTGGTCGTCGCCGGCGCGCTGCTGTTCACCGAGCACCGGGCCCACGTGCTGGGTCTCCTGGTCTGGGTCCCGCTCCTTGCCTGTCCGCTGATGCACGTCTTCATGCATGGCGGACATGGTCACCATCACGGCGGCGGCCAGCCGAACGATCAAAGGAGCGCGTGATGCACGACGCCGCGCCCGCCTACGGTCTCTGGAGCCTCGTCATCGTCAACTCGGCGGTCTTCATCCTGTTTGCCTACACTTTCTTCAAGCCGCAGACCTCCCGCGACTGGCGCTCCTTCGGCGCCTTCAGCGCGTTCCTGGTGGCGCTGTTCGTGGAGATGTACGGCTTTCCACTCACAATCTATTTCCTTTCGGGCTGGCTGCAGTCGCGCTACCCGAACATCGACTGGTTCTCCCACGACGCCGGTCACCTGCTCGAGATGGTGTTCGGCTGGAAGACAAATCCGCACGCCGGACCGTTCCACGTCCTGAGCTTCATCCTTATCGGTGCAGGGTTCCTTCTGATCGCCGCCGCCTGGAGGGTGCTCTACGACGCGCAGCAGACCCGCAGTCTCGCGACCTCCGGCCCCTACAGCTACGTTCGGCATCCGCAATATGTCGGATTCGTCCTGGTCATGTTCGGCTTCCTGCTGCAATGGCCGACCATCCTCACGCTGGCGATGTTCCCGGTGCTGACGGTCATGTACGTGAAGCTCGCTCGTGACGAGGAACAGGACGCCAGGGCGGAGTTCGGTGACGCCTACGCGAAGTACGCAGCGGAAGTCCCGGCGTTCATTCCTCATCTCGGCCGATTGCTGGGCCGGAACACGCCCCGCGATTATCGGCACGGCTGACTTCGCGAAGCATGTGCCCTCGGGTGGTAGCGGCTCGAAAGGACGTCGATGAGCGAGCCTGTCTTCACCGCCAAGGCACTGACCAAGACCTACGTCTCAGGCGAGGTGATGGTGCACGCCCTCAGGAATGTCGATCTGGAGATCGCCGGGAAGGAAGTGGTCGTGCTGCTCGGCCCCTCCGGCAGCGGCAAGACGACGTTGCTCAACATCATGGGCGGTCTCGACCGGCCGAGCAGTGGCAAGCTGTATTTCCGCGATCTCGACCTGACGGACCTTCAGGACCGGGAACTGACGATGTATCGCCGCGACCATGTCGGCTTCGTCTTCCAGTTCTACAATCTGGTGCCGAGCCTCACCGCCTATGAAAACGTCGCGCTGGTCACCGAGGTCGCCAGAAACCCGATGCGGCCTGCCGATGCGCTCGCGCTGGTCGGGCTGGAAGAGCGGATGCATCATTTCCCCGCCCAGCTCTCCGGCGGCGAGCAACAGCGCGTCGCTATCGCCCGCGCGATCGCAAAGCGCCCAGCGGTGCTGCTCTGCGACGAGCCGACCGGGGCGCTGGACTCGAAGACCGGCATTCGTGTCATCGAGGCGCTGCTCGGCGTCAACCGGCAGCTCGGAACCACCACGCTCATCATCACCCACAATGCCAGCATCCAGGAGGTCGCCGACAGGGTGCTGTTCTTCGCCGACGGGCGGATTTCCCGGATCCGGATCAACGAGACCCGGCGGGAAGCCGCCGCGCTCACCTGGTGACGGCTATGAGGGCGCTCGACATCAAGCTGTTTCGGGACGTCAGGCGGCTCTGGGCGCAGGTCCTCGCCGTCGCGCTGGTCGTCGGAGGCGGGGTTGCGACGCTGGTGCTCGCGGTCGGCTCGCATCGATCGCTGGAGGAGACCCGGATTGCATATTACGAGCGCTACGGCTTTGCCGACGTGTTCGCGCAGGCCAAGCGCGCCCCCAAGGCGCTCGCCGGCAGGATCGGCGAGATCCCCGGCGTCGCCGCTGTCGACACCCGCATCGCCAAGCCGGCGCTGCTGGACATTCCCGGCTTCTCCGCGCCTGCCAGCGCGCACTTCGTTTCGCTGCCCGACAACGGCGAGCCGCATCTCAATCGACTCTATATGCGGTCCGGGCGCCATCCGGAGCCCGGGCGTTCCGAAGAGGTCGTCGTCAATGAGCCGTTCGCCCGGGCTCACGGCTTCTCGGAAGGGGCGCGGTTCTCGGCCATCCTGAACGGCAGGAAGCGCGAGCTCGTCATCGTCGGCACGGCGCTGTCCCCCGAGTTCGTCTTCACCGTCGGCCCGGGCGACCTGATGCCGGATGATCGCCGCTACGCCATCGTCTGGATGTCGGAGAAGACGCTCGCCGGCGTCTATGATCTCGACGGCGCCTTCTCGGCGGTGTCGATCAAGCTGCAGCGCGGCGCGTCGGAGCGCGAGGTGATCGCGCGGCTCGACGCCTTGCTCGATCCGTATGGCGGCCAGGCGGCTCACGGGCGGAAGGATCAGACCTCGCACGCCTGGCTCGATCATGAGCTCGACATGCTCAACAACATGAGCCGCACGCTGCCGCCGATCTTTCTGCTGGTGGCCGCGTTCCTGGTCAATCTCACTTTGACCCGGATGGTCGCGCTCGAGCGCGAACAGATCGGGCTGTTCAAGGCGCTGGGCTATTCCAATGGCAGCGTCATGCTGCACTATCTGAAGTTCGTGGCCCTGATCGTCGTGATCGGAATCGTCCTGGGCGGCATTGCCGGCACCTGGCTCGGATTGCGTGTCACGGCGCTGTTCGGCGACTTCTTCCACTTCCCGTTCCTGGTGTTCGCGAAGGCCCCGGATCTGTACGTCACCGCAGGCGCGCTCAGCGCGGCGGCCGCCGCCATCGGCGCGCTGCGGGCGCTGCGGGGGGTGGTGAGGCTGCCGCCGGCGGTCGCCATGCAGCCGCCAGCCCCGCCGGTCTATCGGCGGCTGCTGCCGGCAAGCATCCAGCTCGATCAGATCGTGTCGCAGCCGACGCTCATGATGATCCGCAACATCGCGCGGCACCCCGTCCGCGCCGCGTTCACGGCGCTCGGCATGGCGCTCGCCACGGCGATCCTGGTCGTCTCGCTGTTCACGCGAGACTCGATGGAGCACCTGATCGATGTCACCTACTTCCTGGCCGACCGGCAGGACGCGACGATTGGCTTCGCCGAGAAGCGGATCGCGAACGTGGTGGAGCAGGTGCGCAGGCTTCCGGGCGTTCTCGCCGCCGAGCCGTCCCGCGAGGTGCCCGTCCGCATTCGCCATGGCAACACCGAACGGCGGATCGCCATCAGCGGCCGGCCCACTGACGCCGATCTCAGGCGCATCATCGACGCTGAGCGCCGGCCGGTCGCGCTGCCGCAAACGGGCCTCGCGATCTCCAGCATGCTCGCCCACATCCTCCACGTCCGGCCCGGCGACACCGTCGAGCTCGATCTGCTGGAGGGCGCCCGTCGCACTGTGACGATCCCGGTCGTGGCCACGGTCGAGGACTATTTCGGCATCAGGGGAATGATGGATATCGAGGCGCTGCGCAAGCTGATGCGCGAGGCGCCGGTGGTGAACAGCGTGAACCTCAGCCTCGATGGCAACCGGACGGAGGAGTTCTACGCGGCGGTGAAGTCGATGCCGACCGTCGGCGGCGTGGCGCTGCAGCGCGTCTCGCTGGCGAACTTCCGCAAGACGGTCGCATTGCTCGTCACCACGATGGCGAGCATCTACACCGGCCTCGCCGCCGTGATCGCGTTCGGCGTGGTCTACAACAACGCCCGGATCTCGCTGTCCGAACGGGCGCGCGAGCTGGCCAGCCTGCGCGTGCTCGGCTTCACGCGTGGCGAGGTGCTGCGCATCCTCCTCCTGGAACTCGCCATCCTCACCGCGATCGCCCAGCCGCCCGGCTGGCTGATGGGCTACGGGCTGGCATGGGTGATGAAGACGAATCTGGCCGGCGAATTGATGCGGGTTCGCCTCGTCGTCGAGCATTCGACCTATGTCATCGCGACCTCTGTCGTGGTGCTGGCGGCCATCGCCTCCGCAGCGGTCATCCGTGAACGCATCGACAAGCTGGACCTGGTCGCGGTCCTCAAGACGCGAGATTAGCCATGCCGGCCAATTGGACCAAACGTATCATCGGCGCCGCGCTTCTGGCCGCGATTGCAGGAGGGCTGGCCTGGTTCGCCTGGCCGCGCCCCGTTCTGGTCGATCTCGCGACTGTGGCGAAGGGACCGATCGAAATCACGGCGGATGACGACGGCAAGACCCGCGTCCGCCACGTCTACACCGTCTCGGCGCCGATCGCAGGAAAGGTCCTCAGGATTTCGCATCCGCTCGGCGAGCAGGGGCCCTCGCTTCATGTCGGCGACGAGGTTGTTGCGAACCAAACCGTCGTCGCGCTGATGCAGCCGACGCTGCCGGGCTTTATCGACGTGCGCTCGCGCGACCAGCTGCAGGCCGAGGTCCTGGCCGCAGATGCCGCTATCCAGCAGCAGGAGGCGGAAGTGCAGCGGATCGAAGCCGCGCTGGATTTTTCGCGGACGGAGTTCCAGCGGTCGCAGACGCTGCTGCGGACCCAATCCACCTCGGCCCAGGCCTACGACAAGGCGAAATTCGACGTGGCCACCAACGAGGCCGCCTTGAAGAGTGCCAAGGCCCAGGTCGAGATGCGCCGCGCGGTGCGGACCAGCCTGGCGGCGCGGCTGATGGACCCGGCGAGCGCGGTCCCGTCGGCGGAGCCGATGTGCTGCATCCGCGTGCCGGCACCTGCAAGCGGGCGGGTGCTGAAGATCATCCAGGACAGCGAGACGACGGTCCTGCCCGGGACGCCGCTGGTCGATATCGGCAACCCGCTCGATCTCGAGGTCGTCGCCGACCTGCTCTCGACCGACGCCGTCCAGATCAAGGTCGGCGCGCCGGCGCGGATCGACGGCTGGGGCGGGCAGCCGATCAAGGGCAAGGTGGTCCGCGTGGACCCGGCCGGCTTCCTGAAAGTCTCCGCGCTCGGCATTGAGGAGCAGCGCGTCCGCGTCACCATCGATTTCGCCGACCCGCCGGAGGTGTGGGCCCCGCTCGGACACGACTACCGCGTCATCGTCCACGTCACCACCTGGAGCGCCCCTGACGCCCTGACCGTGCCGGTGAGCGCCTTGTTCCGGAAAGCCGATCAGTGGGCCGTTTTTGTCGACGACAACGGCCGCGCCAGGACGACCCTCGTCCAGATCGGCCACCGCAACAACCGCACGGCCGAAGTTCTCTCCGGACTCGCCGCCGGCGACCGCGTCGTGCTGCATCCGAGCGACCGGATCGCGGATGGGGTCAGGATCGCGGAGAGGGGCGTGGATTAGGCGTCGCTCGGAGCTCGTAGCTCGTAGGATGGGTAGAGCGAAGCGAAACCCATCAGACTTCATTCTTACGAATTAGAACTGGCAAGAACGCGAACCTGCGTCCCGCCCGCTTGGGCGATGGGTTCCGCCAGAGCTCAACCCATCCTACGAGCTACGAACTGGGTGGCGCGGTCTGCTGAGAAGGTATACAATTAGAAATTGCCGTGCGTAATTCTTTAGATGCTTCCTTGCGGAATTCGATTGTTGTGGGGGGGCCAATTTGATGTTCACCGTACTGAATTTAGACAAAATCTTTGAACCCGACTGGACGCCTGCACTACGTGATCGAGTGTTCAAGTTTGACGGCTTTATCAGTCACAACCGCAATGATGGATCATCTCGCATAGCAGCGCAATTGCGCTCGCTCGGCGTCTCCATTTGGCATGATGAGGACGCGGATCTAAGGGAGCGAAAGGTTCAAGCCCACGTCGTGCAGGCTCTAAGAGCCTCCCGCTATCTTGTTGTTTTTGTGTCCGCACAGTTTCGTGATTCAGCTTGGGTTCAATGCGAGTAACCGATTCGATTGGCCGCAAGCAAAAATTGCATCGCTCCAACATGTTTATTTTATCGGAGCATAATGCAGTGATGCTCGTAGCGCGCGTCTATTGCACTAATTCAAATACCCAAGACACTTCGGATTCGGGAAAGAGCCCGAACCATTGGGCCGGGGACGACGGGGACCTTTGCGTAAATCTCCCCTTTGTACTGCGCCCAACTGATCGCCTTTAGCCTCTCGTTGGCTTCGGTTGGGTTTGCAGCAACGATCTCGATACCCCATTCCGAATTGTCGAATTTGTATTCGAATAGGTACCGACGAACATCACTTCCATTGGAGATTATTGACATGTTCTTCTACCTCTACCGTGACCGGGCTTTACAATGGCGTTGGACCCTCTACGCCGCGAACCATAAGAAAATTGCTGACTCAGGCGAGAGCTACCACAACAAGGCGGACGCCCAGCACGGCATCTATCTTGTGATGGGTACGAATACCTCGACGCCGATCCGCGAAGGCTGAATCCATCGCGGTTAACGATTGGTTAAGGCCCGGCCTTCGCGCCGGGCTTTTGCTTTCGAGCCTCAAATTTTCAAAATGAGGTACGACCGACACAGCAGGTGAGGAATTCGACACGACGGCAAGGCGGAGACAACGGCCGCGACGCCGTTCTTCAGCAGCAAGGCGGCTGGCAGGCGATCCTCGACGATTTCGCGCGATACGTCGAGGCGAAGCGGAAGTCGTGATCGATCAGCATGCCGATCGATGCCTGCGTCACACACCCCGCAATGATGCCACCATACCCCTGTTTTGCCCGACGGAGCAAACGGATTTCGTAAAATCAAAAAAACACAGTGCCGCCAGAAGGGCGGCTACTGTGCATGGGGTTGTTTTCGCACTTTTTGTTTGGTGGACGGAGATCGCCTGTTTGGGAGATCGGGGCGGCTCGTCCCGCGTCCCGCCTCAGCTATCCACCTTCAGCGCGGCGATGAAGGCTTCCTGCGGGATGTCGACCTTGCCGAACTGCCGCATCTTCTTCTTGCCTTCCTTCTGCTTCTCCAGAAGTTTTCGTTTACGCGTGATGTCGCCGCCGTAGCATTTTGCGGTGACGTCCTTGCGCAGCGCGCGCACCGTCTCGCGGGCGATCACCTTGCCGCCGATCGCCGCCTGGATCGGGATCTGGAACATGTGCGGCGGGATCAGTTCCTTCATCTTCTCGACCATGGCGCGGCCGCGCCCCTCGGCACGGGTGCGATGCACCAGCATCGAGAGCGCATCGACCGGCTCGGCATTGACCAGGATCTGCATCTTGACGAGGTCGGCCGGCTTGTAGTCGGTCAGGTGATAGTCGAACGAGGCGTAGCCCTTGGAGACCGACTTCAGGCGGTCGTAGAAGTCGAACACCACTTCGTTCAGCGGCAAATCGTATTTCACCATGGCGCGCGAGCCGACGTAAGTCAGCTCCTTCTGCGAGCCGCGGCGGTCCTGGCACAGCTTCAAGACGCTGCCGAGATATTCGTCGGGCGTCATGATCGTCGCCTCGATCCAGGGCTCGTCGATCTCGGCGATCTTGACCACGTCAGGCATGTCGACGGGATTGTGGATCTCGATCTCCTGGCCGTCGGTGAGCTTCATCTTGTAGATGACGCTCGGCGCGGTCGCGATCAGGTTGAGGTCGAACTCGCGCGACAGCCGCTCCTGGATGATCTCGAGATGCAGCAGCCCGAGGAAGCCGCAGCGGAAGCCGAAACCGAGCGCGGCCGAGGTTTCCATCTCGAAGGAGAAGCTGGCGTCGTTGAGGCGCAGCTTGCCCATCGCGGCGCGCAGCGTCTCGAAATCGTCGGCATCGACCGGGAACAGGCCGCAGAACACCACGGGGATCGCCGGCTTGAAGCCCGGCAGCATCTCGGCGACGGGCTTCCTGTCGTCGGTGATGGTGTCGCCGACGCGGGTGTCGGCGACTTCCTTGATCGCGGCGGTGATGAAGCCGATCTCGCCGGGGCCGAGCTCCTCGACCTGCTGCATCTTCGGCGTGAAGAAGCCGACACGCTCGACGTCGTAGGCCGCGCCGGTGCCCATCATGCGTACGCGCTGGCCCTTCTTCATCGTGCCGTCGACGATGCGCACCAGCACGACGACGCCGAGATAGACGTCGTACCAGCTGTCGACCAGCAGCGCCTTCAGCGTGGCGTCGCGGTCGCCCTTCGGCGGCGGCAGGCGGGTGACGATGGCTTCCAGCACGTCGGGAACGCCGAGGCCGGTCTTGGCCGAGATCATCACCGCGTCCGACGCATCGATGCCGATGACGTCCTCGATCTGCTGCTTGACCTTCTCCGGCTCGGCCGCGGGCAGGTCGACCTTGTTCAGGACCGGAACGATCTCGTGGTTGTTGTCGAGCGCCTGGTAGACGTTGGCGAGCGTCTGCGCTTCGACGCCCTGGCTGGCGTCGACCACCAGCAGGGAACCCTCGCACGCCGCCAGCGACCGCGAGACCTCGTAGGCGAAGTCGACATGGCCGGGCGTGTCCATCAGGTTGAAGATGTAATCCTTGCCGTCCTTGGCGCGGTACTGCAGGCGCACCGTCTGCGCCTTGATGGTGATGCCGCGCTCGCGCTCGATGTCCATGGAATCGAGCACCTGCTCCTTGCCCGCCATCTCGCGGTCGGAGAGGCCGCCGGTCATCTGGATCAGGCGGTCGGCCAGCGTCGATTTGCCATGGTCGATATGGGCGACGATGGAGAAGTTGCGGATGTTGGAAATGGGGACGGTCGTCATGGGCGCGGGATACCACTCACATCCCCGTGCGGCAACCATTCCCTTACCCTCCCGCGCTTGCAGGGAGCTGCCGGCGTCGATTTTAGTGGCGGCCTCTGCTATTTTCCCGACTTTCGGCCATGGAAACAGGCAATGCGCTGGAAGCTTCTTTCCGCCCTGCTGTTCGCAGCATGTTTCATCTCGCCGGCCGCGGCCGAAAAGCGCGTGGCGCTCGTCATCGGCAACTCCGCCTATCAGAGCGTGCCGCGGCTGGAGAATCCTGCGAATGATGCGCGGCTGGTAGCCGATACGCTGCAGCGGCTCGGCTTCACACTGGTCGGCGGCGGTGCCCAGGTCGAGCTGGACAAGGCGGCCTTCGACACCGCGGTCCAGCGCTTCGGCAGCCAGTTGATCGGCGCCGACGTCGCCTTGTTCTACTACGCCGGGCACGGCATCCAGCTGCGCGGGACGAACTACCTGGTGCCGGTCACGGCAAATCCGGCGCGTGAGACCGACGTGGATTTCCAGATGGTCGATGCCGCGCTGGTGCTGCGGCAGATGGACGGCGCAGGAACCAAGCTGAACATCGTGATTCTCGACGCGTGCAGGAACAATCCGTTCGGTGGACGGGGCCTGCGTGCCTCCGACGGCGGCCTCGCCCAAATCCGCGCCCCCGAGGGAACGTTGCTCTCCTATGCCACCCAACCCGGCAACGTCGCGCTCGACGGGGCCGACGGGCATAGCCCCTATACGCGGGCGCTGGTGGAAACCATGCAGCGGCCCGGGCTCGACGTGCTCCAGACCTTCAATCAGGTGGGCCTCGTCGTCAAACGTGCGACCGGCAGCGCCCAACAGCCCTGGGTTTCCTCTTCGCCGATCGACGGCTCGTTCTACTTTTCAGGCGCCCCGGCGCAGATCGCGGCAGCCCAGGCCGCGACAAACCCGGTGGCGACCGCCGGCGTGCCGCCCGCATCGAACCTTCCATCGTCTGCACCTGCGGCTGCCAGAACTCAATCGGATCTCCTGTTTCCCGATTCGGACAGCCGGCTGCTTGCCGATGACGATTTGCGGCCGCTGAGCAAGGACGAGTTGCGCATCGCGCGAAACGAGATCTTCGCGCGGCGTGGGCGCTACTTCAACGCGCCCGATCTGACGGCGCGGTTCAGCAGGTACGCCTGGTATGTCCCGCGCACCTGGGACCCGCAGCTGAGCGCCGTCGAGAAGGCGAATGTTGCGCTGATCGAGCGCTATGAATCCGGCGGCCCGGCGCAAGGCGGCTTCATCTTTCCGGATTCGGATCGGCGCCTGCTCACGCTCGCCGATCTGCGCGGGCTTTCGAACGACGAGCTCCGGATCGCACGCAACGAGATCTTTGCGCGGCGAGGGCGATATTTCGAATCGGCAGATCTCAAGGCGCGCTTCGAGCGCTTCTCCTGGTACTCGCCCAACACCTGGAATCCCAAGCTCAATCCGATCGAGGAGGCGAATGTCGCGTTGCTCGATCAGGCCGGCAAGCGCCGATGATCGCACTGCGGGCCGCGCAAATCTTCGCCATCTTCGTGCTCGCATCCGCCCCGGCGAAGGGGCAGTCCAGGACCGAGCTGCTCGATCGGCTGGTGCGTGCCTATCCCGAGGCTCTGTCCGGCCACGACGGCAAGCAGATCTTCTGGCGCGACGGCACCGCTATGCCTGTGGACGACGGCATTGAGGGCAAATCCTTCGATCAGCGCCTGCGCGATGCCTCGATCCTCGACCAGCTCCGTTTGTCCTATCCGGGTGGCGTTTCCGCAGCCCCCGCAGTGAACGCCGATCCCGGACGGTTCAGGAACGAAGCGTTCTTCAGGAAGATGTATGGCGACTGCCATGCCGGCGCGGTCCAGCGCAATCTCGTCACCATCGTCTGGCTGCCGCGATCATGGGGCAAGGCGATCCGGGTGACGCGGATCAACGGCGTCGCCGATCGGCTCAGGGAGGTGTCGGCGGAAATCGACAAGCTCGAGCCGGCGCTGAAGGCTGCCGCCTTTCCGATTGCCGGCGTGCTGTCGTGTCGGCCCGTCGCCGACACCGGCAAGATGAGCATGCACGGCTATGCCGCCGCGATCGACCTGAACCTGCGATATTCCGATTACTGGCTGTGGTCCGGCCGGGGAAAGTCGATTCCCTACAAGAACAGGATGCCGCAAGAGATCGTCGACATCTTCGAGCGTCACGGCTTCATCTGGGGCGGCAAATGGTATCATTACGACACCATGCACTTTGAATATCGCCCGGAACTGCTGGCCCGGTGAACGGGACGGTTTCCGGGCCGAGATGGCGTCATTCACGCCAAGCTGATTTCACTCGCGCGCAAAACGCGCTACCCAAGCGCCCCATGTCGACCACATCCCTCCCCACCGCCAGGGCGCGTCAGAAAACCCGGGTGAGTTACCATCGCCTCCGGGCCTGGCTGGTTGCCTGTGCGGTCCGCCCCGAGGCGGGCCTGTGGCTGGTGATCCAGCTCGCCATCCTGCATGCGGTGCTCTGGACCTTCATCCTGATCAATCTCAAGGCGGCGCAGGACGTTCACATGGACGTCGCGGAAGCCTATGGCTGGGGCCAGAAATTCCTCTTGGGCTACGGCAAGCCCCCGCCGCTGTCGGGCTGGGTGGCCGGCCTCTGGTTCAAGGTGTTCCCGGCGGCGGACTGGGCGACCTATGCGCTGGCGATGGCGACGGTGAGCGTCGGCATGGTGATCTGCTGGTTCGTGAGCTTGCGCGTGGTGGATGCGCGCCGCGCGTTCCTGGTCGTGGTGATGATCGCACTCTACCCGATCTTCAATTTCAAGGGCTTCAAGTACAATCCGGACCTGCTCCAGCTCGTCACGTTGCCGCTGCTCGTGCTCGCTTATCTCAACGCATTCGAGAAGCGGAGCTGGCGGTCCGGAATCTTGCTCGGGCTTGCCGGCGCGCTGGCGCTGATGACCAAATATTGGGTGCTGACCATGATCGGCGCCATCGGCCTTGCCGCGCTGATCCATCCCGACCGGTTGCGCTTCCTGTCGTCGCCGGCGCCGTGGGTCGCGATCGCGACGATGGTCGCGGCGATGATCCCGCACATCGTCTGGCTGGCGGATGCGCATTTCGTGCCGCTGACCTATGCCGGCGACACCTACAGCCTCCAGGACAAAAGCCAGGTGCACCAGCTCGTCGCCGGCTACGCGCTGCATAATCTGGGCTTGCTGGCATTGCCGGTGGCGCTTGCGGCGCTGGCCATGGCGCTGGTGCCGCCGTGGGTCAAATTGCTGCTGCGCGCGCCCTCGCGCATCGTCACGCGCGCCTGGGCGCGCGGCGCCAATGCGGGCGTCAATGTTTCGCAGGCGCTGAACGTCTGGATCATCCAGGTCATCGTCGCATTCGGGCCGCCGCTCGGCGCGCTGGTCTTCAGCATCTACATGAAGACCGATTGGGGCATCTCGCTGTTCTTCCTGGTCCCGCTCGCGCTGGTCGCGATCCCGGCGTTGCGGGTGCAGGGCGCTGCGCTGTTCAACATCGCCGCGATCTGGCTCGTGCTCAGCGCCGCGACGCTTGCCGCCTCGCCCCTAATCGCCGCGCGCGAGATGGCGGCCAATGCCGGCAACACTGCGACCTACGGCGCGCGCTCGGAACTGGCGCGCAAACTGACGCAGGAGTGGCACATGCGCTTCGCCTCGCGCTGGGCCGTCGTCGCGGGAACGATGGAGACGATTCAGCCGATGGTGTTCTACAGCCCCGATCACCCCAGCCCGTTCACGCCGAACGAAGCCTGGGCCTCCGGGCTGACCTCGCTCGACGACGTCAAGAGATATGGCTTCATCGGCGTGTTCGATGCGACCGACGAACGCCTGCCCAAGTTCGAGAAATGGGTGTCGGAGGTGGCGCCGAACGCCGAGCGCATGGTGATGTCGACGCGCCGCTTCACCCACGGCAAGGCTGGCCCGGCGATGAGCTGGAACGTCTATATCGTGCCGCCGGGGAAACAGTAAGGCATTATGCCCGACGTTCCCCGGACCCAGCGCAGCGCGCAGCGGTGCGCTGCAGATCCGGGGTCCAGTTGCTGATGCATGGGTCCCGGCTCGGCGGCGCGGCACTGCGCGCCGCACCGCGTCCGGGACACGAGAGGAAGCCTAAACCCCTTCCTCGTTGAACTTGCTCTCGACGAGCTCGGTGATCGCCGCAAGCGCGGCTTCGGCGTCAGTCCCCGCCGCCGCCACGGTGATCGTCGTGCCGGGACCCGCGGCGAGCATCATCAGGCCCATGATCGAGGCGCCGCCGACGGTCTCGCCGCCGCGCGTCACCCACACCTGCGCGTCGAAGCGCTCGACCGCCTGGACGAATTTCGCCGAGGCGCGCGCATGCAGGCCGCGCTTGTTGATGATCAGAAGCTCCTTGGAGATCGCGCCCGCGGGCACGCCGGTCCCCGCTTGTGGCGCCTCGTCGCTCATTTGCCGGCGAGCACGCGGCTGGCGATGGTGACGTATTTGCGGCCCGCTTCCTGGGCCATCGCGATCGCGTCGGGCAACGTCCGCTCCTCGCGCACCTTGGCGAGCTTCACCAGCATGGGCAGGTTGATGCCCGCGAGCACTTCGACCTTGGGCCGGCTCATGCAGGATATTGCAAGGTTCGAGGGCGTGCCGCCGAACATGTCGGTGAGGATCGCAACGCCGTCGCCGGAATCGACGCGGTTAACCGCCTCGATGATGTCGCTTCGACAGAGATCGGAATCATCTTCGGCGCCGATCGTGATCGCTTCGATTTGCTTTTGTGGGCCCATGACATGTTCAAGCGCCGCCTTGAATTCGTCGGCAAGGCGCCCGTGGGTCACAAGTACTAGACCAATCATCGGAAAACTCCTCGCGGGCGCTTTTGGTGCACCGCACGAACGCGCCACTTTGACCATCCAGAGCCCCCGCGCAAGAGGGGATGTTGCGTATCTCCCTGAATATAGACGGATGGATAAGGGGAGCTGCGCCGGTCTATTCGGCCGCGATAGTGGGCTTCATATGGTTACCATTTCCCTTCAAACAATCGCCTGAGGGATTAGCAGAAGGTTAACTCTTGGTAGTGGTCAAGGCCGCGACAACCAGGGGGAGGGGCGAATAGCCGCGGGGGACCGGGATTCGCGGTATTTCGACACCAGAAATGCTGGTTTTCAGGGATTCCGCCGCAGGCAGGCGGTCCGCATCCGCCGCGTCGAGATCGACCACGAGGCCGACGGTCGCATGCTCCACGAAGTCGCAGCGGCGGATTCCGAGGCCCCGGATCTCGATCAGGCCAGCCAAGCGAGGTGCGGGGCGGACCTCAATTTCATCGCCGACTGTCGCCAGATGGACACGGTCATCACCGACCAGAACGGCCCTTTCGACCACACCAGCGCGGCCTGCCATGATCAAATCAAAGGCAAGGCGCGACTTGCCGGAGCCCGAGGGCCCGCGGATCAGCACGGCAAGAGTCCCGACCTTGACGGCGGAGGCGTGAACGCTGGGCCCGCCGTCGCTCATAGCGCCGGCAGCCTCACCACGAAGCGCGCGCCGGTCACCGTCGGAGCGCCGTCGGCATCCAGCGGGCCAGGACGGTTCTCCGCCCAGATGCGCCCGCCATGGGCGTCGATGATCTGCTTGGAGATCGACAGCCCGAGGCCGGAGTTCTGGCCAAAGCCCTGATGCGGACGATCGGTGTAGAAGCGCTCGAAGATGCGCTCCAGCGCGTCGTCGCGAATGCCGGGGCCGTCGTCGTCGACCACGATCTCGATCTCGCCGCGCGCGCGGCGGCAGGTGAGGCGCACCTTGCTGCCGCGTTCGGAGAAGGATTGTGCGTTGGAGAGCAGGTTGGAGACGACCTGTCCGAGCCGCGAATCGTGGCCGGTCACGGCGAAAGTGTCGGCCGGGCTGCGGCCCTCGAAACGCGTCTCGACCGCGACGTCGTGACCGAGCTTGGTCTCATTGGCGACGGACGCCAGCGTCGTCAGCAGGCGGCGCAGGTCGACCGGGATCGCGTCCTGGCGCTGCAATTCGGCATCGAGGCGGCTGGCGTCGGAGATGTCGGAGATCAGCCGGTCGAGCCGCTTGACGTCGTGCTCGATCACCTCGAGCAGGCGCGCGCGGCTGTTCTCGTTGCGCGCCAGCGGCAGCGTCTCGACCGCCGAGCGCAGCGAGGTCAGCGGGTTCTTCAGTTCATGAGCGACGTCGGCGGCGAACATCTCGATCGCCTCGATGCGGCTGTAGAGCGCGCTGGTCATGTCGCGCAGCGCGCCGGAGAGATGGCCGATCTCGTCGCGGCGGCGGGTGAAATCGGGAATCTCGATGCGCGCCTTGATGCGGCGGCGGACGCGCTCGGCACTGTCGGCGAGCCGGCGCACGGGGCCGGCGATCGTGCTCGCCAGCAAGAGCGACAGCATGATCATGACGGCGGCCGCGACGCCGCCGACCTTCAGGATCGCGAGGCGCTCGGCGGTGACCATCTGGTCGATGTCGTCGCCCTGCGTCGACAGCATCAAGGCGCCGTGGATCGCGCGCGAGCGCAGCACGGGG
The DNA here is from genome assembly GCF_002795245.1 of Bradyrhizobium forestalis. Classification (GTDB taxonomy): domain Bacteria; phylum Pseudomonadota; class Alphaproteobacteria; order Rhizobiales; family Xanthobacteraceae; genus Bradyrhizobium; species Bradyrhizobium forestalis. The sequence goes on along the minus strand of NZ_PGVG01000041.1, from coordinate 15,364 downwards.
ACCGCGACCGACACGATCACCTCGCCGCGCGCATTGACCCGCACCATCGAGCGCTTCTGGCCCTGGAGCGCGTCGCCCACCTCCGCATAGCCATTGCCGTTCTCGGGTCCGAGCTCGCGATAAAGCGGCAGGTCGCCGCGGTTCAGCCAGGTGCGCACCGCGACCATGCCGCGCTCGACGATACCGGGCTTGTCGGCCGGAGGCGGCAGATCGAAGCGCAGCACGTTTTCGAGGTTGCGGCTGTCGAGCAGCAGGCTGCCGTTGGGATCGTAGATGCGGGCGCGCGTCTTGGTCGGCGAGATCAGCGTGCGCAGCACCGGCGCCACGCGCTCCGGATTGATCGGGAAGTCCAGCGGTGAATACTCGTCCGGGCCGCCATAGGTCTCGCCCGGCTTGAGGTCGAGCAGCCGGTCGGGATCGATGGTGATGGCGTTGGTCTGCACCGTGGCGGAGGCCGCGATCGCGCCGGCGATGATCTCGGCCTGGACCAGGAGGCTCTGCGCGCGCGCGTCGATCAGGCCGGCGCGGAATTGCGACAGGTACAGGATGCTCGCGACCAGCGCGACGAGGCCGGCGAGGTTGAGCGAGACGATGCGGCGGGGCAGGCTCGAGAAGGACAGTGCAAAGAAGAACTGCCCGGCGCGTTTCAGCCAGTTCAGCGGTCGCCAGCCCTGCGGCTTATCATCGGTGACGTGCTCCAGAACGCCGTCGGACGCGACATCCGCGGCGCTCTGGTTTGGGTCAGGCTGCGTTCGGTCAAGCAATGCTTACGCCCGCGTTAGGACAGCTCGTGCGAAGGTCCCCCGCATCCTAGAGCGATCCTGGTCCCGATGGAACGAGAACCGGAGATGCTCTCGATCGTCGTGGAGGGCGCCCGCCGCCTCAGGCTTCCTTGAAACGGTAGCCGACGCCGTAAAGCGTCTCGATCATCTCGAACTCGTTGTCGACCACCTTGAACTTCTTGCGCAGCCGCTTGATGTGGCTGTCGATGGTGCGGTCGTCGACATAGACCTGGTCGTCATAGGCGGCGTCCATCAGCGCGTTGCGGCTCTTCACCACGCCGGGCCGGGTCGCGAGCGCCTGCAGGATCAGGAATTCGGTGACGGTCAGCGTCACCGGCTCGTTCTTCCAGGTGCAGGTATGGCGTTCCGGATCCATGCGCAGCAGGCCGCGGTCGAGCGCCTTGGCGTCGTTCTCCTTCGGCGCGACGGTCGGGTCCTTCGGCGCCGAGCGGCGCAGCACCGCCTTGACGCGCTCGACCAAAAGGCGCTGCGAGAACGGTTTGCGGATGAAGTCGTCGGCGCCCATCTTGAGGCCGAACAGCTCGTCGATCTCTTCGTCCTTGGAGGTGAGGAAGATCACCGGCAGATCGGATTTCTGCCTGAGACGACGCAGCGTCTCCATGCCGTCCATGCGCGGCATCTTGATGTCGAGGATGGCAAGATCGGGCTGGGTGGTGCGAAAACCGTCGAGCGCGGAGGCGCCGTCGGTGTAAGTCATGATGCGGTAGCCTTCGGCTTCCAGCGCGATCGAGACGGATGTGAGAATGTTGCGGTCGTCGTCGACCAAAGCGATTGTGGGCATGAGCCTCTCTGCTTTCTGCTTTCCGTTTGGGTCGTGGCTTAAAACGGCGAGCAATCCAGTGATGCGCCGCATACATGGGTGCCGAAGTGGCGTTCGAACCTTGTCACCGAGCAATGCAAGCTGGGCTGAAGTGTGACCAAGTTCCACGAAACACGGCAGATTCGCCGCATCCCGACCCATAACCGGGCCCCCGTTTACCCGAAACAAGGCCCCACATGCAACCACCTGACCCGAGAAAGCCGATGCAACCGACCCCCGATTTCGACCCCGCAAAGCTCGCAAAATCGCTGCTGCGACGGTCCCGGCAGGGGGCCCTGGCGACGCTGATGACCGGCAGCGGCGATCCCTATTGTTCCCTGGTCAATCTCGCCAGCCACCCCGATGGCTCGCCGATCCTTCTGATCTCACGGCTCGCCGTGCACACCCGGAACATCCTTGCGGACAGCCGGGTCTCGCTGATGCTGGACGAGCGCGTGGCCGGCGATCCCCTGGAAGGCGCCCGGATCATGCTGTCAGGCTCGGCGGAAGCGGCCGCTGCGGACAAGGATCTGCTCCAGCGACGGTATCTCAATGCCCATCCATCGGCAGAGGGCTTTGTTTCCTTTAAGGATTTCTCGTTCTTTCGGATCCGCCCCACGGGAACTCATCTGGTCGCGGGTTTCGGCCGGATTGTCGATCTCAAGCCTGAGCAATTCCTGACGGATCTCACCGGGGCCGAGGACCTGCTGGCCGCGGAAGAGGGCGCCGTCGCGCACATGAACGCCGACCATCGCGATGCCATGAATCTCTATGCCACAAAGCTCCTCGGCGCCGCCGCGGGCGACTGGCGCTGCACCGGCTGTGATCCTGAAGGCCTCGACATGCAGGACGGCCAAACCACACTGCGGCTGGACTTCCCGGAGCGGGTGACCGATGGCACGGGCTTGCGCAAGATGCTGGTCCGTCTCGCTGGCGAAGCGCGCATGAAGGTGGACCAGAGCGCAACAGGTTGAACGCCGCCGCCCGTCGCTGCGACCCAGATCGTAACCGGTCCGGTTGGCAGCGAGAGGGTTCATGACGCATCGTCGTTTGGCATTGGCCGCGGGTCTGGCACTCGCGATCACCACGTCATTTGCTCCGCCTGCGCTCGCCCAGACGGTCAGTCCCGCCGCACAGGGCGCGCGGATCAACGCGCTCATGAGCGCCGGCAAATATGCGGAAGCGCTTCCACTCGCGCAGGCGATGGTTACGAGCCTGGAGAAGGGCAATGACGGTCGCGAGCTGTCCGCCGGGCTCAACAATCTCGGCCAGGTCTATGCCGGCCAGGGCCGCGACGATCTCGCCGAGCCGATCTACAAGCGGGCCATCGCGCTGTTGGAAAGGTCGCTCGGCCTCGACACCGCCTTGATCGCGCCCGAGCTGAGCAATCTCGCCGCGCTGTATCAGCGGCAGGGCCGCTTCACTGAGGCCGAGCCGCTGTTCAAGCGCGCGCTCGCCGTCAGCGAAAGGAGCCTGTCGCGCGAGCATCCCGACGTCGGCCGGGCCCTCAACAATCTCGCCACGCTCTACGTGAAGCAGGAGCGCTTTGCCGATGCCGAGCCGCTGTTTCAGCGGGCGCTCGCGATCTATCAGAAAGCCGCCGGGCCCGAGCATCCCGCGGTTGCGACCGTCCTGAACAACATCGGTCAGGTCGATCGCGATCTCAATCGCGATGCCGATGCCGAAGCTCCGATCAAGCGCTCGCTCGCGATCCGTGAAAAGGTGCTGGGGCCGGAACACCCCGACGTCGCGCGCTCGCTCAACAATCTCGCCGGGCTCTATCAGCACCAGCAGCGCCATGCCGAGGCCGAGCCGCTCTATCGCCGCGCCCTGTCGATCCGCGAGCGTGCACTCGGACCGGATCATCCTGACGTCGCGACGTCGACGAGCAATCTCGCCCATTTCCTGCAGGCGACGGGACGGACTGCGGACGCTTTGCCGTTCGCGCAGAAGACGCTCGCTGCCAATCGTGCGCAGCTGCGTGTCGTGTTGCCGATCCTGTTCGCTGCGCGGCAGCAATCGCTGCTGGCGAGCGACAAGGCGCTCGATGACGCGCTCGGTGCGATCCAGCGCGGCACGCAATCTTCTGCCGCCTCTGCCGTGAACAAGCTCGCGGTGCGGCTTGCTGCCGGCAGCGACCGGCTCGCCGAGCTCGTGCGCAAGGATCAGGATCTCGCGGCCGAGTCCGAAGCGCTCGACAAGGCGATCATCGCTGCGGTGTCGAAGCCATCCGCCCAGCGCGACGTCGCGGCCGAGCAGCGCAGCCGCGCGCGGATCGCCACGATCGCGAGCGCGCGCAACGGATTGCAGAAGACGCTCGCGGTCGAGTTTCCCGACTATGCCTCGCTGTCCAACCCGCTGCCGCTGACGGTGAAGGACATCCAGCCGCTGCTCTCGGCCGACGAGGCGATGGTGATCTATTCCGTCGTCGACAAGCAGAGCTATGTCGTCGCGATCAGCCGCGAGGGCGTCGACTGGAAGGAGATCTCTCTCGGAGCGGACGCGCTGGCGCAAAAGGTCGCCGCTTTCCGCAAGGGGCTGGATGTCGGCAAGGCGCGCGATGCCTCCGGCAAATCGGGCCTGTTCGATCTCGCGCTCGCGAGCGAGCTCTATGTCGCGCTGGTCGGCCCGGTCGAGGCGTTGACGAAGGACAAGCGCAACCTGCTGGTCGTGCCGTCGGCGGCGCTGACCGCATTGCCGTTTCATCTGCTGGTCACGGAGAAGCCGCAGGCGGCGATCCCGGACAAGCTCGATGGCTATCGCAGCGCCGCCTGGCTGCTGCGGCGCCAGGCCGTCTCGGTGCTGCCGTCGGTGATCAGCCTGAAATCGCTGCGCGCCTTTGCCCGCAGGGACCAGGACGTCAAGCCGATGACCGGTTTCGGCGATCCCGTGTTCAATCCTGCAGCCGAGGGGCCTGCCGACCGGCGCGCCGCGAGCGGCAGGATCGCCGCGCGCAGCATCGCGACGATTGCCTATGCGGAGTTCTGGCGCGGCGCAGGTGTCGATCGCGCGCGGCTGGCGCAGGCGTTGCCGCAATTGCCCGATACCGCCGATGAGCTGAGCGCGGTGGCGAGGAACGTCGGTGCCACTGATGCCGATATCCATCTCGGACGCGATGCCAGCGAAACGACGCTCAAGCGTGCAGCGCTTGCCCAATACGGCATCATCTACTTTGCCACCCACGGCCTCGTTGCCGGCGACGTCAAGGGACTGGGTGAACCTTCGCTTGCGCTCTCCATTCCCGACCAGCCATCGGAGCTCGACGACGGTCTTCTCACGGCGAGCGAAGTGGCTCAGCTCAAGCTCAACGCCGATTGGGTGGTCCTGTCCGCCTGCAACACCATCGCCGGCGACAAGCCCGGCGCCGAGGCGCTGTCGGGACTGGCGCGCTCGTTCTTCTACGCAGGTGCCCGCGCGCTGCTGGTTTCGCATTGGGCCGTGGATTCGGAAGCTGCGACCCGCCTGACCACATCGACGTTCGAGCTGCTCAAGAACGAACCGAAGATCGGTCGTGCCGAAGCCTTGCGCCGCGCGATGCTGACCTATCTCGACGACGCCTCGTCACCACGCAACGCCTATCCCGCCATGTGGGGACCGTTCGCGCTGATCGGCGAGGGCGAGGTACGATAGGAAGCTACTGCATGGATTGTGCGTCGCAATAACTGGAAGCAACGCGCAAACGCGCGTTTGGTTGCGCGATCATTCGCACTTTTCTTGATGCGCCTGCTCAGAGCTGACATGCGCGACGTTTGGCGCAGTCCTTGAATAAACCAAATCCTGCGGGATCAGCTTGGCAACGCCAGCGTTCATCAGTATTACGTCGTTCAGCTGAGGCCGAATGGCCCATAATCACGATGACCGCGATGGCGCCAAACTTGGTCGCGCTGAGTGTCGCGGGTTCTAGGAGGATTTTTTCGTGCAAGAGACGGGCGTGCGCAACGGTGCCTTCGGCGCCGACAAATTCGGCTTAAAGAATCTCGAGCAGGTTCACTGGAATCTCGGTGCGCCACAACTCTATCAATACTCGCTCTCGGCGGGCGAGGCGGTGCTGTCCGCTGACGGCGCACTTTGCGCCGACACGGGCGAGTTCACCGGGCGCAGCCCGAAGGACAAGTTCACGGTGCGTGACGCCACCACCGACAAGAAGATGTGGTGGGCCGGCAACCAGTCGATCACCGCGGAGCAGTTCGAGACGCTCTACCAGGACTTCCTCAAGCACGCCGAAGGCAAGCGCCTGTTCGCGCAGGACCTCTATGGCGGCGCCGACCCCGCCTACCGGATCAAGACGCGCGTCTTCACCGAGCTCGCCTGGCACTCGCTGTTCATCCGCACGCTGTTGATCCGCCCCGAGGCGATCGAGCTGTCGACCTTCGTGCCGGAGCTCACCATCATCTCCATGCCGAGCTTCCGCGCCGATCCCAAACGTCACGGCGTGCGCTCGGAGAACGTCGTCGCGATCGATTTCGCCCGCAAGATCGTCCTGATCGGCGGGTCTTATTATGCTGGCGAGATGAAGAAGTCGGTCTTCACCACGCTGAACTACTACCTGCCCGAGCGCGGGGTGATGCCGATGCACTGCTCGGCCAATGTCGGCGCCAACGGCGACGCGGCGATCTTCTTCGGGCTGTCAGGCACCGGCAAGACCACGCTGTCGGCCGATCCGAACCGCACGCTGATCGGCGACGACGAGCATGGCTGGGGCCCGAACGGCGTCTTCAATTTCGAGGGCGGCTGCTATGCCAAGTGCATCAAGCTGTCGCAGGAAGCCGAGCCGCAGATCTATGCCGCCTCGACCCGCTTCGGCGCGGTGCTCGAGAACTGCGTGCTCGACGACGACACCCGTGTCGTCGACTTCGACGACGGCTCCAAGACCGAGAACACGCGCTCGGCCTACCCGCTCGACTTCATCCCGAACGCCTCGCGCACCGGCCGTGCGCCGCAGCCGAAGAACGTGGTGATGCTCGCTGCCGATGCCTTCGGCGTGCTGCCGCCGATCGCAAAGCTCTCGCCGGCGCAGGCGATGTATCATTTCCTCTCCGGCTACACCGCCAAGGTCGCCGGCACCGAGCGCGGTCTCGGCAACGAGCCGCAGCCGGAGTTCTCGACCTGCTTCGGCTCGCCGTTCCTGCCGCTCGACCCCAGCGTCTACGGCAACATGCTGCGTGATCTCATTGCCCAGCACAATGTCGATTGCTGGCTGGTCAACACCGGATGGACCGGCGGCAAGTACGGCACAGGCAGCCGCATGCCGATCAAGGTGACGCGCGCGCTGCTCACCGCCGCGCTCGACGGCTCGCTTCGCAACGTCGAATTCCGCACCGACAAGTATTTCGGCTTCGCGGTCCCGACCGCGCTGCCGGGCGTGCCCAGCGAAATCCTCAACCCGGTCAACACCTGGAAGGACAAGGACGAGTTCGACAAGACCGCCCGCGCGCTGGTCGGCATGTTCCAGAAGAACTTTGCCAAGTTCGAGGCCCAGGTCGATGCCGAGGTGCGCGCCGCCGCGCCGGACGTGAAGCTGGCGGCGGAGTAGGGCTCCATCGTCTTGAATGCAAAAGGGCGGCCGCGAGGCCGCCCTTTTTGTTGGTGGCCCGACCGTCAGCCACATACCCAGTGTCGTCCCTGCGAACGCAGGGACCCATACCGCGTGATCTATCGAGAGAGTGCGGTGCCCGTACCGGCGAAGAAAAGAAAACTATTAGTCTTCGCCAAACGGCTCCCTGTGGTTATGGGTCCCTGCGTTCGCAGGGACGACAGCGGAGCGAAATCTCACGCCTTGAAATACGCGATCTGCGTCGTGGTCGCGAGCAGCCGTCCGTTCGGCGACCAGAGCTCGCCGTTCTGATCGCCGTAGCTCTTGTGCATGATCTTCGAATCGGCCGTCGCGAGCACGCGCGTGATGTCTTCAGTCGCGAGCTCCTCGGCATCGGTGTGGAAATAGGTCGTCAGCGACACCGTGCCGAACGGCACCAGCTCGCGCCGCGCGTGGAAGACGCGGCCGAAGAAGGCGTCCGACATCGCCATCAGCGACAGCATGTCGAGCTTGCGCGGCGTGCGGTCACTGATCCAGATCTTCGAGTAGGTGCTGGCGGGCTCGGCCTGCGGCGGGCCGATCCGCATCTCGCCCTCGACGAAGCGGAATTCGTACTGGTTGGCCCAGGACGCCGCGATCTTCGGGAACGGCAGGGTCTGCTCGAATGGCTTTGCGTCCGGGCACCTCGCCACCCTGTGCTCCCAGGACGGCCGGCGTTCGGCGAACACGGCGGTGGCGAGCGTTGCGACCTCGCCGCCGCCTTGGCTGAGCTCGACACTCCAGTGCTGGCTGGAGCGGTTGGCCTTCACCAGCCGCACGTCGAGATCGAACGGCCCCTTGGCGATCGGCGCGCAATAATTGACGGTGAGGGCGAGTGGATCGCCGGCGGCTTGCGGATGCTCGATCAGCGCACGCAGGATGGTTGCGGCGGTGGTGCCGCCGAACGGGCCGACAAAGGCCCAGTAATCGTCGCTGGTGTGTCCCTGCCAGCTGCTGTCACCGGCGGTGATGCGCGTGGCCTCATCGAAGGGGTGCGGGAGCTTTGCGTGCATTGGTGTTTCCGGCTTTCAATGACGGACGTCATATCACGTCCGCCGCCGGCTTGCGCAATAACCTCGCAGGTAACACCGCTTCCGCGCCGCGGAAAATCAGCCCGCGACGTCGCGCAAATCCGGCAGCAGCGGCGTGGTCGGGTTGACCGGCACGTTCCAGATCTCCTCGGCGTATTCGCGGATGGTGCGGTCCGACGAGAACCACGCCATGCGCGCGACGTTGAGGATGGAGGCGCGCGTCCAGGCCGGTGCAACCTGCCAGCGCGCGTCGACGCTGCGCTGCGCTTCGTAATAGGAATCGAAGTCGGCGCTGACCATGTAATGGTCGAGATAGCGCAGCGCGTGCGCGATGGATTCGAAGCGGCCGGGATCGCCGGGCGAGAACTCGCCGGCGCCGACCGCATTGATGGCGCGCTGCAGCTTCGGCGAGTTGCGGATCACGTCGGAGGCGTCCAGCCCCTGCTTGCGGCGGATCATCACGTCGCCGGCTTCCATGCCGAAGATCGCGATGTTCTCGGCGCCGACATGGTCGCGGATCTCGATATTGGCGCCGTCGAGCGTGCCGATGGTGATGGCGCCGTTGAGCGCCAGCTTCATGTTGCCGGTGCCGGAGGCTTCCATGCCGGCGGTGGAGATCTGCTCGGACAAATCGGCGGCGGGAATGATCACCTCGGCGAGGCTGACATTGTAGTCGGGCAGGAAGACGACCTTGAGCTTGCCGCCGATCGCGGGATCGTTGTTGACGATGTCGGCGACGTCGTTGATCAGCTTGATGATCAGCTTTGCGTAGCGGTAGCTCGCCGCCGCCTTGCCGGCGAAGATCTTCACCCGCGGCACCCAATTGCCGTTGGGGTCGTCCTTGATCGCCTGGTACAGCGCAACCGTCTCGATGACGTTGAGCAGCTGGCGCTTGTACTCATGGATGCGCTTGATCTGCACGTCGAACAGTGCGCTCGGGTCGACCTTGATGCCGAGCCGCTCGCCGATCAGGCGGGCGAGCTGCGTCTTGTTGTGGTGCTTGACGCTGCGGAATTTCTTCTGGAATTCGACGTCGCTGGCGCGCGCCTCGATCAGCGAGAGCTGGGTCGGATCGTCGAGCACGGCCTCGCCGCAGGTCTCGCGCAACAGGTCGGTCAGCTTCGGGTTCGCCAGCATCAGCCAGCGGCGGAAGGTGATGCCGTTGGTCTTGTTGGTGATGCGGCCGGGATAGAGATGGTTGAGGTCGTGGAACACGGTCTCGCGCATCAGGTCGGAATGCATCGCCGAGACGCCGTTGATGCGATGTGAGCCGACGAAGGCGAGCTGGCCCATGCGCACGCGGCGGCCGCTCTTCTCGTCGATCAGCGAGACCGAGGCACGGAAGTCGATGTCGCCGGGGCAGCGCGCCTCGGCGAGCGCCAGATGCTGCACGTTGATGCGGTAGATGATCTCCAGATGCCGGGGCAACAGCCGCTCGAACAGTTCAACCGGCCAGGTCTCCAGTGCCTCCGGCAGCAGCGTGTGGTTGGTGTAGGAGAGGGTGGCGACCGTGATCTTCCAGGCCTCGTCCCAGCGGAAATTGTGGAGGTCGACGAGGATCCGCATCAGCTCGGTGACGGCAAGCGACGGATGGGTGTCGTTGAGCTGGACGGCAACTTTCATCGCTAGGCTGCGCAGCTGGCCGTCGGAGGTGAGGTGGCGCTTGACGAGATCCTGGAGTGAGGCCGAGACGAAGAAATATTCCTGCCGCAGCCGCAGCTCGCGGCCCGCCGGGCTCTCGTCGTTCGGATAGAGGAATTTGCAGATCGCCTCCGCGCGCGCCTGCTCGGCGCTGGCGCTGACGTAATCGCCCTTGTTGAAGGCGTCGAGCTTGAGCGGATCGGGCGAGCGCGCCGACCACAGCCGCAGTGCGTTGACGTGCTGGCCGCGCCAGCCGACAATCGGCGTGTCATAGGCGATCGCCTGCACGGTCTCGCCCGGATGCCAGATCGCGCGGTCGCGGCCCTTGTCGTCGACATGCTCGACGCCGCCGCCGAAATTGACGTCGTAGATCACCTCGGGCCGCTGCAATTCCCAGGGGTTGCCGAAGCTCAACCATTCATCGGGATACTCCTGCTGCCAGCCTTGATTGATGATCTGGCGGAACAGGCCGTAATCGTAGCGGATGCCGTAGCCGATCGCGGGGATCGACAACGTCGCCATGCTCTCCATGAAGCAGGCGGCGAGGCGGCCGAGGCCGCCATTGCCGAGCGCGGCGTCCGGCTCGCATTTGCGCAGCTCGGGCAGCGAGACGCCGAGATCGCCGAGCGCGACCTCGAAGATCTTGAGGAGGCCCATATTGTTGAGCGCGTCGGTGAAGAGGCGGCCGATCAGGAATTCGAGCGAGAGATAATAGACGCGCTTGCGCCCCGCATCGTAGCTGTGCTTCTCGGCCGTGAGCCAGCGATGCACGATGCGGTCGCGCAGCGCGAGCGCCGCGGCCTGATACCAGTCGTGCCTGGTCGCCATGCCCGCGTCCTTGCCGATGGCAAGGCGCAGCTTCGCCAGGATCGCGCCCTTGATCTCAGCCAGCGCGAGTTCGTCGATGGGCTGCCCGGGGGCCGGAAAATTGGGCTGGAACGATGAATCCTGCAAAACCGTCACTTCCTGGGTCGAAAGAACTCTTACCAATCTACGCGTCCTGCCCTTGCATCGGAACTGTCGCCCGTGCGGTCGTGCACTGCGCTGGCGTAAATTTATGCAAGGAACGGGCCGAGTTGGGAACCCGGACGAGCACGGAGAAACCCGGATTCGATGCTAGATTACGGAAGATTCAGCCATCAGTGTGGAGACGCCCCATGAGACCGCTGACGCGACTGCTGATCGAAATCGCCACTGCGGCCCTGCTCGTCGTCTGCATCAGCGCCTCGACCGCGGCGTTTGCCGCCGGCAAATCCGGTCGCAGCGCCGACGGCCTCAGCTGCGGCTTCATGGTCCCTCAGAATGCGTCGCCCGCGGCCCGTTGCGCCGCGATCAAGCGCCAATGCGGCGGCAAGTTCTACGCAAATGCGTGCGGCGACAAACTGATGTCCGCGGCCAAGTGAGCGCCCTGACGTCCCGCGAAATCAAGCCGCCTTGCTCTGCACCGCATCGCAAAACTCCGCGAGACGATCCGCAAGCCGCAGCGTTGCCGGGCTCGCATCCGGCGAAGCCATCAGCGCCACCTCGGTCTTGTTGATTGGCGCAAAGCCGTCCTTGGCCGTCAGCACGCGGTGGTCGGACTGGATCGCCATCTCCGACAGGATGCTCAGCCCCATGCCGGCGGCGACCGCGGCCTGGATGCCGGCCAGGCTCGATGACGTGTAGGCGGTGTGCCAGGCGCGGCCCGCGCTTTCCAGCGCGTGGATGGCGCCGGCGCGATAGATGCAGCCGAGCGGAAAGCCGATCAGCGGCACCGACGACACGTCGACGTCGACCGGGTGGCTCTTGCTGGTGACCCAGTGCACCCGCTCGGGCCACACCGCGATCGCGTCCTTCGCGCCGGCCTCGCGCTTGTAGAGCGCAAGATCGAGCTCGCCGCGTCCGAGATCGCGGGCGAGGTGCTTGCTCTGGTCGGCGCGCACGTCGAGCCGCAACCCCGGATGCGAGCGCGAGAACGCGCCCAGCAGTTTTGCCAACCGATAGGCCGCAAAATCCTCGGGGATGCCGAGCCGGATCGCACCTTCGCCGCCCGGCTGGCGCAAAACGTCGCGCGCCTCCTCGGCCAGCGAGAGCAACCGCCGCGCATAGGAGAGCAGCCGCTCGCCGGCCTCGGTCGGGCGCACGTCCTTGCCGTCGCGGTGCAGCAGCACCTGACCGACATCCTCCTCCAGCCGCTTGATCTGCTGGCTCACGGTCGACTGCGTGCGGTGAACGCGCGCGCCGGCACGGGTGAAGCCGCCGGCCTCGACCACCGAGACGAAGCTGCGCAGGAGCTCGAGATCGAGCATTGCCGCCTCCATTCGAAAATCCACTGAGGCGGAGTTAATCATTTAATTTCCAAATGACAAGCGGCATCCCTAGATCGAGGGCCAGAAGAAAAAACATCCGAGAATGCCCTCATGTCGCTCGCCACCTCGCTTCCCGCACCTCGCAGCCGCTTCAATACGCTGCCGCTCGCCATCGGGCTGTTCTGCCTGCTCTGGAGCTATGCCTTCGTCGCCGGCAAGATCGGCGTCACCCATTGCCCGCCGCTGATCCTGCTCGCCGCGCGTTTCTCGCTCGCCGGCATTCTGATCCTGGGCGCCACGCTGCTTCGTGGCGAGGGCTGGTCATTGTCGTGGCGCGATGCAGCCATTTTCGCGGTGCTCGGCATCGCCAACAACGCGCTCTATCTCGGCCTCGGCTACACCGGCCTGCAATCGGTCTCCGCCAGTCTCGGCGGCCTGATCGTCTCGGCCAATCCCGTGTTCACGGCGGCGCTCGCCGCGCTTCTGCTCGGCGAAGGCATGACCTGGCGCAAGGCGAGCGGCCTCTTGCTCGGCGTCATCGGCGTGACGGCGATCGTCTGGCACCGCCTGTCGGTCGGCACCGACAGCCTGCACGGCATCGTCTTCACGCTGGCCTCGCTCGCCTCGATCGTCGCCGGCACCATCCTGTTCAAGCTGCTGGCACCGAAGGGGTCCTTGTGGATCGGCAACGGCGTGCAGAACCTCGCTGCCGGCATCGTGCTGACGCCGATTGCGCTCACCTTCGCCGATGTCCACGCGATCGACTATACGCCGAGCCTGATCGGCGCCTTCGCCTTCCTCGTGCTCGGCGGCTCGATCCTCGCCTACTGGCTCTGGTTTCATCTCCTGAAAGTGTGTGGCGCCACCGCCGCCAGCGCCTATCACTTCCTGATGCCGCCGCTCGGCATGCTGTTCGCGTTCCTCGTCCTCGGCGAGCATGTCGAGGCCCGCGATTTGCTCGGCATCATCCCGGTCGCGCTCGGCATCTATCTGGTGACGCGGCCGGCAAAGGCGGGGTCGTGAGGAAGGCGTCACAACCTCAACTGTCATGCCCCGGCTTGACCGGGGCATCCAGTACGCCGCGGCGGTTGTTGTGAGAGCGAGCTGACCGACGAAGGTCTGTGGGATACTGGATCGCCCGGTCAAGCCGGGCGATGACGAGCGGAGAAGGCGGCGCGTCCGAAGCGACGGCACCTAATCCTTCCTGAACACGATCGACGCCATCCAGCCCGTCATCAGCGCCATCGCCGCGGTGGCGAGGCCGTAGATCAGCCCGTTCTGCCGCGCCGTCGTCGCGACGAACTGCTCGAAACCGACTTTGACGATCTCGAACGCGGTCTCGGTCTTGCCGATGAACGCACCGTTCGCGAACAGCTTGATCTCGATCTCATAGGTCCCGATCGGCACCTCTGCCGGCAGCGGAATGCCGGTACGGAACAGGGTCGGCGTCAGGAACGTCACCGCGCTCGAATCCTCGCGATAGAGCCCGCGCTGAGTGCGCAGGCGAATGAAAGCCGAGCGGAACGCATCGTTCGGCACCACGTCGGCGTAGTCGCCGCCGACCCGCTGCGTCAGCAGCACGTTGTTGAGCCCGATCTGCTGTCGCCGTGCGATCTCGGGCGACGTGATCGCATCGAAGGGGCGGTTGGCGAACAGCGCGAGATAACTCGGCACCTGCAGGAATTGCCGGTAGTCGGTGTTGATCCAGATGCCGAAGGTACGCTCCTTGCGCCGCGTCACCATGTCGGCGCGCGGGCCGATCACGGTGACGACGAGATCGTAAGCCGTGCGGTCGGCCGGCGTCGTCGCATCTCGCTCGACCGAGCCGAACAACACCAGCTCCTCGCCGGAATAGTTCGGCGTCACCGTGACGCGATGGTTGGAGACCGACACGATCAGCCGCTCGGCCCGCGCAGCGCCGCCGAGCAGCAGGACGAGAACGATGGCGAGAGCTGCGCGCATCATCCGCTCACTCCCAGCTCGCGGATGGTGAAGAGGTCCTCGGGGCGGATCACGAGCTCGATCGCGAAGCGAACGCCGACGGAGAGGATGAGCAAGCCGAGCAGCAGCCGCAGCTGCTCGCCGCGGATCTTCTGACCGGCGCGGGCGCCGAACTGCGCGCCGGTGACGCCGCCGACCATCAGGATCAGCGCCAGCACGGCGTCGACGAGGTGATTTGTCACGGCGTGCAGCATGGTCGCGAACAGCATCGTGACCAGCGTGAGCACCATCGATGTCCCGATCACCGTCGAGGTCGGTACCCTCAAGAGATAGATCATGATCGGCACCAGGATGAAGCCGCCGCCGATGCCCATGATGGCGCCGATGAAGCCAATCACGGTGCCGACAATCAACACGGGGATGACCGAGAGGTAGATCTTCGAGCGCTTGAACCGCATCTTCAGCGGCAGGCCATGGATCCAGCTGTGCGTGCGGCGTGGCGGCAGCGCACCGTGCCGGGTCCGCATCAACGCGCGCAGGCCCTCGGAGAACATCAGGCTGCCGACCGTGGTGAGCAGCACGACGTAGGAGAGCGCGATCATCAGATCGAGCTGGCCGAGCGCGCGCAGCTGCGTGAAGGTCCACACGCCGAGCGTCGTCCCGGTCACGCCGCCGCACAAGAGAACACTCGCCAGCGCCGGATCGATCGCGCGCCGTCGCCAGTAGGAGAGGGCGCCGGAAAAGGACGAGGCCGCGATGTGGCTCGCGACGGAGGCGACCGCCACCGCCGGCGTGATGCCGATGAAGATCAGCAGCGGCGTCATCAGGAAGCCGCCGCCGATGCCGAACATGCCGGACACGAAGCCGACCGCTGCGCCCATCGCCAGCACCAGGAAGACGTTGACCGGAAGATCGGCGATCGGAAGGTAAAGCTGCATTGAATCACGCGCGGGCGGGACGGATCGATTGCCGCGTCCCTCAATAGCGGAATTTGCGCCGAAGCGGATCAGGAAATTTGCCTGGTGAATGAGCCAGGCCGGATCAGACGGCTGCTTCACTGCGCCGAGGATTTCGTCACCTTCTCCGCTGTCATGCCCCGGCTTGACCGGGGCATCCAGTACGCCGCGGCTTCTCCGCATCAAACCGGCGTCTCTGGAATACTGGGCGAATTCAATCGGTCGTTGCAACACCTTGACAAAGGAGGTTGCGATGACGCGGTCCCAAGGAATTCTGCGAGAGAGTTGTAGGCCGTTCTGGGCTGCGATTGCCGCGGGGCGCTCGAGCGAGGA
>NZ_PGVG01000040.1:37211-66765 GCF_002795245.1 Bradyrhizobium forestalis | reverse complement strand
AACGTCTCCAAAACGGCCGACCGACCAATCCATTCCTGCCTTCAATGCGGTCATCCTTCTCAACCGCACTGCAAAGAATCAGACTCGATTCACTCAAGGCAAGAAAAATCTGTGCACGCCTTAGCCCACAAGGGGAGAGGGGAAGAGCGCCTCACCGCTTCTTCCTGTTCGCAAACGCGTTGAACGCCGCTACCGCTTCGTCCGACTTGAGCCGCTCGCCGAACAGATGGCCTTCCTGGTCGATGCGGCGGGTCAGCTCCTCCGGTGGGGTGCGCAGCAGCTTGCGCGAGGTCGCGGCTGCCTCGGCCGGAAGCCGGCAGATCTCGCGCGCCACCTTGCGGGCCTCGACCTCGGTATGTCCTGGCGAGACCACGCTGTTGACGAAGCCGGCGGCTTCGGCTTCCGCGGCGGTGAAGGTCCGCCCCATCACCAGCATCGCGAAGGCGCGCTGGTACCCCATCGTGTTCGGCATCAGGAGGCTGGCCGCGCCGACCGGCACGAGCCCGAGCTTGATGTAGGGCGCTGAGAACGTCGCGGCTGTCGAGGCAAGCACGTAGTCGCAATGAAACAGCATCACGGTGCCCACGCCGATCGAGGCGCCGTCAACGGCGGCGATGATCGGCTTGGTGTTGAGGGCGAGCGAATAGAGAAACTTGGCGCCGTTCGACAGCGTCTCCGGACGCGCCGTGTCGGCGCGGAGAAAATCGTCGATGTCGTCCCCGGCGGTGAACACGCCGGAGCCGCCGGTGATGATCATGCAGCGGATATCGGGATTGTTCTGGGCGGTGTCGATGGCGTGGCTCATCTCCCGGTACATGTCCTGGGTGATCGCGTTCTTCTTGCCCGGGCGGCGCAGGGTGATCACGCGCGTTCCGCGCTCTTCGGTGATGACGATGTTGCCATTCGGCATGAGGGCCCCCTGCGCGCCGCGACGCTTGGCGCTCGCGAGTGTTGCGAAGCGTCAGCCTACATCATCTCGCAGGCCTGCCAATGCGCTCGCTCAACCTTCCGGCGCCGAATTCCCGTAAGTTTGATGCATGGCACCCGCCGTCGTCGCGCATCGCAACAATTAGCTACAATGTTTCATTTGAAAAACCGGTGGTTGTGGTGCACGATCTGGCGCCGTTCCATTTGACGGACTGCTCGATTTGACGATTGCCGCAACCCGTATTGACGAATCCTCGCCGCACTACCGCGGCTGGCGCGTCGTGCTGGCCTGCTTCCTGATGGCCTTCTTCATGTTCGGCTTCGGCCTCTACGGCCAGGGCGTCTATCTCGCCGAGCTCCAGCGTGCCCATGGCTGGCCGGGCACGCTGGTTTCCGCGGCCAGCACCTTCTCGTTTCTGTTGACCTCCGTGCTCGTCATCTTCACCGACGACCTGCTCGGGCGCATCGGGCTGCGCTCGCTGATCCTGTGCGGCCTGTCGGCGCTCGGCGCTTCGACCGTGCTGCTGGCGCTGATGCAGACGCCCTGGCAGCTCTATCTCGCATTTGCGCTGATGTCGGTCGGCTGGACCGGCATGGGGACGGTTGTGATCGCAACCGTGCTGAACTCCTGGTTCGAGCGTCGGCGCGGGCTTGCGCTCAGCCTCGCCTTCAACGGCGCGACCTGCGGCGGCATCATCCTCGTCCCGCTGCTGCTGTCGCTGACCGGCAGCATCGGCTTCCGTTCCGCGATGCTGGCGGCCACGGTCGCGATGATGGTGCTGGTGCTGCCGGTCGTCGTGATCTTCATCGGCTGGCCCGCCGGGGCGTCGCTGGCATCGGGCGGACGTTCCTCCGGCTCCGCAGCGCCGGTTCACTCGCGCAAGGCGCTGCTCGCCAACGCGGCATTCTGGACCATGGTGCTGCCGATCGCGATGGCGCTGCTGGCGCAGATGGGATTCATCATCCACCAGGTGAGCTTTCTCGAGCCGCTGATCGGGCGTGCCAGTGCTGGCCTTGCCGTGACCATCATGGCGGCGATGGCGGTGGTCGGCCGCCTGTCGCTCGGCCTGTTCGTCGACCGGCTCGATCCGCGTGTCGCCTGCGCGGCGTCGATGACGAGCCAGGCGGCGGCGCTGCTCCTTCTCCTGCAGAGCACGAGCCCGACGATGCTGCTACTGTGCTGTGCCGTTTACGGCTTCTCGATCGGCAACATGATCACGTTCCCGCCCTTGATCATCCAGCGCGAGATCGGCGCCGCCGCCTTCGCTGCCGCAATGGGGCTGGGCACCTCGATCAGCGGTGTCGTCAGCGCCTTCGGCCCGGGCATCGTCGGTCTGGTGCGGAGCTTTACGGGCAATTACACGACGGCCTTCGCGCTGTGCGTCGTGCTCGATCTCGCCGCGGCGGGCATGGTGCTGTGGCGGCCGGGGAGAAGGGCGGAGGTCGCAGCTTCGTAGCCCAGATGGAGCGCAGCGCAATCGGATGCAGCTGCTTGCGTGTGCCACGCGCATTCCACACATTCGCTGTCATCGCCCGGCTTGATCGGGCGATCCAGTACTCCGAGACGTTTGTTGCCTATCGAGAAGCTGCGGCGTACTGGATTCCCCGCCTTCGCGGGGAATGACAGTAGGGGGAGGAGGGACCTCCCTACATCGTAGTCGCGACGTTATCCCAACAACACCGCATCCGCCGCCGCGACCGATTCCGCGCTTTCCGTCACGGTGCGCTCGAGCGCGCCGGCCTGAACCGTGATGTTCTCGGCGAAAAAGCGCGCCAGCGAGACGTAGCGTGGCGCATCGCCAAGGCCTTCGGCCTTGGCGGCGAGCGCCTCGGAGGCGAGCAGGCAGCCGCCGAGCGTCGCGCCGAACTGCTGCAGATAGGGCGTCGCACCGGCAAGCGCGTCGTTCGGAGCGGACGTAACGCGCTCCAACAGCCATTTGCTGGTGCGCGTCAACGCGTCGAGCGCTTCACGCAATTTCGCGCCCGTGGTGCCGAAGGCGGGATCGTTGGAGGTCTCCACCTGCTTGACGGTTGCCGAGAGCTCGTCGAGCAGCCCCCACACGGCCGCGCCGCCATTGGCCGCGAGCTTGCGCGTGACGAGATCGATCGCCTGGATGCCGTTGGTGCCCTCGTAGATCGCGGTGATGCGGGCATCGCGGTAGTGCTGCGCCGCGCCGGTCTCCTCGATGAAGCCCATGCCGCCATGCACCTGCACACCGAGATAGGCGACCTCGTTGCCGATATCGGTGGAATAGGCCTTGGCCATCGGCGTGAGCAGCGCCGCGCGTGCTGCCGCGTCGGCGCGCACCTTCGCGTCCTTGGCGCGCGTCGAGACGTCGATCGCGACGGCGGTCGCATAGCAGATGGTGCGCGCGGCCGCGGTCTGCGCCCGCATCCGCATCAGCATGCGCTTGACGTCGGGATGCACGAAGATCGCATCCGAGCCGGCGCCCGTCTTGCCGACCGCGCGGCCCTGCTTGCGCTCCTGGGCGTAGGACAGCGCCTGCTGGTAGGCGCGGTCGGCAACGCCGACGCCCTCCAGGCCGACGCCGAGGCGGGCCTGGTTCATCATCGTGAACATGCAGCGCATGCCCTGGTTTTCTTCGCCGATCAAAAAGCCGATCGCGCCGCCATGATCGCCCATGGTCATGGTGCAGGTCGGCGACGCATGCATGCCGAGCTTGTGCTCGACGCCCGAGGCATAGATGTCGTTGCGCTGCCCGAGCGAGCCGTCCGCATTGACCATGAACTTGGGAACGAGGAACAGCGAGATGCCCTTGGTGCCGGCGGGCGCATCGGGCAGACGCGCCAGCACGAAATGCACGATGTTGTCGGTCATGTCGTGCTCGCCATAGGTGATGAAGATCTTCGTCCCCTTGATGCGGTAGGTGCCGTCGGGCTGCTTTTCAGCGCGGGTGCGCAGCGCGCCGACGTCGGAGCCGGCCTGCGGCTCGGTCAGCTGCATCGTTCCGGTCCATTTTCCGGAGACGAGCTTTTCGAGATAGATTCTCTTCAACTCGTCGCTGCCATGGGCGTCCAGCGCCTCGATCGCCGAGGCCGTCAGCAGCGGGCAGAGGCCGAAGGCGACATTGGCGGCGCTCCAGATCTCCGTGCAGGCGGCGTTGATCGCCAGCGGCAGACCCTGGCCGCCGAAATCTTCGGGGCCGGACACCGCGTTCCAGCCGCCCTCGGTCCAGCGCTTGTAGGCATCGGGCCAGCCCGGCGCGGTCGTGACCTTGCCGGCATCCAGCTTGATGCCGTGCTCGTCGCCGACCTTGTTGAGCGGCGCCAGCACGTCGGATGCGAACTTGCCGGCTTCCTCCAGCACGGCGGCCGCGAGGTCGGCGTCGAAATCGCCGTAATGGCCGGCCTCCACGGCGGCCTTGAGGCCCGCGCCATGGTTGAGCGACAGCAGCATGTCAGAGATCGGCGCGCGGTAGGTCATGGCTCACTCCCGAGGACAAATATTGGCGCCGTATTCCCATGAAACGGGGGCGGTCTCAACTGGGGGGACGTCGGGATGCTGGGTCGGAACGGAGGCGGCCATTGAGGCCTGGAATAGAGCGTGGGCCGCCAGCCGACTGGGCCAAGGGTATGCCAAGGCTATGCCAAGGGTATTTTGCCCGTCCAGGCGGTTGAAATGCCGCGCCGCTCCCTATAGACCGGCTGCGACCGACGGGATTCTGCGGTAGCCGGTTCTACCCCGTTCCGATCGTCGTTTGTTGGGGCGTAGCCAAGCGGTAAGGCAGCGGATTTTGATTCCGCCATTCGGAGGTTCGATCCCTCCCGCCCCAGCCAGAGCGCCCGCTTCGCCTGAAATCACTCACGAAACCGGCCTGGCTGGGGAGCTGCTGCACAGCTCTGCGACACACTGCTGCTGCACAGGGTGTGTTTCGAAAGGCTGTCCACATCTTTCGCCGGAGCGCCGTGTATTACTGGCGGCGCCGAGTGCCGCGCCCTTTGCCACTGTCTTGGATCGCCCGCATCTTTTCCTGAGCCTGAAAACCACGAGCCGAACCGTGGCGCGTCGGCTGGCTGTTCAGTTTGACTTGATCCTGGAAGATGCCGCGATGCTCGCCGATAGCTTCGACCCGCACCTGTCAAAGTCTCAAATCGAGACAATGCTTCGCCGCGTCGTCGACAGGCAGCTCGTGAAGCTCGACCGGCTCGCGTATGCCGCCAAAAATTCGTCCGGATTCGACTTCGAGCGGGAGCGAATGGGCGATAAGCAGGCATTTTGGGCCTTTGCCCTCTTGGATGCTCAACGCGCAAGCGCAGTCGTTCGCGATGAGGATCGCGTCCGGATGGCCGCCGACGGACTGTCGGAGGCCGACATCGAGGCGGTGAAGTGTCATCTGACGATGGAGACCCCTTGGAATGTGAGCCGCGTCACGGTTGCTCGGAGGTGCCCGGCCTATTCTGCTGCCAGCGGAATAAGGAACCTTCCGCCAACGCAGCAGGAGAAAGCCATGAGCAAGTCGCATTTCGAAGTTCGTGAAATCCCGATTGATGCGTTTTATGAGGACTCGCAGGAGTTGTCTCCCGAGGAACTCGGTGCGGTGTCTGGCGGCGCCAAGAAGGATGCAGAGAACAAAAAGCAGGCGGACGCGATGAAGGGATTTGCGCAGGCACTCATGAGTCTCTAAATCAAAAGAGAAGCCCCTCCACGAGGATGGGTGGTACCTGCGTCGAAGAAGCGGCGGCTCGGAAGGCCGCTGCCGCTCAGGCCCAAGACCGCCAAGACGCTCGGCCTCGACGTGCCCATGTACGGATCTGGGCGGGGGCGCGAGGTAACTCGCGTCCCTATCGCGAATGGTGGTTGCCGCGATTGCTCACAGCGGGTAATGGCCCGTGGCGGACCTTAGCTTAGAGCGCCGCGAGGTCTGCTTCCTGAGGCGACCCGAACAGCGCTATGCAAGCTGGCCAAGGCAGCCTTTGCCCCCCAGCCGACAAGCGGAAAGCTTTCGCTGCCACGCACAAGCTTGGGCGAGCACTCCGGTTAAATCAGACATTTGGTGATGGCTGTCACATACGGACGAAAGCGGTGATGCCAAATGTGGTCGCATCGGCGTCGGATGATCGCGCTGACGAAAGGAGACATGTGATGACTGATGCAATCGATGCGAAGAGCGACGTTCTGGATGAGCGCGAACTCGACTGCGTGAGCGGCGGAATCAAGGGAGCACTTGCGGGAGTGTGCAAAAAAGACGAAGGAACGTCTGGTCAAAACGACCCGGCCCAAATGTTTCAACAGATTTTGCAGCAATTGACCCAAGGGTATTAAGCGCACCGGGCGCGGGTCGGGTCCCCGCGAATGGTGTTTGGTTGCTTGCCCACAGCGGCTAATGGCCCGTTACTGACCTCGGCCTACGTCCCTTCTGGTCCGCTATTCGATATACCGCCGACTGCTAGTCGTTGCCGCGCGATCCCAGTCTGCCGCGCGGGTCGCAACCTGTGGGTCGGGAACGGACAGGTGAATGCGCGCGGCTCACTTTTTGTCGGCGATGGGGCTAATGCATCCAGCTCTGTCGGGGCGATTTTGGATGATTTGCAGTAAAAGGCATGTTGGGGATCAAGTTAATGGCTTGCACCACCTGCCGAGTGTCTATCCGTTGTACATGCACCTCTCGGACATTCACGACTACGCAATTCAACCCCGCATAGCTCTAATCTCGGCGCGAGACGGTTCAACCGCCTGTTCGCAGGTGCGCGCTTCGATGAATTCGATGGTGATTTCCTGTTCGTCACGCGAAAGACGAGGACACAGCAGCACAGATAGAGGATGGGTGCACGCTTCCATTATTGCCTCAAAGATACTGGATCATGAGATCAACATCGTGATGGTGTTGCCGAGGCAGCTGGTTGATTGAAACGACCAGCCTACCTGTCGCTCAAGCTGTCGCCGTAGTGCGATTTACGGTTACAGGCGCCCGGAGATGAAGCCCTAGGGGCCACCCGTAAATTTCCCAAGTGCGCGCAACCGGTCGTGCTGATTAAGTGGTGCAGGTTGAGGGCTACTGAGATCGAACCGGCATTGCGTCCGTCGGACGACTGTGGCCAGGCGCCTTGATCGTGACCTCGGATCCCTTAGGAATGTACGGTGCTCGCAAATGCCCGCTACCGGGAAGGGCCGGCGGCTCCCAACGTAGCCGTTGATAGCAGCCTTGCCGTGCTTTCAGTTCTGCGCGAGTGTATTGCAGCGTAGGATCTTCGTGCTCACGATTGAGCAAGTCGACGGTGGATACTGATTGCGAATGGAGCAGGTCCTCTCAAACGGCAGTCGTGTGCGCTCACCGGCCAGGACCTGGGAAGTGATCGCGCCACGACTGCGGGATTTCGGCATCACGAGGGTCGGTGACGTCACCGGGCTGGATCGGATCGGCATTCCGGTCTGGATGGCCGTGAGACCCAATGCGCGGACCCTGTCAGTGTCGCAGGGCAAGGGTCTTGACCCGATTGCAGCCAGGGTCTCCGCTGTGATGGAAGCGCTGGAACTCGCACATGCGGAAAGCGCCCGGCTCGAGGTCCGGGATGCGACCGCCGCCGAGATCGGAGCCTTAGGGCAACTCGTCGATCTTGCCGCGCTGCCGCGCTCGCGGCATTCGGTCTTCGGCAGCAGGACGCCATTGGCATGGACCCCGGCGCGACGCCTTGCTACCGGCGATGCCGTCTGGGTGCCGCTGGAAATCGTCAACGCGGATGCCTGCGTCCCGCGACCGGCATGGGCGGGATCGTTCCTGCATACCACCAACGGTCTTGCGTCCGGCAATACTGTCGATGAGGCGACCCTGCATGGGCTGTGTGAAGTGATCGAGCGCGACGCGATGGCTTTGTGGCATCATGCGCCTCCCTTACGGCAGGCGGACAGCCGTATCGATCCGGACAGCGTGGACATGCCCATCGCGGCACAGTTGATCCGACGCCTGCGCGCGGCCGACATAGAACCCATCATTTGGGATACCACCAGCGATATCGGAATTCCGACCATCCGGGTCGTGCTCCACGACGATACCGCCGATCCCGTCACCAATCCGCTGCCGGCGAGCGGTGGGGCAGGCTGCCACCCCGATCGCACGATCGCGCTGTGCCGCGCGGTGACCGAAGCCGCCCAGAGCCGGCTCACGGCTATCGCGGGGTCGCGGGACGATGCAGGCCGGTTGCGCTATCGCGAGACGCAGAACGCCGGCGCACTCGACACCTTCCGCGTCCTGGCACGCGATCTTTCCGGCACACGGCCCTTCGCCTCGGTGCCGGACGCCGCGGCGGGCAGCGTCGGGGAGGCTCTGGAACTGGTTGTCAGGCGACTGGCGCGGGCCGGACTGACAGATATCCTGGTGGTCGACCTCAGCAGGCCAGACATGGGAATCTCCGTGGTACGCGTCATCGTGCCGGGCCTGGAAGGCGTCGTCGACTCTCCCTCCTATGTTCCGGGAGC
The DNA here is from genome assembly GCF_002795245.1 of Bradyrhizobium forestalis. Lineage (GTDB taxonomy): Bacteria > Pseudomonadota > Alphaproteobacteria > Rhizobiales > Xanthobacteraceae > Bradyrhizobium > Bradyrhizobium forestalis. The sequence goes on along the minus strand of NZ_PGVG01000040.1, from coordinate 58,403 downwards.
CAGGGTCCGCGCGCAGGCGGCGAGCCATCGGTCATGACGGTCTATGTGTTTCTCGGGCCCAGCCTGTCGCTCGACCGCGCGAGGACGATCCTCGATGCCACCTATCTGGCACCCATCCAACAGGGCGACCTGGCCCGATTGCTGACGCGCCGGCCGCGCTATGTCGGCATCATCGACGGATATTTCGAAACCGTACCGGCGGTCTGGCACAAGGAGATCCTGCTGGCTCTTAGCCAGGGCGTACACGTGTTCGGAGCGTCCAGCATGGGCGCCTTGCGTGCAGCGGAACTGCACGCATTCGGCATGGTCGGGGTAGGCCAAATCTACGAGTGGTTCAGTGGGGATGTCATCGTCGCAGACGACGAGGTCGCGGTCCGCCACGGTCCCGCAGAACTCGGCTATCTGCCGCTCAGCCAGTCCTTGGTGGACATTCGCGATTGCTGCGCAATTGCCCGTGCCGAGGGTGTCCTCAATCCGGCACTGGCGGACCGGATCGTTTCGGCCGCACGATCCCTGCCATTCTGGGAGAGGACCTGGGGCTCGGTAGCCGCTGCGGTGCCCGACGCAACACCGGATGAAGTCTTCGCGCTGGCCGCATGGCAGGAATTCGCGAGCACCCGCTATGTGAGCCTGAAGTCGCGCGATGCGGAGTTGCTACTGCAACGGATGAAGCTGGCTGTCGGCGAGCCCTGGCAGCCTCACCGGCCCTGTTTCGAGCTGGATCGCACAATCTTTCTCGAAAGATTGCTGAACGAGATCGCGATGGAGAGCAGCAGAAGCATTCTCGGACTGCCGTTGGCTGCGGACGAAGACCTGCAGGTGATGGAAAGCCTGCGCCGCGCCGCGCTGCTTCGCATCGTCGCGCGAGAGCAGGCCGGCCGCTCAGGGTGGGAGTCGACCGAGGCCGAGTTCCTCGATCGAGCGGGTGCACTCTGGTCGACTCTCGGCATGACCGACTCCGCTGCGGCAGAGCGATGGATGACTCGACATGGTATCTCCGAGGAGATGCTGCGACTTCACCTCGTCGATGAGCTGAACGTGGCGCGGCTCGCCAACATGCACAGGGTCGCGGTGGAGCGCGAACTTGCCACCGAGTTTCTGTTCAGCCAGGCCCTTCAGCGCACTGGCAATTCCGCCGCGGGCTCCGAAACAGCAGACGAATAGTCCTGCCAGAACGCGTCGTCTGCATGCCAAGGGACTGCGAGTTCTGTCACGTAGCGGCGGCCATCGCGATCCCGCACGATGAAATCATCCGGGAGAGGCCACAATTCTTGGATGCGAAGCGCAGGGCCATGAGCCTGCAACTCCTGTCCAAGCAAGTCCACGGCCAGCGCGCTGTCGGTGGCCAGCAGGCTTTCGGTCTGATGCTGCGCCTGAAATGTGTAGACGAGACCCGGCAGCCCCCTTGCCCGTACGAAGCGCCGCCATTCGATCAGACGCTCGGCGCCGCGCGCCCGGGCCAGCGCGGTGCCGATGCTCGCGTCCGGGGTCCATCGCTGCGGACTGACCACAGCATCGTCGAGCAGGAGTCGAGGCAGGTGGTGCCAAGTTTCGATTTCGCAGTTCAGTCGCGGAATGGGTGCCATCAGGGGCGGGCGCCCGAGGAAGAAGGAGACCGAGGCCAGCACTGAGGCCATCCGGTCAAGACCTCCCAGGTACGCCGCGGAACGGGCGGAGGCAATCGTGAGGTTCGGGTCACCGTCAGAGCTCAGCACCGGCCTGCCGTGATGGTTGAACGTGATCCGTGCGCTGGACATGAACCGGCTGTCGGTATCGAGCGGATCGATGAGCTGCAGCAGGGATGGCGGACGTGCTGTGACGTTCGGATTGTGGTGATTGCGGATCGCGAGGTCACGGAATTGAATCCGCGGCCATCGGGCAGTGGCCTGCGCGAGCTCGGCGGCCTGCCACTGCCGGAATGGGTCGTCCGGGTCGAACAGATGCGCAAAGCGTGAGTGGAAAAAGCAGGGCTCGGGCGTCAATCCACCAATCCGGAGCGGAGCATCTCCATCCGCGGTCGGACGTCCGATCAGCAGCAGCGCCGAACCCGGAGGCAAGGTGACGGCTCTGTCGGCCGAATCGTCGGCTCTAAGACGGTGAACGGGCTGCGCCGCCACCGGCCCGATCTCGCGCTCCCAGCGATCGAAAGCCGCCTGTGCCGCAGCTCCGAAAGTGCAGGCGGTGCGTTGCAGCACACGATGCTGCCATGACGGTGCCCGCTGGGTAGGGTCGGTCTCGCCGCCGCGGCTGAGCAGTTGACTGAGAGGAATGCAGGCATCGTCTCGCGCATCGAAGAAATGCGAGATCGCGATTCGGGTTTCGATCTCGCCCAGACCGAAGCGGTCGAAGGCCCAGTACCGGCGCAGCGTCTGGGCAAGTCTGTCTACCAGCTTGCCGGGGAGAGAGAAGCGGAACGGAGCCTTCCGGTCAGCTGCCAATACGTCTTCGTCGCGCCGCAGCGCGGCCCCGTAGCGTGCGAGCACCGCGCCGACCGTGTTGTTCGCGGCATCGAGCAGATGCCTCAGGTCGTCCGGCTCGATCGAGTCCGCGCGGGTTTCGATCTCGTCGGCGATGGCGCGCAACGCGGATCGGCATGCAAGCCATGCGTCCTGCTCGCTCGGAGGCAGTCTCTCGATCGTGGCATCGAGCGCCTGCCACGTGTCGGAAAAGAATGGAGGTAGGCTGGCCGTCGACCATAGGATTCCTCCTGTGATCCAGTTCTCGCAGATTGTCCGGACGTGATCGGGAGTCAGGCCGGTCACATCGGCGCAAAGGGCCTGTTCGATCTCGCGCAGAAGCGGCCGGTCCTCCGTCCCGAATGAGTTCAGCAGGATATCCAGCGGAGCGTGATGCGCAATGCGCCCCACCACCCAGTAGCCGGCCGAGAATGTGCCGAACTCCCATTGGGTGTCATCGATACGACGAAGGGTCGGATTGCGCCGCCATGAGACCAGATCCATCCACGGCTTGCGACGATTGAGATGATCGAGTCCGCGCAGGAAGATGGACAGCACAGGGCTGGCACGGATCGCTGGAGGGGCCGGGCGCACGTCGAGCAGTGCCGGCGCTCCGTGCGTCACCGTCTCCAAGGCTACGCCTGCCCAGAGCCCGTTGGGAGTCGCACGCCCGATCGCACGCATCAGGTAGCGATGCAATACGCTCTGCAGCCGCTGGCGGCCGCGCCGGCTCGGGGGCACCTGCCGTGCTTTCCGATATTGGGCGTAAAGAGAGGAGCTGGCGAGGCACAGCGCGCGCTGGAACTGCGCTTCGCCGACGATCTGGTCGAGTGCGGTGCCCGAGCGCTGCATTTCGGCTGCGTGAGCCTGCTCGATCGCGGCACGTTCCGCCGCATGTCGCTCCCGATCCGCAGCGAGGGCGAGAAAGACCGGGCCGACCGCAGCGCTGATGCCTGCATCCTGCAGCAGCACGCGGATCAACCGGTCCGGCAGGGGATGCAGCGTTCCCGCCAGAGCTCGCTTCAGCGACAACGCCAATCCGCGAACCCGACGGTCCGGGATTTTCGGAATCAATTCGTGCAGCTGCGCCGCGAGAAGCCGGCTGCTGTGGCGGATCTCATCCTCATGCCCGATCCAGCGGTCGATCCGCTGACAGAGCTCGCTGGCGCGCAGGGGCTCAAGGCATTCGATCGGCCATCCCGCGATGCGCAGTATGGCCGGACCGAGCGGACGGCGGTCCACCGCGGTGGCGGCATCTGCGGGGTTTCCATCCATCACCCGGGTGCCGTGTGCTGCGGCGTCGTGGCGGTCACCGGAGGCAGCTCACGCCTCGCGGGAGCTGGTGCAGCGCCTGTCAGCTGCTGCTTCGGATTCCAGGCGGCCGCCATGACGCCCGCCAGCGCCGTCAGCCTTGGCTGGTCGTAGCCATGGCGATTGAGGGTGAACAGCGCAATGAACGGCATTATCGATCTGATCCCGCAGCTCATGCGGCCGTTCTCCCGTGCGCGCGACAATCCGTCGGCAAGGGCGGCATTGGCCTGTTGATAGCGCGCGGCAAGATCTGCCTCATGCGGCAGCGCAGCTGCCTGCAGGTCGCAGATTCTTGGCGGACACGTTGTCATGCTGCCCGGCAAGCTTGCCCGCACCAGTACGCCGAAATTGCACCACGCGTCCCAGACCTCGCACGGGTCCTCCATTGCGCGCCAGAACAGATCTTCGAGAACGGCTTCGATGAATGGACCCCGCTCGCGGTCAGCGAATCCGTTTTCTGCGAGCCGATCGCTCCTGATCCACATCAGGCTGTCGGTGTTCCAGAATTTATGGACCGCCCTCATGCATTCGGGCCCACCGAATTGACGGTACTCCGGCTCGTAAACGCTGCTGAAATACCGCAGCACATGACCTTCTGACCTGGCGCGTCTCAGCAGTGGAAGGAGCCGTACCGACAGCCGCTCGCGGTCGCCGGCGAAGCGAAGGCGCAGATCGGGCGGCTTGCGCTGGAAGAAGAAACCCGCACGGGCCGACGCCGGCAACTCTTCGATGGCGCGAAGGACATGCCGGGCGGCCGGAAGCGCCGTCCCGTTGTGGCGGGCCAGCGCCACGTTCAGTTGCAGCCACCGATCGTTGCGACTGGCCATGGTCTAGGCAGCTATCCGCATCATGGCACTACCCGCCAGACCGCAGGCGGGCCGTGCTGACGGCAATCTGATTATGGACAAGGTCGTCGATCTCCCGTGCGTAGGCGAGTTCCAGAGCGCGCACGACCGCGAAATCGCGCATCGCCTTTGCGAATGCCCCAGCAGAGAGATTTCGTATCGTCATCCACGCAACGAAATCCTCCTCCTTCTCAAGCCCGAAGCCCCGGCGAAAATCCTCGGAGGTAGCCGCGATGTCGGCGTCCGTGATCCTGATACCGGCGCGCTCCGCATCACGGCAGGCGAGGATCCGCAGCAATGCCTTCTTGCGGACGACAGCGAGAGTCTCTCCGCAGTCCGTGAGCGTACCTTCGTCACCTGCCTTGATCCAGCCGCTAGCTGTGTGTTCCGAGCTCATCGCGATGTCGCTTCCTGCGTGGCGACATCGTGCCCGAGATCGGTAACCACGTCCAGCAGGCGCTGCCGAACGAGCGTCACCACGAGCGCCTTCAGATCGGCGCGCATCTGACTGGTGGCACCGACACCGGCGAGGTCGGAGAGGATTTCTGGCCCCGGGCGATAGCGCGGGTCCTCGCCTAGCCGCCAAAATGACAGGGGATCGAGCGACACGCTGTTGCGCCGTGATGTCACGACGCACTTGTCCTCTCCCCGCTCGATGATCGCAGCACGGTTCCAGGCAAGGCGATAGCGTGAACCATCGGGATGATCGGGTACACCGACGCGATGCGGAAAACGGGTGCCGTAATATCGATCGGCATAGATCAGTGACCATTCCTCCTGGGCCGGCCATACCACCGGCGGCCATGCGTGATAGCTGGCAAAACGCTTGCTGATTGCGGCGCTGGCTTCGCCGAGCAGTTCGGCAATCTCGGCACGCGTCAGTCCCCTGGTATTCTCCCAGTTCGTTCCGACGCCGAACAGGAAGTCGCGATCCTCGACCGGCGCGTCGATGCGAATGCCGTATTTGTCGGCCTCGGAGAAGTATGGAGTATCCGTCAGGATCTCCAGCTCATGGATATCGAAGGTGTTGCCGGGGTCGTCGAAAAGATCAGTGTTCTCGGCAAAGAAGTCGATCGTACGGCGCGCGCTGTCGTGGTCCTCGCCAGGGAAACCGATCATCGAGAACACATGGAAACGGATGCCGGCATCACGGCAATTGTTCAGGACTGTCGCCGCATTCTCGATGCGAATTCCCTTCTGCATGCCGTCGAGCGTCCGCTGATCCGCCGATTCCAGGCCGAAATAGAGTCGACGCAGCCCCACGGCTGCCAGCTTGCTGCAGAGCTCAGGGGTGAAGCCGGGCTCGAGCCGAGCGTATCCGGAAAATGCAAGATTTGGTCTGCCAACCGACACCAGCGCGTCCGCGATCCTGTCGAGAACTCGGGGTGGCAGTGCCTCGTCCGCCAGCAGAAAATGCCGGCAGTCGTATTTGCTCGCGAGAGCATCGATATCCGAGGCCAGCCGTTCGGCAGGGCGGGTGCGGTAGCGCTTGGGCGAGACGCGGTTGATGAAGGGAATGTCGCAAAACGTGCACTCGTCGTGATAGCAGCCCTTGCCCACCATTACCGGCAGGACGAGGTGAGGGCTCAGATAGCTGCCGAGAGGCATGCCATCGAAATCCGGCGTTGCCAGGGTGGCGTAGTTTTCGATGTGCAGCTTCGTCGCGCGAACCTCCTGCTGGTCCATGTAAAGCAGGTTCGGGACCTTCTCGAGTTCATGAGCTCCCTGAAGCTGGTTGACCAGCTCAACCAACGCCGTCTCGCCCTCGCGAATGACGACTGCATCGGCAAATTGTGTGAAGAATTCCGGCAGGTGCGGCAACCGGTGCGATACCTTCGCGATTGCGGTCCCGCCGAGCACCACCGGGAATCCCCTGCGGCGCAGCTGCCTCGCCAGCGAAAGTCCAGGCATGATCTGCCAGCGCAGCGTGAGCGAAATGCCGATGAGATTGAAATTGCCGGCGTCCAGCCTGCGAAAGACATCGGCGTCCCAGTGACCCTGAAACAGGTTCGTTGTTGGGTCGGCTGTCATCTGGAGCAGGTCCGAGAACCTGCTTGGGTCGACACCCTCCACGTCATACCGCAGGATTTCGGTCTGGTAGCGGACATTGCGCTCGGACGCGAGCGAGACCAGATCCAAGCAATTGTACAGCCGTTCACGTGCTTGGTTCAGCAAGACAGGGTCGCAGAACTGCGCCGGATCGCGGATTGTCCTCAGGGCCGCCGGAATCGTCTCGGCCAGTTCGGGGGCACGGCCTGCGGTCCGCTCGAGCAGGGGACGCTGGTTCGCGTCGGACCGTGCGGCCCTGCGGGCCACCCGTTCTCCCGCTTCGAGCAGCCGTTCTGGCCGCAGCAGATCGAGCACGCCCTCGATGTCGAGATCGAAAAGCGAAACGTGAACGCCAGCGGTGCGCAGGGCCGCCGCGAGTGCCGGCAGGGGAAGCCTCGGAGCTCTCGGGTCCCCTCCGGGAGGATAGATGAGAGCCACACGGAACATGGTCAGACCAGGTGTGCTGTCAAGGGATCGACCTTCGCCGGCCCGCGTTCTCGCGAACTGCGTAGAAAATCTCGCTCCGCCCGATGTTGCCCTGCGTCACGGCCTGCAATGGCTGCAACGACAAAACGCTCGCGAAGCTCTCAAATCCTCGCGGAGGAAAGAGCTTCGCGAACTGGCACGCTCATATGCTGCGACCAGCCTGAGATTGCGGCCCGGATGCTGCCTACCAGGGGCACATCACGGTCGATGTCGCGACCTTGCCGAGATCCAGCTTCGCAGACGAAATCGCTGCAGTGTGCGACGAGATGTTGGTCGCGAGATGGACATGGCTTGCGGTCGGGAAGCTAACGCCACCAGCGACAGCATTCAGGTCATCGATGCTCAGTTCCGCGTCCTTCGCCTGGCCCTTGCTGTTCGCGGCGACTTCCTCCCTCAGCTTCTTGACATCCTCTTCGGGCATCTTGGTCTGCGCGAGGATCTCGGGACGAAGGTAGTAAACGTTGCCCGCGTCGTCCGTAATGAACAAGCCGTTGGGTTTCTCATCAGCCATGTCGCATTCTCCTTGCAACTCACAAATTGAAATCCCCGCGCGAAGGCTAATCCAACCTTTTCGGATTGGCAATATGAACGCATGTGATGCGTGTGTGACGTGCAAGTAACCCGGGATGTGATATGTGACGAAGATCATCGACACGCAAACGACTCGGCAGTCGCAGCGCAGCATCGATCTACGCCGGTTACGCACGCGGGCTTCGATGGACAGAAAAATTCCGATGCAGTAGCCTTTTGAAGTGGTTCTGGGGAGAAGCGATAGACTCGCGCCTTCTGTTGTTCAGCGCAGCTGACCCGGCCGGGATGTCGAGACCAGGAGCACGCCCGATTTGAGCGGTTCTGTTCGACGCAATTTTTCACAATTTGATGGGAGACAGGTGATGCGTGTTGCCGAGACCATCGACAGGCTGAAGGATCACCTCAACCGGTGTGTGCGCATCTCCAACGTCCTGGCGATGTGGACGATCACGACACCGGAAGCGGAGTTGAAGACGGTTTTTGGCCGGCACCTGCATTGGGCCGTTCAGGCGGCAGAGCGCCTGCGGGTGCGGCTCGCCGAACTGGCAGTCGATGTCGATCCGCGCAAGCTTCCCGCACAATCAGCAGCTGACGACTTGAAGGCCTGCGAGGACGCACTGACCACGCCCGACAAAATCCGCGCACTCTATCAGCGAGCGCTGCCGAACTTGCAGGCGTCGATGGCGGACCACGCACGGCGTACCGGTGCGATCGCGGACGAGCCGACCATTCGGATTCTGGACGATCTCGTTGCCGGCATTGCGGTAGCGACGTCCGAGGCCCACAGGGCCTTCGAGGACGTGTGCAGGACGTTCCCGAACATCGAGCTTGAATCATCTGCGGCAGAGGGGCATCTGCCGCCCCGCATTCCGTTCCGCCCCGCGCGTGACAGGCGCTTCTCGGAAACCGCCGCCGATCCGAACCTCACTGATACGGTCAAGCTGCTGCATGTGTTCTATACCGACCTCGAACTGTCGACTATCGAGGCGTGCAGCCGGATGATCGTCGAGTTTCCCGCCATGCCTTGGCAGTTCGTCATCGACATGGCGCGGCAGTGCTGGGACGAAGCGAGGCATGCGGAGGCGTTCCGGACGCGGTTGCTCGAACTCGGTGGTCATCTCGGCGCTTACGCGGTCTCCTATGCGCTCTGGGAAATGGGCGCGGGCGAACCCGTCGATGTCAGCCTCGCCGTGCAGCAGCGTGTGGGCGAATGGATCGGCGTGGACGGCGCGATCTGGCAGGCGCAGCAGCTGAGGTTCGGCGGGGACGAGGCGACCAGTCTGCTGTTCGATTACGTCACGCTCGACGAAATCACTCATGTCGCATTCGGCAACAAATGGCTGCGTGCGATAGCCGGCAGCGAGGCCAGGGTGAAGCAGGTCCATGATCTGGCGCTGGACAAACGTTCCGCCTGCGGCAAGTCCGTAAACGGGCCGCTGACGTTCCCGTATAACGACTGGGCCTGCGAGCGAGGCGGTTACACCGAGGCAGAGCGCGATGAATTGCGGGCCCGATTCCTGAAGTATGGCAGCCAGTTCAAGAGCCTCGAGACGCAGCCCGAGCCGGATCGGGTCGCCATCGGCGGAAGATGACGGACAGGCTGCGCAAAGGTTCTGCTTCAGACGGGAGGCACCGCTGAAGGCCAGAACCTGTCCGGATCCAACGCGAGCCGGCCGAAGCGAGGCTGAAACAGGGTTGGGCTGAAATAGCTGGTGATCTGGTCCCCCTGCACACCGCCGATGCTCCGCCGGAAGCCGACATAGGTGTGGAGGCCGTCCGAATCCGCCTCGCGGCCAGCCAGCAGCGCATCGGCGACTCGCCGGTATTCGTCGGCCTGCAGACCCGCCTCCGTCAGCAGCGCGGCGATCCGCTCCGCAGCCACCTTGTCGCTCGCTGCATAGGGGTAGAGCGGCAGATACAGCGTCATTGCCGATGGCCCGGAGCGGTCGCCCGCATTCAGGTGATAACAGGTCATTGCCGGACGCTCCTGCAGGGCATCGGCGGAACGACAGATAATGCGGCAGGCGTCGGCAAAGCCGAGCCCGCTGGTGATCCCGATCCGCTCGGCCCGGCGATCGAACTCGGCCGGCGCAGCTTGAAAATGGCGGACATAGATCTTCACCCGCGCCATCGAGGCCGGCACGAGATCGACGGCAAGATGCGTGGTCATGTCGCCAAGTACTTCGAGAAGCGAGCCCGAGACGTGGCCGAATCCCAGCCGCTCGAGCGCGGCGGCAATCAGGTCGCTGCTGGCCGACCGGCCGCGCGCCGCGGGATTGAAATAGACCTTGCATAGTGGAGCCGCGCTTCCACGCCAGTCGACGGCATGCCACATCGCAAACAGAGCGGCCGTGTCGGTTGGCCTGAAAAGATCCGCGAGCGCCTCGAGGGGCGCGAGATCGACCCCGCGAATGCCTGCGAATTGCTCGCAAAGCCGCTCGCCGGCGGCCCAGTAGGTTTGCGGGCATGGCGGATCCGCCTGCGCCTCGATCAGGAAGCGGATCCTGGTGCCCTTGGCATCGAATGACGTCGAAAGCTCCATGGGAGTGCAGTCGTCGGTCATCCCGGACCAGCGGGGCGGGATCGGCAGCCGCAAGAGTCCTGCCGAGGTGCACAGGCCGGTGAAGAGCGTGATGATGCCGTCCTGCTGATCGATCAGGCCGGTAGCAGTGCAGATGCGGCGCAGCTGCTCCCGAGCGATGTGGACGGCTTCGATAAGGTCACCCATCGGCTCTCGCTCACATGCGTGGCACGCCCGCCTCTCGACGTTCATCTTTCTGTGGGGGTGCATACACCACCCCCCAGCCCTTGCCGCACGCGGGAGGGCTGATCAATCAGCGCGATCTGCAGCAGATTCGCCCGGATCAACTCGTCGATCATTCGCCGGAGCCTGGGCCGCGCCTCCTCCCCGGTCCCTGAGAGGTTGAGCGCAATGCACTCGGCGAGGAACTCCCGTGCCAGCCGCGGCTGTCCTGAGCCGAGCAGACGGTAGGCGCATTCCGAGAGGGTTACGACCTTCGACCGTGACGAGACGCGGATTCGCGGGCCATCGTGATCGACGAGGACGTCGGGACACCACGCCAGCGAAAACGGCGACGGATCATCATCATCGGGGAGCGTGGTCCGGAACGGGAAATCGCGGCCAGCATAGTGGTCGGCATAGAGCACCGCGAACTCCTCGAAGCCGGGCCACAGATGCAGCTCGGCGTTGTGGAAGCGGGAATAGATCCGGCGCAGTGCCGCGCCATACTCGCCGACCAGGCGGATGACGTCCTCGCCCGCAAGGCCGCGCGTGTTCGACCAGTCGAGGCGGACGCCGATGACGAAGTCCTTGTCGATTGCGGCCTGGGGAATCTCCACACCGAGGTGTGCTGCATTGGCGAAATACTCGGTGCGCAGTTCGAGGCCGAACGGATGGATGTCGAAGCTGTTGCCGGGATGGTTGATGATGTCCGCATTGTCCTCGAAGAATCGCAGCGTGTTGCGTGCGCTCCGCTCGGTCTCCTCAGGGAAGCCGATGATCGAAAAGATGTGGAACAGGATGCCGGCGTCACGGCAATGCTGCAGCACCGGGCGCACGTGCTCGATCCTTATACCCTTCGCCATGTGGTCGAGGGTGGCCTGATCGCCGGATTCAAGTCCGAAGAAGAGCTTCCGCATTCCCATTCGGGAGAGCTTCTCGCACAGCGAGACTGTGAAACCAGGTTCGAGCCTGGCATAGCCGGTGAAGGAGAGCCGGCGAGCGGCATGAGGCGCGAGCGCGTCGGCCAGCCTGTCCAGGAGCCGCGGCGGCAGCGCCTCGTCGGTGATCTCGAAATGGTGGCAGTCAAAGCGCTCGTTCAGGGCGAGGATGTCCTGCGCGATCTTCTCGGGACTTCGGACGCGGTAGCGTTTCTTCGATACGCTGTTAATGAAGGGAATGTCGCAGAACTTACACTCGTTGAAGTAGCATCCCTTGCCGGTGAGGATGGGAAGTACCGGTGCCGGCGTGAGATAGTCCTGGAGCGGAAAGTCCGAAAAATCGGGGACCGGAAGTCGGTCGATATCTTCGACGTGGGTGCGTCCGAGGCGCACCCGGCCAGCATGCACATGGAGAAAGTTGGGCACGCGCGAGAAGTCCCGGCCAGCTTCGAGCTGTGCGACCAGTTCGAGGATCGCGGTTTCCCCCTCATACACCATGACCCCGTCGGCAAAATGCGCGAAGAACTCGGGCAGCTGCATGAGCTTCGTCACGAACTTGCTGAACACCGTGCCGCCCAGCACCACGAACAGGCCACGCTCCCGCAGCCGCCGTGCCAACGTGAGTCCCGGAATGATCTGCTGCCGGTTCACGATCGAAATGCCGACCAGTCCCGGTTGGTCCGCCGCGATCGAGGGAAGCAGCTCTGTTTCCCAGAAACGATCAAACAGATTACTGTGGCGATCCGCCGTGACGGCGATCAGGTCCGGCAGGCTCTGTTCGTCGATTCCGTCCACGTCGTAGCGGATTGGACAGAGGCTGTAGTGAACCGGCCGCCCTGCCGCCGCACCGGCGAGGTCGAGTCCGTCCTGCAGGGTCGCGCGGGCTTCCCGGAACAGATGGGCATCGAAGAAGTCGATGGGATCGCGCAGGATCGCGAAGGCACGGGGAATGCTCTCCGTCAGGGCCTCGCCGCGACGAAGCAGGCCTGACAGGGACGCCGCGTCCATGCCTCCTGGCCGGTGACGCTCGAGTGTCTTCAAATTCGCCGCGACCGCGTCCGGACGCAGCAGGGCCGTTAGCCCGCCGATGTCAGCGTCGATCAGCCGGGTTGGAATCCCCGCGCCGCGCAGCACCGCGGCAAGATATGGTAGCCCGAGATGGGGAGCCCTTGGATCTGTCGCCGGCGGAAAGATCAGTGTTGCCTGCATGTGTGAAAATCCGCGTATCGCTTGACCGCTTCACAGGCGGGGCTGGAGCGATCTCAGGATCGCCTGTGTGCTCTCGATGAACTGCTTCGCCTGGCGCGCCTTGTCGGCCGAGAGCGGACTGCGCGCGCACTGGTCGGAAAGGTCGGCGAGACGCCGGCGCTCGGTCTCGAGAATCTTCAAGGCGTTGTCGACGGCGAACCGGACCACGCCGCGAAGGGAATTGTCGTCGTCGAAATCCTTCAGCTGGCTCTCGATGGTGATCAGGTACTCGTAGCTCTGCAGTTCGCCGGCGATCTGGGTCAGGCTGCGCAGGGTCGACCGGATGCACTCGCCATCGGTCTGCGAGAGATCGGGGCGCCGCGAGATCATCGTGATGTCGGTCATCACGTCGGTTGAGAGCTGTTTGATCGAGGAGATTCGCTCGAGGTCGGCCTCGGTGAGCACGCGGGCATGCGCGGCATGCTGCAATACAGCAAGCGAGAACAGGCACGCCATCACCGCAGCGACCGCCGGGGTCGCGGACCTTGTTCTCGTTCGACGGACGAAGATGCCGGTGCAGGACATTTCGATGGACCGTGTGACGAACTCGTCGGCGCGAGTATAGGCGAGGGGGCGTTGTCGCACCAGTGTCCGCCCCGGCCTCGCAGCCCGGCAAAGCTGCGGCCGGAATTTGATGCTGGTCAGCACGGTCCGGCTTCCTGTATAGTTTTTCGGCCGGTTTGGGGAGCAGGTCAGTTTCCAGCTGTGCCGATCTGCTTTCGACATCTCGGCGTCAAGGACGCGACGGCAGAGCGGGACGCTTTATGAGCGAGCCAAACAAGACCTTTCGCGCAGTCGCGCTCGAACGTGCGACCTCCCTCGAACAGCTCGATCATCTCGTCACCATCACGCGGCCGTTCGACTGGATCGTCGCCGCGGTCATCCTACTCACGGTCGGTACTGCCGTGACATGGGGCTTCTTCGGGCGCCTGCCGACGCGGGCGCAGGCCGAGGGCATTTTCGTGAGCAGCGAAGGCCGCGTCGTCGACGCGGTGTCCGGCGCCGCGGGCCGGTTGGCATCGATCGAAGTGGCCGTCGGCGATCGAGTCACGAAGGGACAGGTGATCGCGAAAGTCAGCCAGACGGAAATCGAGCAACGCTATCGCGACGCGATGGAGGTCCGGCGCGAGCGCGAAAGCGAGCACGAGACGCTGAAGGTCAAGACCGCGGCCGAGCTCGAGCTGAAGACTCGCAACTTCGCCAAGCTGGAAGAGGCGTTCGTCCAGATCATCCTGGCGACCGACCAGCGGATCGCCTATCTCACCAGCGATCTCGCCAATCTCGAAGGACTGCTCAGCAAGGGGTACACGACGCGGCGCAACGTCGAGGAGCGGCGCCGCGAACTGAGCGATGCGCAGCAACGCAAGGAAGACACCCAGAACGAGATCCTCAAGCTAAAGGCGCAGAAGACCGACCTCGAAACGCAGCGGCAGCGCGAGATCGAGCAGTCCCAGTACCGGGTCAATGAGGCGCGCCGGCTCGTCGAGAAGCTCGTCAGCGATCTCGGGCGCGACACCGCCGTGGGCAGTCCCATCGCGGGACGGGTGCTCGAGATAAAGGTGTCGCCCGGTTCTGTGCTGAACGTCGGAACGCCGGTCGTCGTCGTGGAAACCGAGGGCTCCGCGCTCGACGCCATCCTTTATGTCCCCGCCGACAAGGGCAAGAGCGTCAAGCCCGGCATGGAGGTCCGTCTCGAACCGCGCACCGTCAAGCGCGAGGAGTTCGGGACGATGCTCGGTACGGTCCAGTCGATTTCAGACTTCCCGATCACTCCGCAAGGCATGGCCGCCGTGCTCCACAATGACAGCCTGGTCACGCAGTTTTCCAAGAACGGTGCGCCCTACGCGGCGACTGTGCGCTTGAAGCAGGACCCCAGCACTGTGAGTGGATATCATTGGGCGGTCGGCAAGGGGCCGGAGATCCGGCTGAGCAGCGGAACGCTGACCAAGGCCGAGATCACGACGCGCGAACGACGTCCGGTCGAATTGATCGTCCCCATGTTGAAGCGGCTGACAGGCATTTCCTGATAAGGCATTTGTCGATGAGAGCGTCTGGCTGATGTTCCCAAGCATGAGACGCTGGTTCGGCGGCGGACCCATCAGGCGGACCCCCACCATTCTGCAGATGGAGGCGGTGGAGTGCGGCGCGGCCGCTCTGGCAATGGTGCTGGCCCATTACGGAGCCTGGATTCCTCTCGAACAGCTCCGCATTGCATGCGGCGTGTCGCGCGACGGAAGCAAGGCCAGCAACATCGTCAAGGCGGCGCTCAAGCTCGGCCTCGCGGCAAAGGGCTTCCGCAAGGAGGTCTCGACCTTAACCGAACTGCCGATGCCGTGCATCATCCACTGGAACTTCAACCATTTCGTGGTGCTCGAGGGCATCGACGGCGATCGCGTCTCGATCAACGACCCGGCGGTCGGCCGCCGGCTCGTCGATCTCGCCGAGCTCGACCGCTGCTTCACCGGCGTCGCGCTGGCGATGGAGCCGACCGCGGCCTTTCAGAGGATCGGGAGCAAGCCGAAGGGGTTCCGGCTGCTGCTGCGCGAGTTGAAGGGCTCGCGCGGGCCCCTGGCGCTGGTGATCACTGTCAGCCTTGCGCTGATCGTTCCGGGCATCGTGATTCCCGGCTTCTCGAAGATCTTCGTCGACGAGATTCTGATCCAGAGTAACGAGAGCTGGCTCAAGCCGCTGCTGATCGGAATGGCGGCCACGGCCGGCGTCCGGGCGCTGGTTGCGGGCTTGCAGCAATCTCTGCTGCTGAGGCTGCAGACCAAGCTTGCGGTCGTCATGATCAGCCGGTTTCTCGCGCATGTGATCTCGCTGCCGATGGACTTCTTCGCCCAGCGCCATGCCGGGGACATCGCAACCCGCGTTGCCACCAACGAGCAGATCTCGCGGCTGCTCTCTGAAGGTGTCGTCACCAATGCGCTGAGCCTGGTTTCGGTCGTGTTCTTCGGCATGGCCATGGCGGCCTATGACACGCTGCTGACTGCTATCGTCGTGGGCTCCGCCATTATCAACCTGGCGGCACTGAAATTTATCGGGCAGCGGCGCGAGGACATTTCGAGCAGTCTTGCCATGGAGCGTGGCAAGCTCGTTGCCAGCACCATTGGAGCGGTCCGCACGATCGAGACGCTGAAGGCGTCGGGGCTGGAGGACGAGGCCTTCGCCAGCTGGGCTGGCATCCAGGCGAAGACGCTGAATGCCGATCAGAGGCTCGGCCTCTCGTCCAACGTGCTGGAAATGCTGCCGACCTTGCTGTCGGGCCTGACGATTGCCGCCGTGCTTGGAATCGGCGGCCTGCGCGTGATCGAGGGCTCGCTCACTTTGGGCGGGCTAGTTGCGTTCCAGTCGCTCATGGCGAGCTTCTCCGCACCGGTCACCAATCTCGTCAACCAGATCGGCAGCCTGCAGACGATCAAGGGCGGATTGCAGCGGCTCGAGGACGTCTACAATTATCCGCTCGAGCCGGAGCCCAAGGCGAGCGCCCCGGAGCTGCCAGCCAAGCTGACCGGCCGCGTCGAGCTTCGGGACATCATCTTCGGCTATTCCATCCTCGAGCCGCCGCTGATTTCTGGGCTTTCGATTACCGTCGAGCCAGGCCGGCGGGTCGCGCTGGTTGGCCCGTCCGGCAGCGGCAAGTCGACCCTGGGGCGGCTGATCTGTGGCCTGTACAAACCGTGGGCGGGCGAGATCCGCATCGATGGGCGAACCCTGCCCGAGATTTCGCGCGACGTGTTTGCCAATTCGGTCGCCTATGTCGACCAGGACATTTTCCTCTTCGAGGGCACGGCGCGCGAGAATCTGACGCTGTGGGACTCCACAGTGGCAGAGCCGGAGATCTCGCAGGCCCTGAAGGACGCGTCCATTCATGAGGAGATCGCGACCCGCATCGGCAATTACGATTGCTACGTCAATGAAGGCGGGACGAACTTCAGCGGCGGACAGCGTCAGCGCATCGAGATCGCCCGCGCGCTGGTGGTCAATCCCTCGGTCGTGGTGTTGGATGAGGCCACGGCGGCGCTGGATCCGATCACCGAAAAATCGATCGACGATCAGCTTCGCCGCCGTGGCTGTACTTGCATCATCATCGCCCATCGCCTGAGCACGATCCGCGATTGCGACGAGATCATAGTGCTTCAGCAGGGCCGCTTGGTTGAGCGCGGCACGCATGAGCAGTTGATGGCGATCGATGGTGTCTACAGCCAGCTGGTGGCGCAGCAATGAACGAGGAAGCACCCGCCACGCTGCAGATGCTCGATGCAGTCCCGTTGCCGGCTGCGGACGAGGGTGCTCGCATGATCCTTGACAGCCGGCACCCGGTGACGCTCGACCGGCGGGGCCGCGTCCTGCAGGTGATGTCAGGACATGTCGATGTGTTTGCGATCGGTACCGTCGGGGACGAGCAGACCACGCCGCGGCAGCATCTGTTCAGGATCGAGCAGGGCTCGATCCTGGCGGATGTCCTTCAGGGCGAAGATCCGGGCCTGCGCATGGTCGCGGTCGGGAGCGCGGGCGCGGAAGTTGGAGTGACGAGTTACGCCGGATGCTCCGACGAGACGTTACGGACCTGGATGATCAGGTTGTCGCGGCTGATCGCTGGGTCTCATCCAAGCTGGGACATGCTGGAGGCGAGCACGCTTCTTGCGGTCGAGATGAAGCACGGCGAGAGGCGGCGAGGTCCGGCACGCAACGTGCTGTTCCTGTCGGTTGCGGTCGGGAGTGCGCGCCTGATGGGACAGGAGCCGACCTTTCGTGCAGGCAGTCCGCCGGTGCCGCTATCGTCCGGGATGTGGGTCGAGGCGGGCGCGGACTCATGCACGCTGGTCAATGCCGGCGACCCCACAGGTCCCGAACTGCATGCGGTGCTGGACCGTTTTCATCAGGCCGCTGCGGCCTGCCTGCGCGAGCAGTTGCACGAGGCGCCGCGTCTCGATGCCGAGCGGCTGGAGCGGCGTCAGGAACTGACCCGCTCGCGGGCTGCCGAGCTGGTTGACCGGCTGTCGGCCATCATCGTCCGCCCGTCCACACCGGTCGACGTCGCATCCGCCAATTTTTCCGAGGATCCCCTGGTGGCAGCTTGCGCCGCTGCGACGCAGGAGCTGAAGGTGCAGATCCAATCGCCACCCGGCCGCTCGAGCCGGGACCGGACCTATGATGATCTGGTCGAGATCGCACGTGCATCCCGCCTGAGGGTACGCCGGACCCAGCTGCGACGCGACTGGTGGCTGCAGGATGCAGGTCCAATGGTGGGCTGGTTCGGAGCTTCGCGCGATCCGGTGGCGCTGCTGTGGAGCAGGGGCCGCTACGTCATGATCGGGCTGGAGCCCGGGAGGCGGCGCGTCGTCGAGCGTGCCCTGGCGCCGGAACTCGACCCGGAGGCTGCAAGCTTCTATCCGACCCTGCCGGCTTCCAAATTGAAGCTCCGGGACCTGCTGGTATTCTCGCTGCGCTTCGTCCGCGGCGACATCGCGCGCGTTGCGATCGCCGTTACGGTTATAGGATTGCTCTCGCTGGTCACCCCGCTGATCACGCAGGCGCTTGTCAGCTCCGTGATCCCGCGGACCGAAATTGACCAGCTGACGTTCTGTGCCATCGCGCTCACCGTTACCGCGATCGCGGGAGCTGGTCTGCAGGCGATGGAGGGAACGGCGATGCTCCGCCTCGAAGGGCGGATCGACTGGCGGCTGCAGGCCGCGGGGATCGACAGGCTGCTGAAACTGCCGGCCTCCCTGTTCCGAGAATACACCGTCGGTGATTTCGTCAGTCGCGCGCTGGGCATCGATGCGGTACGGCGGATCCTGACGGGCCAGACGCTGCGCAGCCTGCTCGCCGGGCTATTCGCCTGGTTCAGCGTCGTCCTGATGCTCGTCTATGATGCCCGTTTGGCGCTGATCGGTCTGGCGCTGCTACTGGTCAGGGCGATCGCGATCATCGGCACCAGCGCACTGCGCATCTATCACGAAACGCGGCAGTTCAACCTGCAGGGCAAGGTCGAAGGATTCGTGCTGCAGATCCTCGCCAGCATCGGTAAGCTGCGCGTCGCCGCGGCAGGCGTCCGCGCAATGGCGGTGTGGTCGCGGCAGTTCGCGGTGCAGAAGCGGCACTTCATCGCGTCGCAGCGCGCGGCAAATGCGCTGTCGCTGTTTGAAGGCTCCTATCCGACGATCGCCACGCTCGTTCTATTTGCCTATGCCGCCTTCGCCAAGAGCACGCTGCTGCAGGATTTCGGCGCCTTTCTTGCGTTCCTGGCAGCGTTCGGCCAGGCCATGGCCGGCGTCGGCATGTGGGCCAGCGGCGTCAGCGCCTCTCTCGTCGCCATTCCGCACATCACGCGGATCCGGCCGCTGGTCACCGCGGAAGCCGAGGTGGCCGATGACCGCAAGCCGCCCGGGGCACTGTCGGGTGCGGTCGAGTTCTCCCGCGTGACCTTCCGCTATATCGCACACGGCCCGCCGGTGATCGACAATGTGACGCTAAGGATTGCGCCCGGCGAATATGTTGCGATCGTTGGGCCCTCCGGGAGCGGCAAATCGAGCCTGTTCCGTCTCATGCTGGGTTTCGAGAAGCCGGAATCGGGCGCCATTTTCTTCGATGGCAAGGCGCTCGACACGCTCGATGTCGGTGCGGTGCGCCGGCAGCTGGGCGTGGTGCTGCAGAATGGACGTCTCGCCACCGGCAGCATTTTCGAGAATATCTGCGGCGGCCAGCCGCTGCCGCTTGAGCAGGCTTGGGCGGCGGCCAGAATGGCCGGGCTGGACGCCGACATCAAAAAGATGCCGATGGGGATGCACACCGCCATCGCCGAAGGTGTCAACACGCTGTCGGGCGGACAGCGCCAGCGCATCATGATCGCCCGCGCGGTCGCGCGTCGGCCACGCATCCTGCTGTTCGACGAGGCCACGAGTTCGCTCGACAACCGCTCGCAGGCGATTGTCAGCGATGCGCTCGGAGCGCTCAATGTAACGCGCATCGTCATCGCGCACCGGCTCAGCACGGTCCGTCAAGCCGATCGAATAATCGTGCTGAGCGAAGGCAAGGTGATGCAGAGCGGCACCTACGCGGAGCTGAGCGAGGCGAAGGGCCTGTTTGCCGACTTCGCCCGCCGGCAGATGCTTTGAACTCGGAGGCCTGAAGGTCGGGGGTGATCATGCGCAAGGTACTCTACATCTTCGGCCTTTTGACCGACGGAGACATCGGCTGGCTGGGCATGAACGGTAGCTGCCGCCGGATCAGGAGCGGAGAAGTCCTGATCGAGGAAGGGAAGCAGACGGATTCGCTGATCCTGCTGCTCGAGGGCGAGGTCCAGGTTTCGGCGCGGGGGCACGGCGACATCGCGCGGATGAGCGTTGGCGAGATCATGGGCGAGGTGTCGCTGGTCGACTCGGCCCCGCCGTCGGCCACGATAGCCGTCGTGGCCGACGGGATGGCGCTGTTCATCGACAAGGCCCTGCTGCTCGATAAGCTCAATCAGGACGAAGGCTTTGCCGCGCGCTTCTATCGCGCGCTCGCCATCTTCCTCGCGGACCGGCTGCGTGCGACAAGGCAGCCGACCACCGACCGCCTGATTGACCTTGCCGGCATTTCCCGCGACGAACTCGACATGGGAATTATGGACGGCGTCGCTGCCGCTGGCGAGCGCTTCAACCGGCTGCTCCATGCCCTAGGCGTCCAGCAAGGCGGCTGAGTGCGCTCTCAAGTCCCGGTGCAGTCGGTCTGCCCCGACGCGATTTAATTTCTGCCGCCGCTTGCCGCGTCAGTTTATCTCGTGATCTAATCCGCGAGCCCCCTCCGAGCCGTAAGACCTGCCTGTTTTGGTTCTTCCGGCCCTGCGCACATCGTCGTTTCACCGCCTGCCGCTGCGCCATCGGTAGCGGTTGCAGGTGCTGCACTGGGCTGCTACACATCCGCTGTGTCGCGCGGATTTCCTGAGTTATTTCAGTAGCCTGCAGGCGTCGACGATCTGGCTGAGTACCCTCCCGCCCCAGCCAGCGGTTAAACCGACGAGTTCGTTATGTTGTAGCTCTCTTCGCGCCAATTTCTTGGGCGCGTTTGGAAGTGGAGCTTTTAATGCCCCGGTCTGGAATCGAACTAGGCGGCATCGTGCATCACATCGACATGCTGGCTTATCTCCGTGGCTTTCATCCGGAACACGTACTGGTGAGACTACGCCGACAGATCGGTGATGCGCTCATCGTGGAATAGCGCATTACGGCGCGCAAATCGGAGAACCAAGCAGCTCGGACAAGAGAGTGATCGGATCGTCTGTACGTTCGTTGGGCGGCCGAGACTACCGGAGACCTCATCGCGAGATCGGAGATGGACTTCTGGCGGCGTGGCAGACGGGCATTCGGGAGAGTATTCGGCTGAGTCCTGGGCTTTCGCGTGTCGCACTCGGATAGGACGCCTTGCTTCCGAGGCTATTGAATACTGCTGGTTGGATGCGGCGAGTTGGGGACTTTGATTTCAGAAGTTCTGTGCTCCGGTGCGTGTGATGTGCGGCACAGAGCGATGCGGCGAGGAAGGCTATCGTCAAATCATCGAACGGCAATCACGCGGTTCGACTTTGATCCAAAGGGAAATTG
>NZ_PGVG01000040.1:0-37111 GCF_002795245.1 Bradyrhizobium forestalis | reverse complement strand
CTTTGATTTCAGAAGTTCTGTGCTCCGGTGCGTGTGATGTGCGGCACAGAGCGATGCGGCGAGGAAGGCTATCGTCAAATCATCGAACGGCAATCACGCGGTTCGACTTTGATCCAAAGGGAAATTGCCATGTTTCGCTCCATCCTCCTCGCGTCGGCTATGGTTCTTTCACTGGCGTCTTCGGGCGCATATGCCGGCAACAGCTCCTCCATCGTGCAGAACGGCAACGGCAACGGGGCCGAAACCTTCCAGCGCGGTCGGAACAACGACAGCCAGATCGTTCAGTTCGGTAACGGCAACGGCGCCGGCATCCACCAGGTCGGCCGCAACAACAATGCCGGGATCGGCCAGAACGGTGATGGCAACTATGCCGGTGTGTGGCAGCGTCGGCGCTAATTGCCGAGCGCTCTCTCAATGCGTGGAAAGGGGTCGTGCCGGGACCGCCCCCTCACGCTTCTTTCCCGGTGGCAAACCACGAAAGGACACGTCCATGAGAAAGCTTTTGTTCATTGCCAGCGCGGCGCTTACCCTGGTCTCCGCGCCGGCTTTTGCTGGTGGCATTACCGCCTGCGTGCATGCGAGGACCCAGATCGGCAACGGGTCGAGTGACAGCGTCAGCCAGAGCTGTCAGTACAATGTGAACGGCCAGGTGCAGGCCGGCAACGGAATGTCGGCGAGCGCACGGCAGTCCGGAACGAGCAACACGTCGAGCCAGGTGCAGCTCGGGAACGGCAACTTTGCCGGAGCCAGCCAGCGTGGCCGGGACAATAGCGCCGGCGCCATGCAGGTCGGAAGCGGCAACCGCGTCAGGGTCCAGCAATGGTAAGGCCGCCGGCCTGCCGGCCAGCGGTACGGTGATTGGGCGGGGGGACTGCCTCGCCCAATGCTCGCTATCGAGGAGACAGATAGATGAAGCTGATGCAACGACAATCGGTTGTGCTTGGCGTCGTGTTGATGGGCGCTCTTGCGAGCGGATCCTTGCGGGCTGAGACGACGTCCGTGGACAATGGCAGCAATTCTGCCACGATCACGCAGAGTGGCGATCCGTCCAAGACCGACAGGAAAGTCAGGATCGGTCCTGGTTACAGCAGCATTGAGCAGCGTAACGGCAGCAACTCGGCGATCATCATTCAGAGAACGACACCGGGGGCCGACACCGATCCCGGCCAAAGCCCGGATACGCAGGCGGCGCCCGGCGATGACGATCCCCCGCCCAGCGATGCAGACGTCTACCGGCAGGTCCGCAAAGGGGCCACGCCGCAATCGCAGCAGACGCTCGACAATTTGATGAAAGCCCTGGGCTTGCAGAAGAAGATGTAGCCGGAACGACGGATGGACCTCCGCGGCGGCCACGGCGCGGAGGGGGCGCCCGCCCAAAAAGATTTCAGTTTTCTGTTACTTGGCTGCCACAGTCAGCTCGCCCGTCTTGAGTAATATGCAACTTGGCGGATGTCAGGCGCAATCCTCGTCAGGGGTGGGCAATGAATAGCAAGTCGGCCATGCGGGCATGGCTCAGATGTGCGGCCGGGGCAGCCGTCGCCTTGTTCGCCGAATCGGCCACTGCGCAAACGGGCTTCATCGATACGACCGGCTTCGGCTTTACCCCGTTAAACGGACCGATCGTGCTGAATCAGGCGCTCGGGGATGGGCAGAACATAGCCGGGATCGTCCAGCTAGCGCCGAATCCGACGGCCGCCGTCACGCAGAACGGCTTCTATAGCCGCACTGCCATTATTCAAGTCGATGGCGCTAACACGGCGAATATCACCCAGGTCGGTGATTTCAGCCACGCATACGTCATTCAGGTTGGGCCCGCGAATGCCTCTGCCATCGCACAGACGGGCAACAATGCATCCGCGATCGTCATTCAGCTCGCGGCATCTCCCCTCGCAACGGCGGGAACCGGTTATCTTGAGCGCATCGCGGCGAACCTGCTGTTCGCGCCGGAGACCGCTGCGGCACTGCCGAGCATGGCCCAGGTCAGCGTTCAAGGCTTCACGCGCGACTTGCTGTCGCAGCTCGATACTGGCCGTGGGGAGACCTGCGTTGATCAGCCTCTGACCGTCAAGGCACCGCCGAGGCCCTGTCGAGCCTCGGTTTTCGTCCAAGGCAACTATCGGCATGGCGACCATGCCGACGCGTTCGGGTCGACCAAATACAGCTATGATTCGGGCGGCATCCTCGCCGGCGGCAAGTTCTACCTGACGCCGAATCTTACGTTAGGACCGACGTTCGGCTACACGCGTATCGCCTCGAATTTCAAGCAAGGGCTCGGTTCGACGGATCTCGACTCCTTCCATCTTGGCGGGTTCCTGGCCTACGACACCGGTTCGCTGTTCGTTCATACCGTCGCGGCGTACGGCTGGAATCAGTTCGACATCGCTCGCACCGGATTCTTCGGACCCATCACGCCGACAACGGACGCGAGCACGTCAGTTGCCGCAATCAAGGCAGGCTACTTGTTTGATCTCGGCGCCGCGCGGATCGGTCCGATCGGCGGCTTCACCTACACGAACACGCATGTCAGGGGCTATTCCGAAAGCGGTGATCCATTTCTGACCCAGACGGTCGCAGATCAGTTTCTTCAGTCGGCGGTAATCAGCGGCGGCGCGCGCTTGGAATCGCGATTTGCCGCGCTCGGTCCAAGAACGGCTGCGTTCCTTGACGTGACCGCGGAGAAGGATCTGCGCAACTCCATGCCCATAGTGCAGACGGCGTTCACGCTGGCGCCCAATGTGCCGATCTTCACACCGGTGCGTCCTATCAGGGACGCTTATGTCCGAATTTCTGGCGGTCTCGGATATGACCTCACACCCAATGCGCGTGTCAACGTTGCGGCCGAGGGGATTGTCGCCAGCAATGGGTCCGACAGTTTCGGGGTGAATGCCGGATTTCGATACAGCTTCTGATCCCGACCAAAACGCCACAGCTCAAAAATCTCTGAATTGAGTCGCGGCCAATTCCTGTCGTGATCACGATTGACACATTGAGGGGCGGCGCGCCGATCTGCTGCCAGGCGGGGATCCATCGTTTGCGCAGCTAAGCCGGGCGTGTTCACTGCCTTCTGTGCTCGTTCCGGCGGATTCTCCGACCTGGGCTTTTGAGTGCTGACAACATGTCAACCGACCAGGAATGGGCCGAGACCAAGGACGCCTAACGCAAGACAATCAGGAAATTGCGCTTTGGTATCCTGCACCGCCAGACTAAGCTGTTAACTGGATCGTTTCGACCACGGGCAAATCCATTTCGATTTTTTTTGTCGCGCAACAGCGCAGGCGCTGATGGGTACGACAAGTAAAACGGTCAACCTTGCTCTGCAAGGCGGCGGAGCACATGGCGCGTTCACCTGGGGGGTGCTGGATCGCCTCCTCGATGATGAGCGGATGTCCTTCGAGGGAATCTGCGCGACGAGTGCTGGCGCCATGAATGCCGCGGTCATGGCGTATGGGCTGACGATCGGTGGACGCGAGGCAGCAAAACATTCGCTCGCCGAGTTTTGGCGGCGCATCAGCGAAGCTGCCGCCTGGGGACCGCTGCAGCCCTCCCCGTTCGATCGGCTGGTGCGAACTCGTGCGCTCGAGAAATCTCCGGTGTTCATGTTTTTCGAGATGATGACACGACTTCTGTCGCCGTATCAGTTCAACCCGCTGAACTACAACCCGTTGCGCGATGTGCTTGAGGAGACCGTCGACTTCGAGCGGCTGCGCCGAAACAATGTCATCAAGCTGTTCCTTTGCGCGACAAACGTCCGCACGGGAAAAGTGAAGATCTTCCATAACGATGAACTGACCGTCTCGGCCGTTCTTGCTTCCGGCTGCCTTCCGCTGCTCTTTCAGGCCATTGAAATCGATGGCGAAGCCTATTGGGACGGCGGCTACATGGGCAATCCGGCGATCTTCCCGCTCATCTATGGCTGCCAATCCACAGACGTTATAGTCATTCACATCAACCCGATTGTGCGCCAGGCGCTTCCTCGTACGGCCAGCGACATACTGAATCGAATAAACGAGATCAGCTTCAATTCGTCGCTGATGCGCGAGATGCGAGCGATCGCCTTCGCCAACAAGCTCGTCAGCGGAGGTGCGGCGCACGACCAGATAAAGACAATGCTGATCCATGCGATCGAGGCAGACTCACTCATGAAGGATCTCGGCGTCGCCTCCAAGTACAATGCAGACTGGGAGTTTCTCACCCATCTGCGCGATATAGGGCGCACCTGTGCTGAGGAGTGGCTGGCCGCGAATTTCTGCCATCTCGGCATGCGTTCGACCATCGACATTCACGCGCGATATCTGTGAGCGCAGCACGGTTGCGGCGTAGATCTGCAGCGAGCTTCTGTGTTGTGCAAGGCGTGAATGGCGCGCGCTTACGGATGCTTCCTTCGCGCTGAGATGGCCGATGTGAGCGCGCGATGCGCTTGAGAAATATTCCTGAAGTGCGCGCTCTCGGTTCATCAACCGAGCCGGTTCCGAGGCTATTGAATACTGCTGGTTGGATGCGGCGAGTTGGGGACTTTGATTTCAGAAGTTCTGTGCTCCGGTGCGTGTGATGTGCGGCACAGAGCGATGCGGCGAGGAAGGCTATCGTCAAATCATCGAACGGCAATCACGCGGTTCGACTTTGATCCAAAGGGAAATTGCCATGTTTCGCTCCATCCTCCTCGCGTCGGCTATGGTTCTTTCACTGGCGTCTTCGGGCGCATATGCCGGCAACAGCTCCTCCATCGTGCAGAACGGCAACGGCAACGGGGCCGAAACCTTCCAGCGCGGTCGGAACAACGACAGCCAGATCGTTCAGTTCGGTAACGGCAACGGCGCCGGCATCCACCAGGTCGGCCGCAACAACAATGCCGGGATCGGCCAGAACGGTGATGGCAACTATGCCGGTGTGTGGCAGCGTCGGCGCTAATTGCCGAGTGCTCTCACAATGCGTGGAAAGGAGTCGTGCCGGGACCGTCCCCTCACGCTCCTTTCCTGGTGGCAAACCACGAAAGGACACGTCCATGAGAAAGCTTTTGTTGATTGCCAGCGCGGCGCTGACCCTGGTCTCCGCGCCGGCTTTGGCTGGTGGCATTACCGCCTGCGTGCATGCGAGGACCCAGATCGGCAACGGGTCGAGTGACAGCGTCAGCCAGAGCTGTCAGTACAATGTGAACGGCCAGGTGAAGTCAGGCTACGGAATGTCGGCGAGCGCACGGCAGTCCGGAACGAGCAACACGTCGAGCCAGGTGCAGCTCGGGAACGGCAACTTTGCCGGAGCCAGCCAGCGTGGCCGGGACAATAGCGCCGGCGCCATGCAGGTCGGAAGCGGCAACCGCGTCAGGGTCCAGCAATGGTAAGGCCGCCGGCCTGCCGGCCAGCGGTACGGTGATTGGGCGGGGGGACTGCCTCGCCCAATGCTCGCTATCGAGGAGACAGATAGATGAAGCTGATGCAACGACAATCGGTTGTGCTTGGCGTCGTGTTGATGGGCGCTCTTGCGAGCGGATCCTTGCGGGCTGAGACGACGTCCGTGGACAATGGCAGCAATTCTGCCACGATCACGCAGAGTGGCGATCCGTCCAAGACCGACAGGCAAGTCAGGATCGGTCCTGGTTACAGCAGCATTGAGCAGCGTAACGGCAGCAACTCGGCGATCATCATTCAGAGAACGACACCGGGGGCCGACACCGATCCCGGCCAAAGCCCGGATACGCAGGCGGCGCCCGGCGATGACGATCCCCCACCCAGCGATGCAGACGTCTACCGGCAGGTCCGCAAAGGGGCCACGCCGCAATCGCAGCAGACGCTCGACAATTTGATGAAAGCCCTGGGCTTGCAGAAGAAGATGTAGCCGGAACGACGGATGGACCTCCGCGGCGGCCACGGCGCGGAGAGGGCCGCCTGTGAGCCGCGGGACGGTCCTGGCGCCGAGCCAGCGAGCCGTAGCCAAGGGCGGCTTGGGATCACCTTGCGTGATTTACCTCGCGCCGCTGCCTGTCTGTGGCTTTCGCCAGCACATCGGCCGCGCCCCTGCAATGCTAGCGCCCACAACGACGCCGGCCTTCAGTTTGGCTTGCCAAGCATGGATGAGAACGGCAAGACGAATATCTCGTCGCCGGTCTCATCGGTGACGTGCAGGGCCCAATCGCGCCAATCTTCGAGGCTGGTTGCTCCGATAAGCAATCGCACCCTGCTGGTGGCCTCCTCACACGCCTGGATCAGGTCGGATACGGATGTACCGCGACGATCCATCAATACTTCTCGACGGTTGGAGCAATGGAAATAGACCTGAGCCATGTACGCCTCCTCGCAACATTCGGGTGATCAGCGCGACCTTGCACATCGACCTATACTGGGTCGCGGAGATATCATCCGTGATCACCCTCACATGGCGTCGTGCGGCAGGCTGGCTGGGGACGGCCTCGCCTCTCATCATCCCCGTCAATGTTACTGGCGCGCCGTTTCTCGTCACAGGTTTGCCCGGCTGAACGGTCGTTGGTCTGCAGTGATGGATGTCTTGTTTGTTGTTGCTCCGGCATGACTTAGGCAACAGAGCTCATCGTTGGCAGCTATCCGGGTCCGAAAGACCGGGCCGCGCTGGAAAGAATGCGCAAGTAGCGTAACCGGCCGTTGCGTCGCGCGGATGCGGCGCCATCTCAGGGTGTATGCCTGAAAGGGCCAATTTCATTCTGTCGCCATTATCACGCGAGCCAGCTCCGACGGGTTCTCGACCGCCGAAAAGTGGCCGGTATTCTCGAGCGTCAGCATCTGCGCAGCAGGAATCAGTGATCGTGTGCGTTCGCGCTCATTTGGCCGAGACCAGTCGCTATCGCCATAGATGAGCGTGACCGGCGCCGAGATCTGCCGATAATAGTCGCGTGCCTTGCTCCAGGATCGCCAGCCGGCCAGCACCTTGCGTGCGGCCCGCTTGTATCCGGGACGGCGGGCGACTTCATCGAACTCGGCGAGCAGGTCGGCCGGCAGATTGCGCGGGTCGTGATATCCGCCGCCCATGATCTTGCCGAGGATCATCTTGTTCTCGAGCGATGCGTTGATCGCGCCGAGCACCGGGACTTGCAAGCTTCCGATGATGAAATTGGCAAGCCAGTTGCCACGTCGAATGCCGTCGCCGTAGCGGGTCTCGTAGTCGTAGGGGTTGATCGCATAAACGCGCTTCACCCGCTGCGGAAGTGAGGCTGCCACCGTGAGGGCCAATGCCCCGCCAATCGACTCGCCGACAAGGGTCACGTCCGAGAGGTCCAGCTCCTCGAGGAAGCGTATGACGGCCCGCCTGAAATAGGGCTCGTCGAAGCTCGCGCTCGGATCGACCGGTGAGTGCCCGTGGCCCGGCAGGTCAATGGCGTAAACCGTGTGCGATCCGGCGAGAAGGGGAACGAGGCTGCGGAAATATTCGAGCTGCGTCCGGATCGTATGGATGAGGAGCAGCGGCGGCCCGCTGCCGGTCTTTTGAACGCGCACGCTGAGCTTGTCCGACAGCTTGAGCAAACTCGGTTTGGTTTCGCTCAGGACGAGCATTCGATCTCTCCGGGCTTCGAGGGCGTCGTTCAAGCGGCGGCGGTAGCGCGGACCTGTGCGGCTGCCGCATCCAGAAGGGCCCGAGCGAGATCGGGGTCGTTGACCACGCGCGATAGCGTCACGGCCCCGACCATCGTTGCGAGAATGGCCATAGCTTTGTCTCTGGATGCTTCGTCGCTGTTCTCGGCAATGAAGCGGCCGAGCACATCGAGATGGGCCTTGATGCCTGCTTCGAACGCCGCCTTCACGTCGGGACCCTGCCGGGCGGCATCCGAGCCGAGCGCGACGATCGGGCAGCCGTCCATTCTTTCTTCGCGATGGTCAGCGCTGAGGTAGAACCCGATCACTTCGCCGAGCGGGTCATCGGGATTGCGCGCGGTCGCCTCCGACCAGCGGCCGGAAGCGCTCTCCAACGCGCGCTTGGACGCCTCGACCGCCAAGTCCTCTTTGGACCCGAACTGCTTGTAGAAGGCGCCTTGGGTAAGCCCGGCACCCTCCATCAGGTCCTTGAGCCCAATGCCGTCAAAGCCGCGCTCCCTGAAGAGGCGACTTGCCACGTTGATTACGGTTTGGCGGTTCTCCGCGGCTTGAACGCGACTGACACGCATCATGGACCTCCATTTGGATTTCGATTGACATCTATATCTCAGATAGAGGTCGAACGCAATCTATCAAGCCTGGCGCCGTTCATCCGAGAGGCGAGCCTTGGCAATCACGTTGCCGTCATCACCATGTTTTAGATTGCGGTCGAACTCTAACTTGCTTATAGAGTTTGAGTGTAATCTAATTTAGCAGGAGACGGGCATGAAGAGGGGTATTGCCGTATTGGCCGGTATTTTGATCCCGGCGGGGGTGGCCACGTTCGTCAGTCTCGGCATTTTCGCCCCAAAAGCCTCTGCCGTGAGCGACCCCCGGCAGGAACCGCCGATGGTGAGCCTGGTGACGGCCGCGCGGGTGAGTGGATCCGAGCGTGGGTTCACGGGCACCATCGGCGCGAGGGTGGAAAGCAATCTCGGTTTTCGCGTCGCCGGCAAGATCGTCGAGCGGCTGGTGAATGTCGGCGAGCAGGTCAAAGCCGGGCAGCCGCTCATGCGGATCGACGAAACCGATCTGCGTCTTGCGCTGACAGCGAAGCGCAACGCCGTCGCCGCAGCGCGTGCAGTTGTCGTGCAGACGGATGCGGATGAGCGTCGATACGCCAACCTGGTCAGCGACGGATGGACTTCTAAACAGCGCTACGAGCAGGCGAAGGCCGCATCGGACACCGCCAAAGCGCAGCTCGCCGCGGCCGAAGCCGAGGCAGGGGTCGCCGAGAACCAGGCGACCTATTCCGTCCTGGTGGCGGACGCGGACGGAACGGTCACCCAAACGCTTGGTGAACCGGGGCAAGTGGTCTCGGCCGGCCAGACGGTCGTTCGGCTCGCACAGTCCGGTCCTCGCGAAGCTGTGGTGGCGCTTCCCGAAACCGTCCGACCGGCGATCGGCTCGCTCGCCGAGGCCAGCCTGTATGGAAGCGATGGACACCGCTATGCGGCGCATCTGCGCCAGTTGTCCGATTCTGCCGATGCGCAGACCCGGACCTACGAGGCCCGCTATGTCCTGGACGGCGGGGCGGCAGCAGCACCGCTCGGTGCGACTGTCACCATTCGGCTTGCAAGCCAGGACAGTCAGCCGGAAGTCCAGGTGCCGCTGGGGGCCGTGCTCGATGACGGCCGAGTGACAGGCGTTTGGGTCTTCGACAGCGCCACCTCGACCGTACGCTTTCAGCCCATCAAGCTTCTGCGTGTGACCAGCGAAACGGCCGTTATTTCTGGATCGGGCTCCAGTGGCCAGATTGTTTCCCTCGGCGCTCACCTCCTGCACGAGGGCGCTCGGGTCAGGACGGTCTCTGACGGCGGGAGCAAATGATGAGCTTCAATCTTTCCGCGGTCGCCGTTCGCGAACGCGCCGTGACGTTGTTCTTCATCATCCTGCTCGCGGCCGCAGGCGCCTACGCCTTCTTCATGCTTGGGCGGGCCGAGGATCCGTCCTTCACCATCAAGACCCTGACGGTCACCACGGTATGGCCGGGCGCGACGGCGCGCGAGATGCAGGATCAGGTTGCCGAACCGCTGGAGAAGCGGATTCAGGAGCTGACCTGGTACGACCGGGTGGAGACGACCACGCGGCCAGGCTATGCCTACATGACCGTCACGCTGAAGGACAGCACGCCGCCATCGAGCGTGCAGGAAGAGTTCTACCAGGCCCGCAAGAAGCTCGGGGATGAAGCGCGCAAGCTGCCGGCTGGCGTGCTCGGCCCCTTCGTCAATGACGAATATTCGGACGTGAGCTTCGCACTCTACGCCCTCAAGGCGAAGGGCATGCCGATGCGTGAGCTCGCCAGAAAGGCCGAGGTGATCCGCCAGGACCTGCTGCATGTGCCCGGCGTCAAGAAGATCAATATCCTCGGCGAACGTCCCGAGCAGATTTTCGTGGAGTTTTCCTATCCCAAGCTGGCCACCCTCGGCGTGTCGGCACAGGATATCATCGCAGCCTTGCAGCGGCAGAATACGGTCACCCCTGCAGGCTCGATCGACACAAAGGGGCCGCAGGTCTTCATCCGGGTCGACGGAAGCTATGACAGCGTGCAGGCGATCGCCGACACGCCGATCGTTGCTGCGGGACGGACCTTGAAGCTGTCCGACATCGCCGGGATCCGCCGCGGCTACGAGGATCCTCCCACCTACATCATCCGGCACCAGGGCGAGCCCACGATCATGCTCGCGGCGGTGATGCAGGAGGGCTGGAACGGCCTGGCGCTCGGCAAGGCGCTTGAAGAGAGGTCCGCAGCCATTGCGCGGACGCTGCCGCTGGGGATGACCCTCGACAAGGTGACCGATCAGGCCGTGAACATCACCTCGGCGGTTGACGAATTCATGATCAAATTCGCGATGGCTCTCGCAGTGGTGCTGTTGGTGAGCCTGCTCAGCCTTGGCTGGCGCGTCGGGATCGTCGTGGCCGCCGCCGTCCCTCTCACGCTTGCCGTCGTGTTCCTCATCATGCTGGAAACGGGCCGGTTCTTCGACCGCATCACGCTCGGCGCTCTCATCCTCGCGCTTGGCCTTCTCGTGGACGACGCCATCATCGCCATCGAGGTGATGGTGGTGAAAATGGAAGAAGGCATGGATCGCATCAGTGCGGCGGCCTATGCATGGAGCCACACTGCGGCGCCGATGCTCTCGGGCACGCTCGTGACCATCGCGGGGTTTCTGCCGGTCGGTTTCGCGCGCTCGACGGCCGGCGAATACGCCGGCAACATCTTCTGGGTCGTGGGTTTCGCTCTCATCGTCTCCTGGATCGTCGCGGTGATCTTCACGCCTTATCTTGGCGTCAAGATGCTGCCTGCGATCAAGCCGATCGAGGGCGGTCACCACGCGATCTACGACACGCCGAACTATCGGCGTCTGCGCCGGCTCATCACTTTCGCCGTGCGCCACAAGTTCCTGACCTGCGGCGTCGTCGTCATCGCGTTCGCGCTGTCCGGCCTCGGCATGGGGGCCGTCAAGCAGCAGTTCTTCCCGACGTCCGACCGCCCCGAAGTTCTGGTGGAGGTTCGCCTGCCGCAAGGCACCAGCATCGAGACGACGACCGCCGTCGTCGAGAAGCTCGAGCGTTGGCTGCATGATCAGCCCGAGGCGAAGATCGTCACCAGCTATGTCGGTCAGGGCGCGCCCCGCTTCTTCTTCGCGATGGCGCCAGAGCTCCCCGATCCGGCCTTTGCCAAGATCGTCGCGCTGACACCGGACGCCGAGGCGCGCGAGGCTTTGAAGCACCGGCTCCGGGAGGCCGTATCACAGGGCCTTGCCCGGGAAGCGTATGTGCGCGTCACCCAGCTTGTATTCGGACCCTACACGCCGTTCCCGGTCGAGTTTCGGGTGATGGGCCCCGATCCTGCGAAATTGTACGGGATCTCCGAAAAAGCCGTCGAGGTCATGCGTGGCGTTGCTGACGTGAGGCAGGCAAATCGCGATTGGGGCAATCGCACACCGGTGCTCCGCTTCATTCCGGATCAGGATCGGCTGAACCTGATCGGTCTCTCTCCAGCGGAGGTGGGCCGTCAGCTCCAGTTCCTCCTCACCGGCATCGCCGTCACGCAGGTCCGCGAGGATATTCGCAATGTCCCGATCGTGGCACGCAGCGCCGGTGGCGAGCGACTGGATCCGACGCGGCTGGCCGACTTCTCGCTGATGAGCCGAGACGGCCGTCCGATTCCGCTCGACCAGATCGGTCATTCGGAAGTCCAGCTTGAAGAGCCGATCCTGAAGCGCCGCGATCGCACGCCCGCCATCACGATTCGCTCGGATATCAATGAGGCGACGCAGCCTCCTGAGGTCTCCAAGGACGTCATGAAAGCCCTCCAGCCGCTGATCGCATCCCTTCCGGCCGGTTATCGCATCGAGACGGGTGGCTCGATCGAGGAGGCCACGAAGGCCAATGACGCGCTGGCGACCGTCTTTCCCGCCATGATCGCCGCAACGCTGATCGTCATCATGCTTCAGGTGAGATCCTTCTCGATGATGGCGCTCGTCATGCTGACTGCACCGCTTGGTCTCGTCGGCGTCGTGCCTGCGTTGCTCACCTTTAACCAGCCGTTCGGATTCAACGCGATTCTGGGACTGATCGGACTGGCGGGGATCCTGATGCGCAACACGCTGATCCTGACCGAACAGATCAAGGAGAACCGTGCAGCAGGTCTCGACGACTATCACGCCGTCATCGAGGCGACGGTGCAGCGGACGCGTCCGGTGATCCTGACCGCCCTTGCCGCCGTCTTGGCGTTCATCCCGTTGACGCATTCCGTCTTCTGGGGATCGATGGCCTATACGCTGATCGGCGGCACCGCAGTCGGGACAGTCCTGATTCTGCTGTTCCTTCCCGCGCTTTACGCCGCGTGGTTCCGGATCAAGCCGACCGCAGATGATATCCACGATGCTGCGCGCGAGAAGCCGGAATTGCGGCCGGCACTGGCTGCCGAGTAGGGCTCTGTCGATCCGATGAATCGTCCGGTCCGACGGGGTTTAGATTCCGACGAGGCCCGGGCGCGTATCCTCGGCGCGGCGGAGGAGCATTTCCGCCGCGTCGGATACCACAGGACGTCGGTGGCCGATATCGCCGCTGACCTCGGCATGAGCCCGGCGAATATCTACCGCTTCTTTCCCTCCAGGGATGCAATCAACGAGTCCATCTGCGGACGTCTCATGAACGAGTTCGCAGACGTTGCCTTGGCGATCGCACGCACGGACGCGCCGGCCACGGACAAGCTCGGCCAACTGCTGACTGCCGTTCACGCCCAGAGCAAGGTGATGCTGGCCGAGGCAAGGCCCATGCACGATCTGATCGTCGTGGCCATGCAGGAGAACTGGCCGATTATTCGGGCGCATGTCGAGCGGATGGTGATGATCTTGGAGGCGGTCATACGCGAGGGTGCTGACGCGGGCGAGTTCGACGTCGATGACGCCGCGGAAGCCGCCCGAGCGGTCAGATCGGCGTTCGTGCCCTTCTTCCATCCGATTCTGCTCGAGCACTGTGTTGCACACGGCGAAGACACCCAAGCGGGCCTGCGCGGCCAGATCCGCTTCATCCTGAAAGCTCTGGGCAAGTGCGGCTAAATAGTCTGCGGCATTCAGGCCCGATGCATTCGCCCACCGGGGACTAGATCCGGCTCCTGTTCCTTCGCACTCAGGAAATGGTTCATGCGAGAACGTCGAGTTGGCCGGAGGCCAATGCTTCCCGAAGCCTGAACTTTTGGACCTTGCCGGACGCCGTCAGCGGAAATTCGGTGCAGACGAACCATAGCGTCGGTGTCTTGTGGTGCGCCATTGCCGCTCGGCAGTGCTCGGTCAGCTGGTCCGCGCTTAGCGACGCATTTGGCGACAGGCGGACGGCGGCGGCCACGACTTCTCCCCATCTTTCGTCGGGTGCCCCGAACACGGCGGCATCGGCGACGTCGGGATGCCGCAAGAGGCAGGCTTCGATCTCCACCGGATAGATGTTCTCTCCGCCGCGGATGATCATGTCCTTCAGCCGGCCGGTGACGCGCAGATATCCCCGCTCATCAAGCTTCCCCAAGTCGCCTGTGCGCAGCCATCCGTCCGCCGTGATGGCCTGGCGCGTGTCCTCAGGCGCCTCGAAATAGCCGATCATCGTCTGATAACCGCGGGCCTGAATCTCGCCTTCGTAGCCGATCGGCAGCACACGCAGATCGATCGGATCGACGATCCGCAGCTCGACATTCCAGAGCGGTTTTCCGACGGTGTGGACAAGCTCGGCCTCGGGATCGTCGATGCTCGTCTGTGCGACAATCGGGCTGAGTTCGGTCTGGCCATAGACCGTGACGACGGGAAGGCCAAGCGCTTGTTTCACCCGCCGATGGATCTCCGGAGAGACCGGTGCGCCGCCGGACAACGCGAGGCGCAACGACGAGAGGTCGCGCGGGACGGCCTTCATGGCATCGATCAAGGCGAGCAGCATGGTCGGGACACCGAACATGATCTCGGCTCTCGTCGCCTCGATGGCCTGCAGAACCGTCGGCGGATCGAAGAACAACGGTAGAACCAGCGTCGCGCGCGAAGTCACGCATCCGAGCACGCTCATGACCGATCCGGCCGTGTGAAAGAGAGGCATGGGGCTCAGCAGGATGCTGTCTTCCAGGCCGGCCCTGGCCGCAACATGGCTCGCGTTTGTCACCAGGCCGCGGTGATGGAGCAGGGCACCCTTGGGACGGCCCGTGGTTCCGGACGTGTACTGGATCTGTGCGGCATGTCCCGGGTCAATCTCGGGCAGCGCCGTCGCCGGCGTGCTCCGGATCGCCTGGAGCCACCCTTCGAAGGAATAGCACTCGAGACCGATCTTCTCCATGTCGCGGGCGATGGCGCCAGTGTCGACGCCGCGGAAGCTCGACAGATGGAAGAGGGCGGAGGCCCTGGACTGACGCAGCACGAACTCCAGTTCGCTTGGCTTGAACGCCGGATTAGCCGTCACAAGGATCACGCCGGCGAGCGCGGCGCCGTATTGCAGCACCATCCACTCGGGCACGTTGGGTGCCCAGACGCAGATGCGGTCGCCGGTCTTGAACTTCCCCAGCAGCCAGCTTGCGCAGCGGCTCGCGTCCTCCTGCAACTGGGCGTACGTCCAGCGCCGATTGGCTTGCGCGGCGCCCACCGGCGAAGGCACAGATGCCGGCACAACCTCGATCAGCGCGATGCGATCGGGAACCTCCGCGGCCGCCGTGGCAAGCGCCCTGCCGATGCTCACGTTCATGATGGCTCGCGTCGTATCCGCTGGCCAATAGGATTGCGAAGGCTTCGTCGTTCCCATGTCCATCCTCCCGCCCGTTTTTACTTCTGTCGTTTCTTCTTCTTGGTCTCGAGCAGGGTTCGCATCGCGTCGGCCCACATCGCTACAAGTCGCTCGCGTGGTCCCGCCGAGCTCCGAAGGTTCTCGGAGATCGCGAGTCCTCTGATGAAATGGAGCGTCAGCGCGATGACGTCGTCGTAGGCCTCGGAATCCGTCCACTCGCCGAAGAGCTGGACATAAACGCGCTCGAGATCGCGTCGGGCACCGCGCTCTGCCGTGGTCAATGCCTGTTTCAAGGCAGCATCGGTGCGAGCCACCGCCCAGAGCTCCAGCTCGGCGAGATAGGCTGGCTGGCGCGCAGCGAACGCGAGCGCTTCGACGGCAGCGACCAGAGTGTCAGCCGGCCCCGCGCCTGCGCGACCCTGCGAGACGGCCTTCTCGTTCCGGCTGACGAGCTCGGCGACGCTCGCGGCCAACAGAGAGGCGTGCGTGGGAAAGTGATGGAGAAGGGCGCCGCGGCTGACTTCCGCCCGATGCTGTACCGCAAGCGTTGTCGTGCCGGCGACGCCGAGGTCGATCAAGCAATCCACGGCGGTGTTCAGAATCCGCGATCGTGTGGTCTCGGCCGCTGTGTCGAGAGCTCCGGTCTTCGCTGGTCTTGGCATGCTTTCCCTCAACAGTCAGCGTTGACTGTAACACGACATCTGTTACAGTCAATGCTGACTGTTTTGACGTCCGCGAGGTTACGATGCCGAATTTCTCGACTCTCAGTATCGCGGTCCGCGAGGACGCACCGAAGATCGCCCGTCTCGTCCTCGACCGCCCGGGGCGGTTCAACGCCATTGACGATGCGATGCCCGAAGAGATCCGGGCGGCGGTCGAGTGGGCGGAGAAAAATGACGAGGTGCACGTCGTCGTGATCGAAGGCGCAGGTAAAGGGTTCTGCGGCGGGTATGATCTCGTCGCCTACGCCGAGAGCGAGATCGAGCACCCGTGCCAGCAGGAGAGCGAGCCCTGGGATCCCATGGTCGATTACGCGGTCATGAAGAAGAACACCGAGAACTTCATGAGCTTGTGGAAGTGCTCCAAGCCGACCATCGCCAAGATTCACGGCGCGGCGGTCGCGGGCGGCAGCGACATCGCGCTCTGTTGCGACTTGATCGTGATGGCGGAGGATGCCCGGATCGGTTACATGCCGACGCGCGTATGGGGCTGCCCGACCACCGCGATGTGGACGTTCAAGCTCGGACCTACGCGCGCCAAGGAGATGATGTTCACCGGGAATATGATCGACGGGCGCAAGGCGGCGGAGTGGGGGCTGGCGAACGTCTGCGTTCCCCTGGAGCAACTCGAGGCCGCGACGCGAAAGCTCGCAGACCGGATTGCCGGCGTTCCGAAGAGTCACCTCGCCATGCACAAGATGGTCGTCAACCAGGTCATGCTGACCATGGGTCTCGAGCAGACGCAGTCGCTTGCGACCCTGTTTGACGGCATCACGCGTCATAATCCTGAGGGCTTGTGGTTCAGGCGGTACGCGCAGAAGCACGGTTTCAAGGCGGCCATCGAATGGCGTGACAGCGGACGCCCGATCCCGGAGCGTGACGAGGCGCGCAGGTTGATCAACGAAATGAAGGGGCGCGACTGACGTCGTCAGGAGCGCGCGACGTCGGCGCCATTCATCGAGGAACGTCCGGGAGAAACGAATGAGGATTGAGAACAGTGCGTCAGATGACGTGCAGGCCTATCGCGCGGTCGAGCGGATCTATCATTCCTATCTTACGGGCCTCATTCTTCATCTCTCGTCGCGCGCCGGGGCGGCTCGCGCGGCCGAGATCGTGTTCAGAATGTTCCGTCGCCAGCAAGCGACCCATTTCGTCCCGGGCCTCAAGAAGCTCGGTTTGGACGGGTTGCCCCATGCGGTCGCCAGCGCGCAGTACAATTACCTCGCCAATCAGGTCGGTGGCGTAAAGGTCGAATATGTCTATGAAAGCGACAAGAAGGCATGGATCCGCTATCCGCCTCCCCGTTGGCTTTGGCATGGCACCGCAATTTGTGGAATTCCCTCGGAAGTGTCGCGCGGGATGCTCAGGGGATGGCACGGCAACAACGGTGTGGTTCTCGGCAACCCTCGCCTTGGCTTCGTCTGCACGGGGCAGACCGTCGACGGGCAGCCTGGACTGGAGGGATATTACCGGGAGTACGATCATGACCTTTCTCCGGAAGAGCGGCTGCAATTTTCGCCCGGAGAGCGGTGCCCCCCATACAGGCCGGACCTCGCGCCACGCCTTCCCGAGACGAATTGGCCAGAAAGTCGCTTGCGAAAGGCGCTCCGCAATTACGCGATGGACTATATCACGTCGATCCTGCCTGAAGTGATGTCGGTGCTCGGACCGGCCGAGGGAGGTCACTTGGGAGGTTTAGCTGCTCGATTGATCGGCATGCACACGTTCGATGATGTTGCGTCCATGCTCGGTGGCGTGGACCGAGGTGTCGCAGGTTTTGCGACCGCACTCACGAGGCTGTTACGCGGCCAAGGCGATGACGCAGAGATGCATCTTGAAGGTAGCGCGGCGATCGTAAGACAAACGACGTGGCGCCTCATGTCTGGCAGGGAGCAAATGTCTCCCGTCATATTCGATGCGTGGAATGAACTGTGGCTGGGCGCTGCACTGGCCCACGATCGTCTCATGCGCGTCACCCTGATCAGCCGCCGAGATGCCGGCGATCCGGTCTGGGCATGGGAGATTCGACAGGGCCATTGAACGAGGTTTGCGCTGATTCGGCGAAAGTTCGGCGAGATTGACCTGAATCAACCAGCTTGTGGAAACGCGAGCGATCCTATAATCGGTTTGGGAGCGACGACCGTTGAACAAATTCAATTGCGATCCTCTGTTTTTCATGCAGTTGCGATCGCAGACGCGCGCTTGAAGCAATGCGACGCGTCCGCGACATCGCAGCAAGTGAAAAGCCGCACCTCACGTGTGATCAGTTGGTCCATCCCCGGAAAGCAAGCTGGTTCTCCAGGCTGCTGTTCCCGCAAAGCGGGGAAGCCAAGCACGTCGCGCCTGCCACAAGGCCCGTGGATGCTCTCCGCGTTTCGCTCGCGCTCTTTCTGATATCGCTGGGCGCCATCGCCGCCGTGTGGTGGTGGTTGGGGACGCCGGTCCATCTGGTGCGCGCACCCATCGATCCAAACGACAAGGTCCAATGCATCTCATACGCTCCATTCCGCAGCCATCAGACCTCGCTTTCGTCCGCGACGCAGGTATCGCGTGAGCAGATCGCGGAAGATCTGGCCCAGCTTGCGGAGATATCCGACTGCATCCGCACCTATGCGACCGATCTTGGTCTCGATCAAATCCCCGAACTTGCATCCCAGGCGGGACTGAAGGTCATCCAGGGTATTTTCCTCGACAAGGACCAGCAGAAGAATCGAAATCAAATATCGACGGCGATACGCCTCGCCAGGGAATATCCCGGGACCGTGATCGCGCTGGTGGTCGG
Organism: Bradyrhizobium forestalis; assembly: GCF_002795245.1. Classification (GTDB taxonomy): domain Bacteria; phylum Pseudomonadota; class Alphaproteobacteria; order Rhizobiales; family Xanthobacteraceae; genus Bradyrhizobium; species Bradyrhizobium forestalis. Next base: position 18,755 of record NZ_PGVG01000040.1, on the reverse strand, counting down.
CAACGAGACCTTGTTGCGCAAGGACATAACCGTATCCGATCTCGCTGACACGATCCGCTCGGTCAAGGCTCAGGTCAGTGTCCCCGTGACCTATGCTGACGTCTGGGAATTCTGGCTGAGCAATCGTGAGCTCTATGATGCCGTCGATTTCGTCACGATTCACATCCTGCCATATTGGGAGAACGTGCCGATCCCGGCAGAATCGGCTGCCACGCACGCCGATACAATCCGCCGGCAGGTCGCGGCGGCCTTTCCGGGCAAGGAGATCCTGATCGGAGAGATAGGTTGGCCGAGCCAGGGGCGGATGCGGGAATCGGCGTTGCCGTCGCGTATCAATCAGGCCCGGGTGGTCTCGGAGGTACTCGACCTCGCCCGGCGCGAGAATTTCCGCGTCAACCTGTTCGAGGCCTACGATGAGTCCTGGAAGCGAGAGATCGAGGGCACGGTCGGCGGATCGTGGGGCCTGTTCGGAGGCGAGCAGCGCGTGCTCAAATACCCTGCCGGCATCCCCGTCAGCAACTTTCCGCTCTGGAAGCTGCAAATGAGCTGCGGAGTTGCGCTGGCGACCCTGGTCTTCGCTGCCGCGTGGCTGACCTCGCGTCGCAAGCCCGCGAGCTCTGGCCTGGCTCCATGGTTCGGGGTCGCAATATCGGCGACGACAGCCGGAATCCTGTTTGGCGTGGCCGCCCAGAAGGTGTTCTTTGAAAGTGTCGGAGCAGGTGGCTGGCTGCTGTGGAGCTCTCTGCTGGCGGCCGCGACGGTGTCGCCGGTGCTTGGTGCCAACGCCCTTATGTCGGGGCGTCCACCGCCGAGTTTTCAGGAGTTGCTCGGTCCGAAAGGCTACCGGACGGAATCGATGCTCGTGACCATGCACGGACTGGCCTTGATCGTAATCGTCGTGACCGGCACGGCGACCGCACTCGGGCTTGTGTTTGACCCGCGCTTTATCGATTTTCCTTTTGCCGCACTCACCATGGCAACCTTGCCTTTGGCGGCCATGACGCTGCTCAATCCGCCCCGGAAGGGAAGCCGTCCTGTGGCGGAGTCGCTGTTTGCCGGCGTGTTTGTCGGAGCGGTGATCTATGTGATCTTCAACGAAGGGACGGCGAACTGGCAGGCGATGTGGACTTGCGCCGCCTTTCTCCTGCTTGCCGCGACGCTGTGGCGGGCGCGTGCCTGAGAATGGCACGACGTGCAGGAGTAGCTTTCCCGCGCCGCTCCCGTCGATGAGGCGAACACATTCTCGGCGCCGGAGCGTTTGACCTGCATCAACCGGGAGCGCAGCTCTCCGGTTAATTTTCCGGTTTGGTGCTGCCGCGCCAAGCTGGAGGATCGGGCATGTCTTCGTTCGACGAGCGCGAGAATGCATTCGAGACCGAGTTCGCGCACCGCGAGGAATCGAAGGTCAGAGTGCGGGAGCGTGCCGTGGCATCGCTTGCGCAGTGGGCAGCACGGCGTCTCGGCAGGTCCGCGGCAGCCGCCAAGGTTCTTACCCAGGAAGTCCTGGAAGCCGACGTCGCAAGTCCGACCGTCGAGCCGACCATCGATCGGATCGTGGCTGATCTCGCACCGGTCGGCATCCCGAAGCAGGAGGTCTGGCAGGCGATGCACCGGTTCTTGGCCGAGGCCGAAGTCGCCGAGCGCAGCGGTCGTCCGTGGCGGGAGCTGGTGCGCGGCAAGTTTACCCTGCCCGAACTGGAGAACGGGTTGGAGGCGTTGCAGAATGGGGCGCTTGTCCAGATCGACCGCGCCGACTATGAGCGCTTGTTCGGATTGAACGATGTCGCACTTGGTCGCCTGCGCAATTTCGCCCGCAGCCACCAATGTATCGTGAGCTTCGCCGACACCATCGTCTTGTTTCGGAAGCATATCGCGCCGGTCGAAGAGGGGCTCGATCCGCAACAATAGCCCGACTTGAAGAAGAACTGCATTCCCGCAGCGGTGTCGCCGGCTTCCGCGATCCGGTTCGCGTCAGTAGACGAAAGCCGGAGTTTCGAGCAGGTGGTCGTTCACCATGACGACGCCCGGAATAGCCTCTGCCGCTACCCGGATGGCTGTGCGTTCGGCCGCAGATGGCGCGAAGCCCCAGATGTCGACCACACCGTTCTGGACGGTCACGTTCAGGTTGAACGTGTGTGCCCAAGGCTGCTTCTTGATCTCTTCAAGGAATTTCTTCCTGATGATCGAATCGGGAAGTGAAATCTCCAGCTTCGGCCTGGCGCTCGCGATCGCCTGCAGCAGGTTGGCGCGGCTGACGATCCCGACGAGCTGACCCTGCTTGTTGACGATCGGCACGCGTTTGATCTGGTGCTTTTCGAGCAGCATGGCGATATCGTTCAGGGGCGTTTCGGGGGTGGCAGTCACGACCTCGCGGGTCATGATGTCTTCGACCTTGACCGCATGCGACTTGACGTAGTCGGTCGCCATTTGCGCGTCGCCGATCAAGAGGCGAAGCCACCAGGCGTAGGCGCGCTCGGTGCCGGATTCGGAACGGTGCATCAGGTCGCCTTCGGTCACGATCCCGAGAATGTTGTTGTCGGCATCGACGACCGGCACTGCGCTGATGTGGCGCTCGAGCAGGATCTTGGCGACTTGGCGAACGGTTGCAGTTGGGCCGACGGTCACCACCGGTGAGATCATCACGTCCTGGGCTTGCATGGCAGACCTCCGTGCTGGCTTTGCGGCATCTTGCCGCCTTCCGGGCCGGCGGGATTGATCGGGATCAAGGAGCACCTGAACTAGGAGGGCGACTCAAAATCCAACGCGCCGTGGCGCGGCCCGTATTGGCCCAGGATATGAGCGCGCATCGGCGCGGTGGGAGCAGCTGGACCGCTTGATTTGCGTCAACGGGACGGCTGGGAACGCGAGATAAGAATTACCGTTCGAGCAATGGAGCAATGACATGTCTCTTGCCAGCGTCATGGTCTATGTCGATTCCGAGCAGCAGGACGAAGGGCAGATTGCCGTCGCCGAGGCCGTCGCAAACGACTTTGGCGCCGCCTTGCTTGGCGTCTCGGCCATCGCAACAGAGCCCCCGTTCGTCGCCGAAGGCGTGATCATCGAACAGACGACCGCGGACGACCTCGAGCGCATACGCGGGGCGCTGTCGGCCAAGGAGGCGTGGTTCAGGCGCATTGTTCGCCTGCCGGGTGAAAAGGTGGAATGGCGATGGACGATTGGCTTTCCGACCGAGTTCCTGGTCGAGCAGTCCAGGGCGGCGGATCTTGTCGTGGTGAGGCGCAGCCAGCTGAAGTCCAAATCCTCTCACTACCTCGATGCGGCGGGAGCCATGTTGCGGGTGGGTCGTCCGATCCTCTTGGTGCCGGACGGCGTCACCCGATTGTCGGGCGATCGGATCGTGGTCGGCTGGAAGGACGCCCGGGAGGCGCGCCTGGCTGTTCGGGACGCGCTGCCGTTCCTGACCCGGGCTTCGCAGGTCACGATCGCCGAAATCTGCGCGTCGAGCGAACAGGATGCGGCGCGAGACCGGGTGCGGGACGTGGCCGGATATCTTCAGCGGCACGGCGTGAGCTGCCAGCACGAGGTGCGCGTGCATACGGCGGAACCGGATGCGGGCTATCTCGTCCGGCTGGCCGCCGATGTCGGTGCCGATCTCATCGTGACCGGCGGATATGGACACAGCCGGTTGGGAGAATGGGTTTTCGGCGGCATGACGCAGAGCCTTCTGCAGCACGCTCCGGTCTGCCTGTTGATGTCGCACTGACCTCAACGCCATAGGAGAGTGTGCAATGGACAAGGATGCTCAAGCGGCGAAGAAGAGCGCAGCAGAGCGAAAGGCGGAGGTGCCCGTACCTGATCGCGACGCGCCGGTCCTTAAGACTAGGCCGGCCGATCGCGCGCTCAAGGATGCCCTCGAGGACGATGAGGTGCGCGAGGCGCTTGGCCTGCATCACCGGGACAAGCGCTCCTAGTTCAGCCCGCAGCCCGCAGGCTGCCGCGTTCCGCGGTGCGGACGATCTCGATGGTCCGCAACACGCTCGACGGATTCACGCTGATCGAGTCGATCCCGAGCTCTGCCAGATACTTCGCGATCTCCGGATAATTGGCGGGAGCCTCGCCGCAGATCCCGACGTGGCGGCGGTTGCGCTTGGCGCCTTGCACGGCCATTGACAGCATTTGCAGCATGCCGGGATCGCGCTCGTCGAAATCGAACGCGACGATCTCGGAGTCCCGGTCGACGCCGAGCGTGAGCTGGGTGAGATCATTGGAGCCGATGGAAAATCCGTCGAACAATTGTGCGAACTGGTCGATCAGGATGACGTTGTTCGGGATCTCGCACATCATGAATATTTCAAGGCCGTTCTCGCCTCGCTTGAGGCCAAGGCTTGCCATGGCTGCAATGACCTTGCGCGCTTCCTCGACACGCCGGCAAAACGGAATCATGATCTTGAGATTGGTGAGGCCCATGGTCTCGCGCACCCGCTTCATTGCAGCGCATTCCAGCGCAAAACCCTGCGCATAGGCGGGGTGCGCGTAGCGCGCGGCGCCGCGGAAGCCGATCATCGGGTTCTCCTCGCGAGGCTCGAAATCGGCGCCGCCGAGCAGGTTCGCATATTCATTGGTCTTGAAATCGGAGAGGCGCACGATCACCGGCCGGGGATGGAACGCCGCGGCGATGGTGCCGACGCCCTCCGACAGTCGCTCGACAAAGAACTCGGACGGTTGCTTGTGGCGTGCGGTCAGGAGCTTGATCTTCCGCCGGTCCCGCACTGAGGTGACCTTGTCGGGGCAGGCCAGCGCCATCGGATGGACTCCGATATGCTGGTTGATGATGAATTCCATACGGGCAAGGCCGACGCCATCGCTCGGCAGGGATGCGGTCTTGAACGCGACCTCGGGATTGCCGAGGTTCACCATGATTTCGGTGCGCGGCTTCTGAACGCTTTCGGCCGCGGTCCGTTCGACCTCGTAGGGCAGGGTCCCCTCGAAGACGTGACCGATGTCACCTTCCGCGCAGGACACCGTCACGGCGGTGCCCGTCTTCGCCCTCTTGCTGAAACTGCCTGTCCCGACCACTGCAGGCACCCCGAGTTCGCGTGCGATGATGGCGGCATGGCAGGTCCGGCCGCCATGATCGGTCACGATCGCGGCGGCGAGCTTCATGACGGGCTCCCAGTCCGGGCGCGTTGCCGTCGCGACCAGCACCTCGCCTGGACGGAATTTCCGGAGCTCCCGCTCGTTCCTGATCAGTCGGATGCGTCCGGCCCCGATCTTTTCGCCGACGGCGCGGCCTTCGGCCAGCGCCGTGCCGTGCGCTTTCAGGACATAGCTCTCGAGCGCCTCCGGCTTGCGGCGGGAGGCGACCGTCTCGGGCCGGGCCTGGATGATGTAGAGCGAACCGTCCCTGCCGTCCTTGGCCCATTCCACATCCATCGGCGTCGGCTTGCCCGATTTTTGCGAGTAATGCTTCTCGACGAGCAGCGCGCATTCGGCCAGCGTCAGGACTTCGTCGTCATTGATGCAGAATTGCTGGCGCGCGCGCGCCGGCGTTGTCACGTTCCGCGTTGTATTGTGTCCGCGACCGTAGACCATCCGCTTTGCCTTGGATCCCAGGCGGCGCGACAGAACCGCCCGGAAACCGGCATTGAAGGTCGGCTTGTGAACGTAGAATTCATCGGGATCGACGACGCCCTGCACGATGTTTTCGCCGAGCCCGTAGACGCCGGTCACGAATACGACGTCGCGAAACCCGGTCTCGGTATCGAGCGTGAAGGTGACGCCGCTTGCCGCGAGATCCGAGCGGACCATCTTCATGACCGCAACCGATAGCGCGACCTTGAAGTGATCGAAACCATTGTCGATCCGATAGGAGATTGCACGATCTGTGAACAATGAAGCAAAGCAGCGGCGGCAGGACTCCATCAGCCCGTCCGCGCCCCGGATGTTGAGAAAACTGTCGTGCTGCCCGGCAAAACTTGCGGTCGGCAGGTCTTCGGCCGTGGCCGAGCTACGGACCGCGACCGCGACGTTGCGTCCGTATTCCTGCTCCAGCTGCCGATATGCCTGTGTGACCTGATGGCGCAGATCCTCCCGGTCGGTTGCCGCGTAGACGATCGCGCGCGCGGCGGCGGCGCGACGGGCAAGATCGGCGATCCGCCGCTTGTCGATGCCGGCGAGAAGAGGACCGAGCCTGTCCCACGCGCCAGCTTCGGTCAGGGCGTCCCGATAGGAGGCCGCGGTCAGCGCAAACCCGTTGGGGACCCTGACGCCCTCCGGTGTCAGCGCCGAATACAATTCGCCCAGGGATGCTGTCTTGCCTCCGACCAGCGGCACGTCGGCAAGACGTATGTCGCTGAACCAGCGAATGTAGCTTGACGCGTCCATCGCGCATTCTCCCGCGCTGCAAAATGGGTCCGAACATCGATAATTTTCCCGCATCTGCGCACCACCGGTTTGCGAAAGATCAAGTGCGCTGGTTCAGATCAAGAACCAGGCCGAGGCGGAGCTGATCACGGCTGCACACGAGCTCCGCGATATCGGGGAGGGTGTCGCCCCGCAAGGGCAGCGGCCGGAAGTCTGCCGCGACCTTCGCAGCGCTCTCAGGGCCACCATCGATCAGTGGCGCCGCCTGTGCTGGCAACTGATGCAGACGACGATCGTGTCGCATGGCAACTCGCTTCTGGCGCCGATCATCGGGCTGGTGCTCTGCGCGCCGAGATTTCTCTCCGGGGCCATGACATTGGGTGAGCTCACGCGGGCCGCGGCGGCTTTCACGCTGGTGCAGGCCTCGTTCAACTGGGTTGTCGACAACTATGGGCGCATTGCCGATTGGATGTCGTCGCTGGAACGGGGCGGCGGCCTCCTGCTGTCGCTCGACCGTCTCAACCGGGCAACGCCACCGCAGCAGGCGGAGTCCATGAGCCTTCCGGCCGGCTCGGTCAAATTGCCGTAGAGAGAACCACCTGTTCGGCCAGACGCTTGATGTCGTCAGGCCGGCAGAGCTCTGTGCCGGGATTGAGCAGGGCCGCGGCGCCGGCGGCGACGGCCTGTCGAAAGCAGTGCTCGAGGCTGGCTCCGGATGCCAGCCCGTAGACCAGGGCGCCGAGAAAACTGTCGCCCGCGCCGACGGCGCCGACAGGCGCAATCGCGAGAGGTTTGGCGCGCAACACCCGGTCGCTCGTCACCAGCGCAGCACCGAGATGGCCCATCGTAAGAGCGACGGCCGCCGCTTTGCCGCTGCGCACCAGCGTTCTGGCCGCAGCTTCCCATTCGGCGGCATCAGACGACTCGCGGCCGACCAGCTCGCGCATCTCCCGCAGGTTCGGCTTGACCAGTTCGACGCCTTCCGCCACCGCAGCAACAAGGGCCTGTCCGGAGGTGTCGAGGATCATCTTGGCTCCGCGCTGTTTGACGATCCTTGCCACCCCAGCATAAAAATCGTCGGGCACCCCAGCCGGCAGGCTTCCGCTCGCAACGACGAAGCTGGGAAACGGCTGCAGCGCCGACAGCATTGCAAGGCATTTCTGCCATTCGTTCTCGGCCAAAGGCGGCCCTGGCAAGATGAAGCGATAGGGCTGGCCCGTGCTGATCTCGCGGACGAAGAAGTCTTGTCGGGTCTCGCCCGCGATCGGAAAGGTCAGGCTTTCGACGCCCTCCCTGTCCAGCAATTGACGCAGCAGGTCTCCTGTAAGGCCGCCCACCGGATAGAGCGCTGTGGCATTGCCGCCGAGGCGCTTGACCACGCGCGCAACGTTGATGCCGCCCCCGCCGGGGTCGCGGCGCTGCCCGACGCCGCGCAGCTTGGCGACAGGAACGATCCTGTCCACCGATGTCGATACGTCGACCGCCGGATTGGGCGTGATCGTGAGGATCTCGGTCATCGGCTCAGCTGGAGGCCATGGGCGCGGCCATCGCGACGGCTCTTTCCGTCACGTTGCGAATAGCCCGATGCCCATTCGAAATTGTCGAGCAGGGACCACACGAAATAGCCCTTGACGTCGGCTCCGGCTCGGATCGCCTCCTGCATCGCCCTTGTATAGGCGTCGAGATAGGCAATTCGCGCGGCGTCCTGAACACGACCGGCATCGTCCGGCTTGTTGTCCGCGGCGGTGCCATTCTTGATGCGGCCCTTCTGCCGACAATGGCTGTCCCATATGCTGTCGCCGCGCCCATCCACATGGGACGCGCCCTCGATCTGAAAGCTCGAGGTCGAGACGCCCCACACAAATGAATTCGGCGCCGGCACGCGCGTTTGAAGCGAGGTCGCGGCTCCGTGTCTCGTTGTCATGCGCCTGCCTTGCGATGCGCAGTTCAGATCGTGTTGGGTCCACAATGCTGCTCTTTGCCGATCTCCGTTTGACCGAGATCAACCGCTGGGCAGGGAACGGATGAGTGGGTGGGGCACGTTCTAGTGCAGAGGGCCAGCTCGCAACGTTTCGAGGTACGCCACGATCTCGTCGACCTGGTACTCCGCGAGCCGCGGGTTCGGCATGGCCTGATCGGGGCCGAGCCTGCGGTGGCTCGACGTCAGGAATTGCCTGATGTCATCGGCAGAGAACGAGGGACGATTGACGATCTCGAGGAAGCTCGGCGCCGGGGGGCGGGATGCCGGCGATTCCTTGGCGGCATCCTCCACGATATGGCATGGTCCGCAGGACGCATGGGCCAGCGCCCGGCCTTCGGTGACCTGATCGACGAACAATTGGTTGGTGACAGGCGGACGAACCGGTACCTGGATCGTGATCGAGGCGTAGCCGCCGGCCCGATGGCAGCTGTTGCATTCGTTGGTCAGGGCCGAATAGGCTTTGGTAAATGCAGGCACGTTTTTCTGTTGGATGGCCTGACGTACGGCTCGCAGCTGATCTTTGGCTGGATCGATCCGCAATGGAGCGGGCATGAGCTTGCCTGCCGCTTCGAGATTGGCCTCGATGTGTTGGATTTCGTAGCTCGCCAGGCTCCAGTTGCTGAGCTTGCCCGCAAACCAGAGCTTGGCATGCTGGAGCTGAAGCCGGGTCATGAGATCGGAGAGCGCGGCAGAGACGTCGACCGGCGTCGTTCCGGCCGGCGCTCCAGCGCTCAGCGCCGCGACTGCCGCAAAGATCGCAGCCATGAACAATGCTTGCAGGCGCATGCCAAATGTCCAGATTTAAAAATAGCATGGCACTCGATCGCGGCCGGGCGGTTGATCTCGATCAAGACCCCGTCAGGGGCGGCGACTACCTGTGAGTTCTCTCTGGAGTTGAAGACATGCGCGCGCACCAGATCATGTCCCGGCGGGTGATAGCTATTCGGCCGGAGGCCTCGATCGCCGATGCCATCAAGGTGATGCTCGGTCACCACATCAGTGGACTGCCGGTGACGGATTCGGCCGGTAAGCTCGTTGGCATCATTTGCGAAAGCGACTTCCTGAGGCGGGCCGAGCTCGATACGGAGCACACGCGCAACCGGCTGCTGACGGTCCTGCTCGGAGCAGACCGAATCGCGCGTGAATTCGTCAAGGAGCACGGGCGCAAGGTCGAACAGGTGATGACGCGCGATCCGGCTACGATCAGGGAGGATACTCCTCTCGAGGAAACTGCCGACCTGATGGAGCGTCGAAACCTGAATCACGTTCCGGTCATGCGTGCTGATCGCGTCGTCGGCATCATTACCCGGTCCGACTTCCTGTCCGCAGTTGCCGGTCCGTTGACCGGCGCACGCGGCTATTCCGAGGATGACGATCAAATCCGCCGTTCGGTCCTCGCGGCGATGGCCGGGATGGCTTGGCAGCCCGTCGGCTTGAACGTGAGCGTGAGGGATGGCGTGGTGACGCTGCGCGGCGTCGTCAAGGGCGATAACGCCCGCCAAGCGGTTATCGTGGCTTGCGAGAACGCTTCAGGCGTGCGCGGCGTCGATGACCGCCTGTGCCTTCAGTCGATCAGTCCCGATCCGGAGGATGATTACGGCGGCGGTGACTTCGTCTCGCTGCAGGCAGAGCCATCCACGTGCGATGACGAACCATTGTAACGCTCGTCCCTGAGGACGCACTTCGGGTGACCGCGCGGATCAGCCTAGAGCAATAGCATCCCAATCTGACCGCGTTTTAGTCTTCCGCCAGTGGACGAGTGAGATCCGGATTCGCGGTCCGGCCGGGCGGCGAACGGACCGGTTGCTTGGCCGGTCTGACCGTCGACGAAAAATAGAGCGCGAGTTCGAGGATGCCGTACATCGCGAATATCATCAGCGCCTTGATTGCTTCGTTGGTCATCTGAATATCCTCCAACAACCGACCTCGACTAACGTTGGGCCATTTCGATCCGTGCATGCATTGGGCGGGCCTGGTAAACGGCCAGGGTCGTCGCCTTCTGCAAGCTCAGTTCAGGCTGGGCCAAGTGGACGGTCAGCGTGGTCGCGACGATGGCGGTGCCGGCAAGCAATCCTGCGATGACCACCTTCAAATGTGTTGCCTTGTCCGCAGTGTAAATCGAGTGGTTCATTGCAAGCCCCTTGCCGGTGCGTGCTGGCAGATCCTTATTAATGCATGAATTGTCCGACCGAAATTTGGGAGCTTCACCTAAGGTGATGTCCGTAGCCGAACGGAAAAGAGCGCAACAGCTGCACTCCTGGAGTACCGGCTCACCGCCTTGTCGTTAAGGTGCCGGCCACCGTGTCGCGTCGGCGGCTAGCGCGGTGCCTGTCGGTCCCGCCCGGTATAAGCGGCAATCAGCCAGACCAGGGCCGTCACGAGCAACATGGTCACGATGGTCTGGATCAGGCCGAAGTTCAGCGCGTCACGCGCCACGAACAGCGCCGTGATCGGCGCTGCTATGGCGAAGAGAAGCCGAACGAACCATCCAAGCATCGCAGCCTCGATCCACGGGGAATTCAGCCAGCGGCCTTCATGTCTTCGGGCGATTCCACATAGAAGCCGGAATAGGTGTCGACGAAACAGAGATGGTCGTGAACTTTCTTGACGCCGGCAGTGTTCTCGGCGGCGACGATCGCGGCCTGACGGGCCTCATCGGTGGTAACGAGCCCGTGCAGATGCACGACGCCTTCACGGACATTCACCTCAAAGCCGATCGGGCGCCAGTCGGTGCCGTTCACCGCGCGTGTGATGCGCTCGCGAATGTGCTCGTCATCGGCGGTCGGATCCGGAATTTCGTGCACGAGGCTTGCCACGGCCTGCAGCAGGTTCGTCCTCGTGACGATCCCGACGGGCACCTTGCCCCGCATGACGGGGACGCGCTTGATGTCGTTCTTCTCCATGAGGTCGACCAGCTCGGCCAGATCGGTGTCTTCCTGCACCGAGACGACCCGCTTCGTCATGACATCGGCGACCCTGCGGCCGCGCTCGTGAACGAACTCGGCAGCCGCGCGTCCCGGTCCCATGAAGTATTTCAACCAGGCGGCGTGCCTGCGGCCGGTGCCGATCTCGCCACGGCGGAGAAAGTCACTTTCCGAGACCACGCCGACGAGATGGCCGGCATCGTCAATGACGGGCAGGCCGCTGATATGCATTTGGAGCATGATCTTGGCCGCCTCCTCGATCGTCGTGTGCGGCGTTACGGCAACGAGGTCTTTCGTCATGATATGATGCGCGCGCATGTTGTGTCCTCGAGTTCGCTGGCGAGTGGTGAGGCGAGGCTGCGGCCGTCGCAGCCTCGCGTCGGGGGGCCGTCAGGCGGCCTTGACGCTGATGGTTTTGGCCTGCTTCTGGGCTTCCTCGGTCTTGGGAAGGACGACCTTGAGCACGCCGTTCTTGAACGTCGCCTCGATCTTGTCGGCGTTGACACCGTCCGGGAGCGCGAAGTAGCGCTCGAAAGAGCCGTAACGGCGCTCGGACACGTAGTAGTCCTTCTTCTTCTCTTCGCTCTCTTCCTTCTTCTCGCCTCTGATGGTGAGACCGCCGTTGACGAGCTTGACGTCGATGTTCTTCTCGTCGAGGCCGGGAAGCTCAGCCGTGATCTCGTAGGCCTTGTCGCTTTCGGCGACGTCGACGGCCGGCGCAGTGAAGTTCTTGGACAGGTCGCGCTCCAGCCGGGCGAGCGAGCGGAACGGGCGTTTCCAGAAGCCGTTGCCGAAATCGTCGAAGATCTGGTCGATCTCGTTTCTCAGCGCCTGGAACGGCTGCCATGCCTCGCCGGCGGCTGCGGGTGCGGTGGACGTCTTGGTGACAGGTAATTTGGTTTCGGTCGCCATGATCATGGTCTCCTTCGAGCTTGACCATTCCGGTCGTGGCAAAGAATAGGCATGGCCATCATGCGGTGGTTGATTTCGCTCAAATTCGAGAGCATCGCGTGCGAGATCAGGTGTGTTGGCGACTGATGGAATGATCGTGCCCAACACGGGCTCGGCGCTCGTCAATCCCCCATCCTGACGCCGCGTAAATTGGGCAGATACGCGGACGTTTCTCGATTGCCGCGGCGGACGAGAGCATATGGGCCCTTATGAAGCCGGGCTCCTTGGCACCCATTGGTCGCCAAGTTTCGCGTAGGAGCGCTTCACGGCGGCCCAGGCCGTGCGGTGGGCGATCTCCTCCTGCCGGAGGTCGCCGACATGCGAGGCAAAGGAATGGTTGAACGCCTCCCGGTAGATGTCCAGCGCATGGGGCGGCAAGTGGTGCCGCACACCTGCGGGAAGATCCTCGTTCGAGCGATAGGGCATCGTCGCATCCTGTGCGGATCATCCGCCGCCTTGGGCGCCGATGGCTGATGCCGGGCGCTTGCGGCGGGCGTGCCGCTGCTACATCGCCATGTCGGGCTCGGGCAACCGCTCGCGCTTCGGCTCCGGAATCTCCGTCATGGTGGCCTCCGTCAGAAGAAGCACGCTTGCGACGGAAACGGCGTTCTCGAGCGCGGTCCGTACGACCTTCACCGGGTCGACAATGCCGGCCTCCACGAGATCGACATAGACCTTCCGGGCGGCATCGAAGCCGAAATTGCCCTCGCTGCCGAGCATCCGTGCAACCACGACGCCGCCATCGGTCGCGGAATTTTCGGCGATCTGGCGCGCAGGCGCTTCGAGGGCGCGTTTGAGGATCTGCATGCCGGTTCGTTCGTCGCCCTCGCAGGCAGCCTCCTCCTTGGCCACCGCCGCGACCGTGCGGAGCAGGGCAAGCCCGCCGCCCGGCACGATCCCCTCGGCCATCGCAGCCTTCGTAGAGCTGATCGCATCGTCGAGCGCTTCCTTCTTCGCCTTCATCTCGGCTTCGGTCGGTGCGCCCACCCGGATCACGGCGACGCCGCCCGAGAGCTTGGCGAGGCGCTCCTCGAGCTTCTCGCGGTCGTAGTCGCTGGTCGTTTTCTCGATCTCGACGCGGATTTGCGCCAGCCGTGCGTCGATACGGGCGCGATCGCCGCCACTCCCTATCAGGGTGGTGTTCTCCTTGTCGGCGACCACCCGTGCGGCGCGACCGAGCTGTTGGAGGGTGGCGCTTTCCAGCTTGAGCCCGATCTCCGCCGAGATTACCTGCGCGCCGGTGAGGATGGCGATGTCCTCCAGCATGGCCTTGCGCCGGTCGCCGAAGCCGGGCGCCTTGACCGCGCAAGCCTTGAGCACGCCGCGAAGCTGATTGACGATGAGGGTCGCCAGCGCTTCGCCCTCGATATCCTCGGCAATGATCAGAAGCGACCGGCCGCTCTTGGCGACCTGCTCGAGCAGGGGAACCAGATCGCGCAGGGCGCCGATCTTGTGGTCGCACAGCAGCACGTAGGGATCCTGCAGCACGGCTTCCATGCGATCGGCATCCGTGACGAAGTAGGGCGACAGGAATCCGCGGTCGAATTTCATGCCTTCCACCACGTCCAGCAGGGTCTCGGTGGTCTTGGACTCCTCCACCGAGATCACGCCATCACCGCCGACTTTCTCGATCGCATCCGCCACCAGCTCGCCGATGGAGACGTCGTTGTGCGCCGAGATCGCGGCGACCTGAACCTTCTCCGCCCTGGTCTTCACCGGCTTCGCCATGGCGTGCAGGGCGGCGATGGCGGCCTTTGTGCCGCGATCGAGGCCGCGTTTCAGGTCGATCGCGCTGGCGCCGGCAACGACGTTCCGGACGCCGTCCGAAAGGATGGCGTGGGCCAGGATGGTCGACGTGCTGGTGCCGTCGCCGACGACATCGCCGGTCTTCTCGGCGGCCTGCCGCAGCACCTGCGCGCCCAGATTCTCTTCCGCGTCCTTGAGATCGAATTCCTTGGCAATGGTGACGCCATCGTTGCAGACGATGGGTGCGCCCCACGACTTCTGGATCAGGACGGACTTCGACTTCGGCCCGAGCGTGACGCGGACGGCATCGGCGAGAAGGGACGCGCCGCGCAAGACTTTCTCCCGTGCGGCCGAGTGAAACAGGACCTGTTTGTGCGCCATTTCCATGTCCTCTGCTTTGCGGCCATTGCCAAATGGGATTCATCATCCAGTTTGGACGAGTGAGTTCGAACCAGATTGATCTTCGTCAACGTGAGCACGCCAGCGCCGAAGCTCGCGGGCGCCGGATGGCGCGATCGCGTGGTGGCCGCCGTGTTGACCTGAATCAAGCAGAGGCTGCCGTTCCCCATTACCATTCAGCTTGCAGCCGGCGGCGATGGGAGAAGCAGGGTGGAGTCCGATCAAGGTTCACGGAAGCAGGCCATGGTGATGGCCGCTATTTTGGCGGGCGGGATGCTGCTCGCCGTGCTGCAGTTCGGTCTGTCGACCTACAATTCAATCGAGACCATTCCCTACAGCCAATTCGAGCAGCTGCTCGCCCAGGACAAGATTGCCGAGGTGTCCGTTGGCCCGGATATGATTCAGGGCAAGTTGAAAGAGCCGCTTTCGAGCGGAAAGTCCGCATTCGTGACCGCACGCGTCGATATGGCTCTGGCCGAAAAGCTCGCGGCAAAAGGCGCAAGCGTGACCGGTGTTCCCGGCGCCGGCGCGCTGCAGACGCTATTCTCCTGGATCTTTCCGGTCATCGTCTTCTTCGTGATCTGGTTCTGGATCGGCCGCAGCATGGGCGGCCGCCAGGGCCTGGGCGGTCTGATGGCGATCGGCAAGTCCCGCGCGAAGGTCTATGTCGAGAAGGACATCAAGGTCACCTTCGCGGATGTCGCCGGGGTGGACGAGGCGAAGTTCGAGCTCCAGGAGGTCGTGTCGTTCCTCAAGGACCCCAACAGCTATGGCCGACTGGGGGCGCATGTGCCCAAGGGAATCTTGCTGGTCGGACCGCCGGGAACGGGCAAGACCCTGCTGGCCCGCGCCGTGGCGGGAGAGGCCGGCGTTCCGTTCTTCTCGATCTCGGGCTCTGAATTCGTGGAGATGTTCGTCGGTGTCGGCGCGGCGCGCGTGCGAGACTTGTTCGAGCAGGCCCGAAAGGCGGCGCCGTGCATCATCTTCGTCGACGAGCTCGACGCGCTGGGACGCAGCCGCGGGCCGCTGTCGTTCGGAGGTTACGACGAGAAGGAGCAGACCCTCAATCAGCTCCTGTCCGAGCTCGACGGCTTCGACCCGAGTGCCGGCGTCATCCTGCTCGCAGCCACCAACCGCCCCGAGATCCTGGACCCCGCACTGCTGCGGGCAGGCCGGTTCGATCGCCAGGTTCTGGTCGATCGGCCGGACAAGGCCGGACGCGTCGCCATTCTCAAGGTCCACGTCCGCAAGATTCGCATGAGCAATGACGTCGACCTCGACAAGGTGGCGGGACTCACGACCGGATTCACCGGCGCCGACCTCGCAAACCTCATCAACGAAGCCGCGATCGCCGCGACCAGACGGGGCGGTGAGGAGGTCACGTTCGACGATTTCGTCATGGCAATCGAGCGGATCGTGGCCGGCATCGAGAAGAAGAGCAGGGTGCTCAGCAAGGACGAACGGCGCAGGGTTGCCTATCACGAGATGGGCCATGCCCTCGTCGCGGCCAGCCTGCCCGGTGTCGATCCCGTGCAGAAGGTCTCGATCATTCCGCGAGGAATCGGTGCACTGGGATACACCATCCAGCGTCCGACCGAGGACAGGTTCCTGCTGACGATCGAGGAGCTCAAGAACCGTATTGCGGTGCTGATGGGAGGACGCGCATCGGAGCGTCTGATCTTCGACGGTGCGATCTCCACCGGTGCCGCCGACGATCTTCAGCGTGCGACCGAAGTCGCGATCGAAATGGTGACCAAGTACGGCATGGACGAGACGGTGGGGCAACGCACCTATGCGCCCAAGCCGCAAGCGTTTCTCGGGGCGGCCCAGGACAAGATCGTCGGGGCTGCCGAGGCGACAGGCCGCGAGATCGATCTCGCCGTCCGCAACCTGATCGAGGAGGGGGACCGCCGCGCCCGGGACATCCTCCAGCGCCGGCGTGGTGACCTGGACGCCGGTGTGGAGCTGTTGATCGCGAACGAAACGGTGACCTCCGAGCAGTTCGCGCCGCTGCTCGGCAAGCGGAACGAGGAGAGCAAGCCGGTCGCCGCGTGATTGCGGCGCGCATGGACGGTCGCGGCTTGCCTTGGACAAGCTCGCGTCAGGCCTACGGAGGCCTTCAAAGGCCGCGCGAGTGGACCTTCCTGCGCAGGCGTTGACACGAATCTTCCAGGAGAGTTTGAAGATTCTCGATGTTCACCAGCAGCTCCTCTGCCTGTCGCCGTTCTCGCGTTCCGAAGGCAAAACCGTCTCGCAGGCTCGCGACGTGCTCCACGCGCTTACGTCCGGCTGCGGCTCGATTTTCAAAGAACTCCAGTTGCTCCAGGTCACGGCCGAGCCCGTCCTCTTCGGAAATCAGCATCTTGGTGATCGCGCTCCGGCGGTCAGGCACGAGGTCGGCGCCGTTCAACAGCGCGATGTAATGGTCGACATTCGCCTGAGCGACGTAGCGATGCATGGCGCACTCCCCCGTAACGTCGCTTGATATTACCACCGCAGGGGCGAGCGGCGAAGATGACCTCTTATGCAGGTAGGGTTCCCGGTATTATATTAGTGCGAACGAAGGTTCATCTCGAACGTATGTGTGATCTTCAGGGGGCGATCCAAGGCGCGAAACACATGCCGCGGCAGATCAGCTTGATCCGGATCAAGCCCCGCGTCTGCGGGCCCGCTAATATGCAATTTGCGTAACTCGACCCACGGTTACGTCCCCAAGTCGCCGCCGAGGTCCATCCCCCCACATCTCGGCGGCTCCTTTTTTCCAGCATGACGTCAACCGAGCCGTGCAAGACCGCGGGAACGAGCGGATGCCCACCTATTACTTCGATATGAAGGACGGCGTGCCCGTCCGGGACAAGTCAGGACTGGAGTTGGTGAGTGATGGTGCCGCCATCGCCCACAGCAAGAGCCTTGCCGACAAGGTGCGCAGAGAAAAGCCGAAAGGTCATCCCGCGCTCCAGATCGTCGTCATTGACGAGAGCGGCCGGGAAGTTCACCGCGAGCGGATCTATCCAGGCGCGACCTGACCGCGGTGAGGGGGCCGCAGCGGGGCGCCCTCCCGTCGGGTGAAGGCAGAGCGGGTCTCTGGGCCATAGTTTCGAGCGTCAAGGACCGGAGATTGCCAGGCGCTTGGCGGCGTTCGCCGAGATCAGATAGGCGGCTGCGATGGCAATTATTGCCGCAAGCATTCCTGCGGAAAGCGCGGTAAAGCCAAACAGCCCGCGCCACGGGCCAAGCGCCAGCGCCAGCCCGGCGAGAAGGGCGCCGACAGACGTCGCGATCAGGATGTTGTGCGGGCGGTTCGCGCGCCACGGCATGCGGCGAGACCGGATGACGAAGATCACCAGGATCTGGGTGAGTATCGATTCCACGAACCACCCGGTTCGAAACAGTTCTGCATCCACCTCGAACACCTTAAGAAGAACGACGAAGGTGATCGCATCGAACAGGGAGGACGCCATTCCCATGATGATGGAGAAGCGCAGGATACCCGCCATGTTCCACGTTTCGGGCCGGGCAACGTCTTCGCGGTCGACCTCGTCGAAGGGGATTCCGATTTCGGAGAGATCGTAGATCAGATTGTTCAGCAGGATCTGCAGCGGCAGCAACGGCAGGAATGGAAGAACGATCGACGCCAAGGCCATCGAAAGCATGTTGCCGAAATTCGAGCTCGTTCCCATCCGAACATATTTCAGGATATTGGCAAAGGTTCTGCGGCCCTCGCGCACTCCGGCCGCTAGCACTGACAGGTCGGGAGTCACCAGGATCATGTCGGCGGCTGCGCGGGCGACCTCGGTCGCGCCGGTGACGGAAATGCCGACATGCGCTGCGTGGATCGCCGGCGCATCATTGACACCGTCTCCCATGAAGCCGACGACGTGATTGCGGTGCCGCAGCGCGGCAATGATCCGCCGCTTCTGATCGGGGTCGATCCGGGCAAACAGATCGACGTCATCGACCCGGGCGACGAGCGCGGCATCGGTGAGCCCGGAGATCTCGGCTCCGGTCATGACACGTCCCGACGGCAGAGCGACCGATCGCGCGACATGGGAGACCACGGCGTCATGGTCACCCGAGAGGATCTTTATCGTCACGCCGAGCGAGGTGAGCGCTTCTATCGCCGAGGCCGCATCCTGCTTCGGCGGATCGGCGAAGACGCAGAAGCCGAGCATGGTCAGATTGGTCTCGTCACCGACGGCGATCGTCTGCTGCCCGGCCGGAATCGACTTGATGGCGACGGCAAGAAGCCGGAAGCCATCGCGGGCATATCGAGCCTGGATGTCCGTCATTTTCTGTTGCCATGCACGGCTGTCCGGTTCGATTGTTATGGACAGGGTGCATGACGTGGATTCTTCTGTGTTTCGAGCGCTTCGCACACGTTCGAGACACGGAAGGAGGTCCCCGCCATGCGGCACCAGAATAGCGTATTT
>NZ_PGVG01000003.1 GCF_002795245.1 Bradyrhizobium forestalis | reverse complement strand
ACCCGCCTGATCGCCTTCAATTTGTAGGCCGTCGGAAACTGACGGTTCTTTGCTCGTACTGCCACAGGTCATCCTCAAAATGCCTGTCACAGGAATTATCGTGTCTCACTTAAGGGGGGCAGTCCAGCACTGTCACCGTAATTCATCTGGAAAATTCCCGATTTCGCGCGGGGCGGGATAAATTGATGAGTTAGCGCGTGATCTCGTCACTACGCTCGTCCAGCCTGAACCCGGTCAGCCCGCGCTCTTGCAGCAATGCTGCCAGCCGGTCGGAGATGAACCAGCACTCGCTATGGTGATGTTCGATCCAGCAGGCCCTATCGCCGATGACAGTCGCGTTAAGCGTGCATTGCCACGGCCCAACGCGCTGGTAGCTCCAATTTTCGATCTGGCCGCGTCCCGTTACCTTGAAGCTGCTTCGGTCTTCGATGATCGAGTCAATTCGCCCGACCACGTTGAAAATGAAGAAACTCCCCGGCCAAGCACGTCCCTTCTTGTCTTCGACAACGACCGGGAAGAATTGATGCCGTCCGGGGTCGAGTTGCTCAACCGCGTCTCTGAACCGCGAGCTGACCAGGGTCGCCCCACCGCGAACCACGAGCCAGTCATACATCGCTTCTCCCCTGATAAGCCGCACGCGGCGGGGCATTACATCGGGCGAAAGGATGGTTCCGCTAACCCATGTCGCCCGAATGATCGTACCGGGATAGGCGTCGGTCCGATCGAAGAACGCATCCAGAGGCGGCTTGTCTTCCTGAAAGAATTCGACCTCGGTCTTGCCAAGGCTGTATGAGAGATCGTCGCGGATGATGTAAGCCATTCTTCGGCCTGCCTTTCTGGATAGTTTCGAGAACGCACCGATCATACCATCCGAATTCAAAGACGGCCTACCCGAGTCGCGCGTTACGATGCCGGTCGAAACTCCTGACATTCCTTTGCCCCTTCTATATCCGCTTCCGACTTGTCTCCCCCTTCAAGACTGAAGAGCCTCAGGACGTCGTCTCCCCAGCCTCCCCCACCGGCCGCACCTTCATCTTCTCCAGCACCGCCGGATCGACCAACTGGCTCACAATCGGGTGAATCCGCACCGGCTTGTCCTTCACCACCTGCTTGAAATTCGCGAGCACGGCAGTGGCGACCTTCTGCGAGGGGGCGATGACGTCGAGCAGCCAAGTGGTGTCGCCACTATTCCAGTCCTCGGCCTTGAGGCGGACCGGGAACACGTGGGCCTGGATCTGCTCGCGGATCTTGGCGTCGACCTCGGAGGCGCATCTGGTCTTCCATGTTCGGTCGGCCGCCGTGGGCGTTCGCGCGAGCCTCTGTCCAGTCCCCTCACCGCTCCCGGCCCGCCTCATCGAGCGACTGCGTGATCGGCGACAGCAAATATTGGATGATCCGCCGCTCGCCGGTCTTGATCTCGGCCTGCACGGAGAGACCGGGGCCGAGCGTCTGCTGGCGGTCGCGGACGCGGATGCTGGTCTGCAACAGGCGGATGCGCGCGGCGTAGACGAGGCCGGGCTGGACCGGCCGGCCCTTGTCGTCGCGCTGCGGCTGGCCGTTGGATTGCGACAGATCGATCGCATCGCGGCTGATGCTCTCGACGATCCCCGGCACCAGGCCGTAGTCGGTGAAGGGAAAGGCCTCCAGCTTGACGCGCACGGGCTGCCCCTCGCGGACGAAGCCGATGTCCTTGTTGAGGACCTGGGCTTCGACCTCGATCTCGGCGCCGTCGGGGACGACGGTCATCAGGGGCTGCGCCGGCTGCACCACCCCGCCGATCGTCGCGACCACGAGCTGCTGCACCGTTCCGGCCACGGGCGCGCGCAATGCCAGGAACTCGCGCCGCCGCGTGGTCTTGCGCAGATCTTCGGCCGCGAGCTGGGCCTTGTCGCGGGCCTGGACCATCTCGGTCACGGCGGTCTTGCCGAAGGTCTCGCGCAGCTTGCGGATCTCGGCCTCGAGCGCCGTCATCGCCGCGCGCGCCCGCGCCGCATTGGCGAGCTGCACGTCGACGTTCTGGACGTGCTCGATACGCTGCTGCTCGTATTCCAGCAGCCGCAGCCGCGCGAAATTGCCCTGCTCGGTGAGCTGCCGGCGCGCCTCGAGCGACTGGTCGACGAGCGGGAGGGTGAGGCGCAGCTTGTTGATCTCGACCTCTGCGGAGGTCAGCTCGGCCGCGCGCTGCGCGATCTGCTGCTGCAGGCTGGCGACCTGCGCCTCGTATTCGGCGATGCTGGCGCGGACGTATTGCTCCTCCACCGCGGCCGTGGCGGCCGGCGTGTCGTCCGGCGCGACGAAGCCGGTCGGCCGGCCGTCGAGATAGGCGAGCAGCGCCGCGTTGCGGGCCTGGATAAGCCTTGAGGCTTGCAGGTTCTGCCGCGCCTGCGCCTCGTCGGCGGTCGCGAGCGTCGGATCGAGCTCGACGAGAAGCTGTCCCTCCTCGACATGCTGGCCGTTGGCGACATGGATGGCGCGCACCGAGCCGATCTCCATCGGCTGGATGGTCTTGACCTTGCTCGACGGAATGATCTTGCCGCTCGCCACCGCCACGACGTCGACCGTGCCGATGACGGACCAGACCAGCGCGGCCGTGAAGAAGCCGCAGGTCATCAGCAGCAGCATGCGCAAGCCGGGGCTGGGCGGCTTCTCCATGATCTCGAGGGCGGCCGGCAGGAACTCATGATCGGAGAGCGGCCTGCGGTTGCGGTCGGCCTCGTTCTGCATGCTCCAGCTCGCCCGCAGCACGGCCCAGTGCTTGGCGAGAGTCGGAAAACGCTCGGCGACCCAGGCCGTCACGTGCTGCGCCCCATTTGCTTGGTGTAGAGCTGGGCGTAACGGCCGCCGGAGCGCAGCAGCGTCTGGTGATCCCCGGTCTCGGTGATCTCGCCGGCCTCGACCGTGACGATCCGGTCGCACTGCCGCACGGCGGAGAGCCGGTGCGCGATGATGATGACGGTGCGGCCGCGGGCGATGCCGGCGAGATTGTGCTGGATGATCTCCTCGCTCTCGGCGTCGAGCGCGCTGGTCGCCTCGTCGAGGATCAGGATGCGCGGATTGCCGATCAGCGCTCGGGCGATCGCAATCCGCTGGCGTTGCCCGCCCGACAGGTTGCCGCCCCGCTCGTCGATCACCGTGTCGTAGCCGTGCGAGAGCCCGAGGATGAAGTCGTGAGCGCCGGCGAGCTGAGCGGCGGCGATGACCCGCTCCATCGGCATTGTGGTGTCGGCCAGCGCGATGTTCTCACGCACCGAGCGGTTAAACAGGATGTTCTCCTGCAGCACGACGCCGATCTGCCGGCGCAGCCAGGCCGGGTCGACCAGCGCGAGATCGACACCGTCGACCAGCACCCGGCCCTGCTCCGGAACATAGAGACGCTGCACCAGCTTGGTCAGCGTCGACTTGCCCGAACCGGAGGGGCCGACGATGCCGATCATCTCGCCCGGCTGGATCGCGAGCGTGATGCCGCGCAAAGCCTCCGGCGCATCGGGGCGATAGCGGAAACGAACCCGATCGAAGTTCACCGCGCCCTTGATCGGAGGAAGGCTCGCCCGGTTGGGATTGTGATCGGGTTCGGCCGGCGCGTTCAGCACGTCGCCGAGCCGGTCGACCGAGATACGCACCTGCTGAAAGTCCTGCCATAGTTGGGACAGGCGCAGGATCGGTTGTGCGACGCGCCCGGAGAGCATGTTGAAGGCGACGAGCGATCCGACCGAGAGGTCGCCGGCGATGACCGCCTTCGCGCCGAAGAACAGGATCGCGACCGTGGTCAGCTTCGACACCAGCTGGATGAGATGGCTGCCCCAGTTCGCAAGCGTTGCGACCTGGAATCCGGTGCTGGTGTAGCCCGCGAACTGCTTCTCCCATTTTGCCCGCATCTGCGGCTCGACCGCCATCGCCTTCAGCGTGCCGATCCCCGTGACGCTTTCGACCAGGAAGGACTGGTTCTCGGCGCCGCGTTTGAATTTCTCGTCGAGACGGGCGCGCAGCGGCGGCGTCACGATCACCGAGATCGCGACATAGAGGGGGATCGACAGCGTGACGATCAGGGTCAGTAGCGGACTATAGGCGTACATGACGCCGAAGAAGACGATGGTGAAGAACAGATCGATCACCACGGTGACGGCATTGGAGGTCAGGAACTCCCTGATACGGTCGAGCTCGCGCACGCGAGCAACGCTGTCGCCGACGCGGCGTGCCTCGAAGTACGACAGCGGCAGGTTGAGAAGGTGCCGGAACAGCTGCGCCGAGAGCTCGCTGTCGACGCGATTGGTGGTGTGAGCAAACAGCCAGTTGCGCAGCGCCGACAATCCGGTCTCGAAGATCAGCACCGCCGAGAGCCCGACCGCCAGCACGTCGAGCGTCGTCAGCGACTGGTGGACGAGCACCTTGTCGATGACGAGCTGGAAGAAGATGGGCGAGATCAGCCCCATGAGCTGCAGGAAAAAGGATCCAATCAGGACGTCGCGCAGCGGCCCGCGGTATTTCACGAGGGCAGGAATGAACCAGCTGATGTCGAAGGGGCGCGCCGCCCCCGCCATCAGCTCACGCGTCGTCATCAGCAGCAGACGCCCGGCATATTGGCCGCCGAAATCGTCCGCCGACCACACTTCGGGGCGATCGCCATCGCCGCGCTGAATCAGGAAGCGCGTTCCGTCCGGCCGCTGGTCGATCTTGAGCAGGATGATCGCCTCGCCGTCCTTCAGTTCAGCGAGCGCGGGCAGAGGCACTTTGTGAAGTTCGGGGGGCGCGACAGGCTTGACCTTGGCGACGGTTTTCAGCCGCTTGGCGATCCGGGCAAGATCTTCAAGACGGTATCCGGTGCCGGGCGCGCCGTGCTCGTGCGCGATCTGACCGGCATCGGCAGGCACGCCAAGGAACTTTGAGACCAGAACGAAAGCGAGGAGTGACGCCGGAAAGGAGGAATCGTTGCCGCCCGTCGCGTCCGCAGCCTCGTCACGCGCTTCGACAACAGCAATCGTCATGATCTAGACTTCACACCCTGTCGAATACGCACGCCGCCGCGAAGGTGCTAAGACCGGCCACGGTACCGACGCTACGGGACCAGCGCAAAATCGCCGATATATCCTGTCCTGCTGAAGTCGATGCCGGCCGATCGTCATAGGTCCCGATCCGGCGCTGGGCGGTGCGTCATCGGCAACGACAACATTGACCGGAGAGAAACGCCGCGAAAGGAAGCCAGCAAGCGCATCAGGATCCCGCAACCCGAGAGCGACCTGGGAGAAGCCGGGTCCCACCTGTCGAGCAGCTCCGTTTCAAATTCGCCGATGGGTACTAAGACGCGCTTAAACAAAGGATATACCGGGTTCGAATTGCACAGACGTACAAACCGCACGCCGCTGCCACAGAGCACCACCATAGATACGTCAGCAATCTGCCCCAACCTCGTATGCGATTGATGTCGCATCTAGATCGGAACAACCTGACCACGGGTTAGACGATCGCTTGTACCTAACGTTGTTTGACGGGGCAAGCGTTCGCGCTCTATGAAATGAACGCAGCCTTTCACGAAGGTCTCACGGACGGGCGCGGCGCCTCGCACCGGTTTGGGAGAACCACGCGCATAGCTTGCGCAACCGTCTACACGTCGGCCCGCTCGCCGCGGTCGACCTGATTCCGCGGGGAGGATGCGTCGGTGGGCAGAGTGCGCCAGCCGCTGCTTTGAGGACGGCATCCCGATCCACAGCAGCGACGACACAACTCTTGACCTCTCGGCCCTCGTCATCGCGGAAGGATAGATCGATGAAATCTTTGCCGCCGTCCACCGTGCGTTGATCACAATCAGCTGGCGCTCTGCCCACAGTACGTGACGCTCCTGATCGCTAGAAGGCGATCAGGCAAGAACGCTTCTTCCAATGACAACCGGCAATTCTGCACACGCGGCGCCGATCGATCTGAACGGACCAAGTGCTGTTGGCGTTGGCTCTCTTACGATTGTTCTTGATCTCCCGGTGCACACGTCGTGCACACTCCAGCTTCTAACCAGTTGAAAGACTTGAACTCTCGCTCCAATCCACCATGGGCGCCGTGGCGAATTTTCGATCTAAGTCATTCATTTTGCTGAGATATTCTAACCTCTGATCAGCCATTTATGTAATTGGACCGATTGAAAAAACTGGTTTGACGAGGCCTCCGCGGCTTGGCTCTTCTAGGACCATATACGCATGAATTGGAAGCGAAAATCGCTTCTTCGGATTATCAGTGCACACGTCACGACACACGAGACTCACATCGCCACCGTACGCGAACAGCCTCGATCTCGCGTGAGCACAGGAGCTGCGGGCCGGCTTGAAAGACACGGAGCAGAATGCAGCCCCGGATGCTGGTAGCGATCTGCAAGGGCAACGCACGGCCGAGATCCGGTCGACACGGAGGCGGCTGTTGGAACGGCCGGCGATGGCCACCGGCATCCCTCAGGATGGGCCAGAAGCGGATTCGGGTCCAGCCTCGGCGGGATCGGTCACCCCGACCGTGTGATAGGCACGGCCGAAATAGATCAGATTGTCGGTGCAGCCCGATCTTTGCAGCGCGACGACCCGGCAGAACAGCACATCATGCGTGCCGACATTGACGATATCGGCAATCCGGCAGTCGAACGCGGCGGCACAGTTGGCCAGCACCGGCGCACCCGTTGTGAGTGTCGACCAATCCGCGGCGGCGAACCGCTCTTCGGCAGGCACCTTGCCGCCGAAAAGGCGGGACAGTTGCTCGTGCCTCGCCGAGAGCACGTTGACGCACACCGCCTTGTTGCGCGTCACGCTGGCATAGGCTGAGGAGCCGCGGTGGATGCAGACCAGAAGCGTCGGAGGATCGTCGGTCACGCTGCAGATCGCGGATGCGGTGAATCCGGCGCGGCCCGCGGCACCGTCGGTCGTGACGATGTTGACGGCCGCGCCGAGACAGGCCATCGCATCACGGTAGTCCCGGGAAGCCACATCCTGCATCGATGTCCTCACCCCTCGATGGCAGGCGCGAAGGCAAGCTCGCGCAACACCTGGGCCAACACCGACGCTCCCGCGGCGACATGATCGGGCTCGGCCCATTCGTGCTCGACATGGCTCGCGCCGTCGCGGCATGGGATGAAGATCATCGCGGCCGGGCAGACCTTGGCGAGATGGCGGGCATCATGACCGGCCGCCGAGAGCATGGTCATGGCCGAATGCCCCTGCTCACGCGAGGCCTTGCCGATGCCCGCTCGCAGACGCGCATCGAAGGCGTTCGAGGGCGCATCGACGAGCGGCGTCACCGTGACCGCGCAAGGCGATGCGTTCGCCTTGCAAAGAGTTTTGATCCGCGCACCGGCCGCATCAAGCGCCGCATTATCAGGATGACGCAGATCGATGCTGAAGCTGACGCGCGAGGGCACCACTGAGGGCGCATTCGGTGTGACCGCAACTCGGCCGATGGTGAATTTGATGTCGGCATCGATGGTGCCGATCTCGGCATGGAGCGCCGACGCCATCCGCGCAAAGGCCGCGAGCGCATCCCGCCTCTCCGACTGCGCCAGCGTGCCGGCGTGTCCTTCGCTCCCCTCAACCACCACCTGAAAGGTCTTCTTGCCCTGGATGCCGGCGACGATACCGATGGTGCAGGCGGCTGCCTCCAGCAATGGCCCCTGCTCGATGTGCAATTCGAGATAGGCACTAGTGGTGAAGCCGAGCGGCCTGCGCGGCACATCAGGAAACGCCTGGTGGAGACGATCGAGCGCTTCGCCGACGCTGACGCCATCGGCATCGCGCGCGGCGCGGATCGCATCCATGTCGCGCTCGCCGGTGAAGGCTTCCGAGCCCATCATACCCGGCGCGAAGCGCGAGCCCTCCTCGTTCATCCAGGCGACGACGATGACGTCGCGCGCAGGCTTCTCGTCTTGGCCGGCGAGCGAGACCACCGCTTCGAGTGCCGCCATCACGCCGGCCGCACCATCGAACTTCCCGCCGGTCGGCTGGCTGTCGAGATGACTACCAAGGAGAAGCGGCGGCACGCCGCGATCGCGGCCGGCCAGCGTGAGGAACAGGGTTCCCGCGGCATCCGTCGGCGGCGTCAATCCCGCTTCGCGCGCCCAGCCGATGACGCGGCGCCAGGCGGCGATCTCGCCGTCGCTCAGGGCTTGCCGGTTGACCCCGCCGGCCGGCGTCGCGCCGATCTCGGCGAGTGCCATCAGGCGGCTCCAGAGCCGGTCGGTGTTGATCAGGGGCTGGCTCGTCATCGACTACTTCGTGCGCATAATCTGACCCGGCAGCGCGCGCGGATCGCGCGGCAGCCAGCTCCCGGCCTCGACCTGGGCGATAAACTCGGCGAGGAGCGCATTGAATGCCGCCGGCTCTTCGAGATTGAGCGTGTGGCCGGTCTTGGGGAAGACCGACAGGCCGCAGGCGGGAATAGTCTTCTTCAGGAAGATGCCGGGCTGGAGACAGTGGTCGTCCTCGTCGCCGACGATAACCAGCGTCGGCACCATCATCTTTTTCAAGCCGTCTTCGAGATCATAGAACGACGGCCGCCGCGCCTGGACGCCTCGCATGGTGTTGGCGGCGCCGCGATCGGAATGGGTGGCGAGGCGATCGGCGAATTCCTGCCAGCCGCGCGGATCCTTGTTCTGGAACTGCACCCGGCTCGCACCGAGTGCATAGATCTTCGAGAATTCCCTGGCGCCCTGCTTCTCGAAATTGTCGGCGACTTCGAGCGAAACGCCGCGAAAATATTCCTCGAACTCCTTCTCGCAGCCATAGCCGGCGCCGGCCACCGTGAGAGACAACGCGCGCTCCGGCGTACGCAAGCCGAAATGCACCGTGCAGAACCCGCCCATGGAGAGGCCGACGATGTGCGCCTTCTCGATCTTGAGTGCATCGAGCACGGCGACCGCATCGTCGGCGGCGATCACCTGCGAATAGGCCTCCACGCTGTCGGGCACGTCTGACGGCGGATAGCCGCGTGCGGCGTAGCTGATGCAGCGGTGGCGCCGGCTGAAATAACGCAGCTGCGGCTCCCAGCTTTGGTGATTGCCGCCGAACTCGTGGATGAAGAGGATCGGCGTTCCCTCGCCCGCTTCCTCCACGTGCAGCTTCACGCCATCTTTCGCTGTGATCGTCGTCATCGGCATCGTCCCTAGAATTGCGGCGGCAGGTCGTTGAGCGTGCGCGCCTGCGCGACCATCTCCGGCAACAGCGTACAAAACTTCTCGACCCAGGGTTGCGGCACTGAAGTGCTGATCTTGACGAAGCGGTCGCCGAAGCGCTGGGTGTGATAGGTGCCCTGCCGGATCATGATGCCCTGGCGGCGATAGCATTCGACCAGCGCCTCCGGGCGGATGCCCGCCGCGATAGTTTCGAGGACGAGGAAGTTACCGTGCGAGGGCATGATCGGCATCGCGAGCCCGTCGATCGCGGCGGCTGCCTCTTGGATCATCGCCTTGTTGGCCCGGTCGGTGCTGCGGACCTTCTTCATCCATTCGGCCTTGACCGACAACCCTGCCTGCGCCGCGCGCTGGGCGATGACGCTGGCGCCGAGCACGCTGGTGGAGGTCTGCGCCAGTTCCTCGAACAGGTCGGACGCGGCGACGAGGGCTCCGATGCGGAGGCCCGCGAGCCCTAGCCATTTCGAAAAGCTGGTCGAGACCACCGAGCCTTTCGGGGCAACATGCAGCGCCGGGGTATGGCCGTCGGCGAAATCGCGGTAGGTGCAGTCGTGCACCAGCAGCGCGCCGCAATCGCGCGCGATCGCCGCAAAGCTCTCGATCTCCTCGCGGGTGTAGCGGATGCCGAGCGGATTGTTGGGATCGACGAGATAGATGATCGCGGTGCGCTCATCGACATTCGCCTTCAGTGCCTCGGGCGTCAGACGGTAGTTGCAGGCGGGATCGTAGATCGGAATCTCGATCACATTGGCACCCTGCTGGCGCGCGAACAGGCACGGCCATTTCCAGGTCGGGTCGGTCGTGACCAGCGTGGTGCCGGGCTTGCAGCGTGCGCGGCAGATCATCGCAAGCGCGTTGACGCCGCCCTCTGTCACCAGCGCTTCCGCGCCAGGCGTGCCGAGATCGGCGACGATCGCCGCGCGCAGCGCCCCGAAGCCAAGTGGCGGCGCATAAGCATTGAACTCGCCGGCCTCGATCGAGCGCAGCATCGCCTCGCGCACGGCGGGATGGGTCTCGATATGGTTGGTGTTCTGGCCGAGCCAATAGAGCCCCGGCGTCGCCGAGAGCTCGTCGAAATAGCGGTTGCGGACCAGTGCCGCGGATTGATATCCCGACATCGGCGCCTCAGATCACCGAGCCGCGCGCCGCGATGCCGCCGTCGATCGTCACCACCGTGCCGGTGATGTAGCCGGACCGCGGCGAGGACAGGAAGGCGACGAGATCGGCGACCTCTTCCGAGGTGGCCGGGCGCTTGCCCGGATATTTGTCGAACAGCTCCTCCCAGCGGCCTTCGTCGCCGAGCATGTCGATCGCCTTGCGCTTCATGATCTTGAGCATGCGGTCGGTGGCCACCGGCCCCGGATTCACCGCAACGACGCGGACGCCGTGATCGAGGCTGCGGCCGCCGAGCGCCTTGGTGAAGGACATCAGCGCCGCATTGCCGGTCGAGCCTGCGATGTAGCTCGCGTCCCAGTTCTCACCGGAATTGCCGATGATATTGATGATGACACCGTCCTTGCCCTTCATGCGCGGATAATAGAGGCGCGACAGCGTGATGTAGCCGAACACCTTGAGATCGAAGCCGCGCCGCCAGGCGGCATCGTCGAGGATTTCAAGCGAGCCCGCGGGGATGTCGCCGGCATTGTTGATGAGGATGTCGATATCGCCGACCTCGGCTGCGAGCTTCTCCATTGCGGCCGTGCTCGACAGGTCGAGCGCATGGATGGTGATCTTCACGCCATGGCGGGCTTCGAGCTGCTTCTTGGCCTCCAGCATCGCCTCGCCGTTGCGGGCGGCGAGATGCAGATGACACCCCTCCGCGGCGAAGAGCTCGGCCACCGCCAGTCCAATTCCTTTCGACGCGCCGGTGATCAGGGCGGTCTTGTTCGTCAGCTTCAGGTCCACTCCGGGTCTCCAGGATGCAAGCTAGATATACAAAGCCTAGCAATTTGCATACCAATAGACCGGAGGTCATTCGAAGGCGGCTAGAAAGTCCAGGAGGTTGTCGCCGAGCAGGTTGACGTGGTCGCGCATCGCGTTGTGCGCCCGCTCGGGATCGTGGGCCAGGATCGCCTGCATGATCGCCTCGTGCTCGCGAATGGTGTCGGCGATTCGGTTCGGCATCCGCGTCACACGGCGGCGATAGGCGGCCACCTGGTTGCGCAGCTTGCGGGTCTGGTCGGCGAGGAACGTGTTGCGCGAGGCCTCGTAGATCGCTTCGTGGAATTCCTGGTTGATGTCGTAGAATACGTCGATGTCCCCGGTTTCGCCCGCCGCCACAAGTCGCTGGTGAATCTTACCTATTTCGGCTCCCCAGGCCTGCGAGACGCGCCGGGCGGCGAGCCTTGCACAAAGCCCTTCGAGCTCGGCCATCACCTGGAACATCTCGATCAGCGCCTGCGCCTTGATGCTTCGGACGGTCGCGCCCTGCCGGCCGCGCAGCTCGACCAGATTGTTGGCGGCCATCAGGCGGAACGCCTCCCGCACCGGCGTGCGCGAGACGCCAAAACGCTGCGCGATCTCCTGCTCGTCGAGGCGGCTGCCCGGCTCGAGGTGACCCGCCGCGATCGCGCCTTCGAGCTTCTGGCGCAGGCTCTCGGCGAGCGTCACGCCCGGGCTCGCGGCAAGGGTTTCGTGCCCATTTTTGACGCGTTTGCCTCCGCCATGTGCACCAAGATCCGCCATTATGTTTCTCCGACACCAAAGAACGTATACATCATGGCATTCTCACCCTAACGAAACGACCTACTTTCGGTCGGAGATGCCCGTGTCTCCGACCTATTCACCGTCGATCTCGCAAGTCTTATGCCTGATTTGCTCGGAAATGGCACTGGCACACGAGTTGCTAAGAGATTTCGACGCGGTCCACTTTCGTATGCGAATGACCGCCGCCATTATACAAGGACATGCTGGTGCAGGCCGCCCGCCTCCCCGATCCCGGACCGACCATCGAAGCCCCGCAGGTTCACCTGAAGCCTGAGCCGCTGCTCGAGCTGCGCGCGATCAACAAGACCTTTGGCTCCGTCGCGGCGCTCTCGGGACTTCAGGCAAGCGTCGCCCCCGGCGAGTTCGTCACCGTCGTCGGACCGAGCGGATGCGGCAAGAGCACCCTCTTCAATATCGTTGCCGGCCTGGAAGAGCCGGACGCCGGCGGCATCCTCCGCTTCGAGGGCAAGAACTGCCACGCGAGCGACCTGCTCGGCCGCGTCTCCTTCATGCCGCAGCGCGATTTGCTGTTTCCCTGGCGCAATGTCGTGGACAACGCCATCCTCGCGCTCGAGGTGGAAGGCATGCCGCGCGAGCAGGCGCGCGCCAAGGCGCTGAAGATGCTGCCCGAGTTCGGGCTGGCCGGCTTCGAGAAGCAGTACCCCAATCAACTGTCCGGCGGCATGCGCCAGCGCGTCGCCCTGATGCGCACCTTCCTGTTCGAGCGTGACCTTATGCTGCTCGACGAGCCGTTCGGCGCGCTCGATGCGCTGACGCGGGCGATGATGCAGCGCTGGTTGCTCGACGTCTGGCAGAAATACCGACGCACCATTCTCTTCATCACCCACGACGTCGACGAGGCGATCTTCCTCGGCGACCGCGTGCTGGTCATGACGGCGCGTCCCGGCTCGGTGAAGCTCGAACAAATCGTCGACCTGCCCCGCCCGCGCCGGCCCGAGATCGTCACCTCCCCCGAATTCGTGCGCCTGAAGCGCACGCTGCTCGATGCGATCGAGGAGGAAAGCATGAAGTCGTTTCAATCCTCCATCGCGCAGGTGAAGTCGCAATGAACGCGATGCAGGCGAGGGATCCGCAAGCCGCGCCGCGGGGCATCGATCCGGCCGAGTGGGATGCCCGCATCAAGCTCGCGGCCTGCTATCGCATGGTCGCCAGGCTCGGCATGGACGATTTGATCTACAATCACATCTCCCTGCGCGTGCCCGGCCACGAGGATCAGTTCCTCATCAATCCCTACGGTTTGCTGTTTGACGAGATCACGGCGTCGAGCCTGGTGAAGATCGACACCAAAGGCAACAAGCTCGACGACACGCCGTATGCCGTCAATGTCGCGGCCTTCGTGATCCATGCGGCGATCCACACCTCGAATCACGACGCAGCCTGCGTGCTGCACACCCATTCCGACGCGAGCGTCGCGGTTTCAGGGCAGGAGAAAGGCCTGTTGCCGCTCAGCCAGTTCGCGATGCGCTTCTACGACCGCCAGGCCTTCCATGATTATGAAGGCGTCGCCATCGACCTCGACGAGCAAGTCCGCCTCGTGCGCGATCTCGGCCCGCACAAGGTGATGCTGATGCGCAACCACG
Source organism: Bradyrhizobium forestalis (assembly GCF_002795245.1). GTDB lineage: Bacteria > Pseudomonadota > Alphaproteobacteria > Rhizobiales > Xanthobacteraceae > Bradyrhizobium > Bradyrhizobium forestalis. The sequence continues at coordinate 381,865 of NZ_PGVG01000003.1, read as the reverse complement.
GCATCCTCACCGTCGGCCGGACGCCGGGCGAGGCCTTCATGCTGCTCTATTATTTCGAGCGCGCCGCACGGATCCAGCTCCAGATGCAGGCGGCGGCCGCAGCCGGGGCCAAGCTCGTGATGCCGCCGCACGATGTCTGCGAGAAGGCCGCACGTCAGTTCTGGGAATTGCAGGGCGACATCCTCGTGCCCGGCGAACGTGAATGGCCCGCGCTGATGCGCCGGCTCGATCGCACCGATCCGTCCTATCGCAATTGATTTTCACCGCCTGGAGTATGACCATGTTGAGCCGACGCCACGCCTTCACCGTCCTCTCCGCCATCGCACTGGCGACCGGCTCGCTTGTGACGGCTGCACCCGCAGCCGAATTGCAGAAGGCGAGCCTGCGCCTGAAATGGCTCCCGCAGGCGCAGTTTGCCGGCTTCTACGTCGCGGCCGCCAAGGGCTACTACAAGGCCGAGGGCATCGACCTCACCATCAATCCCGGCGGGCCCAACCTGCTGACCGAAAACCTGGTCGCGACCGGCGCGGACACGTTCGGCCTCTCCGGCGGCACCGACAGCGTGTTCGCCGCCCGTGACAAGGGACTGCCGATCGTCTGCATCGGCGTGTCGCACCAGATCACGCCATTCATCTTCGTCACCCGCAAGGACGGGCCGGTGAAGACGATCCAGGATTTCAAGGGCAAGACCGTCACCACCTGGTTCACCGGCGCCAACCATGTGCTCAACGGCATGCTGGCCAAGGAAGGCATCAAACCAGACGAGCTGAAGATCCAGCCGCAGCAGGTGTCCGTGACGCCTTTCGTCGACGGCAGCGTCGATGTCGTCACGGCGACCTATTACAACGAGTTCTACACCATCCAGTCGCGCATGCCGAAGGACAGCCTGAAGACCTTCGTCGCCGAGGATTACGGCATCACCTTCCCCCGCGACACGCTGATCGTGGCCGAGGCGACCGCCAAGGAGAAGCCGGAGCTGGTCAAGGCGTTCCTGCGCGCTTCGCTCAAGGGGTGGAAGGACGCATTCTCCGATCCCAAGGGTGCCGTCGACACCGTGATGGCCGCCGCCCCGACGCTCGATCGGACGCAGCAGGAGTTCATGCTCACGGAGGTCAAGCGCCTGATGACCGCAGGCGCGGCCGCCAAGAACGGCATGTTCTGGATCGACGCCGACGCGGTCAAGACCGCCCACGACTTCTTCCTGAAATATGGCGTGATCTCCAAGCCGCTGGATCTTGCCGCCGCCTATGATGCCAGCTTCATCCAGAGCGTCCCCGTGGCGGATCGGCTGCCGTGAGCGGCCCTGCCGCGACATCGCTCAGTGAGGCCGCCGCCGCGACGCGGTCGATCACGATGCCGGATTCGCTGCGCAAGCTGATTCGGCTCCTGCTCGGCCTCGCCATTGCGGCGGTGATCTGGGAAGGCGCGGTGATACTGTTCGGTATCAGGCCCTATTACCTGCCGCGTCTCAGCACCATCCTGCTGGCGATGGCGGCGACGCCTCGGGCCTATGTCGACGGTTTCCTGCGCACGTTGGCGGAGACGCTGATTGGCTTTGCGTCCGGCGGCGCCTTCGGCGTGCTCATGGGCATCGTGTTCTTCCGCGTCCGCGCGCTGCGCGAAATGATCTTTCCGATCTTCGTGGTGTCGCAGACCATTCCGGTCATCGCCTTCGGCGCGCTGGTGGTGCTGTGGTTCGGCAACACGCTGCTCGCCAAGGCGATCATCGCATTCTACCTGACCTTCTTTCCGGTGACCGTTAATACGCTGCTCGGTCTCGAGACCGTCGATCCCAAGCAGGTCGCCCTGATGCGCAGCTTCGGCGCCTCCAATCGCCAGTTGCTACTGCGCCTGCAGCTGCCGACCGCGCTGCCGCAGATCTTCGTGGCGCTGCGACTCGCTGCGTCACTGAGCCTCGTCGGCGCCATCGTCGGCGAATGGTTCGGCGACACCACAGGCCTCGGCGTGCTGCTGCTCCAAGCCATGTTCACCGAGAACGTCGTCGCGATCTGGGGCGCCCTGCTCGCCGCGGCCCTGCTCGGCACAGGCTTCTATGCGGTGGTCGCCGCGGTGGAGCGGCGGCTCGTGTTCTGGAGCGCCGAGCAATGAGCCGTGCGCTCGCCTCTCCCTCGCTCGCCGTCCAGCGCGGCATTCTCGGCGCCGTCCTCCTGATCGCATGCTGGGAAGGCCTGGCGCGCGGACTGCATCTGCCGGCCTATGTGCTGCCCGCCGTCAGCGACATCCTCGTCGGCCTCTGGTCCAAGCGCGCCATTCTCATCGACGCCGCTGGCTACACGCTGCTCGAAGCGCTGGTCGGCTACGGGCTCGGCTGCCTGATCGGCACCGGCCTCGCCGTCGCTATCGCGCTGGTGCCGGCGCTGCGCAGTGCGATCCTGCCGCTTGCAACCGCGATAAATTCGGTACCCGTGGTCGGCTATTCGCCGCTGATCCTGCTCTGGTTCGGCATCGGCGTCAGCTCGAAGATCGTGATGGTGGCGATGGCGGTGAGCTTCACCATCCTGCTGTCGATGCTGGCCGGGCTCGACCGTGTCGATCGCCGCGCCGTCGATCTCATGAAGAGTTTTGGCGCGGGCCGCTTTGGCGTGCTGTGGCGCCTGCGGCTGCCGACCGCCCTGCCGCTGCTGCTCGCCGGCATGCGCGTCTCCACGGTGCGCAGCGTGATCGTGGCGATCGTCACCGAAATGCTCGGCGCGCATGGCGGACTCGGCTGGGTGATCTACCAGGCCGTGCTCCAGATCGACTTCGTCCAGGTCTGGGCGGCGATCTTCGTCGCATCCGCGGCGAGCCTCGCCTTCTTCGGCCTGATCGGTTTCCTCGAACGCAAGATCCTGTTCTGGACATGACGCCAGGAAACACACCATGAAACGACAGATGCATCTCGGCCTGTTCATCCTCGGCACCGGCAGCCATGTCGCGGGCTGGCGCTACCCCGGCGCGGTTGACAGCTTTCAGGACTTTGCCGCGATCCGGGAGATCGGCCGCACCGCCGAGCGCGGCAAGTTCGACCTGATCTTCATGGGCGACAATCTCTATGCCGACGCCGACGCCCATCCCTCCTACACGCTGCGGCTCGAGCCGCTGACGATGCTGGCGGCGCTATCGACCTCGACCAGCCATATCGGGCTCGGCGCCACCGTCTCCACCACCTACAGCGATCCCTTCTCGGTCGCACGCGTGTTTGCTTCGCTAGATCACATATCAAAGGGGCGCGCCGCATGGAACGCTGTGACAACGGCCAATCCGGCGACCGCGGCGAATTTCGGCACGACCCATCCCGACCACGCCCGCCGCTACGAGATGGCCGGTGAGTTCCTCGACGTGGTCAAGGGCCTGTGGGACGGTTGGGCGGATGACGCCATCGTTGCGGACCGCGCCAGCGGCATCTACATCGATCCAGCGAAGCTTCGCTCGATCGACCATGAAGGCGCGTTCTTCAAGGTCAAGGGCCCGCTCAACATCGGCCGCAGCCCGCAGGGCCACCCGGTCGTGCTCCAGGCCGGCGGCCCCGAGGCCGGACAGGCACTTGCCGCGCGCACCGCCGATATCGTGTTTTCGGTGGTGCAGGATATCGACGAAGCCAAGATCGGTTACGCCTCGCTGAAGACGCGCCTGCCGGCGTTCGGACGCAGGCCCGAGGACGTCACGGTGCTGCCGGGCGTGATGCCCGTGGTCGGCCGCACCGACAAGGAGGCGTTCGAGAAGCTCAATACACTCCAGAGCTTTGTCAGCGGCAGCAACGCGCTCGCCATCCTGTCCGACCGCTTCGGCCGTGACATGTCGGCCTACGATCTCGACGGTCCTATCCCCGATATCGCGCCGTCGGACAGCTATCACAGCTTTGCCAGCGTCATGCTTGCCAAGGGCCGCCGCGAGAACATGACGCTGCGCGACCTCTACAATCTCACCGCCGCCGCCCGCGGCCATTGGGTGCTGTGCGGTTCGGCCGAGCGCATCGCGGACACGCTCCAGCTCTGGTTCGAGGAGCGTGCCGCCGATGGTTTCAACGTGATGCCGCCCTATTTCCACGAAGAGTTCGAAGATTTCGTCCAGCTCGTCGTGCCGATCCTGCAGGAGCGCGGGCTGTTCCGTGCGGACTACGAGGGAACGACATTGCGCGATCATCTCGGCCTCGCGCGGCCGGCCAATCCGTCCTTCGCGGCTTAGAGCACGCCGGCAGTTCGCAGTGCCTGCTCGAGTGCCTGCAACTCGCCGCGTGTCGCTGGCGGCTGCGGCGGCCGCGCCGCATCGCATGACAGGCGTCCGAGCAATTTCAGGCACGCCTTGAGCCGCACGGTCGCCCGCCCTCCGGGCGCCTCACGATAGATCGCGACCGCCAGAGGATACAGCCGCTCATGCGCGGCGCGCGCCCGCTCCCAATCGCCGGCCTCGGCGGCAGTCCAGAGGCCGACCACAAGCTCCGGCACGACGCAGGCGAGACTGACCTGGCTGCCGGCCGAGCCCACGATATAGCTCGTCATCAGATGCTCATCGCCCGAGCCGAGCACGACGAAGTCCGGTCGCAGTTTCCGGATCAGCCTGAGATTCTGTTCGTAGGCTGCGACCTCCCAGCTGCCCTCTTTCACCGCAACGAAGCGAGGATCGGCGGCAAGCCGCGTCAGCAGCGGCGGCGCGTAGGCCATCGCGCCCGCGCCGACGGGCGCAGCGTAAAGCATCAAGGGTACCGTCGTGGCATCGCGGACGTGGCGGTGATGTTCGATCACGCAATCATCGGCATGGCCGAGCGCCCAGCTGTTGGGAGGAAACACCAGCAGCCCGTCCGCGCCGGCCTGTTCCAGCGCAGCCGCCTCGCGCGCGGCCTCTAGGCTCGATTCATGGTTGACCCCAGATACGATCAGGCAGTCCTTCGGTGCGTGCCGACGCGCCAGCTCCACCACGCGCCGCTTCTCGGCCCGCGACAGCACAAAATTCTCGCCGGCGTGACCGTTGACGAGGAGCCCGTTGATGCCGGATGTGAATGCGACCGCGGTAAGATGGGCTGCGAGCTGCGCCTCATCGATCTCGAAATCGGGCGTCATCGACACGATGGTGGCGGCATGGACGCCGCGCAGGCGATCGCTGAATGTCCGCATCGTGGCCGACATCGCCAGCTAATGAATGATCTGGTCGAGGAACGTTCGCGCCCGCTCCGACTTCGGATGCTTGAAGAATTCCTCCGGCGCGGCCTGCTCGACCACTTTGCCCTCGTTCATGAACACGATGCGGTCGGCGACCTCGCGGGCAAAGCCCATCTCATGCGTCACGCACAGCATGGTCATACCCTCCTCGGCGAGCTTCTTCATGGTCTCCAGCACCTCCTTGACCATCTCGGGATCGAGTGCGGAGGTCGGCTCGTCGAACAGCATGATCTTTGGCCGCATGCACAGCGCCCGCGCGATCGCGACGCGCTGCTGCTGACCGCCGGAGAGTTGCCCGGGAAATTTCGCCGCCTGGTCCGGAATCCGGACCTTGGTCAGGAAATGCATGGCGAGATCCTTGGCCTCGGCCTCGCTCATCCCGTTCGCGGTCATCGGCGCCAGGGTACAGTTCTCCAGCACCGTCATGTGCGGAAACAGATTAAAGCTCTGGAACACCATGCCGGTGTCGCGCCTGACCGCGTCGATGTTCTTACGCTGATGATCGAGCTCGACACCGTTGACGTAGATCAGGCCCTCATCATGCTTCTCGATGTGGTTGATGCAGCGGATGAGCGTCGACTTGCCCGAGCCTGAGGGACCGCAGACCACGATCTTCTCGCCCTTGGCGACCTTGAGATCGACCTCGTTCAACGCGGTGAAGTCGCCATAGTGCTTGTAGACCGCCTCCATACGGACCGCAGGCACCTCACGGAGCTGCGGCTGCACTGTTGCACCTTCGGCCCTAGCCATCGATCTCTCGCTCATGCACGGGCCTCCACACTCGCCTGCGCAACCGGCGCGCTCGCTGCGACCTGCCTGGCTTTCGCGGCACTTGATCGACCGAAATGCTTCTCGAGCCGGCGCTGAACCGCATCCCAGACAGAGGTGAGGATCAGGTAATACGCCGTCGCAGCCGCATAGACCTCTAAGATCTGGAAATGCTCCTGCATCAGCATGTCGCTGCGGCGCATCAGCTCCTCAACCGAGATCACGGAAGCGAGCGATGTTGCCTTCAAGAGCGAGTTGATGGAATTGCCGAGCGGCGGGATCATCAGCCGGAACGCCTGCGGCAGGGTCACGCGGCGGAACGTCACCCAGGGCGACAGGCTGAGCGCCCAGGCGGCCTCACGCTGCCCCGCCGACACCGCCATGAAGCCGCTGCGCACGATCTCGGCGAGATAGGCAGCCTCGTTGAGGATCAGGCCGACGAGCGCGCAGGTGATCACGCTGAACTTGATCCCCAGCTGCGGCAAGCCGCTGTAGATCACGACGAGCTGGATCAGGAGCGGCGTGCCGCGGAAGAACCAGATGTAGAAGCGTGCGGCGCCCGCGAGCACCGGATTGGACGACATGCGCAACAATGCGATGCCCATGCCGAGGATCAATCCGCCGACGACCGCCGCCACCGTCAAGCCGATGGTGACGAGCACTCCCTTCATCAGGAAGTAGTTGAAGAAGTAGCTGACGGCGGCCGTCGGACTGAAATGGCTCATCGGCTCGTCTCCGTGGGTATCAGGCCGGACCGGGGCCGGCGATCGCAAGCGGCTGATCGGCCGGCATACTGGTCAGGCCGAACTTGTCGAACAGGGCTTGGTAGCTGCCGTCGGCGCGCATCGCGTTGAGCGCCTTGACGACGGTATCGGCGACCGTCTTGTTGCGGAAGCCAAGCGTGGTCCTGGCCGTGCCGAGCCCGCTCAGGACTTCCTTCACACGACCACGGCCGACGAGATCGCGTGCCACGCTGTCGACCAGCAGCGCATTGTCAACTTGGCCCGCAAGCAGCGCGCTGACGACGTTGGTCGCAGTCGGGAACGTCCGCATCTCGACAGCCGCTCCGCCTTTCGCTACGCTGGCATCGTTGAGCTTCTTGAGCCAGTTCATCTGGTAGCTGCTGACCTCGACGGCGGATGACTTTCCGATCAGATCGTTTTCGGTAGCAATTTTTGTGCCGCTGTCGGGAGCCACCACGACCGAAATGGCCTGAATGGCGTAAGGCACCATGTACATCAGCTTGGAGCGCTCCTCGGTCCAGAACATGCCGGTATTCACGCCATCGATGCGCGCTGCGCCCAAGGCGGGAATCATGGCCGGAAAATCCATCCGGACGAGTTCGACGGGAAGACACAACCGCTTGCCGAGCTCGGCGGCGAGCTCGACGTTGAGGCCTTGCAGCTGACCGTCCTTGTCGACGAATTGCTGCGGCGGATTGGTCGGGTTGATGGAGAGCTGCAATTTGCCCGGCGCGATCAGATCGTCGTTGGTGATTGCGGGCGTGCAGGCGGCATGCACCGCCGTGGATGCGAGAACGAGTGCGGCAGCCGCACCCAAGCGAAACAGTGTCGAGACCATGGATACCTCCAGTAAGACGCCAATGACCGATGCAGTTCCTCGCCCGGGATTCCCCTCGATGCTTGTTGGATGCGGCCGGCCGGATCTCGCGACACGGCCGGCAGCATCGTCTTCGATCTGCTCAAGCCGATCCCGACATCGGCCTGAGCTGAATGCGCATGAAATTCTTCACCAGGGATTCGAACGGACCAAAGCCCTTCACCTTCAGGAATTCCGGCGTTTCGAACGCCCACCTGCCCGCGACCTCGTACATGGCGGCATATTTCGGCCCGTCGCCGACGGTGACGAAGCGCTTTGCCGAGAGCCAGCCGGGACAAGCGAGCAGATCAGGAAAATGCTTCTGCTCGTACCAGGCGTTGAACGCAGCCTCGTGCTCGGGATCGATGTCGACCCGCACGATGTGGATGAAGGCGTCGTCCGGCATCGGCTCGCCCCTCATGCTAAGTGCGGATGTCGCCGGCCGCGCGCGCCGCGCCGACGGTGGTTGCAATGGCATCGCACAGCGCTGGCAGAACCGGCAGCAGCGGCGGCCGCGGATCGGCGTTGCGGATCAGGCCGAGCGCCTTCAGCCCGACCTTCATGCGGGTGTGCATGTCCATGATCGGGGCAGGTCCGTAGATGGCGCGGACGATCGGATAGAGCCGCTCGTTGACGAAGCGCATCGCCTTGAGGTCGTCGGCGAGCGAGGCCTGCCAGAGCGCTGCGAACAGATGCGGCGCGAGGCTGACAAGGCCGGAGAGAATGCCGTCACCGCCGACGGCGAGCTGCGGCAGGAACCAGTTGAAGTTCGACGGCAGGATCGCGACAGATGGATCCGCCTGCTTCACCGCTCGCCGGTTCTCGTCATAGGCCAGCATGGTGTCGCTGCCCTCCTTGATGGCGATGACGCTGTCGAGCGCAGCGATTTTCGCGAGTGTCTCCGGCGAATAGCCAAACCCGGACGCAAGCGGGTACTGGAAGATCGACACGGGAATTCCGATCGCGGAGCTGACCGCCTGCACGAAAGCCAGTGGCGCGCGTGAGGTCGCCGAGGCGCCGCCGCCTAGCGGCGCAGGCGGGAACAACACGGCGCAATCGGCGCCGGCCGTTTCCGCGAGCTGGGCCTGGTGGATCGCTTCCGCCGTCGAATGCGCGATGATGCCTGAAAGCAGCGGCTTCGCACCGATCTGCCGGCGCGTCCGCTCGATCACGGCCTGACGTTCGTCGTCCGAAAGCGATCCGCCCTCGCCCGCGTGACCATTGACGAACACCGCCGCGATGCCATCAGGGCACGCGCAATAATCCAGCACGCGGGCATAGCCATCCCAGTCGATCGAGCTGTCGTTCCTGAACGGCAGCACGGTCGCCACCGTGACGCCACGCAGATCTGGTTTCTTCGTCGGCTTGCTCATGACGGTTTCCGCCGTGGGAATTTCAGGCTCGCCCGCGCCTTCAGCACTTCGAGGCCGCCCTCGTTGCGTGCGCTCGCCTCCCAGATGATCGTGCGGGTCTCATCGTGCTGCTCGGCGATCCAGACATCGAAGGTGAGCGTGTCGCCGTAGAATACGGGACCTGTGAACCAGAACCGGTCCTCCACGGAGACGCCGATCGTGCCGACCAGCTCAGAGGTGAGGATGCTCGTGCAGAGGCCGGCGACCATGATCCCTGGCGCCAGCCTACGGCCGAAGCGCGTCGCGCCGGCGTAGACCTCGTCGACATGAACGGGGCCGAAATCACCGGTCGCGGCGATATAGAGCGCGCCATCGGCCTCGGTGATGGTCTTGCTCAGGCTGACCCTGTCATTCACCTTGAGATCGTCGAAGGACTTTGGCTCGTACATGGCTCAGGCCGTCGTGAAGGGAACCAGCGTTGCGGTGCCGTCCACCACCGTTGCGCCGGAGGGCGACAGCGTGCAGGTGACCCGGCAGACCGCCTCCTCCCCCGCAACCGAGACGATCTCAGCTTTGGCTTCGACGGACTCGCCAACGATCACGGGCGCGGCAAAATTCAGCGCAATGCTGCCGATCCGCCGCGTGGGGCCACCGAGCTGGCTCAGGCAGGTGGTGGCGAGACCGCCAACGGCAAGCTCGAAGGCGACCATGTTCGACGCGCCGGCCTTTTTGGCACGCACGGCATCGACATAGAGGCCGCCGAGATTGCCGCTGATGCCGGTGAACATCGCCTGCTCTGCCACAGTCATGGTCTTGCGGAAGGCGAAGGCGGCGCCGGGGTTGAGAGGTGCGTGGGACATCGATCGTTTCCTAGAGCTGCAAGCCGTTCTTGATGGTGCTGCGCGCGACCAGCATGCGGTGGATTTCGGAGGTGCCGTCATAGATGCGGGTGACGCGGGCGTCGCGATACATCCGCTCCAGCGGCAGGTCCTTGCTGAAGCCCATGCCGCCGAACACCTGGATGGCACGGTCGACCACGCGGCCCTGCATCTCGGACGCCGCGACCTTGATCATCGAGACCTTGTCGCGCGCATCCTTGCCCTGATCGATGTCCCAGGCGGCATTCATCACCATCATCTTGACGCCGAAGATCTCGGTGGCGGAATCGGCGATCAGCTTCTGCACCATCTGGAAATCGCCGATCAGCTGGCCGAACTGGCGCCGTTCGCCGGCGTGCCTGCGCATCATCTCCAGCGCGCGCTGCGCCATGCCGACGGCGCGCGCGCCGATATGGGCAAGCCGGATCTGCAGCACGCTCTGCATGATCAGCTTGAAGCCGCCGCCGACCTCACCGAGCACGGCCGCCTTGGGAATGCGGCAGTCCTCGAAGCTCAGCTCGGCATGGCCGTAGCCGCGATGACCCATCATCGGCTGGGTGCGCGCGACCTTGAAACCGGCCGTAGCTCGGTCGACCAGGAACAGGGTGATGCCACCACGGGCCCGCTTGTCCTTGTCGGTCATCGCCATCAGAATGATGTAGTCGGCGATGTCGCCGTCGCTGATAAAGTGTTTGGTGCCGTTGAGCACCCACTGGTCACCATCGAGATGCGCCGTCGTGCTGATCGACGCCGCGTCGGAGCCGGCGCCCGGCTCGGTGATCGCCATGGCGCAGATCTTATCGCCTTTCACCGTTGGCAGCAGATAGCGCTCGACCTGATCGCCCTTGCAGGCCATCAGCATCGGATAGACCTGGCCGAACACACGGCGTATCAGTGCGTCGGAGGTCTTGCCGAATTCTTCCTCGACCAGGCAATGCTCGACGCAAGTTAGACCGCCGCCCCCGACATCCGCCGGCATGTTCATGGCGTAGAGGCCGAGCTTCTGCGCCTTGGCCTTGGTGACCGCCAGCACATCGGCCGGCACTTTGGCCGTCTGCTCGACGACGTCTTCGAGCGGCTGCACCTCCGTCTCGACGAAACGGCGGACGGTGTCGACCAGGAGGCGCGTCTCCTCGGGGAGAGAAAAATCGATCATCGCGCCACTCCCACGGCCTTGCCGGTGATCATCGCGTCAACGTCGGCAGCGCCATAGCCGATCTCGCCGAGCACCTCGCGCGTCTGCGCGCCCAGCCGCTGCGGCACCAGCCGTACCTCCGGCGTCTGCCCGTCATAGCGCGCGGGATGGGCGACCATCCGGATTGGCGCGCCACCTGCGCTCTCGGCGCTCTTGAACACGCCGAGATGGTTGAGCTGGGGGTCGGTCTCGAGATCACGATAGTCCTGCACCGGTGCGTGCCAGATGCGTGCCGCTTCGAGCGAGGGCAACCAGTCGGCGGTCGACTTCTGTTTCAGCCTGATAGCAACGATCCGCGTGATCTCCTCGCGCTTCGAGAAACTGTCGGCCTCGCCGAACCACTTCAGCTCTTCGCTGTCGAGCGCGACCGCCAGCGCCTTGGGCGCGGCCATGGAGATCGCCATATGGCCGTCCGCCGTGGCGTGAACACCGTAAGGCCCGGGGCTGAACCAGGCGGCGATGCCGGCGGGGCCGCGCGGCGTCGGCGACGGCGCACCGTTCAGCCAGGCGGTCAGCGGCTCGACCTGGAGATCGAGCGCGGCCTGATAAAGGTTGATCTCGACGAGCTGGCCCTTGCCGGTCTTCGTTCTCGCGAACAGCGCGGCGAGAATGCTCATGGCGTAGAGCGAGGCCGCATGCTGGTCGACGATGACGGCACCGACCGCCGTCGGCTCGCCATCGGCACGTCCCGTCCGCATCGCGAGGCCCGACATCGCCTGGAGCAACAAGTCCTGGCCCGGACGATCCTTGTACGGCCCCTCCGATCCGAAGCCGGTTGCCACCGCATAGATCAGACCGGGGTTGATCGCCTTGAGCGCCTCGTAGCCGAGACCGAGCTTGGCCATGGTGCCCGGCCGGAAATTCTCCATTACGACATCGGCGGTCGCGACCAGCCTCTTCACCGCGGCGACGCCGTCGGGATGCTTGAGATCGACGGCGAGGCTGCGCTTGTTTCGCCCCGTGGCCAGATGATTGACGCTATCGCCTGCGACAAAGTGGTTGGCAACCGCCCAGTTGCGCTGAAACGCACCCTCGATCGGCTCGATCGCGATGACATCGGCGCCGAGATCGGCGAGCGTCTGCGCGGCAAGTGGACCCGCGAGATAGTGATTGAAACTGAGGATCTTGACGCCGTCGAGCAGGTTCATCCATTCACACCATGCTGGCGCTCAGGCTTTCGCATTTGAGAATGCTTCGTCCATCGCGCGATATCTTCGCGTGGAGCGTAGGCTGACACTTCGATGATCGACAACATTGCCATCAATTATTTTCCGGGCGAGGTTGATAACCAAAATCTATGATGCACACTGTCGTCGCTCACCTGTGACCGGACCATCCCGATGAATCTTCGACAGCTCGAAATCCTGCGTGCCGTGATGCGCACACGATCGACCGTCGCGGCGGCGAAGGATCTCGGCATGTCGCAGCCGGCGGTCAGCAACGCCATCAAGCACGCGGAGACCACGCTCGGCTTCCTGCTGTTCGACCGCGTCAACAAGCGCATGATCCCGACGCAGGAGGCGCAGATCCTGCTCGCGGAGGCCGAGCCGCTGTTCCTGATGCAGGACCTGATCAGCCAGACGGCGGCGCATCTGCGCGCCGGCCGCAAGGGACGGATGCGGATCATCGCGACATCCGAATTGTCGGAATCGCTGCTGCCGCAAGTTGTCGCACGCTTCAGCCGCGACCATTGCGGCGTCGAAATTTCGCTTGAGACGCAGCGGCTCGACGACCTCCTGGAATATGTCGAGACCGGTGTCGTCGATGTCGGCTTCGCCATGGAGCCGCATCCGCGTCCGACGCTGGACTATTTGCCGCTGGCCCAGCTCGACATGGTCTGCACCTGCCCGGCCGACAGTCCGCTGGCGCAATTGAGCTTCGTCAGTCCGACCGATCTGCGCGATATGCCTCTGATCAACGCCCGCACCTCGAGCCGCATCAGCAGCCTGATCCAGGAGGCGTTTCGCCGCAGCGCCGTCAACTTCGCGCCCGCCATTGAGGTGCGCTTCATGAATGTCGCCGGACATTTCGTCGAAGAAGGGCTCGGGGTGACCATCATGGACGAGCTGACGGCGTCCTCGACGCGCTATAGCCGCCTCAGGAGCATACCGTTCAAACCGAAGACCGAGGTCACCGTATCTGCCGTCGTGCCGGCCGGCCGCATGCAACAGCGGCTGACGCAATCCCTGATCAGGCACGCGCGCGAGGAGATCGCGGCCCGGATTGCAGTGGCGCGGCAGTGAGGCCTTCATGCGCTCGCCCGCTTTGATGCATCCGGCAAGGTCAGACCGAAGCGCCCGACCAACGCCAGCGCGGCAGCATCCTGTGCTGCGGGGAGTGGCAGTCGCGGCGGGCGCGGATGGCCGGCTGCAAAGCCCATATGACTGAGCAGCGCCTTGCTGCCGGCGACGTAGGCCTGGCCGCCGACGAACTCGATCACCGGCAGGTATTTCAGATAAAGCTCGCGCGCTTCCTTGATCGCGCCGTGGTCGGCGACGAGGCTGAAGATGCGGGCCATCTCCGCCGGAACCACGTTGGAGGCCACGGCCACCCAGCCCTGCGCGCCCTCGACGAAGGATTCGAAGCCGAGGATGCCGCCGAACACCGTCATCCTGTCGCCGCAAAGGCGGATGATGTCGCGCACGCGCGTCACCTCCAGCGTCGACTCCTTGATATAGAGGCAGTTGTCGATCTCGGCGATGCGCGCCACAAGTGGCGGCTTGAGATCGACATTGGCGGTCGCGGGATTGTTGTAGACCATGATCGGCAGCGCGATCGCATCGGCCACCGTTTGGTAGTGATGCACCAGCTCGTCGACGGTCGGCGTCGAATAGAACGGCGGAATGATCATGACGCCGTCCGCGCCCAGTTTTTCGGCACGGCGGCTGAGACGCACGACCTCGCGCGTATCCTCCGCGCCGGTACCGATCAGCACCGGCACGCGGCCTGCGGCCTGGCGAATGACGACCTCCGCGACGAGCGCCTTCTCGTCATCGTCCATGGACAGGAACTCGCCGGTCGAGCCGAGCGGGATCAGCCCGTGAATGCCTTCCGCGATCTGCCAGTCGACGAAGGCGCGCAAGGCCGCGACATCGACCTCGCCCGCTGCCGTGAACGGGGTGATCATAACGGTGTAGGTGCCACGGAACGTCTTCATCGGGATACTGCCGGGCGCTCGGGTGAATTCAGACGATGAGCGCCGCCTGCGGAATATCCGGAATTTTTATGCAATCGTTTGCATAAATGGCTCTGCATTGGGCAACACCATCCATTCTTTGAGCTTGATCCGTGTAGAATAAGCTCCTAGCGTTTCTGCAATCGTTTGCAGTCTATCGGCGGGTTAGATGAGCGTCACGCTCAAAGATGTGGCACAGGCGGCCCGTGTTTCAGTCAGCACTGCGTCCCGGGCGCTGACGGGAACCGGCCTGACCAGCGAACGCACGCAGCAGCGCCTGGTGCGCATCGCGCGCGAACTCGGCTACCGGCCGAACCCGATCGCGCGGGGCCTCAAGACCGGACAGTCGCGCCTCGTGGCGCTCCTCGTCCACAATCTCACCAACGCCTCGTTCCAGGTGATGGCAGAAGTGCTGCAGGCGCGCCTGAAGGCGCTGGGCTATCAGATGCTTCTGTGCATCGGCGGCGACGATCAGCAGCAGGAGAGCGACACCCTCACCACGCTGGTCGACCACCGCATCGACGGGCTGATCGTGGTGCCCACGGGCAAGAACGGCCCGCAGCTCAAGGCGCTGGCGAAGGACATACCGATCGTCTGCCTGGTGCGGCGCGATGACGCGACCGATCTCGAGACCGTGCTCGCGGACGATCCGCAAGGCGCTTATCTGGGCACACGTCACCTGATCGAGCTCGGGCACAAGCGCATCGGGCTGATCGTCGGCCGCCAGGACACGACGTCAGGCCGCGAGCGGTTGTCCGGCTATGTCCGCGCGCTACGCGAAGCCGGCATCGCCAGGGACGACACATTGATTCATGCCGGCCACTACGTGCCCGAGACCGGCGCGACGTGCTGCCGCAAGCTGCTCGACCTTCCCCGCCCGCCCAGCGCGATCTTCGTCGCCAATCATGAAGCGACGCTCGGCGTGTTGCGCGTCACCGCGGAACGGAACATCGCCATTCCCGATGATCTCTCGCTGCTCTGCTACGAAGACATGCCATGGTTCGAATGGCATCGCCCGGCCATCAGCATCGTCGACAACGGCGCCCGGGATCTTGCCAATCTCGCCGTCGACCGGCTGCTGCATCGCATGGATGCCAAGGGAAGCAGCAATGACGGTGTCCGCGAATATCGCGTCGGCGCCCGGCTGATCCAGCGCGACTCCTGCCGCCAGATCGACACCCCGGCCCCTGCGAAATCCGGCAAGTCCAAATCGTCTTCATCCAAATCATCTACGGCCAAGTCCGCGAAGGTCTGATCGATGCCCTATGTCGAAGTGCTCGCCCCGCAAGCTCCAGCCCAGCGCAAGGCCGCGCTGGCGCGGTCCGTGACCGACGGCCTGATGTCAGCCTTCGGCGTCACCGCTGATACGGTCACACTCTATTTCCTGAACATTGCGCCGGACGACTACGCCCATGCCGGCAGGTTTGGCGCGGAGGCCACCGGCCAGCGCATCCTGCTCAAGGTCCACGCCTTCCGCCGCAGCGAGGCCGAGCGCCGCGCCGCCGCCATCGCGCTGACCCGCGCCGTATGCAGCGCCTATGGCGTGCCGGGCGATGACGTCGCGGTCTATTTCCTCGACCGCGACCGCAGTGAAGTCTCCCACGATTCCAAGCTCGCCAGCGACTGACGGGAGCACGCCATGGACCGCTTCTACAGCCAAGACCAGAAGGCCCTGCGCGAGACCGCCCGCCGCTTCGCGGAGGCAGAAATCCTGCCGCGCGCCGCGGCGATCGATCGCGAGGACCGCTTCAACCGCGCGCTCTACAAGGGCATGGCCGATCTCGGCCTGTTCGGCATCTGCCTGCGCGAAGGCGCCGGCGGCGCCGGTCTCGATGCGATGGCGGCCTGCATCGCGATGGAGGAGCTGGCGCGCTGCTCCGGCGCGGTCGCCAACGCCTTCGCGATCCCGGTCGAGGCCGTGCTGTTCTTCGATCATCACGGCACCGAGGCACACAAGGCGCTCATCCCACAAATCCTGAGCGGCGACATCATTCCCGCCACCGCCGTCTCCGAACCCGACCACGGCTCCGACGTCGCTGGCATCCGCACCAATGCGGTGCGCGAGGGCAATGGCTGGCGGCTCAACGGCACCAAGGCCTGGGTGACGCTCGGCGGCGTCGCCGACCGCATCATGGTGTTCGCGCGCACCGGCGCGGATGCGGGCCACCGCGCCATCTCCTGTCTTCTCGTCGACGGCGCCCTGCCCGGCATCGCGCGCGGCAAGAACGAAGAGCTACTCGGCATGCACGGCCTCGACGACTGCCAGATCACCTTCTCCGACGTGCGCCTGCCCGCCGACAGCGTAATGGGGCCGGAGAACCGGGCCTTCAAGATGGCCATGAGCAATTTCAACTTCAGCCGGCTGATGATGGCCTCGATGGCGCTAGGCATGGCCCAGGCCGCGTTCGAGGATGCCACGGCTTACGCAAAGGACCGCAAGCAGTTCGGCCAGGCCATCATCGGCTACCAGGCGGTGCAGTTCATGCTCGCGGACATGTCGACCGACATCGCGGCTGCACGCCTGCTGATCCACCACGCCGCGCGCTTGCACGATGCCGGCGAGCCGATCGCCAAGGAAGCGGCACAGGCCAAGCTGTTCACGACCGACATGGCGATGAAGCACGTTTCCAACGCGCTGCAGATCCACGGCGGCAACGGCTATTCGCGCGAGTATCGGATCGAGCGCATCTTCCGCGACGTCCGCCTCGCTCAGATCTACGAGGGCACCAACCAGATCCAGCGGCTGATCATCGCCCGCCAGGTCGAGAAGGAGGCCGCGTGAGGGCATGCTGAGCATCATCACAGCGGCACAGGCCGCCGGTCTCATCCGCGACACTGACACGCTGATCGTCGGCGGCAATGGCGGCACCGGCGCTGCCGAAGCCATTCTCGACGCACTGGAGCAGCGTTTCCTCGGCGGTCACGGCCCGCACAATCTGACGCTGATCAACATCACCGGCGTCGGCGCCGTGACCGAGAAGGGCCTCTGCCATCTCGCCCATGAAGGCCTGATCGCGCGCGTGATCGGCGGCAATTTCGGGCTGCAGGTGCCGTTCATGCGTCTCGTCCGCGATGAGCTGATCGACGCCTACAATTTTCCGCAAGGCGTGATGAGCCAGCTCTGCCGCGCCATGGCCGCGAAGCATCCCGGCGTGCTCACCCATGTCGGCCTCAACACCTACATGGACCCGCGCCAGGACGGCGGGCGCATG
This sequence comes from Bradyrhizobium forestalis, assembly GCF_002795245.1. GTDB lineage: Bacteria > Pseudomonadota > Alphaproteobacteria > Rhizobiales > Xanthobacteraceae > Bradyrhizobium > Bradyrhizobium forestalis. The sequence goes on along the minus strand of NZ_PGVG01000003.1, from coordinate 364,530 downwards.
AACAAGCGCACCACCGCGCCACTGGTCGACCTGCTTGAGCTGCACGGCCAGTCCTGGCTGCTGTACCGCGTCCCCGCCCCGCCCGACGTCGCCATCATCCGCGGGACCTCGGCCGACGAGGACGGCTATATCAGCATGGAGCACGAGGGCACGACGCGCGAGGATCTGTCGATCGCGCAGGCCGTGCACAATGCCGGCGGCACCGTGATCTGCCAGGTCAAGCGCATCGTGAAGCGCGGCTCGATCCATCCGCAGATGGTCAAGATTCCGGGCTTCCTGATCGACCACGTCGTGCTCGAGCCCGAGCAGATGCAGACCTACGGCACCGCCTATGATCCCGCGCGCTGCGGCGAGACGCGGGTTCCAGAGGCGATGATCACGCCCGATCCGCTCACCGAGCGGCGGGTGATCACCCGCCGCGCCGCCTTCGAATTGCGCCCGCGCGACGTCGTCAATCTCGGCGTCGGCATCTCCGCGATGATCCCCAATGTCGCGGCCGAGGAAGGCATCTCCGACTTGATCACGCTGACGGTGGAATCCGGCGTCGTCGGCGGCGTGCCGGGTCATGCCCGCGAATTCGGCACCGCGATCAATCCGCGCGTCATTCTCGACCAGGCCTATCAGTTCGACTTCTATGACGGCGGCGGCCTCTCCTGCGCCTTCCTCTCCTTCGCCGAGGTGGACGAGGCGGGCAACGTCAACGTCACCCGCTTCGGCGAGCGCCGCGACGGCTCCGGCGGCTTCATCGACATCACCCAGAATGCTAAGCGGCTGATCTTCAGCGGCACCATGACCGGCGGCAAGTTCGACATCGGTGTCGAGAACGGCCGCCTCGCGATCCGGCGCGACGGCGCCTTCCACAAGTTCGTCCCTGAGGTCGGCCAGATCAGCTTCAGCGCCTCGCTTGCCGCGCAGCGCGGCCAGCATGTCAGCTACATCACCGAGCGCGCCGTATTCGAGCTGGAGAGCGGCCACGTGACGCTGACCGAGATCGCGCCCGGCGTGCGGCTGGAAGAGGACATTCTCGCCAATATGGGCTTTCGTCCACGCATCAGCCCGCAACTGAAAGACATGGACCCGCGCATCTTCCGCTCCGGGCCGATGGGCATCGCGCAGAGTTTTAGGGCCCTCCCGGCGCGGCCACGCAAAGTCGCCTGAGGGATCACCATGGACACGAGCGCCCCGATCAATCTCCGCTACGAGGACATCGCGCTCGGCGCGGAGTTCGAGACCGCCGTGCACACCGTGACGGAGGCCGACATCGCAGTCTTCGCCGACGTCACGCGCGACCATCATCCGCTCCATGTCGATGGCGCCTATGCGCGCTCCCGCGGCTTTCCCGCGGTGATTGGCCATGGCCTGTTCGGCCTGTCCCTGATGGAAGGACTGAAGTCGGAGCTGAAGCTGTACGAGGAGACCTCGGTCGCCTCGCTAGGCTGGGACGAGGTCAAATTCAAGGGTCCCATCGTCGCCGGCGATAGCTTGCGGGTGCGCTTCCGATTCGTCGAGAAGCGGCCGACCAAAAACCCCGCGCGCGGCATCGTCGTCGAGACGCTCGACCTCCTCAACCAGCGCGACGAGGTGGTGACCGCGGCCCGCCACATCTCGCTGATCCTGACCCGGCAAGCCGGTGCTGCGGCGGTCACATGACGAGACAACGAAGAAGACTTCGGACCGGAGAACGGCTCCTCTGCCACCCACGATTTGATCGGAGTATTCAGATGCGATTTCCCAAAATCTTCTCCGCCCTCGTTCTTCTGGCCGGCCTGACGCAGGCCGCCGGTGCCCAAACCTGCACGCCGAAGGTTCCGGCGTCGAGCCTGATCGAGGCGCCGAAATGGCAGATGTCGATCAACCCGACGCTGCCGCCGCAGCAATTCGTCGACGACAAGGGCGAGCTGCAGGGGCTCAATGTCGAGCTCGCCCGCGAGATCGCCAAGCGCATCTGCGTCGAGCCGGTGTTCCTGCGCATGGACTTCCCGCCGATGATCCCGGCGCTGCGCTCGGGGCGGTTCGATGCCATCAACACCGGCCTGTTCTGGACCGAGGAGCGCTCGAAGATGCTCTACCTCGTGCCTTATGCGCAGCAGGCGATCAGCATCTACACCGATCCCTCCTCCAGCCTGAAGCTCGAAAAGTTCGAGGATCTCGCCGGCCGCGTCGTCGGCGTGGAATCGGCGACCTACACCGAGCGCAAGGCGCGCGAGTTCAGCACCGCGATGGAGGCCAAGGGCCTCAAGCCGATCGAGCTGCGCACCTTCACCACCGTCACCGCCACTTCGGCGGCGCTGCGCGCCGGCCAGCTCGAGGCCGCGCTCAACATCAACGAGACCGCCAACTCGCTCGAGCAGAAGGGCATCGCAAAGATCTGGGTCCGCGACATCGCCGGCACCGACATCACCTTCGCCTTTCGCGACAAGCAGCTCGCGCAGGCCGCCGCCGATGCCCTCACTGCGATCCGCGCCGACGGCACCTATGACAAGTTGTTCGACAAGTTCGGCATGACCAAGCTGAAGGCCACGACGTTCGCCATTCGCGGCGACGGGCCGACGAATTAACAAGCTTGCGCTGCCTCATGTGTGGCCGCGCATATACGATCGACCCTATCAACAACTGCCGTTGATGGGAGAACAGCATCCGCCCGCTATACTCGTTAGTCGCGGGGAACGCGACCAGCCCATACCCTAGGAACGATTTGATCTCGGATCGATCAGCACGACCATGCGATTAAGTGGCGATTGAGTGACAATTTTCATCTTCGAGAACTGAGGTTGCTCGTCAGCACTCGCACTAGTCTGCGGTCATCCTCGAAAACTTTGCCTTGCAATTGCACCACTGAAGGTCGACCCCATCCGCTTCAGAAGGCTTGCTCCTCGTTGGCTGTCGCAAGATTTTTCTTGCTCTCTCGGTGCACAGGTCGTGCACACACTACCCTCTAAGTATTTGAATTACCTTAACTCTCGTTCCAATCCATCATGGGCGCGGTGGAAAATTTCCAGCGTAAGCCATTCATATTGCTAAGCTATTTTAGCTCCGATCGATCCTATATGTTATTGGACCGACTAAGAAACTTGCCTCGACCACGCTTCCGCAGCTTGGTTCTTCTAGGCTCATTCAGGTCCCGATTGGAAGCGAAAATCGCGCTTTCGGATTCTCAGTGCACACGTCGCGCACACGCGGAGCCGTGTGCACACGCCACCCGCAAGACGTGCGTCTGAAAGGTCGGTGGGATCCAACGCTGCGTTCAACTGACGTTATACTCACTTCGCGGACTGAGTATAACTCGCACGTCGCGTACACTCGCGACCGAATAGTGGGCCTTCTTGATTGACCTTCAAGCGAGTTGCCCGTCCATTTTTAGGCTGGCCCCTAGCATGCCCGTAAACCCGCTGATTAAGAGGCGTATGATTCGTTATCGGAATCGACAGTCATTCCGACAATTGGGTCGATAGAGGTGCATTGAAGCCGCAATGGGGTTTCTCTTTTCGGAATGATAGAGCCCTCGCCTGGCCAGCACACGCCTATCGGAAGAGCGGATCCATTATGCAGCGAAGCGACGCAGAGCTTCGCGACCGGCGGCTAATCACGTCCGGGGTGGCCCCTTGGCGCCAAGAGCCGCCCCGGTCGAGCCATGATTCGCCTCACGATACGCTGAGGACACGCGTCGATGATGCTGGCAACTTCGCGCGTCGGTCCTCTGTACTGACTACGATGTTGACCGAGCGGTCCGCTCTAGCGGGCGCAGATGGTGTCCGATCCTCACACCATCCAGAGTCATCGCTTCCGCCACTTTTAGCTGGTGCCCCGGAGGCTGAAGCAGCACGCGAGCAGTCGACTTGATCATCGAAGCGGGAGTCTGATGGTCCTTTGGGCGGGATTTCCAGCGCAAGAAACGGCTAAACTAAGTCACGCCTTTGCCTGAACCATCCAAGAGCCGCGTCGTCAGTTGGCCTTTGCTTTCACGTATCGACCGGGCGCCGGTTCGCCCGGGGGATAAAGGTTGCTGCCGAGTTGCGCGCGTGCCGGTCGATGTTCCTCCGCCTGAGGCTTGAGCCAGGCGATCCAGTCGTTCCACCAACTGCCCGGCTTCTCTTCCGCATCCGCCAGCCATGCTGCCGGATCCTCGCAGCGCTCGTCCGAAACCCAATAGCTCCGCTTGTTCTTTGATGCCGGGTTGATCACGCCGGCGATATGCCCGCTCGCGCCGAGTACAAACCGGGTATCGCCGCGGAACAGGCTTGTCGTGCGATAGGCGGATCGCCATGGCACGATGTGATCCTCGACGGTCGCCAGAACGTAGGCCGGCACGTCGACCTGCCCCAAATCGACCGGTGTACCGCACATCGTCAATCTACCGGGGTGCCGCAGATTGTTCTCCAGATACATATTGCGGATGTACCAGCAATACATGGGCCCTGGTAGATTGGTGACATCCGCGTTCCAGAACAGGAGATCGAAGCGCTCGGGCGGCTTTCCCTTCAGATAATGGTTGATCACGTTCGGCCATATCAATTCTTTCGAACGCAGGGTCTGGAAGACGAATCCCAGCTCTGCGCCGCGGTAGATACCGCCATTGCCGATCGTCTGCTCGCGTTGTCGCACGCTCTCTTCGTCCACGAACACGCCGAGATCGCCTGGCTCACGGAAATCGAGCATAGTGGTCAGCAAGGTGACGCTGGCGACCGATTGGTCACCGCGCGTCCGCAGGATCGCGAGCGCCGACGACAGGATGGTTCCTCCGACACACCAGCCGACGACATTGATCTTGTCGGCACCCGAGATCGATCGAACGATCTCGATGGCGCGCATCGCACCATGTTCGACATAGTCATCCCACCCAAAGTGCCCGCAAGACGCGTCCGGATTGCGCCAGGACACCACGAACACCGTCAGGCCGTGTTCAACTGCAAACCGGACGAAGGAATTGGCTGGCTGCAGGTCCAGGATGTAAAACTTGTTGATGCAGGGCGGCACGATCAGCAGGGGCCGGGCAGCCACCTGCTCGGTGGCCGGTTCGTATTGAATGAGCTGAAACAGCTCGTTCTCGAACACGACCGCGCCTTTGGATGTTGCGACGTCCTTTCCGACCTCGAATGCGGCCTCGTCCGTGATCGTCAAATTGCCCTTGCTCAGATCCGTCATCAGATTGTCGAGCCCAGCCTTGAGGCTTTGGCCTTCGGTATCGGTCGCGAGCTTGATGACGTCGGGATTGGTGGCGACGAAATTCGTCGGGCTCATCGCCTCGACGAACTGACGCGTGAAGAAACGCAGCCGGTGCTTTTCCTTCTCGTCCAGATCCAGCGCTTCGACGAACTCGATGCAATAGCGTGAGTTCAGCAGGTAGTATTGCTTCAGTGTGCTGCAGAGCGAATTGTCCCGCCACTCGGTGGCATTGAACCGGCGGTCGCCACGCGAAGTTTCGACGGCCGCCTCGCCCTGCCCGCCTGCCGAGGATTTGATGATGTGCTCCGAAAGCTGGTACAAGCCCTTCAGATAGTCCGCCTGCAACTGGGCGATGCGCGCCGATGAATCCAGGGGCGAGCCGAGCACCGCGCCATCACGCTCGCCATTCGCTGCTCCGCCCAGAGAGCGCCACAGGCTGCCCCCCGCCTTCATCAATCCGTCGACAAACTCGTCCGGCATGTTGAATGGCCGATTCATTGGAGATCCCTCACTCAAAAAGGATGACTTGTTCGTTTCCGCGTCGGGAAGCTTCTAACTGGCTCCCTTGCTTTCACACCGCCTTGCATGTCCGGCTGCCCCAGGGCGCCACCCCAGATCGTCAGGCTCCGGAACGAACGATCGCCCCTTCCCTTATCCCGTCCACGTTGACGGCGAGACGCTTGATCTTGTCGTACAAGGTCTGCTTCGGGATGCCCAAAAGCGTTGCGGTTGCCTGCACGTCGCCCTGCTTGCGCCGCAGCGCGTCCTCGATGATCGATCGCTCGATATTTTCGAGCTGTCGAGGCAACGACGGATCCGACGTGCCAAATCCGGATTTGTTGATCGCCTTGCCGTCGAGGACACCAAGCACGAAGCGGTCGGCAACGTTGCGAAGCTCGCGTACGTTCCCCGGCCAGGAATAAGCCAGCAGAGCAGACACCGTCTGCTCATCCAGTATCGGTGCATCACGTTCGAACCGTCTGGCGGCGTCCAGCGCGAAATGCTCGAACAACAGGGGAATGTCTTCGCGCCGCTCCCGGAGCGGCGGCAGTTCGATGAAAGCGACGCCGAGGCGGTAATAGAGATCCGCGCGAAACAGCTTCTTTTCGCTCAGCTCGAACAAGTTCGTCTTGCTCGCCGCCACGACCCGGCAGTCCACCGCGATCGGCTTGTTGGTACCGACGCGTTCGATCGACCGGTCCTGCAGGGACCGGAGTAACTTCACCTGAACACTCAGCGGCATGCTCTCGATTTCGTCGAGAAACAGCGTTCCGCCATTCGCATACTCGATCTTTCCGATGCGCTGGCGGATGGCGCCGGTGAAGGCTCCCACTTCGTGGCCGAACAGCTCGCTCTCGACCAGCGACTCGGGCAGGCCGCCGCAGTTGACTGCGACGTAATTGCCGGCGCGCCGTCCGCTGTGATTATGCAGGCAACGCGCGACCACATCCTTGCCGGTCCCGGTCTCGCCGTAGATCGTGACGTCGACATTGGTGGAGGCCAGCGTGGATACAAGCCTGCGCACTTCCTGGATCTGCGGGGACCGGCCGAGCAGGCTCGCCTCGATCCCCTGGCGGTCCGACAGCGCGGACCGCAGCGAGCGAACCTCCAGGGTCAAGCGTCTCTTTTCAGCCGCCCTCCGTACCACGGATACGAGTTGCTCCGACGAGCACGGCTTCTCGATGAAGTCGTAGGCACCGTTTCGCATCGCCTGCACGGCCATGGAGATATCACCATGTCCGGTGATCAGGATCACGGGCAGGTCCGGATCCAGCCTGCGCAGATCGGACTGCCATTCAAGGCCGCTCTTGCCCCGCAGCCGCACGTCGCAGACCACGACAGAGGGCATGTCGGGGCGCACGGACGCGTTGGCGGTCTCTACCGACGCAAAACCCGAGACCGAGAACCCCGCAAGCTCGAGCGCTTGAACGCCGCCGATGCGGACATCCTCGTCGTCCTCGACGTAGATTACGCCAATGGATTGGTCATCGCCCATGCGAAACCGCCTCTGTCATCTCGGCCAATGGAAGGATCAGGACAAATTCGGCGCCATCAGGAAGATTTCGCCCGTGCAATTCGCCGCCGAAGGAACGTGCGATGTGGTTCGACAGCATCAGGCCAAGGCCGAGGCCCTTGCCCGCCGGCTTGGTCGTTACGAACGGCTCGAACATGCGCCTGAGAACATCGGAGGCGATCGCGGGGCCGCTGTTGCTGATGGCGATGCGGCAGCGGGCGGCTTGCCCCTCTTCCCTGGCGGCCCGGATCACGATCGACTTTCGTTCGGCACCTTCCACGGCATCCAGCGCATTCGCCACGATGTTGCACAATAGTTGCTCGAGCCTCGTCTGGTCGGCGACGACGCTGAGTTCGGCGTCAATGTCCGTCACGACGCCGACGCCCCCTTCCTTCACGCGCGCGGCGAGTATCTTGAGCGACTCACTCACGGCCTGCTCGACCGAGACCGCGTCAAGCGGGCTACTCGACTTGTAGGCGAAAACCCTGAGCTGGCCGGTCAGGCGCCCGAGCCGACGTACCAATTCGCCGATCCGGGTGAGGTTGCCGCGGGCACCGTCGACCGACCCGCGATCGACGAGCAGGATCGCATTGTCGGCCGCTGTCTGCAGCGCCGCCAAAGGCTGGTTCAGTTCATGCACAATTCCGGCCGACATCTGGCCGAGAGCCGCCAGCTTTCCGGCATGGACCAGTTCATCCTGCGCCGCCCGCAGTTCGGCGGTTCGTTCCTGCACCCTGGTTTCGAGCATGTCGTGCGCCGCCTGCAATGCGGCCTGATTGGCCAGCCGTGCCCTGATCGCTCTGCGGCGTTGCACCAGGAGCCCAAGCGCCAGCACGGCAACGACGGCGGCAAGACCTGACAGCGCACCGATGATCAGCGCAGTCTGCCGGGCCGGCGCCTCATCATCGAGAAGCACGAGCTTCCAGAGGCCCCGGTTGATCGGAAGCTCGCTGAGCGTATAGGCCGTCCCGTTTTCGGTGGTCACGCGTGCGCTACCACCCTCGGGCGCAGCCACAGTAGTCCATCCGAGCGGCCTCAGATCATAGTCGGCGTAAGGTTTTGACCGCGCAATCTCGTCGCGCATATTCGGCGACAGCGGTGCCGTCGGGCGGTAGCGCCATGCGTCGCGGGAGGCGAGTATCGTCACGCCCCGTTCGTCGAGGAGGAGTGCGTCGCCGGCAAGATCGCGCCACCCGCGCTCGAACGAATCCAGATTGACCTTGACCGCGGCGATCCCCTTGGTGGCCCCGCCGTCCTTCAGGGCATAGGACAGATAGTAGCCGGCGCGCGCACTGGTGATACCAACACCGAAGAACGCGCCTCGTCCGCCCGCGAGCGCCCCGCTCACATAGGGGCGATACGATAAATTGCGACCGACCGGCGTACCCGGATCATCGAAATCGGCCGCGGCCAGCGCTTCCCCCGAAACGCTCAGGACGTAAAGATTGTCGGCCCCGGCAAGCAGGTTGATCGACTTCAGATACAGGCTGACCGATTGCTGCAGCGCAGGATCGGCGGGATCGCCGAGCAACTTGAATACGCTTGGGGATGTCTCGAGCAGCGACGGCAGATATTCAAATCTGGAGAGATAACCGTCGAGCCTGGCGGCTTCCACCGCAAGCCGCTGCTGGGCCGCCACGTGCAAACGGTCAAGTCCCCGCTGGAAAGCCAGGGCATATCCGAGCCACGAAGCGGCTGCGACCAAGGCAAGCGCCGCTATCCCGCGAATAAGCCAGCGTGTGGAGCTGGACGCCATCGAACTGACTCCAGAACTCCTCTTGACGTTCACCAGGGATGCAAGCTCCGTCATCTTGTGAACCGGGACAAACCAAAGAGCGTCGGCCATGACAAAGGACGGCTCACGCATAGTCTAACTCTATGGTTTTGCCCCGGAATACGCGATAGGAAAATCCGGTATAGGCGACGATGACGGGCAGCGTGATGCAGACCCCGATCAGGATGATCTTGAGCGAATCCGGGCTACTGGCGGCTTCCCAAACCGTAAGCCTGTCGATCACCACGAAGGGGTAGATGCTGTAGCTCAGGCCGAGAAAGCTCAGGAGGAAGACCAGTACGAGCAAGGCAAACGGCAACCAGCACAGGGAACCGCGTACGGCGGATGAGCCGAGCAGCACGCGCACAGTCACGAGCGCGATTCCCGCAGTGATCGGGATCGACGCCACGGCGATGATCGCCGGCAAGGTAAACCACCGCACGCGGACGGTCTCGCTGATCCAGGGCGTCGCCATCGAAATCAGGATCAGGCCGAGGACCATGGGTGGCCAGGCGATCTTGCTCCACCCGATCGCCTTGTCCTGCAGCGGACCATCCGTCTTCATCACCAGCCACGTGGCGCCAAGCAGCGCGTAGGCCATTGGCAGCGCGACCGCGATGGCGCCGGCAAAGATCAGATAATTCCAGCCCTCTCCGAAGCCGCTGATATAGCGGCCGAGCATCCAGCCCTGACAAACCGAGGCAAGCATCGAGCCCGCGATGAACAGGCGGTCCCACATCGCTTTCCGGCTGGCTTTGGCCTTGACCCTGAAGTCGAAAGCTGCGCCGCGCAGGATCAGGCCGACCAGCATGAGCGTGGTCGGCAGGTACAGTTCCGACAGCACCAGCCCGTGTGCCTTGGGGAAGGCAATCAGGAGAAGCCCGACGCCGAGCACCAGCCAGGTTTCATTGGCGTCCCAGAACGGACCGATGGATGCGACCATCGTGTCCCGCTCCTTGGGTGTCGCCCGATGCATCAGCATGCCGACCCCGAGATCATAGCCGTCGCTGACGACGTAGATGAGCAGCGATACGCCCATCAAGCCGATGAAGATCAGCGGCAGCAATTCGTCGAACGACATCGAAGTCATGCGAATTCTCCCTCGCGCCGATAAGGCTGCGGCTCCCCTGGCAGGCCGGCCGGCGCGCCGGCATACGACTTCTTGTCGGCGGTCTCGGCCATGTATTTGAGCACGCCGATATAGGCCGCGAGCAGCGCCAGATAGAGCGCGATATAGAGGGAGAGTGTCACCGCGATGCTCGATGACGGCACTCGCGAAGCAACGTCAGCGGTTCGAACCAGACCGGACACGATGAAGGGCTGCCGTCCGATCTCCGTGACGTACCATCCGGCAATGGTCGCGACCCAGCCGGAAAAGGTCATGCCCGCGAATATCCGGAGAAGCGATCGCGGCATTTTGGCGAAATCCCAGCCGTCGCGCCAATGCCGCCACAGGCCGATCCAGCTGACGAGCAGCATCAGGATGCCGGTGCCCACCATGATCCGAAATGACCAGAACAGCGGCAGCACAGGCGGATGGGCCGAGGGAAACTCGTTCAGGCCCCTGAGCTCCCCTTCGGGATCGTGCCGGAGGATCAGGCTCGCGAGCTTCGGCACCGCCAGCTCGAAATGGTTCGTTCTCGCCGCATCATCCGGGATGGCGAACAGCAGTAGCGGCGCGCCGCGCGTGGTCTCCCAAATGCCTTCGACCGCCGCGATCTTCTGCGGCTGATGTTTGAGCGTATTGATCCCGTGAAAGTCGCCCGCCACCATCTGTGCCGGCGCGGCCAGCGCTGCAAGGATGAGCCCGGTCCGCAACACGCGTGACGCGCTGGTTACAGCGACCCCTTTCAGGAGTTGCCAGGCGCTGACCCCGATCAGCAGGAACGCACAGGTCAGCGCGGACGCGAGTATCATATGGACCAGGCGATACGGAAAGGAGGGATTGAAGACGATCTCCAGCCAGTTGCGCGCGTGAAACTGACCGTTGACGATGTCGTATCCGGCGGGCGTCTGCATCCATGAATTGAGAGCCAGGATCCAGAAAGCGCTCATCAAGGTGCCGAAGGCGACGAGGACGGTCGCGCCCAGGTGAACCATCTCGCCGACCCGGCGATGGCCGAATAGCATGACGCCGAGAAACCCCGCTTCCAGGAAGAAGGCGGTCAGCACCTCATAACCGAGCAGCGGGCCGGCGATGTTGCCGACGCGCTCCATGTACCCCGGCCAGTTGGTGCCGAACTGGAAGCTCATGGTGACTCCGCTGACGACGCCAAGCGCGAATGTCAGGGCGAACACCTTCGTCCATTGACGGTAGGCGCGAAGCCAATCGAGCTTCTGCTGCGGACCAGTCGCGCGCAGGTGCTTGAATCTGAAGAAGAGCAGCACCCAGCCCAGCGCGATCGAAATCGACGGGAATAGAATATGGAAGGTGACGTTGGCGGCGAACTGCATGCGCGCAAGGAACACGGCGTCCATCAACATTCCTCCGGGTTCAAGCAGCACCGCTACGTGAGTGAAATGCGCCTCAATGCAGCTTCACATGCGGCTCGGTGCGTCGGGTGATCAGGCGGGCGAGCGTGTCGAGCGCGACCTTCACCGGGCCATGCAGCGCGTGTTCATGCATCTTGTAGAGCGACAGGTACATCATCCGCGCGAACATGCCTTCGAACACGAGGCTGCCGCCCACGAGCGCGCCCATCATCGAGCCGACCGTGCTGAATTCGCCGAGCGACACCAGGGATCCGAAATCCCTGTAACGATAGTCCTTGACCGACTCGCTCCGCAGGTAGCGCGGAATCTGCGAATAGAGATGGGAGGCCTGCTGGTGAGCCGCTTGCGCGCGCGGCGGCACGTTGCCGCGCTCGCCCCATGAGCAGGCCGAACAGTCACCGATGGCGAAGATGGCGTTGTCGCGCGTCGTCTGCAGCGTCGGCCGAACGACGAGCTGGTTGATCCGGTTAGTTTCGAGGCCGGCGATGCCCTTCAGGAAGTCGGGCGCCTTGACGCCGGCCGCCCAGACGATCAGCTCGGCGGGGATCGTCTGGCCATCCGTCAGACTCACATGGTCCTTGGCAATCTCGGAGACTTTGGCACCGGTGAGTACGTTGACCCCCAGTCTGGCGAGCAGCTTCTCGGTCTCCTTCGAAACCCGTTCGGGCAGCGCGGGAAGCACGCGATCAGCGGCTTCGATCAGGGTGATGCTGATGTCCTTCTGCGGATCAACCTGGTCGAGGCCATACGCCACCACTTCCCGTGTCGTCCTGTGGAGCTCCGCGGCCAGCTCGACGCCGGTCGCGCCGGCGCCGATGATCGCGACCTTCAACTGATGGATTCCCAGAGGCGACGTTTGGGCATGGGCGCGGATACAGGCGTTGACCATTCGCTCGTGGAACCGCTTCGCATCGACCTGCGATTCCAGCTTGATCGCATGATCGGCGACGCCGGGCGTGCCGAAATCGTTATTCTGGCTTCCGACAGTTACGACAAGGACGTCATAGTCGAAGGTCCGCTTCGGCGTGACCTCGCGGCCTTCGGAGTCGAGATAGGGCGCGACCAGCACCTGGCGGCGATCCCGGTCGATCCCGATCATCTCCCCGATGCGATAGCGGAAGCCGTGCCAGTAGGACTGCGCGAGATAGTCGACTTCGTGAGCCGAGATATCCATGCTGCCGGCTGCGATCTCGTGCAGCTTCGGCTTCCACACATGGGTGCGGTTTCGCTCGATCAGCGTGACGTCGAGCTTGCCCTTGCGTCCGTACTTGTCGCCAAGGCGGGTCGCAAGCTCCAGTCCGCCGGCTCCGCCGCCGACGATCACAATCCGGGGTTTTTCCAGTTGCGGCTTACTCATGATGGCCTCGACCAATCGCGCTCACAACCCGCCCAAGCATATCGTCCCTATCAGGTCCGGTCGGATACCGCATCCGCGACCGCGACCGCCGCCATGTTCACGATCCGCCGGACGGTGGACGATGGCGTGAGAATGTGGGCAGGCTTCGCCGCGCCGAGCAGGATGCCGCCGACCGTCAGTCCCTGCCCCGCCGCCATCCTGAGTAAGTTGTAGGAGATGTTGGCGGCATCGAGATTAGGCATCACCAGCACGTTCGCCGGACCCTCGAAGCTGGAATCCTGAAATTCGTGGTGCAGTACGGACGGCGACAGCGCAGCGTCGCCGCGCATCTCGCCCTCCACCGCGAGATCAGGGGATCGCTTGAGAATGATCGCCCGCGCTTCCCGCATCTTGTGCGCTTCCGGGACCGCGGAGCTTCCGAAGCTCGAATGCGACAGCAACGCCACCCTCGGCGTGATGCCGAATCGCCTGACCTCCGCCGCCGCCATCAATGCGATGTCGGCGACCTGTTCGGCGGTCGGATTAAGATTGCAGTGGGTGTCGCAAATGAACAGCTGATGCTGCTGCAGGATAAGCATCTGCATCACGGCGAGCGTCTGCAGGCCCTCGCGCCTTCCGATCACGTTGCGGATCGCCGCCAGGTGATCGGACGTCCTGCCGATGACACCGCACAGCATCGCATCGCCGAGGCCCCTTTCGAGAAGGATCGAGGCGAGAACGGTCGCGTTGCTGCGCGTCTCCGACAGGGCCAAGGCGGCTGACACGCCGTCACGCTTCCTGCGCCCGTGGTAGACATCCGCACATTGGGAATAGACTTCAGAATCGTGCGGATCGATGATCTCGCAGTCGCTGCCAGGCCTGAGCCGGAGACCGAAGGACTTGATCCGCTCCTCGATGGTCGACGGCCGGCCAACCAGCAACGGCTTTGCGATCCGCTCGTCGACGACCACCTGTGCTGCGCGCAGCACGCGCTCGTCTTCGCCCTCGGCCAGAAGCAGCGCCTTTCCGCTTCCCTTCGCCACCGAGAACACCGGCTGCATCGCGTTGCCGGAATGGTAGACGAAGCGGCTCAGCTGCTGGCGATAGACCTCCATGTCCGCGATCGGACGCCTGGCGACGCCGCTGTCCGCCGCAGCCTTGGCAACCGCGGGCGCCACGACCTCGATGAGCCGCGGATCGAGCGGCTTTGGAATGAGATAGTCGCGGCCAAAGCGAAGGTTTTCGCCCTTGTACGCAACTGCCACGACCTCGGGCACTTCCGCCATGGCCAGATCCGCGAGCGCGCGTACCGTCGCGAGCTTCATCTCCTCGTTGATGGTCGTCGCTCCGCAGTCGAGCGCGCCCCTGAAGATGAAGGGAAAGCACAGAACGTTATTGATCTGATTGGGATAGTCCGATCGCCCCGTGCCAATGATCGCGTCGGGGCGAACCGCCAACGCGTCTTCCGGCATGATCTCGGGAATCGGGTTGGCCATAGCAAAGATCAGGGGATCTCGTGCCATCCTCTTGACCATGTCTTGCGTCAGCACCTTGCCGGCTGACAGGCCAAGAAAGATATCGGCATCCTGGATGATCTCGTCGAGCTTCCGCGCCTCCGTTTTCACCGCATAGCGCGCCTTGTTGTCGTCCATGCCTTCCGTGCGGCCGGCATAGACGACGCCTTTCGCGTCTGTGACGATGATGCGGTCCTGCGGCAGGCCGAGGCTAACGATGAGATCGAGACAGGCCAACGCAGCGGCGCCGGCGCCGGAACAAACCAGCTTGACGTCAGAGATGTCCTTCTTGACCAGCTTCAACCCGTTGAGGATCGCCGCCGCCGCAATGATCGCGGTGCCGTGCTGATCATCATGGAAGACCGGAATCTTCATGCGCTTGCGGAGCTGCTGTTCGATGTAGAAGCACTCCGGCGCCTTGATGTCCTCAAGGTTGATGCCGCCGAAGGTCGGCTCCATCCTGGCGATGGTTTCGATCAAAGCGTCGGGATCCTCCTCGGCGAGCTCGATGTCGAACACATCGATGCCAGCGAACTTCTTGAACAGGCACGCCTTGCCTTCCATGACGGGTTTGCCCGCCAGAGCCCCGATATTGCCAAGCCCAAGCACGGCGGTGCCGTTGGTGACGACGGCCACCAGGTTGCTGCGCGCGGTCAGCTGGTCCGCCTGTAACGGGTCCTTGGCGATGACAAGACAGGGCTCCGCGACGCCAGGCGAATAGGCGAGCGACAGATCGCGTTGCGTCGCCATCGCCGTGGTCGGCATGACCGAAATCTTTCCCGGCCTCGGCAGGCGATGATATTCGAGTGCGGCTTCCCTCAGATCCTGGTCCATCCTATTCCCCGTTCTTACGCTTGATCGATGGGCGGATACGCCCCTGTTGCCCTTTGCGGTTGGTCCGACCTCAGGTGCTTCCGCCACGCGCCCGCATCGCGGCCATGCCCTCCTCGAAACGCCGCCGCAGTATTTCGACTGTCTGCTTCTGCTGTTCGGTCGCGGTCTCGGCGAGTTGGCGCATGTTGGCGAGCGCCGTCTCGAAGCCTTGCCGGGCGATCTCGGCGCGCCTTCCCGCCGCGGCTTCATTGCCTGCCTCGGCGGCGATCGCCGTCATCGTTTCCTGGAAGACCTCCGCCTGTCGCGCCATCAGGTTTCGCCAGCTGTCATAGGCCGAGCGGTTGACCTCGATCAGGGCGTCGATGTTCTTCTTCTCCATCTCGAGCAACGCCTTCATATCGACGCCGCTGATCTGGCAGGATTCGATGAGCTTGGCGAAGTCGAGACCCGGGAGGCCCCAGTCGGCGGAGCCTGCCTTCGGTTTGCTGTCAGACATTTCCCTCTCCTTCATTGGTCGTTACTGCTCGTCTCGGCTAGCCGGGATCGGCGCCGGTCGTCCCTCGGCATCCAGTGCAACGAAGGTGAAGATTCCCTCCGTCACCTTCACACGTTCACCTAGGCGCCTGCGCAGTGCCCAGGCCTCCAGGCGGATCGCCAGCGACGTGCGTCCGATACGCTCGGGCGACGCGTAAACGCACAGGACATCCCCCACATGGACCGGCTTGATGAAATGCATCGCCTCGATTGCCACCGTGGCGACGCGCCCTTGCGCCCGCTGGCCGGCATGGATACCGCCCGCGATGTCCATCTGCGAAAGCACCCAGCCACCGAAGATGTCGCCGCTCGGATTTGCGTCCGCCGGCATGGCGAGCGTCCGTGTCGTGAGATCCCCTCGCGGCTGCATCGACATGGCGGCGGCTCAAACCATGTGCTGGCCGCCGTTGGCGGATATCGTCGATCCCGTGATGAAGCCGGCATCGTCGGATGCCAAGAACACCACCACGCGCGCGATCTCGCTTGGCTCACCCAAGCGGCCGACAGGGATCTGCGGCAGGATGCTCT
Organism: Bradyrhizobium forestalis; assembly: GCF_002795245.1. Lineage (GTDB taxonomy): Bacteria > Pseudomonadota > Alphaproteobacteria > Rhizobiales > Xanthobacteraceae > Bradyrhizobium > Bradyrhizobium forestalis. The sequence continues at coordinate 348,340 of NZ_PGVG01000003.1, read as the reverse complement.
TCGCGACGACGTCGGGGTTGATCGCCTTGACCATCTCGGTGGCGATGTAGCCGGGGCAGATCGTATTGACCGTGATGCCGGCGCGCGCGCCCTCCTGGGCCAACGCTTTGACGAAGCCGATGTCACCCGCCTTGGCGGCGGAATAATTGACCTGCCCCATCTGGCCCTTCTGGCCGTTGATCGAGGAGATGCAGATCACCCGGCCGAACTTGCGCTCGCGCATCCCTTCCCACACGGGCCGGGTCATGTTGAATAGCGAGTTCAAGTTGGTATTGATGACCGCGTACCATTGCTCCGGCGTCATCCTGTGGAACATGCCGTCCTTGGTGATGCCGGCATTGTTGACGAGCACGTCCACCGGACCGAGGTCCGCTTCAACCTGCTTTAGGCCGGCGGCGCAGGCCTCGTAGCTCGACACGTCCCATTTGTAGACGTTAATGCCGGTCTCGGCCTTGAACTTGGCGGCGGCTTCGTCATTGCCTGCATAGCTCGCAGCCACCTTGTAGCCGGCCGCCTTGAGTGCAACCGAGATCGCTTCGCCTATGCCGCGCGTTCCGCCGGTTACCACTGCAACCCTGGACATTATCCCCTCCTGATCGGTTCATGTTGTATTCGCCGGCTCCAGGGAGCCGTCGTCGTTCGCGGACGGCCTGTTGTCGTCCGCGTCTCGTTCCAGCCGAATGGATCGGCCGCCGGCCTAGCGCTCGACCGTCAGGGCGACGCCCATGCCGCCGCCAATACACAGCGTGGCAAGGCCTTTCTTGGCGTTGCGCTTCTGCATCTCGAACAGCAGCGTCGTCAGCACCCGCGCGCCGGAGGCGCCAATTGGATGGCCGATGGCGATGGCGCCGCCGTTGACGTTGACGATCGACGGATCCCAACCCATGTCCTTGTTGACGGCGATGGCCTGCGCCGCGAAGGCTTCGTTGGCCTCGACGAGATCGAGATCCCCGACCTTCCAACCGGCCTTCTCGAGCGCCTTTCGGGAAGCAGGGATCGGCCCCGAGCCCATCACGGCGGGATCGACGCCCGCGGTCGCCCAGGAGACGATCTTGGCAAGCGGGGTGAGACCACGCTTTTTGGCTTCATCAGCGCTCATCAGAACCAGGGCCGCTGCACCGTCGTTCAGCCCGGACGCATTGCCCGCAGTCACCGAGCCTTCCTTGTTGAAGGCGGGCTTCAGCTTGGCGAGCGCGTCCTGCGTGGTGCCGGGACGGATGTATTCGTCCTGGTCGACGACGACGTCGCCCTTCCGCGTCTTGACGGTGACGGGGACGATCTCGTCCTTGAAGCGGCCGGCCTTCTGCGCGTCCTCGGCCTTGTTCTGCGAGGCGGTAGCGAACGCGTCCTGCTCTTCCCGGGTGATCTGCCATTTGGCAGCGATGTTCTCGGCGGTGACGCCCATGTGATAGCCGTGGAAGGCATCCAGCAGGCCATCCTTCAGCATGGAGTCGATGAACTTGACGTCGCCCATCTTGGTGCCGTTGCGCAGGTGCGACAGGTGCGGGGCCATCGACATGGACTCCATGCCGCCGGCGACGATGCCATTGGCATCGCCATTGGCGATCTGCTGCAGGCCGAGCGCGACCGAGCGCAGTCCCGAGCCGCAGAGCTGGTTCATGCCCCACGCCGTCTTCTCCTGCGGAATGCCGGCTGCCATCGCGGCCTGCCGTGCCGGATTCTGCCCCTCGCCGCCGGCGAGGACTTGGCCGAGAATGACCTCGTCGACCTCTTCAGGGGCGACTTTGGCGCGCTCAAGAGCGCCCTTGATCGCCACAGCCCCGAGCTCATGGGCGGTCAACGCGCCGAATGCTCCGTTGAAGGAACCAACCGGCGTTCGCGCCGCAGAGACAATTACTACGTCCGTCATGATCAACTCCCCGTTCTCTTCTGATTTGAACGAATGGCCGTTTGCACCGCGCCACCGTCAGAGACCTCGTCCCTCGGTGACGGCGGTCTCGAAGTCCGTAGGATCAATGTCCCGCTCGAGTCCGGAGCGCAACTTCTCGCGGTCAAGCTCGCCTTCCCACCACGCCACCACCACGCAGGCAACGCCGTTGCCGCAGAGGTTGGTGAGCGCCCGGCATTCGCTCATGAACTTGTCGATGCCGAGCACGATCGCCATACCGGGGAGCAGTTCGGGCCTGACAGCGGCAAGCGTGCCTGCGAGCGTGATGAATCCCGCACCCGTGATGCCGGAAGCGCCTTTCGAGGTCAGCATCGCGACGACGAGGATCGTCATCTGTTCGCCGAAGGAGAGCTCGACGTTCATCGCCTGGGCGATGAAGAGCGTCGCCAGGGTCATATAGATGTTAGTGCCGTCGAGGTTGAAGGAATAGCCGGTTGGCACTACCAAACCGACGACGGACTTGGAGCAGCCGAGTTTCTCCAGCTTCTCCATCATCTGCGGCAGCGCGCTCTCCGAGGACGAGGTGCCGAGCACGATCAGCAGCTCGTCCTTGATGTATTTGAGGAACTTGAGGATCGAGAAGCCGGCGATGCGGGCGATGATGCCGAGCCCAACGACCACGAACAGAAGCGCCGTGAGATAGAAAGTCGCGATCAGGCCGGCGAGATTGCCAAGCGCCTGGGGGCCATAGCGACCGATCGTATAGGCCATCGCGCCGAAGGCTCCGATCGGCGCGGCCTTGACCACAATCGAAATGACGCCGAACATCGCATGGGCAACGTCGTCCACGAACGACCGGACGGTATGAGCCCGCTCGCCGAGCCCCATCAGCGCAAAGCCGAACAGGATGGCAAACAGCAGGACCTGGAGAATCTCGCCCTGGGCGAATGCCCCGACGACGGTATCCGGAATAATGTGCAGAACGAAGTCGACCGACTTCATCTCGCTCGCCTGCTTGGCGTAGCCTGCCACGGCCGCGGCGTTCGACTGCCCCTGGAAACCTGAGCCGGGGCGCAGCACATTGGCGACGATCAGGCCCAGCGCCAGCGCAAAGGTCGAAACGACCTCGAAGTAGATCAACGCCTTGACCGCGACCCGGCCGACCTTCTTGACCTCCGAAATGTGGGCAATGCCGGAGACGACCGTGCAGAAGATGATCGGTGCAATGGCCATCTTGATGAGCTTGACGAAGCCGTCGCCCATCGCCTTGATCCAGTCGTTCTTGCCGAGATCCGGCCAAAGCCAACCGACAATGACGCCGAGCACGATCGCCGCGAGCACCTGGACATAGAGAACCCGGTAGAACGGCTTCTTCTGCGTCGCAGCTATCGTTCCGGACGTCGCAATGGTCGCTCCAGACATTGTTTCTCCCTCCCTTATCTCGCTGCCCGCTGCTTAGAAGGCAGACGGCGCTATTTCTTTTTCTGCGGCGGCAGATCGGTGCAGTGCCCCTCAAAAACCTCCGCTGCCATGCCGATGGACTCGCCGAGCGTCGGGTGCGGATGAATGGTCTTGCCGATATCGGCTGGCTCGCAGCCCATCTCGACGGCAAGGCAGATCTCGCTGATGAGATCGCCCGCATGGGTGCCGACGATGCCGCCGCCGATCACGCGGTGTGTCGCCGCGTCGAACAGCAGCTTGGTAAAACCCTCGTCACGGCCATTGGCGATGGCGCGACCGGAGGCCGCCCACGGGAAGACCGACTTGCCGAACTTGATGCCCTCGGCCTTGCACTCGTCCTCAGTCTTGCCGGCCCAGGCGACCTCCGGATCGGTGTAGGCAACGGACGGAATCTGCCGCGCGTCGAAGTATGACTTTTCGCCGTGGGCGACCTCGGCGGCCACATGGGCTTCGTGCACCGCCTTGTGCGCCAGCATGGGCTGGCCGACGATATCGCCGATCGCGAAGATATGCGCGACGTTGGTGCGCATCTGGTTGTCGACGTCGATGAAGCCGCGCTCGGTCACGACAACACCGGCCTTCTCGGCCCCGATCTTCTTGCCGTTCGGGCTTCGGCCGACCGAGACGAGAACGAGGTCATAGACTTCCGGCCCGGCCGGCGCCTGCTCGCCCTCGAAGCCCACCTCGATTCCGGCTGCGGTCGCCTTGGCACCGACGGTCTTGGTCTTCAACATGACCTTGTTGAAGCGCTTTGCGTTCATCTTCTCCCACACCTTGACCAGGTCGCGGTCGGCGCCCTGCATCAGACCGTCGAGCATTTCGACGACGTCGATGCGCGCGCCGAGCGTCGAATAGACCGTCGCCATTTCGAGGCCAATGATGCCGCCACCGATCACCAGCATGCGCTTGGGGATCGACTTCAGCAGCAGCGCTCCGGTCGAATCGACGATCCGCGGATCCTCGGGAAGGAACGGCAGCTTTACGGCCTGGCTGCCTGCAGCGATGATGGCCTTGGCGAACTTGACCGTCTTCTTGCCACCCGCCGAGACGACTTCGAGATGATGCGAATCGAGGAAGGCGCCGACACCGGTCACGACCTCGACCTTGCGGGCCTTCGCCATACCGGCAAGGCCGCCGGTCAGCTTCTTGATGACGCCGTCCTTGAACCCACGCAGCTTGTCGAGATCGACCTGCGGCGTACCGAAGGTGATGCCATGGTCGGGCAGATGCTTGACCTCGTCGATCACGGATGCCGTGTGCAGCAGCGCCTTGCTGGGAATGCAGCCGACATTGAGGCAAACGCCGCCGAGCGTGTCGTAACGTTCGACCAGCACGGTCTTCATGCCGAGATCGGCGGCGCGGAAGGCGGCGGAGTAGCCGCCGGGACCGGCACCCAGCACCAGCACGTCGCATTCGAGATCCGCCTTGCCCGAATGGGACGCGGCGGCGGGCGCAACGGGTGGCGCCGCTGCGGTCGGCGGCGATGCCGGCGCTGGCACTGGTGCAGCCGCGGCTCCCGCCGTCTCCAGCATCAGGATGACAGATCCCTCGCTGACCTTGTCGTCGACCTTGACCTTGACCTCCTTGACGATACCGGCGTGCGAGGACGGGATCTCCATCGACGCCTTGTCGGACTCGACCATGATGAGGCTGGTGTTGACCGCCACGGTCTCTCCCGGCTTCACCATGACTTCGATGACGGCGACGTCCTTGAAGTCGCCGATGTCAGGGACCTTGACTTCGATCTGCTGAGCCATGCTGCTTCCCCCGATCTCAGAACAGCACGCGCCGCAGATCGGCGAGCACATTGGCGAAGTGGACGTTGAAGCGCGCGGCCGCCGCGCCGTCGATGACGCGGTGGTCCCAGGACAGCGATAGCGGCAACGTCAGACGCGACGTCCAGGTCTTGCCGTCGGCTGAATGCTGTTTCCAGTAGCCTTTGCAGACGCCCATGATCGCGACTTCCGGCGCGTTGATGATCGGCGTGAAATAAATGCCGCCGATGCCGCCGAGCGAGGAGATCGAGAAGGTGCCGCCCTGCATCTGGTCCGGCTTGATCTTGCCCTCGCGCGCCAGCTTGGCGAGCGCGTTCATCTCGTTGGCGATGTCCGGTATCGATTTCTTGTCGGCATCGCGGATGACGGGCACCATCAGGCCGTTTGGCGTGTCCGCGGCAAAGCCGATGTGCCAATAATTCTTGTAGACGAGCGTGTCGCCGTCGAGGCTCGCGTTGAATTCCGGAAATTTCTTCAGCGCCGCGACGGCCGCCTTCACCATGAACGGCAGCAGTGAGAGCTTGACGCCGCTCTTCTCCAGCTCCTTGTTCATCTTCACCCGGAACTGCTCGAGTTCGGTGATGTCGGCCTCGTCATGCGTGGTGACGTGCGGGATGACGACCCAGTTGCGGTGAAGATTGGCCGCAGAAATCTTCTTGATGCGGCCGAGCTCCTTGCGGTCGACCGGACCGAACTTGGCGAAATCGATCTTGGGCCAGGGCAGCAGATCGATGCCGCCGACACCACCTCCACCTGCGCTCGCAGCCTGCGGCTTGGATGGCGCAGCCCCGCCCTTGGCGAAGGCCTCGACGTCCTCGCGCTGGATGCGGCCGTGATTGCCGGAGCCCGTGACCTTGCCGAGATCCACGCCGAGTTCGCGCGCCAGCTTGCGAACTGCGGGGCCTGCATAGGCGAGCGCGAACGCTTTCTCGTCCACCGCGCCGGCTTGCGCTACGGGGGATGCAGCAGGTGCCGTTGACGCCGGTGTCGGCGTAGCGGCTGCTGACGCGGCCGCGGCGCCCTCGCCGGTCGCGAGCACGAGAATGACCGCACCCTCGCTGACCTTGTCGCCGATCTTCAGCTTGATCTCGCGCACAGTGCCCGACAACGGCGCCGGCACTTCCATCGTCGCCTTGTCCGACTCCAGCGCAATCAGCGGATCCTCCGCCTTCACGCTGTCGCCGGGCTTCACGAAGATCTCGATGACCGGGACGTCCTTGAAATCGCCGATATCGGGAACGCGCACCTCGGCGACGCCAGCCGGCGCGCTGACGGGCGACGGCGGAGCGCTGACGACCGGTCGCGCCTCGGCCTGCTCGGCGCCCGCGCCCTCGAATTGCACGATCACCGTGCCTTCGCTCACCTTGTCGCCGATCTTGACGACCACTGATTTCACCACGCCTTCACGCGGCGACGGTACCTCCATGGTCGCCTTGTCGGATTCCAGCGCAACCAACGGATCTTCGGCCTTCACCCTGTCGCCAGGCTTGACGAAGACCTCGATCACCGGAACGTCCTTGAAGTCGCCGATGTCGGGGACCTTGATGTCGATCAGACCACTCATCGCTCTGCCCTCGGCTCGCTGTCTCACACGGTCCACGGCGCAGCGCGCCCGGCGTCGATTTGGTACTTGGCAATGGCCTCCGCGACGACGGCCGGCTTGATCGTGCCTTCGTCGGCAAGCGCCTTGAGCGCGGCAATGGCGACGTAATGCCGATCGACCTCGAAGAATTTGCGGAGCTTCACGCGATAGTCGCTGCGACCAAAACCGTCGGTGCCGAGCACGACGTAGCGACGTCCGGCCGCCTGCACATATTCGCGGATCTGGTCGGGGTAATTGCGCATGTAGTCGGTCGACGCCACGACCGGCCCCGGATGTGCTTCGAGCTGCGCTTCGACCCAGCTCTTGCGGCGCGGTTCCGTCGGGTGCAGCAGATTCCATCGCTCGGCGGCCATGCCGTCGCGACGGAGTTCGTTGAAGCTCGTCGCACTCCACACGTCCGCCGTCACGCCGAAATCCGTCTTGAGCAGATCGGCAGCCGCGATCACCTCGCGCAGGATCGTGCCCGAGCCAACGAGCTGCACGCGAAGTCCCTTCTTCGCCGTCTCGCCGCCGTCCTTGAGGAGATAGAGCCCCTTGAGAATCCCCTCTTCCACCCCCTTGCCGGCATCGGCAAGCGCGGGATGCTGATAATTCTCGTTCATCAGGGTGATGTAGTAGTAGACGTCCTCCTGCGCCTCATACATGCGGCGCATGCCCTCGCGCACGATGGTCACCACCTCATAGGCGAAAGTCGGATCGTAGGAGATGCAGTTCGGGATGGTGCCGGCCAGCACGTGGCTGTGTCCGTCTTCGTGCTGCAAGCCTTCGCCGTTGAGGGTGGTACGGCCGGCGGTGCCGCCGAGCAGAAATCCGCGCGCGCGCATGTCGCCCGCGAGCCAGGCGAGGTCGCCGACGCGCTGCAGGCCGAACATCGAGTAGTAGATGTAGAACGGAATCATCGGCACGTTGTTCGTCGAGTAGGACGTCGCCGCGACAATCCAGCTCGACATGGCGCCGCCTTCGTTGATGCCCTCCTGCAGAACCTGTCCGGTCTTGTCCTCGCGGTAATACATGAGCTGGTCGGCGTCCTGGGGCCGATAGAGCTGGCCGACCGACGAATAGATGCCGAGCTGGCGGAACATGCCCTCCATGCCGAAGGTACGGGATTCATCGGGCACGATCGGCACGATGTGCTTGCCGATCGCCTTGTCGCGCACCAGCGTGCCCAGCATCTGCACGAAAGCCATCGTGGTCGAGATTTCGCGTTCGCCGGTGGTGTCGAGCAGCCGCTGGAACGTCGACAACGGTGGAATCTGCAAGGACGCGGATTTGCGCCGACGCTGCGGCAGGCTGCCGCCAAGCTTTTCTCGCTGGGCGCGCAGATACTTCATCTCCGGACTGTCTTCCGCCGGGCGGATGAAGGGCACCTTGGCCAGGTCATCGTCGGCGACAGGAACCTGGAAGCGGTCGCGGAAACCGCGCAATGCATCCTGCGTCATCTTCTTGGCCTGATGCGCGATCATCTGGCCTTCGCCGGACTCGCCCATGCCGTAGCCCTTGACGGTCTTGGGCAGGATGACCGTCGGCTGCCCCTTGTGGTTCACCGCCGCGGTATAGGCCGCGAACACCTTTTCCGGATCGTGACCGCCGCGCGCGAGCTGCCAGATCTCGTCGTCGCTCATATCGGCAACGAGTTGCTTCAGCTCGTCGTACTTGCCGAAGAAGTGCTCGCGGATATAGGCGCCGCTCTTGCTCTTGAAATCCTGATACTCGCCGTCGACGCACTCCTCCATGCGCTTCAGCAACAATCCGCTCTTGTCGTTCGCCAATAGGCGATCCCAGCCCGAGCCCCACAGCACCTTGATGACGTTCCAGCCGGCACCGCGGAAAACGCTTTCGAGCTCCTGCACGATCTTGCCGTTGCCGCGCACGGGCCCGTCAAGCCGCTGCAGGTTGCAGTTGATGACAAAGATCAGGTTGTCGAGGTTCTCGCGGCCGGCGAGCGAGATCGCGCCGAGCGACTCCGGCTCGTCGGTTTCGCCGTCACCCATGAAGGCCCAGACCTTGCGGTTGGACGTTTCGGCAAGCTTGTGGTTCTCGAGATATTTCAGGAAGCGCGCCTGATAGATCGCCATCAACGGACCCAGCCCCATCGACACCGTCGGGAACTGCCAGAAATCCGGCATCAGCCAGGGATGCGGATAGCTCGACAGGCCCTTGCCGCCGGTCTCCTGCCGGAAGCCGAGGAGCTGATCCTCGCTCAACCGCCCTTCGAGAAAGGCCCGCGCGTAGATGCCGGGCGAACAGTGGCCCTGGACGAAGATCAGATCGCCGCCGTGCGATTCCGTCGGCGCATGCCAGAAATGACCGAAGCCGATATCGTAGAGCGTGGCCGCGGACTGGAAGCTCGCGATGTGACCGCCGAGTTCAGAACTCTCCTTGTTGGCGCGCAGGACGATGGCGAGAGCGTTCCATCGAATGATCGAACGCAGCTTGTGCTCGATGGCGCGATCGCCCGGCAGCGTCGGCTGCTGATCCAGCGGAATCGTGTTGCAATAGGGCGTCGTCAGCGTCTGCTGAATGGCGAGGCCGCTGCCACGCGCGGCAGAAATGACTGCGTTGACGACGAATTCGGCGCGCTCACTGCCGCGGTGCCCCCGGATCGCCGACAGGGCATCCAGCCACTCCCGGGTTTCTTGCGGATCCGGATCGTGCGCGTCCAGGACTGTCATAACTCTCTCCCTTGCATGCCAGGCCGAAGTCAGGCGTCATCGTTCATTGCGCCGCCGCCCAGAGGCGGAAGCTCGCAATGCCACGCAGGCGATATCGCCCGTCGCTCTAGGTTAAAGATGGAGTGCTGGCTGGCATTCGAACGTTCCCCTCGCCTTGCTTGTTCAGAGCTGCTTATTCTTTTGCAGCCATCTAAGCAGCATTCGTGCCAAACCTCGAAGCGATCGACCGATCGCGCGCAGGCCCTTAATTTTACTCAGGATTGCCCGTCACCGGCCCAACAGCACCGATATGATCGGCCGGCCCTTGTCTGAAGCTCCGGAAAACCAGCTGCTGGTTCCGCCCGAAAGATCGGATAGTTGGGCCGTCCGGCAAACGCGGGTGTTGCTCAGCATGAGCGGACGCCGAACAGAAGACTCCGCGCGCTCGAAGGAAGACAGTTGGCGCATGCGCTGATGACGATCGATTTGACTCACTTCATTCAAACAACGAATGTCAGTGGCCGGACGGACTTTGCATTTTTCCCGCACGTCAATTCGCCAGCGTTGCATACTCCGCGCCGTTATCTTCGGTTCTCGCGCCACACGAGGTCGACCAAATGACCGTCATACTCGATCTCCTCAACAACGATCCGCGCGCGATACTGCGACCGGACGCGCCGCGTCACCCCGAGAAGGTAAACCGCCCGGAGACGCCCCTGCAGAGCAAGCCGGCGTGGATCCGCGTGAAGGCCCCAGGCTCAAACGCATGGGCCGAGACAAGACGCATTGTGCGCGAAAACAAGCTCGTCACTGTATGCGAGGAAGCTTCCTGCCCCAATATCGGCGAGTGCTGGGCGAAGAAGCACGCAACCTTCATGATCATGGGAGATACCTGCACGCGCGCCTGCGCATTCTGCAATGTGCGGACCGGCCTTCCCGGCCCGCTCGACGCCGATGAACCCGCCAGGGTCGCCGAAGCTGTCGCCAAGCTCGGGCTCGAGCACGTGGTCGTCACGTCGGTCGATCGCGACGATCTGGCCGGTGGAGGGGCGGCGCATTTTGCTGCGACCGTCGCCGCGATCCGCGCAGCGAGCCCCGGCACGACAATCGAAATCCTGACGCCGGATTTTTTGCGCAAACAGGGCGCGCTCGAAACAGTCGTGGCGGCGAAACCCGACGTGTTCAATCACAATCTCGAAACGGTGCCGTCGAAATACCTGACCGTGCGCCCAGGGGCGCGCTATTTCCATTCGGTTCGACTGCTGCAACGCGTGAAGGAATTCGATCCGCAGATATTCACCAAGTCCGGGATCATGGTTGGCCTCGGCGAAGCCAGGAACGAAGTACTGCAATTGATGGACGATTTGCGGTCTGCCGACGTCGACTTCCTGACCCTTGGCCAGTATCTGCAACCGACGCGCAAGCACCATGCCGTCGCCAGCTTCGTGTCTCCTGACGAATTCGACTCCTATACGAAGGTTGCCTACACCAAGGGATTCCTGATGGTGTCGGCGACACCGCTGACACGCTCGTCACACCACGCAGGCGACGACTTCCGCAAGCTGCGTGAACGCCGAAGAAACTAGCGCCATCGAGCCAGAGTGTCGCAGCAAATTGTCGCTTGGCGTTCAAATCGTGAGAATGGGGAGAGAGCGTCCTTCCAACACGAGCGCGAGCCCAGATGGACACACGGTCGCTTTTACGGGGAGTTCCTCCTCTAGACGTCCGAAAGCTCATCACACCGCAACTCCCTTCGTGGGAAGAATGCAGCCGCGCCCGTCTCGGCTCGATCGGTTCGGAGAGTTTGGGACTTCAGTTCTTCAGGCGATCGAATACCACATCCAGCTCCGTGGACGCCTTCGCAAGGGCGGATCGTCGACCATCGAGCCAGCCTTTATCTGCCACGAGTTGCGCTTCTTGGGCGGCGAGCATGCGGGCGACTTCTGCTGATTGTGGGCCGCCCAGGCCGCGGCTGGAGCGAACCATGTTCTCGGGGGTCAATATCTCCCGAAAACGAGCTTCGGAAAACGGAAAGGCAGCCTCTTGACCAAGCAAGCTCTTGGTCGATTGCGCAAAGATTCTCTTTGCATCATCGTAAGGCAATTCGGACGCCCGCAAGCCGTGCCCTCTTCCGAAATTTACAAGCTCGGACGCAAAATGGTGACCAACGCGGAATGGGACGTTGGCATCTCGCTGCAACACGTCGGCCAACTCGGTCGTGGTCGCATAGTCGCCATTCACCTCCTCGAGCGCGCGGGAGGCATCGAAGCGCAGGGTTCGAACCAGCTTCGCCATGGCAGCCTGTAGCTGCGTGGCCTCCCGTAGCGCATTGTTCGCAGCATCGCCGCGATATTCGATAACGCCCGGCCCGATATTGTGCGCCAGCATGACCGCGCTTTGAGCCAGCCCCAATGTCCGAGTGGCTTGCTCGCGGGCGAGCAACATCGGGAATGGATTGCGCTTTTGCGGCATGATGCTGCTCGGGGTCGTCTCACTGGCCGCCAGCAGGAACCACGGCCGGATCTGCCGATATTGGTCCAGGAGGTCTGCCATCAGCGCGCCGCTGGTTATTGCGGAGGCGGTTGCCAGTCCCGCGACCTCGACGTCGAGATCGAATGGCGAGACATGATTCGCGTCGAACGAATTCTCGATCGGACCGTCAAAGCCAAGGAGAGTGGCGAGCTGCCTGCGATCGATGGGGAAGCTCGATGTGCCGACCGCGGCAGCTCCAAGTGGCGAGAGATTGAGGCGTGCATAGCTTTCTCTGACACGCTGGGCCTGTCGTTCAAGCGCGCCCAAATAGCCCGAGATGTAGTGGCCCAAGGTAATCGGCTGCGCCTGCACACCCATTGTGAAGGCCGGCATGATGGCGTCTGGCGCGGTTCGTGCAAGGCCCAGCAGTGCTGCGCGGTAATCGTTCAAGGTCGCTGCGCTATCAAGGTACATTTCCCGCAACACCAGCCGCTGCCAGGTGGAATACATGTCTTGACGACTGCGGCCCGAGTGCAGCCGCGTGACGTCGGCCCCTCCGGCCGCTATCAGCATGGGTTCGATGCGCAGATAGTCATCAGGGCGGGATGCGCCTGGCTGCTCGCCGTCCTGGATCACCTTCGCGATGGCGGCGGCAATCTTGCGACCGAGATCCCGTTCCACAATGCTGGTGTCAACAACCATGACCGCCGAAGCCTTGTTCATCTCGCCGATCCAGTAGAAGCCATCATGCACTGGTTGGGCATAGGCAACAGAGGCGCAGAACAGGGTGGCTGCCACCACGACAGGCCCGAGATGTTGCTTGGTCATAGATCTCTTCCCCGGGAGATTTGTGTCATGATCCTTCACGCGCAGCTAGATGGCTTCGAACATGGCCTCGACGCTGGATGCAATCTCCAACAAGCGCCGATCCGCATTTCGTCGGCCAATCAGCATGAGCCCCACAGGCAGCCCCCCACTGAATGGCAACGGCAACGAAATCGACGGACAGTCTAGCACATTGGCGACGCGTGGATTACGAAGCACCAGCCCATTGACTTGATGGAACGCGCTGTCCTCCTCGACTGACGACAGAAGCGGCGCACGGATCGGCGTCGTCGGCAGGATGACAACCTCATTGTTGCCGAAGGACTGTTCAAAGGAGCGGATTGCGGCGTGGCGGAGCCGCGCCATGCGCACATAGTCGGTGCCGAGGATGCCGGCGCCGGCTTCGATGCGGGCGCGCGTTCGGGAATCGACCCCGTCCAAGCCCGAGAGCCCAAGACCACGCAGCGTCGCGCCGACCTCGATGGAAGGAAACGTGCCGATCTTGTCGATTTCCGCGACATCATCGAGAGCCGCCTCGATCGACCCGTCCTCGATCCGCAGACCGCCTGATCGAAGCCGCTCCACGGCACTCTCGAACGCATCAAGCACGTCGGGCTCGCAGCGATCAAACAGGCGTCCGCGGGCAACGACGAGGCGGAACGTGCCGGGAGAGGCACTCCGCAGCCGCGGCGGCGCGCCATCCCCCGAAAGCACTTGATCGGCCACGAAGCAGTCGGCAACGTTCAAGGCGATCGAACCGATCGTATCGAGGCTCGATGACAGCGAGAACGCGCCCGCGGTCGGCACGAATCCGCTGGTGGGCTTGAAGCCGACCGCGCCCGACAGCGCCGCCGGGATTCGGATGGAGCCCCCGGTATCGCTGCCGATGGCAACGTCTGCCATGCCGTCAATCACCGACACCACGGCGCCCGATGACGAGCCTCCCGGAGCGCACCTGCGGTCTCGTGGATTACCCGGCGTCCCATCATGCGGATTCGTACCGAGCGCGGAGAAAGCAAACTCGGTCATCTGGGTCTTGCCGACGACGACGGCGCCTGCAGCCCGCAGCCGTTTCACAACCTCGGCATCTTCAACGGCCGGCGGCAGGCGGCGCAGAACGGCAGACCCGGAACTCGTGACAGTGCCGGCGACGTCGAACAAAGCCTTCACGGAGACGATGCGGCCATCGAGCGGGCCGCGAGGCGAACCAGCGACCGCACGCCGATCTGCGGCCTCGGCCTCCCACCGGGCGCTGTCAGCGAAAACCGCCGTGAAGACGTTCTCCGCTTCAGCCGACCGGATCCGCGCCAGTGCGGCTTCCAGGCGTGCAACGGCAGAAAGGTTGGGACGATCGCGTGTTGCGGTCATGGACACGGCACCTGCGAGGAAGATCAGGAGACCACCGGCAGCACGTCGATGTCGTAGGCATGCGTCAGCTTGCGGCCGAGCACGGGATCGCTCAGCTCCATGTCGAAGCGCATCCCCGGCCGGATGCCGCCGATCGCACCGGGCGTGCCACAAAACATCAACGTGCCTGCTGGGAGCGTGGCCGAGCCAGTGTAGCGGCGGATGAGATCACGCGGCGTTCGTAGCGACGAAACGGGACTCTCCTGATAGAGGACTCGCTTGCCCTCGATCGTCGCCCACGAGCGAAGGACCAATTCATCCCAATGCCCCTCGACGTCATTGTATGACCAGAGCCGCGAGCCGACCGGCTTGCCGCAGAGCTGTTTCGAAAGAGCGATGCCCGAAGCTTCGGCCTTGCGGTCAGTATGGTCGGATCCGATGCCGACCCAGAGCCCGGCGGCCATGGCGACGATGACAGGCTCGACCTCACCGGAGCTGTCCGGGCCAAGCACGGTGAGGCGGCTTTCCTGGGTCAGCGTTTGGGCCGCGACGCGGTGGTAGAGCGGCGTTGTCGAGGGGCGCGGAATGCCGAGCGCGGCGAGTTCCTCGATATGGTGCTCGATGGCGGCGGCATCCCTGCCCGCCCAACCCGCGATGATGAGAGAATGGATCTCGACACCGACGCGGTCGGTCCGGTCACTCGCGAGACGATCAAATTGCAGCAACATGGGATTCCCTGTCCTTTGTCGATATGGCTAGGACTTCGCCGCGCTCGATCTGCAAGGTTCTGTCGGCGATCCGGTCGAGCAGCGTCGGCGAAGACTCGGTAATCAGCATGGCGAGCTCTGGCCGATGCTTGCGCAACTCGCCGAGCGTGCGCGCATAGTCGAGCGCGAGGGCCGGCGCCAGGCCCTGGAACGGTTCGTCGAGCAGCAGAACCTTGCGGGCGACCGTCAGCGCACGGCCCAGCGCGACCATTTTGCCTTGCCCGCCGGACACGCCGCCGGCAGGCCTGGAGCGCATCACGTGCAGTTCGGGCAAGAGCTGATAGATCTCGTCGAGCCTGCGCGCGATCTCGGCACGGTCGAGCTTCAAGGCCAGCGCCGGAAGGCGGATGTTCTCCTCGACGCTCAACTCCGGAATCAGCCGGCGGTCCTCCGGCGCATAGCCGATGCCGGCGCGGGCGCGCGTGTGGGCAGGCCTGCTGCCGAGGTCGTCGGCATCGAGGCGGATCGAGCCTTCGTCATGCGCGATGAGGCCCATGATCGCACGCAGCGTCGTGGTCTTGCCGGCGCCGTTGCGGCCGATCAACACCGTCGTCTTTCGCGCGACGATCTCGCAACTGACACAGCGCAACACGCGGACGCCTTCGATCGAGACGCTGACCTTGTCGAGACTGAGCATCAAGCCACTCCCACGACACGCTGGCGGACCTGCGCGTTGCTGAAGACCTCGTCGGGCCGCCCCTCGGCCATGATGTTGCCGGCGTTCCACACCAGCACGCGGCTCGCGTAACGGGCGACCACGTCCATGTCGTGCTCGACGAACAGCGCCGTGATGCGGCGCTGGCGCAGCGCGCTCATCAACGCCTCCATCAGTGGAAAGCGTTCAAGGGCGCTCACACCGCTGGTCGGCTCGTCCAATAGCAGCAGCCGCGGCTTGAGAGCCAATGCAAGCGCGATATCCAGCAGCTTGCGATGACCTTCAGGCAGCGTGCTACTGATCCGATCAGCATCACCGGCGAGGCCGACCAGATCGAGCAACGCCATTGCCTCGTCGCGCCGCGCCGCCGTTTCGAGCCGCCGGACCGCGCTCCACAGGCCATCGGTTGCCGCCAGCCCCAACATCATGTTGTCGATCACGCGCTGTGCGGAGAAGAGCTGCGGGATCTGGAATGCGCGGGCGACACCGCGGCGAGCGATCGCGCGCGGCGACAGGCGCGTGATGTCGTGGCCATCGAGCAGCACGCGGCCCGATCTCGGACGAATATAGCCTGTGCAGATGTTGAGCAGCGTCGTCTTGCCCGACCCGTTCGGGCCGATGATCGCGAGGAACTCGCCGTCATGGATCGCGATGCTGACGTCGTCAGCGGCCTTGACCCCATTGAATGCGACGTGGAGACCCTTTGCTTCCAGGATGGGACGCGTCATAGGTTCGACGCCTCCTTGCGCGCGAACAATCCATAGACCCCCTGAGGCATGAACATGATCACGATGATCAGCGTCATGCCCACGATCAAATTCCAGGAGTCCGTGACGGTGACCGCTGCGCTGTGCAGCAGCTCCAGGAACAAGGCGCCGATGAACGCGCCCGGCACGCCACCGATGCCGCCGAGCACGGCGATGAGAACGAGGTGACCGGATGCGGTCCAGAACGCGAAATCCGGGACCACGCGGCCGATCGCAAAACCGGCGATCGCGCCGCCAAGACCCGCGAGGGCCGCCGAGACGACGTACGCGATCAGCAGAACCGCCCAGACCGGAACGCCGAGATATTCGAGCCGGATCTCGTTGGTGTGGACAGCCGCGAGCGCATGACCGAGCGGGCTGTTCAGGTAGCGCTGAACGGAGACGCCGACGAGCACCATCAGTCCCAGGCTGAGATAGAACAGGACACTCTTGAAGGCCGGCTCACTAAGCACAAGGCCAAAAACTGTCGGGACCGGAACAGCCATACCGTCGGTGCCACCGGTGACGCCATAGAGTTTGGCGCACAGCGCGTAAAACACCATGGAAACCGCGAGATTCAACATCGCAAAGAAGATCGCCCGATAGCGAACGAGAAACGATCCGGCAACGGCGCCGACGAGCGCTCCGGCCAGCACCGAGAAGATCAGAAGCAGACCAAGATCATGGATGCCGGCGCGTGCCAGGAACGTCACCGCATAGGCGCTCGCGGCAAAGAACATCGCATGGCCGATCGAGATCAGCCCGGCGCGGAGCAGCACCGCGACGCCGAGCGCCGCAAATCCCTTGGCGATCGCAAGCGTCAGCACGAATTGCAGCCAGGGCGCGGCGATCGGCAGCACGGCCAGCGTGAGGACCGCAGCAGCGGCAAGGAGCGTTCGCATCATATCCTCCGCGCTGTCACCGACCCGAACAGGCCGTAGGGGCGGATCAGGAGCACGGCAAGCATGGCCGCATAGGGCGCTACGGCATCCAGCGACGGCGCCAGGTAGATGGCGAGCACGCGCGCCAGGCCGACGATGAGCGAGGCCACCGCAGCCCCCTCGATCTGTCCCAGCCCTCCAATCGCCGCCACCGCAAAGGCGAGCACCATGGTGTCGGCCCCGAGCCCCGGGGCGATGCCGGATGTCGGCGTCGCCAGCGCGCCGCCCAAAGCGGCGAGGAACACGCCGAGCGAGAACGCCAGAATGAATATCCGATTGGTATCGATGCCGATCGATTGCGCCATCTCGCGGTCGGTGACGACGGCCGTGATCAGGCGCCCGAGCCGCGTATGATTGATCAAGAGCCGCAGTCCGATGACGACAAGGAGCGCCATGCCAATCAGAACGATCTGGTAATTGAGATAGACGACACCACCGATGCTCGACGTGCCGAGCAGTCGCATCGGCGCGTCTTCGTAGAAGGATTGCACGCCGAAGATCAGGCGCTGGAGGTCCTCCAGGATGAGGAACAGGCCGAACGTGATCAGGATCTGGACCGCCTCCGACTTGCCATAGGTCCAACGGACCAGGCCGCGCTCGATCAGCGGACCGAATATGGCCGCGACGAACACAGCGCTGAACAACAGTGCCGCGAACGACAGATACGAATTGAGCTGCCGGCTCGCGACGAAGAGGCAGATCGACGCCGCGACATAGCCGCCGATCGAATAGAGGCTGCCATGCGCGACGTTGAGCACGCGCAGCACACTGAATACCAGGGTCAGGCCAACCGCCGCGAAGAAAATCAACGCGGCGCTGGCCAGACTGTCCAGCAGCAGGGGGATGATTGCAGTCAACATCGGCCTACGCCTTGCACGATTGGAATCAGGTGAACGTCGTCCCGGCCTATTTGTAGCTTCCCGGCTTGGGCAGGCGCCTGGCGAACTCGGGCTTGAGTGTCGAAATCCAGGCGAGCGGGTCCTGGCCGGCCTGCGGCATCAGACTGTCGCCCTTGTAGCGGACCATGTCTCCGATCACGGGAAATGGCTGCGCCGATGCCTTCACCGTGACGCCGACGATCTGGTCGACGAGGCCGTCATTGTCGGGGCGCGTCTGCGCGGTACCGGTCAGGGTCGCGACCTTGCTGCCCTTCATGGCATCGGCGAGCTCGGCACGCGTCGGCCACTTGCCGCCGTTCTTCTGCATCGCGGCCTTGTAGGCAGCTTTCACGTAGATCAGCGCGTTGGCCATCTTGATCGCCGGGAACACCGGATACTCGCCGAAGCGCGCCTTGTATGCCTCGGCGAACTTCACCGTCTCGGGATTGGCCTTGGCATCCGGCGACATCCACCAGCCGTCGCCGAGAACGCCGACGATCACGCCGTCGGGCAACGGCACGCGCTGCAGCACGGTCTCGCCCAGCGCCAGGATCACCTGGCTGGAGGTGAAGATCCCACGCGGCGCGGCCTGACGAACGAAGTTCTCGAGGTCGGCGCCCCAGAGATTTGAGAAGACGACATCCGGCCGCGCGGTGGCGAGGCGCGATATCTCGGTCTGGTAATTCGGCGAGCCGAGCTTCGGATAGAGTTCGGCGACTATCTCGACGTCCGGTTTCAGGGCCTTCAGCGCCGCGGTGAAGATTTTCGCAGCGTCATGACCGAACGCGTAATCCGGATTGATGATCGCAACTGTTTTCACGTCTGGTTTGCGATCCAAGAGGTAGATCGCGTAGGCGACGAATTCGGGCACGGTGTTGCCGTTGGGACGGAAGACGTATTTGCTCTTGCCGTCGATCAGCAACTGGTGGGTATCGCAGTTCCAGCCAACAGTCGGAACCTCGAGCTGCTCGGCGAGCGGCGCGAGTGCCAGGCAATTCGCGCTCGACAGGGCGGCAACCATGACCTGGTTCTTCGCGTCACCCGCCAACCGGCGATATTCCGCAATCACGCCTTGCGCCCCCTGCGCCTCGTCGACGTAGGTCGCGCTGACCGGCACGCCTTCGATGCCGCCCTTTGCATTGATCTCGTCTATGATGAGGTCGGCGGCGTTCTTGCCCGGCATGCCGTAGGCTGCGGCGGGACCGGACGTGAACGTGAAGAGACCCAGCCCCAACGAGCCCGGCTTCTCTTGCGCAGCGACCGGAGTAGCGGCCACGACGCCGAGCGCAAGTGCGCCGGCAAGACCGTCCACCGCCCATCGGAGATTGGCCTGCGGCGTCCCGCGATCCAGCCTGAAGGCCAGTTCAAGTGACGACAGGTAACGCGCAACGACGATGGAAATATCTTTGAACGCCATGATTTCTCTTCCCCTGGACCGGTCGGATGATGATGTGGAGCAGCGATCCGGCATCAAACCGGATCGAAATAGTGCATCTCCAGAAGCAGGCAGCCGTTCGCCGACTTGAAAGGCCCGTGCGGCGCGTGTGGCGGCCGGCAGGCATAGGTATTCGGCGGAAAGCTCTTGCCACCCTCGCCGTTCGAATCGTTGCCGACGATGAGGTCACCCGAGACGAGATAGACCTCTTCCCAATATTCGTGCGAGAATGGCGCTGTCGTGTAGACGCCGGGTGCGAAGCGGAGCAGCCGGGTCCGCGTCCCGCTCCGCTTCTCCTCGTCCAGGCCGCCCGCGATGATCTTCTGCTGGATGCCGGCTGGATAGCCCGCCGGCACTTCCCAGCCGGTGGTCATGTCGAGCGTGTAAAATTCGTCGTGCTTCTTGTTGACGGGCATGTGTTGTCTCCCTGGTTCAGGCGGCTTTGCTGGCGGTCGAGACGCCGTTGAGGTCGTAGGAATCGAGCATGGCCTGGACTAGCCGGTCAGCGCCGGCCCAATCGTAGGTGCGATAGGAGTGACCCTTGGTGACGAAGGTCGCGCCGGCGTAGAACATCTCGTATTGCTGGTGGCGGGAGCCGAACTCGGAGCCGACCGCATCCCAGGCGAGCTTGTAGAACTTCACGCGGTCATGCGAATTGGCCTTCGGCGATTGCTGGGTCTTGCCGATCAGGGCGGCGATCTCGGGGTTGCCGAAGTCGGCGACCGACGAAGGCAGCATGATCATGCCGCCGCCGGCGAGCTCGCGAAGCGTGTTGATGATGTGCGCGTAGAGCTGCTGCGTCAGGACCTGCGCGGAGTAGAGCGTGTGCCGGTCCGGGATGAAATAGGGACCGACCTGCGTACCCTTTGCCTCCATCGCTGCCACCAGCGCGTCGACCATGCCGGTCTCGGCCGCGAGCTGGCCGAGCATCTCGCGCACCTGCGGGAACTGGGTGACGCCGTTCATCTCGGCGGTCCGATGCGCAAGGCCAGTCAGGAATTTGAGCTTCACGCTGAGACGCACCATCGCCTGATAGTTCTGATAGACGTGGCAGGGCGTGGCGTGAAATTGCTTCTGGCACATTTCAACGTTGCCCTCGATGAAGACGCGGTCCCACGGCACTTTCACGTCGTCGAAGTAGAGAACGGAGTCGTTCTCGTCGAAACGGCTCGACAACGGATTGTCGAACACCGCGCCGGCGGCATCTTCGTAGGACTTGCGCGACAGCATCTTGAGGCCCTTCGTATTCATCGGGATCGCGAAGGACATCGCATAACGCTCTTCGCCCGGACGCATCGGCTGGATGGTCGTGACGAAGACCTCGTCGGCAACCACGCCCCCGGTGGCGAGCATCTTGGCGCCACGGATCGTGATCCCTTCCGCGTCGCGATCGACGACGCCGGCGGTGAGGAACGGATCGGCCTGCTCCGCCGCGCTCTTCGAGCGGTCGGCCTGCGGATTGATGATGACGTAGGTGAGATAGAGATCCTTGTCGCGGGCGTAGCGGTAGTAGCTCTCGAGCGCGCCGGCGCGGGCCGGATCGTACGCTCTGAAGACGTCGAGACCCATGAAGAGTCCGGAAATGCAGGACGCCACGTGATCAGGGGCGCGCCCCATGAAGCCCGCATGCAATGCCGCCCAGGCTTCGAGCGCCTTCCGACGCTGGACGAGGTCGGCGTAAGAGGCCGGAAGCTGCCAGATGCGGTTGGCGCGGCCTGCGCCCGTATCGAACGTCATCAGCTCCGCGTTGTCAGGCGCGCTCGCAAAGTCGAACAAGCCCGCCATGGAGCCGGCCAGATTGCGGAAGGCATGGTGTGTCGTGACATCGCCGACCGAGGCACCGTTGATGTAGATGGTCCGGCCGTCCTTCAGGCCCGACAAATATTCCTTTGCGCTACGCATCGCAGGTCTCCGGTTCGAAGCTAGTAGTGAATGGGAAGCGGCCAGGTCGGCTCGCGCTCGGTTTCATCGACGAGATCGCGGTATCGGCCCCGAAAGAAGATCAGGGGAGCGGCGACCTCGGAGCGGCTCGCATGACGGACGACGCGAACGACGAAGATCACGTGGTCGCCGCCGTCGTGATTGGCGTAGGGCGCGCATTCGAAATGCGCCATGGCGCCCGAGATCAGCGGCGCCTCGGCATGGCCGACCGACGTCTTCACCTGGTCCCATTTGTCGGAGAGGGCGCGCGCGAACTGGTTGGAGATGTTCTCCTGGTCACGCGCAAGGATGTTCACGGCAAAGCCCTTGGCTTCGAGCATCGCAGGGAGGCTGCGTGCCCTGCGATCAACGCTGAAGAGAACGAGTGGCGGATCGAGCGAAACCGAGTTGAACGAACTCATGGTCATGCCGATCAGCTCTTCGCCCTTGCCACGCGCGGTCACCACCGCAACGCCGGTGGCGAATTCGCCGAGTGCACGCCTGAATGCACGATCCTCCATGGACACCGCCTCGTCGCCCGGTCCTGATTTATAATTCTCAGATAGCTTTCTGACAAAGCTATATGGCAATGTCAAGCCCACTTGCTGTGCGGGCGCATGCGTGCTTCTTAAGCAGTTAGCAAAGCTATGATTTCGCGGGAGAATAACCGAGTGACCGATGCGCTTTTAACGGCGTCGAGGCCCGAGCTGCTCGATAAGGATGGAGACCGCACGCTGCGCGGCCTGCTCTACGACTATTTTGCGTTCGGCCGCAGCCTGGAAACCGCCCGTGAAACCTTCGCGGGCTTTGTCGGCCTCTCTCCGACCCAGTATCTGATCCTGATCGCGATCAAGAATTCGACGGCAGAAGAACCGATGGGAGTCAACCAGGTCGCCGAACGACTGTACTTGAGCGGCGCCTTCGTCACCAACGAGATCAACAAACTTGTTTCCGACCGCCTGCTCGAGAAGAGTCCCCATCCGGAAGACGGACGACGAGTGCAACTTGCCCTCACCCAGCATGGCGTGAGCCTATTGATCCGTCTTGCCGCTTTGCAACGACCGGTCAACGACGCGTTGTTCGGGATGCTGACGCGCGAGGAGTTCAAAACGCTGACCCAACTTCTGTCTCGACTTGCATCTAACGCCGACAGTGCGTTGAAGCTCGCCGAACATGTTCGAGCGACGCTCACGTCTCAAGAGGATCAGCGGGCTTCCGCAACGAATTTGCCGCTCCCCCGCAAGAAGCGGCCCGCGACACTTCGCAAGACTCGCTCACGCCAGTAGAACGGACACCTCATGTCACCTTCCGAGCCTGGCCCCTCAAAGAGGCGCTGCCCACTCTGGCTCTCGATAGATTATTCTTGATCTCCCGGTGCACACGTCGTGCACACGCCGCCCTCTAAGCGATTGAAAAACCTGAACTCTCGCTCCAATCCATCATGGGGCGATAGAGAATTCATATTTCATATCAACGACTTAGAGAGTTTATCGATCCAATGCAACGAGAATCGACGGAATTTTCCTTTTGAAGATTCAAGGTCTTATCTGCTGGTTCGGATCTCAGACCGTTTTCGCTGTGCCAAAAGTGTGCCGCGCGTCATACCACGGCTATTCGCGACGTATCGTTTGGTGTGCCATGAGAGAGTGTCACCCTCACCCCGCTCGCAAGCGTTGGACCAGCGCGTTTTCTGTAACACGCTCGAAAGCCCAATCAGCCGCGATGCACTCAAAGATGTTGTCGCGAAAATAGAATAAGAAGTGGCGCGCCGGATTCGAAACACCACTCGCAATCTTCCAATCTATTGGGTCCATCAGGTGAGGGTCCGGACCTGCGATCTCGTAGAATTCGCCCCACTCCGGCGCCAACTTGCTGTAGCAACACTGCCCGCGATACCAACCTTCGTCATTGGTCGCGCCCGAGCGAAACCGGGAGCAGTTCAGGAAACGAAGTGCTCCTTCATCATCCTCCGCAAAGCATGTGAGGTCAGCGTTGATCCGACGTCCCGAATAGTAGACTACATGCGCCGCAACGCGAGCGTAGTTGAGGAAATGCCTCAATAGGGCGTGAGGGACATGATGAACTTGGATCACCCAACCAGCCGAGAAGGCCCACCGCCACATCATTCGACCTGAATGTGAACGCCGCCACGCGCCGTGTGCTCGACGACGGCGTCGATGCCATAGACCTGCCTCAGTGTCAGCGTCGTGATCACATCCCTTGAATGGCCATGCGCGAACAGCCGGCCCCCGCTCAATACCATCACCGTATCGGCCCATGATGCGGCGGCCTGGAGATCGTGCAGCACCATGATCACGATCATGCCCTTGCGTGCCTCCTCACGCACATTGGCTATCACCTGCTGTTGATAGCGCAGATCGAGCGCGCTGGTCGGCTCGTCCAACAGCAGCAGCCGTGGCTGCCGCACCAGCGCCTGCGCGAGGCTGGCCAACTGACGCTGGCCGCCGGAAAGCGTGTCGAACGGCTGAAGCGCGAGATCGAGGATTTTCAAGCGATCCAGCGCTTCGAGCGCGCGCTGCTGCGCATCGACACTCGTCCGCTCCATATCCATCGGCGAGGCGCGCAGAGCCGCGATGACGGCCTCGACGACCGTGAGCGACAGCCGCTGCGGCACGAACTGCGGCATGAAGGCGACCTTGCGCGCCCGCTCGCCGGTCGGGGCATCCAGCAGGTTTAATCCATCCAGCCGCACGCTGCCGCAGGCCGGTAACAGCCCCGCAAGCACACGCAGAAGCGTGGTCTTACCTGCGCCGTTCGGCCCGACCAGTGCAGTGATACGCCCCTGCTCGATCGGCGGCAGCGACAGATCCGTCAGCACCTCGCGCCCGCGATAACCTGCCCGCACATTTTCGATCTCTAGGCCGGCCATCGTCAAACCATCCGTCGCCGACTGAAGATCAGCGAGAAGAACACGGGCAGCCCCACCATCGCAGTGACGACCCCGATCGGAAGCAGCACGCCCGGAATGATCGCCTTGGACGCGACCGAGGCCAGCGACATGATGGCCGCCCCGGTCAAGGCGCTGGCGGGCAACAGGAGCCGGTGATCTTCGCCGATCGCGAGCCGTGCGATGTGCGGACCCGCAAGCCCGACGAAGCCGATCGTGCCGACGAAGGCGATCGCGGTCGAGGTCATCAGGCTGACGCGCAAGAGCGCCATCAGGCGCAGCCGCGTAATATTGATACCAAGGCTGCGCGCGCGGTCCTCGCCGAGCCGCAGCGCCATCATCGGCCAGGCCGCGCGCTGGGCGAACGGCAAAGTAACGAGGAGCGCGGCGGCGAGCACGCCTACCTTGTCCCAGCTCGCGCGCGACAGGCTGCCCATGGTCCAGAACACGAGTTGCTGAAGCGCCTGCTGGCTCGCCAGAAACTGCGTCAGCGCGACCAGTGCGTTGAAGGTGAAGAACAGCGCGATGCCGCAGAGCACAAGGATGTCCGTCCCGGAGGCGCGCCAGCGCACCACCAATTGCAACACCAGAACGACGGTCGTCGCGAACACGAAGGCGTTGGCCGAGATCAGCCAGGCCTGCGGCACGCCGGGAATGCCGACCCCGAGCACGATCGCCAGCGCCGCACCGAATGAGGCCGCCGACGACACGCCGAGGGTGAAGGGACTTGCGAGCGGATTATCGAGGATCGTCTGCATTTCCGCGCCCGCGGTCGCGAGCGCCAGCCCGACCAGGACGGCCAGGACGGCCTGCGGCAGGCGAACCTCCCAGAGGATCGCGGACTCCGGCGCGGGGAGCGAGTCCGGCCGAAAGATGCCACCGAGCGCACCGGCAAGCCCGAGCCGCGACGGGCCGGTGCCGAGATCGGCAACGAAAGCCGCGAACGCAACCAGCGCCAATAGCGCAAGCCAAGCGAACCGGCGCCGCATCAGTGCGCGATACGCGGCTGCCGTTTTCGCCAGCGGGTCGGGAGATGTATCCCCCTGCCCCAGGCCGAGATGCGGCGAAACGACACTCATTTCTGATCGATCCAGTACACACCCTGCAACGGCACGGCGAGAAAGCGGGCATTGAGCTCCGCAAGCGTCGCATCCGGATCAATATCGCGCGCGGTTTGCGGGTCAATCCACCGCACCAATGCTTCGGCCGCGACGATGTTGAGCGGCGTTGCGATGATGTTGTGGAACAGGCCGTGGACGCGGCCGCTGCGCACGGCGTTGAGGCCGGCGAAGCCTGGCCGCGCCACCACCGCGGCAAGCCGTTCGCGAATGGTTGCGGCCTCGAAGCCGGGGCCGATCACGAGTCCGCCCGATGCTCTCAGGTGCGCACCGCCCGTGCCGATATAGACGTCGGGATTGGCCGAAATGACATATTCGAGGCTGAGCTGCGCTGTCGGACCAGGCGCGACAGAGGCCGAGATGCTGTCGCCGCCGGCAAAGGTGACGAAGCGGCCGATATTGCCAGCGCCCGGCGCGTGGCAGCAATCGGCGACGCCGGCATGCGTCTCAAGCAGCACGCGTGGACGCGGCCCGGCCGCGCGCGCGACATGCTCTGCGATGCGCCTCATGTGCTGTTCGTAGAATTCCGCAAATTCATTGGCCCGCGCGTCCCGCCCGATTACCCGACCGAGAATACGTACGCTCGCGACCGTGTGCTCGAATGGCGCGACAAAGAAGTCGGTGAACACGACCGGAATGCCGGCAGCCTCGAGCTGCCGCGCCACGTCGTTGGCGCGGCCGCCGGGTGCAAAGCTGACGCCGAGCACGGCAACATCGGGCCTGATCTCGATGGCGCGCTCGACAGGGAACGTGCCGTCGCTGCCGATACCGAGTACCGGAACCTGGTCGATCTCCGGGAATTTCCGGCGGTATTGCGCGTAGCTCTCGCTGTCGTTGCGGCGGAAATCGCCGAGCCAGGCCGCAATGAAATCGATCGGCTTCGGAACGAGCAGCGAGAGTGCGATGATTTGGCGACCTTCCGCGAGCAACACGCGCATTGCCGGACGCGGAAGAGTACCCGTTCGTCCGGCGATATCGGTGACGACGACCGGCTCGTCCGCCGCCATAACCGGCTGCGGTGCGAATGCGAGGCGCGCGGTTGCTAGTACAGCAAGAGCGATGGTCACAAAACGGCGCATGATCTCACCTTGGGGCAGCTCAAATCGGAGCACAAGGCTGATGGCGGATGGAACGACAGAGGCATGGTCTTCTCCCCAAACACCCGAAACGAGACGTCGAGCGATGCGTCCCCGGACCGCGTGAGCGCGGCGACGCGGCAAGACTGGAGCGCCAGCGCTGCCGTCGCAATCGGAAACATGCCGTTGCCACCCAGCAAATAACGTGCTGGCAGCGATCTGCGCGGCCGCGGTTCCGGCTGCCAGACAAAGATCCGATAGTCGTGCCCGCCGGTCGAGCGCATATCGTGCACCGGAGCACCGGGCAGCATGGCGTTGGCGATCGGCCTGTCGTTGTTCCCTACCACTGGTATCGGATCGTCCCCATGGTCGAGCGGCCATTGCCATAGAAGCATTGGGTCGCGGAGGCACAGGCCGACACATAAGTCTTGTCGAGGAGATTGGTGACGTTCAACGCCAGCTTCCAGCCCCTGAACTGCGGCGACAGGCCGTTGAGGTCGTAGTGCAGCATGGCGTCGGCGAGGATATAGGCCGGCACGATCATCGCCATGGAGTTGATGTTGTCGCCGAAGGATTCGCCGACATAGCGGACGCCGCCGCCGAAGCCGAAGCCCGCCATCTTGCCGCTCTGGATAGTGTAATCAGCCCACAACGAGGCGGTATTTGCAGGCGCGCCGACCGGCACCTTGCCCTGGATCGAGATGCCGCTGACCACCTGCGTGCTCTTGGTAATCTCGATGTCGTTGTGGGCAACGGCCGCGATGATGTCGAGGCCGGGGATCGGCGTCAGCTTGGCGCTGAATTCGATGCCCTTGGAATTCACCTGGCCCTGCTGGATCTGGCAGTTGACGCCGGATTGGGTGCAGGCCGGATAGTTGGCGTAGAGATGCGCCGTATCCGTGGTCAGCACGTTGTTCTGCGTGATGTCGTAGAGCGACAACATGAAGAAGCCGTTGAAACCGTTGGGCTGGTACTTCACGCCGACCTCGTATTGCTGGCCGGTGGTCGGCACGAAGGCCGCACCGGTGTAGTCGGTACCGATGGTCGGCTCGAACGAGGTCGAATAGCTCACATAGGGCGCAAGCCCGTTGTCGAAGAGATAGGTCAGGCCGGTGCGCCAGGTGGTCGCGGAGTCCGAGGGATGGCTGCGGTTGGTGTAGACGCCGGTTGCGATCGTGCGCGTATCCGACGCGGCGCTGGCCCAGTCGTTGCGCACGCCGATCACTGCGGCGAGCTTGCCGAGCTTGATCTGGTCCTGGAGATAGACGCCGGTCTGCTCGCGATCCTGAAGCGTCTGCGTTGTGATTGCCGGCGCGGCGATCGTGCCGTAATTGGGATTGAGGTAATTGACGTAGGTGGTGGTGCCGTTGCCAAAGGAGGCGTCCGCCGAGCTCTTTTGGAAGTCGACGCCCGCCAGCACGGTGTGCTGGAGCCAGCCGGTGGCGAACTTCACCTCGGCCTGGTTGTCGATGGTGGCGGCCTGGAGCGTTTCGAGGTAATGCGTGCTCGTGCGGCCGATGCAGAGATTGGTCGTGGCACCGGCGCCGCAGGTCGCCCCGGCACCAAAACCGGTCACCGAGAGAGCCTTGAAATCGCTTGAGACGGTCATGTAGCGGAAGTTCTGCCGGACCGTCCAGGTCTCGTCGAAATGATGCTCGAACTCGTAGGCGATCGAATCCTGCGTGCGATCGTGGCCGTTGTAGTTCGGGTGGCCCGCGAAGAAGCTGCGCGGGATCTGGCCGTTCGGATTGATCTGGAGCGTGCCGAGCGCCGGAAGCCAGTTCGGCTGGTAGCTCGAGGGATCGCGGTCGTGCACGGCGCGGACGGTGAAGGTGGTGTCGACCGTCGGCCGCCACGTGATCATCGGCGCGATGAACTCGCGCTCGGTGGTGGTGTAGTTGACTTCGGTGTCGGCCTTGCGGCCGAGCCCGATCAGCCGATAGAGCAACTGCCCGTCCTGGGTGATGGGACCGCTGACGTCGAAGCCGCCCTCGATGCGGTTGTGATCGCCGAAGCGGGTGAACACCTCGCCTTGCGGCGTTGCCGACGGGCTCTTGCTGATCAGATTGACCATGCCGCCGAGATTGTTCTGGCCGTAGAGCACCGAAGCCGGGCCGCGCAGGATCTCGACCCGCTCGAGAAGATACGGATCGACCGACGGCATCGCATAGGAGACGCCGCGCGGCAACCGCAGGCCGTCCCAGAAATGCAGGTAGTTGGCATTGGCGCCGAAGCCGCCGAAGCCGCGGATGAACACGTTGTCAAAGCGGTCACCGACTCGGGTCTCCGAGACGACCCCTGGCTCGTACCGCAGGGCCTCGGCGACCGAACGGACGCCCTGGGACGTCATCTGCTCGCGGGTCACGACCGTGATCGACTGCGGCGTCTCCATGATCGAGCTGTCGGTCTTTGATCCGGTGCCGGTGCGATGGGCGACGATACCCCGCACCGGCCCGCGTGCCGTTTCCTTCGGTGCAACCAATGCCGCAGCCGGCTTCGGTTGGCTCGTGGCGGCTGTGCGCGGCGCGACGGACGTGGCGCGCACCGGACGGCGCGGAGCCCGCGGTGCAGAGCTCTCGACCACGACCGGCGGGAGGCTTGTCCCATTCGTCGATTGCGCATGAGCGACGTGGAGGGCACCGGGCCACTGGCCCGCGACAATCAGCGCCGAGGCAGCGTAGAGCATCCACTTTCCGCGAGAAATTGCCATCATCCCCTTGTCCAAGAATTCGCCACGGCACCCCCGCGCCGCGCTGCATCCGGTGTTGCACGATGGGAAAACTGGACCTAGGGGCCGACTTTCGTTCGCCGGACTCTCGCTTTCGCTCAGAGTTAGGAAACCTAAAAACTGGGACAGGATGTGGTTGATCCTACCGTCAGCGCAGGCTGCTCGGCGAGACGCCAAAGCGCTTGCGGAATATGGTGGCGAAATGGGCGGCGCCATAGCCGACGTGGAAGGCCGCTTCCGACACGCTCATTTCGCCTGTCGAGATCAGCTTGTAGGCCTGCTCCAGCCGGTATTCCTGGAGGAAGCCGAACACGCTCGCGCCAAAGACCTGGCGAAATCCGGACGAGAGCTTCCGCACATTGAGTCCGATCTGCTGCGCCAGCGCGTCGAGACTTGGCGGCTCCCGCATCGAGGCCACCAGCAGATCGCGGGCCTTGCGGATGCGCTCGACATCGCGCACCGCGAGCCGGCTGCCGGCATCGCCCGTCTGCGTGGTGCAGGAGGAGATCGCGAGCGCTACGAGCTGCATCGCCTTGCCGCAAAGATAGAGCTCGCGCTCGGGACCGCGGATCGGGCAGTTCGTGATCTGCGACACCAGCACCTGCAGCGCGCGGCTCGCCGGACAGGAAGCAAGCTTCGCACCGCTATGGCTGGCGCCTCCGATCGCGGCGAACGACCGGTCGAGCGCATCCGTCATCTCGGCGCCGAGCACGCTCTCGTTCATCTGCACGATCAGGTAGCGGATCGGCGCATTGGCCGCGAAGACCTGGTCTCGCTCCGCATCCGCCGAGCTGCGGATCAGCAGCACGGTCGGTCCGCACACCTCGCGCCCGCGGCCACCGCCGACGCTGATCTGCAAACGGCCGCTCAAGAGCACCACGGTCTTGATACCCGCAGGCAGGGCCGTATTGACCCGCTTGGGCTGATCGAAGCGGTTGATTCCAGCCGCGAGGACGAACCCGCCCGACATCATTATCAACCGCTCGTTCAAATCCACTCCTTCGGAGGCGATCGGTCCCGTCACGATTCTCCCGTTCTCAAGACCGCTGCATCTCAAGCCTGCGATGGCGAACCCTCAAACATGAGGCACAGGTACAACTTAGACTCACTGCTCGGCAGAGGGCTACGATCGAGCGATCAGATTAAATGACTTCTAAACTGGCTCATGATGATTGCGCTCAACAGCACAACGTCCAGAAACGATCGTGCCCCATGGACATATAGCGCCGCCTCCCTGACCAGGCGGAGGCACGCAACCATCCTATTTTAGTCTACCAGAGATGGTCGAACGGCGCCCTTCAGCGGGCCCAGTTGGCAATCGGAAGCGAGCATTTTGAAACGAAGTCCGGCGAAAGTCGGATTTCTCTCTCTGTCGGGGCGGATGCGGCTGATACCTCGCTCATCATTGTTGACGGGGCGGTCTGACTGGATGCGGGCGCCGACCTTGCAATTATCCGCTTTCAACGAGCAAAAGCGGCTCCGGCGAAACGAAGAGCATGACAAAGCATCGCTGTGACGATGCTCGCATGATCGTCGTCCTCGCCGAGTTCAAACCGCACATCCGCCTGCGCGCCGAACGCCGCACTGACCTCACCGGAAATTTCGCGCGCATTGTCGATCATGCGGCGAACTTTGCGGATATCATGATACTTGTCGCCGAAGTTTGCCGTCGCCTGCCAGGGCGCAAGTTCCTGCTCCCAGCGGCCGACCGCCGTAAAGAGGCGGATCGGCCGCGTGACGGCGTTCGCTGACGCCAACGCCCGCGATAGGCCCGTTCTGTCCCACCAGACCGAGGGGCTGAAGCTGATATAGCCGTTGAACATGTCCGGCCGCTGCGATAGCAGGTCCAGCACGAAATAACCGGCGAGAGAGTGTCCCAGAAGAATGCGACGGCCCGGATCGACGTTGAGCCGCGACTGGACATGCGGCAGCAACTGATTTCCAAGGAAGCGGATATAGGCGGCCTGGCCGCCGCAGCCATCTGTGGCCTTGTCCGGAAATACGCTGGCATCCGCGGGCCCGCGCGTGAAGTCCAGATGGCGGCGGTCGGTATTGTATCCATTCGTATTGGGATAGCCGATGCCGACGACAATCGCCGGAACGATGCCGGTCGCCTTTGGACGCCGAGAGACACGCCGCACGGTCTCAGCGACGGTGATGAAATCTGAATTTCCGTCCAGCACATAAATAACCGGAAAGCCGCTAACGGGCGGCTCTGCTTCCGGGACATAGATGAAGATCTCGTAACAAAGCCCTGTTTCTGACGAGCGCAACGCAAATCTCGAGCACCCCGGCACGACGAGCGATTCAGGGACCGACGAGCCCGACAGGTCATTGCTCGTTGGCGCGCTCCCTGGGGTCTCTCCCACAGCTTTCTCATGCATGCAGCGTTGCGCCTCCGTCGACATAGATGTCGGCCATCGTGATATGCCCTGCCTTATCCGACAGCAGGAACAAAATCGAATTGGCGATATCCTCTGGGGTCGCAAGCTTGCGAAGCGGAATGCCGGTCTTGAAATTCTCAAGGGAGCCCTCGATCACCCGCTCACCACCGCGCTCGTCGCTCCACATGCCCGTCTGCATCGGCGTCAGCGTCGATCCGGGAGCCACGATATTGCAGCGAATGCCATACTCGGCCAGCTCCAGGCCGAGGCAACGGGTGAACATGGTCGCAGCCGCTTTCGAAGCGGCATAGGCTGCCATATTCTTGCGCGGAATGCCTGCGGCATTGGAGCTTACCGTGACGATACCGCCCTTGCGACGCGGCGCCATACGGCGGGCGAGCGCTCGAGAAACATGGAACACCCCGGCCACGTTGACAGAAAAGACTCGTTCCCATTCTACGTCGCTCGTTTCCACGACCGCGGTCGTGGAAAGTACGCCGGCGACATTGACGCCGAAGTCGATGCCACCGCATTGCGCGGCCATCTCTCCGACAACGCGTTCCACGTCGGCGCCTTTCGTCACGTCGAGCGAACGAGCGAAGAGATTGTCGCAGGCAAGTTCGGCCAGCGCACCCGTCGAACTATCGGTGGCAAAGACAGTCGCGCCCTCCCGCAACAACGCCTTGACCACCGCAAACCCGATCCCGCCGGCTGCGCCCGTCAAGAACACCGTCTTGCCGTTGAACTCGCTCACGGCTCATCTCCCTTTGCTCTTCCGATCTCGTGCTCCAGAAGTGCCGCCTTCAACATCGGCGCGACATGGAGCACGGCTTCAGCGCCCGTCATGTGTGCGTGAACGAGAGGGACATCCCGGATATCGAGTGATCCGATGTAGGGCATCCAGCTTTCCGGCCGAAGCCCTGTCCGGTCATTGGCTTGATCCCCGGCCGCCCGAAAGTGCAACACCGGACCATCGTAGCGGCTATGGCGATGCCCGCGCACCAGGCGATTGTTGAGAGCCACCACCCGGACCATGCCATCAAGCGCCGCCGCGGGCAGCCGACTGAGCGGACTTTCGCTTTCGGCAAGAAAAGTCATGACCGCATCGCGCGTCAGTGGCAGTTCCGGCAGTCCATCGGGATCGTGGCCACCGATCGCAAGCAGTGCCCTCAATTCGGCACCCGGCCCCGGATCTGGCTCATCGCGCCAGCAATCGCAGGGGTAGGCGTCCAGCATGGCAACAACGCCGACCTTCTGCCCCATCTCTATCAAATGCACAGCGATCGCCTGCGCAAGGATACCGCCGATCGACCAGCCGACGACATGAATCATCTGTCGGTCTGCGATGAACGCGATGCGGCGCGCATAGTCGCGCGCCATATCATCAAGACTTTCCGGCGCTTGCTCATCAGGATCGAGCGCCAGAGCCTGAACACCCCAAGCGGGCCTGTCGGCACCGAGCGCTCGGGCTAGTCCATTGTAGCACCAGCAAAGCCCGCCGGCCGGATGAAGCATGAAGACCGGTGCCCTGCCCCGATCGGCCGCGTTCAGCTTGACCAGCGGCTGCAGTCCCGCGCCTTCGCTCGCAGCCCCTCGATCCAGATATTTGGCGAGCCTGCCGATGGTGGAATTCTCGAACAGGACACCGATGCCCGGTTCATGACCGGTCGTTTCGCGCAAGTGCAGCATCAGCTCCACCGCCAGGAGCGAATGCCCGCCGAGATCAAAGAAATCATCATCGACCTGAAACGGCCCCTCAGCCTGCAAGACCCGCTCGAACAGCATTGCAACAAGCTTTTCGTTTTCCGTGGCAGGCGCGTGACCACGACCGCCGGCGAAGACAGGCGCCGGCAACAGCTTGCGATCGAGCTTGCCGTTGGTGCTCACCGGCAGCGCGTGGAGCACGACGACCGCCGAGGGCATCATGTAGTCCGGCAGAAAGCGTTTGGCGTGGGCGAGAATGTCATCCGCAGCTCCATTGTCCGCCTCGCCACCTTCCAGGGTAACATAGGCAACGATGCGTTTTTCTCCCGCCTGATCCTCCCGAACGTCAGCCACCGCCTGCGTCACCACCGGATGGGACAGGATTGCCGCTTCGATCTCGCCGAGCTCGATGCGCAGGCCACGCAGTTTGATCTGATGATCGGAGCGTCCGAGATAGAGGATCGCGCCATCGGCGCGAACACGCGCGAGATCGCCCGTACAATACATGCGCTCTCCGGGATGGAAGGGATCGGCAACGAAGCGTTTCGCTGTCAGCTCCTTCTGGCCGAGATATTCGCGCGCCAGTTGAGCTCCGGCAAGGTAGAGATGCCCCTCGACGCCGACCGGCACAGGTCGCATATGGTCGTCAAGCACGTAAAGACGTGTGTTCCAGACCGGGTAGCCGATCGGGACCGGGCGCGAGGAATCGCCCGCGACGGCCGGCCAATAGCTGACATCGACCGCAGCTTCGGTCGGGCCATAGAGATTGTGCAGCTCCGCCGTCATTCGCTCAAGAAAGCGATCGCGCAGATCGGCCGTGAGCTCCTCACCGCTGCAGAAGACCCGCTTCATCGCGATACCGCGCGAACCGGGCTCCGCCAGAAAGGCCGACAACATCGAGGGCACGAAATGGATCGTCGTGATCTTCTCGTCCCGGATGATCTGCGCAATGGCCCTCGGGTCCTTGTGCGCGTCGGGCGGAGCAATCACGAGGATTCCGCCAGAAAGGAAAGCGAGGAAGAATTCCCAAACGGAAACGTCGAAGGTCATCGGCGTCTTCTGCAGGATGACATCGCTACAGCCGAAGTCGTAATGCTGCCGCATCCATTCGAGTCGGTTGACGATCGCCGCATGCTCGACCACGACGCCCTTCGGCTCCCCAGTGGAGCCAGACGTATAGATCACATAGGCGGCACTCTCGCCGGCTGTCTGCCCAAGCGCGCGACCTTGCGGGTTGGTCGGCCAGGCAGGCGGCGAAAACATCTCGATCGTACCAAGCGGGTCGCTGTCCTCGGCACCAAGGACAAGAATCGGGCGCGACGACGCCAGGATCCTGTCCAGCCGCTCCCGCGGATGGGCGAGATCGAGCGGCATATAGGCCGCACCCGCGCGCAGGATCGCGATCAGCGCCACGATGAGATCGAGCGAGCGCGGCAGCGTCACGGCCACGATCGTGTTCCGTCCGGCGCCGCGCGCGACAAGCGCCTCCGCCAACGCCGCCGTGCGGCGATCAAGTTCGGCGTAGGTGAGAGATCGGCCGCCGAAGCGTAGCGCCTGCCTGTCGGCAAAGAAAACGAAGCTGTCTTCCAGCAGCTGCGACAGCGTCCTGTCCGTGACCGGATGCGCGGTATCGTTCAGACGCTCGAGCAGCCAGCAACGCTCCTCATCTGTGACCGTTGCCACCTCGCGCAGCGACCGGCCCGCAAGGGCCGCCTCGACGGCCGCACCGACGAAATTCGCAAGGCGGCTGGCATGGCTCTCGGCCTCTCCCGCTTCGTACAGAACGGGATTGGTATCGACTTCAAGGCTGAGACACTGGGCCGTCGGGTCACCGCGAAAGGTGAAGGTGATGTCGTCTACCGGCCCGGTTCCCAGAGTGGTCAGCCTCGTTTCCAGGCCAGCAAGCCGTGGGACTGCATCGAAGGGCAGAATATTGACAAGAGGACCACAGAGCCGCCGTTGGCCGCCAAGGAGTCCAAGGTCGCGACGCATCTGTTCGCTGCGATGGCGCCCGTGGCGGCGATCTCGCGCCATTCGGCCGGCCGCCTGCGCGAGCCATTGGACAAGCCCTCCCTCCTCATCGACGTCGAGGCGCAGCGGCAATATGTTCATCAGCATCGTCGGAACCCGGGCCGCCGGCGAGCCGAAACGCCCCATGAACGGCACGCCGATCGTGATCTCATTGCGCCTGACATGGCGGGCGAAATAGGCCCCGGCCAGCGCCGTCAGAAGATCGGCCCAGGAAAGTTGCATCGTGCGAGCCAGGCGCAGGAGGCTGTCGCAAATATCCGGTGCGAGCATTCTTTCGAAGTGGTCATAGAATGATGCGGAACGCGCCAGCCCTGCCTTCAGACCTGCTACCTCCGGCATATCGCGCAAGGCTTCGTGCCAATAGGCCGCATCGCGCCCGGACCGCTCCGATCCTCGGTACGCCTTCTCTTCGTCAATGGCGACACCGAGCGCGGTCAGTCCTGCGCCTTTCGGTCCGCCAGCGACTTTAGCGTTGTAGATCTCCGCAATGCGCTGCGTGACGAGACCTGTCGCAAACCCGTCCGTCACCACATGATGCATGCGCTGATACCAGATGTAGCGTTCCGCGCCGAGGCGAAAGAGTATCTGCCGCGCAAGCGGCCCGTTTGCCAGATCGAGAGGGCCGTTCATATCCGTTCGCATGGCCGTCAGGGCGTCGCTCTTCGGATCGCGGCGAAGCGCCATATCTTCCACTTCGAGCAGCGGTCGATTGCGCTCCTCGACGATCTGCACATCCTTGCCGGTGATGCGAACGGACAGGCCATCGGCCTCCATCGCGAGCTGCCGAACCGCGGTCTCGAATGCCGCCACATCGAGCTTTCCATCGATTTCGACATAATGCCCGGTATTGAATACGGGATTGGCCGGATCGATGCTCTGTGCAAACCAGATGCCGGACTGCGCCTGCGTCAGGGGAAGCTCGCGCACCGGCCGGTCAGGGGCGGCTCTCACGCTTGGTGCCGTCATGATCGTGTCTCCGCGATCTCGTTCATGTGCCGCTTGACGAGCTGCCACCAACCGGCGAGCGTCGGACACGTGGCCATTTGGGAGAAATCGAGATCCACGCCACGTTCCTGCCAGATCAGAACCAGGTTCATGGCGCGCATCGAGTCAAGCCCGAGGTCCATCAGATTGTCATCGTCACCGATCTCCGCGGAGCCGATATGGATGATGGCGGCGACGTCTTCGCGCATGAGGTCGAGGCTGAGCGGCTTGGTCATGCGTCCGCCCTCCCGTTCATCGCGCGGATGAGCGCCACGACCGACAAGGGAATTCCACAAGTCGCGGCGACATAGCTCAAGGCCAAATCGTGTTGCTCACGAGAAAAGTCAGCCATCGCGTCGGCGACGAAGAACGGCTTGATGTCCCGCTGGAATGCCTCGCCTGCCGTCATCAGGCAACCGATATGCGCGTAGATCCCGCTGATGACGATTTGGTCGCGGCCGCGCACCCGCATCAGATGAGCAAGATTGCTCTGCTGAAAGGCGCTGTAGCGATGCTTGACGACAACGATATCGTCCGCCGCCGGGCGCAGCAGATCGATGATGGGCTGATGTTCCGGCGTGGTGGTCATGCCCGGTCCCCACAGATCGGCTTGGAGTCCCCGGTCGCGGCGATCCTGGTTACCGTTCTGCGCTGTATAGAAGACCGGCACCCCCGCCGTCACCGCCGCAGCTTTCAGGCTAACGATGTTGGCAATGACCGGAGCAATCGGCGAGGCGTCTGGTTCGAAAGCACTGACGAAGTAGTTTTGCATATCATGGATCAGCAGCGCGGCCCGGTCGGGATCGAAAGCCCATTTGGCGCGTGCGGGCGGAATCTGTGCGACGAAAGGAAGCTCGTAGCTCGCTATTTTCGGTAGCCTCATGTCAGTCCTCTCGGTACGGTCTTGAGAAATTGCTCGCGAAGCTGCTGCCGCAGCACCTTGCGGTTGACTTTACCGACCGCCGTCGTCTGGAAGGCACCGACGAACACGATCTGGTCGGGCACCTTGAACTCGGCGAGGCCACGTCCACGCACGAAAGCCTTGAGCGCCGCCACTCCTGGGCTCTCCCCCTTCGGTATGATGAAAGCGCAACTTCGTTCGCCGAGATAGGGATCTGGGATCGAGACCACCGCCGCATCGAAGACGCCGGGATGAGCCAAAAGCTGATCCTCGATCTCTTCGGCGGAAACCTTCTCACCAGCTCGGTTGATATGATCTCCCGCTCGCCCCCGCACCACGAGATAGCCTTCCCCCGTGCGCGAAACGATGTCGCCCGTGCGATAATAACCATCCTCCGTGAAGGCACGCGCGTTCGCGGCATCGTCGTTGTGGTAGCTCCGGATGGTATAGGGTCCGCGTGTGAGCAACTGACCAGGCTCGCCGTCGGCAACCGGATTGCCGTAATCGTCGACGATCAGCACCTCGTCGTCGGGGCTGATCGGCCTGCCCTGCGTGTTGACGATGATGTCGTCGGGATCGTCGAGTCGCGTGTAGTTCACCAGTCCCTCGGCCATGCCGAAGACTTGCTGCAAGGTGCAGCCGAGCGCGGCACGGACGCGGGAAGCCGCCTCGGGCATGAATTTCGCGCCGCCGACGAGCAGGACTTCGAGACTTGAGATGTCATACTTGGACGTCGAGGCTGCTTGCATCCATAACAGCGCCAACGGAGGGACAACGCCGGTCATCGTCACACGCTCCTGTTCGATCAGGGCGAAGGCCGCCTCCGCACTGGGAGACGGGCACATGACGATGCGGCTGCCGGCATAGAGAGCGCCGAAAACGCCCGGCGAACTCATCGGGAAATTATGCGCGACCGGCAAGGCCGCCATGAAGACGCTGTCTTTGCCCAAGCCGCAGATATCGGCGCTGGCACGGAAGCTGTAGATATAGTCGTCATGAGTGCGTGGGATGAGCTTCGGCAGCCCCGTGCTGCCGCCTGATATCTGCAGAAAAGCGACTTCGGCCGGCGAAGGGAGCGGTGGGAGCGCCTGCTCGCTGCAAGGTATATAGTCAAGCGCACGAAATTCTTCGGCGTCTCCGATCACCACGACATGGCGAAGGCCGATGGCCCTCGCCCTCACCTCGCGGGCGAGCACGCGGTAGTCGAAGCCTCCATCCCCGGCCGTGATCACGTAAGCGCTCGCCTGCGCCTTCTCCACGAAATGCGAGATCTCGGTGACGCGATGGGCGGGAAGCGCAAAAACCGGGATCAGATTGGCGCGGAAAAGTCCGAAAACGACGGACAGGAATTCGGGTATATTGGGCAGTTGCACCACAACCCGTTCGCCGGGACGAAGCCCGAGCGCGAGGAAGCGGGCGGCGTTTTCATTGGCCCGCTCAAGCAGCCCCGCATAGGTCCAGCGCTGCTCGCCGCCAATGACGGCAATACGATCGGGGGTCTCGCGGGCGCGCTGCGCGAGAAAGCCCGACATGGTTTCTCCGCGCCAATAGCCTTTCTCGCGATAGCGCAGAGCATATTTCTCCGGCCAGACTTGCTTCAGCTCCGACATGGCGGGCCTCACTCGTCAAACCTGCCGCCATCAATGCCAAAGGCATCTAGCATTGCGCGGAACTTGGCGGAGGTTTCGATCACCTCGCCCTCCGGCGTAGATCCCGGCACGATGCCTGCGCCTGCATAGAGCCGCGCGTGGTTGCCGTCGAGTTCGGCGCAACGGATGGATACATGCCAGCGCCCATCACCCGCCGAGTCGCACCAGCCGACGGCGCCGGCGTAGAACTCCCGATCATAGGGTTCGAGTTTCATGATCTGGTCGTTTGCGAGATTGCGCGGCAGACCGCAGACCGCTGGCGTCGGATGCAGGAGGCCGACGAAATGGACCGATGACAGCGACGCGTCCTTGAGCTGGCCAACGATACGCGTGCCGAGATGCCACATGCTTGCCGTTGCCCGCAAGCAGGTCCCTTCGGGGGTCGAGAGATCGACGCAATACGGTGCGAGGATATCCAGAATGGACTCGACCACCATCGCATGCTCGCGGCGATCCTTGTCGGAGGCGAGAAGTCGGTTGCCAGCCTGGCGGTCCTCCGCTGTGTCACGATGACGACGGGCCGAGCCCGCGAGCGGATGAGAAACGATATGCCCGCCCCGCTTCTCGAGAAGGAGTTCCGGCGTTGCGCCGATCAGGCAGCGGAGCCGATGCAAACGTGCCGGCAAGGGGGTCGCAAAGACCGTAACACTTTCGTCCACTGAGAGCTTGCGCATCAGGTCAGCCGCGGAGAAATCGCGGTTCGCCATCACTTTCAGGCTGCGTGACAGGACGACCTTGCGCATGGTGGCGCCCGGTGCGTTCAATTGGTCGAGAGCGACAGCAACGGCATTGGCGAACTCGGCGGCAGCCGGGTCCGGATCGACCGACAGAATCCTGGGGGCGGCCGCGTGCGATGATGCGCCACCGCCGAGGCCGGGGATGGCGCCGATATCATGCTTCCCCTGGACGCGAAGAACGCGTTCGGGCTGAACAAGATGCGATGGCTGCGTTGGATCGAATGGCAGAGCGCCAACGAGAACGTCGGGCCCCTCGGTTTGCTTTTCGAAGAAGTCGCTGGTGAGCTCCGCGAGGTTGGCAAGTGCACCATCGCCCAGGGTCGCAAGCTGCCCGAGCGCGAGCATCGTCTGACCGGCCGTCTTGAAGACAAAGGGAATTGGACGGGCGAGCGCAGGCTCCGCCTGCACCTCTTCGTCGATCCAAATAAGGGGGGTTGCCATGCTACGCTCCGGTGTTCGTTGTGGATGGAATATCTGTTGCCCCTCGATATCGCCCCGGCGATCGTCGATCGGTCCTGTCGGTTCGTGCAAGCGATACGACCATGGGGCTTTCGAGTGTCCGTCGCATCGCCTCGATTTCCAGATGTTCAAACAGCTTGGGGGGCCAACCGGCGACGAACTCGAGCGCGAACAGGTCAAGCGGCGAACTGAACATCTGCGGCGATATTGCGCGCACGCGCGAAGACCGCGAGCCAGCCGGATGACCCCGTCAACACCAGAAGCAACGCCGGGATCACCGCGACCAACGTCCGGGCAATGGAATGCGCCTTGATGCGGGAGGTCATCTTGTACATCACGATTATTTCGGCTTCGGGGACCCAAGCTGCGGCTTGCGAAAGGCAGCCGCTCAGGGTCGGCGGCGAACCAGGGTCATCCCGTCGCCAAGCGGCAACATGGACATGTCTACCCGCTCATCGTCACGGATCTTCACATTGAGGCGGCGCAGAGCCAGGGTTTCCGAGCTGTGGTCTTGAGGATCGGCAACCGATCGCCCCCAGAACACATTATCGAAGCAAATCAGGCCCGCCGGCCGGAGCAAGCGCAGGCTGTACTCGTAATAGGTGTCGTAGCTTTCCTTATCGGCGTCGATGTAGACGAAATCGAAAGCTCCCTCGCCTTCGTCGCCAAGAAGACGCCCGAGTGATACGATGGCATCGCCGAGCTCAAGTGCGACGCGGTCTATCACCCCCGCCTTCCGCCAGTAGCAGCGTGCGATCGCCGTCCATTCTTCGCTGGCATCCAGCGTGACGAGCCGACCGTCCGGCGGCAGCGCGAGCGCCATGGCAAGCGCGCTGTAGCCAGTGTAAGTGCCAATCTCCAGCACCCGCTTCGCAGCGATTGTCTTCATCAAAAAAGCGAGCAACTGGCCGGCAGGGGGCGATGTCACCATATTGCCTTCGGGCAGCGCCAGGGTTTCTTCGCGCAACTTCCGCTGCACGTCGGTCTGACGCGTACCGAATTCGACCGCGTATTGTCGTATCTGGATGTCCGTCACGTGCTTCATGTCCAATCCTCGGGTCCGTTGCGCGCCCGTCACGACCTCGAGGAAGCCGTGGCCACGCTCGTTCGAGCGGCTCCTCGGAGCACTGGTTGGCGGATCGCAGGCGGAGATATATTTCTCGTTGAGCAGGCGATCGCACTGACAGTCGCTTCCAGCGCGTGGCAAGAAGCGCCGCCCAACCCTTACTGGCACAAGTGCCCGCGTGCGACCTAGGGGCAAGCTTTCGCTCGCCGGACTCTCGCTTTCGATCAAGATTAGGAGACCTACAAAGTGCTTGCCCAGTGCTCCCCGCCATCAACGCAAGCTACTGGGCGAGATGCCAACGTTTGCGGAAAATGGTGCAAAGTGGGCGGGGCAAGACCCGACATGAAAGGACGCCTGCGACACCCTCATTTCGCCGGTCGATATCAGTGGGGCCGCGTGAAGAGCGCCCTCGACTATGTCGAGGACTTGGCGAACGAGGCTTCGCCCTATTTCGAAGGCCGGCAAGTGGCATCATTGCGAACCGGCGCGGGATTGCAAGGCGGTGCAAACGCTGGTCAGGTTGCGGAGCGTAGTACACGCCTTGCGCGGATGGCCAACCCCGCTCGGCGTTGTCGTCCACACCACGGAACCCGTGTCTAACGCGGACGGACAGTATACTTCCGTAGAGTTGGGCGAAAGCGTCCCCCCGCCGCTTCAACCGCGGCAGCCCCGGCGCGGGGCGCTCTGGTACGATCGAGCTACGTCGGCATCATCGGCAAGAAGACGGCCTTCTGACGCGCCGAACCTTTCAACCGAACGCGAGGAGAGGACGTCACAGCCGGTGACGTCTTCTCATCGTGGGGACACATTTGACTAGACCTGCACCGACGTCAGCTTCTTTAGACAGCGCAGCGCAAACGACGATCGGCTGTGGCGGATGCCCGGGATGCGATAGAGCTTTTCGCGCAGGAAGCGTTCATAGCCGGCGGTGCTCTCGACCGCGACCTTCACGACGTAATCGTAGTCGCCCGTAGTGAGATAGGCTTCGATCACCTCCGGCAAGCTCGTGAGCAGTTGACCAAAGCGTTCGAGCATCTCTTCGTCGTGGCGATCGAGGGTCAGCTCGATGATGACGGTCTCAGGCAGGCCGAGCTTGTCCTGATTGAGCAGGGCGACATAGCCATCGATATAGCCCTGCGTCTCCAGGCGCTTCAGCCTGTTCCAGCACGGCGTGGTCGAGAGCCCGATCTTGTCGGCGAGTTGCGCCGTCGTCAGGCGCGCATCCTGCTGCAAGGCGCGCAGGATCTTGCGATCAATCTCGTCGAGCCGAAGCGCATCCTTGCGGGGAGCTTTGACCGACCTTGCGCCACGTCCGACCGGCGCCATACCAAGAAGTCCATTCTGGGATTACGGTCAGTACTTAGAAAATTCATACCGTAAAACTAGCCTACACCCAGATTAAAAGAACAACAATCCTGAACTTTGCCAGTACGATATCCCAATAAAATGAGACATATGCGGTGTTTCTTCTCGAACTTCAGACCAACGATATGCACGCCGCACTCGGCCGCCTGCTCGACCAGACGCGCGTCGCGGGGCTTCGGCTTGCTGCCGTCAGCGCACGAGCAGACGCGAGCGAATGCCGTATCTCGGCTTCCATAGATATCGACGACCGCGACATCATCGACCGGCTCGTTCGGCGCGTTGGCGCGTTGTTCTGCATTGATGCAATCGAGGTGAGGGGTGAATGCCAATGCCCGACCAGAACCTCACAAATGACACCATGAGCTCGCGGCGCGAAGCAATTCGGTCGCCGGAGCCTGCGCCCCTGAAACTGCATGTACCGGAGCCGGCGGTGCGCCCGGGCGGAAAACCCGATTTCTCGAACATCCGCATTCCGCGCGCCGGCCAGGTCGATCGTCCCAACGTCGACGTGGACGCCGAGGCCATACGCGACCTCGCCTTTTCCGTGATCCGTGTGCTCAATCGCGACGGTGAAGCCGTCGGCCCCTGGGCCGGCGCGCTCTCCG
This sequence comes from Bradyrhizobium forestalis, assembly GCF_002795245.1. Classification (GTDB taxonomy): domain Bacteria; phylum Pseudomonadota; class Alphaproteobacteria; order Rhizobiales; family Xanthobacteraceae; genus Bradyrhizobium; species Bradyrhizobium forestalis. The sequence goes on along the minus strand of NZ_PGVG01000003.1, from coordinate 305,300 downwards.
ACGGCGAATTGCTCGAGGGCTTGCGCCACATGATGACGTTGCGTGCCTTCGATGCACGCATGCAGATGGCGCAGCGTCAGGGCAAGACGTCGTTCTATATGCAGCATATGGGCGAAGAGGCCGTGAGCTGCGCCTTCCGCAAGGCGCTTCTTCCGGGCGACATGAATTTTCCGACCTACCGCCAGGCGGGGCTCTTGATCGCCAGCGGCTATTCGCTGGTCGAGATGGCCTGCCAGATCTACTCCAACACCCACGATCCCCTGAAGGGGCGCCAGCTGCCCGTGATGTATTCCTCACGGGAGCACGGCTTCTTCTCGATCTCCGGTAATCTCGCCACCCAGTACATCCAGGCGGTCGGCTGGGCGATGGCATCTGCGATCAAAAACGACACCAAGATCGCGATCGCCTGGATCGGCGATGGAGCAACCGCCGAATCCGACTTCCACGCCGCCCTCGTGTTCGCCTCGACCTACCGCGCGCCGGTCGTGCTCAACATCGTCAACAATCAATGGGCCATCTCGACCTTCCAGGGCATCGCACGCGGCGGTTCCGGCACGTTCGCAGCGCGCGGTCTCGGCTTCGGCATTCCGGCGCTGCGCGTCGACGGCAACGACTACCTCGCGGTCCATGCAGTGGCGAAATGGGCCTGCGAGCGCGCACGCCACAATCTCGGCCCGACCCTGATCGAGCACGTAACCTATCGCGTCGGCGCGCATTCCACTTCGGACGATCCAGCCGGCTATCGGCCGAAGACGGAATCCGAGGCATGGCCGCTGGGAGACCCCGTGATCAGGCTGAAGAACCATCTGATCGTGCGCGGCGCCTGGTCCGAGGAGCGGCACAAGCAGACCGAAGCCGAGATCATGGACACCGTGATCGCGGCGCAGAAGGAGGCCGAGAGCCACGGCACGCTGCATTCTCCTCAGCATGCCTCGGCGCGCGACATGTTCGAAGGCGTGTTCGCGGAGATGCCGCCGCATCTACGCCGGCAACGCCAGGAAGCCGGAGTCTGAGCGATGTCGCGCAAAACCATGATCGAGGCGATCCGTGAGGCCATGGATGTGATGATGTCGCGCGACGATGACGTCGTGGTGTTCGGCGAGGACGTCGGCTATTTCGGCGGCGTGTTTCGCGCAACCCAGGGCCTGCAAGCGAAATATGGAACGAGCCGTTGCTTCGATACGCCGATCAGCGAGCTCGGCATCGTCGGCGTCGCGGTGGGCATGGCGGCCTATGGATTGAAACCGTGTGTCGAGATCCAGTTCGCCGATTACATGTATCCGGCCTACGACCAGATCGTCTCCGAAGCGGCGCGGCTGCGCTACCGCTCCAATGGCCAGTTCACATGTCCTCTCGTCGTGCGGATGCCGACCGGCGGCGGCATCTTTGGCGGCCAGACGCATAGCCAGAGCCCGGAAGCGCTGTTCACCCATGTCTGCGGTATCAAGACCGTCGTGCCGTCGAATCCGCGCGATGCCAAGGGCCTGCTGATATCGGCGATAGAGGACCCCGATCCCGTGATCTTCCTCGAACCGAAGCGACTCTATAACGGCCCGTTCGACGGCCATCATGACCGGCCGGTGACACCATGGTCGAAGCATGACCTCGGTGAGGTCGACGACGGACATTTTGCAATTCCGCTCGGCAGCGCTGCGATCCGCAGGCAAGGCAAGGCCATCACCATCCTTGCCTACGGCACGATGGTTCATGTCGCCGAGACGGCCGCGGCGGAAACCGGCATCGACGCCGAGATCATCGATCTGCGCACCTTGCTGCCGCTCGATCTCGACACCATCGAAGCCTCGGTCAAAAAGACCGGACGCTGCGTGATCGTGCATGAGGCAACGCTTACATCCGGCTTTGGCGCTGAGCTCTGCGCGCTGGTGCAAACGCGGTGCTTCTATCACCTGGAGGCACCGATCGTTCGCGTTGCCGGCTGGGATACGCCCTACCCGCATGCGCAGGAATGGGACTACTTCCCGGGACCGGCGCGGATCGGCCGCGCACTGATCGAAACCCTGGAGGCCTGAGATGGCCGAGCGCGTGATCAGGCTGCCCGACGTCGGCGAAGGCATAGCGGAAGCCGAGCTCGTGGAATGGCACGTGAAGGTCGGAGACGTCGTACGCGAGGATGCCGTGCTCGGCGCCGTCATGACCGACAAGGCGACCGTCGAAATCCCCTCACCGGCTGACGGTCGCGTCACCTGGCTCGCCGGCAATGTGGGCGACCTTCTCGCCATCGGCTCGGACTTCGTTCGGCTGGAGATAGACGGCAAGAGCGAGCAGGCGGCCGAGGCGGCCAAGCTTGCATCGCCCGCGGCCAGCGCTGCGAGCAAGAGGGCTGATCACGGCGCAACCGCCCCGCGCACGCGGGCGAGCGAGCCGTCCGACGCACAGAGGTCGCAGCCCTCCGCTTCGCCACTCCACCACGCAGTCGAACGGCCTTTGGCGGCTCCCGCCGTCCGGCTCCGTGCGCGGGAAGCAGGCGTCGACCTGCGGCAGATTCGCGGCACGGGTCCGGCTGGGCGGATCACTCACGATGATCTCGACGCCCATCTCGCGCACGGCCGCACCGGATCGACGGCGACACCGCATCCGGCACAAACTGCAGTCACTGACATCAAGATCGTCGGCTTGCGCCGCAAGATCGCCGAGAAGATGTCGATTGCGAACTCCCGCATCCCGCACATCACCTACATCGAAGAGATCGATGTCACGGCGCTCGAGGATTTGCGCGCGAAGGTCAACGGCCGGAAGCGGCCGGACAAGCCGAAGCTGACATTGTTGCCGTTCCTGATGCGCGCCATGGTGCGCGCGATCGCCGAGCTGCCGCATCTCAATGCCCATTTCGACGATGAGGCCGGGATCGTGCACCAGCACGCCGGCGTCCATATCGGGATCGCCACCCAGACCCCGACCGGTCTCGTGGTACCCGTCGTCCGGCATGCGGAAGCACGCGACCTCTGGGATTGCGCCACTGAGGTCGCGCGGCTCGCCGAAGCAGCTCGAAACGGCAACGCCACCCGCGACGAACTTACCGGCTCAACCATCACCATCACATCGCTCGGCGCGCTCGGCGGGCTCGCGACGACCCCCATTATCAATCACCCGGAGGTCGCGATCGTCGGCGTCAACCGGATCGCCATCCGACCGCACTGGGACGGTGCGGCCTTCGTGCCGCGCCAGATGATGAACCTGTCATCCAGCTTCGATCATCGCGTGATCGATGGTTTTGATGCCGCCCAATTCGTGCAACGCATCAAGCTGCTGCTGGAAACGCCGGCCATGATCTTCATTGATTGATAGTGCGATGGCTGAAATCAACTGCAAGCTCCTTGTCATCGGCGCGGGCCCTGGCGGCTATACCTGCGCGATCCGCGCCGGCCAGCTCGGCATCGATACGATTGTCGTCGAAGCCGAGAAGCCGGGTGGCACCTGTCTCAATGTCGGCTGCATTCCCTCCAAGGCTCTGATCCATGCGGCCGGCGAGTATCAAACGATCGCAGCTGCCGCCGAGGAAGAGAGTGCGCTCGGAATTTCCACGGCAAAGCCGTCGCTCGATTTCGCCAGGACCGTCGCCTGGAAGGACAGCATCGTCCGGCGCCTCAACGGCGGCGTGGCCGGCCTCCTGAAGAAGGCGGGCGTCAGGCTCATAGCCGGGCATGCTCGTTTTCGCGATGGCAAGTCCGTCGAGGTCGAAACGCGATCCGGCGCGCAGATGATCCACGCCGAAACGGTGGTGATCGCGACGGGCGCCGAGCCCGTCGCGCTTCCGCACATGCCATTCGGAGGCCGCGTGATCTCGTCGACCGAGGCGCTGGCGCTGACCGAGATCCCGAACAAGCTGGTCGTGGTCGGCGGCGGCTACATTGGCCTCGAGCTCGGCACGGCGTTCGCGAAGTTAGGCGCGGCCGTCACGGTCGTCGAGGCCGAGCCACGCATTCTGCCGCAATATGATGGCGAACTGAGCGCGCCGGTCGAAAGGCGCCTGAGTGCGCTCGGAGTCACCGTCCTGACAGGCGCGAAGGCGAAAACGCTGATCGCGGACGGTACCGCGCTCACGATCGAGACCGCCAGCGGTGAGCAGAGGACGCTGGATGCCGACAAGATCCTCGTTACGGTCGGCCGAAGGCCGGCGACATCCGGCTTTGGCCTCGAGACTCTCGATCTCGACATGACTGGACCTTTCATCGGGATCGACGACCGATGCCGCAGCTCGATGCACGGTGTCTTCGCGATCGGCGATATCACGGGAGAGCCGATGCTGGCACATCGCGCCATGGCGCAGGGCGAAATGGTCGCAGAGATCGTCGCCGGTCGCCGCCACGCCTGGGACCGGGTTTCGATCCCGGCGATCTGCTTCACCGATCCCGAGATCGTCACCGTCGGCCTGTCGCCGAACGAGGCAAGCGGCAAGGGCTTCGATGTCAAGACGGATCTCTTCCCGTTCAAGGCCAACGGTCGCGCACTGACGCTGGAGCGTGAGGACGGCTTCATACGCACCGTTGCGCGGGCTGACAACCATCTTCTGCTTGGAATTCAGGGGGTCGGAGCCGGCATCGCCGAACTTTCAGCCGCCTTCAGCCTTGCGCTGGAGATGGGTGCGCGCCTCGAGGACATCGCGATGACCATCCACGCGCATCCGACCCAAAGTGAAGCGTTTCACGAGGCATCGCTGAAATCGCTGGGACATGCAATTCATATCTGAAATACAGGGGGAACCATGAGCCAGACCACGATCCTCGCCAGTCCCGCAAGCGGGGCGAACACGGCAATCGAGACCTCGACCATCATGCTGAGATTCTCTAGTCGCAGCTATTGCCATGCTAGCCTCCAGGCCGAGACGTCTTCCCGGACGGCTGCTCTGCGACCGAGCGCGTCCCGTCCCACGACGCACTAACACGACGCGTTCCTACGTCGTAGCCTAGTTGCCAGCAGCACCAGCATGAACGACGCTGCCGTCATCAGCGTCGAGATTGCGGCGATCGTGGGATCGATCTCGTCGCGGAGCGCGGTGAACATGCGCTTGGTCAGCGGCTGATACTGGCCGCCGGAGATGAACAGCGCGACAATGGTCTCATCCATCGCCGAGATGAAGGCGAAGATGCCACCGGCGACAACGCTGGACTTGATCTGCGGCAGCGTCACCGCGAAGAAGCTGCGCAGGCGGTTCATGCCGAGGCTACGCGCTACCATCTCTTGCGCCGGGTCGAAGCTTTGAAGGCCCGCCAGCACGGAGATGACGACATAAGGCAATCCCAGCATCACGTTCGCCAACACGAGACCAGGCATGGTCGCGACCAGGCCGATCTTGGCATAGACGAAGAAGATGCCCACCGCGGTGATGATGATCGGCACCACCAGCGGCAGCAGCAGCGCCATGTGGACGATGCGCATGATGCGCAGCTTGGACTGGCAGATGGCATAGGCGGCGGCAACGCCAAGCGGCGTCGCGATTACGACGGTCAGGAATGCGACCGTCAGCGTCACCCGCGTCGCCTGCATCCAGGCGGGATTTGAGAAATACTGCTGGTACCAACGCGTTGAGAACGACGGTGGCGGGAAGCTCAGAAAGCGCGCGCCGGAGAACGAGATCGGCGCGATGATCAAGACCGGCATGATCAGATAGACCAGCACCAGCGCGCTGATCACGTAGAGAAGAATCCGGGCGGGCGAGGCGCGCATCATCTCTGCCCCAATACCCGATCGAGCGAGATGAAGCGGCTCACGACGAAAAATATCACGAGCACGCTCAGGAGCAACACGACGGCGACCGCGCTCGCGGCACCGAACTGGTTATAAAGCTCGACATTGCGGCTCACCAGCATCGAGACCATCACCGTGCGTCCGCCGCCCAGCAATTCCGGCGTGATGTAAAAGCCGAGACAGAGTACGAACACCATGGTGCAGCCCGCGAGAACGCCCGGCAACGACAGCGGCAGGAAGACACGGACAAACGTCAGCGACGGGCTCGCCCCCAGGCTGGCGCCGGCCTGCATGAGGTCGCCGGGGATCTTCTGCATGGTGGCGTAGAGCGGCAGCACCATGAACGGCAGCAGGATGTGCACGGTCGCGACCACCGTGCCGAACGTGTTGTGGACCAGCGCGAGCGGCTCGGAGATGACCTCGAGGTAGCGCAGGAACTGGTTGATCACGCCGGTGCGCTGGAGCAGCGCCAGCCATGCATAGGCGCGGACCAGCACGCTGGTCCAGAACGGCAACACGACCAGCGACAGGATGAGGATGCTCCACCCCCTGGGCACGGAATTGGCAAGATAGGCCACGGGATAGCCGAGCAGCAGTGCGATCACCGTCACCGCAAGGCTGATCTCGAAAGTCAGCGCAAAGCTGCGCCAATAGATGTCCTCGGTGAAGACGCGGCGATAGTTCTCGAGCGTAAAGCCGTCATGGTAGATCGACTGCCAGGCGAGCCAACCGACCGGCAGCACGATCAACAGGAGGATCACGAGCAGCGCCGGCGACACGAGTGCCAGCATCAGGCCGTGCTCGCGGCGCTGATGCTTTTGCGATGGATCGGACAGGGATGTCGTCAATGCTGGCCTCGCCTACTTCTGCATGAACGACGCCCAGCGCTTCTCAGCCGCCTCGCCCGCGGGCGAGGACCACCAGGCATAGGACATCAGCGCCTGCTTGGCCGCATTGGCCGGCTCGCTCGGCAATTGCGCGGCGCGTTCGGGCTTGATCACATTGGTCTCGAACGCCCTTGGATTGCCCGGGCCGTAGTCGATGTTGAGCGGCAAATTGGCCTGGTGCACGGGATCGACAGCCTCGTTGATGAACTTCACCGCGGTCCCAAGATTCGGCGCGCCCTTGAGGATGCAGAGCGAGGTGCTCTGCAGGATGCCCTGGTTGTAGGTGAAGGAGACCTTTGCGCCCTCCTTGGCGACCGCGCTGACGCGGCCGTTCCAGGCCATCTCCATGTCGACCTCGCCGTCATTGAGGAGCTGCGCCGACTGCGCGCCGGAGGTCCACCACACCGTGATGTGCGGCTTGATCTCCTCCAGCTTCTTGAAGGCGCGATCGACGTCGAGCGGATAGAGCTTGTCCGGCGCGACGCCGTCCGCCATCAGCGCCGCCTCGAGCGTGGCGATGGGATGATTGCGCAGCGCGCGGCGGCCGGGGAATTTCTTGACGTCCCAGAAGTCGACCCAGCTATTCGGCGCGTCCTTCGGAAAGGTCTTCTGGCTGTAGGCCAGCACGCTGGAGTAGAACTCGTACGACACCGAATAGGGACTGCGATAGGCCTCGGGCATCGCCGCCGCGTTCGGGATTTTCGAGAAGTCGAGCTTCTCGATCAGACCCTGCTCGCCGCCGCGCAGGCAATAGCCGGTCGGGGTATCCACGACGTCCCAGATCGGCTTGCCGCTACCTACCTGGGTCTTGATCGCCGGCCAGGCATCGGGAATGGAGTCCTGGTTGATGGTGATACCGAGCTTCTTGGCGGAGGGATCGAGGATCGCCACCGTCTGCGCCTGCTGATAGGCGCCGCCTTGCGACACGAAGGTGATCTGTTCTGCGGCGTTGGCCGCGGTACCGAGCGCGATCGCACTGATCGAAGCACCCAACAGGGCGTAACAAAATCCAGAATTCCGTTTCGCCGTCATCGTCGCCTCCTCCATCGCCAAAGAGATCTCACTGACCGATCGCATCGAGAAACTGGTACCAGCCGGCGACCATGCGCACGGCGGGCTCGCGCAGCGGATAGAACGGAATGGGTTTCATGCGCTTGATATCGAGCAGGCCGACATCGGGCATCTCACCGCGGACGAAGGCGGCGAGATAGCGGCCCATCAGGCTCGACGTGGCGACGCCTGCGCCGTTGTAGCCCATCGAGACCAGCGTGCGCTCGTCGATCCGGCCGATATGCGGCACCGAATCCAGCGTCATCGCCACGAGGCCCGACCACTTGTATTCGAGCGGAACATCGGCGAGATCAGGAAAGATGCCGACCATCGCCCTGCGCAAGGCGTCAAATGCGGCCTGGGAATCCTGCTTGCCGAAGGCGCCGCGTCCGCCAAAGATCACGCGATTGTCGACCATGCGGAACCAGCGCATCATGCGCTTGGTCTCGGTGTAGGTACGCCCGGTTGGCATCAGCTTTCCCGCGAGATTGCGCGGCAGCTGCTCGGTCGCAACCATGGCGCTGCGGAACGGGATCAGCGTGCACTGCATGTGCGCCGTCGCGCCGGTGAGATCGGAATAGCTGTTGGTAGCGATGATCGCCTGTTTTGCGCGCACCGCACCTTGCGGCGTCTCGGCGACGATGCCGCCATTCTCCCGCCGCAGCTTCACCACGGGCGATTCCTGGAAGATCGGAACACCGCGCCGCGCGATGCCGTCGGCGAGACCACGCAGATAGTTCAGCGGATGGATGCCGCCCGAGCCGGGATTGAGCACGCCGCCGACGAAAATGTCGGAGCCGGTCTCCTCGCGCACGCCGTTCTTGTCGAGGATGCGGACCTCGGCAGAGCCCATCTCGCGCGTCATCCAGTTAGCTTCGTCGATCGCGGCCTTCAGAGTCGTCTCGTTGTGCGCGGCCTTGACCTGGCCGGTACGCGTCAGGTTCGCGCCGGTGATGCCGAATTCGGAGACCAGCTCCTCGACCATGTCGGTGGATTCATGCGCGATCTCGTACATGCGCTTTGCCATGGCGCGGCCATGTGCGGCATCGATCTCGCGAAACGACAGACGGAATTTTGCCGTGATCACCCCGCCATTGCGCCCGCTCGCACCCCAGCCGGGACGGTTCGCCTCGAGCACGATCGGCGACAGGCCGTCCCCGGCGATGTGGTGCGCGGCGGAGAGACCGGTGTAACCAGCCCCGATGATCACGACATCCGCTTGTTGCTCGCCCGACAGCACGGGAAAATCACGCGCCGGCTCCGCGGTGGCTTCCCACAGCGAGTTCACCGATGGCAGCGCGCTCCAATCCCGTGTCATGCCTGCGCTCACGGATTTATGCCGCAGGTCCGATGGCCGCGTCGGCAAGCGCTTTCAGCGTCGGGAAGTGGAAGTCGGGCTTGGTCAACGTCTCCACTGCCGGCGTAGCGCCGAAGCCCGCAATGCCCTGGCGGCGCTCGATCCAGCACACCTTGTAGCCGAGTTTCCGCGCGATCCCGATGTCGTGATACTGGCTCTGCGCGACGTGCAAGATGTCGGACTGCTTGTAACCGAAAGCCGACTGGCGGCCCTTGTTGTAGGCGAAGAACTCCGGGTTCGGCTTGGCGACGCCAGTGTCGTCGGCGCAGACGGTGTCGTCGAACGAATTGCCGAGCGCATGGGCGTAAGCGGACAGCGCGACGCGATCGGCGTTGGTCATCGCGACCAGGCGGAATTTGGTGCGCAGGCGCTTCAAGGCCTCGACGGAATCGGCGAAGGGGCTCCAGCGCAGCACCGAGAGCTGGAACGCATCGCACGCGGCATCATCGGCCGGCAGGTCCAGTTCCTGGGCGAGATGGCGGTAGACGTGGAACATCGCCTCGCTCGAGCGCTCATAGTGCTTGTCGCGGCCACGCTTGTAGGGCTCGAAGATCTGGTCGTCGCTGAGCTCGGCCGGGGTCTTGCCCGAAATCCGGCGCACCGCAGCGAGCACGCCGCTCTCGAAATCGATCAAGGTGCCGACGACATCGAAGGTGAGGACCTTGAAATGGCTGAATGCGGCTGGGGTGGACATGGTCGCTTCTTCTCTCGGTTGAACGGGCTTGGGTTCAGTCCACCCGGGGCACGACGATAGTGTCTTCGGGGTGGAGGGTGACGGTGAGGCTGCCGCCGAGCGGCGGAATCCGGCTGTAGGCCTGGTGATAGGCCGGCTGGCGCAAGCTGAACTCGATGCCGCCTTCCAGCGCCAGGAAGATGCGCAGGCTCTCGCCCTGATAGACGATGTCGGTGACCGTCCCGGTCAGCCGGTTGCAGGCGGGATCCTGCGCGCCGTCGTCGATCAGCAGCTTTTCGCTGTGCACCGCCAGCATCAGGGCATCGCCATCGGGAAGCGCGCGCGCACTGCGCAGCAGCACATTGCCGAGTGCGATCCTGGAGGTGTCAAGGCGGCGGACCGAGAGCATGGTCGCCTCGCCGATGAAGCTGGCGACGAAGGAATCGGCGGGATGGTCGTGCAGCCGCTCGGGCGTGTCGATCTGGATCAGGCGGCCGTCGCGCATTACCGCTACGCGGTCGCTCATGGTCAGCGCCTCGCGCTGGTCGTGGGTGACGTAGATGATGGTGGCGCCGATGCGCTTGTGCAGCGCCCGCAGCTCGATCTGCATGGATTCGCGCAGCTGCTTGTCGAGCGCGGAGAGCGGCTCGTCCATCAGGATCAGGCGCGGCTCGAAGATCATCGCGCGCGCCAGCGCCACGCGCTGGCGCTGGCCGCCCGAGAGCTGCGCGATGCCGCGCTCCTCATACCCGGCGAGCCCCACCATCGCGAGCGACGCAAGCACCTTGTCCGGCCAGATCGCTTTGGGCAGCCGCCGCGCGCGCAACGGAAAGGCGACGTTCTCGCCGACGCTCATATGCGGGAACAGCGCGTAGTTCTGGAAAACCACGCCGATATCGCGCTTGTGCGGCGGCATGTAGGTGACGTCGCGGCCGCCGAAATGGATTGAGCCCGACGATGGCAGGATGAAGCCGCCGAGAATGCCGAGCAGCGTGGTCTTGCCGGAACCGGAGGGACCGAGCAACGAGACGAACTCGCCGGGGCCGACATCGAGGGACACGTCGTCCAGGGCGCGAACGGCGCCATACGCCTTGCTCGCGGACCTGATCTCGACGCTCTCCGCTCGCTTGTCCAATGACCGACCTCACCAATCCCTGCAACGGCGTGCCTCACTGCGCGCCATAAGCCTGCTTTATAGACAGGGATCCTGAGCACTCACGGCTGAAGCGTGCAGTGCACCTAACCCTCTCTCGCGAGCCTTATCTTTAGGCTGTGATGCCAATGACAACAGACTTGGCAAGACCCGGCAATTGCCAAATTGTTACGGGCCTCATAACATGACGTTATGCCTGAGTTGCGCCGGATGCTGCCTTCCAGTAACGCCCTGTTCGTCTTCGACGCAGCGGCGCGCAATGGCAGCTTCACCGCGGCGGCCGCCGAATTGAACGTCACGCAGCCGGCAGTGAGCCGCATGCTCGGGCAGCTCGAGGAGCATCTCGGCGTGCGCCTGTTCGACCGCACAGCGGGCCGCGCGGTGCTTACCGAGGAAGGCGAGCTGCTCTATCGCCGCGTGCTCGAAGGCTTTCGCAGCATCGAGAGCGGGCTCGTCGAGATTGAGCGACGCCGCAAGGGCACCGAGACGGTGACGCTGTCGGTATCCTCCGCCTTCACCACACATTGGCTGATGCCGCGCATCGACAAGCTGCAGAAGCAGTTTCCGCAAGTCGATCTGCGCTTCCAGCTCATCTCTGGTGCGCTACGCGGACCGGTGGAGAACGTCGATCTCGGCATGCGCTTCCGCGATCGCGACGAGCCGTCATCCGGCGGCACGCTGGTGATGAAGGAAGTCATGCTGCCCATGTGCAGCCCCGGCTATCTCGGCGAGACCGACCCCACGGAAGGTAACACCATCATTCGTCTCGCCGAGACGCCGGGCGACTGGGCCGCGGATTACGCCTCGCTGCTCACCGGGCGCCGCGGCGCGGCCAAGGCGCTGAGCTTCACCGACTATGCCGTCGTGGTGCAGGCTGCACTACTCGGCCAGGGCATTGCGCTCGGCTGGCTGACGGTCGCCTCGCATTGGCTGCTCACCGGCGCGCTGGTGCCGGCCTCCGACACACTCACCACCACGCGCCGCATCTGCGAATTCCTGCCGCCCCGCAACCGACCGATGCGCCCGATCGCCGCCGAGATCCGCGACTGGATTACCGCGCAGATGAAGAGCGAGATCGCCGCGATCGATCGGCTCTATCCGAAGCTCGGCGCAAGGGCTGCGTGTTATTGATGTGAAGGCGCGGATCGTACTGCCGCTCGACCGGCTCTGCTGGAGCACCGAGTTGATATCGGTCAGCGCCGTCGAAAGCGCGGACTGGTCCGACGAGGAGATCGTGCCGGCCGAGACTTCCGCTTCCTTCCTTCTTGATCAGCCTCCAGCCCGGACGGAGACGGCTTCCGCTTTTCGTTCAGTGGCAAGCATCTTATTCGTGCACTCACTTCAGATAACTCGCAAGATTCAGGCTCAAGATCTTCCCGAGAGCAGAATAGGACGCCGTGAGTTGCGCCTGGTAAATCGAGAGCTGCGCCGTGATGGCGGCGACGTCGACGCTGGTCAGGTCATTCGACAAGGTCTCCGCGTAACTCTTGTAGTCGGCCTGGCGAGCGCTCGCGGTCTCGATCGAGGACGACGGGCTCGACAGCTTTGCCTGCACGGCGGCGGTGTCGTCGAGCGCCGTGCTGGCGAGGTCGAGCGCGCCGGTGATGTCCGAAGACGACAGCGTGGTGCTGTTGGCGGCGAACTTCAGCACGCGCATCACCTCCTCGAACGCCGAAGAATTGTCCGCAGTGACGCCGTAGGACACGGTCCAGGCCCCGTCGTCCAGATTGGCGAGGCGATCGATCACCACAATGTGCCCAATGCTCCGAACTGAGGTCTCGCTCCAATCCATCATGGTCAATTTGAGGAAGTCATGGCCAACGAGAACGAGGCCGATCAAGCGAGAGCATTGCGGCCGGAAGCCAGCGGGTCTCTTCACTCTGGTCTAGATGCTGCGATAGCGCTCGATAGAGGCAAGATCGGGCACTATTCCAAGCCCGGGCTCTTCGCCAAGTTTAACGGTCCCCTCCCTCACGTTGATGATCGAGCCGCAAAGCCGATCGCGCAGCGGGTTGTCGTTGGCATCGACTTCCAGCCAGCCATCACCTCCGATACCGGCGAGAAGATGCGCGGAGGCAAGCAAGCCGAGACCTCCGCCGAGATAGTGCGGGCAAAACGTCTTGCCTGCCGCCAGGATGTCGCGCGCCAGCCCGGCGCAGAGGCTGAGGCCGCCCCATTTCGCAACATCAGGCTGAACCACGCCAAGCACGCCTTCCGACAGAACATCCCTGAAGGCTTCGACGCTCGAAATGTTTTCGCCGGCGGCAATCGGCATCGTCGCTGCAGCGCGCAGCCTGCGCCATTCCTCGCGCGGGCGATCGGCGCGGATCGGCTCCTCCAGCCAGCGCAGATCGAATTCGGCCAGCCGCGGCAGCATCTGAAGCGCCTGCGCCATTGACCAGCCCTGATTGGCATCGCTGGCAAGCATGCCGGCGCCGACAAGTCCGCGCAGCGTGGCCAGATTGGCGAGGTCGGTCTCGGTGCCGAAGCCGACCTTCAGCTTCAGCGCGCGATGGCCGCGCTTGAGCGCGGCCCCCGCTGCCTGCGCGGCTCCCCCAGGGTTGATGCCGCTGGCATAGACCTTGATCGTGTCGGACTGCCCGCCCAGAAGCCGCCAAAGCGGCAAACGCTGGCGGCGTGCGGAGAGGTCCCACAGCGCGAGATCGATGCCCGAAATCGCCTGCGCAAATGGTCCCGGTTCGCCGCACTGAAGCGCCAGCACCTCGGTGCCCTTGCTCAGGGTCTCGAAGGCCTGAGCAGGACTGTCGAATTTGCGGCCGACAAGGCCGGGCGCAAGCACCTCGTTGACGAGCCGGGCGCGATGCTCCGCGCCGGGCGCTGGGAAGTTGGACCAGGCTTCACCCCATCCCTCGACGCCGTCTTCATCGACGGCGCGAACGAAGACGGCGGGACGGTTGAGCATCTTGCCGAACGACGTCACCACCGGCGTCGCCAGCGGATAGCGATAGCAAAACGCCTCGATCGAGCGGATGGTGAAACCGTCAGTCATGTCGCGGATCCTGCGGTCGGGATGAGACCACGCAGTGCCACTATCTCAATAGGCGCGCGCGAAGTCACCTTCCTGCTTGATATCAGTAAACACCGGAAAGCGCGCCTTCCATGGCGCGGCCTTGGCCGTGGTCAGCTCGTTGAGCCGTTCCAGCACGCCGAGGCCGTCCTTGCGCAGGCTCGCCGACACCGCCGCCCGATCCGGAAAGTTCCTCAGCACGGCGTCGAGCCAGATGGTGCGACCGGCCAGGAAGCCGCCGGCTCCCGCCGCATAGGCGAAATCGAGGACACGCTCGAACTTTTCCGGTGCAGCGCCGCCGGACAGAAGTACCCAGGGAATGCTGCGCTCGCGGCAGATATCGCCGATCGCGTCGAACTCCTTCTGCGCGGCCTTCGCTTCCGCGCTACCGTCGCGGGCCGGCAGGCTGCTCGCCGCAAGCGGGCTCTCCAGCTTAAGGAGATCGACGCCGTATTCGGGCTTGGCGAACTCGCGTACGCTGTCGATAACGAGACCTGGAAGCTTGCCCGGCGATTCCACATAGTCGGCGGTGTGATTGGCGCTGCCGAGGAACGGATAAACCAGCAGCTCTAGGACATAGGGGATGTCGTGGCGGGCGCACTCCACGCCGATCTCGCGCACAAACCGCTTCTGATGCTCGTTCACGGCGGGGTCTGCGTCCGGCCGGTACCAGGCCAGCACCTTGACGGCATCGCCGCCCATGGCGCGGATCTTCTCTACGCTCCAATTGGTAATGGCGCGCGACTTGCGGCCGCCCGCGGTTTCCTCGACGCGGTGCTCTTCCAGAGTCATGATCAGGCCGCAGCGCGGCGGCAAGAGATCGATCGCGGCAGGCACCGCAAAATTCGGGTCGAACAGCATCGAGCTGCAATGCGGCGCGAGGTTCTCGACGAGAAGACGCTTGGCCGCCGTGACGTCGGAATACTCAACCTCATCCCGCGTGATGCCCTTCGCCTTGGCGATGGCGTCGAACAGTGGCGGCCGCTGGTCCAGCGCGACCATGCGAAAGTGGCCATCCGCGTCAGCAAGCCGTGCCAGGCCGCGGTTCTTTCCAATCGTTCTCATGGTTTCGTCCTCATGAATGCAAGACACTCGTTGATATCGGGAATTCCATTGCGGCCGCCGGCGTGGCGGCATTTCATGGCGGCCGTGGCTGCCGAAAACGCCATGGCGGTGCGCACATCGAGACTGGCGCCGATCGCAAGCGCATAGGCGCCGTGGAAGACGTCGCCGGCGCCTGTGGTGTCGACGACCTCGACGCCATAGGCAGCCTGCCGATGCGACTGGCCGTTCGCGTACCAGCTCACGCCTCCCTCGCCGCGCGTGACGGCGATGACCCGGCAGCCGAAGCGCGCGAGCGCCGCAAGCGATTTGTCTTCGGCCGAGCCGGCAAAGGATTTGAGCGCGGGCTCGGAGAAGATCGTATGATCGGTCAGCGGCAACAGCCGCTCGAATACCTCGGCGTCGGCCATGTCGCCGTCCAGCACCGTCGGAATGCCGCGCGCGCGGGCCTCGCGGAACAGCGTCGCTGCGCCCTCAACCCAGCGCGGATCGGCCAGCACGGAGGATGCGCGCGCGACGGCTTCGAGCGGAAGCCAATCCGCGGCTTCCGGGTAAAGTCCGCGGAAATTGACGATCTGCCGCTCGCCGAAACTGTCGACGATGATTCCGGAGACGGACGAGCGCCCGTCGGGAAACAGCCGGAAGTTCTCGACGTCGACGCCTTCGGCTATGAAGGCCGATTTCATCTCATGGCCGGCGGCGTCATTCCCCGCCCGCCCCCAGAACGCGACGGACGCGCCGAGCCTTGCTATCGCGACCGAAGCGTTGGCGGCCATGCCGCCGCCAAGCGTGCCATAGCCGGTCGCCTTGATCTTCTCGCTTCTTCCCGCGAACAGACGATCGACGCGCCAGACCTGGTCGAGCGCGGACAGTCCGAGGCAGATCACGTGCACAGGCCTGGCCTTGGACGCGACGTCCGCCAGCGCCGACAGGTCACCGATATTGGCTGCCGAGCTCACCGCAGCACCTGCCCATTGGCGGCATCGAACAAATGCGTCTTGCCAGGCTGCGGACGCAAGCTGATGCGGTCGCCGACCTTCGGCCGCAGCGACGGGTCGACCCGGGCGATCGCCGAGACGCCGGCGAGATCGAAATGGATCAGCGTATCCGAGCCGAGCGGCTCGACCAGCCTGACGTTGATGGCGATGCCGTCGGCATCAGCGGCTAATGCAAAATGCTCCGGGCGAATGCCGAGCACGGCATTGCCGGCCTGACGCAAGCGGCTGGCGGCATCGCCGTCGAGAGCGACCGCCGTTCCGCCTTGCGAGAGAACCGCACGCTCCTGCCGCCATTCGACCGGAAAGAAATTCATCGCGGGCGAACCGATGAAGCCGGCGACGAACTGGTTGGCGGGCCGCTCGTAAACCGTCTCCGGCGTGTCGTATTGCTGGATCGTGCCGCTTTGGAGCACCACGATCCGGTCGGCCATGGTCATGGCCTCGATCTGGTCGTGGGTCACGAAGACCATGGTGGTCTTCAGCTCCTGCGACAGGGCCTTGATCTCGGCCCGCACCTGTCCGCGTAGCTTGGCATCGAGATTGGACAGCGGCTCGTCGAACAGAAACGCCTTGGGATTCCGCACGATGGCGCGGCCCATGGCGACGCGCTGGCGCTGGCCGCCGGAGAGCTCCTTCGGCTTGCGGTCGAGATAAGGCTCGATGTGCAACAGCGCTGCGGCGCGCTTCACGCGGGCGTCGATCTCCGCCTTCGGCACGCCACGGAGCTCCAGCGCAAACGACATGTTGTCGTAGACCTTCATGTGCGGATAGAGCGCATAGTCCTGGAACACCATCGCGATGTCGCGCTGCGCGGCCTGCACGCCGTTGACGCGCTTGTCGCCGATGTAGAGGTCTCCCGACGAAATCGGCTCAAGGCCCGCAATGATCCGCAGCAAGGTCGACTTGCCGCAGCCGGACGGACCGACGAACACGACGAACTCATGGTCCGCGATCTCCAGATTGAGATCGGGGATCACGGTGAAATTGCCGTAGCGCTTGACGAGATTGCGGATCGAGATCGAGGCCATGATCGCTCAGTCCAGCGCCAGAACCGGCTTGATCAGCTCGCCCCTGGCGAAGCGGGCGAAATTCTCAGGGAGAGCCGAGAGGCCGAACTCGCCATCGACGAGAACGCGGTATTCGTCCTTGTACTTGCGCAGCAGCTCGACATTCGGCTCGAAATCCTGGAACGGGAAGTAGAAGGTTCGGATCATGTAGAAATCCTTGCGCCGAAACACCTTGCCTTCCTCGATGGTCCAGGGCGCGGCGTTCTCGCCGACCAGCACCAGCGCGCCGCGCGGCAAGACCAGCTCGATGCCGAGATTGCGCGCCGCATGCGCGCCGGAGCATTCCATGATGAGGGCGAAGCGCTTCGAGGTGTCGCCTATGGGGTGCGCCTTCGCGCCGAAGGATTGCGCGATTCCGAGGCGCGCGGCGTTGGGATCGGCGACATGAACGTCATCATAGCCGAGCGCGCGGAGCGCCAGCACGACGCCGAGGCCGACAGGCCCTGCCCCCATCACGAGAACCGGGCCGGCTTCAGCGGGCGGCACGACACGGCTGACGAAGCGCACGGCATGGCCGGACGTACCGATGGTGTCGAGCAGCAGCGGCGCAAGACTGTCCTCGATATCATCGGGCACCGGCAGCAGGCAGTTTTCCGGCACAGGCACATATTCGGCATAGCCGCCCGGCCTGTTCCAGCCGATCAGGCTGGAGACTTCCAGGCACATCTGGGTATCGCCGCGCTTGCAGGCCGCGCAATGGTCGCAGTGCAGGGGGATATAGACGGCGCAGCGGCGGCCGTGCAGACGATGACCGGGCTGCTCGACCACGCCAAAGATCTCGTGACCTGCGGTGAACTCGGCGCCCTTGTGCCAGAGCTTGAAGTCCGAGCCGCACAGCGCCGTGCGCGAGATGCGCACCAGCACCTCGCCCGTGCCGACGTCGGGTAAGGCCACGCGCTCGATGGTGATGCGATCGTTGCCGTGGAAGACCGCGGCCTGCATGATCGAATTGGGTCGAGGTGATACATTCATCAGAGACCTAACCTTTCACCGCGCCGAGCGTCAGCCCGGACACCAGCCAGCGCTGCACGAGAGCCGCCAGCACCAGCGGCGGCAACGCGATCAACGTCGCCGCGGCCATCAGCGCGCCCCATTGCGTCGAGCCTTCGCCGATGAAGTTGAAGGCCGCCGCGATCAGCGTCTTGGTGTCGCCGTTGGAGAGCACCAGCGCAAACAGGAAGTAGTTCCACGAGAACACGAAGGCGAGGATCGCCGAAACCGCGACGCCGGATGCAACAAGCGGCAGTGCGATGCGCCAGAGGATGCGCGTGACGCTGCATCCATCGACTTGCGCCGCCTCGAACACGCTGCGCGGGATACCATCAAAGGACGGCAACAGAACCCAGATCACGATCGGCAGCGTGATGACGGCATGGCTGAGGATCAGCGCGGTGTACGAGCCGATCATGCCGACCTGCCGGAACATGACGTACCACGGCAGCAGGAACAGCGTGCCGGGCGCCATGCGCGCCGCCAGGGTCAGGATCGCCGGCCACGAAATCCGCGTCCAGGAGACGGCGAAGGCAGCGGGAATTCCGAACAGTAGTCCGAGCGCGGTCGAGCCGACGGTGACGATGAGGCTGTTGAGTGCGTAACTCAGGAACGGCGTGGTCTTGGTCAGCTCGACATAATTGTCGAGCGTCGGCGTGAAGATCAGCGTCGGCGGATAGGCTGTCACCTCGAAGGACGGCTTGAATGAAGACAGCACCATCCAGACCGTTGGCGCCATGATGAGCACGCCGGCCAGCACGAGCTGCACCAGGTTGAGCCGGCGGATCCAGTGATCGGTGGTGGCAGCGTCTGTCATCGCGTCACCAGGCGACTGCGCCGCGCAGGCGGTTGAAGGCGAGCACGGCGCCGAACACGATCGCCGTCAGCGTCAGCATCAAGGCGCTGGCATAGCCGATGTTGAAGAACTCGAAGCCGACCCGGAAGCCGTAGATGTTGAGCGTGTTCGAGGCGTTGCCCGGGCCGCCCTGAGTGGTGATGTAGATGATGTCGAAGAAGCGCAGGAGATCGACGCTGCGCAGGATCGCGGCGGTGACGATGGTCGGCAGCAGCAGGGGCAGCGTGATGCGCTGGAACGTCCTGAACGGGGATGCGCCGTCGATCTGCGCGGCCTCGTAGACGCTCGGCGGCAGCGATTGCAATCCGCCCAGCACGATCAGGGCGACGTAAGGCGTCCACTGCCAGCTGTCGATCAGCGCCACGGTCGGAATGACCAGGGATGGCGAGGCCAGCCAGTCCGACGGCGGCAGGCCGAACGACTGCAGGATATAGTTCGCCGCCCCCAGCGAGGGATCGAGGATCACCAGCCACATCATGCCCGCCACCACCGGCGGCATCATGAAGGGCGAGATGAACAGCGAGCGAACGATGCCCGGCAGGCGCTTGGCGTGAAACAACACCAGCGCGAGCCAGACGCCGAAGACGAGCTGGAGCACCAGCGACAGCACATAGAGCGCGATCGTGACCCACAACCCGTGCCAGAACTCGTAGTCGGAGATTAGCTTCGAATAGTTGGCGAGGCCGGCAAAGGACTGCTTGCCGGTCGAGGAGAAATGCTGGAAACCGAGCCAGATCGTGTAGACGACCGGAAACGCGATCATCGCGACCGTGAAGATCACGGCCGGCGCCGAAAGCGCCGCCATCTCCAGCTTCTGCCGGTCCTGCGTGAGTGTCGCAGCCGTGTCCGACATGTGTTCGTGTCCTCGATCGAGTTAGGTGCCGGCCGGCAGCAGGCCAGCCGGCATCGGGCGGCTAGTTGAGCGCGATCAGCGCGTCCAGCGCCTTGTCGGCATCCGCGCAAGCCTGATCGACGGTCTTCTGCTTCAGAATTAGATCCTGCACCGCCTGCCCGATGAACTCGCGCGATTGCGGATTGGCGACGATGGGATAGCCGACCTCGGAGGAGCCCTTGGTGGCGAGCACGTCGAGCGCGGCCTGCCATTCCTTGCGGACCGGCTCCTCGTCGATCCACTTGCGATATTCGGGATCCTTGGCGACCGATGGGCGCGGCGGGGCAATGCCCTGCAGCGCCATCTTCTTCTGCACCTCGGGGCTGGTCGCCCATTGCACGAAGTACCAGGCCGCCTCCGGCTGCTTGCTGTGCGAGGACACCGCGATGCCCCAGCCGATAGTGGTCGGCACATGGCCGGCCTCGCCCGCCGGGAATGGCAACAGGCCGGTGTCCTTCAGCCGGGCGCCGCCTTCCATCACCGTGCGCAGCTCATTGGAGGATTCGAACGCCATCGCCGCGCGGCCGCTGCGGTAGAGCGCCGATATCTGCTGGAAGCTGTAGTTGACGACGCCGGGCGGTCCGAAGTCGCGCAGCAGCCGGCTATAGGTGTCGAGCGCTTCCTTGCCTTTGGTCGAGCAGAGGTTCGACTTGCCGCTTGCGATATAGCTGCCGCCGATATTGTGCAGCATGTTGCTGAAAGTGTAGGCGACCGCGGGCTTGAGGCCGCGCGAGACGAACGGCGTCACGGCGCTGTCGCAAGCCTTGATCTTCTCGGCGGCGACCTCGACATCCTTGATCGTCTTCGGCGCCGCGAGGCCGCACTTTTTGAAGATGTCGGTGCGATAGTAGAAGATCGGACCTTCGATGTTCATGGGCATGCTGGTCAGCTTGCCGCTGAAGGTCGCGGCCTTCAGCAAGGCCTGGCTGAGCCCGGCCGGGTCGTACTCCTTGGCGACCTCGTTCTTGGCCATCGCGGTGAGATCGGCGTACCAGCCGGCGGCGGCGAACTGCTCGCCCTCGCGTGAGGGCAACGTCATGAACACGTCGACCTCGTCGCTGTTCGCGTTCATCACGGTGACCAGACGCTGGCGCATCTGCTGCTCCTGATAGCCGTCGACCTTCAGCGTCATGCCGGTCAGCTTCTCGAAGTCGGCCTTGTAGGTCAGCAGCGCCTGCGCGACCGGATTGTTGTTGGCGAGAAAGGTGACGGTCTTGCCCTTGAACTTCATCCAGTCGAAATCGGCCGCGTGCGCCTGCGCGCAGGCAGCGGCAATCACGAAAACGGGCAACGCGAGCCGCGTCGCGAGCATCCTGGCCTTCATCGAACTCTCCTCCCGGCTGGCTGCCTTAAGTCGGCAGGCCATTTTTGAACGCGTTTGAGCACTATCTGAAAACGGTTACAATCTAGACTTCGCATCCGTCCTGTCAAGCGATGGACAACTTACGAAATCTGCGGCAAATTCGCGATATTTCCGCTGTCGAGCGGTTGCTTACCCTATGTAACGTTACATCCATGCGGCTGACCAACACCAAATCTGTGAAACAGGGAATACGGGCCGTCGCGGCCCGGGCCGGCGTTTCAACCGCATCGGTGTCGCGGGCCCTCAACAACCCGGATGCGGTGAGCCCATCTCTACGCGCGCGGATCGAGCAAGCCATCGAAGCGCTCGGCTACATCCCGCATGCGCCGGCGCGCATCCTATCGTCACGTCGCTCGCGTACCCTTGGCGCGATCGTGCCGACGATCGACAACACGATGTTCGCGCGCGGCATTGCTTCGCTCCAGCAGTATCTGTCGTCGGTCGGATACATGCTGTTCCTCACCACGAGCGGATATGACCTCGATGTCGAACTGCAGCAGGCGCGCAATCTGATCAGCCGCGGCGTCGACGGCCTCGTGCTGCGCGGCGATTGCCATCACGACGGATTGCGCAAGCTGCTGGCCGACAATGCGGTGCCCTTCATCAATGTCGGCATCTATCAGCCTGACCGGCCCTACCCTTGCGTCGGCACGAACAACGAGGCGGCCGCCCATCGCGCCGCCGCGCACGTCATCGAGCTCGGTCACCGGCGCATCGGGATCGTCTCGGCGCTCCAGCGCAACAACGACCGCGCCAGCGCGCGCGTCGCTGGCTTTCGCCGCGCGCTCGCCGAGAGAGGCCTCGAACTTCCGCCGCAATGGCACGTCGAGGTGCCCTATACGCTGGATGACGCGCGCGAGGCTGCGCGTCATCTTCTCAATCTCAAGGACCGTCCGACCGCCGTGGTGTGCGGCAACGACGTCATCGCCTATGGCGTGCTGCTCGAGGCGGAGCGCGACGGCTTTTCCGTGCCGCGCGACCTGTCGGTGGTCGGCTTCGACGACCTCGACTGGAGCCGCCATTTGCGCCCGAGCCTCACGACGATCCACGTACCGACCGGAGAGACCTGGCAGCGCGCCGGAGAATATCTGGTGCGCAGCCTTGCCGGGGAGCAGACCATCATGCATCGCGAGATCGACTTCTCACTGGTGGTCCGTGAATCGACGGCTCCGCCTCCGAAATCCCTGAAGTGAGACCCTACGGATGAATTCGAATTTCTCCCTCGCGCCCGGCTTTCATGCCGTCGTGATCGGCGGCGCCGGCGACATTGGCGCGGCCATCAGCAGCCAGTTTTGCGACCTCGGCGCGACGGTGACCGCAAGCGCCGCGAACGAGGCCGATCTCGCCCGCACCCTGCTCAAGCCGCGCACCGGGCTCACGCTCGCGACACTCGACGTCACCGATGATGCGGCCGTGAACTCCTTCGCGCGGCAGCACACGCGGGTCGACGCGCTGGTCAACTGCGCCGGAATTCTCGCGCGCGACAAGGAATTCGAGATCGAGACGTTCATGAAGGTGCTCGACGTCAATCTCACCGGCACGTTCCGGACTTGCATGGCGTTCCACCCGCTGCTTGCGGAGCAGAAGGGCTCGATCGTCAACATCGCCTCGATGAACGCGACGCTGGCGCTGCCACGGATTCCCGCCTATTGCGCCAGCAAGGGCGGCGTCGTGATGCTGACGAAAGCGCTGGCTCTGAAGTGGGCCGAGGAAGGCATCCGCGTCAATGCGGTGGCGCCCGGCTATATCGAAACGGCGATCAACGCCGCCGGCCGCACCGACCGCGCCCATTATCAGCGCATCGCCGACCGGACCGCGTTCAAGCGCTGGGGACAGCCCGAGGACATCGCCGGGGCAGTCGCCTTCCTGTGCATGCCGGCTTCGCAATATGCGACCGGCACGGTGGTCGCGGTGGACGGAGGATTTCTCGCGGGATGACCCGCACCCTGTTGCACCGCGAAACCATTTGCGCCGCAACATCCAAAATGAGACTGCCCGTCAAGCCGAACGAGGCGCCCACGCGTGCACCGCATGCAACTTCGGCTAGCTTTCCCGTCAAATCCGCGAGCCCTTGAGAGCCGCGGGCGTCGCGCCGGTTGGCGACAAATCGACGACAGAGGGGAGGAGCACAATGTCGAAATGCAGTGTGGGGCTGCTCGCGCTGAGCAGCCTGTTTCTTTCAGGCGCCGCGATCGCTCAGGAAAAGATCAAGGTCGGCGTGACCGCAACGCTCGAAGGCACCTACACGGTGCTCGGCGAGGACGGCATGCGCGGCCACCAGACGGCGCTCAACGTGCTGGGCAAGAAGGTCGGCGACAAGGAGCTCGAGTTCATCGTCGCCTCGACCGACGCAACGCCGGACTCCGCCGTGCGCGCGGTGCGCAAGCTGATTGAGCAGGACAAGGTGCAGATCCTGCTGTCGCCGCTCTCCGGCGACGAAGGCATCGCGGTGAAGAACTTTGCCAAGACCCATCCCGAGCTGACCTTCGTCAATGCGGCCTCGGGCGCGCAGGAAACCACCTATGTCGACCCCGCGCCGAACTTCTTCCGCTACAACATGGACGGCGCGCAGTGGCAGGTCGGCCTCGGCAAATACGCCTATGAGGAAAAGAAGTATCGCAAGATCGCAACCGTCGGTGAGGACTATTCCTTCATCTACACCCAGGTGTTCGGGCTGGTACTCGAATTTTGCGGAATGGGCGGACAGGTCACCAACCGGCAATGGGTGCCGCTCGGAACCAAGGACTTCGCCTCCGTCATCGCCGCCCTGCCCGACGATGTTGATGCGATCTATCTCGGGCTCGGCGGGGCGGATGCCGTCAACTTCCTCAACCAGTATCAGCAGGCCGGCGGCAAGGCGCATCTGATGGGCGGTTCCATCATGATCGACCAGACCATCCTGTCGTCGAAAGGCAACGCCAAGAACGCCTTGATCGGAACCATCGCGGCGAGCGGTCAGGCCGACACCTGGGAGGATCCGGGCTGGCAGAAGTTCGTGAAGGCCTATCAGGACGCCTTCCCGCCCAACAAGCGCTTCCCGAGCCCGTCGCTGCTGGCGACCAACTACTATGATTCAACCATGGCGCTGATCCTCGCGCTGCGTCAGGTCAATGGCGATCTCTCCAACAACCAGGCAAAGTTCAGGGAAGCACTGGCGAAGATCGAGCTCGACGCGCCGAACGGCAAGATCAAGCTGGACTCCAACCGCCAGGCGATCGGCACCAACTTCGTCACCGAAGTCGTCGATGACGGCAAGGGTGCGCTGTTCAGCAAGGTCGTGAAGGTGATCCCGAACGTGAACCAAACGCTCGGCTACGATCCGGCCGTGTTCTCCAAGATCGGACTGCCGAGCCGCGCCGTTCCGGAATGTAAGAAATACTGACGCATCACGCCTGCGCGGTGTAAGCGGAGAGCGACTTGCTGACGCGGTCGCTCTCCGCTCTTGCAATCTCGGCGGCGTTGTTGAACGCTTGCCGAAAAGACAAGAACATTCGGGAGGGGAAGGCATGAGCCGTGCGCTCGCCGTCTTCCACGGCCGCTTCGGCCGGGCGACGGTTTATCAATTGAACCGCCCTTTCAATATCCACGCCCATCGCGAAGGTCATCTGATCTTCCATGTCGGCGGCATGCCGGCATGCATCGACGTCTCCAACGGGCATTATGATCTCACCGAATCCTCCGTCGTCGCCGTCAATCCATGGGAGCCACACAACTTCCTGCCAAGCGATCTCGACGGCGGCGCGATCTTCTTCGTGCTCTACGTCAACGCCGAATGGTTTGCGCCTGATACCGCCGGCACCGACCGTCTGCGGTTCGGCCGCACCCAATTCAGGCGCACGCCTGCACTCGACAAGCATATCAGGCGGACCGCCGCGCTCGTGTGCGGCGCACCATCCCTGTCCAGCCTCGATTCCGAGCTGAGAAGGCTGATCGACATCTGCTACGACGAGAGCTGGCAGCAGGCCGAGATCGCGCGCGATCCGCGCGCCAACGGTTCCGTCACCGATTTTCGCGTGCGCAAATGCATCAAGATGATGTCGGAAAGCCCCGGCGCCGAGATCGAGCTCGACACCATCGCGCGCGAATCCGGCCTGTCGCGGCCGCACTTCTACCGGCTGTTCCGCGTGCAGACCGGCCTCACGCCGAACCTCTATCTCAATACGCTGATCATGGAACAGGCGCTCGAGGCGCTGGTGGCGAGCGAGACGCCGATCGCCGACATCGGCTTCGATCTCGGCTTCTCCTCGCAGAGCGGTTTCACCCGCTTCTTCGCCGCCAATGTCGGAATGGCCCCGACCGATTATCGTCGCGCAGCCAAGGTTTTGCGCGCCTGATCGCGGCACGAAAAGATACTCTCGATCAAACGTCGCCCTCGCCGCCTCGCTAGGATGCGGGCACGCGATCCCGAAAGAGGATCGCGAGTCCAGGGAGGACGTTCGTCCATGGCAGGGCCAGCAGCCGGCAACGGCTTGGATCCCTCCTCTCCCCGCATGCGGGGAGAGGATCGAGGTGTGCCTAGGCCTTCCGCGCGCCCCCTCCCCGCGCGCGGGCGAGCAATCGCAGATGATCTCTTGGAACGGCCCGAGCAAGCGCCTCGTCCTTCGAGACGACCGCTCCGTGGTCTCCTCTCCATGAACCACCTGTCAGACGACGTCTCGCAGGTGGTTCATGGTTCCATGTGCAGCGCCCGCTTTCGGCGCTGGGGGCTCAGGATGAGGCTCATCGACATCGGCCCCGTTGAAACTGCTGCAGCAAGCTCCGCCCTCATCCTGAGGAGCCCGCCAAAGCGGGCGTCTCGAAGGATGGACCGCAGGGAATCCGCTTCCCGTACGCGATTGCCACACCGCAAGCGGGGCGAGGTGAGGCCATGAGCCGCTTTGTCGAACGCCATCCGGCCTGGGCGCTGATCGCGATCATTGCCATTGCGATCGTGCTCTGGCTGATCTTCGCGGTCTGGCCGCCGGGGCTCGAAGAGGCGATCGGCCGCAAGCGGGTCTTCCTCAATGCGCTCTTCAACGGCATCACGCTCGGAGGCCTCTACTTCCTCGTCGCCAGCGGCTTCACGCTGATCTTCGGCCTGATGCGCAACGTCAACCTCGCCCACGGCTCGCTCTATCTGTTCGGCGGCTATGTCGGCTACGCCATCAGCACATCGACCGGCTCCTGGATCCTCAGCTTCATCGTTGCCTTCATCATGACCGCCCTGGTCGGCGTCCTGCTCCAGGTGATCGTGTTCCGCCGCATGGAGGGCCAGGACCTGAGGCAGACCATGGTGACGATCGGGCTGTCGATCGTGTTTGCCGACCTCATGCTGTGGGCCTGCGGTGGCGATTTTTACCAGATCCAGACCCCGGGCTGGCTGATCGGGCCGGTGGACCTGCCGTTGATCACGGCGGTGAAATCCTCGGGCGAGCCGGTCTATCTCAGATATCCGCTTGTACGGCTCGTGATCTTCGCCGCATCCGCGGTCATCGGCGTGGCGATGTGGCTCGCGCTCAATCGCACGCGCGTCGGCATGATCATCCGCGCGGGCGTCGACGATCGCGATATCCTGGCTGCGACCGGCGTGCGCATTCAACTCGTCTTCGTAGCTGTGTTCGCGTTCGGCGCAGGGCTTGCAGGCATCGCCGGCGTCGTCGGCGGCACCTTCCAGTCATTGTCGCCTGGCGAGGACATCCGCTTCCTGCTGGCTTCCCTCGTCGTCGTGATCGTCGGCGGCATGGGCTCGATCCCCGGCGCAGCGCTCGGCGCGCTGATCATCGGCCTCGCCGAGCAGCTCGGCTCGGTCTACATCCCGACCTACGCCATCGTCGTGACCTTCCTGATCATGGTCCTGGTGCTGGCGATCCGGCCGCAAGGCCTGTTGGCGAGGCGCTGAGATGTCGCTCGCCCACGATGCCCGCGTTGCCGTACGCCCCGCCGCGATGGCGCAGCGCCCGGCGCGGGCGTGGCCGGAGGTCAACAACCCCGCGGCCTGGATCGTCGTCGTCCTTCTCCTGATCATGCCGCTGATCGCGAGCGGCTTCTTTCTGATCGAGATCTTCGCGACCACGCTGATCCTCGGCATCATGGCGTTGAGCCTGATGTTCCTCGCCGGCTATGGCGGCATGGTCAGCCTGATGCAGCTCACCATCGCGGGCTTCTCGGCCTACATGGTCGCCGTGTTTGGTATCAGCGGCAACGCCAATATCAGCCTGGGCTGGCCGTGGTGGCTTGCGGTGCCGATGGCGCTGGCGCTGGCGACCGCGTTCGGCACGCTCGGCGGCGCGCTCGCGGTGCGCACCGAAGGCATCTACACCATCATGATCACGCTCGCGATCGGAGCTGCCTTCTACTATTTCACCAACCAGAACTGGGCGATCTTCAACGGCCATACCGGCATCAACAATGTGGCGACGCCGCACTTCTGGGGCGTGAACTGGCGCGCCGACATCCCCTTCTACTATGTCGTGCTCGCGGTCGCCGCGCTCTGCTATTTCGCCGTCGAATATCTCTCGCGTGCCCCCTTCGGCCTGGCTCTCCAGGGCGTGCGCGACAATCCGCGGCGCATGGCGGCGCTCGGCTTCAACGTCAATGCGCACCGCATCGCCGCCTATGCTTTCGCGTCCTTCGTGGCCGCCCTCGCCGGCGTGCTTCAGGTCTGGAACTACCGCCAGATCTCGCCGGGCTCGGTCAGCGTCGGGGCCTGTATCGATGTCCTGATCATCGCCGTCGTCGGCGGCATCACGCGCCCGATCGGCCCCTTCATCGGCGCGCTGATCTTCGTGCTGCTGCGCACCTTCGCGCTCGACTTCCTGGTCCGGCTCGGGCTCGACGGCAACCGCTTCCGCCTGCTGATCGGGCTCGGCTTCCTTGCCATCGTGTTCTGGTCGTCGGACGGCGTCATCGGCCTGTGGCAGCGTTGGCGCCAAAGCCAGCGTCCCCGCAACGATCGCCAAGGCGGAGGACGCGGCCATGGATAGCGTCGCTCAACGCCTTTCCGCCGTCGGCGCCGGTGCAGCGCTGGAGCTGCGCGGGGTGACACGGCTGTTCGGCGCGCTGGCGGCGCTGACCGACGTCACCATCACCGTGCGTCCCGGCGAACGCCGCGCGGTGCTCGGCTCGAACGGTGCCGGCAAGACCACACTGTTCAACTGCATCACCGGCGACTTCCCGCCCTCCTCCGGCACCATCCGCTTCTTCGGCGAGGACGTCACGCACTTCCCGCCCTATGAACGCATCCGCCGCGGGCTGCGCCGGACCTACCAGATCTCGGCGCTGTTCCCCGGCCTCACCGTGCAGGACAATGTCTATCTCGCCTGCCGCGGCGTCTCGCGCGGGCGCTTCTCGTTCCTGCGCCCGGGACAGAACGATGCCCTGATGCATGCGGCCGACAATCTCGTGCAGGCCGTCCATCTGTCCGCCGTGAAGGATCAGCGCGTGGCCGAGCTTGCGCACGGCCAGCAGCGCCAGCTCGAGATCGCGCTCGCGCTCGCCGGCGCGCCGCGCTTTGTCCTGTTCGACGAGCCGGCTGCTGGCCTGTCGCCGACCGAACGGGCCGAGCTGATCGATATCCTGACCTCGCTGCCGGCCCATATCGGCTACATCATCATCGAGCACGACATGGACGTGGCGCTGCGCGTCGTCGAGAGCGTCACGATGATGCACAACGGCCGCGTCTTCAAGGAGGGCCTGCCGGAAGAGATTCAGTCGGATCCCGAAGTGCAGGAGCTCTATCTCGGAGGCGGCCATGAATGAGGTCCGCCGTGGCAGTGCCGCGCTCGAGGTCCGCGGTCTCGACGTCTACTACGGCCACTCCCACGCCCTGCAGGGCGTCGATCTCACGCTGGAGAGCGGCGTCTTTTCCGTGGTCGGCCGCAACGGCATGGGCAAGACCACGCTGTGCAAGGCGATCATGGGTCTGGTCGCCGTGAGCGGCGGATCGATCCGCGTGCGCGGCGAGGATGTCACGCGGCGGTCGCCGGCCCAGATCGCGCGGCTCGGCGTCGGCTATGTGCCGCAGGGACGTCGCCTGTGGCGCTCGCTCAGCGTCGACGAGCATTTGCGGCTCGCTGGCGGCATGCGCTCCGGCGCCTGGACCGTCGAGCGCATCTACGACACTTTCCCGCGCCTCGCCGAACGTAGGGATCACGGTGGCGGCCAGCTCTCCGGCGGCGAGCAGCAGATGCTGGCGATCTCGCGCGCGCTGCTCACCAATCCGCACCTCTTGATCATGGACGAGCCGACCGAAGGGCTCGCGCCCGTCATCGTGGCGCAGGTCGAGGAGATGCTGCTCCAGCTCGGCGAGGACGACGACATGTCCGTGCTCGTGATCGAGCAGAATATCGGCGTCGCCACCGCAATCTCGCGCAACGTCGCGATCATGGTCAACGGCCGCATCAACCGCATCATCGACTCCGCGCGCCTTGCCGCGGACCGCGAGCTCCAGCAGCGCCTGCTCGGTGTCGGGCTTCACGCCGAGCTCGAGCCGGACATCGACGTCGCCGCTTCGGGGGTCGAAGCGAAACCGGCGCCGTTGCCACGCCGCGACGGACCGGTTCGCATCTACATCTCCAACCCGACTCTCCCGACGCGATGGTCGCAACCGGTGCCGATCGCCCGCATCGAGGCCGCCGCGCGCACGCTCTCGACGCAAGTCGCGCGGCTCGACGAGACGGCGCGGCGAAAGCGCGAGCCGGTGGCGGGCCAGGCCTCGGGCCCGCCTGTCGTGCTGGTCGTCGGCACGCTTGACACCAAGGGCGTGGAGCTGCGCTACATCCGCGACATCATCGCGGAAAGCGGCTTGCGCACGCGGCTGGTCGACGTCTCGACCAGCGGCAGGCATTCATCCTGCGACGTCTCCGCGCAGGAGATCGCCTTGAATCACGGCCGCGGCGGCTCCGCCGTGTTCGGACCGGATCGCGGGGCCGCCGTGAGCGCGATGGCGGATGCCTTCGCCAACTGGCTTCGGCGCCAGGACAATGTCGCCGGCGTGATCTCGGCCGGCGGCTCCGGCGCGGCCTCGTTGGTCGCCCCGGGCATGCGCACGCTACCCGTCGGCGTGCCCAAGCTGATCATCTCCTCCGTCGCCTCCGGCGACGTCGGGCCCTATGTCGGACCGGCCGACATCACGATGATGTACTCGGTCACGGACGTGCAGGGGCTGAACTCGATCTCGCGCGCGGTGCTGGCCAACGGTGCCAACGCGCTCGCCGGCATGGTCAAGGCGCGGCTCGATGCGCGCGCGGCCAAGGAGCGAGCCACCAATGCCGGGCTGCCTTCGGTCGGCATCACCATGTTCGGCGTCACCACGCCGGCCGTGCAGAAGATCGCGGCGGAGCTGCGCGACGATTTCGAGTGCCTGGTCTTCCATGCCACCGGGGTCGGCGGACGCTCGATGGAGAAGCTCGTCGAATCCGGGCAGCTCGCCGGCGTCATCGACCTCACCACGACCGAGATCTGCGACCTGCTGATGGGCGGCGTGTTTCCGGCGACCGAGGATCGCTTTGGCGCCATCATCCGCAGCCGCCTGCCCTATGTCGGCTCGGTCGGCGCGCTCGACATGGTCAATTTCGGCGCGCCGGACACCATTCCCGAACGCTACCGTGGTCGCAAGTTCCACGTCCACAATCCGCAGGTGACGTTGATGCGGACGACGGTGGAAGAGAACGAGCGCATGGGCCGCTGGATCGGCGAGCGGCTCAACCAGATGGATGGCCCGGTGCGCTTCTTCCTGCCCGAGGGCGGCGTGTCCGCACTCGATGCGCGAGGCCAGCCATTTTGGGATCCGGACGCCGACGCTGCGCTGTTCCGCACCCTGGAGCGCACCGTGCGGCAGGCCGGCAATCGCCAGCTCATTCGGATCCCTAAGAACATCAACGATCCCGACTTTGCAGCCGCCATCGTCAGCGCATTCCGAACGCTGTTCGGGCGCGCCGGCGCGCGGCGGAGACTAGCGAGGTGACCGATGGCCAGGTTTGAACGCGCGGCGCTGCTGAAGAGGTTTCGCGACATGGCGAGGCGCGGCGAGCCGATCGTCGGCGGCGGCGCCGGCACGGGGCTGTCGGCAAAATGCGAAGAGGCCGGCGGTGTCGACCTCATCGTCATCTACAATTCCGGCCGCTATCGCATGGCCGGCCGCGGCTCGCTCGCGGGTCTGATGGCTTACGGCGATGCCAACGCGATCGTACTGGAGATGGCCAGCGAGGTGCTTCCGGTGGTCGGCCAGACCCCGGTGATTGCAGGCGTCAACGGCACCGATCCGTTCCGCGACATGGATGTCTTTCTCGACCAGTTGAAGGCGCTCGGGTTTGCCGGCGTCCAGAACTTTCCGACGGTCGGCCTGATCGACGGCACGTTCCGCGCCAACCTCGAAGAGACCGGCATGTCCTACGCGCTGGAGATCGACATGATCGCCAAGGCGCACGACAAGGACATGCTGACCACGCCCTACGTGTTCAGCGAGAAGGAAGCCGCTGCGATGGCGATCGCCGGCGCCGACATTATCGTCTGCCACATGGGGCTTACGACCGGCGGCTCGATCGGCGCGCAGACCGCGCCAAAACTCAAGGACTGTCCCGGGCAGATCGACACCTGGGCCACCGCCGCGCTCAGCGTCAATCCGGACATCCTGGTGCTGGCGCATGGCGGCCCGATCGCGGATCCCGCGGATGCCGATTTCATCATGAAGAACACCCGCCATTGCCACGGCTTCTACGGCGCCTCCTCGATGGAGCGGCTGCCCGTGGAACGGGCGCTGACGGAGCAGGTGCGTCAATTCAAGGCGATCGGCACGCGGTAACGCCGAAGGTTCGAGGGAGGGAAAGATGTCGGGGATTCTGGTCGGCGAATTGATCCTCTGGCTGATCGTCGCGATCGTCGTGATCGTGGTCGGCGTCTACATCGTGAACTGGCTCTACCACCGCTCCTCCAAGGAGACCTCGTTCGTCCGCACCGGCTTCCTCGGCGAGCGCGTGGTGATCAATGGCGGCGCCTTCGTGCTGCCGTTCATCCACGACTACACCCCCGTCAACATGAACGTGCTGCCGATGGGCATCGTCCGCTCGAGGCAGGACGCCGTGATCACCCGCGACCGGATGCGCGTCGACATCGAGGCGGACTTCTATGTCCGGGTGCAGCCGACCCGCGAAGCGGTCTCGATTGCCGCGGCGACGCTCGGCCGCCGCACCATGGAGCCGGAGCAACTGCACGCCCTGCTGGCCGGCAAGTTCATCTCCGCGATCCGCTCGGTCGCCTCCGAAATGACCATGGAGGAGATGCACGAGCGGCGCGGCGACTACGTCGCGCGCGTCAAGACCAATGCAGCCGAAGCCCTCGCCCAGAACGGCCTCGAGCTGGAATCAGTCGCGATCACCGATCTGGATCAGACCGACCTGGAGTTCTTCAACCCCTCGAACCGGTTCGACGCCGAGGGCCTGACCCGGCTGATGGAGGACATCGAGGCCAAGCGCAAGCTGCGCAACGACATCGAGCAGGACTCGATGATCAAGATCCGCTCCCGCAACCTGGAAGCCGAGAGGCAGGCGCTGGAGATCGAGCGCGAGAGCGAGACCGCGCGCCTGGAGCAGGAACGAGATATCGAGATGCGCCGTGCGCTTCAGCGCACCGAAGTCGCCCGCGAACGGGCGCTGCGCGAGACCGAAGCCGAACAGGCCCAGATTTCCGCCCGCGAAGCCATCGAGCGCGCCCGCATCGCCAATGAGCAGGCAATCGCCGAGGCCCGCATCGCCTCCGAGCGCGAGACCCGCCAGAAGGAGATCGAACGGACCCGCACCATCGAGGAGAAGGA
Source organism: Bradyrhizobium forestalis (assembly GCF_002795245.1). Classification (GTDB taxonomy): domain Bacteria; phylum Pseudomonadota; class Alphaproteobacteria; order Rhizobiales; family Xanthobacteraceae; genus Bradyrhizobium; species Bradyrhizobium forestalis. The sequence goes on along the minus strand of NZ_PGVG01000003.1, from coordinate 272,430 downwards.
GCTGCTGGCGCGCGAGGAGATCGAGAAGACCCGGATCGCAAACCAGCGGTCGATCGACACCACCCGCATCGCCTCGGAGCGCGAGGTCCGCCAGCGCGAGATCGAGCGGATGCGCACGGTCGAGGAAGCCGAGATCGCCGCCCGCGAAGCCATCGAGAAGGCGCGCATCCAGCAGGACCGCGTCGTCACCGATGCCCGTATCGCCAACGAGGAGGAGACGCGCCGCCGCGAAATCGAGCGCACCCGTGCCGTCGACGAGGCCGAGATCGCAGCCCGCGAGGCCACCGAGAAGGCCCGCATCGCCCAGACGTTGATCGTCAATGTCGAGCGCATCTCCTCGGACGAGCGCACCCGCGCGCTGGAGATCCAGCAGGTCCGCACCATCCAGGAGGCCGAGATCGAGGCGCAGCGCGCGGTCGAAGCCGCCCGCATCGCCCGCGAGCGGACGCTGGCCGCCGAGCGCATCGCCGCCGAGCAGAACACCCGTCAGCTCGAGATCGAGCGCAACCAGACGCTCGACGTCGCCGGGATCGCCGCGCGCGAGACCACCGAGGCCAGTCGCATCGCGCAGGAGGAGCGCGTGCGCTCGCTGGAGATCGCCCGCAACCGCGCCGTCGAGGAAGCCGACATCGCCTCGCGCGAGGCGATCGAGGCGGCCCGCATCGCCCAGGAGAAGGCGGTTGCGGCCGAGCGTATCCAGGCGGAACGCGAAACCCGCGCGCTGGAAATCGAACGGACCGGCGTGCTGGAGGCGGCCGAACTGAAGCGGCGCGACGCCGTCGAGCGGCAGCGCATCACGGTCGATCTGGCGCTCGAGGCCGAGCGCATCAACTCCTCCAAGAAGCGCGAAGTGCTCAACATCGAGCAGAAGAAGGCGATCGAGATCGCCGATGAGGACCGCGTCATCGCGCTGTCGACCAAGAAGTCCGAGCGGATCGACGCCGACCGCCAAGTCCGGCAGGCCGAGATCGTCGCGCGCAAGGAGGTCGAGACCACCGACGTCTCACGCGAGCAGGCGCTGGAGGCGGCACGCATCGAGCGGCGGCGCGCCGTCGAGCAGCTCGAGGTCGCCCGCGTGCAATCCTTGCAGGAAGCCGAGATCGCCGCGCGCGAGGAGGTCGAGCGTGCCCGCATCGCCTCCGATCGTGGCCTCGACGAAGCCCGCATCGGCCGCGAACGCGAGCTGCGCAAGCTCGAGGTCAATCGCGAGAAAGACGTCGAGACGGTGCTGATGGAGAAGGCCATCGCCATCCATCAGAAGTCGCTGGAGGAGTCCGCGGCTCGCGCCGCCGCCGAGGAAGCGCGGATGCGGGCAACCGAAGCCGCCGAGCGCGTCGTCACCGCCCGCGAGAGCGAGATCGCAAAACGCCGCAAGACCGTCGAGGTGCTGCTGGCCGAGAAGCAGGCGGAGGAAACCCGGATCGCGGCCGAGGCCGAGCGCGTGCGCGCGGCCGTGGAGGCCGAGGCGCAGCGCATGCTCAACGAAGCCGAAAACGTACTGACCGATCAGGCCCGCTACTCGCTGTTCCGCAGAAAATTGCTCGACCGCATCGAGGGTATCGTGCGCGAGAGCGTCAAGCCGATGGAGAAGATCGAAGGCATCCGCATCCTCCAGGTCGATGGCCTCAACGGCAACGGACATGGTGGCGGCAATGGCGGCCGCAGCGCCACCGACGAGGTGATCGATTCGGCCCTGCGCTATCGCGTCCAGGCGCCACTGATCGACTCCATCCTGTCGGACATTGGCGTCGAGGGCGGCAGTCTGGCCAAGATGCCGGGCCTGATCCGCGAGGCCCGCGACATGCAGGGCATCAAGGACTCGGCACGCAAGAGCGGCGGTGGCGACAAGCCTGCCACCCCGCCTTCTGCCGAAGGCGAAGCGCCGGCCGAGCGCGGTCCGAAGAAGAAAAGCTGAGGTCGCGCCATGGCCCGCGTCTACGTCTCCACCGTCGTCAACGCCCGCAACGACCGCGTCTGGGCACGGGTGCGCGATTTCAATGGCCTGCCGAACTGGCATCCCGCCATCGCCGAGAGCCGGATCGAGGGCGGCGAGCCCTCCGACAAGATCGGGTGCGTGCGAGATTTTCGCCTGCGCAATGGCGACCGCATCCGCGAGAAGCTCTTGGGTCTCTCCGACTACGACATGTTCTGCACCTACGCGATCCTGGAGTCCCCGATGGGTGTCGAGAACTACGTCGCGACCCTGCGGCTGACGCCCGTCACCGACGGCGACCAGACTTTTGTGGAATGGACCGCGGAATTCGACTGCGCGCCGGAGCGTGAGACCGAGCTCGTCAACAATATCGGCGGCGGTGTATTCCAGGGCGGCTTCGACGCGCTGAAGCGCGTGTTCGGAGGCTGACCGTGCCGCATGTCGTCAAGAGCACGATCCTGAACGCGCCGACCGATGCGGTGTGGGACGTGCTGCGCGATTTCAACGGGCACGATCGCTGGCATCCGGCGGTTGCGACCTCCTCGATCGAACGCGCGCAATCGGCCGACAAGATCGGCTGCGTGAGGCGGTTCAAGCTCAAGGACGGCTCCGAACTGCGCGAGCAGTTGCTGGCGCTGTCAGACCTCGAACAGACCTTCAGCTACTGCCTGCTCGATACGCCGATCCCGATGTTCAACTATGTCGTCCATGTCCGTCTGCTGCCGGTGACCGACGGTGACCGCACCTTCTGGCATTGGGAGTCGCGCTTCACGACAAGGCCCGAGGACAAGGACCGGATCACCCACATGGTCGCCGAGGACATCTATCAGGCTGGATTCGAGGCGATCCGACGCCATCTGAGGGAGGCCGCATAGCATGACCGTGACGGTAAAGACCTTTGCGAATGCGAGCGAGGCGGCCGGAGCGCTGTCCTCGGACCGCAGCGCGCTCTATCTCGGCGGCGGCACCCTGGTGATGCGGGCGCTGAACGAAGGCGATGTCTCGATCTCGACGATCGTCCGCGCGCAGGACCAGGCGCTGACCCGGGTCGACGCATCCGGTCCGCGCGTCACGCTAGGGGCCGGCGTCACCTTCGCGCGTGTTCTTGCCGAACGCGACCTCGCCTTCCTGCACGCCCCTGCCCGCTCGATCGGAGGCCCTGCCGTGCGCAACATGGGCACGGTGGGCGGCAATCTGTTCGCGCCAAATCCTTACGGCGATTTCACCGTGGCGCTGCTGGCGCTCGATGCCACCGTCGCCGTGCAAGGCGGCCTCAGTGCCCGCGACATCCCGATCGAGGAGTTCCTGCAATCGCGCGAGCGCCAGGCCGGCGCGCTGGTGCTGTCGGTGTCCTGCACGCGGCCGGCCGGTACCGAGGCGTTCCGTTATCGCAAGATCGCGCGCATCAAGCCGAAGGGCGGCGCGGTGATCACGCTCGCCGCGCATCTGCCGATCAGCGGTGGACGGATCGCCGGTGCCCGGATCGCGCTGGGCTCGATGGCCCCGACCCAGATCCGCGCCCGCGCCGCCGAACGCGCGCTGGAAGGCCGCTCGCTGGATGCGGCGACCATCGCTGCCGCGGCCTCCGCGGCAGTCGAGGGAACATCACCATCCGACAACGCGCTCGGCAGCGCCTGGTATCGCCGCGAGATCGTCGGCGTGCATCTGCGACGTCTGCTGTCGGGACAGGAATAGATCGCCATGTCCAAAATTCCCCTGCAATTTCGCCACAACGGCCGCGACGTCGCGATCTTCGTCGATGGCGGCACCAATCTGCTGGTCGCCCTGCGCGAGCTGATCGGCGACATGACCCCGAAATTCGGCTGCGGCCAGGGCGGCTGCGGCACCTGCAGCGTGCTGATCGATGGAGAACTTCACCTGTCCTGCCTGACGCTCGCCGAGACCGTCGCCGGCCGATCCGTCGAGACGCTCGACGGCATGAAGCAAGGCCCGAACCTGCATCCGCTCCAGCGCGCCTTCGCCGACAATTTCGCCGCTCAGTGCGGCTATTGCACGCCGGGCATGCTGATGGCCGCCAAGGCGCTGCTCGACCGCAATCCATCCCCGAGCCGGGCCGACGTGATCGAGGCGATCTCCGGCAACATCTGCCGCTGCACCGGCTACGAGCCGATCATCAATGCCATCCTCGCCGCCGCGGGCGGCCGGGCCAGCGCCTGAGGTCAGACCATGCTGGAGCTACGCAAGGACATCTTCGCCGACGAGCGTGACGATAACCTGAAGGAAATCGGCAAGGGCACGCAGCGCCAGGACATGCTCGGCCACATCACGGGCACGTCCAGTTATTTTGGCGATCATAAGCTCCAGGGCATGCTGCACCTGAAGGTCCTGCGCTCAACCCAGGCCCATGCAAGGCTGCGCCGGATCGACACCACGGAGGCCGAGCGCTCGGCCGGCGTGCGCCGGATCATTCGAGGCGCGGACGTACCGGTCAATCTCAATACGCTCTTGAGCCTGATCAACTTCGGCAAGGACGACGAGCCGTCGCTGGCCGTCGACAAGGTCCGCTACAAGGGCGAGCCGATCCTCGCCATCGTCGCCGACAGCGAGCGCGAAGCCTTTGAGGCCATCGCCAAGGTCAGGATCGACTACGAGCCGCTGCCGACCGTGTTCGACGTCGAGGATGCGCTGAAGCCCGGCGCGCCGGTGGTCAACGAGACCTATCCGAAGAACGCCTTCATCTATCACGATGTCTACGATCATCAGCGCCTGCGTTTTGGTGATGCCGATGCGGCGCTCGCGAGCGCCGATCACGTGCTCGAACAGCGCTATCAGATGTCGCCGATCGAGCACGCGCCGACCGAGACCAATGGCGCGATTGCCGTGCCGGACACCAACGGCCGCTATGTCGTCTACACCTCGACCCAGGCGCTGTTCTTCTCGGTCGACACTTGCGCCAAGATCCTGGACGTCCCCTCCAACACCTTCCACTTCATCGGCGGCACCGTCGGCGGCGGGTTTGGCGGCAAGGTGGACACTTTGACCGAGCCGCTCGCGATTCTCGGCGCCATGCTGACCGGGCGCCCCGTGCGCTATGTGTTCGGCCGCGAGGAGGAGATGCAGTACGGCCCGCCGCGCGGTGCCGAGCGCATCTATATCAAGGACGGCGTGATGCGCGACGGCAGCATCGTGGCGCGAGAAATCCGCGCCTATTTCGACAGCGGCGCCTACACGCGGCTCTCCAGCTATGCCGCGGTGAAGTGCGCCGCGCACCTGCCCGGCCCCTACACCATCCCGAACGTCTATGGCGACGTCTTTTGCGTCTTCACCAACCGCACGCCGGCCACCGCCATGCGCGGCTTCGGCGTCACCGCGATGGACTTCGCCATCGAATGCCAGATGGACAAGCTGGCCAACCTGGTTGGCATGGACCCGATGGAGTTTCGCATCCTCAACGCCTATCGCGACGGCGACATGAAGGCACACAGGCGCGAGGCCAAGAACACCGCGCTGATCGAATGCGTGCAGGTTGCGGCCGAAAAGGCCAAATGGCCGATCCGCGACGAGTTCAAGCGCGCCTCCTCGCGCAAGGACGGCGGCGGCAGCCGCGCCGTGATCCCGGCGACACCGACGGACTCGCGCGCAAGGCCGGCGGTGCCGGCACAGCAGCGCACGAGCTACGATCGGCTCCCGCCCACCGTCACCCGAGAACCGCCGCACGAGCCGCCGCCGTCAACTCCGCCGCCGCCCTCGCCGCGGCCGGCCCCGCCTTCGCATGGCGCGACCCGGTTCTCGTCCGTGTTCGGCACCAGGAGGCGCTAGATGACCAGGCATCGCGGACGCGGCATGGCGTCGATCAACTATCCCATCGGCATGAACCTCGGCGGCGATCCCAGCCAGGCGCTGGTTCACTCCAATCCCAGCGGCAAGTTCACCGTGGCGCTGTCGTCGATCGATCTCGGCCAGGGCATGAAGTCGGTGACGCGGCAGATCTGCGCGGAGACCCTGGGCGTGCCGGTCGAGGACGTCTATGTCGACACCGCCGATTCCGACACCGGTCCGCACTGCATGGGCTCGTTCGCCTCGCGCGGCACCCATCGCGTCGGCAATGCCGTGATGGCCGCCGCCCGCGAAGCGCGCGGCGTGATGATGGAGGCGGCGGCCGAGGAGCTGGAGGTCAATGCCGCCGATCTCGAAACCGACGGCCGCGGCAACATCCACGTCAAGGGCGCGCCGCACCGCTCGATCTCGACCAAGGATGTCGCGATCGCCGCGCAATTCAGGCAGGGCAGGACCATCTCCGGCCGCGGCATCTTCCTGGTGCCGCTGTCGGACGTCGACCCCGAAACCGGCGAGATGTCGCCGGCGACCTGCTACGCCCATGCCTGCCTCGTCGCCGAAGTCGAGGTCGACGACGAGACCGGCGAGGTCGCGATGGTTCGGATGGACTCCGCCTATGAGCTCGGCCGCGCGCTCAACCCGCGCCTGGTCGAGCAGCAGCTCGTCGGCGGCGCCTGGATGGGCGTCAGCCACGCGCTCTACGAGACACCGGAGCCCTACTATCCCGATCCGGCTCACGGGCCCCGCGACTTCGTCGAATATCTGATGCCTGGTCCCGGCGACATCTGTCCGCATGACATCGCGGTACTGGAACGCCCTGCCCCCGATGGTCCCTTCGGCGCCAAGGGTCCCGGCGAGATGTGCGCCAACCCGGTGTTGCCGGCTATCGCGAATGCGATCTTCAACGCGGTCGGCGTCCGCATCGACGAGCTGCCGATCACGCCCGAAAAGGTGCTGCGGGCGATCAAGGCTCAGGGCGGCGCGCGGCCGCAGGCGCGGCGCTAGAGGATCGGTCGTGGCGGTTCGCAGCAACATCGTCGGCATCGACAGCCCCGAGGCGCTGGAGAAGGCGCTGCGGGCGGCCTATTACCTCGCTGACGAGGGCCTTGCGACGGCTGCCTATCTCGGTCTCGCGCTCGGCAAGCCGCTGCTGCTGGAAGGCGCGCCCGGCGTCGGCAAGACGGAAGCGGCGAAGGCCATCGCTGCCGTGCTCGGCCGCCGCCTCATCCGCCTGCAATGCTATGAGGGCATCGACTCCTCCGCTGCGCTCTATGAGTGGAACTATCCGCGCCAGATGCTCGCGATCCGCCAGGCCGGCGACGACAGCATCGACATCTATGGCGAGACGTTCCTGATCGAGCGGCCGATGCTGGCTGCGCTGCGCGCGCCCGATTCCACCGTGCTGCTGATCGACGAGATCGACCGGGCCGACCAGGAGTTCGAGGCATTCCTGCTCGAATTCCTCTCCGACTTCCAGATCTCCATCCCCGAACGCGGCACGGTCCGCGCCGCCGAGCGGCCGGTCGTTGTGCTGACCTCGAACCGGACACGCGACTTGCACGAAGCTTTGCGCCGCCGCTGCGTCTATCACTGGATCGGCTATCCCACCGCCGAGCGGGAGGCGCGCATCATCATGATGCGCGCATCCAGCGTCGCCGAAGCCACGGCCCGCGCCGTCGTCGCGGCCGTCGAGAAGCTGCGGCGGGAACCGCTGAGCAAGGCGCCCGGCATCGCCGAGGCTGTCGACTGGGCCGAGGCCGCGACCCTCCTCAACAAGGGCGGCGCGCGCTGGCCTGATGCCTTCAAGCGCTCGATCGGCGTGGCGCTGAAGGACGAGGAGGACCTGCACTTCATCGCGCCTCGGCTCGATGCCATGCTCGCGGAGGCGACCGCATGAGCACCGAGCTGCAGCTCCCGCGCGCCGCCCGCATCTTCATTTCCTTCGTCGCACTCTTGCGCGCCAACGGCTTCGCCGTCGCGCCAGAACAGACCACCGCGTTCCTGGCAGCGATCGAGCTGCTGGGACCGCGCAACATCGGGGATATCAAGCAGTCTGCGCTCGCCACCCTCGCGCCACCGCCCGAACGCCGCGCCACCTTCGACCGGTTGTTCGACCTTCATTTCCGCGGCAGTGATGCCATCGCCCGCGACAACGAGGGCGAGGACGATGAGACCGTCCGTCTGCAGGAGGAAGGTCGCGGCGACGAGGAGCCCCTGCTCTCCGACGACGCCAACGAGTCGGGCCTCACCGCGACGCGCACCGAGGCGCTGGTCGAGCGCCGCTTCGCCCAGCTCTCCACGACCGATGCGCTCCGGCGCCTGGCACGCGAGGCTCCTCGGCGCCTGCCACTGCGGCGCGGGCACCGCCGCATGCGGACGCGCCGCGGCCCGTTCGCCGATCTCCGCCGCACCTTGCGCGACAGCGTGCGCAGCGACGGCGAGATCCTGCGGCTCGGTCACCTGAAGCGGCGGCAGCGCCCACGCAAGATCCTGCTGCTGATCGACGTCTCCGGCTCGATGAAGACCCGTACCGAGGAGAACATGAAGCTCGCGCATGCGCTGGCGCAGGCCGCGCCCAATGTCGAGGTCTTCACCTTCGGCACGCGGCTCACCCGCGTCACCCGCGCACTACGGCTAAAGCGGCGCGAGCAGGCGCTGAGCGCGGCAGCGCATCTCGTCAGCGACTGGGACGGTGGCACCCGCATCGGCGACGCGCTGCAAGCGTTCCTCGCGGTGCCCCGGTTCGGCGGCTACGCCCGCGGCGCCGCCGTGATCGTCGTCTCCGACGGGCTCGAGCGCGGCGCGCCCGACGCCCTTCGCGACGCCGTCGCAAAGCTGTCGCGACGGGCCTGGCGCTTGAGCTGGCTGACGCCGCTCGCGACGGGGCCGGGCTTCCATCCGCAGACCGAAGCGCTCGTCGCGATCGCGCGCTTCGTCGACGATCTCGTGGACGGCGGGTCGAGCGCGTCGATCGTCGCTCATGTGCTGGCACTGGGACGAAGGAGAGCTGCGTGAACAATATTGTCGACGGCCATCATCACATCTGGCGGCAGGCCGACCTGCCCTGGTTGACCGGCCCCATGCAGCCTCGCATCTTCGGACCATACGAGCCGATCCGGCGCGACTATCCGATCCGGGAATATCTCGACGATCTCAAGGACACCGGCGTCACCCGCTCCGTCTATGTACAGACCAACTGGGCGCCCGAGCATTTCGAGGAAGAAGCAGCCTGGGTTCAGCGGACCGCCGATGAGCGTGGCTGGCCGCACGCCATCGTCGCCTATGCCGATTTCGCCGTTGACGACGTGCGCCCGCAGCTCGACCGCCTCAAGCGCTATCCGCTGCTGCGCGGCGTCCGCATGCAGCTGCACTGGCACGAGAACCCGCTGTACCGCTTCGCGGCCCGTCCGGATCTCTGCGCCGATCCCGTGATCCGCCGCAACGTCGCGCGTCTGGCCGATTACGGCTGGAGCTTCGATCTGCAGGTCTTCACGCCGCAGATGCCGGATGCGGCGCAGCTCGCCGAGTCCTGTCCCGGCGTGACCTTCATCCTCCAGCATGCCGGCATGCTCGAGGATCTCTCGCCGGCAGGACGCGCGGCCTGGCGCGCCGGGATGGCCCGGCTCGCGACCTGTCCGAACGTGGTCTCAAAACTGTCCGGGCTCGGCACCTTCATCCACCGCAATGACGCCGCGCATATCGCGGCCGTGCTCACCGACACCGTCGCGATCTTCGGCGCCGAACGCTGCCTGTTCGGTTCCAATTTCCCGATCGAGAAATTGTGGACCAGCTATCGCGAGCTCGTCGGCGCCTTTCGCGCAGCCGCCGCCCCGTTCAGTGCGGAGCAGCAGGACGCGATCTTCAGGACGACGGCGACACGCGTCTACCGGCTTTGACAAGAAACGAGACAGGAGGGAAACGTATGGCGCTGGAGATCAAGATCCTGGACTACGGCGATATCGAGCTGGAATCGAGCTTTCTGGTGCTCGGCCGCGACTGCGGCCGCACCCGCCGCGTCCTCACCCTCGGCTTCCTGATCCTCGGCGGCCCCTATCCGGTCGTGGTCGACACCGGCTATCGCTCCAACCAGATCATGGAGACGCTGGGCATGCGGGGGCTTCAGTACCATGAGAACATGATCGAGAACCAGCTCGCGCGCCACGGCGTCCGCATGGGCGACGTCCGCTTCGTCTGCCACACTCATCTGCACATCGACCATGCCGGCAAGGACGATCTGTTCCCGATGAACACGACGGTCGTGCTCAACCGCCGGGAGCTCGAATATTCCGTCTCCGGGCTGATGCATCCGCAATATCCGGCGCCCGACATCAAGCACCTGATCGACCGCCTGCATACCAAGAGCGCGCTACGCTTTCTCGACCTGGAGATCACCGGTCCCATCGAGCTGATGCCCGGGGTCTATTGCGATGCAGCCAACGCCCATACCGAAGGATCGATGAATATCATCGTCCACACCGCCGATGGCATCGCGACCATCTGCGGCGACGTGATCTACGACTTCAATGACCAGATCGTCACGCCTTTCCATGAAATCCACGATTGGGAGCCGCGCACCACCGGCAACCATGGCACCAGCAAGCGCGCGGAGAAGGCGGCGATCAAGAAGCTGCTGAGCAATTCGCGCTACCTGCTCCCGGTCCACGACCGGCCCGCCAAGATCGAGGGCGGCAACGTCGTGGGACGCCTGCACGACCAGGTCCCCGGCCCGATCGTGCAGTCGCTCCCCCAGCGCAACTGGTTCCCGGCTTGAGGTTGTCGAGGATCAACCGATGACGCATGTGACGTTGCGAAGCGAGTTCGAGAACCTGATCGACCCCTATGCACCGGTCGCACAGATCGGCACCGGCTTCGACTTCACGGAAGGGCCGATCTGGCATCCGGTCGATCATTATCTGCTGTTCTCGGACATGCCGGGTGACGTGCGCAGGCGCTGGGATGCGCGGCGCGGCGTCGTCGAGGTCAAACGCCCGTCGAACAAATGCAATGGCATGACCTACGACGCCGAGCTCAACCTGATCGTCTGCGAGCACGCGACGTCGTCGCTGATTCGCGAACGTCCTGACGGACGGCGCGAAGTGCTGGCTTCGCATTTCGGCGGCCAGGAGCTCAACAGCCCGAACGACGTCTGCGTCCATTCATCCGGCGCGATCTATTTCTCCGATCCCTGGTATGGCCGCATGCCGGTCTATGGTGTCGAGCGGCCGCGCCAGCTCGGCTTCCAGGGCGTCTATCGCCTCATGCCCGGCGGCGAACCGAAGCTCGTGGTCGAGCGCAGCCTGTTCGATCAGCCGAACGGGCTGTGCTTCTCGCCGGACGAGAAGCTGCTCTATGTCAACGACACCGTACAAGCGCTGATCCGCGTGTTCGACGTCAACAGCGACGGCTCGCTGTCCAATGCGCGGGTGTTTGCGAGCGGCATCAAGTCCGAGCTCGAACCCGGCTTGCCCGATGGCATGAAGTGCGATCAGCACGGCAATGTCTGGGTCACCGCACCCGGCGGAGTCTGGGTCTATTCGCCGCGCAGCGAGCTGCTCGGCAAGGTCCGCGTGCCCGAGCTGGTCGCCAACCTCGCCTGGGGCGGGCCCGACTTCCGCACGCTCTATCTCACCTCGACGCATTCGGTGTATGCGATCCCGACCAGGGTCGGCCCCCGGCATGAGCCGTATATGAGCGGCAGGCACGCTGGTGGCGGAACAAGCCCGAGTTCATCGCCAGCGGCGCCTGTCTTGACCGAGGGCGAGATGCGGCTCGATCCGCAACGCTGCGCCATGATCATCCAGGATCTCCAGAACGACGTCATCATGGACGGCGGCGCTTTCGCCGAGTCGGGTGCACCGGGTCATGCGAAGCAACAGCATGTCGTGGAGAATGTGCGCCGTCTCGCGGAAGCCGCACGCGCCCGCGGCGTCGCCATCATCCATGTCTGGTTCGTGGTCGAGCCCGGCGCACCCGGCGTCACCCTGAATGCACCATTGTTCGAAGGCCTCGTCGACAGCAAGGCGATGGTGCGCGGAAGCTGGGGCGCGGCTCCGGTTTCAGGACTTGAGCCGCGGCCCGGCGATTTCGTCGTCGAGAAGATGCGGATGAGCGCCTGGGAAGGCACACGGCTCGAGACGATCCTCAAAGCTACCGGCCGCGACATGATCATCAATACCGGCGCGTGGACCAACATGTCGGTCGAGCACACCGCGCGGACCGGCGCCGACAAGGGCTATTTCATGATCGTGCCCGAGGATTGCTGCTCGACCATGAATGCCGACTGGCACAACGCCTCGATCAATTTTGCCATGCAGAACGTCGCGGTCGTGACCAGGGCCGATACCGTCATCAGAGCGTTGGGATGAGTTGTGGCAAAGCTCCTGCACCTGTCCTGCTCGCCGCGCGCCGAGTCCGAATCGAATGCCGGCGCACGCGTCTTTCTTAACGGATTCCGCCAGGTCCGGCCGGATTGGGACATCGATGTCGTGGACATCTGGCGTGAGGGGATGCCGGAGTTCACGGGCCCCATTGTCGAAGCCAAATATGCGCGCATGAAGGCTGAAGCCTTCACCGAGGCGCAACGCGACAGTTTTGCTGAGGCCGAGCGAATGGCGTTGCGCTTTTCGCTCGCCGATCGCGTGCTGATCTCGACCCCGATGTGGAACTTTGGCCTTCCCTACAAGCTCAAGCAGTGGTTCGACATCATCGTCCAGCCCGGGCTCACCTTTCGGTTCGATCCGTCGCAGGGATATCTCCCGCTGCTGCAGGATCGGCCGACACTGGTCATCATCGCGAGCGGCAGCGATTTTGGCACCGGAATGAACCGCGGCCGCATCGATATGGCAACGCCATACTTAAGGGAAATCCTGCGCTTCATCGGGATCAGCAATGTCCGTTTCGTGCCGATCGGTCCAACCACCGGCCCGCAGCAGCCGATCGATGCAGCCCGTGAAAGGGCCCATCAACGGCTCACTGCAATCGCCGCGACCTTCTAAAGCGCGATGAATTGAGGCTTGATCGCTGCGACGACGGTAGTGGGCCCCCTCTCCCGCTTGCGGGAGAGGGTTGGGGAGAGGGTGCTTCCGCAATGGGATAGCCCCCTAGAGGAGAAAGCCCTCACCCGGCGCTTCGCGCCGACCTCTCCCGCAAGCGGGAGAGGTGAAGGAGCCGCGGCAATCGATTCACCCAAAGCCGTTCCGCTTTAAAACGCGATGGCAGCGTGTCGCGCTGGATCAGATCAGGCTCGACTTGCCCCGGCTCAGCACTTGGCCTGCACCCTTGGCGCCGACGATCCGGCCCTGGCTGCAGACCACCTGTCCCCTGGCGATTGTCGTCACCGGCCATCCCGTGACCTCGAAACCTTCCCAGGGCGTGTAGTCCGAGCCGTGATGCAGATCGGCCTGCCGGATGGGCTTCTTCAGTTTGGGATCCCAGAGAACGATGTCGGCATCGAAGCCGACACCGATCGAGCCCTTGCGCGGATAGAGGCCGTAGATCCTCGCATGATTGGTGGCGGTCAGCTCGACGAACTTTTGCAGGGTGATGCGCCCTTTCGAGACGCCTTCCGAGAACAGGATCGGCAACCGGGTCTCGACGCCGGGGATGCCGTTCGGCACCCAGCGGAACGAGGTGCGGGCGTTCGGCGTCAGCTTGCCCTTGGGATCGTCGTAGCGGAACGGGCAGTGGTCGGACGAGAAGGTCTGGAACACGCCTGATGTGATGCCCTCCCAGATCGCCTGCTGGCTCTCGACATCGCGCGGCGGCGGCGAGCAGACATACTTCGCGCCCGTGATGTCCATGTTGAGGCCCTTCATGTCGTCGGCCGTCAGCGTGATGTATTGCGGGCAGGTCTCTGCATGCACCGGCAGGCCGCGTTGCTGGGCCCAGCGCACCTGTTCCATCGCCTCGCGTCCGGAGACGTGCACGATCATGATGGGCACGCCGACGATTTCGGCATGACTGATGGCACGATGCGTCGCCTCGCGCTCGACCGCCTGGGGCCGCGACACCCCGTGATAATAGGGCGCGATGTGGCCCTCGCGCTCGAGCTTGCTGGTGAGGAAGCGGATGGCGTCGTAGCCCTCGCAATGGACCATGACCAGCGCTTCCTCGCGGCGCGCGACGTCGAAGACCTCGAGCAGCTGCTTGTCGCTGAGCACGAGGTCGTCATAGGTCATGAACACCTTGAACGAGGTGTAGCCGTCCTTGACGAGCGCCGGCAGCTCCTGCCCGAGCACGACCGCGGTCGGATCGGAGATGATGAGGTGGAACGCGGTGTCGATGTAGCATTCGCCCTCGGCGAGCCTGCGGTAGTTCTCGACGCAGGTGCGGAGGGAAGTTCCTTTCTCCTGCAGCGCGAAGGGCAGCACCATGGTGTTGCCGCCAGCGGCCGCCGCGCGCGTCGCCGAGGCAAAGTCGTCGGCCATCACCACGTCGGGGCCCGAGGCTTGCGAGATGTGGACGTGGCTGTCGATGCCCCCCGGCAGCGCCAGCAGGCCCGTCGCGTCGATCTCCCGCGCCGCGCCCTCGAGATGATCGGCAATGCTGACGATGCGGCCGTCGCGAATGCCGATATCGGCGTGGAACTCGTCGCTGGCCGTGACGATGGTGCCGCCGCGAATAGCGAGATCGAGCTGGGTCACTTGCGCCTCCGTCACTTGATGACCGCTGATGTCTGGAATATGCAGCCCCACTCCGCAAAGGCCGTGATGTCGCCGCCGGCGAGCTCAAGCGTTCGCCACAGCGTGACCGCGACCGAGTCGAGCACGGCGACGCCCAATTCCCGTTCGAGCGGTGCCGCAAGCGCAGCAGCGTCGAGATTGGTGCAGAGGACGACGATCGCATCGGCCCCCTCCGCCGCCACGGCACGGATCATGTCCGCGATCGTCGCCGGCGTCACCTCACCGAAAGAGAAATTGTCGCGCAAGCCCAGATGCCGCTCGGCATGCGGGGCAACGCCCTCCTCCGACCAGACCTCGCCGATCCGCCGCTGCACGTCGTCAGTGTAGGGCGAGACGAGGCCGACACGCTTGGCGCCGAGCGCGCGGGCGGCTTCGATGCAGGCGAGCGTCGACGTTGTCGCCGCCACGGCCGTGCGCGCCGTGATCGCTTCGCACAGGCTCCTGTCGCGGCCGATCCCGAGCCAGCTCGCCGAGGTGCCATTCCAGGCGATCGCGTCGACCTTGGCATCGGCCAGCAAGTCCGCGGCCGGAAGCATCACCGAGGCATCGAACTGGCTGAGCGCGGCAGCGTCGAGCGCAATCTCGGTGACGCGGAAGCGCGAGAAATGCGCGGTGACGCCGGAGACGCCGTGCAGCATGGCGCTGGTGACGGGTTCGAGCACCGAGTTGGAAGACGGCGTGATCATGCCGAGACGCTTGCGCATGGCGATACCTTACGACGCCTGCGCAAGCCGCGTCGACTCCTCCCGGATCAAAGCCAGGATGTGGCGCTTGGCGTCGTTGAACTCGGGGCTGGTGATGTCACGCGGACGCGGCAGGTCAAAATTGACGGCCTCGCGGATCCGGCCCGGCCGCCTGGTCATCACCACGATCTTGTTGCCGAGCACCAAGGCCTCATCGACGCTGTGGGTAACGAACACGATGGTGCAGCGGCGCTTCTGCCAGATCGCGACCAGCTCCTCCTGCATTTCGAGCTTGGTCTGGGCATCCAGCGCCGCGAACGGCTCGTCCATCAGGATCACGCTGGGGTTCATCAGCAGCGCGCGGGCGATGCCGACGCGCTGGTTCATGCCGCCGGACATCTCGGAGGGGTGATGGTGCTCGAAACCGCGCAGGCCGACGAGATCGATGAACTCCATGGCGCGGTCGTAGCGCTCGGCCTTGGCGACGCCCTTGAGCTTGAGGTGGAAGGCGATGTTGTCGATCGCGGTCAGCCACGGCATCAGGGTCGGCTGCTGGAACACCACGCCGCGGTCCGAGCCGGGCCGCTCGACCTGCTTGCCGTCGACCAGCGTGCGGCCGGAGGTCGCCTGCTCGAAGCCGGCGATGATGTTGAGCAAGGTCGACTTGCCGCAGCCGGACGGGCCGAGCAGGCAGACGAAGTCATTGGCCTCGATGTCGAGATTGATGTTGTCCAGCGTCAAGAGGTCGCGGCCGCGACGCTTGTCCGAAAACACCTTGACGATGTTGCGAAGCTCGATTGCCGCCATCAGCCCGCCCTGCCCTGCACGGTGGTCGTCTGCTGCCAGTGCAGCGTGCGCGCCATGATCGCCTTGAGGCCGAGGTCGGAGAGATAGCCGAGCAGCCCGATCGAGATCATCGCGGCGAGCACGATGTCGTAGCGCAGGAAGTAATAGGAATCCCACAAGACGTAGCCGAGGCCGCTCTTCACCGCGACCATCTCGGCCGTGACCGTCAGCATCCAGGCCGAGCCGACCGCGATGCGCAGCCCTGCGAAGATCGACGGCAGCGCCGCCGGCAGCACGATGTCGGTCAGCATCTGCCGTCCGTTGGCGCCCATCATCGCGCCGGCGCGGACGAGATTGTGGTCCACGGTCTTCACGCCATGGATGCTGTTCATCAGCACGGGAAAGAAGGCGCCGAGGAAGACGAGGAAGATCGCCGGCTTGTCGGCAATGCCGAACCAGATGATTGCCAGCGGAATCCAGGACACCGGCGGAATCGGGCGCAGCATCTGCAGCGTCGGCTCCAGCGTCTTCTCGAACAGGCGTGACCAGCCGATCGCGACGCCGGCGAGGATGCCGAGCAGGCTTGCCAGCGCAAAGCCGCCGAAGACGCGAAGCGCGCTGGCGAGCGCGTCGCGCAGCCAGTGCCCGGAATAGGTCTGCGTGGTCTCGTCGAAGCCGAACACCCAGTCGCCGAGCGCATGCAGCACCGCGCTCGGCGCCGGCAGCAGCGCCGGCGGCAGCATGCCGCTGCGCGCAAAGGCCTCCCAGCCCGCGATCAGCAGCGCGGGGACAATGAGGCGTTCGAGCCCCTGGAACGCCCGCGTCAGCCGAAACGCCGGCCTTGCGGGCGAGACGTCAGTAACCGAGGTCATTCTTGGCTTTTCCCGTCGCCTGCTCCAGGAACGAATAGTCCATGTTCTTCGCCGCTTCCGCGGAGACGTCCTTCGAGATGTATTTGAGGTCGCGCATCATCGCGGCGATCGCCAGCGTCTGCGAGCGATGGATCGCCGGATCAGGCGAGGCATTCTTCAGCGCCTCGGTCGCCACATTCTTGTCGAGGCCGGTGAGCTTGTTGATGACCTCGACCCACGGCGCCTTGTCGGCGATCAGCTTGTTGTCGAGCTCGACCACGGCGCTGACGACGCCCTGGACGCCGGCGCGCTGGCCCGCGATCACGTCGGAACGGGTGACGATCAGATTCGTGAGATTTCCAGCAGCCTGCTCATACGGCAGCACAAAATGCTTGCCGGCGCCGGCGAGCCGGATCTGCGAGGCAAACGGCTCGAC
Source organism: Bradyrhizobium forestalis (assembly GCF_002795245.1). Lineage (GTDB taxonomy): Bacteria > Pseudomonadota > Alphaproteobacteria > Rhizobiales > Xanthobacteraceae > Bradyrhizobium > Bradyrhizobium forestalis. The sequence goes on along the minus strand of NZ_PGVG01000003.1, from coordinate 255,262 downwards.
CGAGCAGATCATGTCGACCTCGCCGCGCTGCAGCGCTGCGAGATGGTCGGACGGATTGGGAATGTTGATGAACTGGATGTCCTTGTTGGGATCGACGCCCTGCTTGAGGAACGCGCCGCGCATGTGGATGTCCTGCGCATTGCCGCGGGACGCCGCGACCTTGAGCGGCTGACCGTCGCTCTTCGCCTTCGCAACGGTCGTCTTGAACGTGGCCCAGTCCTCGGCCGGCAGGTTCAGCTTTGCGGAGGAGAGACATTCCGAGCCGCCATTGATCTGACCCGACACAGCGACGACGTCGAATCCCTTGTCGAGCGCGGTGATGTAGTGGAGGTACGTGACCTGCGCGACGTCGATGCTCTTCGACACCAGGGCGGTGAGCACGTCATTGCCCGAGTTGAAACCGGTGGCTTCAACCTCGACGCCCTTGGCCATGCCTGGGATCAGGGACATTGGCAGGCAGTGTGCACATTTGGCGTAGCCGAGCTTGATCTTCGGGGCTTGCGCCGAGGCGAGATCGCTTCCGCCAAGCATTGCAGCCATTGCCATTAGTCCCAGTCGCAAACTCGTCCGCATCGCCTACTCCGCTTCGAGGGCGCGATATCCGCGCGTCGCGCAGGATCATCCGTCGCCCTTCGCCGCAACGCAATCCAGTTTCTGCATGCTGCATACAATTTGCGCGGTATGCCATTGTTTTCAGCTAGATACGTCGGTATTTTAGGCAAGCCAAAGGGCCGGAAACGGCTAGGATCAACGTGAGAAGTGAGGCACGCGTGCAGCCAAAATCGGAAACGCCAAAAGGACGAAAGTCGCCCAAACTCAAGCGGATGGGCCTGCATGAGCGCGCCGCCGCGCGGATGCGGACGATGATCATTCGCGGCGAGCTGCCGCCGGGCTCGCAGACCCAGGAGACGAAGCTGTCGAAGGAGCTCGGCGTGTCGCGCACCCCCTTGCGCGAGGCCATGAAGGTGCTTGCCGCGGAGGGGTTGATCGAGCTTCGCCCCAATCGCAGCCCGCGCATTGCCGATATCGCGGTCGACGGCATCTCGGAATTGTTCGAGGCCCTCGCCGGAATCGAGCGGCTCGCAGCCGAACTCGCCGCGGTGCGTGGCACCGAGCGCGATCTCGCCCGCCTGCGCACGCTCCAGACCCGGATGGAGGGTCATCACCGCAACGGCAAGCTCGACGACTATTTCGCCATCAACGGCGAAATCCACAACACCATCGTTCGCATGGCCCGCAACACACCGCTGCGCGAGGCCCACGAGACCTTGATCTCCCGCGCCGAACGCGCGCGTTATCTCGCGCTCGGCGCCGACAGGCGATGGAGCAATTCAGTCGACGAGCACGCCGACATTCTGGCCGCACTCGAAGCCCGTGACAGCGACGCGGCGGGCCGCCTGCTCGGCGCCCATGTCGCGCGCACCGGCACGGCGCTGCTCGAGGTCCTCGCCGCCTCTCAAGCCAAGCGGACGGCGGCCTGAAGATGAAGCTGCTGCTGCTCAATCCGAACACCAGCACCGAGGTCACACAGCTGATGCTGGGCGTCGGGCAGCGCGCGGCCTCATCAGGCACCGAGCTGATTCCCTGCACCGCGACCCGCGGCGTGCCCTATATCGCCACACGCACCGAGGCTCAGATCGGCGGCGCCATTGCGCTGGAGATGCTGGCCGAGCAGCACAAAAAAGTCGACGCCGCGATCATCGCGGCGTTCGGCGATCCCGGCCTGTTCGCGGCGCGCGAGACCTTCGACATTCCCGTGGTCGGCATGGCGGAAGCGGCGATGCTGACCGCCTGCATGGCCGGACGGCGCTTTGCCATCGTCACCTTCGCGCAGGCCCTGGGGCCCTGGTACGAGGAATGCGTGCGCACCCACGGATTGTGGGAGCGCTGCGCCGGCATCCGCATGCTCGATACGCCCTTTCAGGCGATCTCCGAGGTCGGCACCGAGAAGGAGGACGTGCTAGTCGAGCTCGCCCAGCGCGCCATCGTCGAGGACGAGGCCGATGTGCTGATCTTTGCCGGCGCCCCGCTCTCGGGCCTTGCCGAGCGCGTCGCCGACCGGATCGCCGTCCCTGTGGTCGATCAGGTCATCGCCTCGGTGAAGCAGGCCGAGGCACTTCATGCGCTGGGTCTGCGCAAGGCGACAGCGGGCACGTTCCGCCGGCCCGCCGCCAAGCCGACCATTGGTCTCGCCGACGCGCTCGCCGCCCGGCTCGAGCATCGCGACAGCTGATCAGAGAGGCGGCCGGCGATGCGAAAGAACCAGTTCGTTTTCGAGGATACGGCCGAAGCCAAACAAGCGCGATTCGCACCCCGGCGGTGCGACGATCTGGATGCCGAAGGGCAGCTCCTTCTCCCCGTGCGACACCGGCAAGGTCAGCACCGGGAAGCCGACCAGCGACACGATGAACGTGACTGCGAGATAGTCGATCGGCGTCTCCAGCGCGGCGCCATCGATGGAGGTGACGTCGCTGATCTCATTCGGCCAGGGCAAGACGGATGCGGCGGGCGCGACCAGGAAATCGGCGTGAGTGAACAGCTCGCGAAAGCTGCGGTAGATCGCGGTGCGACACCGCTCGGCGTTGAGGTAGTCCTGCGCGGACAGATTTGCGCCGGCCTCGATATTCCAGATCACCGTCGGAGTGAGCTCCGCACGCCGGGTCCTCAGCAACCCGCCATAGCTGCTCGCGATGTGCGCGGCGCGCAGCGTGCGGAAGGTTTCGATTGCCCCGCCACAATCGGGCGAGGACGGCACGATTTCGGCAACACGCGCGAGCGCCTCGCAAGCCGCAGCGAAGCGTGCACGAACCTCGCGTGCGACCGGCGCGACGCCGAAATCGGGCGTGACCGCAATCCGGGGACGGCCAGCGATAGGTCGATCGTCGCCGGCGCTGCCGAGCGAGAGCGGATCATCCGCATCGCTGCCGGCGCAGACCGACAGCGCAAGCTCGAGATCGTCGACACTGCGGGCGAGGAAACCGTGGGTGGCCAGCATGTCCCAGCCGAGCGGCCGGCGCGGCGATGGAATACGGCCCGGTGTCGGCCGGATCGAGGCGACATCGCAGAAGCTTGCGGGGGTGCGCACCGAGCCGCCGAAATCGGTGCCATGCGCCAGCGGCACCATGCCGGCCGCGACCGCGACGGCGGAGCCGCCGGACGATCCGCCGGAGGTCAGCGCGGGATCGAACGGGTTGCGCGTCGGCCCGCACAATCTGTTGGTGCAAACCGCGCCGAAGCCGAACTCCGGCGTGTTGGTCTTGCCCAGAATGATCGCGCCGGCGCGCCGCAGCCGCGCCACCACGAGATCATCCTCGGCCGGCACATGATCGCGAAACAGCACGGATCCGTAAGTCGTCGTAAGTCCCGCAGTGTCGGTGAGGTCCTTGATCCCAATGGGCACGCCATGCAGCGGGCCAATCGGCGCAGAGGCCGCATCGCAGATCTGCGCAGCGTGGCGGGCGCCGTCCGCATCGACCGTCACGAATGCCGCCAATCGGGCGTCGAGGCTCGCAATCCGCGCCAGATGCGCTTCGACGGCGTCACGGGAGGACAGCTCTCCCCTCGCAATGACGCGCGCAAGCTCCGTCGCCGTGAGCTCGCATATCGATCGATCCGATGTCATCGGGCCACCATGCCCGAGTGCGCGCCGAAAAGCGACAGGCGCGGGCATGAGACTTGCTTTCTCCTCTGGGGCAACGAGAGGCAACATCATGGCTGATGCGCCAAGCGGCCGATCGCTCGTCGTCGACGCGGTCACCCACCGGTATCCCAGCGGCGCGCTTGCGGTCGAGAACATCAATCTCGACATCAAGGGCGGCGAGATCATCGCCCTGCTCGGCCCCTCCGGCTGCGGCAAGACAACGCTCTTGCGCATCATCGCCGGCTTCATCGCGCAGACGCAAGGGAGGATCATCATCGGCGACGACATCGTCGATGCGCTGCCGCCGAACAAGCGCGCGGTCGGCATCGTGTTCCAGAACTACGCGCTGTTCCCGCATTTGTCGATCAGCGAGAATGTCGCCTACGGCCTCGCCGCCCGCGGCATCGACAAGGCCGCGCGCCAGCGCGAGGCGCAGCGGCTCCTGGAGCTGGTGCAGCTCCCGACCATGGCCGAGCGGCTGCCGCGGCAGCTCTCCGGCGGCCAGCAGCAGCGCGTCGCGCTCGCCCGCGCACTGGCGATCAAGCCGTCGATCCTGCTGCTCGACGAGCCCTTCGCCGCGCTCGACAAGAATTTGCGGCTGGACATGCAGATCGAGGTCAAACGGCTGCAACGCGTCTCCGGCATCACCACGCTGATCGTGACGCACGACCAGGAAGAGGCGCTGTCGATGGCCGATCGTGTTGCCGTGCTGAGCCATGGCAAGCTCGAGCAATTCGGCTCGCCGTCGGACGTCTATGACCGTCCGCAGACGCTGTTCGTGAACACCTTCGTCGGCTCCACCAACCGCATGCCAGGCGTCGTGGTCTCGGCGGACCGCACGGCGGCGAAGGTGCGCCTCGATGCCGGCGCGGAGATCATCGCGAGGCCGGCCGGCGGCGCCCTCAGCGAAGGCGGCCGTGTCACCGTCTGCATCCGTCCCGAGCATCTGCAATTCGTCGGCGACGGGACCGGCTTTGCCGGCGTCGTCGGCATGTCGCTGCCGCTGGGCGCCACCGTCGTGCACGAGGTCACCACGGCCGACGGCTCCGGCGTTAAGGTCTCGCAGGCGCGCATCGGCGAGACGCGCGCGCTGGAGAATGGCGCTGCAGTGCGTCTCGCACCGCTCGCCCCATCGCTCGCCAACGCCTTTCCCGCAACGCTTTAGATCCAGTCTTTGTCCAGAGGGGAGTTCGACATGATCATGAACCGCAGAAGCCTGCTGACCACGGCGCTCACACTCGGGGCCATGAAGGCGTTTCCAGGCCTGAGCTACGCCCAGGCCCGCCCGCTGGTGTTTGCGACCTTCACCGGAAGCTGGGAGGAAGCGCACAAGGCCGTGCTGGTGCCCGCATTCCGGAAAGCCAATGCCGACGCCGCGATGGTGCTCGATCCCATGCTCTCGGTCGACCAGATCGCGAAAGTGAACGCCGCCAAGGCCAATCCGCCGATCGACGTCATGCTGCACGATCCCGGCCCCGCCCTCGTCGCCATCGGCCAGGATCTGGTCGAGCCCTATCCGGTCGAGAAGAGCGCCTATTACAAGGACCTGATCGCCGAGGCGCAGGAGCCGATGGGCCCCGCCCCGTTCTTCCAGGTCGTCGGCCTCACCTACAATCCGGAAGCCGTCAAGACGCCGCCGACATCCTGGGCCGATCTCTGGAAGCCGGAGTTCAAGGGCCGCGTCGGCATCACCAACCTCAACTCGACGCTCGGCACCGGCTGGCTGGTCGAGATCGCCAAGATGCGCGGCGGCTCGGAGGCCAATGTCGATCCCGGCTTCAAGGCGCTGGAGGAGCTCAAGCCCAATCTCGCGGCCGTTGCCGCCAATCCCGGCGCGCTTGCGACCCTGTTCCAGCAGGGCCAGATCGACATTTCGCCCGGCAATTTCAACGCCATCCAGATCCTGAAAGCGCGCGGCGTGCCGGTCGAGTTCGTGGCGCCGAAGGAAGGCGCCATCGCCTTCAAGACCACGATCCACGTCGTCAAGAACTCGCCGAACCGCGAGCTCGCCTTCAAGCTGATCGAGGCGGCCTTGATGCCGGAGGTGCAGACCACGCTGATGAATCCGCCCTATCTGATCGTGCCGACCAATTCCAAGGTGACGATGGGCGGCGAGATCGCGCGCGTGCTGGCCAAGGATACGGCCGAGCTGAAGAAGAAGTTCGTGTTCCAGGACTGGAAGAAGATCAACGAGCAGCGCTCGGCCTGGATCGAGCGCTTCAACCGCGAGATCAAGATCTAAGACCTTGAAGGCTTGAGTGATGGGCGCAGCACCGGCATCACGGGACGTGACGTCCTACGGAATGGGATTGGCAGCGCCGCTGGCGCTGTTCTTCCTGATCTTCTTCGTCGCGCCGCTGCTGCAGTTGTTCTGGCTCTCGCTGCACAACGACACGGCCGGGCTCCATTGGGGGCTCGGCCAGTACCTGCACTTCCTCACCGATCCCTTCAGCCTCGGCGTGCTCGGCTCGACGCTGCTGTTGGGCGCCGAGGTGACGGCCGTCTGCCTCGTGCTCGGCTTTCCCATTGCGTGGCTGTATCAGCGGGTCGGACCAAAGCTTCAAACCATCATCATCCTGATCGTGCTGCTGCCGCTCCTGACCAGCGTCGTGGTGCGCACCTTCGCCTGGATCGTCATCCTCGGGCGTCAGGGCATCATCAACGCGACGCTGCAATCCCTTGGGGTCATCGATACGCCCTTAAAGCTGCTGTACACCCAGTTCGGCGTGGTGATCGCGCTGGCGCAGGTGCAGATGCCGTTGATGACGCTGCCGCTGATCACCGCGCTCGGCCGCATCGATCCCAATCTCGACGATGCCTCCTGCTCGCTCGGCGCCGGCAGCTGGCGCACCTTCTTCCGGATCGTGCTGCCGCTGTCGCTGCCCGGCGTGATCGCCGGCTGCACGCTGACCTATGCCGCCGCGATCACCGCCTTCATCACCCAGTCGCTGGTCGGCGGCGGGCAGATGCTGTTCATGCCGATGTATCTCTACCAGCAGGCCTCGACACTGCAGAACTGGCCGTTTGCGGCGGCCATCTCGATCATCTTCCTGCTCGCCGTGCTCGCGGTCGTCTCGGTCTTCACCACGCTCGGCCGCCTATCGCGCGGCTATGGAGGGGCATGATGAGCGGCCGCAAGCGCACTCTTGAGGCGATCAGCTTCGAGCTCGTCATGACCGTGATCGCCGTGATCGCGCTTGTTATCATCATCGCGCCCTCGCTCGTGGTGCTGATCGTCTCCTTCACCAGCGGCTTCTCGCTGCGCTTCCCGCCGCCCGGCTATTCGCTGCGCTGGTACGCCGAGCTGTGGAATGCCTGGCAGCTCCATTTCGCGGCCAAGAACAGCCTGATCGTCGCGCTATGGGCGACCGGCCTGTCCGTCGCCCTCGGCGTCGCCGCGGCGCTGGCGATCTCGCGATCGCGGACGCTGTCGGCGCGGCTGCTCGACTCCCTCTTCATGTCGCCGCTGGTGCTGCCGGCGCTGGCTTTTGGTCTGGCTGCCCTGATGCTGTTCTCGCTGGTCGGCCTGCCGGTGTCGCCGCTGACGCTGGTGATCGGCCACACCGTGGTCTGCGTGCCCTATGTCGTTCGCAACACGGTCGCAGCGCTGGCGCAGCTGGAGCCGACCCTGCTCGAAAGCTCGGCGGTGCTCGGCGCGAGCCGCCTCTACACCTTCCGCCGCATCGTGCTGCCGCTGATCCGGCCCGGCATCATCGCCGGCGCCTTCATCGCCTTCATGTCGTCCTTCGACAATGTGCCGGTCTCGCTGTTCCTGCGCGATGCCGCGACCGACATGCTGCCGATCCGGATGTGGCAGGATCTCGAAGGCAAGCTTGACGTCACCATCGCCGCTTTGTCGGGCGTGCTGATCATCGCCACCGTCGCGCTGGTCGCGGTCATGGAGCGCGTCACCGGCCTGTCGCGCCGGCTGACAAGCTGATCAGGCGCCGCGGAACAGCGAATAACCCCAGCGCGTGAATTTCAGCGGCAGATGAAAATGCTCGTCAACGTTTTTGATGCGGAAGCGGAACGGCGTCACGGTCAGGAAGCCGTCGCGCTCGCCAAAGAACTCACCGAGATGAAACAACACCTCGTACTCGCCAGCCGTCACGCCTGCGCCTTGCGCGACAGCGTGATCGAGCACGCCGTTGGCGCCGAGCCGCCCGTCGGCGATGCGCAGCGAGTCCGGATCGACCCGCCAGATCTCGACGCGCAGCCCCTGTGCCGGGCGCCCGCTCGCCACATCGACCGCATGAATGGAAATACCGCCTGCCACAATGATCCTCCCATGAGCGTAGCGCCATGGTAGACGGAAATACCGCCATTCGGCCAGCACCCGCGTTGCTGCCGGCCCTGGGAGCGATGACCGCGCTGCAGACCCTCGTCGCGCTGGCCCTGTTCGCGCCCGGCGTGGTCGCGCCGCGCGCCCATATCGAGGTCTGGCAGCTCTCGATGTTCTCCTGTGCGGTGTTCGCGGTCGGCATTCCCGCCTCGTTCTGGGGCGGCGGCTTCATCGCGCGCCTTGGCTCGCTGCGGATCGCGAGCCTGTGCGCAGCGGCCATCGTCGTCGGCATGGCGCTGGCTTCGCTCGGATCGAGTGCCGCCCTGCTGGCCGCGGGCCTCTGCCTCGGCCTTGCCATGGGCCCCGAGACGCCGGCGAGCGCGGCGCTGCTGGCACGGCTCGTCACCGCCGAGCGCCGCGCCTTCGTGTTCTCGATGCGCCAGACCGGCAACCAGATCGGCGCCGTCGGCGGCTCGCTGGCGCTGCCCGCGATCGCCATCTCGCTCGGACCGGCCTGGTGCTATGCGTTGGTGGGCGTCTGCGCGCTACTCGCGATCCTGCTGTTCGAATGGTTGCGGCCGGCCTACGCCGTCAAGGTCATTCCGCCCCCAAAGCTCGATCTCCGCGCGCGGCTGGCGCTGGTGATTGCGGACCGACGGATCGCGATGCTGGCGCTGGCCTCGATGCCGTTCAGCGCGATGCAGGTGTCGCTCAACACGGTCTTCGTCACGCTCGGCACCCGCGAGCTCGGCCTTGGCCATATCGAGGCCGGCATGGCGCTCGCCTGCGCGCAAGCCGGCGGCCTCGTCGGCCGGCTCGGCTGGGGCTATGTTGCCATGCGCCTCGACGCCTCCCGCGCCGTGCTCGTCGTCATCGGCCTCGGCATGGCCTTCTGCGCCGCGCTGCTGGGCCTCAATGGCTCATCGCTCGGCTGCAGCGGGCAATTCATCATTGCCGCATTGTTCGGCCTGACGGCGTCGGGCTGGAACGGCGTCTTCGTCGCCGAGATCGCCCGCCTCGCCCCGCAGGACCGGATCGGCGAGACCACCGGCGCAGTGCTGACCGCATCCTATGCCGGGCTGCTCGCGGCGCCAGCGCTGGTGTCGATCCTGGATGGCGTGGCCAGCCTCGGCATGGCCTTCTTCGCCTTGGCGTGCCTTGCCCTCGGCGGCACATTGGCACTGATATGGGGAGGCCATGACAAAGCGGACAAATAGCGCGCGCGAGATCGCTGCCGACGTTGCGGCTGGACGGACGAGCGCCGTCCAGACCGCAAAGGCCGCACTGGCGCGGATCGAGGTAGCCAAGGCCTTGAACGCGGTCGTCACGATCGATCCTGCACGCACGCTGGCCGATGCTGTGGCGGTCGATGATCGCCTGCGTGCCGGCGAGACGATGCCGCTCGCCGGCATCCCCGTCATCGTCAAGGACAACATCTGGGTCGGCGGCTGGCGCGTGACGCAGGGCTCGCGCCTGTTCGCTGATTTCATCGCGTCACGCGACGCCGTTGCGATCGAACGACTGCGCAAGGCCGGTGCCGTCATCGTCGGCATCGGCGCAACATCCGAGTTCGCCTGCAAGGGCGTCACGACCTCGCAGCTGTATGGGCCAACGCGGCATCCCCTCGATCCTGCGCTGACGCCAGGCGGGTCGTCGGGCGGTCCGGCCGCGGCCGTTGCGGCCAGCCTCGTGCCGCTCGCGATCGGCACTGATGCGGGTGGCTCCAGCCGCAGGCCGCCGGCTCATGTCGGCGTCGCCGGCTTCAAGCCATCCTATGGCGCGATTCCCTATGGGCCCGGCTTCGCCGAGCCGTTCTTCGGCCTCTCAGTCATCGCGCCGATCGCCGCCGACGTCGCCGACATCGCGCTGGCGTTCGAAACCATGGCCGGCCTCGATGGACGCGATCCGGGCTCTGCCGTCGTTGCGCAGCAGGCCAAAGACATCGGCAGTCAGCGCATCGCGTTCTCGCCGCGCCTTGGTCTCGACGTCGCGATTGATGATGTGGTCGCGAGTGGCCTCGTCTCCGCCGTCGACCGGCTTTCCGCCGCAGGTTTGCGCATCACGCAACGCGATCCCATCTGGCCGGCAGGCGCCACGGAGGACGCCATCATGCCGCTTCAGCATGCGGGTCTGGCGGCGCTCCATGGTGACACGTTCCGCAAGGATCCGACCGTCTTCGATCCCGATATAGCCAAGCAGATCGAGCGAGGCCTCTCCTGGTCGGGTGCGGACGTTGCAGCAGCGCTGCTCGCGAGCACCGCGATTGCCAATGCCTTCGCAGCTTTCTTCACTGAGGTCGACCTGCTGCTGACGCCAACCGTCCCGTGCGCCGCGTGGCCACTGACGCAGCTCGGTCCGGACATGATCGGCGGAAAAGCCGCAAGCCCGCGTGCCCACGCGGTGTTCACGCCCTTTGTCAATCATGCCCGCCTGCCGGCGATTTCGATTCCGTGCGGAACGGATCGGCGCGGGCTTCCCTTCGGTCTTCAGATCATCGCCGCGCGCGGACAAGACCGCTCGCTGCTGGCAGCAGCGCAAGAGATCGAGGCCATCTTGCGAACGTAAGTCCTGCCGTCGACCGATATCCGTCCATCGCCCGTCTCTTTCAAGTCTGCGGGACCGCTTCCTCGATCGACCGTTCCATCGATGCATCGTGTACGACGCCTCCAACAATGATCCTGCAGAAGTTCAGCGTGAAGCGACCGTAGAGGGCGCCTAACCCGGACCCCGAGGAGGCGAAACGATAGGAGGCGCCGAGAACACGCGTGATCTCGAACAATCCCATGAGTTCGTGGTGCGCCAGCGCCGAGTGGATACCGAGCAGCGGCAGCAACAGGGCCTGCATACCAACGCAGCTCATGAGGCCCTCGCCTCTAGGCGCGGCAGCGGCTGAAATTGCGCGAGACGAGCGCTTCTCCATTGATATGGCGTGTTGCCGGCGAAGCGCTTGAATACTGTCGTGAAGTGCGCCTGCGTCTGGAACCCGACGGTCAAGGCGATGTCGACGAGCGAGGCGTCAGCCCGCAACAGCAATTCCTGGGCGCGCTCGATCCGCCGCTTCAGCAAATAATCGTGCGGCCGCATGCCGACGGCCGCACGGAACTGCGCGGCGAAGTGCATCCGGCTCAGGCCGGCAACGGCGGCCAGATGCTGCAGGGTGACCTTCGCGTCCAGATTGTCGTCGATATATTGCATGACGCGCTTGAGGCGCCATTTTTGCAGCGACCGCACCGCCCGGCAGGACTGCCCTTCGCGGTCGCTCTCGGCCGGCTCGGACTGGCTTTGATCGACCACCGTCCGCCGGCTGGCCTTGCGGGTCAACATGGCCAGGCGCAATGCGTCGACGAGAATGGCGGAATGGGGGTGGTGCATGGCTTTGGTGGCCACGAGTGCATCCGAGAGGCGCCGCATCACCGGGTCCGTGAACCCCGCCCCACCCGGCTCCCGATCGAACTCCGCGGATGCGTTCGCAAGACATTTCGCGGACACCCTGAAGCTCGGCCCGCCATCGGCAGACCCTCGCACGTCCGGCGCAGGCGGCTCGATGGCCAGCGCAACATCCAGATGCACGAGGGAGAGCATCATGGCCTCCTCGCCGGAGCGCGCCGAACGTCTCGATGGCCGCAGCCGCGGGCCGTCGATGGACGAGACGTCGATTGCGGCGGCGACATGATCCTTGGCATTTTGCGGGTATGATATCTGCAGCGACATCGTCGAATCTCCTGTCCCATTTCGCACCGTCAATGCCTGGCCGGCTTGTCCGAATGCGATGGGAGCAGAGTAGTTCGGCGATCCGCGCGCTCCATTCTACGCGCGGGTGCATGGATAAGGTCTCGGGTTGATCGCGTCATACGTAAGTATGATCCCGACCCGAGAGGACGAGCGGAACACTTCGCCTGCATTGACCGAATGCTCGAGCCCCACGGCTCCGCCGGCCTGCGGTAAGTTGACGCGTCCGCGATCGGCAAAATCACCGAAAGCCTTGTCCGGCTGCGGATTCTCGCTTTCGGAACCCACGCCGAATTCAACTATCCACGAGGTCTTCCACGAGAGCACGAAAACCAACTGGCGGGTTATTGTGGACGCGATCAAATCGCGGCATCAACGCGGCTGCAATGAGAAGAACCCCGCCTGCGACGATGACGAACCTTGATCGGCCTACGGGTTCATCCGTGAGCCGCGCCGGCTTGCAGTTCTGGTCCGCCCTCCTCGCCCTCGCGGTCTTCATGGTCGACGTGCTGACACCGCTCCAGGGCGCGGTCGCGGTTCTCTACGTCGTTACGATCCTGCTCGCGGCAAGGACGAACCGGCGCAACGACATCATCGTCGCCGCGATCGGCTGTGCCGCCCTGACGATCACGGCGTATCTGCTAAAGCATGATCTCCAGCCCATCGCCTCACCGGCCTTTCGTGCCCTGGTGAGCCTCGCGGCCATTGCCATCACCACGCTGCTCGCGCTCCAGAATCATGCCGCAACCAATCGCCTGGCGGCGCAGGCGCGCCTGCTCAACCTCTCGCACGACATGATCTTCGTCCGCGATCGCGCTAACGTGATCAATTTCTGGAACAAGGCAGCGGAACAGACCTACGGCTGGTCGGCCGACGAGGCGCTCGGGCAGCTTGCCGACAAGCTTCTGCGAACCAGCTATCCCGACCGGAGGGAAGTCATCGAGGCCAGCCTGCTCGATACCGGGCGATGGGAAGGCAGGGTGGAGCAACGGACGAAAGCCGGCGCCGCACTCGCCGTCGATGCCCGATGGGCCCTGCAGCGCGACCATCTCGGCAAGCCCGTCGGCGTGCTCGAAACGCACACCGACGTCACGGACCGCGTGGCGGCGCACAGCGCGCTGGTGCAGAGCGAGCAGCGATACCGCCGAATGTTCGACGCAAGCCGGATCGGCGTCGCCGAGGAAGACTGGAGCGGACTGCGGACCGCGCTGAATTCGCTACCGACCCGAGGGGCGAACCTGCGCGATTATCTAGCACGACATCCCGATTTCGTCCGGAATGCCCGCGGGCTTGCCAGAATCATCGATGTCAATCCTGCCCTGCAGAAGATGGCGGGGGCAGGCAGCTCTGCCGCTTTCATCAAGAACGTGGACAAGCTGCTCGGCGAGGGCAATCGCAGTTTCCTGGACGCGCTGGTGGCATTCGCGGAAGGAGAGCGGTTTCACGAAGGAGAGACCGAGCTCGTGCGCCTCGACGGACACAAGGTCCCCGTGCTGTTCACGATCACCTTTCCGCCTCAATCCGACGAAGATCATAACGTGCTCATCTTCGTCGTCGATATTACCGAGCGCCGGCAGGCGCAGGACGCGCTGCTCGCGGCGCAAGCCGAGCTCGCCCATGCTGCGCGGGTTGCCACGCTCGGCGAGCTCAGCGCGTCGATTGCGCACGAGGTGAACCAGCCGCTGGCGGCGATCGTCACCAGCGGCGAGGCTGGCTTGCGGTGGCTGCGGCGCGACGTACCCGATCTCCAGGAGGTCACGACGACGATCGGCCATGTCGTTGCTCAGGGCCGCCGCGCGAGCGAGATCGTGACCCGCATCCGGACCTTCCTGAAGAAGGCCCCGCCCCAGCGGGATATGCTGCAAATTGGCGAGATCATCGAGGAGGCGACCGCATTGGTTGCGCGCGAGCTCGCCAAGGACGAGGTCGCCCTCACCGTCGAGGCGCAGCACGGCCTGCCGCCGATTCGCGGCGACCGGGTTCAGCTGCAACAGGTCCTGATCAATCTTCTGATCAATGCCGGCCAAGCCATGTCCGGCCAGCCCGGTTCCCGCACCATCACGCTGCGTGTCGGCAGCGAGGACGGCGAAACCCTCGCGATCATGGTGCAGGACAGCGGCCCGGGCATCCAGCCTGACGACTTGCCGCGCCTGTTTGATCCGTTCTTCACGACGAAGGATGGCGGAATGGGCATGGGGCTTGCGATCTGCCGAACCACCGTGGAAGCTCACGGCGGCCGATTGTCGGTGGCGAGCACTCCGGGCTCGGGAACGACATTCCACCTGACATTGCCACTTAGCCAAGAACACGCCTTGCCATGACCCGACCAAACCAGGCGCAGCCACCGGCCCAACCCGCTAGCGCAATCGTGATCGTCGTCGATGACGACGAAGGCATCCGCGCCTCGCTCGACGGCCTGTTCCGATCCGTCGGCCTCCAGACGCGCCTGTTCGGCTCGCCGGCCGAATTGCTCGGCAGCTCGCTGCCCGACGGCCCCGGCTGCATCGTGCTGGACGTCCGCCTTCCGGGCGTGAGCGGGCTCGACCTGCAGAGCCAGTTCGTCCGCCAAGGCATCAGCTATCCAATCATCTTCATGACCGGCCACGGGGACATTCCGATGTCGGTCCGCGCCATGAAGGCCGGCGCCGTCGACTTCCTTTCCAAGCCGTTTCGCGACCAGGACATGCTTGACGCCGTGACGGCGGCGCTCGAGCGCGATGCGCAGCACCGTGCCGAAGCCGCGGCCAAGGATGACATCCGCGCCCAGTACGAAACCCTGACGGCGCGCGAGCGCGAGGTGATGGGCCATGTCACCGCCGGCCTGATGAACAAGCAGGTGGCGGCCCTGATCGGTCTCAGCGAGATCACGGTCAAAATCCACCGCGGGAACGTCATGCGCAAGATGGGGGTTAGGTCATTGGCCGACCTCGTTCGCAAGGCCGAGGCCCTCGGAGTTTCCCAAACCCGCAGGACCACGGACCAAACCTGAGTATAATTTCGGCGGGACCGCCCCCGGGTGCATAAGGTGTCATCGGCCGCGCAACGGGAGATATTCCTCCTTGCGGAACACCGCGGTCAGGATTGTGCGCGAATGGCCCAAAGCCCCGTAATTGCGATAGTTGACGACGACGAAGGCGTTCGCACCTCGCTGGCGAGCCTGGTCCGCTCGCTCGGCTACGAGGCCCAGGCCTACGAATCCGGCGTCGACTTCCTTGAGCACGCGCCGGGCGACGATCCGGCATGCATGATCGCCGACATCCAGATGCCCGTCATCACCGGCGATGAATTGCAGGCACAGTTGATCGCCTCGGGGCGCCGCTTCCCGATCATCTTCATGACCGCATTTCCGAGCGAAATCGTGCGCCAGCGCGTGATAGCGGCCGGCGCGCATTGCTATCTCGGCAAGCCCTCCAGCGGCGACGAGATCATCCGCTGTCTCGAAGCGGCGCTGGCAGGCCAGGCGCCGTAGCCCATCCGACCGGTCTCTCGCGCGGCGGCCCTCGTCCCCCACCGGACGTGCATTCCGGCAACCGCGTTGGTGGACCGGAAATACCGCCAGGTCGGACAAACCTCATAGTCGGCATCGACTTCGGCCGGGCGGCACGCTCTGCCGGAAATGGATGAGGCACGATGCCCGTGAACGCGACCAGTGCGGCCGCGCCGTCCCCGCTGCTCTTCGCCGGTTTCCCGGCGAGCTCCTGGGCCTTCGCGCTGCGGGTATGGCTGGCGATGCTGCTCGCACTCTATGTGAGCTTCTGGCTCGAGCTCGAATCTCCGTCGTCATCCGCCCTCACCGTTGCCGTTCTGGCGCTGCCGACACGCGGTCAGGGCATGGAAAAGGCAGGTTATCGGCTGCTCGCAACCGCTATCGGCGTTGCGGCATCCATCGCAATCGCGGGGATGTTCTCCCAGACCGACAGTCTCCTGCTCGCAGTGCTCGGCATCTGGGTCGGGCTCTGCGTCTATGTGGCGGGCATGCTGGATGGGAACCGCGCCTATGCTGCGGCTCTCTGCTGCATCACCGTCGCCCTGATCGACATCCAGCAGATCGACACCCCGCTGCAGGTGGTCCCGACCGGCGTCGCGCGCGGCGCCGCCATCGGCATTGGGGTCCTTGCGGTGGCGCTCGTGAACGAGGTTCTGGCCGCGCCGAACTACCATCCGGTGCTGGCAAGCCGCATCGAGGCGCTGCACCGCCGCGTCACGGACCTCGCGCAGGATGCCGAGCATGCCTCCGCACCGGCCGCGGCGAGCCTGCTGCATGACATCGCGGCGGTGCGTCCGGAGATCGCCAGCCTTGCGACGGAATCGAGCATCGGGACGGCAAGAGCCGAGGCCGCGCGCTCGGCGCTGGTCGATCTCGTCAGCGCGCTCTCTCTCGACCGCATGCTGGCGGTGCTCCCCGCCCCCTCCCCAAATACAGCCAGGCTGGTCGCGATGTCCCGATCCTGGCTCCAGACCGAGATCAGCCGAAAGAACGCGCAGGTGCGCAGCAGCCTCGATGCGCTGCGTGAAGGGACACGCCCATATCGTGCATGGCGCGCGCCGCTCTATCGCTCCCGCCGCATCGCGGCCGAAACCGCTGCACGGGCCGCGATCTCATTCACGCTGATTGCGGTCTTCTTCGTGCTGACAGGCTGGCCGAGCACCGAGCTCTGCCTCTCGCTCGTCGCGGTCATCATCGGCCTCAGCTCGACGTCGCCTGCGCCACGGACCTTCACGCTGGTGACGATGATGGCGATGCCGATCGCCTGCGTGCTGGCGGGCATCCTGAAATACGTCGTCTTCAACGGTGTGTCCGAATTTCAGCTGCTGGCGATCGGTCTTGCGCCTGTCGTCATCGGCTTCGCGCTGCTGATCTCGCTGCCGAGCCCCATGCTGTCTTCCCTCGGTCGCCTGGTCCTCGTGTTCACACTCGCCGTGCTCGCGCCGACCAATCCGCAGAGCTACGACCCCGAAGTGTTTCTGGTGACGAGCCTGTTCGCCTGCCTGTCGTCGGTGCTCGTCTTCACGGCGCAGACGCTGCTGCCTCCCTTGTCGGGCGATCGGCGCGTGCGACTGCTGCTGAGAGAGGCTGGGAGCGAGCTGAGCCATCTCGACAGCGGGCGAGCCCGAGACCTCGCACCAGAGGAAGCCGCGTTCCGCGACGCCGCGCGCATCGACCAAATTCTGACCGCGAACGGCTCGGTCCTCAATGGTCCGATCACAGCCAAAGCGATGCGCTGTTTCGACCAGGCGGAAGCCTTGCGGCGTTGCCGCGCCGAACTGGACCGGTTGACACAGGGGCCGCTCGCTCATGTGGCACAGGACGCGCGAGAGGCCCTCGCCCAGCGCAACGGCGCCGCGATCCTCGCGGCTGCCGAGGCGCTGCGCGAGGCCGCAGCGCGGAGCAACCTGTCCGCCAATTCCGCCATTGCCGTGCTGATCCCGGCAAGCAGCGCATTCGCACCGTTACTGTCTCCTAACCAAGGCGAACGGCCATGACGAACACCTATCGGGAACTCGTCGTCGGTGACGTGCTCATTGCTCCCATCGTCTCCTATGCGGCAATCGCGCTGCTTGCGTTCCTCATGCTTCGCCCGTTGCTGCGCTTCGTCGGCTTCGCGAGAGTCTTCAGCAATCCGTCGCTGGCCGAACTTTGCCTCTACGTGGCGATGTTCGGCATGCTCGCACTGTTCTTCTAGGGAGAAGTGTCATGGAAGCTACCATGCCTCGGGATGCCGCCCCGCTTCACGGCGAACCGCCAGCCGATGCTGACGCCGTAGACGGCTCAAATGCGCGGGAGACTGTGGCGCGCGACACCAGCGATCGCGCGTCCGACAGCCTCAGACCTTCGGCATGGACGACGCTCTCCACGAGGCCGCGGCGTCAAGCTATCGGCCATTTCATGCGCGGTGCCGGCAGGCATCTTGCGACCCTCGGCATCGCACTTGTCGCAGTTGTGATAGCGGCTGCGACCTGGCAGCACTACGTCACCGCGCCCTGGACGCGAAACGGCAGCGTCCGCGTCCAGGTCGCCAACGTTGCGCCGCAGGTTGCGGGCAAGATCGTGGAGCTGCGGGTGGCCGACAATCAGTTCGTCCACAAGGGCGACGTCCTCTACGTGATCGATCCGTTCGACTTTGAGGTGGCGGTCCGCGTCGACAAGGCTCTGGTCGACCAGCGGGCCGCGGACCTCGTGGTGAAGCAGGCCGAGTTCGACCGCCGGCAGCATCTGTCCAATCTTGCAACGACGCCCGAAGAACAGCAGATCTATGCAGGCAATGCGGCGCAGGCGAAAGCTGCCTACGAGGCTGCGGCGCACCAGCTCGCACTGGCGGAGCTGAACCTGAAGCGCACCAGCGTGGTCAGTCCGGTCGACGGCTACGTCACTAACCTCCTGTTGCGCGCGGGAGACTATGCCGTCACCGGCGTCAGCAACGTTTCCGTGATCGACTCCGACAGTTTCTGGATCGACGGCTATTTCGAGGAAACCAAGATGGCCCGGGTTTGCGTCGGCGATCGTGCCGAAGCACAACTGGTCGGTTATTCCAAGCCGATATTGGGACATGTGAAGACCGTGACGCGCGGCATCAGCGTGTCGAACGCCGCCGCGGGCGCGCAAGGCCTGCCCAACGTGGATCCGATTTACACCTGGGTGCGGCTCGCGCAGCGCGTACCAGTTCGCCTCGCCATCGACACCGTGCCACCCGATGTCCCGCTCGTCTCCGGCATGACCGCGACGGTAACGATCCGGCAGCCCTCGGCGGGCGGGGGCCAGACTTGGCTCGACCGCCTCCGCGAGCACTTCGTCGATCCCGTCTCCGGTTTGTTCGGCGCGGGGCCGCCGCCTCGTGCGAACTGCCTGCAGGCGACATCGCAGCAGCGACCCGAGGTGGAAGCACTTCCCTATGCCCGCGAGCCCGCGGTTCCGCCGGCAGCGAAGCTCGCACCCGGGCTGACACCCGGCATCGACGCCTCGCCACGCCTGCCCTGAAGCGCACGGGCCTCTCGTGAATCATGCGAAATGAGAAACAGCGGGGGTTCGTGAAATACTTCGGCTGCGGGATCGGCGATGGTGTGCATGTTACGTGACTGAGACCCCCAAGTCACGGCTCGAGCCTCCCTCCTCCCTGGGCATACGAGCATTCAGGGGCCGTCCTCCCCAAGGGACGGCCCCCTTTTTTCGGCAGCACAAGGCGCGATCGATGACATCGTCCGTTCAGGACTCTCCGGCTTAGGGGCTGACGTGACGCGAGAGCCAGGTGCGGACGCCCTCAAGGCTCCTGAAATCATCCAGCGAGCGCGCCGGAAGTCCGGGCGCGATGTCCGCAGCCATGCCGCTCAGCGCATGTCCCGGCCCCAGCTCGAGAAACCCCGTTGCACCCGCTTCAACACAGGCTTGGAGGCAATCGGCCCATTGCACGGTTTGCGAGATCTGCGCGGCCAGTTTGTCGAGACCAGTCTCGCGCGAGACGACCGGAGCAGCATCGACCCCGCTTAGAATGCGCGCACCGGTGCTTGGCGGGAATAGCACCGGCGCCAGGCGCAAGGCTTCGCGAAATGCGACATACGCGCCAGCGAGCCGTTCGGTGTGAGAGGCAACCTCAACCGGCAAGGCGACGACCCTTGCGCCGTGCATCGCCCGCGCCTCTGCGGCGATCTGACCCAGCGCCTCCCGGTCACCGCCGATGACAAAGGCACCGCCCGGATTGACGATCGCAATCGCTGCGCCATGGCGCTCGCAAAGGCGATCGACCTGCTCTCGCGATAGGCCGCGGACGAAGACCAGTCCATCGCCGACGCACGTCGCTGCATCCATGGCCTCCGCCCGGCGCGCCACGAGGTCGAGCGTGACGGTCGCCTCAAGGAGGCCGCAGACGCCCCAGGCCGCGACCTCGCCGACACTGTAGCCGGCAACGATGGCGCCACGCGGAACGGCATCGCCGAGCGCGGCCGCCGCGGCGAGTGCCTGCAAGGTACACAGAATCTGGCCGGCGCGATTGCGGTGCAGGGTCTCATCGGATTCGCGGCGCACGAATTCGCGCGGATCCCCGCCACCGAGCAACGTCGCCGCGTGCGCAAACAGGCGCGCAGCTTCCGGCGCATCGCCCGTGAGGGCGAACATGTCCCGATGCTGCCTGCCTTGTCCCGAGCACAGGATCGCGAGCGTCATGGCTGAGGAGAGAGCATCGCGATCGCAACCGCGAGGGTCACGACGCTGAAACCGGTGCTGGCGATGACCATGGAGCCGATCGTCGCGGAGTCCAGCCGGTAATTAACTGCAAACAGGATGCCGAAGAAGCCCGAAGGCAATGCCGCGAGCAGAATCGCCGTCTTCGCAACATCAGGGGTGAGGTGAAAGCCGTAGACGATCGCGACCGCCACCAGCGGACGCATAACATCCGCAGCTCCCGTTGCGACAATGACTCTCAAGTCCAGACGGAGCGACTGGGCCGACAGAACGAGACCGGTGAGGAACAGGGCAACGCCTGCAGCCGCGTTCCCGATCAGAGTGAGGCAGGCATGGACAAGTGCATCGAGATTCAGATCGAACAACGAGAGCGCAATGCCAAGCGCGGGTGCCCACACCACAGGCTTGGCGAGCGCGCGCCGCACCGCCGTCAAAACCGGCTGCGACGGCGCATCGGCGCCGCGGGTCTTGGCTGTGCTCATCTCCACGATCACGAGGGTCAGGGGGCTGACGAGGATCGAGCCGGTTGCGAGCGCAACGGCGACCGGGACGACGCCGGTTGGCCCGAGCACGGTCGACAGGATCGGCAAACCGACGCCGGCAAGATTTGGGAAACCGACCGTCAGCGCCTGCACCGATGCGTCGGACCTCGTCACCGCAAAGAAGGTGCGCTCGAACCAGTACCAGCCGACATAGATGACCAGTATCGTCACGCCGAACACCAGGAAGACCGGAGCTTGCTCGGCGATCCGGTCGCGCGGGGCCGATGCAGTCGCGGCGAACAGCGAGGCCGGCAGTGCGAAATCCATCACAAGCGCATTGAGGCCTTCGACGTGACCATTGTCGACGATGCGGGCCTTGCCTGCGACGAACCCGAGTAGCAGGACGAAGAACACCGGCACCAGCGCCATCAGGATGACGTTCGAGGTCATGAGGTCGGCCCCTCATGGGCGTCGACGAAGAGCGTCATGGCAAGCAGATCGGCCGATCCCCCTGGACTGAGACGGCGGGCGATGAAGCTGTCATGGATCGCCTGTGCGCGGGTGCGCCAGCCGGGCGCTCCGACGCCGCCTGAAGCGATGAAGCGGCGCGCCGCATCATGTGCAAAGTGAAGCCCGTCCAGCCCGCCGCGATGCAGAAGGTTGGTGTCTTCGACGGAGCCGATCAGGGCAAAGCACGCCTCGACCCGGGCGGCTTCCGTATCGTGCGGCACGACAGACATTGCTCTGTGCAAAGCTGGTAGGCCGATTCTGTAGATACTCGGAAATCCTGCCGCAGCCTCGATACGCGCACCGCCGGCGCGAAAGCGGCGGCGGGCCGCGCTGCCATGGCTGTGCAGCAGCACGGGACCGTCGAGGATGCTGCCGCCCCACCGACGCGTCACGACATCGCCAAGCGGAAGCCGTGGATCGATCAATCCACCGGCTCTCGCGCCGGCCGCCGCGCACAGCAGTCCGAGCCCGAAGATCGCGCCACGATGCGTGTTGACCCCCGACGTTGCCGCGAACATGGCGCGCTCCGCCTCGAGGCCGATGATCCGCAGCCGCCCCATGCCGCAACCGAGCGCACCCGCATCGGCCAGGCGTTGCAGATAAGGCCTGATCGCCGCAGCGCTGCGGCGAAACGTGCCCGCATCCATGTCGTCGTGACTGCCGTTGTCGACGTGGCTCACGAGCCCCGGCTTCGGCCAGGTTTCGAGTTCCTTGACGAGGCAATCAGCGGCGACAGCACCGATGGCGGGGACATTGGGCGTGATCTGCGCCCGGCGCAGCGTCGTCCGTTCCACGCCTCTTGCGGCGGTGGTGATCATGATGCCATCGCTCCCGAAATGAATTGACGCCTGCCGAGCAGGACCACGCACTCAATGTTCTTGACCAGAAGCTCGCTCGCACCGCCGTGGAATTCGCGCCAATTGACCGCAGCGCCGTCCGCAGCCATCAGCTCGCCATCAAGCCGCATCGGCGCATCGGTCTCGATCGCGGCAACATCGGCGACGAAGCGGTCGATGTCGGTCTCGGCTCGAAACTCGAACAGGACATCGAGGTCGGAACGAGTGGTCACGTAGTCGAGCCCGGTCAGTGACTGCCAGGCCAGGCTGCCGAAGACGCGCGCATCCACCGCATGGCGACGCGCCAGCGCGTCGAGCCGGTCGAGCGTCGGCCACCAGTTGCGCGGCGCGTAAGCCCGCGCCTGCCGCAGCAACGGCGGCCTTGCGACGGAGGTGACGTGGTCGTCATCAACCAGGAGGGAAATCCGCCTCTTGCCGGCCGAGGGCGGCAGGGGCAGTCCCAAAGCAAGGCCGTTTGCCTCGCCTGGCAAGGCGCGGCGTCTGATCGTCGGCCATCGCATCTTGGGCCAGCGCGCGACCAGCGCATCCGTTGCGAGATCGCCGCGTGCGTCCAGCATCGTGCGCCATCCTGCGGGGCTGACGAAGACGAGGTCGTGACGACCCGGCGGACGCTCAGCGTGCTTGCAGGGCCAGGTCACGAACACGCTCCGCGATCTCGGCGGCCTTGAGTCGGCCGCCACGCGCCTTGCCGAGCGCATCCCGCCTGTCCCGCGCTGCCGGCATGTCGGCCAGCAGCGCCTCCAGCTGATCGGCGAGCGGGGCGGCATGGCTCCATATCATGTGAACGGCGCCCATCGGCGCGAGATTGGACAGGCCCGGCGCGAACACCGGCGTCGACCTCGCCTTCTCTTCCAGAGCTTCCATCGACAGCTTGGTCACCTTCGCCATCGACGGCAGGTCCATCACCGCAGGATCGGCGCCGGGCAGCCCGACCAGAACCCGGGTCGCAAGTCCCGTCGCGAGCAGCGCGCCCGCCGCCGAGTGACCGTAGAGAAGGCCGATGGTCGGGCGGCCGTTCATGTCCGCGTGGATCAATGCCTTGGCCAGATGCGCGAGGAATTCGTTCAGCCCGAGCAACTCGTCGCGCTTGCTCATGCGCTGGCTGTCGCTGTCGACAAGCACCAAAATCGGGCCGCTGTCCCGGCCGATCGACTTGAGGACATGGCCGGACAACCTGATCGCCTCGTCAACACCCAGCGCGGTCCGGTCCGCGACACCGAGGACGAGCATGCTGCCGCCGGATCGGAGCCTCGCCGAGCCGAGAAGGACGCCCCTGTCGTTCCTGACCTCATGGCCGTCGGGGAAGAGCGAGGCGAGAATGTCATCGAGCGTCACGGCTGATCCTCCCGATCCTGTCAGCGAGCGCAATGAACTGATCGGCCGGCAGCTCCGGAACCGTCTCGGCATGCGCGATGCCTTCCGCCGTCCAGATGTCGACGGCATCGAAGCAGGTACTGAGACGGCGCAACCGGTCGGCAAGCCGCTCCTGCTCCGCCTTCAATTTGTCGAGGCCGAAAGGTCCGACCAGGCCCAGCAGCTCCAGCGCGGCCTCGCGAAAATCCTGCACATTGTCGTCGGCAAAGACGTCGGCGGCGCCGAGCAGCCGGCGATGCTTGCCGCCCATGGTACGCCAGACCAGCGAGCGGTCGCGCGAGTCGAACTCTTCGACACCGCGATTGGTCTCGATGACTTCGGGCCCTGACACTGCGATGCGCCCGGGCTCCGAGACGGCGAGCGCCGAGCAGCAGCCGGCGATCAATCCGCCGCCGCCATAGCATCCGGACTTGCCACCGATCAGGCCGATCACCTTCACGCCGACGCTGCGCGCCTCCATCACCGCACGCATGATCTCGGCGATGGCGAGCTCGCCGGCGTTGGCTTCCTGCAACCGCACGCCGCCGGTGTCGAACAGGATCAGGACCGGGATCGAGCCGATCTCGCGTGCGGCGCGGAGCAGCCCTGTCAGCTTGGCGCCGTGCACTTCGCCGAAGGCGCCGCCCATGAAGCGGCCTTCCTGAGCGGCGACGAACACCGGCGAGCCGTCGAGCCGGCCGCGACCGACGACGATGCCGTCGTCGAACTGCTCGGGCAGATCAAAAATCTTCAGGTGCGGACTGACCTCGCGCTGCTCCGGCCCAATGAACTCGATGAAGCTGCCGGCATCGAGCAGCAACTCCAGCCGCGTCCGGGCCGACGCTTCATAGAAGCTGGTGCCGCGGGCGCGCTCGGCCGGCGTGATATCCTCGAGTGGCGCGGTCATTGGCCGTTCTCCGCGATCGACCGCACCGCCTGCGCCAGCCGAAGCGAGACCGTATCGGGGCGCGCGCCGCCGTCATTGATCGAGAATCTCAGCCCGCCGGGCGAATAGCGCTCGACGAAATCGCCGACGACGGCGGTCCACACCTCTCCGAAGCCAACTGCCGCGGTCTTGATGTCGATGGCGCATTCCGCGTCCGGCAAGACGCGCTCCACCAGCACTTCCAGATTGCCCGAGGCGACCACGCCGACGATTGCGCTCTGCCTGGTGCCGCCGGCCCTTGTGCGAACGCTGTGCGCGAACTTAAGACCTTCCATGGACCGTCCTCACCAGTTTCTGAATTTCGACGGCGGCGCGTAGAGGCCGCCCGACCAGCGCACGAGATCCTTGATCGAGCGCGCAGCGAGCTGGCTGCGATCCGCATCGAGCGGATTGATGCCGAGATCCTCCGGGCGGCGGATTACCCCGCGCTCGCGCAAGTGCGCGACCATGCTGTGGTCCCGCCGACGGCCGACATCGGTGTAGCCCGCAACACCGCGAATGGCCTGCTCGCGCTCCTGCGCGGTACGGCATAGCAGGAGGTTGGCCACGCCCTCCTCGGTAACGATATGCGTGACGTCGTCGCCATAGATCATGATCGGTGCGAGCTCGAGGTTCAGCTTCTCGGCGAGCTCGAGGGCATCGAGCCTCTCGACGAACAGCGGCACGTTCTTGTCCCCGAACGTCTCGCCGATCTGCACGACCAGCTTGCGGCCGCGGCGCATCAGGGTCGCGCCATCGGGGTCAGCCTCGGCTCCCGCCTTCAGCCAGGGCTCGCTCGGATGACGGCGCCCGCGCGCATCCGCGCCCATGTTCGGCGCGCCGCCGAACCCGGCGATGCGGGACGTGGTGACGGTCGACGAATTTCCCTGCAGGTCGATCTGCAACGTGGAGCCGATGAACATGTCGCAGGCATAGAGACCCGCGGTCTGGCAGAAGGCGCGATTGGAGCGCAGCGAGCCATCGGGGCCGGTGAAGTAGACGTCGGATCTGGCTCGGATGTAGTCATCCATGCCGACCTCCGACCCGAACGAGTGGATCTGCCGCACCCAGCCGGTTTCGATCGCGGGAATCAGCGCGGGATGCGGATTCAGGGCGAAATGGGTTGCGATCCTGCCTTTCAGCCCCAGCCTTTCGCCGAAGGTCGGCAGCAGGAGCTCGATGGCGGCCGTGCTGAAGCCGATGCCGTGATTGAGCCGCTGCACGCCATAGGGCGCATAGATGCCCTTGATCGCGAGCATTGCGGTCAGGATCTGTCCCTCGGTGATCGCGGCCGGATCGCGCGTAAACAGCGGCTCGACGAAGAACGGCTTGCCGGACTTGACGATGAAGTGGACTCGGTCCGCCGGTATGTCGACACGCGGTACCGTCTCAACGATGTCGTTGACCTGGGCGATCACGATGCCGTCCTTGAAGGCGGTCGCCTCCACCACGGTCGGCGTGTCCTCGGTGTTGGGGCCGGTGTAGAGATTGCCGTCGCGGTCGGCGCTGACGGCGGCAATCAACGCGACCTGCGGAGTCAGATCGATGAAATAGCGGGCGAACAATTCGAGATAGGTGTGGACCGCGCCCAGCTCGATCTTGCCGCCGAACAGCATGCGGGCGATGCGCGCCGATTGCGGCCCGGAATAGGCATAGTCGAGGCGCTTGGCAACGCCGCGGTCGAACAGGTCCAGATGCTCGGGCAGAACGACGCCCGACTGCACCATATGCAGATCGTTGATCCTGGAGAGATCGGCGGCCAGCAGGGCGCGGCTGAGCAGATCCGCCTGCTTCTGGTTATCGCCCTCCAGGCAGACCCGATCGCCGGGCCTTATCACGGCCTCCAGCAAACGCGTAGCGTCTCGGGCTTCCACGATCTTGCCGCGGGCAAGCACGGCGCCTGCGGAGATACGGCCATCACGCGTCGCGCGGTTGGTCTGCCAGCTCGTCATGGCCTTTGCTCCTCGGCGCGCCTCACCGCCACAGTCCAGTCCGGGACTGGCGCCGGTCGTCTCGATCACGGTCATGGAATTCTCCGGGGTTGGCGGTCAGGCCGGCGGGAGTGCTGCCGCTCCCGCCGTCCTTCCTTCCGCCGGCCGTGCGTCAGGACCGGCAAAACACGTCGTCAGCGGGTAGCCGGTTGATCGGTGCTGCGTGCGGCGCGAGTGATGACGGCCGCCACTTCCTTCGGATGCGACTCGTAGACAGAGTGGCTGGCGCCCGGGATCACGGTGGTGTGGCTCTTGGCACGCTCGTAGTACCAGCGCTCCAGATCGGGATTGATGATCTGGTCGCCGCCGGCGACGATGCCCCAGCTCGGCTTGGTCTTCCATGCAGCCGCCGTCAGCGGCGTGCTGAACACCTGCGCCGCGGCCGGGACCTGGGAGCGCGCCACGAACTCGGCGCGCTCGCGCGGCAGATCGGGTGCAAACAGCTTCGGGAATTGCACGGGATCGAGATAGGTGAACTTGTCGGGCGTGACCTTGATGACGCCTTCGGTCTTGCCGAGCACGCTCGGCGTCTTCTTGCCGAGCGCCGATTCGTCCTCGCCGACGTCAGGGGCGTGTGCGGCGACGTAGACGAGGCCGACGACGTTGGGATGGACGCCGGCCTCGGTGATGATCGAGCCGCCATAGCTATGGCCGACGAGAAGTGTCGGACCATTCTGGAGATCGAGAATCCGCTTTGCTGCGGTGACATCGTCGGCGAACGACGTTTCGGGCTCCTGGACCATGGTGACATGGAAACCTTCCTTGGTCAGGATCTCGTAGACCGGCTTCCAGCCGGACGCGTCCACCCAGGCGCCGTGGACCAGGACGATGTTCTTCAAGGGTTCTGCACGCGCCGGGGCGACGCTCGCGAACACGGAAAGGGCGGCAGCAAAGGCGAGACCTGCATTGAGGTGTTTCATGTCGGGATCACTCCGGGTTGGAATGATGCGACACTAGGTTGGCCGCTCGCTCACGTATTTCGGCAAACAACGGCCCTTGCCACTTCGCACGCCCGGGCAGTGTCCGCCGCAGTTCTGATCCAGCCCTCGTCCGATTTCTCTGATGGCACGACCTCGTGCGCATGCGAAACGGCCAGCGTTCGCAAGCGAAAGACGGCGCGTATCGGTTGTGTCATTCGAGACAAACGTTCATTACCGCCACGAAGGATCGAGAATGACATCGAATTCACTCATCCAGATTGCGGCTGTCACTATAATCCTCCTGGAGGCGGCATCCCCGGCTCGTGCTGCGTCTTGCGAGAGGTCGATCGGGCATGTTCAGGCACAGCTGGACGCAGCCATTGAGAAGATTGCCGGCGTACATGGCTGGGGCCCGGAGAGCCTCGATGCACTGCGCGGTCATCAGCCCACGCCGCGGTCGCTGGCGCAGGCGGAAGGTCAAAGCGGAGTGCACCTACAGCTCGCGCTCGATGCACTCGACCGCGCGCGCGCCGCCGACCGTTCCCACGACATCGCCACATGCCGCCGGGAGCTGTCCGAGGCAACGCTGCTGCTTCAGAAGCGGCCCCATTGATCCTGGAGGGACCGCCCTTTCGATCGTGCAGCCAGACAGCGGGACGTGCGTTCAGGGAATACCGGCACGCCGGCCGCTCCCTATCGTCCCGCGCAAATGAAAGGATCCGGAGCAGCCCATGCGAGAACAGCTCTCATCGAATAGGTTCGGATGCCGCCGATTTGCATCGATGCATCTGGGCGTGGCGCTCGCAACTGGCCTGATCTGGCTGATCCCGGTCGCAGCAAATGCGCAAATGACGCTTCCGATGACGCAGCCCTCCGTCGGCATGTCCGCAACCTCGCCGCTCAACCTGGGCTCGACGCGGCCTGCAGGCATTCCGCTGGGCGCGACCGAAATCGCAACGCCCGGAATATCGCCAATCAATCCTTCGCAAGGGATGACGAACTGCGCCGTATCCGACAATGCCGGATCGTCTGGAGCCCTGTTCGACGGCGGCGGGCTTTCCGGAAGCTCGTCACTCGGCTGCCCCAGCGGCACGACGACTCAGTCGCCGTTGCCTCCTTCGACATCGACGGTCGGACGCGTCGGGATTCCGCTCGGATCTACCGAGCTCGGCGGCGGCGGAATCAGCCCCTCCGTACCGGTGCCCGGCCCTACGTCCATGGGCAGCACGAGCTCAATCAGCGGTTCCGGCAATCCCTGAGATCAGGAAGGACCATTACCGTGAAACGGAACCTCACCATTGCACTGGTTGCGCTCGCCGCGATCCTGATCGGCGCAGCTCTCTGGTTCTTCGGCACCGACCGCAGGCCGGCCGTGGCCGCCGCGCCGGTGCCGGTCGTCGTGCCGATCGTCGCTGCCACCGTCACCGGCAAGGACGTTCCGATCTACCTGCGCGGCATCGGCACCGTGATCGCCTACAACACCGACGTCGTGCGTAGCCAGATTCAGGGGCAGATCGTCAAGATCGCCTTCACCGAGGGACAGACCGTCAAGGCCGGCGACCTGCTCGCCCAGATCGACCCGCGCCCTTACCAGGCACAGATCGAGCAGCTGACGGCCAACCGCGACAGGGACCAGGCGCAGCTTGCGAATGCCGAGGCCAATCTCTCACGCTACAATCAGCTCGGCGACAAGGGCTATGCGACCCCGCAACTGATCGAAACGCAGACGGCGCAGGTGGCGCAGCTCAAGGCTGCCGTGACGGCCGACCAGGCGCAGATCGATCAGGCCAACGTCCAGCTGAGCTACACGCGCCTGACGTCGGCCATCCCCGGCATCACCGGCGTGCGCCAGATCGACATCGGCAACGTGATCCATCCGACCGATCCCAACGGTCTGGTCGTCGTCACGCAGATCGAGCCTATCTCGCTGCTGTTCACCCTGCCGCAGACCGACCTGCCGGTGATCCAGGAGCACGCCGCAAAGGGATCACTGAAGGTCATCGCCTACAGCCAGGACAACAAGATGAAGCTCGACGAAGGCACGCTGCTGCTGGTCAACAATGAGATCGCGGGGACGACCGGCACCGTCCAGCTCAAGGCGGTGTTTCCGAATCGTGAGCACCGGCTGTGGCCGGGCCAGCTGGTGAACGCGCGCCTGCTGCTCGAGATTCAGAAGGACGCGCTCACTGTCGCGGGCTCGGCCGTGCAGCAGGGACCGAACGGCAGCTATGTCTACGTCGTGTCCGCAGATCAGACGGCCGCCTTGCGCCCCGTTCACGTCGCACAGATCAGCGATGGCCAGGCACTGATCGACCAGGGGCTGAAGTCAGGTGACGTCGTCGTGGTCGACGGTCAGTACCGGTTGACGGAAGGCAGCCGCGTCCGCCAGCTGCATGGCAAGGCCGCGCAGGAAGCCGACCTGCAGAGCGCCGTGCAAGACGCGATCCCATGAACCTCTCCGCGCCCTTCATCCTGCGGCCGATTGCAACCGCGCTGCTGATGGCCGGCCTGCTGCTGTGCGGCCTTGCGGCCTATCCACTGTTGCCGGTCGGTGCGCTGCCGAACGTCAATTACCCGACGATCCAGATCTCGGCGCAGCTGCCCGGCGCCGATCCAGGCACCATCGCCTCGTCCCTCGCCACACCGCTCGAGCAGCAGCTCAGCCAGATTCCCGGCGTGACGCAGCTCACCTCGTCCAGTGCGCTCGGCGTCGCCCAGCTCACGGTGCAGTTCGAGCTGTCGCGGACGGTGGACAGCGCGGCGGTGGACGTGCTTGCCGCGATCAATGCCGCGAGCCCCTTCCTGCCGCCGAACATCCCCTACCCGCCGACGATCCGGAAGGTGAATCCCGCGGAGACGCCGATCATGCTGATCGCGCTGACGTCGGACTCGCTGCCGCTGACGACGGTGGACGCCTATGCCGAAAACATCCTGCTGCCGAAGATTTCGCAAGTGCCTGGTGTCGGCCTCGTCGGCATCGGCGGCCAGCAGAAACCCGCGATCCGTGTTCGCGTCAATCCGCAGGCACTCGCCGCCCGCGGCATCGGCCTCGAGGACGTCCGCAACGTCATCGCCGGCGCCAATGTCGATCTGCCGAAGGGCACGCTCAACAGCCCGCGCGTCACCTACACGCTGAACACCAACGACCAGCTGCTGAAGCCTTCCGCCTACGAAGACCTCATCATCGCCTATCGCAACGGCTCGCCGGTGCGGATCCGCGACGTCGGCACCGCGATCGAGGCGCCCGAAAACGATCTCCTGGCGGGCTGGTACGGCAAGGATCGCGCCATCATTCTGGCCGTCCAGCGCGTCCCCGGCGCCAACGTCATCGAGACGGTCGACCGCATCAAGAAGCTGCTGCCGCAACTGCAAGCCTCCGTTCCGCCCGCGATCAAGGTGACCATCGCAGCCGATCGCACCGCCACCATCCGCGCTGCCGTTTCCGACGTGCAATTCACGCTGCTCTTGACGGTCGCCTTGGTGGTGATGGTCATATTTCTTTTCTTGCGGAATTTCTGGGCCACAATCATCCCGGCGATCACGGTTCCCCTGGCGCTGATCGGAACGTTCGCGGTCCTCTACGTGCTCGGCTACAGCCTCGACAACCTCTCGCTGATGGCCTTGTCGATCGCGGTCGGCTTCGTAGTGGACGATGCCGTCGTCGTCATCGAGAACATCGTGCGCCATCTCGAGCAGGGCATGACGCCGATGGAGGCGGCGCTCAAAGGCTCCGCCGAGATCGGCTTCACGATCGTCTCCATCACCCTGTCGCTGATCGCGGTGTTCATCCCGCTGTTCCTGATGGGCGGTTACGTCGGCAAGCTGTTCCAGGAATTCGCCGTAACCATCACCGCCTCACTGCTGCTGTCGCTGGTCATCTCGCTCACCCTGACGCCGATGATGTGTGCCCGCCTGCTGAAGGACGATTCGCGGAAGAAGCACGGCCGGCTCTATCTCTTGTTCGAGCGCGGCTTCGATGCCCTGCTTTCGCTCTATGCGCGGGGCTTGCGCGTCGTGCTGCGCCATCGCTTCGTGACGCTGCTCGTGATGCTCTCGACCGTCGCGTTGACCGGATATCTCTATGTGATCATTCCCAAGGGATTTTTCCCGCAGCAGGACACCGGGCAGATCGTCGGCATCACCGAGGCCGCCCAGGACATCTCCTTCCCCGCCATGTCCGAACGCCAGCAGGCTATCGTCGACATCCTGTCGAAGGATCCGGCGATCCAGTCGGTGGCGAGCTATATCGGTCCGGGTGGCCCGACCGCGACGCTCAACCAGGGGCGCATCTTCATCGTCCTGAAGCCGAAGCCGGAGCGCAAGGCGAGCGCCGACCAAATCATCGATCGGCTGCGCCCGCGGCTCGCCCATATCCAGGGCATCACGCTCTACATGCAGGCGGCGCAGGACATCACCATCGGGGCGCGCCTGTCGAAGACGCAATATCAGTACACACTGACGGATGCGGATTCCAACGAGCTCACCCACTGGTCGGCGATCTTCCTGGAGAAGCTGCGCGCGCTCGACCTCATCACCGACGTCGCCAGCGACCAGGCCAATTCCGGTCCGAGGCTGGAGGTCACCGTCAATCGCGAGGTCGCCTCCAGCTTCGGCATCCTGCCCACGACGATCGACAATGCGCTCGACGACGCCTTCGGCCAGCGCATCGTCTCCACCATGTTCACCTCGCTGAACCAGTACCATGTCGTGATGGAGGTCGATCCGCGCTTCCAGTACGGCCCTGAAGCGCTCAAGGACATCTACCTGAACTCGGCCACCGGCCAGCAGGTCCCGCTCAGCACGCTGGTTCACGCCGTCATCAAGCCCGCGCCGATCCTGATCAATCACCAGAGCCTGTTTCCGTCGGTGACGATCTCGTTCAACCTGCGGCCAGGCGTCGCGCTGGGCGATGCGGTGACGGCAATCCAGAAGATCGAGAAGGACACCGGCAAGCCCGCCTCGCTGTCGACCTCGTTCCAGGGCAATGCCCAGGCCTTCCAGTCCTCGCTATCGGGCACGCCGCTGTTGATCGAGGCGGCGCTGATCGTGATCTACATCATTCTCGGCGTCCTCTATGAGAGCCTGATCCATCCGATCACGATCCTGTCGACCCTGCCTTCGGCCGGCATTGGCGCGCTATTGCTACTGCTAGCCGTCCACATGGATCTCAGCGTCATCGCCATCATCGGCATCATCCTCTTGATCGGCATCGTCAAGAAGAACGGCATCATGCTGGTCGATTTCGCGCTCGAGGTGGAGCGCCAGCATGGGCTCAGCCCAGAAGAAGCGATCTACCAGGCCTGCACGCTGCGCTTCCGCCCGATCCTGATGACGACGATGGCGGCGCTGCTCGGCGGCGTGCCGCTGATGATCGGCTCCGGTACCGGTGCGGAGCTGCGCCAGCCGCTCGGCTACACGATCGTCGGAGGCCTGATGCTGTCGCAGATCCTGACGCTCTACACCACGCCCGTCGTCTATCTCTATCTCGATCGGCTCGGCAACTGGCTGACCGGACGCAAGCCGCACGCGGCCGAGACATCCACACCATCCACGACCGAGGCAGAGACGGGATTGAGCCACGAATCCGTTTGAGAAGCTCCCACACCAGCAGCGTCGTGCGTTTTGACAATGTCTGTGAAAACGCAAAAGACGCGCCGTTCCGCACCGCGGTAAATCTCCGGGATGACGTCTGAGCGCCTGGATGGCTCTAACCCCGTACAGCCCCAGCGATGGTGGCGCCGCGTGCTGCCGATCCAGACAATACAGGATCGCATTCTCCTGTGGGCCTGGGGCAGCCTTGTTTTGACCCTGCTGTCCTTCGCCTGCTCACTGCTCGGAGACAATTTCACGGCGATCGCTTTCGCCGCTTTTCTGGCCGCTTCGCTAACGCTCGTCGGCGCGATCATGGATATCACGGCCCTGAAGAAGGCCCATGTCGAGCTGGAGCGCAGCGAGCAGCGTTACCGCCATTTGTTCACCCGCATGCCGAT
Source organism: Bradyrhizobium forestalis (assembly GCF_002795245.1). GTDB lineage: Bacteria > Pseudomonadota > Alphaproteobacteria > Rhizobiales > Xanthobacteraceae > Bradyrhizobium > Bradyrhizobium forestalis. The sequence goes on along the minus strand of NZ_PGVG01000003.1, from coordinate 222,410 downwards.
CGCGCTCCGGCAGCTCGACGCCAGCGGGCTGGTCGTGCTTTTTCGGAAATTGCGCGCCGAGGGCGTCAAGGATCTCGGCGCCTATTTCGACAGCCATCCCGAATTCCTCCGCACCTGCATGGATGCGCTCTCGTTTCAGGAGGCCAACGAACGAGCCATCCAGATGTTCGGGGGAGGCGTCGAAGACTTTGTCGGGCGTTCCATGGCCGACACCTGGAAGGAACGGCCCGATACGTTCCGACGGGCGATGGAGTCCCGCTATCGCGGCGAGACGAACTTCGAGGAAGAGACCAGGATGGTCACGTGGGACGGTCGCATCGTCGACGTTCTCTTCACGACCGCGCGCGTCGGCCCTATCAATGATCTCGACATAAGCCTGGTCGGCACGATCGACATCTCACAGCGTGTTCGCGCCCAGCAGAAGCTGCAGCAGGTGCAGGCCGAGTTCGCGCATACCGCGCGGGTCTCGATGCTCGGCGAGCTCACCGCGTCGATCGCCCATGAAGTCAATCAGCCCCTCGCGGCTATCGCGACCAATGGGGCCGCCGGACTCCGTTGGCTGAATAGGCCATCTCCCGATATCGTCGAGGTCCGCAAGACCATCGAAAACATCGTCGTGGATGCGCAGCGGGCGGCAAACATCGTGGCACGTGTTCGCGGAATGGCTTCCAGAAGGGCCGCCGAGCAGACGTTCCTGTCATTTGACGAAATCATCCGCGAAGCGCTTCTCTTTCTCCGACATGAGCTCGAATCCCACGCGGTGACGATCGTGCACCGGCCCGACCCGAGCGCGCCGCAGGTGCTCGGTGACCGCACCCAGCTCCAGCAAGTGATCGTCAATCTGGCCATCAACGCGGTGCAGGCGATGATGCAGGCTGGATACGACGATCGTCGAATCGTCATCAGTACGGTCATGCCGGACGCGTCGACATTGTGCTGCTCCGTCGAGGACAACGGTCCCGGCATCGTCGCCGAAGATGTCGATCGGCTGTTCGACAGCTTCTTCACGACCAAGGAGAGCGGGATGGGCATGGGACTGTCCATCTGCCGGTCGATCGTCGAAGCGCATGGAGGACGGATCGGCTCGGAAGGCAGCGGCGCGCAGGGCGGAGCCCGCTTCTGGTTCACGCTGCCGGTCTCCATTCCAGTGGATTCGCCGCGCTGCGATACGTAACCGCAACGTCTCCGGCGCTTGGCTCTATTCCCCGGTCGCAGCCGAGCGCACCAGGCGGATCGGAACGCCCTTATATGACGGCGTGAAGCTGAGAGGATCGCGGGCATAGAGCGGGACCAGCGGATTGGTCTCCGGATAGTACGCCGCACAGCAGCCGGTCGGGAACGCATAGGCCACGACGCGGAAGTTGCGCACGATCCGCTCGGCGCCATCGGTCGATGCGGTGATCAGGTCGACGCGATCGCCGTCGGCTAGTCCCCGCTTCTTCAGCTCATACTCGCTAAGGAAGACCACGTCCCGCTGGCCGAACACACCGCGGTAGCGGTCGGACATCGAGTAGAGCGTGGTGTTGTACTGGTCGTGGCTGCGGATGGTGGTGAGCCAGAGGAAATCGGGATCACTCTGCGGCGGATCTTCGCCGCAGCCCGGGAAGACCAGGAAATTCGCCTTGCCCGACGGCGTCGCCCAGATCCGCTCGCGCGCCGTCGAGGTGAGGTGAAAGCCGCCAGGGACACGAATACGGGCATTGTAGCCCTGGAAGATCGGGAACACCGCCTCGATCGCATCGCGGATCCGGTCGTAGTCGGCAACGAAGCCGTCCCAGTCGACCACCGTGCGTTCGCCCAGCGTCGCCTTGGCGACGCCGGCAATGATCGCGACCTCGCTGCGGAGATGCTCCGACGCAGGCTTGTTGCGGCCGCCGGACGCATGCACCATCGACATCGAGTCCTCCACCGTGATCGACTGCGGTCCTGTTTCCTGAATGTCGACCTCGGTGCGTCCGAGGCATGGCAGGATCAGCGCGGCGCGGCCGTGGATCAGGTGGCTGCGGTTGAGCTTGGTCGAGACATGGACGGTCAGATCGAGCTTGCCAAGGGCCGCCTGCGTCGCCTGCCAGTCCGGAATGGCTGCGGCGAAATTGCCGCCCATCGCGAAGAAGGCCTTCACCTCGCCGCGGATCATGGCCTCCAGCGCGGTGACGACGTTGTGTCCCGGCGCGGACGGCGGCTTGAAGCCGAAGCGTTGCTCCAGGCGCTCGAGGAAGTCCGCCGTGGGAACCTCGGTGATCCCCACGGTGCGATCGCCCTGCACGTTGGAATGACCGCGAACCGGGCAGACGCCGGCGCCTTCGCGCCCGACATTGCCGCGCAGCAGCGCGAGATTGGCGATCTGCTGCACGTTGTGCGCGCCGCGCCAGTGCTGGGTGATGCCCATGCCGTAGACGATGATGGCACGCTCTGCCTTCACATAGGCGCCGGCCGCATACTCCATGTCCTCGCGCGTCAGGCCGGACTGACGTTCGATGTCGGGCCATTGCGTGCGCTTGAGGTCGTCGATCAGCGCTTCAACGCCGACGGTGTGACCACGAATGAAGTCCCAGTCCAGGATCTCCGGCTGCTCGGCGGCACGGACGGCCTCGTCCGCTTCGACCAGGATCTTCATGATCCCCTTGAGGACGGCGACATCGCCGCCGACCCGCACCTGGAACAGCTTTGAGCTGATCGCCGTCGACGACAGCGTGATCATCTCGACCGGGCTCTGCGGCGCCTGGAATCGCTCCAGCGCACGCTCGCGAAACGGGTTGAACGAGATGATCGATGCGCCGCGGCGCGCCGCATTGCGCAGGCTGGTCATCATCCGCGGGCTGTTGGTGCCCGGATTCTGGCCGAAGATGAAGATGCAATCGGCCTTGTCGAAATCCTCCAACAGCACGGTGCCCTTGCCGACCCCGAGCGAGTGCGGCAGGCCGACGCTGGTCGCCTCATGGCACATGTTCGAGCAGTCGGGGAAATTGTTGGTGCCGTATTCGCGCACGAACAGCTGATAGAGGAAGGCTGCCTCGTTCGAGGTCCGCCCGGATGTATAGAACTCCGCCATGTTCGGGTCCGGCAACGCCCTGAGCTCCCGTCCGATCATGTCGAACGCATCGCTCCATTCCACCGGAAGATAGCGGTCGGATGCGGCATCATAGGCCATCGGATGCGTGAGCCGCCCGACCATTTCGAGATCATAGTCGCTCCAGCTCGCGAGCTCGGTGACGGTATGCTCGGCGAAGAATTCAGGAGTGCAGCGCTTTGAGGTTGCCTCCCAGGCGATCGCCTTGCCACCGTTCTCGCAGAATTCGAATGACGAGGTGTGCTTCGGATCGGGCCATGCGCAGCCGGGGCAATCAAAGCCTTCCGGCTGGTTCATCCTGCTCAGCGTCGCCGCGCCCTTCAGCGGCACGCGTTGGACCAGAAGCGCCTCGCTGAGGGCCTTGAGCGCGCCCCAGCCGCCGGCTGGTTCACGGTAGGGACGAACCGATTTCGTGGTCATCTCGACATCTCTCGATCTTGCGCTTCTTTCAGGCCAGTTAAGGATCGCGCGGGCAGCGCCGTCTTTTCAAAACGAAGCCGGATTTCTCAATTGCACACGCTCGAACCCGGACGGCTGGCCGCAGCAGCCAGTGCATTCCGGCAAAAAGAGCGCCGTTCCCGGAAGCTGAAACGACAAGCGGAAACTAGGGTCGGCGGTTGGAGCCCCGTCGCGAGAGGGCTTTCGACAATTTTCAGGAGCGACCCAACATGTTTTCACGACGTGACGTGCTGGCCATGTCCGCGGCAGGTGCCGCCATGGTCGGCTCCAGTGCGCAAGCCGCAAGCTTCGGCAATCCGGACGAGCCGCCGCAGGGCGCCGTAAACGCCAGGAGTCCGGGAAGCCTTAGCGATCCCGGTCCGCAGAATCCGGCCCTCGCCAAGCAATTCCCCTCCATGCAAACCCCGCCGGCGACCGACGTCGGCGGGCTGCCGATGGATTGGGCTTCATTCAACAATGCACCGAAGCGCATCCAGAATGGCGGCTGGGCCCGTCAGGTCACCGTCGAGGACTTCGCCATCTCCAAGGAGATCTCCGGCGTCAACATGCGGCTGTCTGCCGGCGGCATCCGCGAGCTGCACTGGCATCAGGCCGCTGAATGGGCGATCATGACCTATGGCACCTGCCGCATCACGGTGCTCGACACCCAGGGACGCCCCTATGTCGCCGACCTCAAAGCCGGCGACCTCTGGTATTTTCCGCCGGGCGCGCCGCATTCGCTGCAGGGACTGGGCCCCGACGGCTGCGAATTCGTGATCTGCTTCGATGACGGCCACGCCAATGAGTTCAACACGCTGCTGGTGACGGATTGGCTGGCCCATACCCCGCCCGAGGTCCTGGCGAAGAATTTCGGCGTCCCGGCCGAGGCCTTCGCGAAGATCCCGCTGCACAATCTCTGGATCTTCCAGGGAACGGTGCCCGGCGATCTCGCCGCAGATCGCGCCGCAGTCGCAAGGCACGCCGAAGCGCCGCCCTACCCGTTCGTCCACTCACTCGGCAGCTCGACCCCGGTCAAGGAGAGCTCCGCCGGAAGCATCCGCGTTGCCGACAGCAGCAACTTCAAGGTGGCCACCACCGTCGCCGCGGCCCTGGTGACGATGCCGCCGGGAGCGGTCCGCGAAATGCACTGGCATCCGAACGCCGACGAGTGGCAGTACTACATCAAGGGCAAGGCGCGGATGACGGTGTTCGACACCGGTCCGAACGCGCTGACGACGGATTTCTCGGCCGGCGACATCGGCTATGTCCGGCGCAATCTCGGCCACTATGTGGAGAATGTCGGCGACACCGAGCTACAGCTCGTCAGCGTCTTCCGTGCGCCGCGCTACGAGGAGGTCTCGCTCTCCAACTGGCTGACGCACACGCCGCCCAAGCTGGTGGCCCAGCATTTCAACATCGACGAGAAGCTGATCGCCCAATGGCCAGACAACAGTCCTGGCGTCATGCCAAAGTCCTGAATGAAGCCCAACGAGAGGCCTCAACGAGAAAGGCGCCGGAAACGGCGCCTTTCGTTTCATTCGAGGTTCGAGCGTGTAGCCGTCAGTAGTGATCCGCCGCCGCAGCCGTCTTGCCGCGGAAGACGCGATAACCCACCGCGACATAGAGCAGCATCAACGGGAACACGAACAGGCCCGCCCCCCAGAACATGAAGGCGAGACTCGCATGAGGCGCGGCCGCCTCCTCGATCGTGACGACGAACGGGATCATGTAGGGCCAGAACGACAAGGCAAGCGTGCCGAAGGCCGACGCAAAGATCAGTGCGACCATGTGGAACGGCCAGTAATCGTCGTGGCGCAGGATACTCGTAGCGAGCATTGCGGCGGCACCGGCGCCGATGAGGGGAAACACGAACAGATAGGGCCGCTCGATCCAGCGGCGCAGGATTGGCAATTGCTCGACAAGCGCATGCGTGAAGACGACCACTAGGAAGGCCAACACTGCGACTGCGAGCAATGGGATCTGCCGCCGCGTGGCGTCGCGGATCGGGCCCTCGCACTTCCTCACCAGCCAGCAGGCTCCGAGCAGCGCGTAGCCGAAGCACAGGCCGATCCCGCACAAGACCGAAAAGCCGGTCAGCCAGCCGAAGGTCCCGCCGACATATTCGCCGTTCGAAAATTGCAGCCCCTCGACCAGCGCCCCGACCATGACGCCCTGCATGAAGCTTGCGGCAAACGATCCCACCGTGAAGCTGACATCCCAGATCCGGCGCGAGCGCGAGGCCTTGCCGCGAAATTCGAACGCGACACCGCGCAGGATCAATCCCAGCAGCATGACCACGACCGGGATGTAGAAGGCGGGCATCAGCATGGCATAGACCACGGGGAACGCACCCCACATGATCACGCCGGCGACGACAAGCCAGGTCTCGTTGCCATCCCAGACCGGCGCGATCGTGCGCAGCATCTCCTCGCGCCTCGCCTCGCCATCGGCGAGGCCGAACAGCATGCCGACGCCGAGGTCGAACCCGTCCAGCAGAAGATAGATCAGAATGCTGATGGCCAGCAGCGCAACCCAGAACATCACCATGTCTATTCTCCCGCTTCGAGATAGCTGTGCGAGGCCGGCACCTGGTCGGCGAGCGACATCGGCCGATTGGGAACGGGAACGTGCAAGGGCTTGCCACCGAGCCCCGCCGGGCCGGCGCGCAGCAGCCGGTAGATGTAGTAAGTCCCGAACGAGAAGATGAAGGCATAGACCGCAACGAACAGGATCAGTGAAGCCGTCGCGGCGGCCGCGGTCAGAGACGGCGTCACGGCATCGGCGGTCCGCAATACGCCGTAGACCGTCCACGGCTGGCGGCCGACCTCCGCGGTGTACCAGCCCGTGAGGATGGCGATCCAGGGCAACGGAAAGCTGAGGAAGATGCCCCACAGCAGCAGTCGGCTGCGCTCGAGCCGATGCTTGAGCCCGAGCCAGGTCCCGAGCCAGGCCAGCCCCAGCATCACGAAGCCGCAGCCGACCATGATGCGGAAGGCGAAGAACGGGATCGCCACCGGCGGCCGGTCCTGCGGCGCGAAGCTGGTCAGGCCGACCTCCTTCGAGGTCAGGCTCATGCTGCCGATGATGCTCCCGAGCACCGGAATCGATAGCGCGTATCTGTTCGATTCGGTGGTCGAATCCGGGATCGCGATCAGCACCTCGGAGGCCGGCTGCTCGTCGTGCCAGCGCGCCTCGATCGCGGCGAACTTGGCCGGCTGATAGTCGTGGACGTAGTCGCCGACGAGATGTCCGATGAAGAGCTGCACCGGAAGCAGCACCGCCGCGAGCGCAAGGCCCATGCGCAGCATCACATGCGCCTCGGCCCGATAGGTCCGCCGCAGCAGATACCACGCGCCGGTCGCCGCCACGCAGAAGGCGCCGGTGAGATAGGACGCGAGCAGCATGTGCGGAAAGCGAACCCAGACCACCCGGTTGAAGATGATCTGCGCCCAATCGTCAGGCACGAACTGGCCGTTTTGCAGGACATAGCCGGTCGGCACCTGCATCCAGCTGTTGTTGACCATGATCCAGAACGCCGACAGCGTGGTTCCGAGCGCGACCATCGCGGTCGAGAACAGGTAGAACCAGGCCGGTACCCGGGGCCGTCCGAAGATGAGGATACCGAAGAAACCCGCCTCCAGCATGAAGGCGGTGAACGTCTCGTAGGACAGCAGCGGCCCCTGGATCGGCCCGGACATCTTCGAGAGCACGCTCCAGTTCGTTCCGAACTGGAACGCCATCACCACGCCCGATACAACGCCCATGCCGAAGGCGACGCCGAAGATCTTGAGCCAGAACTCGAACAGGGTCCGGTAGACGGGCCTGCCACTGTACTGGTGCATCGCTTCGAGCACGGTGAGCCAGGCGGCAAGCCCGATCGTGAACGCCGGGAAAATGATATGGAACGAGATGGTGAAGGCGAACTGCAGCCGCGAGAGGAGAAGCGCCGTCGGATCCATGGCAAGTCCTTTCTCCCTTCATGCCCGAATCGCGGCCGCCGGCGCACGTGCGGCCGGCTGCGGGATGTTGTCGACCTTGAGCACCTCCGCCGTCGCAGCGCGGATCTGGCGGCAGAAATCGGCGTCCTTGATCAGCGACACGCCATAGGACGGGATGATCTGCTTCAGCTTCGGCAGCCAGGAGCTTGCCGTGAGCTCACTGGCGAAGCACTTCTCCAGCACGCTGATGGCGATGAACGCCGCAGTCGAAGCTCCCGGCGAAGCGCCGAGAAGGGCGACCAGCGAATGATCGTCGGCGCCGACGAGCTCGGTGCCGAACTCGAGCAATCCGCCGCGCTTGACGTCGGGCTTGATGATCTGGACGCGCTGGCCCGCCACCTGCAATCTCCAATCCTTCGGATCGGCTTTCGGGAAATATTCGTCGAGTGCCGCCAGACGATGGCTCTCGGACTGCAACACCTGCCCGACCAGATACTCGGTGAGATCGAAATTATCGCGCGCCACCGAAAGCAGCGGCTTGACGTTCGCGGGACGGATCGACTCGAACAGGTCGAGCAGCGAGCCGTGCTTGAGGAACTTGCTCGAGAAGCCGGCATAGGGTCCGAACAGCAGCGAGCGTTCGCCGCCGATCACGCGGGTGTCGAGATGCGGCACCGACATCGGCGGCGAGCCGACCGCGGCCTTGCCGTAGACCTTGGCATGGTGACGCCGGTTGATCTCCGGATCGTCGCAGCGCAGCCAGATTCCGCTGACCGGAAAGCCGCCATAGCCGCGCCCTTCCGGAATCCCGGACTTCTCCAGCAACGGCAGCGCACCGCCGCCGGCACCGATGAAGACGAACTTGGCGCGGACGGACCTCGTCTCGCCGCTGTCGGTGTCGCGCACCTGGACGCGCCAGCGGCCGTCCGGCTCGCGAACGAGATCGGTGGCGCAGCTCTTGTAGTGCGCGGCGCAGCCCGGCTGGTCGACGAGATGATGGACCAGAAGATGGGTCAGTGAACCGTAATCGACATCGGTCCCCGTGATGATGCGCGTCGCCGCCACGGGATCGCCACTGGGCCGGCCCTCCATCACCAGCGGCGCCCATTCGGCGATCTTCGAGGGATCCTCGCTGTATTCCATGCCCTCATAACAATGATGGGCCGCCATCGCCTTGAACCGCTTCCTGAGGAAGGCGACGTTGTCGACACCGTGCACGAAGCTCATGTGCGGCACGGGATGAATGAAGGATCTGGGATCGGCGATCGCGCCGCGCGCGACGAGGTAGGACCAGAACTGCCGCGACAGGTCGAACTCGACATTGACCTCGAGCGCCTTCGAGATATCGACGCTGCCGTCGGGCCGCTGCGGCGTGTAGTTCATCTCGCAATTGGCCGCGTGGCCGGTGCCCGCATTGTTCCAGGCATCCGAGCTTTCGAGCGCGCAATCCTCGAGGGCCTCGAGCATCTGGATCGAGAGGGAGGGCTCCAGCTCCTTGAGAAGAACACCAAGGGTGGCGCTCATGATGCCTGCGCCAATGAGGACGACGTCGGATTCGGAAGTTCCTTGCATGGCAGTTCTCTGCGTTTGGTTGGTGGGCGATGGTTTGCTCTCAATGGGCTCGGTCAGGCCCGCGCCGGCTGCCGCGCCTTGGCGCGGAACGGCACGTCGGCCCCCGGCCGCAACACCACGTAGGCGCGGCACCACGACGAATCGTCCGTCAATTTCCAGCTGTGACCCGAACCTGCGGTATCTTCCGCCAGCAGGACATTGCCGGGGTGAATGAGGAAGTGGTGGCCGTCACGCGTCTGGAAATCGAGCGTGCCGCTGAGCGTGATCACGAGCTGGCGCACCGGCGCGGTGTGCCAGGAGAAGGCGCCGCCCGACTCGGTCTCCTGGAAGGAGACGCTGACGGCATCGATCTTTCCGGTGAGAACGTCGCCGCGCTGGCCGGCCTCCAGCTCTATGCCCCCTTCCTCGAAATACGAGTTGTTGTCCTGTCCGGTCCATAGACGTACGCAACGGATCATCGTTCTCTCCTTTCAGCCGGGCTGTTTCAGACGGCCTTGGCGCCGATTGCGAGTGGCACCTTGATCTCGGCGACATAGGGTCTGACCATCTTGGCGGGATCGACGATCCGGTCGAACTCCGGCTCGGTCACGAAGCCGAGCTTCAACGCCGCAGATCTCAGCGTGAGATCGTTATCCATCGCGTAATGCGCGATCCGCGATGCCTTGTCGTAGCCGATCACCGGCGCCAGCGCAGTCACCAGCATCAGCGACCTCTCCACATATTCCTGGATCTTCTTGTGGTTCGGCTCGGTGCCTTCGATCAGGAAGGTACGGAAGTTCGTGCAACCATCCGCGAGGATCGTGATGGACTGTGCGATGTTGTGAATGATCAGCGGCTTGTAGACGTTCATCTCGAGATAGCCGCCGGCGCCGCCGAAGCCGACGGCGACGTCGTTCGCCATCACCTGCACGGCGATCATCGCCAGCGCCTCCGCCTGCGTCGGGTTGACCTTGCCCGGCATGATCGACGAGCCCGGCTCGTTCTCGGGGATCAGCAATTCGGCAAAGCCCGCGCGCGGGCCGCAAGACATCAGGCGGATGTCGTTAGCGATCTTGTAGAGCGAGCCGGCAAGCGTGCGAAGCGTGCCGGACAGCTGCACCAGCGCATCGTGCGCGCCCTGCACGGCGAACTTGTTGGGGGCACTGACGAACGGCAGGCCGGTCAACCGCGCGATCTCGGCCGCGACGGCCGCCGCGAAGCCCGGCGCCGCATTGATCCCGGTGCCGACGGCCGTGCCGCCGAGCGCGAGCCGAAAGACGCCCTTGAGCGCATCGTCGATGCGCGTCAGATCGTCGGCGAGCATGCCGGCGTAACCCGACCACTCCTGCCCGAGCGTCAGCGGAGTGGCATCCTGCATGTGGGTGCGGCCGATCTTGACGATACCATCCCACTGGCTCGATTTTGCCGCGATCGCGTCATGCAGGGCCTCGACAGCGGGAACGAGGCGCTCCGTCACGTTCAGCGCGGCCGCGATGTACATGGCCGAGGGGAAGCTGTCGTTCGACGATTGCGACATGTTGACGTGATCGTTCGGATGAACCGGCAGCTTGCTGCCGAGCGCGGTGCCTGCAAGCTCGCAGCACCGGTTCGAGATCACCTCGTTCACGTTCATGTTGAACTGCGTTCCGCTACCGGTCATCCAGACGTGAAGCGGGAACATGTCGTGATGCTGGCCCGCGAGAATCTCGTCGCAGACGTGAATGATCAGCTTGTGGATCTTGCCGTCGAGACGACCGCCCGCGTAATTGGCGTTCGCGGCTGCCTTTTTCAGGATCGCATAGGACTGGATCATCTCGCGCGGCATGAGGTCCTTGCCGATGCTGAAATGTTCGAGCGAACGTTGCGTCTGCGCGCCCCAGAGCTTGTCCGCGGGAACGGATACCTCACCCAGGCTGTCTGTCTCTTTGCGAAGGTCGTTCATCCTTGCCTCTTGTGGCGTTGAAGTCGGAAAGCCATGCCGGTACTTGCTGGAGATGATACGTCGCGCACGGCGCGCCCACTTCCACGAACGAACGTCCCTTTGCCGAATGGCATGGTGCGACGGTGCACGGCGTGGGAGAATCACTCAGCGCGACTCTCGGCCGATCCGGTTCCGCCAGCACACCAGGAGCGCCCACGCCGACAAGGCGATCGGCACGGCAAGACTGCCCGCGCCCAGCCGCGTCGTCGCATAGCCGCCGACCGCCGCGCCGAACAGGAACATCAAGCAGAGCACCAGCATCGCTCCGCCCCCGCGCGAAGCGTCGCGATCGGATGTCGACACGAACTCGTCGATGGCGCGCAGCATGTTGCCGGTCACGGTGACGGAGAGATAGCTCCAGCGCTCGACGCGCCTGAAGCTGGCCGATTGCAGTGCGATACCAAAGGAGATTTCGAAGATGGCGATCGGATCAGGGATCCAATGCAGCAACAACATCGCTGCCGCGAGGCAGGCGATATGCGCAATGAGACAACGCAGCGGCGCCTGGATGCGGATCGCTACCCAGGCTCCGAGCAGAAAGCCTGCGATCGGCAGCAGATGGTGCGCCGCTTGCTGCCATCGCCCGGACAGGGCGTCGATGCCAAGGAAGACGACATTGCCGGTCTGCGAGCTCGCGAACACACCACCGAGCGAGAGCCAGGTGAAGGCATCGAGAAAGCCGCCCGAAGCGGTTAGCTGAGCCGCAACGAGGAGCGATCGTTCCGGACCATAAGCGGCGGCGCGCAGCTCCGCCGCTGGCTCCGGAGATGCGGCCTGCATCGCCATGCTGGCCGGCTCAAGGTCAGCTCCACGCGCGCGACGCAGCCTCGTCAGGCAGCAGAACGCGTCGCGGGTGCGTGAATACGCCGTATCCGTCATCGCGGGCAATCGCCACAAGCGTGATGCCGGCTTCCTTTGCGGTCTGGATGGCGAGCGCGGTCGGAGCGGATACGGCCACGACGACCGGCGCGCCCATCATCGCCGCTTTCTGCACCATCTCGACCGAGACGCGGCTCGTCAGGAGCACGGCGCCTTCGCAGGCCGAACCGCCGTCGCGGAGGATCGCACCCGCAAGCTTGTCGAGAGCATTGTGCCGGCCAACGTCCTCCCTGACCGGACCGATGCCGGTGCGAGGCGTCCAGAACGCCGCCGCATGAACAGATCGCGTGTGTTGATTCAATGTCTGAAGCGGAGACAGCGCCTGCATCGCGTTCAGCAGCTCCCTTGCGTGAAAGACGATGCTGCGGTCTTTCACCTGCGAGGGCGTGCGGCGCGCCTGTTCAAGGCTTTCGATGCCGCACAGCCCACACCCAACCGGACCGCTGATGGCGCGACGGCGGGCGGCCAGGGACGCCGCGCGGTCGCCATCGAGCCACATCCGCACCTCGACGCCGAGCTCGTTCGGGATCAGATCGATGCTCCTGATCTCGCTTCTTCGTCCGACAATGGCTTCGGTGAGGCTGAAGCCAATACCGAAATCCTCGAGATCAGCGGGCGTTCCCATCATTACCGCATGGGTCGAGCCGTTATAGGTGAGCGCGATGGCCGTCTCCTCGGCAATCAGCCGCGAGGTCGACCGCGTCTGACCGCCGCGCCAGGCAATCTCGGTGTGCCGCGTGAAAGTCGAAACCGTCATCATCATGGCTCACAGCCCAGCGCTTACGAATTCGGGCCGCTCCGCCCGGTCTCGTACAGGAACCAGATCCGCCGCTCTGTCTCGTCGATCCAGTTCTCCAGCAGGCTTGCGGTGGCGACATCGCCATATTCGTCGCAGAGCTCGTGGACCCGGCGCATTTCGCGTGTCAGCTGCTGATTGTCGCTGCGCAGCTCGGCCAGCATGTCCTGCGGATCGACATAATCCGCGTCGTTGTCGAGAATGCGCTGCTCGCGGGCGATGTGGCCGATCGAGCGCAGCGTGGTGCCGCCGATCTTGCGCGCGCGCTCGGCGATGTCGTCGGTCATGGCGAAGATCTGTTCGGCCTGCTCGTCGAGCAGGAGATGGTAGTCGCGGAAATGACTGCCCGATACGTGCCAATGGAAGTTCTTCGTCTTCAGGTACAGCGCGAAAACGTCGGCCAGCAATGCTCGGAGCGCGACCGGAACGTCGCGGTTCGCATTGGCTCCCAGATCCGTCGGGCTTTGCAGGTCTGCTTTGGTCATGGTCGGCATCCTTGTTGGAGAGTCGGAAATTTGTAGCCAGACGGCGCGCAACCGGTCTTTCCGTCTCGAAGGATCGTTCCCGGATTGCACGCCGACCGGCGCGTTGGCTCATTCGGTGGGCTTCATCCGCTCCCGTTGCGGCAGGGGCGAGATCGTTGCGAACACGCCATCGCGACGGACCAAGGCGTGGAACAGGGCTGCCGCCAGATGCAGCAGCACAAGGGCAAAGAACGCGAGGCCCAGATAGACATGGGTGTTCCAGAGCAGCGTATGCACGCGGTCGCTCTGCGGCAGCAACGCCGGAATTTCAATCCCGCCATACAAGACAACCGGATAGGCTGCGGCCCAAAGCATGCCGAGACCAAGCAACGGCATGACGATCATGAGGCCATAGAGCAGCAGATGCGATAATCGCGCTCCCAGCTTGATCGCCGGCGGAAGATCGGCCGGCAATGGCGGTGCGCCCAAATGAAGCCGCAGTGCCAGCCTGACCAGGACGAGTACGAGGAGCGCAACGCCGAGCGTCTTGTGGATCAGGATGAGCGGCAGGTATTCCGGCGTCACGGTGGACACCATGCCGACACCGATGAAGAGCATGGTGATGATGCAGAGCGCCATCAGCCAGTGCAGCAGCCGCTGGACCGGGGCGAAGCGATGCGGGACACTGCTCATGGCTTGGCAACCTCGCCTCTCGGATAGTCGCTGGCTTCGGCCGCGCGCAGGTCGTAGGATTTGCGGTAGACCGAGGAGCGCGCCGCTGGGAAGGGATCGTCCGACACCCGGATCCCCTGCGGCAACACGGTCGGATCAAAGTTGATGTCGCGGCAGGGCCCATCCCGCTCAGGTTCGATGCGCTGCACGACCAGCGTTCCGACCTGCACCTTGCGCCGGTTCTCCGGCCAGGCTCTGCTGGGATCAGCGGTCGGGTCGCCTGGATCGGCCAGAGTGGTGATCATGGTCCATCGTTGCGGCGCGGACTGCACCCGAGCCGTGATTTCCCGTTCGAGAAAATCCGGGCCGCGCTTTTCCAGCTCCGCCTGCGCGATGGAAGTTGGCTCCGCGGTGGGCACCAGCGACCACCGCACGGCACGCTCATCGCCCTTCGCGTTCGTGAAGACGAAACTGTTGAGACTGTTATACGGCTCTTCCGCGTAGCTCCCGGTCCAGGGCGCGGCCTTGGACCAGGCTGCGAAAGAGGCGAACTCCGGATTTGCGCGGGTGAACGCCTTCATCGCCTCCGGATCCTTCTTGCCGGCCGCAACCAGCAGGTCGTGAAACGCCTCGGGCGTGGACACCGCAAAGACTGGCGGGTTGATCATCGCCATGCGCCATTCCTCTCCGTCCGCCGCCGATATCTGGAGCCCCATGCCGCGCACGCGCACGGTCGCGTCCACCGCGTTGGGATCGGCCGTGCCGAGATTGAAACGACCCAGGACCGGATAGCGGCCCTGCACGAGCACCTTGGCGCGGGACAGCTCGACACCATTTCCGTTCGCTTCGAACATGCCGGTGAAGCAGATTCCCTTGGCATGATTCCGCCGGTGTCCGAGCGGCGGGCCGCTCGGAGGCGTCAACGCTGCAATCATGCGATCCGGCGTGAGACGCCCCGGCGCGAGCCACCCCGCCGTATATGCGAAGGCGGCAGCGCTGCCGCCAAGGACGGCGGCAATCAAAATGAGCCATCCAAGGCTCGAACGCTCTGGTCTACCCGGCTGATTCATCAAGTCCCCTCGCAGCGCGTCGGCCGCTCGGCGCTCGAACGCGCGCAGCCCTCCGCTCAATGACACCAGGCGAATTTAGCGGACCGCCGCTATGCCGATCTTCCCAAACGCACCGTCAATTTCGCGAAGGCACGGCCGATGCTCCGAAGTGAAAGACGCACACCCGTCGCGTACATCACCGACGTCGGGTCGTCATGGCCGGGATCCCATAGAGGTCTTGACGGGTCGCTCCGACACCTGCAGATGACACCTGTGCGTCATCGCTGGAGGATGCTGGCATGCCGGATGCATCGCGTGAGGCAAGCTTGCATCCGTCCCCACGCGCACGGAATAGCCGGACCAGATTGGACTAGCGTGCTATCCAGGGCCGTAATGGAGAGTTTCATGGTTGAAGACGCTCATTCGACAGTTCGGTCGCTCGATCCCCGCGGCAGGTGGTCCGAGCTGACGCAGGCGGAACGCAGCGCCGCCTATGACAACAACGCGGCCGTCAAGAACAGCCCGGCCCTGATCGCCGAGCGCAACGACGCTTCGGGGCGGATGCGGGGCACGCTGAAGTCCCATCTCGACCTGCCCTATGGCGAGCGGGCCAACAACAAGATCGACCTCTACCCGGCCGCGAATCTTGATGCGCCCTGCCTGGTGTTCCTGCACGGCGGCTATTGGCAGCGCAATTCGCGCGAATTGTTTGCCATGCTGGTCGAAGGCGTCGCCGCGCACGGCTGGTCGGTGGCCATCCCCGGCTATTCGCTGGCGCCCGAGGTGTCGCTGACCGATATCGTCGGCGAAATCCCGCACGCGCTCGACTGGCTCGCCGCGCATGGCGCGTCCTACGGCGTCGCCGGGCCGGTCGTGCTGTCGGGCTGGTCCGCCGGTGCCCACCTCGTCGCGATGGCGCTCGATCATCCGCGCGTCCATGCCGGGCTGGCGATATCAGGCGTCTATGATCTCGCGCCGATCCGCGATACCGGGCTCAACAATGCGCTGAAGCTGACGGATGCGGAAATCGCCGCGCTTTCACCGCTCCGCCTGCCCGTGACGCCAAAGCGCCTCGACATCGCCTATGGCAGCAACGAGCTGCCGGCTCTCGTCTGCGATTCAATCGACTTCCATGACAAGCGCGCGGCGGCAGGAGCGCCGGGCAAGCTCATCCCGGTCGAAGGGGCCGACCATTTCACCATTCTCGAGGCGCTGCGCCGGCCGGACGGCATTCTCGTGGACGCGGTTCGGCGGCTGCTGGACTAAAACTGCAAAAACAACCCCATGCACAGTAGAGATGCCGTTGTTTTCAAAGGCAATTTTTTGAAGACCGACCGACGCCGCCATAGCTTTGACTCGTCGGGCAAAACAGGAGCATAGTGCCATCATCGCACCGGCTGCCGCTCCTGCATCTCAATCCAGATTTGCTCGCCCGTGATCCGCACCGGATAAAGCCGTAGCGGCTGGCTCGGCCATCCTGCGGTGATTGCTCCATCGCGCAAATCGAACGATGCCGCATGGCGCGGGCAATGAAGCCGCCCCGCCGTCACCCGCCCCAAGGCCAGATCCGCCTGTTCGTGCGGGCACGCACGTGCGCACGCAACAACATCGCCCTCGTTCCAGATCACGAGCAGGTCGCGCCCGGCGACGCGAACGATCGTCTCCGCCTTCAGCCGGTCGAGATCGCAGACCGGAATCCACCCGGCCTGATCATCCACCGAGATAGGCCTTGCGCACATGCTCGTTCTCGATCAGCTCGGTGCCGGCGCCCGATAGCACGATACGGCCGTTCTCGAGCAGATAGGCGTGGTCGCACATCTCGAGCGCGGCGAAGGCGTTCTGCTCGACCAGCAGCACCGTGGTGCCGGCATCGCGAATGCCGCGGATGATCGCAAAGGTGCGCTCCACGATGTTGGGCGCAAGCCCGAGCGATGGCTCGTCGAACATGACCAGGCGCGGCCGCGACATCAGCGCGCGCCCAATCGCGAGCATCTGCTGCTCGCCGCCGGACAGCGTGCCCGCCGCCTGCCGGCGCCGCTCGGCGAGCCGCGGAAATTCCGCGTAGATGCGGTCGCGATCGGCCGCGATCTCGCCCGAACCACGACGGAGGTAAGCCCCCATGTCGAGATTTTCCTCGACGCTCATGTGCGGAAACACCCGCCGCCCTTCCGGACAATGCGCGATGCCGCTGGCCAGCACGCGCGGGGGCCGCGCGCCAGTGATGTCGATGCCCTCGAACTTCATCTGCCCGGAACGCGGCGGCACCAGGCCGGAGATCGCGCGCAGCGTCGTGCTTTTGCCGGCGCCGTTGGCGCCGATCAGCGCGACCAGCTGCCCGGCCTTCACGTCGAGCGAGATGCCGCGCAGCGCGGTGACGCCGCCATAGCCGCAGACCATGTCGCGGATCTCAAGCACGTCCCGCTCCATGTCCGAGATAGGCTTCGATCACGGCGGGATCGTTGCGGATGACGTCGGGTGTCCCCTCGGCGATGATACGGCCATAGTTGAGCACCACGATGCGGTCCGAGACCGTCATCACCATCGGCATGTCGTGCTCGACCAGCAGGATCGTGATGCCGCGGTCGCGGATGCTGCGGATCAGTTCGACAAACCGGTGCGTTTCCGAGGCGTTCATGCCGGAGACGGGCTCGTCGAGCAGCAGCATCGACGGCTCCGCCGCCAGCGCCAGCGCGACGCCGACAAGGCGCTGCTCGCCATAGGACAGCGAGCCAGCAGCATCGTGCGCGCGCCGTTCGAGACCGACCCATTCGAGCAGCTCGCTCGCGCGCTGTCGCAGCCCGCGCTCCGAGGCGCGCGCACCCGGAAAGCCGAGGATGGCGTCGATCAGCCGCACCCGGCCCTGACGATGCAGGCCGATCAGGAGGTTGTCGTAGACGGTGTCGTTGGGGAATACGCTGGTGCGCTGGAAAGTGCGGATCAGTCCGAGGTCCGCAATCTCGTGCGGCTTCAACCCGGCGAGCGCAGTGTTGCGATAAGTCACGCGGCCCGCGCTCGGCGTCAGGAAGCCGGTCATGACGTTGAAGGCCGTCGTCTTGCCGGCGCCATTCGGCCCGATCAGGCTGACGATCTCACCCTCGCCGACCGTAAAGCTCATGTCGGAGATCGCGACCAGCCCGCCAAAGCGGACCGCGACCTGGTCGATGGTCATGGCGATGCTGCGCGCCGTCATCACGCCGGCTCCTTGGCAGCGGTCTCGGCCAGAGCAACGGGCGCCAGCGCCGTCGCCCCGCTCCGGCGCCGGGTGAACCGCTGCGCCAGCGACGGCACGATGCCACGCGGCAGCACGAACAGGATGGCGATCAGCACGCCGCCGTAGGCGATCCACTGCGCCTCCGGCGCCATCACTGGACGCAACGCCACCGGCAGCAGCCCGAAGATCAGGCCGCCGACGACGGGCCCGGTCAGCGAGCCCTTGCCGCCGCTGATGACCATGATCACCATGGTGACGGTGTTGATGAAGGCGAACACTTCGGGATCGATGATCCGGATGTAGTGCGCATAGAGGCTGCCGGCCGCGCCGGCGATGGCAGCCGAGATCACCGCCGCAATCGTCAGCGTCCTGGTCACGTCGATGCCGACGGAAACGGCGAGCGTCTCATTCTCCATCAACCCGCGCATGGAGCGGCCGAAATGCGAGTGAACCAGGCGCGCGATCAGGAGATAGGCGATGAGCGCGACGACGAGAACGAGGTAGTAGTTCTGCATCTTGGTGCGCAGCGTCAGTTCACCAATACCGGGCAATGGGAGCGCGATGGAGGGAATGTTGGTCAGCGCCAGCGGCCCCTGCGTCAGCTCGACCCAGTTCAGCGCGACCAGCCGGACCACCTCGGCAAAGGAGATCGTCACGATGACGAAATAGGCGCCGCGGACGCGGAACGAGAGAAGGCCGACGAAATAGCCGCACAATCCGGCGATCAGGATCGCGAGCACGAAGCCTGCGATCGGCGGCCAAGGCGCATGGACCAGACGAAAACCTCCGGGCAGGCCGATGTCGAAGCCGAGCGACGTCAGCGCGCTGACATAGGCACCGATGCCGAAGAAGGCGATATGGCCGAGGCTGAGCTGGCCGGTGAAGCCGAGCAGCAGGTTGAGGCTCATGGCACCGATGACGAAGATCCCGGTCGTGATCAGCGCGTTCAGCAGATAGGGATCGCGCAGCCAGAGCGGCACCGAGGCAAGCGCTGCGACAGCGAGGATGGTGATGATCGCCCTCATCCGACGCGCTCCGCGCGTGCGAACAGGCCGGTCGGCCGGAAGATCAGGACCGCGATGATGATGAGGAAGCCCATGGCGTCGCGGTAGCCCGACGAGACGTAGCCGGCGCCGAGCTCCTCGGCCAGCGCCAGGATGAAGCCCCCGATCACCGCGCCGGTGATGTTGCCGAGACCGCCGAGGATGACGATGGCGAAGGCCTTGACGGCGGCCAGATCCCCCATCTGCGGGAAGATCACATAGACCGGCCCGAGCAGCGCGCCGGCGGCGGCGGCCAGGCTGGAGCCGATCGCGAAGGTCGAGGTGTAGATCATGTCGACATTGACGCCCATCAGCGAGGCCGTGTCGTGATCCTGGAACGTCGCCCGCATCGCGCGGCCGAGACTGGTCTTGTTGATCAGCAGATACGTCACCAGGATCAACATTGCGGCCGCCGCGAGCACGAACAGGCGCAACCAGGAGACCGACACCGGCCCGAGCACCAGCGGCGCCTCGGGGAATGGCGTTGCCACCGATTTGGCGACGCCGCCCCAGATCCACAGCGCGCCCGACTGCATCGCGATCCAGGCGCCGATCATGACCAGCATCGTGGTGTCGATGTCGGAGCCGCGCAGCGGCCGCAGCAAGGTCAGCTCGATGGCCGCCCCGAGAAGCCATCCGGCCAGCACGGCCACCGGCAGCGCGAGGAAGAAGTTCAGCCCGAGCTGCTGCACCACGATGAACATGATGTAGGCGCCGAAAGTGTAGAGCACGCCATGCGTGAAGTTCACCACGTTCATGATGCCGAAGATCAAGGTCAGCCCGATGCCCAGCAGCGCATAGGTGCCGCCGAGCACGAGCATGTTGACCAGATGCTGGAGAAATTCGCTCAAGGCTGTTCCCGAATGACTCGTAATAAGTTGCGGCTATCGCATATGACAGTGGAAGACTGCCGGATGAGCTCGGCCTGCATGGTTCGAGACGCCCGCTTTGGCGGGCTCCTCACCATGAGGGTCTAATGTCTCGCCGCAAAACGCGACCTCATCCTGAGGGCCCGCCGCAGGCGGGCGTCTCGAAGGATGCGCCGCAGGCAAGCTGCCGGCCACATTCTTCTTCATATGCGATAGCCCTACATAGTGAGGCGAGGGCCGCGGTGCCCTCGCCTGTGACTGGCCGACACTAGAGCGTCTTCATCCCGACCTTGCCGTCGTTGATCTCGATGAGATAGACGTTCGGCTGGCTCTGCCCGCTCTCCTTGCCCTCGGGGCCGGACTTGCGGAACACGATGTCGCCGTTCAGCCCCTTGATGTTGATGTCCCAGAGCGCCGCCTTGATCGCGGCGGGCTCGGCCTTACCGGCCTTCTCGATCGCGGCCGCCGCGGTGCGGATGCCGTCATAGCCACGAAAACTCTCGGTGCAGCCGGCGAACTCGAAGCCGCGCTTCTTCCATTCCGTGATGAAATAATTGGTCGCTTCCGGGTTCGGCGTCTTGTCCGGGAACCAGGGCAGGAAGGTGGTCAGATGCATAGTGCCGTTGGCGGCGGCGCCCGCCTGGGCGATGATCTGGTCCGGATTCTGCGAGCCGCCGGTGGTGATGATGCGCTTCTTCAGGCCCAGCGCGGCGGCCTGCTTGAAGATCAGGGTGAGCTGATCCACCGCGGTCGTGACGATCACGGTCTCGGAATCCGAGCTCTTGATCTTGGAGAGCTGCGCGCTCATGTCCTGCGCGCCCTGGTCCATGGTCTCGACCAGGCCGATGCTGATGCCCTTGTCCTTCATCATCTTGCTGAAATCCTCGGCGGTGCCGCGGCCCCAGTCGTTGTTGATGACCAGGAAGTCGACCTTCTTCAGCGCGAGCTTGTCGACGATGCCCTTGAACGCCGCAGCCTCGACCGCCGAGGGCGGCGAGATGCGGAAGATGAAGGGATTGCCCGTCGTCGTGATCTTGCCGGAGGACGAGGTCTCCACCACCATCGGCGTCTCATATTCCATCAGCTTCGGCATCACCGCGAGCGTCAGGCTGGAGCCCCAGGCCCCCATCAGCACCGGCACCTTGTCGCTGGTGATGAGCTTTTCGGCGACGGCGGCCGCCTCGGTCGGATTGCTCTTGTTGTCCTCGATCACCAGCTCGATCTTCTTGCCCAGGATGCCGCCCTTGGCATTGATCTCGTCGGCGGCGATCTTGGCGCCGTTGACGACGTAAGTGCCTGACGCCGCGAACGCGCCGGTGAGCGGCTCGTTGACGCCGATCTTGATGGTCTGCGCCCCCGCGGCGCTGCCGAACAAGGCCGTCGCCAGCGCGATTGTCCCAACCAGTCCGAATGCTCGTGTCATGTTGTCTCTCCAAATCCCACGCTGTTGATGTCTAGGCAGTCCAGGCTTCGTCACTTTCCAATGTGCGAGCACACCGTCACCCCGCCCCGCTCCGGCGGCCAAGGATGCGGGCGATCCGTGCGCGCAGGACGTCTGATGCGATCGACCAGAAACTGAGCTCCGCCGGCGTCCCCGGCCCCGGCGGCACTCCGGCCATGTGACGATCGAGATTGGCGGCGAAGTCCGCGACCAGGCGCCGGGCGAGATCGCGCACAAGGCCGGGACGACCGACCTGGGCGAGCATTCCCGTGAGCGTGTAGCCGATCGACAGCTCGACGGCGGTCGCCGCGCCGCCTTCGAGCGGAAGCAGGCGATAACGGATCTCGCCTTGCGTCGCCGAATGGCTGCGCTGGTCGGTGCCGATGCCGACGATGCGCCCCGAGAGCGTCGCAGGATCGCGTTCGACGCGCGCCGCCCCCTCGAACGCCGCGGCGATCGGCCCGAGCCTGACGCGGATCAATCCTTCCACGCGCTCGGGCCTTGGCGGCGCCGTCAGCGAGACACCGGGAAGGCAGGCCGCGATGCCAGCGATATCGCCAAACATCGCGAACACTTTTGCGGGCGGGTGCGGCAGCGTGAAGCGCTGATCGAGCACGGTCGCCGGGGTGAAGTCGGCGATGCTGCCCGGCACGGCACTTTGCGATGCCGGAGCCAACGCCCGCTGCGCAGGCGGCGGCTCGCTGCGGCCGGGTGCAGCGCGACCCGACCCAACCGGGCCGAGGCTGGTCCGGCCGCCACCTGCCTGCGGCGCGACGTTGCGCGCGCGCCTCGCCTCGATCACGGACCGCACCGCGCGCACGATGCCGACATAGCCGGTACAGCGGCAGAGATTGCCGCTGAGGCCAACCCGGATGCGCCGCTCGTCGGCGTCGGGCAGACGCAGCACCAGGTCACGCGCAGAGACCAGCATGCCGGGGGTGCAATAGCCACATTGCAGGGCATGCTCCCGGGTGAAGGCGGCGCGCAGCTCGGTCGTGATCTCGTCCTCGTCGAGTCCCTCGATCGTCGTGACGTCGGCGCCCTCGCAGGCCGCCGCATAGGTGATGCAGGAACGCGCCGGCACGCCGTCGAGCAGCACGGTGCAGGCGCCGCAGACGCCATGCTCGCAGCCGAGATGCGTGCCGGTGAGGTCGAGCTTGTCGCGGACGAAATCGGCAAGGCTGGTGCGCGGCTCGGCCGCCAGCTCCACCGCACGCCGGTTGACGTTGAGGGCGATCGTCGTCATGCGGCGGCCTCCTGCACGGCACGCTTCAACACGCTGACGTGGATATGGCGCTGCGCAGCGTCGTCGATGCCGGCTCTTGCCAGGAGAGCGTCGGCAACGCGGGTATCGAAACGCTGCTTGTAGTCAGCGGCGATGCGCCCGCCGAACAACTCGGCCGCGTTCGTGACGACAATCGGCGCCGTGTCGATCGCACCGATCACGACGCGCGCCGAAGCGGCGGTGGGGTCAATCAGCGCCGCACCGATGGCATGGGCGAACTCGCCGGTCTTGCGGCAGCTCTTGGCGTAGCCCCAATGCGCCGACGCCGCGCGCATCGGCACATGGATCGCTTCGACGATCTCGCCGGCATGCAGCGCGGATTCCAGCGCACCGACGATGAAGGCTTCGATCGCCAGCGTGCGCGCACCGGCAAGGCTGCGCAGCGTCACCCACGCGCCCAGAGCCGCGAGCGCCGAGATCCAGTCCGCCGCGGGATCGGCATGGCTGAGCGAGCCGCCGATCGTGCCGCGGTTGCGCACCGCGCGATAGGCGATATTGGCCGCGACGCCACGCATGGCGCCACGGGTCACGTCAGCCGTGCGACCATCCTCGATATCGGCATGGGTGACCAGGGCGCCGAGCACGAGCTCGCCGCCGGAGACCTCGGCGCGCTTGAGCTCGGCGAGGCCGGCGATATCGACGATCAGTTCCGGCTGCACCAGCCGCAAATTGAGCATCGGCCCGAGCGACTGGCCGCCGGCGATGATCTTTGCCGATCCGCCGCTTGCCGCGAGCATCGACAGTGCTGCGTCGAGATCGCGCGGGCGTTCATATGCGAAGGGCGCCGGTTTCATGCCGCGCTCCTTTGGGCCGCGCGCGCGGCCAGCACGGCTGTGACGATCCGATGCGGCGTGATCGGCGACTGCATCAGCTCGACGCCGAGCGGGCGCAGCGCGTCGTTGACGGCGTTGGCGATTGCGGCCGGGGGCGCGATCGCACCGCCCTCGCCGATGCCCTTCACGCCGAACTGCGTATAGGGCGACGGCGTCTCCATGTGATCGAGACGCGCGGCCGGAACTTCGGTCGGTCCGGGCAGCAGATAGTCGGCGAGCGTCGTCGCCAGCGGCTGGCCGGAGGCGTCGAACGGCATTTCCTCGTAGAGCGCGGTGCCGATGCCCTGCGCGAGGCCGCCATAGATCTGACCGTCGACGACGAGCGGATTGACCAGCACGCCGCCGTCCTCGACGATGACATAGTCGAGGATCTCGACCTCGCCGAGATCAGGATCGACGGCGACCACCGCCGCATGCGCGGCATAGCTGAAGGTTCCGCTGTCGCGCACGGGCTTGTAGCCCTGCGTCACCTCCAGCCCGCCGGGATCGACATCGGCCGGCAGGTCCTGCGGGCGGCGATACCAGGTGTGGGCGATCGCCTTCAGGCTGACGCTGCCGTTGACGCCGCGCACCTCGCCGTTCTGCAACACAACGGAGGCCGGATCATGCTGCAACAGCTTTGCGCCGATGCGCCTTGCGCGCTCACCGAGCTCGCGGCAGGCGGTCGCGACCGCGCCGCCCGCCATCACCATCGAGCGCGAGCCCCAGGTGCCGGTCGAATAGGGCGTCATCGCAGTGTCACCGAGGATGATACGGACCTTGGCAACATCCACGCCGAGGATCTCATGCGCGACCTGGGCGAGCGTCGTCTCCATGCCCTGCCCGTGCGAATGCACGCCGACGCGGAGTTCGAGGCCGCCGTCCGGCGTCAGGCGCGCAGAGGCCTGCTCATGGCCCGGCACCATCGGGATGCCCCAGCCGGAATAGACCGAGGTGCCGTGCGCAGCCTGCTCGCAATAGATGGAGACGCCGACGCCGATGCGGCGGCCATTCGCCTCGCCCTGCTTTTGCCTCGCGCGGATGGCGTCGACGTCGATGGCGGCGAGCGCGCGGCGCATCGCTTCCGGATAATCGCCGCTGTCGAAATGCTTCTTGGTGATATTGTCGAACGGCATCTGGTCGGGGCGCACCAGATTGCGCAGCCGCACCTCGCCGGGCTCGAGCCCGGCCTCGGCCGCCACGAGATCGAGCATCAATTCCAGCGCAAAGCAGACGCCGGTGCGCGCAACGCCGCGATATGGCAAGATCGGGCATTTGTTGGTGGCGACCGAGAAGGTGCGGCAGCGATAGGCCGGCATCTTGTAGGGGCCAGGCAGGATGCTGGCGACCTGCGCGGCCTCTAAGCAGGCCGAGAACGGATAGGACGAATAGGCGCCGGAATCCACCGTCGCTTCGCAGTCGATCCCGCGCAAGCTGCCGTCATGGTCGGCATAGACCGTGATCTTGTAATGGTGCTCGCGACAATTGGAGCTGGCGACGAGATGCTCGCGGCGATCCTCGATCCAGCGCACCGGATGGCCGCAGCGCATGGTCAGCCAGGACAGGCAGACCTCTTCGGGCAGCAGAATGCCCTTGTGGCCAAAACCACCGCCGACATCGGGCGAGATCACGCGGATCTGGCCCTCCTCCATGCCGAGACATTCGGCAAGACCGCTGCGCGTGATGTGCGGCATCTGCGCGGCGGAATGCAGCGTGAGCTGGTCGAGCCTCTTGTCGAAGGTCGCGACCACGCCGCGGCCTTCAAGCGGCGACATGCATTGCCGCGCGGTCGAGATCTCGCGCGTCACCTTGATCGGCGCATCGCGCGCGGTGGAAATGTCGACCTCGTAATTGGTCTCGAGGAAGACGTTGTCGCCCCAATGCTCGTGCACCAGCACTGAACCCGGCTCGCGCGCCTTCAGCATGTCGGTGACCGCGGGCAGCTCCTCCAGATCGAGCGTCACGGACGCCGCGATGTCCTCGGCCTCGGCGCGCGTCGGCGCGAGGCACATCGCGACGAGCTCGCCGACCTGGCGCACCTTGCCGGTCGCCAGCACCGGCTGCTCGGAAATCTTGAAGCCAGGGAGCCCCGAGACCGCGCGGATCGGCTTGATGCCGACGAGATCGGCCGCCGTGAACACACTGCCGCGATAGCGCTCCGGCACGTGGATGCCGCGGATGCGCGCGTGTGCCAGCGGGCTGCGCACGAAGGCAACGTCCTGAAGGCCGGCGAGCCTGACGTCGCCGACATACTGGCCGCGGCCGCGCATCAGCCGGTCGTCCTCCTTCCGCGGCAGCCGCGCGCCCACGCCCTGCCCGCGTCTGCCCGAAGGAAATTCTCGCTCGTTGCGCAACTCCGCGTTCTCCTTCACCGCCCGGCCTTATGCCGCGACGGCTTGCGGCAGGATCGGCGCGACCGCATCGAAGCGCGTGCCGGCGCGCAGGCAGAAGGCCGGCTGCAGCAGGCGCCCGGCGATCACCTCGTTCTTTTCGTTGTCCTTGAGGACGAAGCGGCCGTTCTGCTCCGAGAGCACGGAGACGTCGGCATCCATGCCGACCCTGAGCGCGCCGATCTCGCCGCTGCGGCCGAGCATCTTTGCAGGGTTAGAGGTGACCATCGGCACCACCTGCTCCAGCGACAGCCCGAGCGCCATCATCGAGCTCATCGCCTGCACAAGGCTGAACTTGGCTTGTCCTGCGAACGGATGGTTCTCGTCGTCCTCATGCTGGTCGGGCGTTCCGGCCGGCGCCGGCACATGGGTGTTGTAGCCGTGGATGTCGGCGCCGAGCGTGGTCGGAATGATGCCGGCGGCGATCGCTTTCTTCGCGAGCCGGTAGGAGAAATGGCTGCCGTGACCGACATCGACTTTCAGGCCGCGATCGAGCGCCGCCTGGATCACCGGATGCACCTCGCCCTCGCGATTGACGAAGCCGCCGGGATGGCGCGTGAAGGGATGGGCGAGGATGTCGCCCTCGCGCAGCAGCGGGATCACGCGCGTCAAGATCGTGTCGGCATCTTCGCCGTTGGCGCCGCTCTCGGGCAGGCCCCAGAGCTGGCCGAAATGCACATAGACCGGCAGATCGGCGCGCTTGCCGATCCCCGCCGCCATCTCGATGACGCGAATCCCCCAGCGCGCGAAACCGCCGATCTCGGCATGGGCCTTGATGCCGCGCACGAGATCGAGATTGGCCGTCGCCGCCTTGACGGTCGCATCGATGTCGACGCCATCGGGGCTGTAGAGCTGCGGATAGAAATGTCCCTCGAGCCCGCCGACGAGATAGGCTGATAGGAAGGCATAGACGCGCGAAGCTGAGGCCTCCGCTATGAAATGACGGAAGCCCGGCAGCGTCATGCAGGACGGGCCACCCTGATCGACCAGCGTCGTCACGCCGGACTGCACGCCGACCATGTCGGGGTTCATGCCGAAGCGTCCGGAGACGTATTGATAGACATGCGCGTGGGTGTCGATCAGCCCCGGCAGCACCAGCTTGCCGCTGACGTCGACGACCTCCTTCGCGCTGGTCGGCAGGATGTCCGCTGCGACAGCCGCGATCTTGCCGTTGCGGACAGCGACGTCCTTGAGGCCGTCAACGCCGGAAGCCGGGCAGATCACGCGACCGCCTCGCAGCAGAAGGTCGAAGCTGGCAGTGACGGACATGCGGCTCTCCTCTATTGGGCATGGGCGGTTGCCTCCGCCCTCGAATTACGAAGCATGCTTCGCATTTGGATACGAAGTATGCTTCGTATTTTGACAAAAGCAAGCATCATGCCATGATCTGGACGGTGGCGGGCGCACTCGAATCGAGCTAAGCGCGGCAGGGTTTCGGGTTGGGAGAGCGTGCATTGCGGCAAGCACAGAAGCGACGCGGCGGGGGCAAGCACCGCCCCTGGCCATTGTCGGAACGGCCCGGCTATCTGATCCGCCGGCTACACCAGATTCACGTCGCGCTGTTTCAGGACGCCTGCGGCGCATTCGAGGTCACGCCGCTGCAATACAGCCTGCTCTCGGCGCTGGCGGTGCGCGAAACCGCCGATCAGACCACTTTGGCGGCCGATATCGCGCTGGATCGCACCACGACGACCGGCGCATTGAAGCGGCTCGCCGCACGGAACCTGGTCGAGCGCGCCGTGAACAAGGACGACCGCCGCGCGCGACTGTGCCGCCTGACCCCGGCCGGCGCCGCGCTGCTGGTCAAGATCGAGGGCGCGGCACGGCGGGCGCATCGTGCGACGCTCGGCGATTTGAGCCAGCGGGAACAGGCACTCTTCATCGAGATGATGCAGCGCATCGTGGCCGGCAACCCCAGTCGCGACAGTTCCGCTGCCCTGTTCGACTAGACGCGCCTGCTGCGCTTTTGAGTTGGGCTGCTCAATTTATCATCGTACCGCTGCCCGCGCGTGCAACGTCCACCGCCTCTCGCCGGCACGTCGGACGTGCTGCGGCGAGCCGGGGCGTGAGATCGGTCAGCGCTTGAAAACGCAGTCGCAATCCGGCGCGACGCGCGCGACCGCCGGCTTTGGCCCGCCTGCTCGATTGCTCCGCAATTCAATGGCACGATTTATGCTGCGACGATGCGCAGCGTGCTTCGTATTGGGGGATGTCATGACGGATTCCGAACTTCGCGCTGATATTCACAGCATCGAGCCAATTCCCGACGCTGACCGGGACTCGACCGGGCCGCAGCAGATGTGGATCTGGGCCGGCGCCAACATCGCGCCGGTCAACTGGGCGCTCGGCGCCCTCGGCATCATCCTCAAGCTCGGCCTGATGGAGACGATCGCGGTCATCGTGCTTGGCAACATCGTGGGCTGCGCGATCTTCGCGACCTTCACGGTGATGGGACACAAGACCGGCGTCAACCAGATGGTGCTGAGCCGGTCCGCCTTCGGCGTCCGCGGCGCCTATCTGCCCAGCATCCTGATGTTCCTGATGACGCTGGGCTGGATCGGCGTCAACACCTATTTCCCGGTGAAGGTCTCGATGGGCATCCTCGGCCAGTTCGGCGTGCCCGACACCTGGCTGATCGAGCTCGTCGTCATCACGCTGGTGATGGCAGTGCAAGTGCTGATCGGGATCTACGGCTTCTACGCGATCCGCACCTTCGAGAAATACACGGTGCCGCCGACCATCGCCATCATGGTGCTGATGAGCGTGCTGGCCTGGACGCGCCCCGGCGTCGTTAACTGGAGCCTCACGACCTCGCTGCCATCAGGCGCGCATCTTGCGATGCTAACCTTGCTGATGACCGCGATCGGCGTCGGCTGGGGCATCTCCTGGGTCACCTGGGCCTCCGACTATTCGCGCTTCGTGCCGAAAAGCACGCCGTCGAAATCCGTGTTCTGGTACAGCTATGTCGGCATGTTCGTGCCGACGGTGTGGCTCGGCATCTTAGGTGCGACCATCGCCTCGACGACGCTGGACACCGATCCTGCCAAGATGGTGAGCGCGGTGTTCGGCGGGCCGGTCAGCATCCTCGTGCTGTTGATGGTGCTGCACGGCCCGATCGCCACCAACATCCTCAACGTCTATTCGGCGACGCTGGCGGCGCTGAGCGCGGGGCTGAAGTTCTCGCGCTTCTGGCTCACCGTCATCGTCGGCGTCGCCGGCTATCTGGTCACCCTCTACTTCATCTTCGCGCCGTCCTTTGCCAAGGCGTTCGACAACTGGATGATCAGCCTCCTGCTGTGGATGAGCCCGTGGGCCGGCGTGGTGCTCGCCGACTTCTTCATCAAGCGCAAGGGCAGGATCGACGTCGCCGAGCTCTACCGCTCGCCTGAGACCAGCGCCTATGGCGACATCAACTGGGCCGGCATGATCGCGTTCTTCACGGGCCTTGTCGCCGGTTGGCTGGTCGAGGACGGCCTGGTCGGCGCGCTGCAGGGACCGATCTCGATCAACCTGCTGGGCGGCGCCGATCTGAGCTGGCTGTTCGGGATCGGCGTTTCGGGCCTCGTCTACCTTGGGCTCGGCAAGTTCGCGACCTCCCCCTCACAGGTGGTCGCGAGCAGTGCCGGCAGGTAGCGGCAGGGCGCAGACCTCGTCCCGCGATCAGTCCTTCCACCCTCTCCCCGACCCTCTCCCGCAAGCGGGAGAGGGAGCGCGCCTCCGTTGTTGCAGCAATCAAGCCTCATTTCATCCCGCTTTAGATCATCCGCTGCCCGCTCGCGATTAGCGCTCGCCTCGGCTGGCGGGGCACGCGCGCGTTTGGAACACCGCGTCACGAGCCGCGTTCAATGTCGAGATCGGAGATTTGAGATGAAGTATCGATTGCTCACTGCTACCGCCGCTCTCGCGATCATGGCCGGCTTCGCCTCCTCGAGCGCCGCGGCCGCGCAGGATCGCTATTGCCTGCAGGGCCGGATCTGGGGCTATCCGGGCAACTGCCAGTTCGCCAGCTACGGTCAGTGCATGGCGAGCGCATCGGGAACGAACGCCTATTGCGGTATCAATCCCCGCCATGCCTATGCACGCCGTTACAGGGGATACCGGTGATCAGCCCCGGCCTCCACGCTGGCAAATGGCGTCCGTCTTGACTGACCGTGCAGCCGAGCCGGGCGGCGCGACGGCAGCAGAGCGCCCCCTCACCGCCATCGCGTTCTCCGGTGGTCTCGGCCTCGGCGCGTATCATGGCGGTGTGTTTGAAGCACTCACCTCTCTTTTGTTGCCGGTCGACTGGGTGACAGGTTCATCGGCAGGGGCCATCACCGCCGCACTGATCGCGGGGAGCCCGAGCGCCGATCGGCTGCGCAATTTGCGCAACTACTGGCATGCGCCAAGCAGTCCAGCCGGAGTGCCGAACGCGGGCCGCCATACGTTCGCCTGGCTGAGCTCGATCAACACGCGCGTGCTGGGTCATCAGGGCTTCTTCCATCCCCGCCTCCCGATTCCGGCATCTCACTTCGGCGGCCTTTACGATCTCGGCCCGACCCGCGAACGCCTTCAGCACTTGATCGATTTCGGACGTCTGAACGGCGGCGATCCACGCATCACGATCTGCGCCACGGACGTCGAAAGCGGCGATGCCGTGCTGTTCGACTCCTCGTCAGAGCGGATAGAAATGGACCACATCCTGGCCAGCTGCGGCTTCCTCCCTGAATTCGCTCCGGTGCAGATCGCCGGGCGCTGGCTCGGCGATGGCGGGTTCTCGCTGAACGCGCCATTCGACCCGATCCTCGAAACTGCGGGCCCGCTCCGCCTCTATGTCATCGATCTCTTTCCGCGCGACGGCAAGGTCCCTAACGGGCTCGAGGCCGCGGCCGAGCGCAGGAGCGACCTGACCTTCGGCAACCAGACCTTCCAGCGCCTTGGCTACGCCCTGGAAGCCCGTCAGCTCCGCGCCGAGCTTCAGGACCTCGATTACGACGACGAGGTCTATTTGCTGAGCTACCGCCCGGGCCGCGAGGAAGCAGGCCCCGAAAAATCCTTCGATCTGTCGGACGAGGCGATGGCGCAGCGCTGGCGCGCCGGCTTTCTGGACATGCAATATGCCGCAAGCCTGACCCCGGTCCCGAACGAGATCTGCAGCGTGCGACGGCCTTAGCGATGTCTCTCAGCCTCCTGCAGGACCTCAGGGCTATCGCATATGACTCGTGGCGGCAGCCTGCGCGCACGCCTCGTCCTTCGAGACGGCGCTGACGCGCCTCCTCACGATGAGGCTGATCGGCGTCAGTGCCCGTTGAAACTATTGCCGCGCACTCCGCCCTCATCCTGAGGCGCCCGCCTCAAGCGGGCGTCTCGAAGGATGGCTGCAGAGAGCAGCGGCCCGCTTCGATCTTCGATCCAGTTCAAGCGTCGCTTCCCTGCACTGAATCGGCCTCCCCGCTGCGCTTCGAAGTCCTGCCGAAGGACGATCCCAAGCGACGCTCCGCGCAGGTCGCGTCATCCAGCACGCGACCGGCTGACGATGTCCGATCAGCCGTGACGGCCGATCATTCGGTGGGTGCCCAGCAGCAGAGCGCTCGCGCAGGGTACGCGACCTGACCAAACCTAGAACGTCCCGGCCACAGTGACCCGGAACGTCAGCGGCTCCACCGGATGCAACACGTAGTCCATCACGCCGTTCCGACAGACTGCCGCTGGCGCGGCGCCTGATGTGCAGAGATTGTAGAGCGTGTCGGTCCTGAGCAGCGAGCCATAAGCATAGGTGATCTGGTTCGCCTTGGTGTTGAAGAGGTTGAGCACGTCGAGCTGAAGGCGCCAGCCGTTGTCGATGCGATAGCCGAGGCGGCCGTTGAAGATGCTGGTCGCAGAGGAGCGGAACGCATTGTCCTCGGTCAGGGGGCTCGAGGCCAGATAGCGCCAGCGCAAGGTTCCGAACCAGCCGGTCTTCTCGCCCACCGTGACGCCGGCTGATGCTACCATCGCCGGGGCGTTCGGAATGTAGTTGCCGGGCGCATTGCCGATCTGCGCCTCGGGATAGCCGGCGAGCGAGGCATAGACCTCCGCCTGCTCGCTGTCATAGCCGCGAAAGCGCGCATGCGTCATTGCAAGATCCGCGTCGATGTCGAGCCAGGGCGATGGCCGGTAATGATTGGTCCACTCGAAGCCGTAGCGGCGGCTGGCGCGGGTTGCCGAGGTATCGCCGGCATCGCCGGAAAACAGGATCTCGGAATCCTGATCCAGGATGAAGAGGCTGAAAGAGGTGTCGAGGCCGGGAACGACCCTGCTGCGAACACCGACCTCCGCGCCTCTGGTGCGCACCAGGAGCGGCGACGGCGTGAGCCTTGTCGCGGGATCGGCGGGGTCTTCCGTCGTGGTCGCGCCGCGGGCATCGTTTGAGTGCATGCCGTAGCCGGCACCGAGGAAGAATTCGGTCTGGTTGAACGGACCAAGCACCATCCTGAATTTCGGACTGCCGAGCGCGGCTTCGGCGCGGCCGGAATTGGCGGCGTTGAACGGAGAAGTGACGTCAGCGGCGTAATAATCGCCGCGCCAGCCCACCGTCGTCCTGAGCCGGTCGGTCCAGCGCACCGTGTTTTCGGCATAAACCCCGACGCTGCCCTCGCCGACCTTGTCGCTGCGGATATTGGCGCGGAAGCCGCGCTGGAAAGTGTTGGTGAGCGCGAGGTCGATCGCATCGTAACGCGATTGCAGACCGAAGGTGATCTGCATCGGAAGGCCGGCAAACGAGCCGCTCAGCGTGCGCGAGACGTTGGCGCCCGCCATCAGGCGGTCGTCGTGCTGGTGGAACTGGTCGCCCAGCACGGGATCGTCGAGAAAGTAGGTGAAGTTGTTGAAGAGGTCGAGCTGGCTCTTCACCACATAGGCGTTGGCTTTCCACACCCCCACATCGTCGGTCTGCGCGATGCGGCCGGAGAGCGCGAAACGGTTGGCGTTGCCACCGTCGCTCGGGTCTTCCGAACCGTACCGGTCGAGCAGGCCGCTGGTGATGGCGCGCTGCGGCACCTGGTCGGTCGAACTCCATGTGTTGACGTAGGCCATGCCGGTGACGGATGCGCCGTCGGTCGCGGTGCCCTGGCTGTAGCGCACGAGGCCGTTGAGCTTTCGCACATCGTCCGGATTGTCCCACGGGCCATTGTAGGTACCAACTTCGCCGGCCACCAGCAGCGAACCGCCACCGAGCTTCGCCGAATCCATGCCGAGCAGGCGGCGGTAACCAAAGCTGCCGGCGCTGACCTGCGCTAGTCTCCTGGTGCGGTCGATCAGGCCGATATGAACGCTTCCGACCGAGGCGAAATCGCCTTCGTCGGCGAAGTAAGGTCCCTTGCGCACGTCCATTGCGGCGACGGTTTCCGGGATCAGCCAGTTGAGATCAGCATAGCCCTGGCCATGCGCGTGGGTGCGCATGTTGACGGGGACGCCGTCGACCATGATCGCAAGATCCGTGCCGTGGTCGAGATTATAGCCGCGCAAGAAATACTGGTTGGCTTTGCCCTCGCCGGAATGCTGCGTCACGATCAGACCCGGCACGGCTTCGAGCACCTCACCCGGCCGCGAGATCGGGCGCGCGTTGATCTCGTCGCGGAAGACGGTGATCTCGCTGGCCATGCTTGCCTCGCCCTTTGCACCCGAGCCGGCACTGCGTGCATCCGGAGCCTGCGTCATTGCTGGATACACGAAGATGCGGCGACCGGCCGGGGGTCTGCCGGTGCCTCGCGATGCGACCGGCGTTTTACGCCCTGGCGCCTCGCCACCACTGACCTGGACCGGCGGCAGTTCGCGTGAGGCGCTAGTGCTCTGCGCGACGGCGCGGCCGTCATCTGCGAGCAGCACCAAGGCCGAGAGTGCCGTCAGCGCGCCGCCACGACGGCCGGGCTCAGGCCGCCTCGGTCGCATCGGCGCATTCCAGCATCACCATCGTTGCGGGCTCGACCGCCCGCAAACTCCGCCTCGCAACTCGCTCCATCCGCCCGCCCCTCAGTATGAGGTTTATCAATATTTCTCATACTGACAAGAGCAAGAGCTGGACCACTTCGGCATGACGGCTGAAAAGCCGTCATGAGCGGAAGCCAAATGGCTGCTCTCATGGAAGAATTCCAGCCCAGCCCATCACGACGCTGGAGCGGGATGCGGCGCTCATATTGGCAAGCAGATATTCACCGCGGCAACGAAGTTGACGGCCGGCAGGAAATCGCGGACATGCGCGGCGCCATCGGATGAATCGCCTGTTGATGCCGCAAGTGCCGGCTGCTCCAAGAACAGGCTCCGTCTCAACGGCCGTGGAACCTGTCGCTGTGAAGTGGCTCACATCCGACAAGACATTTCGGATGTATTCGTCATGC
Organism: Bradyrhizobium forestalis; assembly: GCF_002795245.1. Lineage (GTDB taxonomy): Bacteria > Pseudomonadota > Alphaproteobacteria > Rhizobiales > Xanthobacteraceae > Bradyrhizobium > Bradyrhizobium forestalis. Next base: position 188,167 of record NZ_PGVG01000003.1, on the reverse strand, counting down.
CGGGTGGAGATGGCAGACGGAGATGCGCATGAAACGCCTCATGCTCTCGCTCATTGCAGCCATGCTTCTCGCCGGTGCGGCCAGCAACGTGTTCAGGTCGCATGCAGTGCTCCATTCCGGTCAGCACGGCATGGCATCCATTCAAGACATGCAGACAGGCCAGGCGAACAAGCTTCCCGAGCAGGAGCTGCAGGACCGCTCCGTCCTGTTTGCGAAAGAGCCGGCTCGGTAGGTCGGAGCCTCCGCGTAGGTGCTCCGCCTTATTCGGCCGCCGCGGTTGCGGGTTGCGGCTGTCCGTCGTTCGGTCCCGTTCGCGCCTTCTGCTGATCGAGCCAGAGGCTGTGGTGCTCGCGGGCCCAGTTGACGTCGACTTCGCCCGTGCCCATGGCCTCGAACGCGCCTTCCATGCCGATGGTGCCGATATAGATGTGCGCGATCATCGCCGCGACGAACAGGACCGCCACGATCGAGTGGACGATCTGGGCCATTTGCATGCCCTCGATTCCCGTGCCGTAGAACGGGAACATGAGCGCATAGCCGGACGCTGCGACCAGTCCGCCGCCGATCACGACGATCCAGTAGATCATCTTCTGGCCGGCATTGAAGCGGTAGGCCGGCGGATGATCATGTCCGATCAGGCCGCCGCCACGCTTCGCCCATTCGATATCCACCTTGCTCGGGATATTGCCGGCGATCCACATCAGGAAGATCAGGAGGACGCCGATGGTGAACGGGAAGCTCAGATAGTTGTGGGCGTACTTTCCCCATTGCGACCATTCCGAGAAAGCCTCGAAGCCGATCAGCGGCAGCAGCAACGGCCGGCCGAACGTGATGTTCAGCCCGGATATGGCAAGGACGATGAAGCAGGTTGCCGTCAGCCAATGCACGAACCGCTCGAACCCGTTGAAGCGCACGATGGTGCGGCCCGACCGTCCGGCTTCGAGACGCACCATCCCGACGGTAAGATAGAAGATCACGATGGCCGCGATCATGCCGAGGATGGCAATGCCGCCGATCCAACGCAGCGTCACATTGCGGAATTCCCGCCACTCCCGCCCCTGCGGCTGCTCGAGCACGCCGGAGCGCTGATCGGGAATGCTGACGCGGCCCTGGATCCGGTTGAGCTCCTGCAGAAGCTGCTGCTCCTTGACCGAGCTTGCGGTCGGATTGACCTGTTGAGCACTCGCGGGCACCGCCGTCACCAAAAGAAGCAGCGCCCAGGCGCCCAGCGCCAGACGAATGAACCTTCCAAACGACGCCATCACGTCCTCCCCGGTCTTGCGCGCCCTACGGCTGCCCATGTCAGGACTCGATTATCTCGCGATATGCGGTCTTCCAGCCCCATGCACCCGAGCCATAGCCGCGCTTCATGACGCGCTCCTTGTAGATCTGCGCAATGATCTCGCCGTCGCCCGCAAGCAGGGACTTGGTCGAGCACATTTCGGCACACAGCGGCAGCTTGCCTTCGGCCAGCCGGTTCGCGCCGTATTTCTCGTATTCCTCCTTGCTGCCGTCGGCTTCCGGGCCGCCGGCGCAATAGGTGCATTTGTCCATCTTGCCGCGCGAGCCGAAGTTCCCGACCTTCGGATATTGCGGCGCGCCGAACGGACAGGCGTAGAAGCAATAGCCGCAGCCGATGCAGAGGTCCTTGGAGTGCAGCACCACGGCATCGGCCGTGGTGTAGAAGCAGTTCACCGGACACACGGCCGCGCAGGGCGCGTCCGTGCAGTGCATGCAGGCCATCGAGATCGAGCGCTCGCCAGGCTTGCCGTCATTGATGGTGACGACCCGGCGCCGGTTGATGCCCCAGGGCACCTCGTGCTCGTTCTTGCAGGCGGTGACGCAGGCGTTGCACTCGATGCAACGGTCGGCGTCGCAGAGAAACTTCATACGTGCCATCGTCGTTGCTCCTATGCCGCCGCGATTTGGCAGAGAGTGACCTTGGGCTCCTGCATGCCCGTCGCGGGGTCGTATCCGTAGGTGGTGATCGTGTTGGCACTTTCGCCGAGCACGATCGGGTCGGTGCCCTTGGGGTAATTGCCGCGAAGGTCCTTGCCCGCGAACCAGCCGCCGAAGTGAAATGGCATCCAGGCAACGCCCTTGCCCACGCGCTCGGTGACGAGCGCTTTCATCCTCGCCTTGGAATTGTTCTCGGCACCGGTGACCCAAACCCAGCCACCGTCCTTGACACCGCGCTCGGCGGCATCGGCAGGATTGATCTCGATGAACATGTCCTGCTGCAATTCGGCGAGCCACGGGTTGGTTCGGGTCTCCTCGCCGCCGCCCTCATATTCGACCAGACGGCCGGACGACAGGATGAGCGGGAACTGTTTTGCAATACCCTTCTCCACCGCCGCCTTCTGCACGGAAAACCCGATATTCGGCATCCGGAACTGCTTGGCGTCGGGCAGCGTCGGATACTTGGCGACGAGGTCGACGCGCGGCGTGTAGATCGGCTCGCGGTGAACAGGAATCGGGTCGGGCAAGCCGAAGGCATTCATGCGCGCCTTGCCGTTGCCGTAGGGAACGCAGCCATGCGCCAGCGCCACGCGATGGATGCCTCCCGACAGGTCGAGCGCCCACGACACCGCATCCGGATTGGCGGGATTGATCTTGTTGATCACGGCCATTTCCGCTTCGGTGAGCTCGGTGTCCCAGCCGAGCTTCTTCAGGCTCGCCAGCGTGAACTCCGGGTAGCCGTCCTGAATTCCCGACCCCAACGAGTACGAGCCGTCCGCAAGCAGGCTCACCTTCCGGGTCGTGCCGTCCGGCAGCTTCTCCTCGCGCTCGATGCCGAACCGCGGCCGGAACGTGCCGCCGCCGTCCATCACGTGCAGATTGGTGTTGTAGAGCAGCGGCGTGCCGGGATGCTTGACCTCCGGTGACCCCCAGCACGGCCAGGGCAGACCGTAATAGTCGCCTCCGACCTCGGGATCGTTCTTCGGCGCCCGCATCGTCAGCATATCGAACTTGGCCTGGTTCTTCATGTGCGCCTTGAGGCGCTCGGGTGATTGCCCGCAATAGCCGGTCGACCAGCTGCCGCGGTTCATCTCGCGCAGCACATCCTCCGCTTCAGGAAGATTGTTCTCGACCTTGATTCTCTTGAACATCTGGTCGGCGAAACCGAGCTTCTTCGCCATCAGGTAGATGACCTCGAGATCATCCTTCGACTCGAAGATCGGCTTCACGATCTGCTCGCCCCATTGCAGCGAGCGGTTGGAGGCGACGCGCGACCCCTTGCATTCGAATTGCGTGGCGACCGGCAGAATGTAGACGCCATCCTTGCGGCCCGCCTCGACGGCGAGCGAGGCCCAGGTCGTCGGATGCGGGTCGGCAATGACGAGCAGCTCGAGCCCCTTCAGACCATTGAGGGACTCAGGAATGCGGGTGATGCTGTTGGAGGCGTGTCCCTGCACGAACACCGCCTTCACATTGTCTCTCTGCGCGACCTGATCCTTGGGCAGCGTCACCGCCTCGAACCAGCGGGTCAGCGGAATGCCCGGGGTTTCCATGATCTGCTTGGAGTCGAAGCGGGACTTCAGGAAGTCATAGTCGACCTCCCAGACCCGCGACCAATGCTTCCAGGCGCCTTCGGCGAGGCCGTAGTAGAACGGCAGCGTGACGATATCGAGCCCGACATCGGTCGCACCCTGCACGTTGTCATGGCCGCGGAAGATGTTGGCTCCCATGCCCGCTCCACCGACATTGCCGGTCATCAGCAGCAGGATGCAGCTGGCGCGGACGTTGGCGGTGCCGACGGTCTTCTGAGTCTGCCCCATGGCCCAGATCAGCGTCGCCGGCTTTTCGGTGGCGAATGTCTTGGCGACGCGCTTGAGCTGCTCGCCGGGAATGCCGGTGACGCGCTCGACTTCTTCCGGAGGCCACTTCTCAACCTCTTTCTTGATGTCGTCGAAACCGTAGACGCGCTGCCGGATGAACTCCTTGTCCTCCCAGCCGTTCTGGAGGATGTGCCACATCATGCCGTAGAGTATGGGGATGTCGGTGCCCGGCCGCATCCGCACATATTCGGTCGCGTGCGCGGCGGTGCGCGTCAGGCGTGGATCGATCACGATGAAGTTGGCCTTTTGCAGTTCCTTGCCCTCGAGCAGGTGCTGCAGCGAGACCGGATGCGCCTCGGCCGGATTGCCGCCCAGGATCATCTGCGTCTTCGCGTTGCGGATATCGTTGTAGCTGTTGGTCATCGCGCCGTAGCCCCAGGTATTGGCGACGCCGGTGACGGTAGTCGAATGGCAGATGCGAGCCTGGTGATCGGTGTTGTTGGTCCCCCAGAACGCACCGAGCTTGCGGAACAGGTAGGCGCCTTCGTTGGTCATCTTGGCCGAACCGAGCCAATAGACGGAATCGGGGCCCGACTTCTCGCGTACGGCTTGAAGCTTGTCTCCGATCTCGCTGATCGCGGTGTCCCAGGACACGCGTGTCCACTGCCCGCCCACGAGCTTCATCGGATAGCGCAGCCGCCGCTCGCTGTGCACGAGCTCGCGTACCGAAGCGCCCTTGGCGCAATGCGAGCCTCGATTGATCGGCGAATCCCAACTGGGCTCCTGGCCGATCCATACGCCGTTCAAGACCTCGGCCGTCACCGTGCAGCCAACCGAGCAATGCGTGCAGATGCTCTTGCGGACGGTCGCGCCTTCGGTGAGCGGACCGGCCTTGGCTGCTTCCGCCTTACGCACGCTGCCGAGCGGCATGGTGCCAAGCGCAGCAAGCGCGCCACCGACAACACCGGATTTGCGCAGGAAGCTGCGGCGATCGAGACCGCCGGCCTGTCCCGCAAGGGACTCGACAACGGAGCCCTGGCGCGGGGAACGCTGGTATGTTCGCTTGATCAGCACGGTCAGCCTCCCTTAGCCGGATAACGATTGACGCGGTAAAAAGCCTTCACGTGATCGGATTCCTTGTAGCGCGCCTTGCGCTTCTCATCGTTGTTTTCGCTGTCCGCCTGCGCGGACCCGACCAACGGCGTCGCAAGCGTCGCGCCGACACCGGCCGTGCCCAAGCCGACCTTGCGAAGGAAATCGCGGCGTCCGACCTTTGCTTTCGTCTCGTCACTCATCGCATCTCTCCCGGACCGAGGCGCCTCGGTCAGCTGGCGAATGTGAATGCTTCCGTCTCGATTTCGATGAAGGTGCGGCCGAGCGCGCCGACCACTCGATAGAAGCCGGCATCCCCGGCGCTCTCGATGTCTGCGAACAACCGCCCCATCCAGGGCGACACATGCTTTTCGAAGAAGGCGCGCTGCACCTCGGGCGAAGCATCGAAGCGGCCGGCGACAAGGCCCGACATGATCTCGCACAGGATGGCGGCGTGATCCTCGGGTTCGGAATTGTTGGCAACCGGCTCGATGCCGAGCGTCGTCAGGTCGCCGCGCAGGCGCGACAAGGGCCGTTCGTTGAGAAAGCCCGTGAGATAATAGGAGGCATAGGGCAGCAATTCGCCGCGGCCGAGCCCGACGAACAGGTCGAAATACTCCCGTTCGACTTTCGCTGCGACGGCACTTGCAGCGGCGTCGGCCAGCGCCGCATGCGCGCGCCCGAGGGGCGTCGCGTCACCGCTCAACGCAGCGAGCTGATCGAGCAGGCGTTTCGATGGAGGCGCAGACAGCAGCACCGCCAGCAGCGCGTATTCGCGCGCGCGTGCCGCATCGATGGGGTCGACGAGTTCGGCAGAGCCGGCCTGTTCGCCGTAAAGATCGGGCCGCAGATCGTTTCGGGAAACGCCGGTGGCGGTTTCGACTGCAACCACCCGTTGTGCTGGCACGCGGGTCCAATTCGACACGGAGGGCTGGCTGATGCCTATTTTGCGCGCAAGCTGAGCGATGCCGCCCGCAGCATCGATCGCGCGATCAAGCCCGTCATCACGCACGTGGACCTCCCATCCAAGTCCCGTCTGCTTGATTATCGCTTTTGTTACAAAGCAGTAGGCAGCGTAATCCCGGTTCCACGGACCGTCAATCGCCTGCCATAGCCTCGGCCTATAGCCTTTGGTCGTGCTGCTCAATGCGGCAGTGCACCACCGTGCGTACGGGGCTTGATGGGCTCGGCAGATTCCGCAGATCTGTCAGCCGCTGTTGGTTGCACTGCAGCAGGGATTGCCAGGTGCTCCGTCTCATCCGGCGGCTCAGCGATATTGGAAACCACTGTCGCATCGGGTTGATGCAAATCTGCCGAAGAATCCGCTGTTTCGATCGACGCCTCGGGGAGAGACTGGGCCACCTCGCGCACGCCGACGACAATGCGATCGACCAGTGCGGCGAGCTCTTCCGACGAGCAATCCAGTGGTCCAAAACCCGGCATCGCAGTCGGGTCGTTGAAGTCCCATGCATTCTCCGCAAGCCCCACGAAGTCGCGAATGGCGGGATCGGTCGCCCAGGCGCGGCGAAGAGCCGCACGGCTCAACTCCCGAGGAATACCCTTGCTGAGGAAGGCGGTGATGTCGGTCGCAGCATTGATTTCGTCGATCGACGGCAGACTCGAGAGATCGAACTCGCTCTCGTCGTCCTTCTCGTCGTCCTTGGCCTCGGACGGCGGCGTCGGCTGCGCCGCGGCAGGCTTCGCCGGCTCCGCCCGCGATTCGCGCTTGCGGCGGGACCAACGTGCAAGGAATTCCTCCTCACTCATTCCTGTCCGCCTTCATGGTCGCGCCGCGCCAGCGCCTCCGGGTCGGCGCGGCGCTGCTTGCGCTTGACGAATTCCCGCTCGACATGGTGCTCGGCCACGAAGCTTTCAATCACCTCGCGCAGCACCTCCGGCATCGGCACGGCCTCGACGAGATTGTCGGCGGCTTCGGTAAAGCCTTCGCCCTCAGCAGGGTCGGCGGTCACCGCGGCGACGGTATAGGGAAAGTCGCCTTCCGAGGGCGACAGCACGGTCCAGACGCTCGGACTGCCGGAGGCGAGATTGTCGCGATAGCGCGCCGTCTCCGACGGATAGAGATCGACGGTCGCGCTTCCGGCATAGAACAGGGTCGTATCGTCCTGCTCGCGGAGCACGGTCCAGGGTTGGGTCACCGGCTCGTCCGGCAGGACGGCAATTCCGCGCCAGATGAAATCGACCCAGGGCGAAGCGGCCTTGCGCCGCTCGACCACGACGCCGACAGCAATCGAGAGGGTCGGCAACGTCGCAGGGCTCATGTCACCATCTCCAGGCCTTTCACCGGCAGCCCCGTCAGCAGATTCTGCGGCTTCATCCGGAGCTTCTGATCCGCCGTCATCGACAGGATCAGGTAGACCGGTTCCCCCCCGACGCCGCCAAGGGCACGGCTTGAATCCGCGAACGACAGCCGGAACAGCGCGAGCACACGATCGGCGTCGCGCTCGCCGAGGTCTTCGCCGTGCCACAGGCGGTCGCCGAGCCTCGTCGCATCGGCATCGAGCCCGACATACCAGGTGAGCTTTGCCTCGTGCAGCGCGCGTAGCGGCTCGATCACGACGTCGATGCCGAGCAGATGGGAGACCCAGCGCGTCATCGCCTGCGCCAGCGCAGCCGGTCCGCGGCCGCCGGCCGTGAGGTCGAGGGCCATGTCGAACTGGTCGCTGCGCTGCCAATAGGCCCCGGCATTCTCCTCGCTCAACACCTCGACCACCGCATCGGTGGTGGCGCCCAGCATCGACATCAGAGAGAGCACCGGGGTCGGGCTCCGGCCGCCGACGATCTCCTCGTCGCCGAGCAACAGGGCCTGCTCATGCGGCAGGATGCGCTGGGTCCGGAAGAACAATTCGGCCGCGCGCAGCACGAACGGGTCGTCGCAGCCATCGAGCGCGTTCCGCAGGATGACGTGCACGAGCTGGTTGACGAACAACGGCGGCAGATCGTTCGTGCCTGATCGCACCGATGCAAGATAGGCGGCTTCGAGCGTCGGATGCCGCAACAGAAGATCGCGAAACGCCAGCACGAGCTGCCAATTCTCCCGGGCATCGGCGTCGACTATCCCGGCGATTTCGCCGGCGCTGACCGCCTGGCGCGGGTCGGCGAGCAATTCACGGTGCAGCCGGCGCTCGACCGGACAGGCGTCGTCGGGCGGCATCAGCTCGGGACGGGCAAAATAGGCCTTGAGAAACTCGTCCGTGACACGGAGCCCACCGCCCTCGTCGCGATCGAGCAGATGATGGCCACAGGCGATCCAGAAATCGTTCATCTGATGGTCGGCTCCCGGCCCAGATCCGCAAGCCTGAGGTCGCCGTCAGGCTGGACGTCATCCTCAATTTCCATGAACGAGAACGCCTTGCTGTGTCCCTGCCCTTCCCGGAGTTGCAGCCGGCGGAAGGACTCGCGGACCTCGCCGTCGCTCGAGGTGCGGTGCACTGCAATAAGCGAGCTGATCGGATGGCTGCAGAGCGACTGCGCGAACGCCACCTCCTCTTCCGCGGCCGCCTTCGCTGCCGCCATGTCCGGCGCGCCGAAACGATCGACGAGTTGCCTGGCCAGCAGATCGACCAGGCTGCGGTAATCCTCTTCGGTCGCCGGAACGATCTGCGCCAGCGTCGACCAGCCCCAGGATTGCACCCCGAGGAAACCACCGCGAAACGCCGCCCGCGCTTTGCCCTCGAGCGTCGCAACGTCGTGCTCCCAGAAGCGGAAAGCGCCGGAGACGGCCCATTCGCCAGGCTCCGCCGCCACGTCGAACACGAAGGTGTCGGAGGGATCGAGAGCGATGGTCCGCAGGAGCTTCACAGGCGCGGTCCTCCGAGGGCCGGATCAAGCCAGGACGGCGTCGCGAGCGCCTGGAGGAGGTCGCTTCGCTCGACCGTATCCGTCCCGATGCGGCGCGTCAGGACATCGCCGCAATCATCGATGCGCTGAATTGCCTGCCTTTCACGCGGCATCCGGGTGAGATAGTCGCGCGCGACGCTGTCAAAGCCGTCGACCCGCCATCCGTCCAGCGCCAGCATCAGGTGCCGGGCGAAGCTCTCCGTGATCTGCGCCGCGCCTGCCTCGCCAAAGCCTTCCTGATCCAGCGCCGAGGCCAGCGGGTGAACGCCTGGATCGTCATCGTTGATGGCAACCGTCCGGATCATGGCCCCGAAGACCAGCCAGGGCGGCGGCGCATCCTCGTCAGCGGCGGAAGACCAGCCCATCCGTCCGCCGCCGACCAGCCCCCCGTCGATCCTGACCGCATCCGGCCAGCCGATCGTGATGGGCTTGCTCGGCGGCGCATAGGCGCGGAGCGCATCCGTGAGCGCGACCATGCCCGCGTAGAACGCGCGCCGCGCGCTGCGTAGCGGCTCGGCCGGCTCAAGCACCACGGCGAACTCTGCGAGGTCGAAGCGGCCGACATAGACGAGCGTTCCGGCACCGCTCTCCGGTGCAATGCGGCATGCATGGGCAAAAGCGTCGCCACTCTCGCGCAACCGCACCAACGTGAACGGCGGCGGCAGGTGGATCGGTTCCGCCAGGGAAACATGGCTCACTGGGGTTGACGGCAGGCCGTCCTCCACTTTCCTTTTCTTCCCGATGGATAATGTCTATACGAGGCGAAGGGCCGGCGCGAGTCCGTCGTCGGCGCCCGAATGGTGGAGAGGTTAACCTGGAGCAGCCAGCGAAGACCGTCCTGATCTGCTCGTGCGAAGACACGATGCGTCTCGACGTGGCTGCGATCCGGCGCGGATGCCCGAACTGCGAGGTCAAGAGCTTCCGCCATCTCTGCGGTGCGGAGCTCGACCATTTCCGCAACATCGCGGCGGCGGAAGGCGTGTTGACCGTCGCCTGCACGCAGCAGGCGGCGCAGTTTTCGGACGAAGCCGGCGAACGGCCTGATGCGATCAACTTCGTCAATATCCGCGAAACGGCCGGCTGGTCCCGCGACGGCGCGCGCGCCGGCGCAAAAATGGCCGCCCTGCTCGCATCCGCCTCCGTCCCGGCCCCGGACTATCCGCTCGTCTCCTTGTCGAGTGAGGGCGTGATCCTGATCTACGGCCGCGATGAGGCCGCGATCGAGGCCGGCCGCCTGCTTGCCGATCACCTCGACGTCACGGTGATGCTGAAGCAACTCGATGACACGGTGCCGCCAGCTGCAACGGCCTTCCCGATCGTGCAGGGCACGATCCGCTCCGCGAAGGGACATTTCGGCGCGTTCGAGCTTGCAATCGACGACTATGCGCGTCCGCGCCCCTCCTCGCGCGATCGCTTCGTGCTGGGCCCGCCGCGCAGCGGCGTCACGTCGCGCTGCGATATCGTGCTCGATCTCTCCGGCGACTTGCCGCTGTTTCCCGCCCACGACCTGCGCGACGGCTATCTTCGCGCCGACGCGAAAGATCCCGCTGCGGTGCTGCGCGCCGTGCTGACCGCGCGCGATCTCGTCGGCAGCTTCGACAAGCCGAAATATATCGACGTTGCGCCCGCTCTTTGCGCCCATTCGCGCTCGAAGCGCACGGGCTGCCACCGCTGCCTCGATCTCTGCCCGACCGGGGCGATCACGCCTGACGGCGATCATGTCGCCATCGATCCGAACATCTGCGCGGGCTGCGGCCAATGCGCGGCTGCCTGCCCGACCGGCGCGGTCTCCTACGCGCTGCCGCCCGCCGATACGCAGCTCCAGAGACTTCGCGCCATGCTGCTCGCCTACCGCGAGGCCGGTGGCGCGAATGCGGTGCTGCTCTTTCATGACAGCCCGCACGGCACACCCCTGATCGAGGCTCTCGCGCGGCATGGCGACGGCCTGCCGGCGAACGTGCTTCCCTTTGCCGTCAACGAGCTCACGCAGGTGGGCCTGGAAGCGATCGTCGGCGCCTTCGCCTATGGCGTATCCGCCGTGCGCTTCCTGCTCCGTGCCAAGCCGCGCCACGATCTGACCGGATTGTCGCAGACGATCGCGATGGCCGAAGCGATCCTCGGCGGTCTTGGATTTGCGGGCCGTCGCCTCGCCACCATCGAAACGGACGATCCCGATGCGCTCGGCGAGCATTTGACTGACATCGGCACGCTCGCCGCGGTCGCGACGCCCGCGACCTTCAAGACCGTCGGCAAGCGGCGCGACCTCTTGCGGTTCGCCCTGAGCGAGTTGCATCGACTGGCGCCGCAGCCGGTCGACGTGATCGCGCTGCCACAAGGTGCGCCGGTGGGCGCAATCACCGTCGATACCGATGGCTGCACGCTGTGCCTCTCCTGCGTCTCGGCCTGCCCGACCGGTGCGCTGCGCGACGATCCCGAGCGGCCCGTGCTGAAATTCATCGAGGATGCCTGCGTGCAATGCGGCCTGTGCCAGAGCACCTGTCCGGAAAAGGTCATCAGCCTCAAGCCGCAGATCGATTTCCGCGCCGCGCGCGCTCCCGCCGCGATTATCAAGGAAGAGGAGCCTGCACTCTGCGTCCGCTGCGGCACGCCATTCGGCGTGAAGAGCACGATCGACCGCATCGCCGCCAAGCTCGAAGGCCGGCACTGGATGTATCCGGCCGGCGACAAGCGGATCGAGGCACTCAGGATGTGCGCAGACTGCCGCGTCATCGTCATGAGCGAACAGCAATTCGATCCGTTCAAGGGCGTTCCGGAACGAACCCCGCCACGGACGACGGATGACTATCTACGCCAGCGCAACGGCGAGGATTAGACGAAGCGGACGTCTTCGCAAGGCCGGAAGGGGCAATCATCGCGACGTCGCGCGGCCCAGAAACTCGGTGAGTGCGCGCCGGTCCTCGGCCGAGCCGATGCGCTGCTCCGGCATCTTGGTGCCGGGGGTGTAGGTATTCGGCCCAATTTCGAACAGTCTTGCGACCGTTTCCGGCGTCCAGACGATGTCCATCGTCTTCAGCGCATCGGAGAAGCGATATCCCGGGAGCGAAGCGATCTTGCGGCCGTATAGTCCCGCAAGTGTCGGGCCCGCACGCTGCACCTCCTTGTCCGAGAGCGTGTGACAGGCAACGCACGCCCGAAACACATCGGCGCCATGATCGCCGGCATAGGCGGCGAGCGGATCGGCCGGTGTGCCGCTCAGACCCGAGCCGATGGGATCGCCGGTGCGCGCATTCCAGCGCCTGATCCTGCCGTCCGCACCACCCGTCATGAGTGTCTCGCGATCTGGAAGGAAGGCAACCGACCACACCGGCAGCCCGGGCCCAGCCAGCGTGCGCAGCAGGTTGCGCGACTTGCGATCGATGATCGCCACTGTGCCGCCGATGCCGGCCGCAGCGATCAGTGTGCCGTCCGCCGACATTGCCAAAGCCACCACCGACGTCGGACTGGCCGCGACCTCGCCGCTGACCTTGCCGTCCGTGGTCAGCATGCGCAGCCTGCCGTCGACCGCGCCTGTGACGATTTCACCATCCGGCGCCACGGCCACCGCGTTCAGCGGCGCCGGCAACGTCACGATTTCAGGCTGGCCATCCGGCAAACGCCAGATGCGCAGCGCGAGATCGTAACCGACGCTGACAAGTCTGCCGTCCGGCAGGAAAGCGACGCCGTTGACGTTCTGCGTATGCCCTTCGAGCACGCGGGACGTGCCGTCCGATAGCGACCAGAGCCGCACCGTCCGGTCCCATGACGCCGATGCGAGAAGCGACCCATCGGGCGACACAGCCAGCGCCACGATCGGAGCGGCATGTCCCTCCAGCACCCGGTCCGGCTCCGGCCGGCCCTCCGTCCACACTGCAATGCGTGCATCGGCGCCGGCCGTGATCATGCGGCCGTCTTTCAAGAAGACGACGGCATTGACACCATCAGCATGATACCGCAGCACTTGCTCTGCGGTATCCGCCTTGAGCGACCAGCGGATGACCCTCGTGTCGAAGCTGCCGGAGAGAAGGCTGTCCCCATCGGGCGAGACGGCAAGAGCCCGTATCGGGCCACCGTGTCCGACCATGTCGGCGTGCACGGACGATGCGGCAAGGATGACCCACAGCGCTGCGGCCACCTTCGCATATAAAGGTGATCTGTTCATTCCTGGCCGCCCTGCTGACATTCACGCTCTCAAGATTGCCAGAACAGGCAACGGAAATGAATATCTTGGACCGGGCTACTCTCAACAGCGCAAAGTGCTGCGAAGCACAAAATCGTTCTCGGGAGTTTCACGCAAGGTCTCCGATGCGCTCACTAAGCTTGCAAGAAACTTGCAATGGCTCCTTCCGTTCCGGACCGTGCAGCGCAACAGCCCACCTCGCGGCATCCTCGGCTTGAATGCCGATGGCCCAGACATTAGATTCTGGATGCTCACGCCAAGGAAGACGGCATGCAGGGGCGAACGGGGCCAATTCTGCGGATGATTGCGCGGCTGCGCTTACTTCGCGCCATTGATGGCCTGCAAGATCCCGCCGCGCGAGAAGCCTCGCCTTTCCTCCTCCTCGTTGCCGTCGTGCTCGCGCTGCTGCTCGCAATCTTGGAAGTCGATTTGAATAGCGCCGAGCTTCAGTCCCTTGGTTTGATGGGCAATGCGTTTTCCGCCGATCCCGTGTTCAAGAGCCCATAGGACCGCGGATACCTTGGAGCGATCAACGAGCTTGCCGGCGACAAGCCGTGTCGTATAGATGGCTTGCTGGTCCAATCGAGGGAGGCTGAGGATGAAGGCTTTTTTGCTTGGCTGCGTCGCGGCCCTGGTGATCGCAGTTGCGGGGATGGAGATCTTGAATCGCGTTCAGGAGCCCGTCGCCCAAGCGTTTGCCACGACCGGGGTGCGTCTCTGAGAAGCGCTCAGTCGCGCTTGAGCCCGATCGACCTGACGACGGGCGCCAGGCGGGCGAGCTCGTCCTCGACGAGGCGTTGAAATTTATCGGGGCCTGAATCGATGTCCGGCTCCAGACCTTGCGCACGATAGCTTTCCTGCAACTGAGGATCAGCCATCGCCGTGCGGGTGGCCACAGCGATCCGCTGCACGATCGCATCCGGGGTTGCTCTTGGGGCGAACAAGCCAAACCAGCCGGCGTATCTGAGGCCGGGCATGCCGGATTCGATGACCGTCGGAATTTCCGGCGCACCACTCAGCCGCCGGTCGCTGGTCACGGCGATCAGCCGCAGCTTGCCTGCGAAGTGCAATTGCAGGAGCTGGCTCGAGACCACCGCAATGACCGAGTTGATCTGGCCACTAACGAGGTCGTTGGTCGCGGGCCCCATGCCCCGGTAAGGGACGTGAACCAAGTCCGCTGCAAGACCCGATTGCTGCCTGAACATTTCTCCGACGAGATGATTGCCGGTGCCGACCCCCGGAGTGCCATAGGAAAGCCCGCCGGGATTGGCCTTCGCAAAGGCCGCCAGCTCCCGCAGATCCTTCACCGGCAAGGACGGATGAACTGCGAATGCAAGCGTGCTTGTTATCAGCCGATAGATGGCGCGGAAATCGCGAACCGTGTCGTAGGCAGGCTGCGCCGTTGACAGCGGAATCGTCACTTGGGTGCTGCCATTGCCGAGCAGAAGCGAGTAACCGTCCGGTGCGCTCTGCGCCACCGCGGCGGAGCCGATCGCACCGCCTGCGCCGCCGATATTCTCGACATGGACCGGGCCCAGCAGGGACGCGACCTTGTCGGCCCAGGGACGGCCGATCTGATCACCCGCGGCGCCAGCCGAATAGGGAATGACCAGCTTGATGGAGCGGGTCGGGTAATCGTCGGCGGTTGCACCACCGGGCCAGGCAGCCAGCGCCGTGAGGCGCGCCGCCGTATCGAGCAGTTCTCGCCGCGAGAGGGACATCTTCTACGTATTCGGGACCTGGTTGATTATCTTGCACGAACGAGGGGTCCTGAAAATCCACACGGGGAGATCGCTGCCCTGCACTCTGCGGGCAGCAGAGGCCGCGCTGATCCTGCGCGATCACACGGTCAATTCTGACATGGATGACAGATTCGCGCTTCAGCGTTCATGCCTCAGAATTGCACACCGCGCGTCAAGGCACCGTCGACGACGAGGTTCGTTCCTGTGATGAAACTGGCGGCGCCACTTGCGAGAAATACGACTGCGTTCGCCATCTCCTGCGGCGTGCCCATCCGGCCGGTGGGATTGAGCGCAAGCGCCGTCTTGTACAGTTCGGGATTGTTGTCCTTGATGGTGTTCCAGACACCGCCTTCGAAATAGGTGTTGCCGGGCGAGACCGTGTTGGCGCGGATGCCCTTGTGCGCGAGTTGATTGGCGAGACCTTGCGTGTAGTGGATGATGGCGGCTTTGAAGGTGCCGTAGGGGCCGGCCGCGAAATCGACCTCGCGCCCAGAGACGCTGGAGATGGTGACGATCGCGCCGGCCTTGCTCTTCTCCAGAAACGGCATGGCCGCGTTCACGAGCCGCACTGTGCCCATCATGTCGGTCGAGAACTCCTTCTGCCAGCTCTCGTCGTCCTGTCCGATCGCAAGCGCGCTGACATTGGCGACGACGACATCGATGCCGCCGAGCTTCGACGCCATATCGCCGACCCAGCTCTTCAGAATCGCGGCGTCGGCGACGTCGACCGCACCACCATAGGCCGCGACGCCCTTGGCCTTGAGCGCGGCGACCGTGCTTTCGACCTCGGCCAGATTGCGCGAGCACACACCGACGTCGGCACCCTCGGCGGCAAAGGTTTCGGCGATCGCCCGGCCGATTCCCTTGGTGCTTCCCGTGACGAGAACTTTGGCGCCCTTGAGTCCCAGATCCATGGTCCGCATCCTTCTTCTTGGTTCAGTAGTTGCTCGCAGCCGTTTTGACCAATCCGCGATAGCTGTGCGGCATGCGCATCGACACCAGATCCTTTCGCCGCACCACATTGGTCGGATAGACGCTGTCGAGATTGGTGGTGTCGACCAGCGCGGTTGCAAGCCCCGTGCCTCCGGTCGCGATCGCCTCCTGCCGCGGGAACGCGAACGTGTCAGGGCCAAACACGCCGCTGAGTCCAGGATAGCCGCGCTTGGGATCGACGACATTGGCGAAGGCAAAAAACAGGTTGTTCTCGCCCGCGCGAACGCGGAAATGATGCCAGTGGAGCGGATCCGGGCCGGTCGGAATCGGCATCGGCTGTTCGACCTCCGTGCCGGCATGCGACGAACTGAAGCGCCCCTTGATGGCGGCAGGACAGACGATGAGATCGCAGCCGCGCAGCGCCAGCACCCGGCCCGCCTCCGGAAACGAGGCGTCGTGGCCAATCAATAGCCCGATGCGGCCGATCGGCGTGTCGACGACGGTCCAGCCTTCTCCGGCCGTTGCCCAGCTTCGCTCATCGGCGGTGAGATGCGTCTTGCGATAGACCGAGATGTCCCCATCCGGCGTGACAAGGCAGGCGCTGTTGTAGAGCACGTCCCCGGCGCGCTCTGCGAGGCCACAGACCAGATAGAGACCCAGCTCCGCGGCGAGTGCCTTGAGGCGATCGGTCGCCCGGCCAGGTATTGGCTGCGCCGATGCCGCGGGATCGCCGAGACCGGTCACTGCAAGCTCCGGGAACACGACGAGATCCGCGCCTTCCGCGCGGGCCTTGCGCGCAAGTGCTGCGATCTCCGTGAAGTTCAGGTCGACGTCATCGCGAGGCGAAAATTGCGCGACACTGACCTGCGACGTCTTTCCGGCTGGCCATGGCTCGTGGCCGTAGAGGCCGAAGAAATCACGCGGGTTCCAGCTGAAGGTGTCGGTCAAGAGCTCCGGATAGAGGTCCGGCCGGCGTTGCGCGAAGACGGCCTCCCCAAGCACGCGGCGCGCGCGTGCGGTGTCGAGATCGATCTCCGACAGCAGCACGCCGTCACCCTTGTCGAGCACGGCGATCACCTGCCCGTCCGGTGCGATCACGCAGCTCCCGCCGCTGAACTGCACCGTGCGCTCGAGCCCCCACCGGTTGCTCTCGATGACATAGCAGCCGTTCTCGAAGGCGCGGCTGATCCAGTAAGGCGCGGGCGTACGCTCCGCCAGCCAGTTCGAGATGTGGCAGATGACATCCGCACCGCCCAGCGCCATCAGCCGCGCGGTTTCGACGAAATGGATGTCCATGCAGATCAGCAAAGCGATGCGCCCGATCGGGGTCTCGAACACCTGGTTGTGCAGGTCGCCGGCCGCGGCCCATTTCGGCTCGGAAATGTAGGGATGCGTCTTGCGGTGACGGCCGACGATGCCGTCAGGCCCGATCAGGACGGCAGTGTTGAAATAGATGTTGTCCTCGTCGACCTCGGGCATGCCGACCACGATGTAGCAGTCATGCTTGCGCGCGAGCGCCGCGAAGCGGCTCGTGGTCGGTCCCGGGATGGTCTCGACGAACGGCGCAATCTCGGCACGATCGAACCAGCAATAGCCGGTCGTTCCCATCTCCGGCGTGACGATGAGCTTTGCACCGGCCGCCGCCGCCTGCTCGCAGAGCTCGAGCAGGCGCGCGATGTTGCGCGCCTTCTCGAACATGGTCGGCTCGAACTGAACGGCGGCGACCTTGTGAATGGTGGACATTCCGATCGGCCTCAGGCGAGATAGGACTTCTTGATGGAGGCGCCCAACGTGTATTTGGGATCGACCATGTTGCCCAGCCTGACGCGGCCGGCCTGGGTCAGCAGCATGTAGGCGTCGATCTCGTCGAAGCCGTAATCGGCCGCCATCCAGCGGCAGAGCTCGCGATAGGCGATGCGGGCCGCATCCTCCATCGGCCGGGCCGAGCCGATCGTCATGATGACGTCCTTCGTTTCCAGCCGCGGCCAGGCGATGGTCCAGTTCTTGATGAGGTCGACCTGCACCGTGGTCACGGTCGGATGCTCGATGGCGACGCCGCAGAGCTCGCCATCGCCCTGCGCGGCATGGCAATCGCCGAGATAGAGCAGCGCGCCCTTGGTGTTGACCGGCAGGTAGATGACGGCGCCGACGCCGACATCCGGCAGGTCCATGTTGCCGCCGTAATAGTCCGGAACGAGCGAGGAGATCGCCTCGATCTCCGGCGAGGTGCCGATGGTGCCGATGAAGGGCTCATAGGGCAGCGTGATCTTGTCGTTCCACTTGGTGCCGGTCTTGGCGTCGATCTCCAGCTTCTTGACGCGCTCGGGCAGCGCCGGATTGAGCAGCGCCGTGTTGCCCGTGCTGACCAGGCCACCAAACTCCGGCATGATCACCGTGGTGCCGCGCGGCTGCGGCCCGCGCGGCACGATGCTCTCGATATAGACCGCGAGCGTATCGCCCTTCTCGGCGCCATTGACGTGGATCGGCCCGTTCTGCGGATTGAGGAACGGGAAGTTGAGAATCTTCGACGGGCTGTCGGTCTCCTTCTTGATGGCGCCCTCGAACGCATCATGGGTCTCTGCGGAAACGACGGCGCCGGGATCGACGGTCAGCACCGGCTTCACATAGGGGCCATAGACATAGTGGTACTTGCCCTGCTCGCTCTCCGTGATGGTGTACGTCGTGCCGCGCTCGCCTTTGGCGAGGCCTTTGCGGGCCATGATGGAGTCTTTCTGCCAGGACATTTTCTTTTCTCCTTCTGTCGTTGGCGTGAGTCTTCAAACCGCGAGATGACGGCGCATCTCGGCCGCGTCGTCGAGTGCCGCGCGGTCGAGATTGGCGACGATGCGGCCCTTGTCCATGACGTAGCAGCGCTGCGCCATGGCTCGGATCATGTCGAGATTTTGCTCGACCAGGATGATGGTCACTCCGGTCCTGTGGTTGAGCTCGACCATGTTGCGCGCGATGTCCTGGACGATGTTGGGCTGAATGCCCTCCGAAGGCTCGTCGAGCAGGATCAGGTTGGGATCGGCGATCAGCACGCGTCCGATCGCGAGCTGCTGCTGCTGGCCGCCGGACATGGTGCCGGCGCGCTGATGCCAGCGCTCTCTAAGGATCGGAAAGGCCTCGACGATCCTGCGCCGGCCGGCTTCCGGAATGCCGCCGCCCTTGATCGCGGCGCCGACGGCGACGTTCTCGCCGACCGTTAGGCGCGGAAACACGTCGCGCCCCTGCGGCACATAGCCCATGCCGAGGCGCGCCCGCTTGTGCGCGGGAAGAGACTCCACCGCCTCGCCGCGATAGACGATCGAGCCGCTCATCGCCGGCACGAGCCCGATCAGGCTCTTCATTAGCGTGGACTTGCCAACGCCGTTGCGACCGATGACGGCGACGATCTCCCCTTCCCGTACCTCGATCTCGAGCCCCTGGAGCACGGGCTTACCGCCATAGCCGGCACGCAGGGCCAGGGTCGACAGGATCACTTCCTTGCGCGGCTGATCAAGCATGGGCCTGCCCCAGATAGATCGCCGCCACGCGTTCGTCGGCCACGATCTCGTCGATCGAGCCCTGCGCGAATACTTGGCCAAGATGCAGCACGGTGACGCGGTGCGCAACCTGCCGGACGAAGGCCATGTCGTGCTCGATCGCCAGCACCGTCATGCCGTCGGCATTGAGCCGCTGCACCATCTCGCCGGTCATGTGGGTTTCCTCGGGCGACATGCCTGCCGTGGGTTCGTCCAGCAGCAGCAGGCGCGGCTTCAAGCTGACCGCCATGCCGATCTCGAGCCATTGTTTCTGGCCATGGCTGAGATTGCCGGCGATCTGCGCCTGTTCGGACTCCAACCCGAGGAAGGCCAGAAGCCGCCCGATCTCCGCTTCGAGCTCCCTCCCGCGATGCCGGCTCTGCAGCGCGATCTCGAGATTCTGGCGGACCGACAGGCCCTTGAAGACGCCGGGCACCTGGAATTTGACCGAGAGGCCACGGTGGATCCGCGCAAAGGATTTCAGCGCCGTGATGTTCTCTCCGGCGAAGAGAATGTCGCCGCTGCCGGGATGATGCTCGCCTAGGATCAGGCGGAACAGCGTGCTCTTGCCGGCGCCGTTCGGGCCGATCAGGCAATGGATCTCGCCCGCGCGCAGCGTGAGGTCCACGGAGTTGGTGACGTGCAGTCCGCCGAAATGCTTGTTCAGCTTGCGCAATTCGAGCAGCGACATCAACCGGCCCTCTGCGTCAGGCGGGTGGCGATGCGGCCAAGCCAGTTCATCACCCCGAGCACGAGACCGTTGGGAGCGATCAGCACCGTGAGCACCAGCAGAACGCCCATGAAGACCAGCGCGTATTGGCTGCCGTAGATCGTCAGCGCCTGGAACGCGGCGAGCACCACCAGCGTGCCGATCACGGTCGATGTCAAATCGCTGCGGCCGCCGACTGCGACCCATATCAGCGGCAGTGCCGCGGCCGTCATGCCCATGCTCGACGGCGTGATGTACTGCCCCCAGACGGTGTAGAGCACGCCGGAGAGCCCTGCGAGCGCGGCGCCGATGACGAAGGTGATGAGCTGGTATTTGCGGATGTCGTAGCCCAGCATCTCCGCCCTTTCAGGATTCTCGCGGATCGCGACGATGACGTTGCCGAACGACGAATTCATCAGGATACGCAAGGCCAGATAGACGAAGACCAGAAGGCCGAGCACGAGGTAGTAGAGCCCGACATCGGCGAACAGCACGATGGGCTCGCCCGGCCAGGGGATGGTCAGCGGCGGCATCGCGCTCATGCCGTTGAAGCCGTTCAGCCGCGCAGTCCCGATATGCCATTCCGGCCCCGCGGTCTGTGCCATGAAGCGTTCCAGCATCAAGGTGACGGCGAGCGTGACGATGCCGAGGAAGACGCCGGCGATACGGCCGAAGAACATGAAGTAACCGAGCAGGACCGCGAACAGCGCGGCGATCGCCACCGCCGCGACCAGCGCCACCAGCGTGAAGCCGTAGGCCGAGCCGAAATTGATGGTGAGGATGCCGTAGCCGTAGCCCGCAATCCCGAAAAAGGCGGTCTGGCCGAAGGAAAGCGAGCCGCCATAGCCCCAGATCAGGCACAGGCTGAGCGCGATGAACACCCAGACGAAGAAATAGACGGTGTTACCGACCGTGTAGCCGTCGCTGAACAGCGGATAAGCGAGTGCGACGGCGAGCACGAGTGCGAACAGGCCCCAGAAGGCCGGACCACGACCAGCGGTCTGCGGCCCTTCGAGACGGCGAAACATTGCGAGAAGACCGGTCACGACGCCATCACTCCGTCAGGTGCGCTCGCGCAGCACGAAGCCGGAGATGCCTTTCGGCAGCACCCGGACCACGATGATGACGGCGACCAGCAGGCCGATCTGACCGAACAGCTGCCCCTGCCAGGACGTCATCGCCGACTTCACCACCGCAAGCACGGTGCCGGCCGGCGCGGTGCCGAGGAAGACGTCGGCGCCGCCGATCACGACGGTGACGAAGGCCTCCATGATGAAGGTCGCCCCCATGGTCGGCACCAGCGTCATGGTCGGCGCGTAGAGACCGCCGGCAAGGCCGGCGAGCCCTGCCCCGCAAGCGAAAGTGAGGCTGTAGATCAGGCGGGTGTCGACGCCGAGCGCCGCCGCCATGTGCGGCACTTGAATGGTCGCGCGCGCCAGCACGCCGAACCGCGTCCAGTTGAACAGCGCATAGAGCGCGGCGAGCACGCCGAGGGCGGCGCAAAACAGCACGATGCGGTAGATCGAATAGGAGTAATCGCCGACCTGGAAGCTGCCGAACGGCGTGCCGACGCCGGCCATGGTCGAGCCGACCATGATCAGCGTGCCCTGCGTCGCGATCAGGCTGAGTCCCCAGGTCGCGACGATGGTGTCGAGCGGCCGGTCGTAGAGATGACGGATCACCGCGAGCTCGACCACGACGCCGACCAGCGCCGACACGAGGGTGCCGGCCAAAATTCCCAGCGGCAGCGGCAGGCCGGCATGCACGGTCGCAGCGGTGACGTAGGCGCCGCACATGATGAATTCGCCATGGGCGAGATTGATCACGCCCATCATGCCGAAGATCACCGCAAGCCCGCAGGCCGAGAGCACCAGGAACGCGAAGGCATCGCCGAATTGGTAGAGCGCCGAGAAGACGTGGGTCGCAATGTCCATGAATCAACCAGGATGTGGGAGGATGCGGCCTCGCCGCCGCGGGCAATCGGTGATCGCCCCGGCGCACCGGCAACGCCGGAGGCGTGCCGGAAGCCCCGGAGCGATCGGCCGCCGGTCAGGGTTTCGGCGGCGGATTCGACGGCGTGTACTGGGCCATCGGATCCTTCTTGGTGAGATCGCAGCCGGCCTCACCCAGCCAGTACGGCTTGATGTCCTCCCAGACCTTTGGGAAGGAGATCGAGTGATCGGCGCCGACCTTGGCGAGATAGATCGTGTGCGACATGTGCTGGCTCTTGGGATCGATGCAGACCTTGCCCTCCGGCGCGTCCATGCAGACGTCGCCCAGCGCGATCACCTTTCGGATCTCCTCGCGCTTGGTCGATTTCGCGCGCTCCACCATCTGCTTGTAGAGATAGACCGCGAGATACGAGTTCTCCGCCTCCTGGTTCACATAGGGCTCGCTCGGGAACTTGGCCTTGAACTTGGCGTAGAACTCCTTGCTCTTGGGCGAGTCGATCTCCTCGATGTAGTTGGTGGTGACGAACATATCCTTCAGGCTCGGCGGCTTGAAGCGCTTGTGCTCGTAGCCCTGCCCGACGTTGACCGAGGACGCCATCGGCAAGTTGACGTTTGCGGAGGCCGCCTGCTCGTAATAGGAGGCCTGCGCGGTGCCGACCAGCAGCGTGACCACGAAGTCGGGCTTGGCCTTCTGGATATTTTGGATGCTCTGGGAGAACTGCGACACACCGAGCGGGATGAACTCCTCGCCGGCCATCTTGCCGCCGTTCTCCTTGACGATCTTGCGCACCCACTCCGCCGAGATCTGGCCGAAATTGTAGTCGGCGGCGAGCGTGTAGACGTTCTTGCCGTACTTCTCCATCATGTAGGGGATGAGCGTGGAGAACTGCTGCTCGGGCACGGCGCCGGTCACGATCATGTGGCCGTCGCAGACGCCGCCTTCATACTGGTTGTTGTAGAAGGCGAAGCCGTTGAACTGGTCGACGATCGGGCGATATGCCTCGCGCGAGGCCGAGGAGAAGCCCGCAAATACGACGTCGACCTTGTCGCGCTGGAGCACGCGCCGCATGAACTCCTGATAGCGGGTGTTGTCGGACTGGGTGTCGTAAGCGACCAGCTCCAGCGGCCGGCCCATGATGCCGCCGGCCTTGTTGATCTCGTCGGCGGCGAGCTGGATGGCGTGGACCTTGCCGATCGTCGCCGCGGCGAAGTCGCCGGACTGATCCTCCAGCACGCCGAGCTTGATGGGGTTTTCCGCCGCGAGCGCCGGGTGCGACCCGAGGGATGATCCGAGGACAAGCGTCCCCGTGAGGGCTGCGGCGCGCAGCCCCCGCAATACAGACTTGCTCATTTTGCTTCTCCTAGATGGCCTGCTTCTTGCCGCCTTGCAGCGTGATGCCGGTCGTGCGGCCGGACGTATCGGGCGGCTTCGCCCGCCTGCTTAGAAACTCCTCGCAATAGAGTTCCATGTTCTGCCGCGCGTGCATGCTGTCGCGACGGAGCTGGGAATAGGCACCTTCCTCGTCGAGGCCGTCCTGCTGCATCAGCAGGATGACGGCCCGGATCACCGCGCGGCGGCCGCGGCGGCGCTCCTCGAGGTCCTGCAGGCGCTCGTACATTTCGGCGCGCAGCAGGAACTGGTTGATGCCCATGAACAGAGAGGTGTAGACCGCGCCGCCATGCACCGGCTTGCGCAGGAACGAAGTGGCGCCGAGATTGACCAGCGCCTTCAGCCGGCTCGGCGCCTCGACGCCGACGAGACCGATCACCGGCACCGGAGGCAGCCGCGAGGCTGGGTTGACCTCGATCGCGACCGCGCCTTCGAGATCGCCGTCGACGAACAGGATGTCGCGATCGGCCTGGAGACACGCAACATCGATCTGTGCACGACCGTCGATGATTTCCGGATATTCCGTGGAAACGCCGAGCTTGGCCAGTGTCGTTTCGAGGGTGCTTTCCCAGCCTCCTCGCCTGGTGACGACGATGGCACGGCCGCCCTTGAAATTCTGCAGCAGTCGAGAGCTCATGATTGCACCACCTTCAAAAGCGGAGAGCGCATTGCGCTGGCAAAGCGCGGCGACGACTGAACGAGATAGGGATCCGGCGCGATCGGCTCGCGGGATTCCAGCAGCACTTCGAACTGGCCGCTGCCGGTCGACCGGCCGATCCGAGGCGTGAGCCAGGCGTGGAAAGTTTGGCGGTCAATGCGGACCTCGCCTTGCGGCGCGTGCAGTCGCTGGTCTGCCACGGCGGCGCGTACCGTGCGGGCGTCGTCGGTGCCGGCCTGCGACAAGGCTGCTCCGAGCAGCTTGACGGCGATGTAAGACGCTTCGGCGTCTGCCGACGAGACAGGTCCGTCCGGAAAGGACGTGGTGTAGGCGCGAATGAAGGCGCCGTTTTCCGCAGAGGTCAGCGAAGAAAAATAGACGCTTGACGATAGATGTCCATCGATCGCATCCGGGCCGATCTCCGGCAATTCCGGTTCCGACAGCGTACAGCTCGCGACCGGGATTTCTCCAGCCTGATCGATGCCGCGCGCGCGGCAGGCGGCCCGAAACGCCCGGAAGAAGGCATAAGCGCTGGTGCCGATTAAATTGTTGAACACGAAGTCGGGGCGCTGGTCGATGATTGCCGCGATTACCTGGTCGACCTCGGTATCGCCGACCGAGAGGTAACGTTCGGCGAGCACGGTGCCGCCGCGCGCAGTCAATGCCTCTCGGAAGATGCGATTGTTTTCCCAGGCCCAGATGTAGTTGGAGCCGACGCAGAAGGCGCGCGAACCAAGGCGGGATGCCAGGTAGTCGACGAGTGGCAGCACATGCTGGTTCGGCGCGGCGCCGGTATAGATGACGTTATCGGAACTCTCGAATCCCTCGTAGTGAGACGGATACCACAGCAGTCCGTCGAGCTTCTCGAAGCACGGGATCACCTCCTTGCGGCTCGATGAGGTGTAGCAGCCGACCACATGGCGGATGCCGGATCCGAGAAGCTCGAGGCTGAGCGAACGATAGCGCGCGAGGTCACCGGACGGATCGACGACGACCGGCTCCAGCGCAATGTCGCCACCACTCGCGTTGATCTCGCGAAAGGCGAGCAGCGCCCCGTTCAGCATCGAACGCGCGACAACGCTATAGGACCCCGTCGTCGAGAGCATTACGCCGATCCGATATTTCGTCCGCGCCATCACTCGTCCCAAAATAAAAAAGGCGCCCATCGGCCGTTAAGCCGAGGGCGCCCTCGCCGCCAACCGAGCACGCAAAACCCGCGTGATGTTGGAAATGGTTGAAGCTCGCTGCGTTGACGGGCTGAACTGCCCAACGCTCGCGTAGCACGGTCGTTGAGATCGGTTACGAAGTCAAGCGCGTTATTGCAGCGAAAGCTGCCGCGATTCGTATCGTGTTGCAGCAAAACTGTGCAGCCGAGCGCGGCACCGCCGCGATGCAGCGGAGACATCAGGGCACGCCGGATGTCCTGTTTTCAGGCCTGGCGCGTGAACCTGGCGATGGACCAAACCAAGCCGATGCATTGGCACTTCCCAACACGAACGACAGGCGTCGCTGCTGGCTGTCGGATTCGTCGGAGAGTGAATTCCAGCCGACAGAGCGTCATCTGGCATCAAGCAGGCCCGGCACGATCTCATCCTCAGTCTCAGGTTCATGCGCCGCCGGCATTTAAGAATTTGGTAACGATACGCACATGGTTGAACGCATTAATGCAAATCGCACGCTGCCGGTGTCCGACCCGTAACGACCTTGCTATAAGCGCAGCTACGGCTCGATCGACGCTCGCGAATGACCTGGTTTCCCCGATTGCTCATGAACAAGCTTAGCAACACGTTCGACATCGTCATCGAGCAGTCGTTCGACTTTCTGTCTCCGGAATATGCAGAGCTGTTTGATCGCTCGGCTGCCACTGCTTTCCAGCATCCGATCTGGCTGCATAGCCTCTACACCAGGCTCGCGCCGGAAGCGGTTGCAACAGCTCTGGTCGTCGTGGTCCGCTACCGCGCGTCGGGGGCCCTTGCGATGGTGCTGCCCCTGCTCCGGATCCGGCGTGGTCCGATACGAACCGTCGAGTTCGCCGACCTTCGCGTTTCCGACTATCTGGCGCCGGTTTGTAGTCCAGAGGTGTTTTCGCAACTGCTCGACGACGCCGCTGCATGCGCGCAGATAAGGCGTCTTGTCCGCCCGTTCGATCTGCTCCGAATGGCCAAGCTGCCTGACGCCCGCCTTCCGATCGAAAACCTTCTGGCCACGTCCCGCCGCGTATCGATGGACACCAATGCCTACGCCACGGTTCTCGTTGCACCGTTCGAGCAATGGCAGGCTCGCGCGATGGATCGCTCCTATCAGAAGGAGCTCGCAAAGAAATATCGTCAGCTCCAGAAGAAAGGCGCGCTGAGCTTCTCATGCTGCGGCGACAGCGCCTCCGTGCTCGATGCGATGGACGTCATGAGGAAGTTTCGCGGCCCACGCTTTCACGCACAGGGCGACGGGGATCTGCTGCAGCGCCCCGAATACTACGGCTTCTATTCCGACGTCGCCCTTCGTGGCCTGGGCTCCTTTGTCCGCCTCTATGCCATGAAGATGGACGGCGAAGTGATTGCCGCCGTGCTCGGGCTGTGTCATCGGGGCAGCTTCCTCATCATCATGAGCGCCTTCGACATCGCCGGTTACAAGAGCCAGTCCCTCGGCGCGCTGACGTTCGAGCAAGTGGCGCGGGATTGTATCCAGCGCGGAGATCAGATGCTCGATTTCACGATCGGCGACGAGCCATACAAGAAATTGTTCGGCGGGCAGCCTTCGCCGATGTGGGAGGTCACGCAGGTCGGCAGCACCATCGGCGCCATCGCCCTCTTCGCGCTGAAGCAGGCGCCTTGGCTCAAGCTGGCGGCCAAGCGGCTATCGGATTTGAGGCTCCAGCCCGCCCGCCCCCCAACTCCCACGCGCTGACCGACGCCAGGCGCAGGGGCGCAGAACCTCAAGCGCGCAAGGCGCCGCGGACACGCCCGAGCCAGCCCGGATGCATCTGATCGACGCGATGTGCCAGACTGCGCCGCAGGAAATGCAACCGTCGCCGAACGTCCCAGCCGATATCGTTGCGGGATGTCAGCGCCTGGCGGAACCGCGCCATCTTCAGCGACTGCTGGTCCGCCGCGATCTTGTCGCGGTCGGAATAGAACTGCGAGATCTTCTCTCGGCCCATGCCTGCGGTCATGAGCCACCGCGGCACGTATTCGGTGCAAAGACGGTCGACGTCCATCAGCAGGCGGGCGACGCCCGTGCCGGCGGCGGGACAATTGGTCTGGAACGCATCGCCGATGAGCACGACGCCGGGCTGGAGATGTCCCTCGACGACGGTCAGATCCATCACCCAATTCTGGACCCGGTCGGTCACGCGGAAATCGCCGAGGTAGGATTGCAGTCCCGGCAGCAGGCGCAAAACGGTTGCTTCCGGTTCGCGACGCAACTCGCGCATGATCGGATCGGTCGGATCGCGGAACATGAAGAGATTGGCCCGCATGCCGGCACGAACGGGAAACAGGCTGAGATAGTCGATGCCATCGGCCGTACGTTCGCCGTAGCAGGTCAACGCCTCGAAATCGAACGGGCTACGGTCCTTGCGAGCGATCGTGAAGCCGAACGAAACCGAATGGCGCTCGGCCAGCACGCGCCGCCTGATGCCGAGCTTGTAACCCAGGACTCCCGCCATGCCCGTGGCGAGGACAACGAGGCGAGCCGTCACGCGCCGTCCGGAGGCCAGCTCGAGATGCTGGACGTCGTCGCTGTTGCTGATCGCTGTGACCTCGTCGACGATCAGGCTGGATGGATCGGGTATCTGGCTGCGCGCCATGGCGACGAGATCGGCATAGGGAAATCCGTAAGCCTGGCCGACGCTGACATCGACCACTTTGCCCTCCCGGATATTGAGCACCCGATCATATCGGCAAGCGACACCGTCGAGCGCGCTGAGGAAGTCCAGCTTGCGGAGCAACTCCAGCTGATGGCCGCCGATCTTTTCGACCCGGAACTCGTCCGGATAGACCGCCCGCTTGTCGACGAGAGCAACGCGATGCCCTGCCCGCGCCAGCACGGCCGCCGCAAGCGATCCCGCAAGGCCGCCGCCGACAATAGCGATGTCCGAGACGATCGTTGCGGTCTCGCCCCCATCGATCGGTTCGGTCACGGTTCTATCCGTCGTCATGGCTCCTGCTCCCAGGTTAACGGCGCTTCCAGTGCAATTCTCTCGCCTGATGTCGCATCGCAGGGCCAGGTGCGAACATTTCCGAAGATTGAGGTTAACGACCGGAAGCGCCGGGCCCGCCGCCGCCATCGCGGCACGCGTCTTGCTCGGGATGCTCTGCAAATTCCGGATTCCGACGTCTCGGCGGCCGATCCCCGCGAGCCATTCCGCACTCAAACGGCTGATCTCGCCTTCTTCGGTCGTCGATGCGGCGCTATGCCGTCAGTCGCGCGAGCCGGATTTGCACTGTTTGGGACAATGGGGACGGCGATGTTCCAGAGTGAAGCAACCTGCGTAACCGCGATATCGTCGCGACCGGCAAGATCTTGCAAGCCGTCCATTAACACTCACGATTTTTCGGCATGCTAGGCTGGCGCCGGTATCGGAACATGTCCCCCTCCATGATCGACTCCATCCTCCAGTTCATGCGGCGCGATGTCACGCGCGGTGTTGTCGGGACCATCCTCCTCAAGGTTGGCAGCGGCGTGCTGGCGTTTGCATTGTTCTCGCTGGCGGCACGGACGATGTCGCCTGATGGCTTCGGCATCTTTGCGACCTGGCTTTCGGTGGCCCAGATCGCAGCCGTCGTGGGACTGGTCGGCCAGGAATCCCTGCTGGTGCGATTCCTGAACGAGTATCAGGTCGGCGAAAGGCCGGACCTTACCAAAGGCGTCCTCCTATCAAGCTTGAAGATCGCCTCGGTCGCAATGCTGATCGTGATCGGCGGGATCGCCGTCGCGGCGAGCGTGAGAGGCGACTGGTGGCTGCTGATCCTTGCGGTGTCAGCCTACACGGCCGTCAATGCCGGAGTGATGCTCGGAAGCCAGATCGCACGCTCGCTGGTCAGCATTCTCATGGGCGAAGGAAATCGCGAGTTCTTCTGGCGGGTCATCGTCGTTCTGTTCCTGCTCACCATGCTGCTCGGGCATCGGCAACTCGATCCCGCCGAGTTGTTCGCGGTGATGACAATGGCCATGTCGGCGGGCCTGGTTGCACAGATCGTTTCGATCGCGCGAGTGCTGCCGGATTTGCGCGGTACGCCGGCGCGCTCCGAGACGGCCCGCTGGCGATCGAGCGCCCTTCACTTCTGGCTCGCATCCATCCTTGAAGTCGCCAACCAGTATTTCGACGTCATTCTGGTCTACTGGATGCTGGATCCGGCGACTGCAGGAATCTACTTTGCCGCCTCGCGCCTCGCCAACATCTTCGCCATGCTGTCCGCAGCGCTGTACACGTTCGGCGCGCGCCGGCTTCCTTCGCTGTACTTCAGCAAGAACCAAAAGGAGTTCGAGCGGACTTTGCAGTTGATGGCGGAAGTGACCGCGCTTTGCGTCATCGCCGGTCTCGCCACGATCTGGATCGGCGGCCCCTATCTTCTCAACCTGTTCGGACCTCATTTCACCGCGCAGCACTCGGTCTTGATCGTGCTCGCAATCGGAACGGCCATCCAGGCGGCAGGCGGCCCGTCTGCTGCGATCCTGCAGCTGACCGGTCATGAACGAATCTATGTCCCCGTCGTTGCCGCCAACGTCGCGCTGCGGCTCGCGGGATTTCTCGTTCTCATTCCCTGGCTCGGCGTGCTCGGCGCGGCGATCTCGGCGACCGTGTCGCTCGCGCTCGCAACCATTGCCCTGAACGTCCTCTGCCGCCGGCGAACCGGGGTGGATCCTTCCGTTCTCGTGCTCTTGCGCTTCTCTGCATCGAGGCGCGGCACCTATGCAGTCCGCAGTGCGGACTCGCGTGACTAGGTGTCATCGCGCCGTCGCTCGGGTCCGCAGTCACGCGCCCGCAGCGCGCAAGGCCGATTGGTTAACGCGCCCGCTGTGCGCCATCCGGGAACCAGCGGAAATGCTGCGCGAACGACGTCGTAGCCATAGCCTCGCATTAACTCCGTTTGTTGCTAGTCGGTGTCCACGCGATGCCCGCATGATAGGTACGGAGTTAAGAAGGTGAAGATTTCGTTTCTTTAGCGGGTCGGGATCCGTGCTCCACTATCAGCCGAACAAGGACTTGGGCAAGACGAGCGCGACGGCACCCGCGCGGCTGGACAGCGGCGGGCCGAAGCTGCACGTGCTTCTTGCCCAAACCCAGGCCGAGAACGCCGGCGCGCAAGAGATCTCCCGGCTTCTCGGCGCCGGGCTGACCGCTCGCGGCTACCGGGTCACCAATCTATTCTTCTTCCGCAAATCGGACTCCTTCGATGAGCCGCCCGATACGCTCTACTGCGCGCCGAGCCGGCCGGGCAATCCGGGGGCGCTGCTGCGGATGCTGTGGACGCTCGGCCGCCATATCCGGACCACCAGGCCCGACGCCGTCCTGACATTCCAGCATTTCGGCAATGTCATCGGCGCTGGCGTCACGCGCCTCGTCAGCCGTGCACCGGTCGTCGCAAATCAGGTCTCATCCGCGCTGTCGATGAGCTGGCCGATCCGCTCCGCCGACATCGCCATGGGCAGCCTCGGCTTCTTTGACTGCATCACGCTCAATTCGCAGGACATGCAGCGCGAATATTCGCGCTACCCCGCGGCCTACCGGTCGCGCATGGTGCATGTGCCGCACGGCTTCGACGACAAGGCCCTCACCCTGTCGAAGGAGGCTGCACGACATCAATTCAATCTGCCGCCGGATCGCATATTGCTTGGCTGCGCAGCAAGGCTGCATCCGCACAAGCGGCTCGATTTGGCGATACGTCTGCTGCCGGATCAACCGTCCTGGCACCTTGCGCTCGCCGGCCAGGGAGCCGACGAGACCCGGCTGAGGCAGCTCGCGCATGACTTGAACGTCTCGGACCGACTACATTTGCTCGGGGAAATCGCCCCCAGCCGGATGGCGGCGTTCCTGGCCTGTCTGGACGTGTTCGTATTTCCGACACAAGCCGAAACCTTCGGTTTGGCTGCGGTGGAGGCCGCGAACGCCGGGGTTCCCTCCGTCGTGACCGATCTTCCCGTCCTGCGCGAAGTGTTGTCCTACGAAGGAAGACCGACTGCACTCTTCGTCGACGCCTCCGATCATGCAAAGCTCTCCGCAGCCGTCTCCAAGATGCTGACGGACAAACCGCTGAGCGACGAGCTGCGACAAAATGCCAAGGGCCTGAGATTGCGCTATTCGGTAGATGCCATGGTGGAGGAATACGTTCGAATTCTCAACCAGGTCATTTGACCTGATACGTTGAAATAGATTGGCTCGACATGATCATCGAGTTTCGCTGTGAACGCGAGTATGCGCGGCAGTGGATGGGCCGCGAGACGCTGACGATCGACGGCCGGGACGTTCCGGTTCAAATCGTATGGGTGCCAACGGCGGAGCCGCGGCCCGCGGGTCTCGACGCCCTGTTCGAGCTCGAACGCGTGGTGTTGCACAAGGGCAAACATAGCGGCGCCGGCAAGCTGAGCATCATTCCGGAACGGACGCAGGTTCGTACCGAGACGGCCGACGTGATCGTCGATTTTACGAGCGCCGCGCGGGATCCGAACTGCTCTGCCCGGCTGTATCTTCGGCCGCTGTTCAACGGAATTGCGGGCGAGAATGCCGCGCTCGCCGCCATTCTCGCCGGCGACCTGCCCGTGATCGACATCGTTAACGAGATCGACGGTTCAATCCTCGACCGCGGCCATCCATCCGGAGAAATTGCCGCGGGCCTCAGCGGCGCGTTCGAAACGGTCATGGCGCGGACGCTGACCATGATGGCAGCGATCCTGTCGGGAAGGCCGCGCATCGTGCCGCAGCTGGCGCGCCCCGCTGGAAGTGGCCCGCGCCGCGGACCCGCTGGCTACGTCGCGCGAGGCCTCGCCGTATCGATCGCGAAGGAGATCTATCGCCTCTGCTGCTATGCCCCGCATTGGCATGTCGGATGGCGCTTCAATGACGGCGCCGGCGTCTGGCAGACCGGAGATCTGTCGGGTCCAAGCTGGAACGTTCTGGGAGATCCTGGAAACCACTTCTACGCCGATCCCTTTCCCATCACGTGGCAGGGACGGACATTCGTCTTCTTCGAGGATCTCGATCACCGTATCGAAAAAGGCATCATTTCGGCGATCGAGTTCAACGACACGGGGCCGATCGGCGAGGTGATACCGGTGCTGGAGGAGCCCTGGCACCTCTCCTATCCGTTTCTGATCGAGGACGGTGGCGAGCTGTGGATGATCCCGGAGAGCTCGATCCGCGGGGACGTCGCCCTCTACAAATGCATTCGGTTTCCGGACAAATGGGAGCGATACGCAACGCTCCTTTCCGGCCTCGAGCTGGCCGACGTCACGATCACGCGGCACAACGGCCTGCATTATCTGTTTGGCGCCTGGCGCGACGGAACGGGTGGCTATTCGGATTCGCTGGCGATCTATTACGCCGATCGCCTCTTGGGGCCCTGGCTGCCCCACGCCAGCAATCCGGTCTTGATCGACCGCGCCAGCACGCGGCCGGCGGGGAATTTCGTCACCCTCGATGACAAATTGTGGCGACCGGTCCAGGACTGTACCGACGGATACGGCGCAGCGCTCGCCCTGGCGGAGGTGGTCGAACTGTCGCCCACGGCGTTCAAGCAGATCGTCCGCCACTCCTTGAAGCCGGGACCGGCATGGCCTGGCAGGAAGCTGCATACCTTGAACCGCTGCGGCCGGCTCGAGGTGATCGACGGATCGCGTGTCCAACCCAAGACCAGTGCCTTCGCGAGCAGAATTCCAGCAGCCGTGTTGCCCGCACGAACCAATCCCTCCACCGCCCGCTAGCGCGGGTGACTGAAGAGATCCGTCGTGGCGTCGTCGACCGCGATGTCGACCAGCGCGGGACCGCGTGAGGCCAACGCTTCGCTCAAGATGCGGTCGACATCACCGACATCGCTCACGCGCCACCCCACGCAACCCATTCCCCTGGCGAGCGCCACGAAATCGAGCCCGGGCAGGTCGATTCCGGGCGGGCGATGTGCCTGCATGAGCCGGCTGAAAGCACGCATCGCGCCATAGCCCGAATTGTTCATGATCACGAAGGTGATCGGCAGAGCGCGTTGCGCGGCGGTCCAGATCGCCTGAACGCAATACATCGCCGACCCGTCGCCGATCAGGGCGACGATGCGGCGGCCGGGCCGCGCCAATGCCACGCCGACCGAGGCCGGCAGGCTGTAACCAAGCCCGCCGCTCGCCATGGTGTAGAAACTGTCCGCGCCCGGCCGCGGCAGGAAGCGTTGGATGGCGGGACGATGCGACGGCGCCTCCTCGACCACGATCGCGTCGCGCGGCATCAGCGCGGACAGCCGGCTCAGCGCATAGGCCGGCGGAATCGGATTTTGTGCAGCAGGCGAGGCAGGCTGCGCCCGCGCGGCGGGCACCTCGCGCTCCGCGGCGTCCGGCAGCGCCGAAGACAGCGCAGCGAGCGCCTTGGGGAGCGTGCTGATGATGGTGTCACCGACGGCCGCGGAGGCGGCCTCGGTCGGATCGTCGGTGATCTGCCAGACCGGCGGTCCGTCATCGAGCAATTCGCATGGCCCTTCGACATGGAAGGTGAACACTGGCGCGCCGATCACAACGATCAGATCGGCGCCACGCAGGGCGCCGGCCAACCCTTCCGGCGCTGCCGGAAGGAAGCCCGCGAATTGCGGATGCAATTCCGGAAAGCTCGAGCGGCTCGACATCGGACTTGCCCACACGGCCGCCCTCGCCTGCTCGGCGACCGCGACCATCGCCTCGACACAGCCATTGCGATCGATCTCGGGCCCGACGACAAAGACAGGTCTGTTGGCCGCTGCAATCGCTGCGCCGAGCCGGACGATCGCCGCCGGATCGGGCGCAAACTCCGTTGCAATGTGGCGGACCGGCGGCGCGACTGCCGGCCGTGCCCAATCATCCGATGGCACCGACACGAATGTCGGGCCGCGCGGATGCTGCATGGCGGTGAGGAAGGCCTGCGCGATGGCCGCCGGGACATCCTCGGGCCGCGCGGGTTGCGCGCTCCATTTCACATAAGGCTTTGGAAATTGCTCGGCATCCTCGGCAAAGAGATAAGGCCGCATCCTGAGCAGGCTGCGCGCCTGCTGCCCCGCAGTCACGACCATCGGCGTCTTGTTGCGGAATGCGGTGTAGAGATTGCCGAGCGCGTGGCCGAGCCCGGCCGCCGAGTGCAGGTTGACGAAGGCGGGCCGGCCCGTCGCCTGCGCATAACCATCGGCCATGCCGACGACGCAGCCTTCCTGCAAGCCGAGCACGTAGTCGATGTCGTCAGGCCAGTCGCCGAGAAACGCAAGCTCGGTCGAGCCTGGGTTGCCGAAGACGCGATCGACGCCGAAGGAGCGAAGCACACCGAGGGTCGCTTCCCGAACCGAGAGAACTTTCGCATTCATGAACTGACGTCCTGGTAGGCTTCGCTTGCCGGCTTAGAACGGATAGTGCTGCGGCTGCGTCTCGATGGTGATCCAGCGCAGATCGGTGAACTCGGCGATCCCGGCCTGCCCGCCGAACCGGCCGTAGCCCGATCCTTTCACGCCGCCGAAGGGCATCTGCGCTTCGTCGTGCACGGTCGGTCCGTTGACGTGACAGATGCCGCTTTCGATACGCTGGGCCACCGTCAGCGCCCGCGCGACGTCGCGGCCGAACACAGCGGCCGAGAGGCCGTATTCGGTGTCGTTCGCGAGCCGCACGGCCTCGTCCACGCCACGTGCGCGGATCACCGAGACGACGGGGCCAAAGCTCTCCTCGGCGTAGATGCGCATGCCGGGCGCGACACGGTCGAGCACGGTTGCCGGAACGACCGTACCGGCGCGGTCTCCCCCTGCGAGCTTGACCGCGCCCTTGCCGATGGCGTCGTCGATCAGCGCGATGACATGCTTGGCCGGCGCTTCGTCGATCATCGAGCCGACCACCACCGGGCCTGAGCGCGGGTCACCGGCCGGAAGCGCGCTCGCCTTCTTCGCGAGCTTCTCGACGAAGGACGCGGCCACCGCCTCGTCGACGATCACCCGCTCGGTCGACATGCAGACCTGGCCCTGGTTGATGAAGGCGCCGAACGCCACCGCCGCGACGGCAGCATCGAGGTCGGCATCGTCGAGCACGACCAGCGGTGCCTTGCCGCCGAGCTCGAGCAGCACCGGCTTGAGGTGGCGTCCGGCGAGCTCGGCGATGACGCGGCCGACGCGGGTCGAGCCGGTGAAGTTGATCCGCCGCACCGCAGGATTGGCGATGAGGCGTTCGACCAATGCGGGGGCATCGGCCGGCGCATTGGTGACGACGTTCACGACGCCGGGCGGGAAGCCGGCATCCCTGAACACCTCGCCGACGAGCCGATGTGTTCCCGGGCAGATCTCGGACGCCTTGAGCACGACGGTGTTGCCGCAAGCGAGCGGCGTCGCCACGGCGCGGACGCCGAGAATGATCGGGGCATTCCACGGCGCGATGCCGAGGCACACGCCGGCCGGTTGGCGAACGGACATCGCAATGCATCCCGGCTTGTCCGACGGGATCACCTCGCCGGCGATCTGCGTCGTCAGCGATGCCGCCTCGCGCAGCATGCCGGATGCGAGCTTGACGTTGAAGGCCGACCAGACCTCTGTCGTGCCGATCTCGGTCATCATGATCTTGATGAAGGCGTCGCGCTTGGCATCGAGCGTATCAGCCGCTTTCAGCAGCAGCGCACGCCGCGCGTTCGGGCCGAGCGCCGACCATGCGGGAAACGCCGCGGCAGCCGCCGCCACCGCGGCATCGGCGTCGGACACCGTTGCGGCGACCGCGCGACTTGCGACCTCCTGCGAGAGCGGATTGCGCCGCTCGAACACCTTGCCGCTGGAAGCGGCCCGGTCCTGCCCGTTGATGAGAAGACTGACGTCCATGAGAACCTCCCTGATGTTTGTGGCTTGGCTCAGCCGAGCAGCCGCGACTTGCTGGTTTCGTGCGCGAAGCCGAGCGCGATCATCGCCGCGAGCGCGAGCGCGACGTAGTATCCGGTGATCGCGTAAGTGGAGCCCGTCTGCGCAAACAGGCTGGTGGCGACGAGCGGCGCGATGCCGCCGCCGAGCACCGTCCCGAGCTGCTTGCCGATCGACACACCGGTGAAGCGGATGCGGGTCGGAAACAGCTCCGGGAAATAGCTTCCTTCCGTGCTGAACATCAGCGGATGGATGATGCCCGCGGCGAGGATCACCGCGCCCGTCACCAGCAGCGTGTCGCGGCTCGCGACCACGCCGTAGAATGCAAACATCGAGGCTGCTGCGAGCATGACGCCGGCCAGGAACAGGCGCTTCCGCCCGATCCGGTCGGACCAGGCGCCGATCAGGGGCATGGCCACCAGCCCGACGAGATTGGCGAACAGCACGGCCTGCGTGATCACGTCCTTCTGGACCCCGAGCTGGCGCGTCGCGAAGGAGATGGTGAAGATGGCCGTCAGGTAGAAGTAGGACGTCTGCGCCATCTCGGCGAAGAACACGATGAGAATCGGCCGCCAATGTCCCCTGATCGCCTCGACGGCCGGCACCGTTTCGGACTCTCCCGCATTGCGGAACGTCGCGCTCTCCTCGATGCGCCAGCGCATGTAGACCCCGAGCGCCACCAGCACTGCGCTGATCAGGAATGGAACGCGCCACCCCCATGACAAAAGGTCCGCCTCCGGTAGTCGCGAGATCGCGAGCGCCGCAAACGAGGCGAGCACGACGCCGACGGGGCCCGCAGCCTGGATCACCGCGGCCGAGAAGCCACGCCGGTGGCCGGGCGCCGTCTCGATCGCCATGAGGATCGCCGCGGTCGACTCGCCGCCGAGCGCAAAGCCCTGGAGGAAGCGCAGCACGACGAGCGCGATGGTCGCGGCCACGCCGGCACTGGCGTAGGTCGGCAACAATCCGATCGACATGGTCGCGAGCCCCATCAGGAGCAGCGTGGACAACAGTACGGATCTTCGGCCCACGCGATCGCCGAAATGGCCGAACACGAGCCCGCCGAGCGGGCGTGCCAGAAATCCGACGGCGAACGTCGCAAACACCGCAATGCTCGCTGTGAGCTGGTCGAATTTCGGAAAGAACAGCTGATCAAACACCAACGGCGCGATCAGGCCATAGATGAAGAAGTCGTACCATTCGATCGCGGTGCCGATGGTGCCGGCGATCAGAATGCGCCGACGGCTGCTCGCGGTCTGCTCGGCAGGGGCGACGGTAACAGCATGATCGCCGTAGTCCTCGAATGCTCTTGTGGTCACGGTTTCTCCTCCGGTGTCATTGTCGTCTTGTTGTTATTGGCCGCGCCGCCGCACTGAGTGCGGCGGCGGAAATCGTTCAGCTTGCCAGACGCGCGCCGTCGCTCGCGCCGTGTCCGAGCGCGCGGGCAAGGACGCGTCCGATCGTCCCGGCCTGGGGCGCGCTGCCGCGCCAGGCCACGATCTGGTCGGGGCGTATCAAGGCGAGGTCTGCCTCATAGAGGTCGCGCAAGGATGCCGGTAGCGTGACGAGCTTCACGTCGACGCCGAGCTTGTGGACGGCATCGGTGACCGCCGCGCGAGCCGACGCCACCTCGCTGAACTGAAGCAACGTCCATTCGAATCCGAACAGGTCGTACAGGGACACGCCGTCGTCCAGCCACGCATGCGGTGCGCGGCCGCCGGGAGAGGCACTCGGGATGTAGACGTTCGCAGCATCCGGCGGCGGCTGGCTGCCATCGGAGACGATGATCGGCGAGCCGTCGTAGCGCCCGCCAAAGGTGACGCCGGGGATGTTGAACTCGGCACGGGCATGCTGATCAAGGTAGATGCCCGCGATCCGCCGCGCCTCGTGGCCCTCGTCCGTGGCGTCCTCGATCTCCGGCGCGGGCGCGAACAGACCGAGGGAGTCGGCAAAGCGCCGCGCATAATCGGTGTTGCGGAGCGCCACCGGACGCCGCTCGACCTCGTAGCTGTCGAGCAGTGCCGCCGGGCTCGTGCCCTTGACGACGCTTGCGAGCTTCCAGCCGAGATTGACCGCATCCTCGATCGCAGTGTTGTAGCCGAGCCCGCCGGTCGGCGTGAACAGGTGCGCCGCATCGCCGCCGAGGAACACCCTGCCCCGCTGCATGCCGTTCGCCACCAGCGCGTGACCGGCGGTCCAGGTCAGGAACGACAACACCTCGCAATCGATCTGCGCGCCGCAGGCGCGCTGGAATGCAGCTTTGGCCTCGTTGACCGTGATCGCACTCTCGTCTTCGCCCGGCCTAAGCTGCGTGTGGAACGCGAATTCGTCGCGTCCGTTCACCGATGCCATGAAAGCGCGGCGGTCGCCGTTGAAGCAATTGTACATCCACGCCTTGGCGTGCGGGACGCTGGCGTAGAACTCAGGTGAACGAAGATAGACCGCCAGCATGCGGCCGCCCATGAAGTCACGCTGCGTTCCCGTCTCGCCGCCGTAGTTGATCCCCAGCGATTGGCGAACCATCGAGCGCGGCCCGTCAGCGCCGACCAGGAAGTCGGCCCGGACCTGAAAGCAGCTGCCATCGTCGAGGCGTTCGATCTCGCCAACGACGCCGTCATCGCTTTCGGTGTAGCCGATCAGCCGGTGACCGTAGTTGAGCTTGATTCCGGCGAGCCGTTCGGCGTGACGGCGCAGCACGGCCTCCACATATTTCTGCGAGACCCGATGCGGCAGCTCCGCCGCGCTCCAGGAGCCCGACATGCCCCTAATCAGTTCGCCCGCGCGCGACGATGACGGCAATGCAAAGCGCGCCAGCTCGTAAGCGGTATAGCGCGTGAAATAGGCAACGTCGGTTGGGTAGTCTGCCGGCAGACCTTCCCGCCTGATCTCGTCCGCAAATCCCAGCCGCCGATAGTGCTCCATCGAGCGCGCCTGCGTCGCATTGGCTTGCGGATTGAATGCCGTGCCCGGCTTTTCATCGACCAGGATCGCGGACACGCCGCGCCGGCCGAGCTCGTTGGCCAGCATCAGCCCGCAGGGCCCCCCGCCCACGATGAGCACGGCGGCCGTCAGACGTGTTTCCAAGACGCTTCTCCCTACCAGCATTATCTTGCATGGTAAGGTTGCCTGACGATATCGTCAAGTCACCTGACTAATTGGTGTTATCGAGCGTGTCGAACTTCGCGCCATAGACCGCGAGCCCCTTCAGGATCGCGTCCATCGTCGTCTTGCCGAGCTCCGCGCGCATCTCCTGCTCGGCGATGTCGACGGCATCGCGGAACGCATCCAGCCATTTTCGCCCGGCCGGGGTGAACATGACGATGCGCGCGCGCCGGTCGGTCGGATCGGCGATGCGGTCGACGAGACCGAGCTCGGCGCATTGATCGACCAGCTCGCCCATCGCCTGCTTGCTCATGGACGCCCGGCGGGCGAGCTCGGTGAGCCGCGTCCCCTCCACGTCGAGATTGCGGGTCAGACTGACATGGGCAATGCGCGTCTCGTCGTGCCCCTTTTCGCTCATCAATTCGAGCACGCGGCCTTCGAAGCGCCGCACGGCGTTGTTGAGCAGGCGGCCGATATTGGCATGCCGCCACGCGGTGCCGGATGTCCTGGATTTCACGAGATTTGCTTTCCGAGTCGACCGATCGAGATCGTGCGAGGCTAGCACAACGGGCAGCCCGCCGCGCTCGAACGGCCGATCAGCGCACCTGCGTTGGCGGCGGGCGGCGTCGATCAAAACGCCGCCTGTCGTCTCGTGTTTCGCGCGCCCTGGCGGACCGCGACTTACTGGGAGCGATCCGAGGTCCAGCCCTTGTACTCGGCGACGTTGTCCCTGGTCACGAGCTTGGACGGCAGGAGCTCGACGGTCGAGGCCGGCTTCTGGCCGTTGAGAATGCCGACACCGACCTGCACGGCCCGCCGCGCCATGAAGAACGGGTCCTGCGACGCCGAGGCCTGGATCTGCGGCGACTGCGGATCTTTCAGCGCGGCCTCGATATCAGGCGCGCCGTCGACCGCTGTGATCACGATGCCGCTGCGGCTCTGCTGGCGCGCCGCAAGGTCGGTGCCGATCGCCTGCGGATCGTTGATGGCGAAGATGGCGTCGATCTTGGGGAAGCGGGTCAGATAGCCCTGCGCGACGGTGAGACCGCCTTCGCGCGAGCCCTTGCCGTCCTGGTCGCTGGACAACACCTTGATGCCGGCATTTTTCGCGAACACGTTCTTGCAGCCGACGACGCGATCGATCACGGCGGAGACCTGCGGCCCGTTCTCGATGATGACGTCACCCTTGCCGCCCAGCTTGTCGACGATGTACTGGCAGGAGATCTCGCCGGCCTGCACGTTGTTCGTGGTCACGGTGGCGTCGGCGCCTTCGGCCGCGGTGTCGACGGCGACGACGACGATGCCCGCGCCTTGCGCCTTCTTGATCGCCGGCCCGATCGCCTTGGGATCGCCGGGGTTGAGCAGGATCAGGTCGACGCCGGCGGCAATGAAGTTGTCGATCTGGGTAACCTGCTTGCCCAGATCGTATTCGAAACCGACCGCCGTGATCTTCACGTTGGGGTTGGTCTTCTTGGCCTCGAACTCGGCCCCCTTCGAGAGCGCAACGAAGAACGGGTTACCCATCGATCCCAGCGAGACGCCGATCGACTTGAGCTCCTTGGCAAAGGATGGCGCGGTGCTTAAGGCAAGCGCCATCGCGGCGCCGGCGAGCATGATCGTCTTCAACATTGGCTTCCTCCCTGGTCTGTCTTCATGTCGGGCACGGCAGACCAGTGGCCGCACCGGAAACTTTCACGTTCTGGCCGAACCTTGCAGCCGGTAACGATCCAGCGCCACGGCGCCGATGATCACGAGGCCCTTGATCACATATTGCCAGATGTCGGACACACCGATGAGGATGAGGCCGTTCGACAGCACGGCGATGATCAGCGCGCCGACCAGGGTACCCCAGATCGAGCCGATGCCGCCGACGAACGAGGTGCCGCCGAGGATCACGGCGGTGATGGCGTCGAGCTCGTAGGACTGGCCGAGCTGGAGGCCGTTGGCCGCATAGAGCCGCGCCGCCTGCATGGCGCCGCCGAGCCCGGCGAAAAGCCCGGAGACGCCGTAGACGAAGATCAGCACAGCCCAGACCTTGATGCCGGCAAGCCGTGCCGCGCTCTCATTGCCGCCCACCGCATAGATGTGCACGCCGAGCACGGTCCGGCGCAGCACCAGCCACGAGACGAGGATGACGAGCAAGGCGATCACCGAGAGCCACGGGATCGAGGCCACGCCGGGAACCAGCGTCAGCGAGCCATTGCCGATGAAGGCATAGGGAATGGATGGATTGAACACGGTGGTGTCGGCCCCGAGCAGTCGCGCCAAACCGCGCACCGCGGTGAGAGAGCCGAGCGTGACGATGAAAGGCGGCAGGCGCAAGAGCGCAATCAGCGCGCCGTTGACGACGCCGAAGCCAAGGCCCGTGAGCAGCGCGGCCGGCAGCCACAGCATCCCGAGCTCCGGCAGCTTGGAGAGCGTCAGTCCGGCCATCGCGGACGCCGCCAGGATCGAGCCGACCGAGAGGTCGATGCCGCCGGTAAGGATGACGAAGGTCATGCCTGCGGCGAGCACCGTGTTCACCGCGGCCTGCTGCAGCACGATGCCGAGATTTTGGCCGGTGAAGAAGCGGCCCTCGGACAACACGTGGAAGCCGATGCAGAGGATCAGCAGCACCGGCAGCATGCCAAGCGCGCTGATCAGCACCCTCATCCGCTGGCGCCTCGTCTCCGCGGCAGCGCCGTTGGTCGTCGTCACAGCGGGCTTGGCCTCCGAAGCAGCATTGTCAGGCATCGAGATGTTCCGTCCCCGTAGCTAGCGTCATGATGTCTTCCTGGTTCAACGGCGAATTCGGGCCGCGAGTGACCTCGCCGGCGATGTGCCCGCTACGCATCACGACGACGCGGTCGCAGATGCCGATGATCTCGGGCAGATCGGACGAGATGACGAGGATCGCGGTGCCGGCCTTGGCCAGATTGTCGACGATCGAATAGATCTCGGACTTGGCGCCGACGTCGACGCCGCGCGTCGGCTCATCGAGGATCAGGACCTTGGGCGCAATGGCGAGAAGGCGCGACAGCAGCACCTTCTGCTGGTTGCCGCCGGAGAGACCACCGGCGGGGACGCCAACATTGGCGGCGCGGATGCTGAGCCCTGCGAACGCCCGGTCGGCGCGCTCGCGCGCCTTGTCGCGATCCAGCACCCAGCCGAGCTTCGCATCGCGCCCGAGCACGGCGAGATTGATGTTGTCCAGGCACGACATGTCGAGAAACAGGCCGAGCGCCTTCCTGTCTTCCGTCAGATAGGCGATGCCGGCCTCGAGCGCCTCGCCCGGCGTGCGGATATCGACCGGACGACCCTCCAGCTCGAGCCGGCCGGAGGTTTTGGGCGTCGCACCGATGATGAGATGCGCAAGCTCGGTGCGGCCGGCGCCGATCAGGCCGGCGAGCCCGACCACCTCGCCTGCATGCACGGTGAGCGAGCAGCCCTTGACGCGCTGGCCATCGGCCATGTCGATCGCTGCGAGCACGGGGTGCCCCCGCCCCGCCTCCGGATCGTGATCCTTCTTGTAGAACGAGGAGACGTCGCGCCCGACCATCAGCCGGACGATGGTGTCGGCGCGGATGTCCGGCTTGTCGAGCGAGCCGACCAGCCGGCCGTCGCGCAGCACAGTGACGCGGTCGCCGAGCGCGTAGACCTCGTCCATGCGATGCGAGATGTAGATGATGGCAAGCCCCTCGGCACGAAGCTGGCGGATCAGCGCGAACAGCCGCTCGCTTTCGGCAGCCGACAACGACGTGGTCGGCTCGTCCATGATCAGGATCTTTGATCTGGCGTGCAGCGCACGCGCGATCTCGACCAGTTGTCGTTGGCCCATGGACAGATTCGCCACCAGTGTGGATGGCAGGAAGTCCGCGCCCAGTCTCGTCAAAATGGGGCCGACACCCTCGCGCATCGTCCCGCGCGCCAGCAGACCCGATCGCGATATTTCCCGGCCGAGATAGATATTCTCGGCCACAGTGAGATTGGGAGCGAGCGACAGCTCCTGATAAATGATGGAGATGCCCGCAGCGCGGCCGCCGAGCGGGCCTTCGATCCGCACCGCCCTGCCCTCGATGCGGATCTCGCCGCCGGGATCAGGCCTGTAAGCGCCGGACAGGATCTTCATCAGCGTCGACTTGCCGGCGCCGTTCTCGCCCATCAGGGCATGAATTTCGCCGGCATAGACGGTGAGATCGACGGCCCGCAGCGCCTTGATGCCGAAGAAGGATTTTGAGACCCCGCGCATCTCGAGGATCGGATCGTTCATCGTGCCTCCCGGCGCACAATGCGTTTCCCACCCGCGTCTCAAGCTTCTTGTCAGCGCGGTTTGGTCATTAAACAAAAGCGGGTGACGCAGGGCAATACCGAAGGCGAGTATACCGAAGTATGCAAACCAGATTGAGCCAGCTAGTGGCGCGGCCGATACAGTTCGCGCCAGGCGGGAAGCCGTTCGGCGTAGGCATCGACCAGTGCAGCGTCGGGCTCGAACGTTTCGATGCGCTGCGGCCGCGTGCATACGTCACCGATTGCCTCACGCGTGACAGCAAGCCGCCCCAATCTTGCCGCACCGAATGCTGCACCGGTTTCACCTCCGGCAAAGCGATGGACCGGAACGTTCAGCACGTTGGCCAGCACCGCGAGCCAGAACCGGGACCGTGAACCGCCGCCAATGACATCGGCTTCCGCAATCGCAATGCCGGCATCGGCGAGCGCGTCGCGGCAATCGGCGAGCGCGAAGGCAACGCCTTCGAGCACAGCCTGCACGATCGTCCCGCGATCGGTGCCGTGGCTCAGACCGTCGAGCATGCCGCGCACGGCGGGATCATCGTGCGGCGTCCGCTCGCCCGCGAGATACGGCAGGAAGCTCACCGGCGACGGTGCCTGCGGGCGCGAGCCAAGCGGCGCCAGCAACTCGGTCTCGGCAACGCCGAACAGGCGCGCGGCCCAGGCCAGGCACGAGGCGGCCGAGAGGATCGCGCCGGCTTGAATCCACATCGCCGGAATGGCGTGGCAGAACGTGTGTACGACGCGATCGGGGTTGGCGGCTATTCTGTTGGTCGGCGCCAGCAGGGCACCGGAAGTTCCCAGCGATATGAACGCGGTTCCCGGCCGGATCGCGCCAATGCCGACGGCACCGGCCGGATTGTCGCCGGCACCGCCCGCGATCACCGGCGGCCTGGCCATGCCCCAGCGCTGTGCAAGCTCGCTGCGCAACGTTGTTGCGGGCGCGCATCCCTCGACCAGGCGCGGCATGTGATCGCGCGACAGGCCGGTCGCGGCCAATGCAGCATCCGACCAGTCCCGGCGCGCGGCGTCGAGCCACAGCGATCCCGATGCGTCCGAGACATCCTCGATGGCCTCGCCTGATAGCACCAGGCGCAGATAGGCCTTCGGGAGCAGAACGAGCCCCACTGCCGCAAAGATCTCAGGCTCGTGCGTCGCGATCCAGAGCAGCTTTGGCGCGGTGAATCCCGGCATCGCCTTGTTGCCCGTCACCGCACGCAAGGCAGGCCAACGCCGCTCCAGGACACGACACTCGG
Organism: Bradyrhizobium forestalis; assembly: GCF_002795245.1. Classification (GTDB taxonomy): domain Bacteria; phylum Pseudomonadota; class Alphaproteobacteria; order Rhizobiales; family Xanthobacteraceae; genus Bradyrhizobium; species Bradyrhizobium forestalis. The sequence goes on along the minus strand of NZ_PGVG01000003.1, from coordinate 143,688 downwards.
CGGCGGAGCGTCCGTCGTTCCAGAGGATGCAGGGCCGCAGCGGCTTTCCGCTCGCATCGAGCAGCGTGGCGCCATGCATCTGGCCGGACAGTCCAATGCCTTCGACCGCCGCCAACTCTTTTCCATGCGACGCCTTCAGGGCATCCAGCGTGGCAAAGGTCGCATCGATCCACTGCGCGGGGGCCTGCTCGTGATAGCCAGGAAATGGCGAGGCGGTTGCGAGCGGCCGGCTCTCGCTTGCAATCACGCACTGCGCATCGTCGACCAGAACGGTCTTGACCGCCGAGGTGCCGAGATCGATGCCGAGATACATGGATGCTTCCCGATTATTTCGCTGCGTCGATCCAGATTCCCGGTTCCGAATGCTCGCGGATGTGGCTGACCAGGAAGTCCGAAAAGACCCTGATCTTGGCCGGCAACCTGACGCGGTTTTGATAGGCGATGTTCATGGTCAGCAACGGCAGCTGCCAGTCCCTCAGGACGGGCACCAGCCGGCCGGCCGCGATATCGCCCTGGACGATGTAGAGCGGCTGGATCAGGATTCCGAGCCCCGCGCGCGCTGCACCACAGATGATCTGGCCGTCATTGCTGTCGAGCGTCGGCGCGATCCGAACCGTCTGCGTCGTGCCGCCCTTGCTCAGCCGCAGCGAATACGGATCATTGGCGAGATTGTAGATCAGCATGTTATGCCGGGCGAGATCGGCGGGATGCTCCGGCCGGCCGTGCTTCTCCAGATAGGAGGGAGCGGCCGCGAGCACGCGATGCATCTGGCCGATGCGACGGACGATGATGTTGGAATCCGGCTCGTGCTCCCGCGTGCGAATCGCAACGTCGATGCCGGCTTCGATAAAATCAGGGTAGCGGTTTGCGCTGATGATCTGCACGCTGAGATTGGGATAGAGCGCGCGGAAGGCGGGCAGCATCGGCGCGAGGTAGATCATCGCGAAGGACAGCGAGCTCGTGACGCGCAGCATGCCTTTGGGCGACAGCGCGCGATCGGAGACGGCGTCCTCGGCCTCGGCGAGCTCGTTCAAGAGCGGGCTGCAACGCTGCAGGAGCTCCTGCCCTGCTTCGGTCAGCCATTGCCGGCGCGTGTTGCGCTCGATCAGCCGGACCGCAAGCCGGTCCTCCAGCGCACTGAGATGACGGCTCGCGGCCGCGTTCGACATCCGCAGGATTTCGGCAGCTTTGGAAAGGCTGCCGAGTTCAGCGGTTTTAGAGAAGACCTCGAGTTGGAGCAGCCGGTCCATTTTTGCAGAATGAGGAAAAGAGACTTACAAATTTTGACCTTTATTTCCGATTTCTGCAAGGCAAAATGCCGCCAACAAACACCGTAGCAGGCGAGGAAATCAGGAAATGTCGGGCCCGATCAGGCACATCGTGATGTGGCGGCTGCGCGGGGAGACGCCTGCGGAGCGCTCCGCCGCCCGCGTGAAGGTCAAGACCCTGTTCGAGGGCCTCAAGGGCCGGATTGACGGCCTCACCCATATCGAGGTCGGCATGGACGTCAGCGCTGTCGACTACGCCTGCGACGTGGTGCTGTTCTCCGAATTCAAGGACCAGGCGGCGCTTGCCGCCTATGCCAACCACCCGGAACATCTGCGCGTGCGCGAGGCGCTGGGCGACTTGCGGATCGGGCGCTTCCAGGTCGATTATCCCATCAAAGAGACCGGCGCATGATCGGTTCGTTCACCTTTGAAAACCTGCCCTGCCGCGTCGTGTTCGGCAGCGGAACGCTTGCCTCCGCCAAGGCCGAGGTCGAGCGTCTCGGCGGCAAGCGCGCGCTGGTGCTGACGACGCCGCAGCAGGAGGCGCAAGGCAAGAGCCTTGGGACAGCGCTCGGGCCGCTCTATGCCGGCATCTTTCCAGGCGCCACCATGCACACGCCGGTCGAGGTCACGAAACGGGCGCTCGCCGCGATGAAGGCATGCGGGGCCGACTGTGTCGTGTCGCTCGGCGGTGGCTCGACCACGGGACTCGGCAAGGCTTTGGCCTTGCGCACCGGCGTCAACCAGCTCTGCATCCCCACCACCTATGCCGGCTCGGAGATGACGCCGATCGTCGGCCAGACCGAGAACGGCCTGAAGACCACGGTGCGCGACGCGGCGATACTACCCGAGACGGTGATTTACGATGTCGATCTCACCCTGACTCTGCCGGCGAGCCTCGCCGCGACATCAGGCATCAACGCGATCGCGCATGCGGTGGAAGCGCTGTATGCGCGCGACGCCAATCCGGTGACATCGCTGATGGCTGAGGAAGGCATCCGCGCGCTGGCGCGCGCCCTGCCCGCCATCGCCGCGAAAAGCGAAGACCGCGAGGCCCGCACCGAAGCGCTCTACGGCGCCTGGCTGTGTGGCGTCTGCCTCGGCACCGTCGGCATGGCGCTGCATCACAAGCTCTGTCACACGCTCGGCGGCACTTTTGACCTGCCGCACGCCGAAACGCACACCATCGTGCTGCCGCACGCGCTGGCCTACAATGCTCCGGCCGTGCCCGATGCAATGGCGCGCATCTCCCGGGCGATCGGCGCCGCCGACGCATCGCAAGGGCTGTACGACCTTGCGAAGCGGCTGGGTGCAAAGCTTGCGCTGCGCGATATCGGCATGCCCGAGAGTGGCATCGACAAGGCGGCCGACCTCGCCGTCACCAATGCCTACTGGAATCCGCGTCCGCTTGAGCGAAACGCCATCCGCGACCTGATTGCACGCGCCTGGGCCGGCGAGCCGCCGGGCGCCATCAAAGCGGCGGCGTGAGGCGATGCGGCGCACCCTGATCAAATCCGCCATCGTCATCAGCATGGATGACGCGATTGGCGATTTCGGCACCGGCGACCTGCTGGTCGAGGGCAATCGCATCGTCGACGTGCGCCCGTCGATCGACCTCGGCAGCGGCGCCGCCGAGACCGAGATCGTCGACGGCGCGGGCCGCATCGTCATCCCCGGTCTGATCAACGCGCATATGCACACCTGGCAGACTGGCTTGCGCGGCTTTGCCGCGAACTGGACGCTGCTCGAATATTTCCGCCGCATGCATGCGGGCCTTGCCACCGTGTTCCGGCCCGAGGACATCTATATCGCGACGCTGGTCGGCGCGCTGAACCAGATCAATTGCGGCACCACCACGCTGGTCGACTGGTGCCACAACAATCCGACGCCCGATCACACCGACGCTGCCGTCCGCGGCCTGATCGAGAGCGGCATTCGCGCCGCATTCTTCCACGGCTCACCCAAACCGGAGCCGAAGCCGGGCGAACCGCATTTCTCGGAAGTGCCGCATCCGCGCCGCGAGGTCGAGCGGCTGCTGGCAGGCCCCCTCGCCGACCGCGACGGGCTCGTCACGCTCGGGCTCGCCATCCTCGGTCCGCACTATTCGACGCTCGACGTCGCCATGCACGATTTCCGCCTGGCGCGGGAGCTCAAGCTGATCGCTTCGATGCACCAAGGCGGCGGCCCGGCCAAGACGCCTGGTGGTTGGGAGAAGCTGATCGAGGCCGGGCTTGTCGGTGCCGGCATCAACATCGTTCATGGCAATGATCTGCCCGATGAACTGCTCGACCGGCTGATCGATCTCGGCGTGTCCTTCTCAGTGACGCCCGAGAACGAGATGATCCAGGGCCACGGTTTTCCGATCACCGGGCGGCTCCTGAAGCGCGGCGTGCGGCCGACGATCGGCATCGACCTGGAATCCGTCCTGGCCGGCGATCTTCTCTCCGCCGCCCGTGTCGCGCTGTCGATGCAGCGGGCGCTCGACAATGCCGAGTCGCGACAAGCCAGCGGGACTATTCCGGCGACGACCACGATTCCCGTCCGCGAGGCGCTGCGCTGGATCACGACCGAGGGCGCCCGCATGCTCGGCCGCGAACACCAGATCGGCTCGCTGACGCCGGGCAAGCTGGCCGACCTCGTCATCATCAACGCCTCCGACCTGAACCTCGTCCCGGTGCACGATCCCGTCGCGACCGTCGTGATGCAGACGAGCCTTGCCAATATCGAAGCCGTCATGATCGGCGGCGCGTGGAAGAAGCGGAATGGGCGGCTGCTGGTCGAAGGACTGGAGACAAAAAAGGAGCTGCTGGCACAATCCGGCCGGCGGCTGGTGCAAGACATCGAACGACAGGGACGCGCCGCCTGAGGGCGCCAACGGACAACAACAATGACAAACGCTGCGAAGAATGTTGCTTTCATTGGGATCGGCAAGATGGGTCTGCCGATGTCGGTGCTCGTCGCCAAGGCTGGTTTTGCCGTCACCGCGTTCGACCAGAGCACGGCGCGGATCAACGAGGCACGTGCGCAAGGTATTGCGATTGCCGCATCGCCGGGCGAGGCCGTGAGCGGCAAGGCGGCAGTCGTCACGTCCCTGCCCGATGACGCAGCCCTGCGCGGCGCGCTGCTCGGTCCTACCGGCCTCATCGCCGCGATGACGCCCGGAGTTGTCTTGATCGAGACCAGCACCGTGAGCGTCGAAGCTTCGACCGAAGTTGCGGCCGCAGCGCAGGCACGCGGCATTGCCTATCTTCGCTCGCCGGTGTCCGGCAATGCCAGCATCGTGCACACGGGCGCGCTGACCTGCTTCGTGTCGGGACCGAAGGACGCCTTTGAAAGCGCAAAGCCGCTGTTCGCCGCCTTCACCCGCGCGCAGACCTATCTTGGGCCCGCCGAGGAAGCGCGCTACGCAAAGCTCTCGGTCAATCTGATGATCGCGGTGTCGGCGGCGATGATGGCGGAGAGCCTGGCGCTGGCGCGCAAGGGTGGCATCGCCTGGCACGACATCTTGAAGGTGCTAGACGACAGCGCCGTGGCGTCGCCGATGGTGAAGTACAAGACCGCACCGCTGCGCACGCGGGATTTCGAGTCCACCTTCTCCTGCAAGCAGATGGCCAAGGATCTCGATCTGATCCTGGGGGCCGGCCACGCGGTCGGCGTACCGCTTCAGCTCGCGGCCCAAGTGCGCGAGACCTATGGCTCGCTGGTCGCGCAAGGCGACGGCGAGGCCGACTTCATCGCGACCGTCAAGCATCTGGAACGGCTGTCCGGCCTCGGCGAACCGAAGCTGTGATCAACGGAGGCACCCATGCGTAACTTCAACGAGAACACGATCACGGACGCGGTGCTGGAGCGGATCGCGGGCGCAACCGATCCGCGAATCAAAGAGGTCAGCGAGGCGCTGGTGCGCCACCTTCATGCCTTCGTGCGCGAGGTGCGGCCGACCCAGAGGGAATGGGAATATGGCATCGATTTCCTGACCCGCACCGGGCACATGTGCGACGACAAGCGCCAGGAATTCATCCTGCTGTCGGACACGCTCGGCGTTTCCATGCTGGTCGATGCCATCAATCACCCGGTGCCGGAGGGCGCGACCGAGACCACGGTGCTCGGCCCGTTCTTCGTCCAGGCCGCGCCGGAGAAGGATAGCGGCGCGGACATCTCCGGCCCGATGGAAGGCGATCCGATGCTGGTCACCGGCTCGGTCTCGACGGTGGACGGCAAGCCGCTGGCGGGCGCCATCGTCGACGTCTGGCATTCCGACGACGACGGCTATTATGACGTGCAGCAGCTCGACGCCATCGGCGATCTCGCGATGCGCGCCCGCTTCCACACCGATGCCAATGGCCGTTTCCATTTCTGGTCGATCAAGCCCGCCGCTTACCCCATTCCGCATGACGGCCCGGTCGGCGACATGCTGGAGGCGCAGGGACGCCATCCCTGGCGTCCCGCCCATGTGCATTTCATGATCTCTGCGCCCGGCTTCGAGCAGCTCGTGACTCACGTGTTCGTTGCCGGCGATCAGTATCTCGACAGCGACGTGGTGTTCGGCGTCAAGGACAGCCTGATCCGCGAATTCACCAGACATCCCGCCGGCCGTGCGCCGGATGGTCGCATGGTGGAGAACGACTATTTTCATCTCAACTACGATTTCGGCCTGAAGCAGGTTGCGAGCAGCGCAAGAGCCGCCTAAGCCGAACGACAACGCAGCGGACCGGCAAGAGTCCGCGATCGGGGGCAGACAGGGAGCAAGGATGGGACCGCGGGTCAGCACGAGCATATTGGCCGATCGCCTCACCGGCATGATCGGCCCGCGCGCGAGCGTTGCGCGCGGCGTGCTCGATCAGCATGGGCAGAGCGAGTCGTACTACCGGAGCCTGCCGCCCGACATCGTCGTCTTTCCCGAGACGACGCAGGAAGTGGCCGAGATCGTGAAGCTGTGCGCGAGCGCGGGCATGCCGATCATCCCGTTCGGCGCCGGCACCTCGCTCGAAGGCAATGCGGCCGCGGTCGCGGGCGGCGTCTGCTTCGACTTCGCGCGCATGAACAAGGTGCTCAGCGTGCACGACAGCGACATGGATGTCGTGGTGCAGCCCGGCATCACGCGCAAGCAGCTCAATGCGGAGCTGCGCAACACCGGCCTGTTCTTCCCGATCGACCCCGGCGCCGATGCCTCGATCGGCGGCATGACCTCGACGCGCGCCTCCGGCACCATGGCCGTGCGCTACGGCACCATGAAGGACAACGTCATGGCGCTGGAGGTGGTGCTGGCCGACGGCCGCGTGATCCGCACCGGAAAGCGTGCGCGCAAATCGGCCGCCGGCTACGACCTGACACGCATGTTCGTCGGCGCCGAGGGAACGCTTGGCGTCATCACCGAGATCACGCTGAAGGTGCATCCCGTGCCGCAGGCAATCTCGGCGGCCGTCTGCAGCTTCGACACACTGCACGACGCCGTCGATACCGCGATCTCCGTGATCCAGTCGGCGATCCCCGTGGCGCGCATCGAGCTCGTCGACGACGTCATGATGCGCGGCATCAATGCCTACGCAAAGCTCGGCTATCGCGAGGCGCCCACTTTGTTCTTCGAATTCCATGGCTCCGAGTCCTCGGTCGCCGAACAGGCCGAGGCAGCGCAGGCGATCGCCGCCGAGCATGGCGGCCATGGCTTTGCCTGGGCCAAGGCAGCGGAAGACCGCAGCCGGCTCTGGCACGCCCGCGACAACACGCTCTATGCCGGCCTCGGCCTCCGGCCCGGCGCACGCGCTGTCATCACCGATGTCTGCGTGCCGATCTCGCGGCTGGCAGAATGCCTGACCGAGACGCGGCGCGACGCGGATGCGCACGGCTTTATCGCACCGATCGTCGGCCATGTCGGCGACGGCAATTTCCACATGCTGATCCTGATCGACCCGGCGAAGCCCGACGAGGCCGAAGGCGCCAAGGCGCTGCAGGCCCGCATGGTCGCCCGCGCCATCGCCATGGACGGCACCTGCACCGGCGAGCATGGCATCGGGCTCGGAAAGATCGATTATCTCGCCGATGAGCTCGGCGAGGCCGTGGATGTGATGCGATCGATCAAGACAGCGCTAGACCCGAACGGACTGATGAATCCCGGCAAGATCTTTGCGAAGGGAGCCAAGGCATGAGCGACGCGCTCCCGATCGAGGTCACCTCGCCCACCCCGCTGTTCGAGCTACGTGGCATCAGCAAGGAGTTTCCCGGCGTCAAGGCGCTGGATGACGTGTCCTTTGCCGTCTACCCCGGCGAAGTCCATATGCTGCTGGGCGAGAACGGCGCAGGCAAGTCGAGCTTGATGAAGGTGCTCTGCGGTGCCTACCGCGCCGATGCCGGGGAGTTCTATTACAACGGCGAAAGGGTCGCGATCTCCTCGACCGCGGATGCGCAGAAGCTCGGCATTGCCGTGATCTTCCAGGAATTCTCGCTGGTCCCCTATCTCGACATCGCCCAGAACATCTTCTTAGGGCGCGAGCCGAAGGGCCGCATCCCCGGCACCATCGACCGCCGCAGGATATTGGCCGACGCCAGGCGCGTGCTCGACACCATCGGCTTCGATATCGATCCCTCCACCACCGTCGACAAGCTCGGCGTCGCCCAGCAGCAGATGGTCGAGATCGCGAAGGCGATCAGCCAGAACGCCCGCATCCTCGTCATGGACGAGCCGACGGCGGCGCTGTCCGACCGCGAGACCGAGCTGCTGTTCGCGCTGATTGCGCGGCTGAAGGCCGATGGCGTTTCCATCGTCTACATCTCCCACCGAATGGCCGAAGTGTTCGCACTCGGCGACCGCATCACCGTGCTGCGCGACGGCCGCCGCATCGATGGTGTCCGGCCCGCCGACGTCACGCCGGACCAGCTGGTGCGCATGATGGTCGGCCGCAACGTCGACATGACCTATCCGCGCCATTTCGCCGACAAGCCCGGGGACGTGCTGCTCGAGGTCAAGGGCCTAGCGGCCCCAACCGGTATCTCCGACATCAACATCGAGGTGCGCCGGGGCGAGATCGTCGGCCTCTGCGGCCTGGTCGGCTCCGGTCGCAGCGAGGTCGCGCGCGCCATCTTCGGCGCTGATCCCGTGACGTCGGGCGAGATCATCTTCGACGGCAAGAGCATTTCCGGCGAGCCGGACCTCGCCGCCCGCCGCGGCATCGCGCTGATCCCGGAGAGCCGCAAAAGCGAAGGCCTCGCCCTGCTGCGCTCGGTGAGCGACAATCTCGTCGTGTCAGCGCTGCGAAAGCTGTTCCCGAGCGGGCTGTTCGACCAGCGCAGTGCGCAGCGTACGTCGGATGCCCTGATCCGCCAGTTGAGGATCGCAACACCGAGTGCACGGCAGACCGTCGGCCTGCTCTCCGGCGGCAACCAGCAGAAAGTGGTGATCGGCAAATGGCTGGCGGCCGGCTCAAAACTCTTCATCTTCGACGAGCCGACACGGGGAATCGATATCGGCGCCAAGTCGGAGATCTTTGCCCTGATCGACCGCCTCGTGGCCGAAGGTGCGGCGGCCCTGATGATCTCGTCCGAGCAGGTCGAGATCTGCCATGTCTGCGACCGCGCCTATGTGATGCGCGAGGGGCGCATCGCCGGGCACCTGACGCACAACGAATTGACCGAGGAGAACATCGTGCGACTGGGGATGCATCATGCGTGAGGCCGCGGTCGTCGCTCAACCCAATCCATTGCAACGCATTCCCGGCGTTGCCATCGTCCTGGTGCTGCTGATCGCGCTGTTCAGCGTGATCGCGCCCGGCTTCCTGTCGGTCGCCAACCTCTCCAACGTGCTGGTGCAGTCGACCATCCTGACCATGCTCGCGCTGCCGATGACCCTGATCATCATGACCGAGGGGCTGGACTTGTCGATGGGCGCGGTGCTGACCCTCACCTCGCTCTGCGTCGCCATTGTGTCGCTCGCCACGAAATCGATGTTGCTGGGTTTGGGTGCCGGCCTGCTGGTCGGCGCGGCCTTCGGCGTCGCCAATGGCTGGCTGGTCGCCATCCTCGGCATTCCCCCCTTCGTCGCGACGCTCGGCACGCTCGGCATGGCGCAGGGCCTGTCGCTGATCGTCAGCGACGGCCAGAGCGTGGTCGGCATTCCCCACAGCGTGCGCGACATCTACTCGGCGACACTTCTCGGTGTACCCGTTCCGATCGTGATGGCGCTGGTGACCTATGCGGCCTTTCACGGCCTGCTCTATCACACCCGCTTCGGCACCTACATCTTCGCACTCGGCGGCAACCGCGAGGCGCTGCGCTATGCCGGCCTGTCGCCGAACCGGCTCTTGATCGCGGTCTACGCGATCGGCGGCGCCATGGCCGGCATCGCCGGCCTGTTGATGACCGCGCGGATGAACTCCGGCCATCCCACCGCCGGCCTCGGTCTCGAATTCGATGCGATCGCCGCCGTCGCCGTCGGCGGCACCTCGTTCGAGCGCGGCAATGGCTGGCTGCTTGGCACCTTGCTCGGCGTCCTCTCCGTCGGCGTGCTCCGCAACGGGCTGAACCTGATCTCGCTGCCGTCCTCGGTGCAGGTCGCCAGCGTCGGCGTGCTCGTCATCGTCGCACTGTTCCTCGACGGCCTCAGGAGCCGCGCATGACCGATATCAGCAAGGAAATCATTGCGCCGCCCCGCTCGTTCCTGTCGCAGGACGCGATCCAGCTGTTCTATCGCCTGCTCGCGGCGCTCTTGATCTGCGCGGTGCTCGCCGTGCTCAGCGATTCCTTCCTGAGCCTCGGCAACATCCTCAACGTGCTGAGGCAGGCGAGCCTGACCTTCTTCATCGCCTCCGGCCTGACGCTAGTGGTGCTGACCGCCGGACTCGATCTCTCGGTTGGCGCCAATGTCGCACTGTCCGCTTGTATTGCCGGCACCGTGATCCACAAGACCGGCTCGCCGGCACTCGGCATCCTCACCGGGCTTGCCTGCGGCGGCATCGTCGGCCTCCTCAACGGCATCATGGTCACCGCGCTGCGCATCCCCTCCTTCATCGCCACCTACGGCATGCTCTGGGTGCTGAACGGCCTCACCTATTGGTACATGGCGGGCGAGACCCTTCACGGCTTCCCGGCCGGCTTCCGCCAGATCGGCAGCGGCTATCTGTTCGGCCTGCCGATCCCGGTCTATCTGCTGCTGGTGTTCCTCGGGATCGGGACGTTCTTCGCGCAGCGCACGATCTGGGGCCAGGAGATCTATGCGATCGGTGCCAATCCGGTCGCAGCGCGGCTCTCCGGCATCCCGGTCGCGCGGCGCCTGCTGCTGGTCTACGCGGTCTCCGGCACCATGGCGGGGCTCGCCTCGATCATCTTCCTGTCACGGCTCAATTCGGCCGAGGCCGACATCGGTGAAAGCCTGACGCTGCCGGCGATCGCGGCCGTGCTGATCGGCGGCACCTCGCTGTTCGGCGGCGTCGGCACCGTGTTCGGCACCTTCATCGGCGCGCTGATCCTGACGCTGGTGCTGAACGGCATGAACCTCTTGTCGGTCAGCGCCAATTGGCAGCCGCTCGTCACCGGCATCATCGTCATTCTCGCGGTCTGGCTCGACATGAAGACCCGCCGCCGCGCGCAATGAGCACTTAGAGTTCCAACAAGCAAAACGAGGGATGGAGGCAATATGAAACAAAGACTTGGCTATCTGGCGCTGCCGCTGCTGATCGCGGCTGTGTTCAGCACTGGGGCGCGTGCCGATGGCGAGACCATCGCCGTCTTCACCAAGAACCAGACCAACCCGTTCTTCCAGACGGTGCGGGTCGGCGCCGACAACATGGCGAAGACGCTGAACGCCAAGACGCTGCAATACATCCCGACCAAGCCGGACTCGATCCCCGAGCAGCTCAGCCAGATCGAGGACGTCGTGGTGAAGAAGCCGAGCGCCATTGTCTTCACACCCGTCGACTACAAGGCGATGGTGCCGGGCGTCGAGAAGATCAACGAAGCCAAGATCCCCGTCGTCAACATCACCGACCGCTCAGCCGGCGGCAAGTTCCTCTCCTTCGTCGGCGCCGACGATTACAGCCTTGGGCTGGAGACCGCGCGCTTCCTGCTCAAGACATTGGGCGGCAAGGGCAACATCGTCATCATCGAGGGCGTCAAGGGCTCGCTGACCAATGTCGACCGCGTCCGCGGCTTCAACGACGCGCTGAAGGAGACCCCCGGCGCCAAGCTGCTGGCCTCGCAGCCGGGCAACTATCAGCGGCTCCAGGCGCTCCAGGTCATGGAGAACCTGATGCAGTCGAATTCGCAGATCGACGGTGTGCTCGCCGCCAACGATGCCATGGCGGTCGGCGCGATCGAGGCGCTCGACGGCGCCAATCGCAAGGCCCAGGTGATCGGCATCAACGGCACCAAGGAGGCGATCGACGCGATCAAGTCCGGCAAGCTGCTCGCGAGCGGCGACTACAACGGTTTTGCGCAAGGCTGCCTCGGCACCATGATGGCGATCCGCTCCTTGCGCAATCAGCCTGTTATCAGCGAGATCGTGCTGAAGCCGACCGTCATCACCAAGGACAATTACGGGCCGTTCGACGTGCCGCTGGAGCGGCGGACCTGCCCGACCTTCGAGGAGGCCGGCAAGCTCGGCGCGAAGTAGATCACCCGATCACGTCAAGTCCGGACGGCCGCAGCTCGCGGCCGTCCCAAGAAACGGAGTTACCATGCTGTTCGCCATTCACGCCCTCGACCGCACCGGCGCGCTGCCGACGCGGCTTGCCAATTACGATGCCCACAAGGCTTTCCTCAGCGACACCTCGCGCTTCGGCGTCAAGATCGTGATGTCGGGGCCGCTGGTCTCCGACGACGGCCAGACGATGATCGGCAGCCTGTTCCTGATCGAGGCACCGGGCCGCGCCGAGGTCGAGGCCTTCAACCGCGCCGATCCCTTTGCCGCGGCCGGCATCTGGGACAAGGTCACGATCACGGGCTTCCTGCGCCGGCAAGGCTAAAGCCCCTACGGCGGCTCCTCGAGGTGACAGGCCACCCACTGCTCGGCTCCGGTCGAGCGCAGCGTCGGCTCCTCCGTCCGGCAGCGGTCGAAGACGAACGGGCAACGGGTGTGGAAGCGGCAGCCCTTCGGCGGGTTGATCGGGCTCGGCACGTCGCCCCTGAGAATGATGGGATTGCGCTGGGCTCCGGGCTCCGGCAGCGGCACCGCCGAGAGCAGCGCCTTGGTGTAGGGATGCCTTGGCGCGGCAAAGATCTCGCGGCGCGGCGCCACCTCGACGATCTTGCCGAGATACATCACCGCGACGCGATGGGTCATGTGCTCGACGATGGCGAGGTCGTGGCTGATGAACAGCAGCGCGAGGCCGAACTCGCGCTGGAGATCCTGCAACAGATTGACGATCTGCGCCTTGACCGAGACGTCGAGCGCGGAGACCGCCTCGTCGCACACGATCAGCTCGGGCTCGGCCGCAAGCGCCCGCGCGATACCGATGCGCTGGCGCTGGCCGCCGGAGAACTCGTGCGGCCTGCGGTTCAGCGCCTCACGCGGCAGACGCACGGTGTCCATCAGTGCGGTGACGCGAACCTCGAGATCTTCTGCGGATTTGGCGAGGCCGAAATTGCGGATCGGCTCGGCGAGAATATCGCGCACGCGCATGCGCGGATTGAGGCTGGAGAACGGATCCTGGAACACCACCTGCACGCGGCGGCGCATCTGGCGCATCGTGCTTGGTGCGGCATCGTCGATGCGCTGGCCGTCGAGGATCACCTGGCCTGCGGTGATGTCGAACAGCCGCAGGATGGCGCGGCCGACTGTCGACTTGCCGCAACCGGACTCCCCAACCAGCGACAGCGTCTCGCCGCGCGCGATCTCGAAGGAGACGCCGTCCACCGCATAGACGAATTCGGACTTGCGGCCGAACAGGCCGGTCTTGACCGGAAAATGCTTCTTGAGGTCGTTGACCTGGAGCAGCGGAGGGCTCATGCCGCGACGGCTCCCTTGGCGGCGTAATGACAGGCGGCGACGTGGCGCGGGCCCTTCTCTTCGAGCCCCGGCGCATATTGGCGGCAGAGATCGGTCGCCAGCGCACAGCGGCCGGCGAAGACGCAGCCGACAATGGGCTTGCGTAGGTCAGGCACTTGACCCGGAATCTCGGCGAGCCGCGTTGCGGTCCCGGCGAGCGAGGAGCCGAGCTTCGGCACCGCGCCAAGCAGGCCTTGCGTATAGGGATGGCGCGGCGAACGGAACAGCTCGGCGACAGGCGCCTCCTCGACCTTGCGGCCGGCATACATCACCATGACGCGTTCGGCGATTTCGGCGACGACACCGAGATCGTGGGTGATCAGGATGATGGCGGCGCCGACCCGGCGCTTCAGATCCAGCATCAGCTTCAGGATCTGCGCCTGGATGGTCACGTCGAGCGCCGTGGTCGGCTCGTCGGCGATCAGCAGTTTTGGATTACAGGCCAGCGCGACGGCGATCATGACGCGCTGGCGCATACCGCCGGAGAGCTGGTGCGGATATTCGCGCACGCGCCGCTTCGGCTCTGGAATGCCGACCAGCGTCAGCATCTCGATCGCGTGCGCTTCGGCGGCGTGCTTGTCGAGGCCCTGATGGATCATCAAGGTCTCGCGGATCTGGCGGCCGACGGTAAGGACCGGGTTGAGGCTGGTCATCGGCTCCTGGAAGATCATCGAGATGTCGTTGCCGCGGATGGCGCGCATCTCGCGATCGGACAGTTGCAGCAGGTCCCTGCCGGCAAAGCGGATCGCGCCGGCGATCCTGCCCGGCGGCTCCGGGATCAGCCGCATCAGCGACATCGACGTCACCGACTTGCCGCAGCCGGACTCGCCGACGATGGCCAGCGTCTCGCCCTCGTTGACATGAAAGGACACCCCATCGACCGCGCGATTGATGCCGCCGGGTGTGCGGAAATGGGTCTGGAGGTTCTCGACTTCGAGCAGCGCCATCGCGATCAGCCTCGATCCATCAGAGGCTCTTGGCCATGCGCGGGTCGAGCGCATCGCGAAGGCCGTCGCCGAGCAAATTCACGGCGAGCACAGTGACGGACAGGAACGCCGCCGGGAAAAACACGATGTAGGGCTTGACCTGCCACAGCGCCCGGCCCTCGGCCATGATGTTGCCCCAGGACGGAATGGTCGGTGGCGTCCCGGCGCCGATGAAGGACAGGATCGCCTCGGTGATCATGGCGCTGGCGCAGATATAGGTTGCCTGCACCAGCATCGGCGCCACCGTGTTGGGCAGGATGTGGCGCAAAATGATCATCGGCGTGCGCGTGCCGCAGGCAACCGCCGCGTCCACATAGGGCTGCTCGCGCAGCGACAGCACCACGCTGCGCACGAGGCGCGAGACGCGCGGTATCTCGGCGACGGTAATGGCCAGGATGACGTTGCCGACGCTGCCGCGCGTCAGCGCCATCAGCGCGATCGCCAGCAGGATCGGCGGGAGCGACATCAAGCCGTCCATGAACCGCATCAGGATGCCGTCGGCCCAGCGGATGAACCCGGAGACCATGCCGATGGCAAGGCCCGCCGCCGACGCGAAGATCGCGACCGACAGGCCGACCGTGAGCGAGACCCGCGCACCAAACAACACGCGTGAATAGATGTCGCGGCCGAGCACGTCGGTGCCGAACCAGAAATCGGCCGACGGCGCCCGTGTGCGCTTGGCGGGCGCGAGCGCGGTCGGATCGACCGTTCCGAGATGAGGTGCAAAGACTGCGATCAGCACGAGCGTCAGCAGCAGCGCGCCGCCGATGGCGACCGTCGGATGGCCGCGCAACAGACCGATGAAGCCACGCCGTATCCTGACCGGCCGGAGGATCTCCGGCAATTGCGGCGCGAGGACGAGGCCGGCGGGAAGCGATTGCGGGTTGAGGGTCGTATCGGTCAATAGCGGATCCTCGGGTCAACGAGCGTGTAGACGACGTCGATCATCAGATTGACGAGGACGTAGACGAAGCTGAACAGCAGCACGATGCCCTGGATCACCGGGTAGTCGCGGCGCAGGATCGCATCGATCGTGAGACGGCCGAGGCCAGGGATCGCGAACACGCTCTCGGTGACGACCGCGCCGCCGATCAGGAGCGCGATGCCGATCCCGATCACGGTGACGATCGGTACCGCCGCGTTCTTCAGCGCGTGAATGAACAGGATGCCGCCCTGCCCGAGTCCCTTGGCCTTGGCGGTGCGGATGTAGTCCTGCTGCAGCACTTCGAGCATGGCCGCCCGCGTGATGCGCGCCACCAGCGCGATGTAGACGCAGCCGAGCGCAACCGCCGGCAGGATCAGGTTCTCGAGCCACGGCCAGAAACCTTGCGTGAGCGGCGTATAGCCCTGCACCGGCAGCCATTCCAGCTCGAGCGCGAAGATGTAGGCGAGCATGTAGCCCACCACGAAGACGGGTAGCGAGAAGCCGAACACGGCAAAGCCCATGATGACGCGATCGATCAGGCTGCCGGCCTTCCACGCCGCCACCACGCCGAGCGGCACCGCCACCACGATCGTGAGCAGCAGGGTGACGATCATCAGCGACAGCGTCGGTCCGAGACGCTGCCCGATCATCGCCGAGACCGGCAGGTTGGTGAAGATCGAGGTGCCGAGATCGCCATGCAGGATGCGCCAGACCCAGCTTCCGAACTGGACCAGGAACGGACGGTCGAGGCCGAGGCTTTGGCGGATGCGCTCCACATCCTCCGGGCTCGCCTGGTCGCCCGCGATCACCACGGCCGGATCACCCGGCGCGATGTAGAGCAGGCTGAACACGAACAGCGCGACGATCGCCATGACTGGCAAGGTCGCGACGATGCGACGGAGGATGTAGGAGAGCATCTGGCCTCAGCGCACGATCATGCAGACTTCGACACGCCCCAGAAGAACGGCAGCGGCCCCTTGGTGATGCCGGAGACGTTCTTGCGCCAGGCGGTGTAGCTCAGGAAGAAGCCCGTCGGCGCGTAGACGACGTCATCGAGCGCCGCCTTGTTGAGGCGGCCGATGGCGGCCTTCTCCTCGTCGAGGTTCTTGGCCTCGAACCAGGACGTGACCTCCTTCTCGGTGCCGGGGCTGTTGGGCCAGCCGAACCAGGCCTTGTCGCCGTTGGCGCGAATGGCGGTGTAGGGGGCGGGATTGATGCAGTCCGCGCCCGCGTGCCAGGTGTGGAACATGTTCCAACCGCCTTGTCCCGGCGGCGTCTTCTGCGCGCGGCGGGAGCCGACCGTGCCCCAGTCGGTGGCGACGAAGTCGACATTCATGCCAAGCTTCTTCAGTAGGTCCGCGGTGACGTCACCTTGCGCCTTCGTGATCGGCTGGTCCTGCGCCACGAGGCACGTCACCGGCTGGCCGGAATAGCCGCTCTCGGCGAGCAGCTTCTTGGCCGCATCGAAGTCGCGCTTGCCCTTCAGGATCTCGCCGCCGACTTCGCTGTAGAGCGGCGTATCCGGCGTGAAGAAGCCGGGCAGCGGCTTCCACAGCGCGGTGTCGTCGCCGACGATCGCGCGCATATAGTCTTCCTGGCTGAGCGCCATCAGCACCGCACGCCGCGCCCGCACGTCGTTGAACGGCGCGAACAGATGGTTCATGCGGAACGAGCCGATATTGCCGAGGGGATCGCCGATGTCGACGCTGATATTCTTGTTCTTCTTCAGGACTGGAACGAGGTCAGCGATCGGGCTCTCCCACCAGTCGACCTCGCCGTTCTGCAACGCGGCGGCTGCGGTGGCCGGATCCGGCATCACGATCCATTCCACGCGATCGACCAGGATCTGCTTGCCGCCCGCGAGCCAGGATGCCTTCTCCTGCCGCGGCACGTAGTCGGTGAACTTCTCGAACACCGCCTTCGCGCCCGGCACCCATTCGCCCTTGGCAAACTTCATCGGCCCGGAGCCGACATAGTCGGTGATCTGCTTGAACGGATCGGTCTGCGCGATGCGCTCCGGCATGATGAAGCCGCACGGCGAGTTGTTCTTGGCCAGCGCGTAGAGCATCTTCGGGAAGGGCTGCTTGAGCACCCATTTGAAGGTGCGGTCGTCGACGGCGGTCAACTCCTGCTGCAGCGCCTTGATCATCAGCCCCATCGGATCGCGCGCCGCCCAACGCGTCAGGCTCGCGACGACGTCCTTGCTCCGCACCGGCTCGCCGTCATGGAACTTGAGGCCCGGCCGCAGCTTGAACGTCCAGGTCGTGCCATCGTCGGTCACTTCCTCGGACTCGACCATCTGCCGCTGCGGCTGAAGCTGTGCGTCGATGCCGTAAAGCGTGTCCCAGACCATCGCGGCCGCATTGCGCACGACATATTGCGTGCCCCAGATCGGGTCGAAATTGGCGAGATTGGCCTGAGGCACGAAACGCAGGGTGCGTGCCGCCGCACCCTGGCCGATCGCCGGGGCCGACAGGCCACCCGTCAACGCCAGACCGCCCGCGCCGGCCAGTCCCTTCAATACGGTCCTGCGATCCATGAAGTCCTCCCAGTAATGCCGTGATGCCAGCTGTTCATTGGCAAAGGGCAAGTGAAACCGAGCCCATTTGCAAGCAAATGGTATGCCACTAAATGCACCTTCGCCAGCGGGATCTCACCTTCATTCCGGCCATGCGGGCTCAGAGCGCGGCCGCCAGCGTCGGCCCGGTCTCGATGTGAGGGATCGCCTCGACCAATTTGCGCGTGTAGTCAGTCTTGGGATTATCGAACAGCGCCCTGCTCTCGCCCTGCTCCACGATGCCGCCATTGCGCAGCACGATGGTGCGATCGCACAGCATGCGCACCACGTTGAGATCGTGGCTGACGAACAGCAGCGCGATGTCGTTCTCGCGCCGTAGGCGGTCGAGGAGCTGCAGCACCACCGCCTGAACCGAGACGTCGAGCGCGGCGGTCGGCTCGTCCAGCACCAGCAGCCGCGGCCGGCAGGCGATGGCGCGGGCGATGCCGACGCGGGCCTTCTGCCCGCCGGAGAGCTGGTGCGGAAACCGCGGCAACAGATCCAGCGGCAATCCCACGCGCTGTGCGCATTCTTCCACCCGTTTACGCAATGCGTCACCCGCGCGCATACCGTCGAGCCGCATCAAGGGATGGGCAATACAATCGAACGCCGTAAAGCGCGGGTTGAGGCTCTCGTTCGGATCCTGAAAGACCATCTGAATGTTCTTGCGCAGCGGCGAGCGATGAAAATCGCGCGCCGCGACGTGGCCGATCGAATGGCCGTCGAACACGATGTCGCCTTCGCTGGGATCGATCAGGCGGCAAATCATGCGCGATGTCGTGCTCTTGCCCGAGCCGGACTCGCCGACCAGACCAACGCTCTCGCCGCCGGCCATCGTCATGGAGAAATCCGCAACCGCGGCAGAACCCTGGTCGAAGCGCTTCGCGAGCTTCCGCACTTCCAGGAGCGGCGGCGTGCCGTGCGCGAGCGCAGGGCGGGGCTTGCCGAGAACGGCTGTATAACGCTCTCTCTCCTCCTCTGTCACGAGATCTTCGATCCGTGACGTCGCCGTCGGCGATGCCGCAACCAGGCGCCTCGTATAGGCGTGCTGCGGCGCGCTAAAGAGCGTGCTGGGGCTCGCCTCCTCGACGATGCGGCCGCGCTCCATCACGGCGATGCGGCGGCAATAGCGCGCCGCGAGGCCGAGGTCATGCGTGATCAGGATCGTCGCCATGCCGCGCGCGGCGGCAATGTCTGCCAAGAGATCCATCACCACCTTCTGGGTGGTGACGTCGAGCCCGGTGGTCGGCTCATCGGCGATCAACAGCGCAGGATTGCACGAGATCGCGATCGCGATCATGACGCGCTGGCACATGCCGCCGGAGAGTTCGTGCGGATAGGCGTTCATCCGTTGCTCGGGATCCCGGATCTGGACGGCGCGCAGCAAGTCCAGCGCCTCGGCGCGCGCGGCGTCTTTCGAGATACGCTTGTGCGTGAGGATCGCGTCCGCAATCTGCAGGCCGATCGCGCGGATCGGGTTGAGCGCCGCCCGCGGATTCTGGAAGATCATCGACATCGCGGCGCCCTGCAACTGTCGGAGATCATCGCCCCGGAGCTTCGTCACGTCCTGCCCGCGGAACAGGATCCTGCCGCCGGTGACGCGCCCGGCCGCATCGAGCAGCCGCGTCGTCGCAAAGCCGGTGACCGACTTGCCCGAGCCGCTCTCGCCGACAAGGCCGAGCATCTCACCGGCCTTGACCGTGAACGTCACGCCGCGCACGGCCTCGACCATGCCGCGCCGCGTCGAGAACGCGACATGGAGGTCGTCGATCCTGAGCAGGTTCTCGCTCATGTGCGCATCCGGGGATCGAGAATGTCCCGCATCCCATCGCCGAGGAGGTTGAAGCACAGCACCGCCATCATCAGCGCAAGGCCCGGAAAGGCCACCAGCCACCACCGCCCGGTCGAGATGAAGCGCGCGCCTTCAGCGACCATGATGCCCCATTCCGGCGTCGGCGGCTTGACGCCGAGGCCGATGAAGGACAGGCCGGCCGCGTTCAATATCGCCCAGCCGAGATTGAGCGAGATCTGCACCGCCATCGCCGGCAGGATGTTCGGCAGCAGGAAGCGCAGCACCACGGAAAAATGGCTCTCGCCGCAGGCGCGCGCGGCCTCGACCCAGCCGACATTGCGCCGGACGTTCACCTCGGCGCGGGCGAAGCGGATGTAGAAGGGAAGATTGATGATCGCGGTCGCGATCACGATGTTCTCGATCCGGTTGCCCAATGCCGCCACCATCGCCATCGCCAGCACGAACAGCGGAAAGGCCATCATGACGTCGACGAAACGGCCAACGGCGCGATCGAGCCGCCCGCCGGCATAGCCGCAGAACGCGCCGACGACGGCGCCGATCACGAAGGAGATGCCGACCGCGGAGACTGCGATGGCAAGGTCGAGTCGCGCGGCAATGATGAGACGGCTGAGCACGTCGCGGCCGAGTTGATCGGTGCCGGCGAGATGCGCCGCGCTCGGCGGCTGCAATGCCTCCGAGACATTGGAGACCACGGGATCATAGGGCACGATCCAGGGGCCGAAGATTGCGAGCAGGACGAACAGCGTCACCCCAGCCGCGGCCACCGCCGTCAGCGGATTGCCGCGCAGGATCCAGACGGAATGGCGGAGGGTTGCGCTGGTCATTCGATCGACACCCTGGGATCGGCGATGCCGTAGCAGACATCGACCACGAGGTTGACCAGCACAAACAGGCTGGCCATCAGCAGCACGAAGCCCTGCACCGGCGCATAGTCGGAGGACAGCAGCGCATCGAGCGCATAGGAGGCCACGCCCGGCCAGGAGAACACCTTCTCCACCAGCACATTGGCGCCCAGCATGGTCGAGAACACGATGCCGGCGATGGTGATGACGGGAAGGATCGCATTGCGCAGCGCGTAGGTCACGACCACCTTGCGCCAGGACAATCCGACCGAGCGCGCGGTGCGCACGAAATCGCTGCCGAGCGAGACCAGCATCGAGGCGCGCGTGATCCGCGCCAGCGGTGCAATGACGAACAGCGCCATGCTCACCGCCGGCAAGATCAACTGCTTGCAGGCCGCCCACCAGCCCTCAAAATCTCCGGCAAGCAGGAAATCGATCGAGAGGAAGCCGGTGCGCTGCGGCGGCAGCGAGGTGAAGACGTCGATCCGCCCGGTGGGATCAGGAGCAAGCCCGAGCAGATAATAGAAGACGTAGATCAACAGCAGGCCCGAGACGAAGGTTGGCACGCAGACGCCGAGGGCGCAGAACAGCCGGACACCATGATCGACGATTGACCCCGGCCGCAGCGCCGCGATCACGCCGAGCGGCACCGCCGCGATCAGCGCGATCAGGAGCGCGGTGAAGGTGAGCTCCAGCGAAGCCGGCAGCCGCTCGCGCAGGTCCTTCAGCACCGGCTGCCCCGTCATCATGGAGCGGCCGAGATTGCCGTGGCCGATGTCGGAGAGATAGAACACGAGCTGCTCCGGCACCGACTTGTCGAGCCCCATCTGCTTGCGGATCAGCTCGATCTCCTCCTTGCCCGCATTGGGTCCCGAGGCGAAGAACACCGCGGGGTCCCCAGGCAGGACGCGCATCAACAGAAAGGTGAAGACCAGCACGCCGAACAGCGCCGGCAGCGACGACAAGAGCCGCCTGCCCGCCCGCACCACCGTTGCGCCAAGACCGGTCGTCACCTTTCAGAGCCCTCCCTCGTTGACCGTTATCACTTGCGGCTGACGTCGCGATAGTCGACCTGGCGATGGAACTCGTAGGTGTAGCCTTCGATCGATGGCGCCATGACGGCGTCCTGGTTCGGCTGCCACAACATGATCTGTGGCATCAGGTCGAAATGCATCGCGTTGAGCTTGCGGCCGGCCTCCTCGTACTTGGCCTTGTCCGGCTCGAAACGCGCCTCCTGTGCGATCGCCGCAAGGTCGGGATTGTTGATCGAGCTGTAATTCCAACGCTGATTGCCGGTGTAGAAGTTGCGGTAGAAGTAATCGGTCGACGGCAGCCAGGCGACGATGCCCTCGGTGTAGAAGGGCAGCTTCTTCTCGTTGATCTGCGTCGACATCTGCGCGTCCGGCAGCTTCTGAATGTCGACCTTGATGCCGATCTTGCCGAGCGATTCCTTCACGAGGGCCGCCATTGGCTCCGCGGTCGACGACTGGCCGACATTGAAGCTGAACGTGGTCGAGAAGCCTTCCGGAAGTCCTGCAGCCTTCAGGTATTCCCTGGCCTTGTCGAGATCCATTTTCACCGGCTGCTGGAACGGATAGATGCCGTTCAGCGGCTTGCCGTCCGGCCAGGTCGCGCCGAACAGCGGCGCACCGCGGCCGAACAGAGCGGCTTTGAACATGTCATCATAGGGCAGCGCATAAGCGATGGCGCGGCGCACATTCACGTTGTCGAAGGGCGGCATCTGGTTGTTCATCGAGACGTAGGTGATCGCATTGTACTGCGGCGTCGAGATCACCTTGAGCTTGCCCTTGGCCTCCAGTGACTGCACGTCGCTGGCCTGCAGATCGACGACGAGATCGGCATCCCCGCGTTCGACCAGATTGGCGCGGGTCGCCGGCTCCGGCACCGACTGCACGATCACGCGCTTGAAGAACGCGGGCTTGTTGGCCGAGCCGCGATTCCAGCTCTCGTCCCGCTTGAGGATCACCTGCTCGCCCGGTTTGAAGGTCTCGACCACATAGGCGCCACTGCCGGCGGTGTGCTCCTTGAGCCATGCGGTGGCCCAGGGATCATCCGGCGTCGCATGCGCCTTGGCAAGCTTCGAGTTGATGATCATGGGATAGACGGTCGCAAGGTTCGGCAGCGCGAGCTTGTCGGGCTTGGGCAGCGTCACTTCGATGGTGAGGGGATCGATCACCTTGAACTGATCGGCCGACGTCAACGAGCCGGTGAGCAGCTGCGCTTTGCCGAGGATCGGCGCGGTGACGCAGCGATCGAGCGACCATTTCACGTCCTCGGCCGTGACGGGCGAGCCGTCCTGGAATTTCGCATCCTTGCGCAGGCGGAAGGTGAGCTTCAAGCCGTCGGGGCTGACGTCATAGGATTCGGCGAGCTCGCCGGTGATCGTGTCGAGATCGAACACCCATTTGCCGTTGAGCTGCTTGCGGCCGAACGCGACCAGGCGGTCATAGGTGCTCATGCTCAAAGCGAAGGACTCGCGGGTCGAGCCCGGGATGTTGGGATCGAGCGTGTTAACGGATGCGCCGGTGACGTAGCGCAATGTCTCTGCCCTGGTTTGCGCCTGCGACGGCGCGGCGGCGATGAGCAACAGCGCAGTGGTAGCGAGGACTGAGGTCGCCGGCCTGAAAGACACAAAACGCATTGGTTTTTCCCTGAATTTCGAACGAGAACGCCAGCAAGGCAGGTTCAGAAAGAAGCAAGTTGCGCGCCAGTCTCATGGGGCGTTTTTGGGGATGCAACGTCGCGGCGGCGCATGGATGATCACAGCGATTCCTCCGTTTTTCGCGCCGGCCGCGTAACCACGGCCTGCGGCACGTCATAGGCGCTGAGCGAGGCCCAGTGACGCGCGACATCGGCGCGGAACAGGCCGCGCGTCAGGCCGTGGACCAGCTTTGGAACGGCGGTCGTCATCGCATTGATCGACGACCCCGACGGACCGAAGCTCATGGTGGAGGCGATGGCGAAGAGATGGATGTCGGAGATCCAAGGCGTCTGTCCCGGCACACGCTCGGTGAAGGCATAGTCGTCGGCAAGATAGGGAAAGCGGCCGAGCCGTTCGTTGCGCTCGTTTACTGGCGGATGATAGCGATCGGCCCAGGTGGCGATATTGCCGGCGAATTTCGAGAGCTCGCCGCGCCCGGCAAAATCCATGTCGATACCGGTGCCGCAGATGACGAAGTCCGCAATGATCGAACCGCGCGGTGTCTCCAATTCAACGCCGGCGACCGTCTGACGTGCGGCTTCGACCGGCGCGCCCTCGTGCAACGTGAAATTGGCGTGACGCGCGCACCGATCGTAGGTTGCCTGCGGAAAGCCCTCGCGCATTTCGAGGATTTTTCGCATGAAGCGCCAGCGCCAGGCATCGTCGAGATCGCTGAGATGGCGCAGGAAGCCGCGGAAGGTCAGCCAGCGATAGGGCTGGATCACCTGGATCTGGGCGCGGCGGCACAGCAGGTGCACCTCGGAGGCGCCAGCCTCCAGCGCGGTCGCCGCGTTGTCAAAGGCGGAAGCGCCGGCGCCGATCACCGCGACGCGCTTACCGCGCAGGCCTTCGAAATCGATATCGTCGGCGACGGTCGCGACCGAGCTCGCCGGCAAAGGCGCTAGCTGCTCCGGGATCATCCAATCCCCCATGCCCTCCTGTCCCGTCGCCAGCACGATCTTGCGCGCGTGGAACGTCTCGACCTCTTCTTCCCGTTTCACGCGCGCGGCGAGCAGGCCGTCAGGCGCGGGCGCGATCTCCAGCAACTCGCAAGCGTTACGCACGGGCAAGCCGATCGCACGCCGCAGCCAGAGCAGATATTCGGCCCAATGCTCGCGCGCGATCAGGCCAAGCTCCTGCCAGCTGTCCTTTCCGAAGCGCGCTTCGTGCCAGGACTGATAGGTCAGGCTGGGGACATCGAGGTCAGGACCGGTGTAATCCTTCGGGCTGCGCAGCGTCGGCATCCGGGCATAGGTGAGCCAGGGGCCTTCCTTCCCCTCCTCGGCCTTGTCGATCAGCAGGATGTTGCTGACGCGCGAGCGCATCAGGCCGAAGCCGATGGCAATGCCGGACTGGCCGGCACCGACGACGAGGACATCCAGGGCCGGCTTGCCGTCGGGTCCCGTTTTCGGTTCGAGCCACGCGGCGCCGGGATGCGCGATTCGCGCCAGATCGGCGCAAATATCGGCTTCGAGCTGGGTGAGCGCCTCACTCATGCCGCGAGCCAGCCTCCGTCGACCACCATCACCGTGCCCGTCGTGAACGAGGAGGCATCGCTGGCGAGATGCAGCGCCGTCTGCGCGATCTCTTCCGCCGCGCCGAACCGCTTCATGGCGTGGCGGGTGCGCGAGACCTCGCGCACCTCGTCCGGATTGGCGTGACGGGCAAAGCTGCGGCGGAGCATCGGCGTGTCGATCGCGCCCGGCGCAATCGCATTGACGCGGATGCCGTCGGTGGCGAAGTCCACCGCCCTCGTCCGCGTCAGGCTGATAATCGCGCCCTTGGCTGCGATGTAGGCGCTGTTGCCCTTGCCGCCGGCAATCGCGAGCTGCGATGCGAGCGTGATGATCGCGCCGCTCTGCTGCCGCTGCATCTGCGGCACCGCCGCCCGCGCCCACAGCCAGGTGCCTCCGACATTGGCGCGGAACACCGCGTCCCAATCCTCCACGCTCGTGGTCACCACCGTGCCGCCGCAGGAGAAGCCGGCCGCCGCCATGAGGACATCGAGCCGGCCATGCCGCGCGATGACCTCGCCGACAACGGTCTCGGCGAATGCGGCATCGCCGACGTCGCCGACATGCGTCGTGGCCTCGCCCACCAGCTTCAGCGTGTCCTGGAGGCCTGCGGCGTCGCGATCGACCAGGGCGAGACGCGCGCCCTCCTCCGCGAACAGCTTTGCACTGGCACGGCCAATACCCGAGCCAGCGCCGGTGATGATGGCTGTGCGCCCCGTCAGCCGCATTCAGATTGCCTCCCGATGCTGCATCCACCAGCCGCTCATGTGAGCCGCAGACTCGGCGCAGCCAAATCGCGCGCGCCAGCCGAATTCGTCAGCCATCCGCGCCACTGACAACGGTGCCCGATCCGAGCCGTGGAGCTGGATGAAAGTCTTCTCTTCCGGCCTCGCCAGCCGACATTCCAGGCCGGGATGCAACGCTGCAAACGCCTCGCCCCATTGCAACGCGGACCACGCCGCGCCACTGGAGATGTTGTAGAGGCGATGCTGTGGCCTCTCGGCCTCGATCAGCATTGCGACCGCCTCGGCGGCATCGACGGCGTAAATCCAGTCCTTCATCCCCCGCCCCGGCAGCAGCGCCGGTTCGCCGCGCGCGAACTCGGCCAGGATCTGAAACTGGAGGCTCGGCGTGTCGCGCACCTTTCCGATCCGCTCCCAGGGGCCGAACACGGCGCTCAAACGGACGCTGAGACAATCGGCGCCCCGCAGCTCTGCGAGCCGCGCCACAGACCGCTCCGAGGTAAATTTGCTGATCGCGTAGAATGAGACGGGGTCGCAAGGTGTCTCTTCATCCAGGACCTCGTAGCGCTGCCCCGCTGCACCGTAGGCGGAAGCAGAGGACAGATTCACGACCCGCCGGACACCACGGCGAACCGCGGCACCCAGGATCGGAACCTGGGCCATCACGTTGACTTCGAGAATGGCCGAAATGTTGGTCCGTTCGAGCTGGTCTCCAGCCGTTATGGCGGCGCCAAGGACGATGGCATCGAAGCCCTGCTTCAGGAGTGCGTCGATCCGTTCGACGTCGGTAATCTCGCCCTGAACGACCGTCAGCTGCTCCCGATAGTTGGCGAAAGATCGGTCTGCGCCCTCTGGGAGCTGCTTGCGGTCGTACAGCGTCACGTTGTGTCCGCGCGCGAGCAGCGCCTCCGCAACATTGAGGCCGACAAAGCCGGTGCCGCCGAAGATGATGATCTTCATCGCGTGCGATCCACCGTCACAGCAGTTTTGCTCCAAAATTCCGTTCCGGATCCATGTCGGCGACCAGCCGGCCCGTCGGCTTCGCCGCCTCGCCGCCGCTGCGCGCCAGGAATTTGCCGCTGCCGGCGCTCGCGAGACACTTGTTGCCCTCGATGATCACCCGGCCGCGCGAGAGCACCGACACCGGCCAGCCCGTCAGCTTGCGGCCCGCAAACGGCGTATAGCCGGCGAGATCGTGCATCATCTCATCCGCGATGGTGACCTCGCGATTGGGATCCCAGATCGCGATATCGGCGTCGGCCCCGACCGCGATCGAGCCCTTGCGCGGGTGCAGATTGTAGATCTTTGCCGGCGCCGTCGCGGTCAGCTCGACGAACTTTTCCAGGCCCAGCCGGCCCTTCGACACCATCGCGTCGAACAGCAGCGGCAGCCGCAGCTCCAGCCCGGGCAGGCCGTTGGCGACCTGCTTGAAATTGGGGTTGGGCCCGGCGCGCAGCTTGCCGGTCTCGTCATAGCGGTATGGCGCATGATCCGACGAGATGGTCTGGAGATCGCCGAGCGACAGCGCCTGCCACAACGCTTCCTGATCGGAATGGGTGCGCGGCGGCGGGCTGCACATCCACTTGGCGCCCTCGGAGCCCGGCTTGTCGAGATCGCCAGCGGTGAGGAACAGATATTGCGGACAGGTCTCGGCAAACACCTTCAGCCCCTGCCCGCGCGCGTCGCGGATCACCTTGGCGCCCTCGGCGGTCGAGACATGGAAGATCATGATCGGCTGGTCGATCAACGCCGCCATGCCGATCAGCCGGGTGAAGGCCTCAGCTTCCGACACGCGCGCATGACTGACGGCGTGGTATTTCGGCATGGTGTAGCCGCGCGCGAGCAGCCGCTTCACCATCCAGGCGATGATGCCGTGGTTCTCGGCGTGGGCGCACAGCATCGCGCCGGACTGCCGCGCGGCCAGAAGGATGTCGAGCAAGGGCTCGTCATCGACCTTGAGGCGGTCGTAGGTCATGAAGATCTTGATCGAGGCATGCCCCTGCTTCACCAGCGCCGGAATGTGCTCCTCGACCGTCTCCTTGGTCGCGTCCGCAATGATCATGTGAAAGGCGTAGTCGATCACGGCGCCCTTCTTGGCAAGCGCGTGATAGTCCTCCACGACCTGCGGCAGCTTCATGCCGACATGCTGCGCGGCGAATGGGATCACCGTGGTCGTGCCACCGAACGCGGCAGAGACCGTCGCGCTCTCAAAAGTGTCGGCGTTCATGATGCCGGCGGCCGACAGCTGCTCGATATGGGCGTGGCTGTCGACACCGCCCGGCAGCACCAGCTTGCCGCGCGCATCGATCTCGCGCTTGGCCGCCGGAAGCCCGCGGCCGATCGCCGCGATGGTCTCGCCAGAGATTGCGACGTCGGCCTCGAAGACGTCGGTGGTGGTGGCGACGCGGCCGCCGCGGATGATCAGGTCGTAAGCGGGTTCAGTCATGAGGCACTCCGTGATAGGCTCAAGGCACGTAATCGCAATTTCGCAGGAAGACCATGATGTCCCGGCCGCGCATTCTCGTCATCAACCCGAACTCCAACCCCAAGGTCACGCAAGGGCTGGAGGACGCGTTGAAGCCGCTCGATTTCGAGGGCGGGCCGGAGGTGGTCTGCCAGACGCTGGCCGAGGGTCCATTCGGCATTGAAAGCCAGGCGGACGTCGACAGCGTCGCGATGCCGCTGCGCCGGTTGGTGGAAAGCGACAACAGCTCGGCGGCCTTCGTGATCGCCTGCTACAGCGATCCCGGGCTTCAGGTCTGCCGTGAAGGCACCGACCGGCCCGTGTTCGGCATCGCCGAGTGCGGCGTGCTGACGGCGCTGGCCCGCGCCGAGACGTTCGGCGTCATTGCGATCGCGCAGCGCTCGATCCCGCGGCACATGCGCTATCTCAGGCAGCTGGGACTGACGGAACGCCTCGCCGGCGAGCGGCCGCTCAACATGAGCGTCGCCGAGACGGCGTCCGGCGAAGGCACGCTGGCGAAAATGATCGAGATCGGCCGCGCGCTGCGCGATGAGGACGGTGCCCGCGCCATCGTGATGGGCTGCGCCGGCATGGCGCGCCACCGCCGTCCTCTGGAAGACGCGCTGCGGATTCCCGTGATCGACCCGACACAGGCGGCCGTCACCATGGCGCTGGGTACGGTGCAGTTCTCGGCTCACTAGGCGTCCTTCAGCTCTTTGGCACCCTGGCGCCCGAGCCATTGCGCGTGGCTCTCGCGGACAAGCGCAAACGTATCCCGCTGCGTGGTGTAGAGATTGCCGAACATGCGGCCGATCGGCCGGTAGGCATCGAGATCGACGTACATGTTGGCGGTATCGACGAGGCCTTCACGGGCGTGAACCCGCAAGACCTCGCCGACCAGGAGCTCGCGATCCGGCGAGAAGTTCAGCACGACATGGCGCCGGCATTCCAGCGCAAAGGGCGCGGCAGCAAGACGCGGCACCTTCACATCGACCGAGGGAAGCGTCGCCAGGCCCGTTGCGGCGACCTCGCTGTCGCCGGAGGGGAAATCGACCGCGCAGTCGTTCATCGCGACCGACAGCGCCTCGTCCGCCATGTGCACAACGAACTCGCCGTCGCGATGGATGTTGCGGGTGGTGTCCTTCGGCGAGTGATCCGGCTTGTGCTGGAGCCCGAGCACGATCAACGCGGGGTTTTCCGAGAACACGTTGAAGAAGCTGAACGGTGCGGCATTCACCGCGCCGTTCTCGTCCAGCGTCGTCACCAGCGCGATCGGGCGCGGCACGACCACGCCGCAGAGCAGCTTGTAGCGATCGCGCGGATCCAGCTCACGCAGTGATATGCCCTCGTCCGCCATCGGCGTCATTTCTCCGGCGGCGGCACCGCGCCGGTCTGGCTGGTGATCAGGCCGTAATGCTCGATGCGGCGATGCCGGGCGAAATCGAAGATCGTGGTCTTGCCGAAGGTGGTGGCATCGAGGTCGCAGGCGTGGACCAGAACCTCGTCGCCCTCCGTCTTCGCCTCGGCCACGATCTCGCCATTGGGATCGACGATCAGGCTGCCGCCGAACAGCGGATGGCCGTCCTCATTGCCGGCCTTGGCCACCGCGACCACCCAGGTCGCATTCTGGTAGGCGCCGGCCTGCACCGAGAGGCGATTGTGGAACAGGCGCTTCTCGACGCCCTCCTCGCTCTTCTCCGCGTTGACGGAAGGCGTGTTGTAGCCGATCAGCACCATCTCGACGCCCTGCAAGCCCATGACGCGATAGGTCTCGGGCCAGCGGCGATCGTTGCAGATCGCCATGCCGATGATGCCGCCCAGCTCGCGCCAGACCTTGAAGCCGAGGTCGCCCGGCTCGAAATAGCGCTTCTCCAGGTGCTGGTGCGAACGCTTGGTGTCATACTCGACATGGCCGGGCAGATGGACCTTGCGATATTTTCCGACGATCCTGCCGGACTTGTCGGTCAGGATCGCGGTGTTGAAATGATGACCGTCCGGCGTCAGCTCCGCATAGCCGAAATTCATTGCCATCCCGTGCTGCGCCGCGCGCTCGAACAGCGGCCTTGTCGCCGCGTTGGGCATCTCGCGGTCGAACCAGATGTCGAATTCGGAGCGGTCCTCGACATACCAGCGCGGGAAGAACGTCGTGAGCGCCAGTTCCGGATAGACGATCAGGTCGGCGCCTTTTGCTTTCGCCTCGTCCATCAGCGCGATCATGCGCGTGACCACGGCCTCGCGGCTGTCGGCTTTCTGGATCGGGCCCATCTGGGCGGCGGCGACATTGACGATGCGCATCAGCGAATTCCTGGTGATCTCTCGGGGGAAGCGGCGGCTATAGGGATGTTCGGGCGCTTGCAGCATAACGCAGCCTCGCACCGCTTTTCCAGCCAAGCAGCTTTCATGCCGTCCGCCCCCATTCGGCATCCTGCAAAAGGCGCCAGTTGATCTTGTTGCTGGCGGTGCGCGGCAGGGACTCGACGAAGACCACGGCGCGCGGCGCCTTGTAGCTCGCCATCGCGCCGCGCGCCCAGCCGACGATGTCGTCCGCCGACGTCGTCGCGCGCGCGGTTTCATCCAGCACCACCAGCGCCTTGACGGTCTCACCACGGTAATCGTCCGGCGCCGAGACGATGCAGCACTCGCGGATGGCGCGGTTCTGGTACATCGCGGCCTCGACCTCCGCCGGCCAGACCTTGAAGCCGCTGACATTGATCATCCGCTTCAGGCGGTCGACCGCGAAGAAATAGCCTTCGGCATCGCGATAACCGAGATCGCCCGTGCGCAGGAACCGCTTACCGTCGCGTTCGATGAAGGCTTCGGCATCCGCCTGCGGCCTGTTCCAGTAACCTTGCAGCACCTGCGGCCCATGCACGATGATCTCGCCGACCACGTTGTCATCGAGCTCGATCAGGCTCTCGGGATCGACGACCCTGGCGTCGGTCTCCTGCACGGCGATGCCGAGGCACTGCCGCTTCGGCGCGGCCATCGGATTGAGGTGCGTCGGCGACATCGTCTCGGTCATGCCGTAGCCCTCGACGAAATCGAGACCGAACCGCCCCTTGAGCCGTTCGGCGACGGCTGTCGGCATCGCCGCGCCGCCGCCAGTCAGCACCTTGAGTTTCGCAAAGCATTTATCGCGGAAACTGGCGCTGGCGAGCACATCCACGATCATGGTCGGCGCGGCGTTCCAGAACGTCACGCCGTAGGTCTCGAACAGGTCCGGCAGCAGATCCTTGTCCCAGCGCGCCATCAGCAGCAGCGTGGCGCCGGTGACGATGGCGGCATTCATCGAGCCCTGCATGCCCGCGACATGGAACAGCGGCATGAATCCGGTCATCACGTCGCTGCCATCGAGCCCATACCAGCGCGCCTGCAACACCGCGGTGAACAGCGCGCTGCGATGGGTATGCATGCAGGCCTTGGGCTTGCCCGTCGTGCCCGACGTATAGGGCAGGATCATGAGATCGTCCGGCCCTGCCTCCATCGCACCCGGCTGCAAGCCTTGCGCGATCGCGGGCGACCAGGAATACCAGCCCGGCGATGGCGGTATCTCCGAGGGCGCCTCAGTCACGCACGACGGCAGCGTATAGGGCGTCGCGGCTGGAACCTCGTCGCGATACTGCGCGACGATTGCATGCGCAATGGCATCGCCGACCAGCGGCGTAAACACGTCGCTCAGCTCGCTGCCGATGATCGCGACCCTGGCGCCGCTGTCTGCGGCGAGATACGCGATCTCGCTCGTCTTGTTCATGGGGTTGACCGGCACGATCACCGCATCCGTCCGCATCACCGCATAATAGGCGATGACATATTGCGGCGAGTTCTGCAGCGCGATCATGACGCGATCGCCGCGCTTGATGCCGCAAACGAGTTGCAGGAAGCCAGCCATGGCATCGACACGGTCGTGCAGCTCGGCGTAGCTCAGGCTCGCGCCGTAAAACACCGTCGCCGGATGGGAAGGCCGCGCTTGCGCAGCACGTGCCAAGGCATCGTACAACGTCCCCTCCGGCATCGCCAGACGCCAGGGCTGATCCGCCGGCCAGGCCGGCGAGCGACGAGGTGCTGCGTGATCCGGGCTCACCCGTGCTCCTCGTCGGCGATATCGAGGCCGTGGTCGAGCGCATCGAGCAGCAGCGCAGCCTCGCGCTCGGAGATCACCAGCGGCGGTGCCAGGAACAGCGAGGTCTGCTCGCCGCTGGTGCCGATTACCGCGCCAGCCTCCAGCGCGCGCTCCGCCACGCGCGAGGCGATCGGCACCTCGGCGGTGTCGGCGTGCCAGCTGCGCCAGTCAGGCCCGTGCAGCTCCACCGTCCAGTGCAGCCCCTGCCCGGCCACGCGCCGCACGCTTGGGTGCCTTTGCGCGATCGCCAGCAGGCGGCGGGTGAACAGCTTCTCCAGATCTTGGACGTGCTCCAGAATCTTCTCGTCATTAACGACCTTCAGGTAGGCGCTGACGGCGGCCATGCTGATCGGATGACCGCGCAGCGTTCCGTAGTTCTGCCAGCTCGTGCCCTTGAGCCGCTCGACGATCTCTTTCGACACCACGACCGCAG
Source organism: Bradyrhizobium forestalis (assembly GCF_002795245.1). Lineage (GTDB taxonomy): Bacteria > Pseudomonadota > Alphaproteobacteria > Rhizobiales > Xanthobacteraceae > Bradyrhizobium > Bradyrhizobium forestalis. The sequence goes on along the minus strand of NZ_PGVG01000003.1, from coordinate 111,327 downwards.
CGACCGCCGCGGCACCGCCGCCGAGCGACTTGCCGAGCGTGACGATGTCGGGGCGGCTTTGCGCGCCCTGGAAAGCGAACCAACGTCCCGCGCGACCGGCGCCGGTGACGACCTCGTCCGCGATCCAGTATGAGCCGGCCTGCCGCGCACAGCGCGCCACCTCGTCCTGATAGGCGCCGTCGTAGTAGATGCCGCCTTGGGTGTAGTCGATGATCGTTGCCGCCGTCTCCGAGAGCAGGCGCGTGGCATCGGCGAGATATTCGCTCGGCGGCGTATTGTTGGCCGGCGCGCCATAGATCGCGCCATCCGGCGCCGGAAGAATCCGCACCGGCGCCATCGGTGCCGGCAGCTTCGAGCCGCCTGAGTGCACCGCAAGTCCACCGTGCCATTGCGGCTGCACCGTCATGCTGCGCGACAGGCCGGTGATGCCGTGATAGGCGCGCTCGCGCGTTGCCAGCGCCGAGCGCTGCGTCAGCGCCTGGCACAGCGACAGCGCCATGTCGTTGGCCTCGCTGCCACTGATGCAGAAACGCACCGCGCCGACCCAATCCTCTTCGCCCGCGAACGCGGTGGCCATCAGATCGTCGGCGGCCTGCTCCCGGCCAACCCAGGTCCAACCCTCGTTGACGACAGGCGTATCCGCCGCGCGGCGGATCGCCTCCACCATCGCGGGATGACGATGACCGAGACCGCCGCCGGTGTTGCTGCCGTCGATCAGCTTGCGGCCATCCGCGAGATGAAAGTAGACGCCCTCGCCGCCGACCACGGCCATCGGCGCGGCGTCGCCCGCATTCAGCCCGGTCCGCAACAATCTGCTCATTGCAATCCCCTCACTTAGCAGCGCCGTAACCGCCGCCGCCACACATCTCGATCGTGACGAGATCGTCTTGCTGCAGCACCAGGTTCGACTTGCCGTCGATGGCGACGTTCGCGCCCTGCCTGACCAGCGAGATGCGGCAGGCCTTGCCGGGATAGCCGCCCTGCATCCCCCAGGGCGCAATCACCATGCGCTCGATGCAGGTGGTCAGGTGCATCGACGGCGCCAGGATGCGGTAGGTGCGGACCGAGCCGTCACCACCACGATGCGCTCCCGCGCCGCCGGAGTGCCGGCGAATGGCCTGCTGCTCCAGGCGGATCGCGTAATTCGCCTCGATCACCTCGACCGGCGTGTTAGAGGTGTTGGACAGATGCACCCGCGTCGCGGCGGTGCCGGCCCGATTGTGCCGCGCGCCTTCGCCGCCGCCATGGACTTCATACAGCATCCTCCATGACCCGTTCTGCCGCGGCTCGGCGAAGAACAGCACGCCCGCGGTGGTCGCTCCGCCCGCCGACAGACGCTCGGGAATGGTGTCCTGCATCGCGCGGAAAATCGCATCGACGATGCGCATGGAGGTCTCGTGGTTGCCGGCGGCGACCGACGCAGTCCAGCCCGGCTCGAGGATCGACCCTGGGCGCGTGATGATGGTCAGAGGCCGCAGCGCGCCCGCGTTCTGAGTCATATCGCGCCCGCTCATGATGCGCGCGGCGTAAGCGACAGCCGAGCGTGCCATGAACGGCGTCGTGTTGCAGAAATTCGAGACGCGGTCGCAGCTTCCGGAGAGGTCGAAGGTCGCCTCGTCACCGCGAATGGTGATCTTCACATGGATGCGCGCCGGCGCGTTGTTGTCGCTGCCGTCGTCGAGGTAGTCCTCGCCCTCATAGACGCCATCCGGAAGATCGCGCAGCGCCTCGCGCATCTCGATTTCGGAGAGATCGTGCAGGCGTGACTGCGTCGCCATGAAAACGGCCTTGCCGTGCTCGCGGCAAAGCTCGACGATGCGCTTCTCGCCAGCCTTGGTCGCTGCGATCTGGGCGAGGAGATCGCCCTCGCAGGATTCGGCATCGCGAACGTTGGCCTTGAGCAGCTGCACGATCGGCGCGTTGACGCCGGCTCCAGTCGCGATCAGCACCGGCGGAATGCGCAGCGCCTCCTGGAACGTGTCGACGGCCTTGGCGAAATAGCTGCCGGGCCAGGTGCCGCCGATGTCGGGCCAGTGCGCGAGGCTGACCGCGAACGCGACGATCTCGCCCTCGAAGAAGACGGGACGCACGACCTTGACGTCGTTGAGGTGATTGCCGCCGAGCGCGCCGACATTGTAGATCACCACATCGCCATCGTTCAGGCCGTCACGCGGCATCACCTTCAGCAGCTCTGGGATGGTGTAGGCCATCGCACCGAGATGGATCGGGATGTCGCGGCCCTGCCCGACCAGGCCGCCATGGCCGTCGGTGATCGCGGACGAGAGGTCGCCGGCCTCGCGCAAGAGCGGCGAGCGCGCCGAGCGCGTCATCACGAGACTCATTTCCTCGGCCGCGGCGGAGAGCCCGTGCCGGATGACCTCGACGACGAATGGATCGAGCTTCATGCCGCCCTCCGCGTCAGGAACAGGTTGCCGGCGGTATCGGGCTTTGCCTGCCACCCCGGCGGCACAACCACCGTCGACCACGCGTCTTCGATGATGGCCGGACCGCTGACGGTCTCCGTGAGCGCGGCGCGGTCGATGATTGCGGTTGCGATGTCATGGAAGCCGTCGAACGAGCAGATGCGCGTGCCCGTAGACACGGCCCTCACGGCCGTCGCCGGCCGGCTCACGACGGTCGTCGACGGGCGCCGCGCCTGCACCCGCACGGATTCGATGACGCAGGGCTCGCCGGTCGCATAGCCGAACAGCTCGTGATGCCGCGTCAGGAAGTCATCCTTCAACCGTGGGACATCGAGCGGCAGCGTGAAGGACACTGGGATGGCATCGTTCTGCGCCGCATAGCGCATCAAGGCCACCAGCTCGACCTGGATCTCCGCCTTCGCAACACCATTGGCGAGAAGCGGCGCCGAGGCATCGTCGATCAACGTCCCGATACGTTCCGATACGCGCGCATGATCGATGCCGTCGAGCGCGGCGCGAAGCGTCTGTTGCTGCAGGAAGCTGAAATCGGCCGTGAGACAGCCCAGCGCCGAGAATGCGCTCGACGCGCTCGGCACGACGACCTCTGCGATCCCGTAGAGATCGGCAAGACCGGCGGCATGCATCGGGCCGCCGCCGCCGAAGGCGAGCAGCGTGCAGTCGCGTCCGTCGATGCCGCGCTCGACCGTGACGCGGCGGAGCGCACGGGCCATGGTCGCGTTCGCGACCTTGATGATGCCGAGCGCTGTTTCGGTGAGGCTCAGTCCGAGCGCGCGCGCGATCGGCTCGATGACACGCCTGGCGCGCTCAATGTCGATGCCGATGCGGTCCCCGAGCTTGGTCTCGGGATTGAGATAGCCAAGCACGGCATTGGCATCCGTGATGGTCGGCTCATGGCCGCCGCGGCCGTAGCAGGCCGGCCCCGGCTCGGAGCCGGCGCTTTCCGGCCCGACCGTGAGGCCACCAGGACCGTTGCGGACGATCGATCCGCCGCCCGCGCCGATGGAATGCACCGCGAGCATCGGCTGGCGCAGCGGCTTGTCGCCGAGCATGCGGCCGTCGGTCATCTCGGCCTGGCCGTCGACGATCAGGCACACGTCGGTCGTGGTGCCGCCCATGTCGAAGGTCAGCATCCGCGAGCTGCCGAGCTGGCGTGCAATGCTGACGGAAGCCGAGACGCCGGCCGCGGGGCCCGACATCGCCATCACCAGCGGCCGCCGCTTCACCGCGGAGATCGGGATCATGGCGCCGGCGGAATGAAACACCTGCAAGCCGGGTCCGATCGGCAGCCGCTGCTCCAGCTCGCTGAGATATTCGACCGCGATCGGCATCGCGGCGGCGTTGAACACCGTCGCCGAAGTCCGCTCATATTCGCGTGCCTCGGGGTTGACCTCGTGCGACAGCGAGACATGGGCGACGACGTCCTTGAGGCGCTCGCCGAGCATCTTCTCGTTGACTGGATTGGCATAAGCGTGAAGGAGAGCGACCGCGACGCTCTGAACGCCAGTCTCCTTCAGCCACGCCACCAGACGCTCGATCTCCGCCTCCTCCAGCGCCTTCAGTACCTGACCCTCGTGATCGAGGCGCTCGGCAAGCCCGAAGCAGCGTTCGGGCGGAACCAGCGGCGGCGATTTCGGGGGAATGTCGAGACGGTAGAGATCGCGGCGGCGATAGCGCGCGATCTCCAGCACGTCGGCAAAGCCTTCGGTCGCGACCAGCGCAACCTTCGGCAACCGGCCTTCGACGATCGCGTTGGTAACGCGCGTGGTGCCATGGACGAAGCGCTTGACCTCGCTCTTGCGCAGGCCCACTGCCTCGATCGCCTCCAGCATCGCCTGGACCGGCGCGTCGGGGCGCGACGGCACTTTTGCGATCCGGGCCTCCGCGGAATCAAGTCGGATGGCGATGATATCGGTGAAGGTGCCACCGATATCGGTGCCGACTTCCCAGTGATTTTCGAAAGCGCTCATGTGCGGGGGCAGCTACGCGTGACGTCCGAACCGGACGCCGGGTCCTTCCCGTCCACCGCCAACTCGAATGCCGAACCGAGAGCGCTCATCATGCATCCCCTGTCATGCCATCGTCTGCGAGCGTGCGACAGAGCGGTGGCCCTCCGATAGGGCCAGAGTTGTCGCAATTCGCTGGGCCAGCAAGCAGCTGGCGCAGCGCACCTCACAACCGGATGCACGTTTTGGTGCAGCGATGCCTGCACAGACAGCACGTGAGCGCGCGCCGTTCCACGCCAAAAACGTGCACCGCACCACGGATTTCTCTGAGCAAATCGCGATGTCTGTTGCACCGCAATCCGAGCCGCCGAAATCAGCTGTCTAATTTGCAGGCGATCAATCGGCAGCGCCGGATATCGGGGTGCCTATGAGCTATGCACATTAGTCGGCTCAGCCTCTCTTTATTGTACGATCAGTAAGAGAGCGTGTTCGCGGGGTTGGATGGTGCGCTGCGAGAAGCGCCGCCGATGCAGGCTGCGATTCTGGCAAGCAACGGAGCGGCATCCTCGACGCGCAGCCGGCCGTAGCCGAACACCAGGCCTTGCCGCGTCGGCCGTTCCAGGAAATTCTGCGACAGCGGTTGCAGGTGGATGCCGGCCTCCTTCAAGACCGCGGCCGCCTCGCGATCGCTCATCCGCGCCTGCATTGCGTCGGTGAACAGCGCCACCAGGTGCAGGCCGGTGACGGCGGAGGACACCGTCAGATCGTCCGGCATCAGCGCGCCGATCGCATCGATCAGCGCCTTGCGCCTGCTCGCATAGACCCGCCGCATGGCGCGCAGATGGCGCAACAGATGCCCTTCCCGCATGAATTCCGCCAAAGCGAGCTGCCCGATGCCGGAGGTGTGCACGTCGATGCGCGCGCGACCCTTGGTGAATCCTGCGATGAAATGCCTGTTCGCGACGAGATATCCGAGCCGCAGGTTCGGCATCATGATTTTCGAGAAGGTGCCGAAATAGATCACCCGGCCCTCGCGATCGAGCGAGCGCAGCGAGGCAATCATGCTGTCCTGGTGCCTGAACTCCGAATTGTAGTCATCCTCGATCACCCAGATGTCGTTCTTGTTCGCCCAGTCGAGAAGCTCGAGCCGCCGCTCCAGGCCCATGCTGACGCCGAGCGGATATTGATGCGACGGCGTGACCACGATCAGCCGTGCGCGTGGCGCGCGACGGATTCCTTCCGAGACGACGAGGCCCTTGTCGTCGACCGGAATCGGAACGAGCTTTGCGCCCGCGGCCGTCAACGCCCAGCGCGCCTCGATGAAGCCGGGCTCCTCGACCCAGACCTCGTCGCCGGGATCGAGGATCATCCGGCTGCAGAAATCCAGTGCCCCCGACGTGCCGGAGGTGACGACGACCTCTTCCGGCGAGCAAACGAGACCGCGCACGGAGCCGAGGAAGTTCGCGATCTCGCTTCGCAAACGCGGATGGCCTTCAGGCGGCAGATCGAGACACTCCTGCTCTCTTGGATTCTGCCAGGCCTGGCGCAGCAGGCGCGACCAGTCCTTGAACGGGAACGTCGAAATGTCGGGGGCGCCAGGTGCGAACACGGACGGCCAGTTGGTCTCGTAATCCAGGCCGAGCAGCGATCGCCAGCGCTCCGACATGTGGGCGGGCTTGATCGCAGGCGACGTGGTGGAAGGCGGCTCCGCATGCGGGGCCGCGACGGACGCCACCATGACGGCACCGCGCGGAGTCGATTCAAGGTAGCCTTCGGCGTAGAGCAGATCCCAGGCGGTCAGCACCACCGTGCGCGAACAGCCCAGTTCGCGCGCAATCTCGCGCGAGCCCAGAAACTGCGTTCCGGCCGGAAAGACGCCGCGCAGGATGCCATCGCGGATGTGAGCCGCGATCTGCAAATGCAGCGGCACGGCCGAGGTCCGGTCGATATGCATCCCCGCCAGGGACACGCGCTTGCTGGGGTGACGGCTGTTGTCCATGTCCCGCCCGTCAGGCAACGCAAGAGATCGTAGCCCGGATGAGCGAAGCGACATCCGGGAATCCAGCCGCGGTTGTCCCGGGTATCGCTTCGCTCACCCGGGCTACGCGAGCACTCTCACCATTGTTCCGGGGCGCGTCGCGCGCCCCGGAACGACACCGCATCTGTCTTTACGCGCTCGCCTGGGTCACGAACTTCGTGTTGAGGTAACCCTCGATCGCCTCGAGGCCGCCTTCGGAGCCGTAGCCGGAATCCTTGATGCCGCCGAACGGCACTTCGGGCAGCGCGAGACCGTGATGGTTGATCGAGACCATGCCACTCTCGATGTCGGCACCGATGGCCTGCATCGTCTTGGTCGAAGTGGTGTAGGCATAGGCCGCCAGGCCGTAAGGCAGACGGTTGGCCTCGGCCACCACCTCGTCATAGCTGCGGAAGGACGTGATTGGGGCAAGAGGTCCGAACGGCTCCTCGTTCATGATGCGGGCATCGCGCGGCACATCGGTGATCACCGTGGGCTCGAAGAAGAAGCCTTCGTTGCCGATGCGCTTGCCGCCGGCCTTGACCTTGGCGCCGCGCTGGACCGCGTCGGAGACCAGACCTTCCATCGCATCGACACGGCGCGGATTCGCCAGCGGTCCCATGCGGGTGTCCTTGTCGAGGCCGTTGCCGACCTTGAGGCCCTTGGCGACCGCCACGAACTTGTCGACGAAGGGCTCGTAGACGCTCTCATGCACCAGGAAGCGCGTCGGCGAGACGCAGACCTGGCCGGCGTTGCGGAACTTGTTGGCCGACAGGATTTTTGCGGCGTTGTCGAGATCGGCGTCCGCGAACACGATCGCCGGCGCATGGCCGCCGAGCTCCATGGTGACGCGCTTCATGTGCAGGCCCGCGAGCGCCGCCAGATGCTTGCCGACGGCGGTCGAGCCGGTGAAGCTGATCTTGCGGATGATCGGATGCGGAATGAGATATTCCGACACTTCGGCCGGCACGCCGAACACGAGTTGAACGACGCCGGGGGGAATGCCCGCGTCGGCATAGGCGCGCACCAGCTCCATGCAGCTTGCAGGCGTCTCTTCCGGTCCCTTGACGATGATCGAGCAGCCGGCGGCGAGCGCGGCCGAGATCTTGCGCACCGCCTGGTTGATCGGGAAATTCCAGGGCGTGAACGCCGCGACCGGGCCGACCGGCTCCTTGGTCACGAGCTGGGAGACGTTGCCCATCCGCGGCGGCACGATGCGGCCATAGGCGCGGCGTGCTTCTTCCGCGAACCAGTCGATGAGGTCGCCGGCCAGCATGGTCTCGCCCTGCGCTTCCACCACCGGCTTGCCCTGCTCCATGGTCATCACGGGCGCGATCTCGGCGGCGCGCGAGCGGATGATATCGGCCGCTTTCCGCATCAGCTTGTAGCGGTCGAATGGCGAGGTCTTGCGCCAGATGTCGAAGCCAGCCTTGGCCGCCTCCAGCGCGCGATCGAGATCCGCCCTCGAGGCGTGCGGGGTCTTGCCGATCGGCTGGCCGGTGGCGGGATTGAGGATGTCCTCCGACTTGCCGGACGACCCATCGGTCCACTCGCCGGCGACGAACATTTGAACTTTCGGGTACATCCGTGCTGCCTCCTGCATGATTTCGGTCGTCGGCGAGACCAGCGCCCGCCGTTTCAAGCCGGCGCAGAGCTACACCGAAAGGCGGCCGGCGAAAAGGGATCAATGATGCGGCAGCAAGGCATCGCTGATCCCCTCACCTGCCATGATCACGGAGGCCCTCGGGAATGGCCTGTTAGAACCAATCGAGACTGGCGCATGTCGCATTGAAAGTCGACAGCCCGGTCTCGATATTGCCGGAGCCAGCCCAGTCGTCATCGGATCGACCATCACCCACCACGCCCTTCTTCCGACTCAACGAAGACGATCTTCGTCCCGATGACGCGGTCGATTTCGACCCGGAGGACGTGCCGCGCGCCATCGCCGCCTTCGGCGGCGAGATGATTACCAAGGGCACGAAGCTTGCCATGCACACCCATTGCAAGGACGAGCTCGTCCTGACCTTGCGGGGCGTCGTCCGCTGCGAGGCCGGGCCGGGCGTCTGGATCGTGCCGCCGCGCTGTGGGCTGTGGATTCCCCGAAATGTCCCCCACAGTGTCAGCGTCGCCGGAAACGTCGAGGTGTATTGCCTGTTCGTCGAACCGGGTGCAGTGCCGAGGCTGCCTCGGCAATGCTGCACGCTGTCGATCTCGCCGCTGCTGGAACGTCTGCTGGTGCACGTCACCCGGATGCCGGCCCTGTACGATGTCGACGGCCCCGACGGACGGATCGCAACCGTGCGACTCGACCAGCTGGCGCTGGCGCCCGCCGAAGAGCTGAGCTTCCCAATGCCGGCCGATGCCCGGCTGCGCAGGATCGCGAGTGCGATGATCGCCGATCCGTCCGACCGCGCGACGATCGACGAGTGGGCCAGCCGCATGGCCGTCGCGCCGCGGACCCTGACCCGCATCCTGCAACGCGAGACCGGCATGAGCTTCGGCCGCTGGCGCCAGCAACTCCACATCCTGATTGCGCTTCAGCGCCTCGACCGGGGAGCGTCGGTGCACGCCGTGGCACTCGATCTCGGCTATGAGAGCGCGAGCGCCTTCGTCACCATGTTCCGCAAGGCCCTGGGCAAGCCGCCCGCGCGGTACCTCGCGGAGCGCCGCGTCCGAACGCACTGACCGGAAATCGCAATCGATTGTCCCGTTCGCGGAATGCGGCCGGCAGACCGATCTCGTATTCAGGCTCCGAGGCCCGTCCGCGGGCGCATTTTCCGGAGCCGAGAAACATGGATTCCCTCAGCCGCGGCCTTGTCGCCGACGTTCTCCTTCGTCTTCATCGGGAAGCGGAGGCGACCGATGCGCCGCTGATGCAAGCCATGGGCGAAGCAACCGATCATCAGAGCACCATCAGTCACTTCATCGAAGCCGAGACCAGGGATCTCGCAGGGGTCTATCGCGGGCTCGCGGACAATTTCCTGAATGTCTCTCCCGAATTCGGACGGTTTCTCTATCTCTGTGCCCGCGCCTGCAAGGCGACGTGCATCGTGGAGTTCGGCTCTTCGATGGGGATTTCCGCCATCTACATGGCCGCCGCCTTGCGCGACATGAGCGGCGGCCGCCTGATCGGGACCGATCTCGAGCCCGCCAAGATCGCGCGTGCACGCGTCAACCTCGCTGCCGCAGGGCTCGACGACCTGGTCGAATTTCGCGTCGGCGATGCTCGCGAGACCCTCAAAGCCGGCGTCGGCGGCGACATCGACATGGTGATGCTCGACGGCGCGTTCACGCTCTATCTTCCCATCCTGAAGCTGCTCGAGCCCCACCTGAAGCGCGGCGCAGTGATCATTGGCGAGAACGCGTTTGCGGAAGGCGCGGGCTATCTCGACTACGTGCGCGATCCGCAGAATGGCTATCTTTCGCTGCCGCTGCCGTTCAATCCGGGTCGCGGCAACGAACTCACGATCAGGCCCAGGTAGTTCGCGCCGCGGCCTCAGGGGCACAGCAACCTGCGGCGCAGGCCGCCGGCCGGTTTAACCAACGAAGGAGAGACGCAAGCGCCGCCAGCCGATGACGATGCCGGTGACGGAGAACAGCAGTCCGAGTGCGCACAGCCCGACGATCACGACATCGCGCAGACGCGGATGCGCCATGAGGACTGGAAAATCCAGCGTGTGCAGCGCGCCGTAAAACCAGCGATAGGCCCGCCGCGACGGATCGAGCCTTTGCAGCACGCTCCCGTCGGCGCCGTCGATGTCGAACCAGAGGTCGCCGCAGCGCGAGCGGTAGACCGGCGCGCCCGGGATGGTGGATTGCGCGGGATAGTCGTCGTTGCCGGCAAGTACGATCGGTGCGGCGCAGCCAGCCGCAACGCGCGCCGTCAGCTGCTGGATCTCGTGCACATCCAAAAATCCCGTTGGTCCAACGCGGGGGGCATCCCCTGCCTTGACCAAGGCCTGAGCGGCAAGGCCAACCCGATCGTGCCGATAGAGATTTCCGTTGAAGGCGAACCATTCAATTTCACGCGTCGATAGCGAGACCGACCGCCGATCGAGCGATGAGGCAATCGTCCAATTTGGCGAAGCGTTGATCACGCCGGCTTCGGCCGCGGTCAGTTGCCCGCGCGAGAACAGCCGCCCGTGATCCATCGAGAGCCAGCCACTGAAGATCCAGGTCAGGACGAACGTCGTCGCCGCAAGACCAATGAGATGATGCAGGGCGTGCCAGCCACGATAAGGCGAGGACATCTGATACCCATGCAGTTTCACCCGCACGATCCCGAGCACCGCGCCAAGCACCGCCGCGATCAGAGCCAACAGCGACAGCGTCCAGACCACGCGATCCCACAGCGACCAATTGCTCCTCAAGACGGTCGGATAGATCCAGTGCAGCACGCTGCCGACGAGATTCCAGCGCCGCTCGCTTCGCGTCGTATCCAGCACGACCTCGCCGGTGCGCGACGAGACATAGACCTCCGTTCCCGCGACATCGCCGAGGGCAACCCGAAACAAGGGCCGATGGCGATCGAAGCCGTTCGGCACGATCCATTGGTCATAATCCGAGCGCGCAACGATCTTGGCGCGCGCGGCATCGAGGCCGCGGCTTCGGGCGTGATCCCGCGCGATGGCCAGCGCGACATCGAAAGACGCGACCGAAGCGTCGGCCCCATCGGAGGCGCGGAATGCGCCCGCGCGCGACGGCCCCGAAACGATATAGACCGGTCCGTCGCTCCGCTGGATCAGCCGCACGCGCGTGGCGTCCGCGATCCCGCTCGCTGCCACGGCGTCTCCGACCGAAATCCTGATCTCGCTGGGATCCACCGGCGCGAGTCCGGCAAATCGCTCCGCTTCCATCAGCGACGGAAACGGAACGAAGTGCATCACGATCCCGCTCGCGAACCACATCGCGAACAGCAGGCAGAACGCGATCCCGAGCCAGCGGTGCGAGAGGACGACCGCGCCCATCATCGGTCTAGCGCCTCACCATTTGAACGCCGCCGAGATCTCGTAGGTGCGCGGCGCGCCGAGCAGGATCTGATCGGGATAGAACGGATCACCCCAGATCGCGTAGCGCTTGTCGGTGATGTTGCGCACGCGGAAGGTCAGGCGGGCCTGGTCGACTGCAGCGAACACCGTCTTGGGAATGTCGACGAAGGCATAGACGTCGGCCACCGTGTAGGCCTTCATCGTCACGACATTGGCGTCAGTGTTGTAGCGATCGCCGACGTGACGGCCGGTGATGCCGAGCTCCACCGGCCACGGTGTGAAGAACCGGTACGACGCCCCGGCGTTCGCGACGATGCGCGGCACGTTCGGCGGCGTGTTGCCGGAGAACGAGCCGCCGACGAAATTGTAGTCGGCATAGCGCGCATCGACATAGGCGATGTTGCCCCAGAGACGCAGCGGCTCGATCGGGCGTACCGAGGCGGCAAGCTCGACGCCCTTGGATTCCTGCCGTCCGGCGATATTCAGCTGCATGCCGCCGGCCGCGGCATAGACGTTCTTGCGCACGATGTCATAGGCCGAGAACGACCATTCCGCCCTGTTGTCCCAGAATAGGTGCTTGATGCCCGTCTCGTAAGTGCGCGCGGTGGTCAGGTCGAGCGGCTGAGTGGGTGCGAGCAGGAAGATGTTGTTGGCGGCGATGTCCGCGCCGGTGGCGTACTGGCTGAAGAAGGTCAGGCCGGGAATGGCCTCCCAGGTGTAGCCGATCCGGCCCGTCACCGGGGCCCAGTCCTTCGAGAACGGAAAGCCCGCGTTCACCAGGCCGGCGGAATCCGTCGAATTGCGGTCGAGCCCGATATGCTCGACGCGCAAGCCGCCGATCAGCGCGAAGGTCCGCGTCAGCTTCAGCCGGTCCTCGAACGACAGAGCCTCGTTGTCGATGCGCGCGGTCTGCTGCTTGGTCGTGAGCAGGCCGTAGAAGCCACGGTTGGGATCGACGAGATCAACGGAATCGCCTGGAAAATTGGCCGCGCCCGGGCGGACGAAATCCAGATAGCTCGATGAGAGCGTCGTGACGAGACGATTGTCGAAGCCTGCGATGTTCGCGTCCCAGATCAGATCGGTGATGTTGCCGACGAGACGCTGGCTGTGAGCCACATAGAAGCGGCTGCGATCAACCATGTTCGTCGCCGTATTGAAAGCCTCAACCTCGTTGTTGAACCAGCTGCGCTCAGCACCATAACCATAGGCTTGGCTCTTCAGCGTCAGGTCAGGCGCCAGCTTCAGCTCGAAGCCGCCGCGCAGCCAGACCTCCTGCGCCACGTTGCGATTGTCGAGGACGTTGTAATTGGTGTTGAAGGTGCGGTCGTCGATGGTGACGGCGCCGAGATTGGTTCCGTTGTAATTCGAGACATAGCTGCCGGAGACGATCCCCGTCGTCGCACGCGAACCGCTGAAGGCGACCGGCACCAGCGGCGCGCCCCAATAGGCTTTGGAGCGATCCTCGCGATACTCGATCGCGCCCCAGATCTTGAGGCTGTCGGAGATGCGGTAATTGAGCTGGCCGGACGCGCCGAAGGTCTTGACGTTGGTGTCGTCGGCAAAGCCGTTGAGCGTGGAACGGCTGATGTCGAAGCGATAGTCCAGCCCCTGCACATTGGTGCTGCCGCCCGAGCCGTAATGCGCACGGAACGAGTTCAGCGAGTCCCAGGAGAAATCAGCCTCGTTCCGGATCGGTCCGGTGTGCGGCTGCTTGGTGACGAAGTTGATGGCGCCGCCGGCGGCGCCTTCGCCCGACATCAGCGAGGCCGGGCCTTTGAGGAATTCAACGGCCTCCAGATTGGCGGTGTCGACGATCCGCGAGGTCATGTTCTGCGGACCGATCTTGATGCCGTTGTAGAGCGTGTTGATCTGGCTGTTTGTGAAGCCGCGCATGGAGAAGGCCGAAGGCTCGGCCGGGTTGTCGCCAGAGGTGACACCGACCGCGCCCTGCGCCACTTCTGAGACGGTGCGATAGCCCTGCTCGCGCATGGTCTCCGCCGAGATCACCTCGACCGTCGCGGGCGTCTGCCGCACGGTCAGGCCGAGCCGCGAGGCGCTTTCGGCCACCGCATTGGTGTTCAGCGGCGTTTGCGCCGTCGCAGCCGGCGCGGCGGGCTTCGGCGCCGCGGATGTGGCCGCCGGCCGGCGCGCTGCCGTGCGGCGCGTGCTCTGCGTGTCCCGGGCAGCCGGTTTGGCGGGCTTGCGCGGTTGGGCGGGCGACACCTCGACCGGCGGCAGCGGTTCGCGGGCCTGCTGCGCCAGCGCGGTCGGCAGATCGAGAGCAGCAAAGGATGTGAGCGCGGCAGAGGCGAGCAGGACGCTGCGCGGTCGTACGATACGGTTGGTAAACACGGTCTTGGACCTCGGTATGACGTCAGTGGCACGTCACAGCGAACGAGGTCTCATCTTTGGCCTTAAGGCCGTCCGATGAAGCCGAATGTCTGTACTCCCCGACCGACATCTTCGCGTGTGACCACGGCTGACGGCAGGTCTCCTGGCTCGCGGGTCATCACCGCTTCGTCGCCTTCCCGGGACCGAGGACCCAGTGGCTTGTGACGAAGGATTATCCGCTCACAGTTGCGGGGGCAGCCACGGCATTGGGGACAACGCCCCGCACCGCATTCCCTTTTCATTCCCTCTCGGGAAAACCGTCGCGAGCATCTAGGATTACCACCAAGACAGAGTCAATGTGCCAGTTGCGCGTCGTGGCGACAGCGACCAACTTCCTTGGAGATGAGCATGGAAGGCGAGACCTTCCTCTGGTTGATACGGCATGCGGCCGTCGATGGCGTGACCGGGACGATCCATGCAGCCGATGCGCGGGCGGATCTCGGCGATCACGCGGCGTTGGCGGCTCTGCGGCTGCGCTTGCCGCCGGATGCCACCGGCTATGCCAGCCCGTCGCGGCGCACGGTCGAGACGGCGCGCGCACTGGGGCTCGAACCGGAGCTGGTCAGCGAATTCCGCGAGCAGGATTTCGGCGACTGGACCGGCCATCGGCATGACGAGCTCGCCGCGACCGGTGGCGATGCTTATGCGCAGTTCTGGCGCGATCCGGCGCGCGGACGGCCGCCGAACGGCGAAAGCTTTGCCGATCAGGTCGTCCGCGTCCGGCTGGGCCTGTCGCGGATTGGCGCAGGCTCCGCAGCGCTGGTCGTTCATTCCGGCACCATCCGCGCCGCGCTCTGCATCGCGCTTGACCTGACGCCACAAGCCGCCTTGCGCTTCGTGATCGATCCGCTGTCGCTGACCCGGATCGACCGGCTCGCGGGCGGGTGGCGTGTCGTCTCGGTCAATCAGCGGATCAGTTAGGCCGATCCGGTACGTTGGCCTGTGCGAACGTCGCCATGCCGTTGTGAAGCGCACAGGCCGAGCGGACCAGCGGCAGCGCGATGGCCGCGCCCGATCCCTCGCCGAGCCTGAGATCGAGGCTGATCAACGGCTGCACGTCGAGTGCGCGCAACACCAGCCGATGTCCCTGCTCCGCCGATTGATGCGACGGCAACAGAAACGGCTGGCACGACGGATTGAGGCGCACCGCCGCCAGGGCCGCGACCGACACGATGAAGCCGTCGACCAAGACGGGAATGCGGGCTTGCGCGGCCGCAATGATCGCGCCTGAGATCGCCGCGATCTCGAGGCCGCCGACGGCGCACAGGATCTTCTCGGCCGAGGCTCCGGCGACGCCGTGGCGTGCAATCGCCGCATCGATCACCCGCGCCTTGTGGGCCCGGCCGGCCGCATCGACGCCGGTACCGCTGCCCGCGATCTCCTCGGCGCTGATACCGAGCAGGCTCGCCGCAATCGCCGCGGATGTCGTGGTGTTGCCGATCCCCATCTCGCCGAAGATCAGCAGATCGGGCTGACTGGCCTTGGCGCGCGCCACCGCGCGCTGGCCGGCCTCGAAGGCGAAGGCCAATTCCGCCGGCGTGAGCGCAGCCTCGACGCTGAAATCGCGCGTGCCGCTGCGCGGCTTGTCGGTGACGATGCCCGCCATCTCCCCTAGCGCCAGCGTGCCGGCGTCGACCACCTCCAGGCTCGAGCCAAGCTCGCGCGCCAGCACCGAGATCGCGGCGCCGCCGGAGGCAAAATTCGCCATCATCGCGATGGTGACGGCCTGCGGATAGGCCGACACGCCCTGCGCGACGATGCCGTGGTCGCCGGCGAAGACGATGATCGGCACCCGCGAAGCGCGGGGCTGCTCGGTCGCCTGCAAACCCGCAAGCTCGATCGCGAGCTGCTCGAGCCGGCCGAGCGCGCCGGCTGGCTTCGTCAATTGCGCCTGCCGCACAATGGCCGCCTCGCGATGGACTGCGGAGATCTCGGGGCAGTTCTGGGTGACCCATTCGGGAAGCATGCTGTCTCGCTTAACGCCTGCGCTTGAGAATATAGCTGTCCATGATCCAGCCGTGCCGCTCGCGTGCTTCCTGCCGCGCGATCACGATGTGCGGGCCGACCTCGGCCAGCGCACCGGACATGACGATCTGATCGGGCATGCCGAGATAGGCGCCCCACCAGATCTGCAGGCCTTCTGGATCGAGCGACTGGAACGCCGTGCCGCCGTCGAGCATCACCACCACGGTATCGACACCTTGCGGCCAGCCGCCGTCGCGCAAGTGCCGCCCCGTCGTGACCAGGAACGGCTCGCCGATGTCGTTGAGCGGCAGCGCATGCGCCGCACACAGCGCCTGGATCGAGGTGATGCCGGGCACGACTTCGATCTTCGGCAACGGATTCAATCGCCGCGCAATGCGCAGCGAGGAGTCGTAGAGCGACGGATCGCCCCAGATCAGCAGCGCGACCTTGCCGTCACCATCGAGGTGCCTGGCGATGGTCTGCGACCAGGCCGCGGCAACCGCATCGTGCCAATCGTCCACGCCCTTGCGGTAATCGGCCTCGCCTGTGTCGCGCACGGGAAGATCGAACTCGGCGACGGCCGTCTTGTCGCTGGTGAGCACGTCCGCGCAGATCGTCCGCCTGAGATCCGCAAGATCGGACTTCGCAGTCCCCTTGCGCGGGATCAGGACGAGATCGGCCGCGTTGATGGCGCCGATCGCGGCGCGCGTGAGCTGCTCGGGATCGCCGCAACCGATGCCTATCAGGGAGAGCGTGAGCATCGCGAGCGCGACGGGCGGCCGCAGCGGCCGCCCATTCGCTTGTCTCTCAGGCCGCGTTGTGCAGGCGCGGGGTGACGAGGCCGGGCGCGGTGACGCCACGCAGCGACTTCGCCAGCGCCAGCACTGCGAGATCGGCGAGCGGCTCGATCACGATGACCAGCGCATAGGACCCGGCAAACGCCGCGATGTTGGCGAGGTTGGTCGCACCGAAGCCGGAGCCGTAGAGCGCCCAGAACGCCACCCAGGCGACGATGCCGGACTGATACGCGGTGGAAAGCGCCAGCGCCTGGCGGTATTGCAGATCGACGTAAGCCGCATTGCGCGGAATGATCCGCGTCGCGAGCGCCTGGATCGCGAACAGCGGCACCAGGAGCGTGGTGACGTTCATGCCATATTGCGGCAGGTCGGTCGGCACGAACAACACGCCCTGCAGCAACAGGCCGAACGCGAGGCCGAAGGCCGCGGGCGCAGCACCAAACAGCAGGAACAGGGTCGAGCCGAGGATGAAGTGCACCTCGGAGACGCCGACCGGGAAATGCGGCAGGACCTGGAAGAAGGTGAAGACGAGGCCCGTGGTGGCGAGCGTGCGCGCCGCGAACGATGTGATGCCCTGCTCGCGCACGGTTTCGGCCGCCAGCTTCAGCGCAACGCCGCCTGCGGCGATGCCGGTTGCGTAACTCAACACGAGCTTGGCGCCCGTCACGACCCCGGGTTCGATATGCATGGCTCAATTCCTTCCTGCCGTCACACCCGACGGCCTTGGCCTCAAAACGTGCAGGGCCGGTCTCCTGGCTCGCGGTTCACTGGGGTACTCCGGCCTTCCCGGACCTCGCGGCCCAGTGGCTGATCGGAGCCCCTCACCGCTTACAGTCGCGGGGGCGGCTGGGGTTTTGGGCGCCGCAACTGGGTCCGCCCACCCCCATTCCCGATTATGCTCCGGCGCTTTGCGCCGCGTCGAGCACCATGCCTCTCCTGTGTGCCTCTTTCGCGGAGCCGGCGTCAAGGGGCGAAGGGCAGCCGCGGCCGTCATGACGGATAATCCCCCGCCAGCGCGCCGAACAGGATCACGGCCGCCGTCGAGGCCGCGCCGCCGCGCGCAAGCTGCTCGGCAAGCTCGGCAATGGTGGTGCGGACCAGCCGCTCATCGGCCCGTCCGAGCGATTCGGCAAACAGCGCCGGGGTGTCGGCCGCGAGGCCATGCGCGATCAATTTTGCGGCAAGCGCCGGAAAGGTGCGCCGGCCCATATAGACCACGGTCGTGGCCTCGGGATCAGCCAGCGCCGCCCAATTCAGGTTGGGCGGCAGCTCGCCGGTAACATCAGCACCGGTGATGAACTGCACGCGGCGCGAGGTGTGACGCCGGGTCAGGGGGATGCCGGCCTGGGCGGCGGCGACACAGGCCGAGGTGACGCCGGGAATGATCTCGTAGCCGATGCCGGCTTCGCGCAGCGTCTCCAGCTCCTCCTCGAGCCGGCCGAAGATGCCGGCATCGCCGGACTTGAGCCGCACCACGCGCGCACCGGTTGCGGCGTAGTCGACCAACAGACGGTTGACGTGGTGCTGCTTGGTCGAGGGCCGCCCTGCCCGTTTCCCCACCGCAACGAGATTGGCGCCGGGCCGGGCGAGATCGAGGATCGCGCCGGAGGCAAGGTCGTCATAGAGCACGACGTCGGCCTCGCGCAGCCGCGTGGCGCCCTTCACCGTGAGGAGCTCGGGATCGCCGGGGCCGGCGGAGACGAAAGAGACAAAACCGCTCACCGGTCCTCCGCGATCAGATGGAAGAATGTGCCGGTGGCGCGGCCGCGCTGCGAGCCGGTCTCGGCAATGACCGTGCCGGTTGCGTCGTGCACGACCGCCAGCGGCGTATCAGGCTGCGCGAGGATGGTCGAATAATGGAACTCGTGGCCGCGCAGGCGCGCACCGACCTGATGCCCCGGCATCGGCGCAGCCAATTCGGCAAGACGATAGCCGAGATGCATGCGGCGCTTGGCAAAGCTGGTCTCCAGGCCGAGCAGCCCCGCCATCTCATGGCGGACGCCGTCGGCGTCGGTCAAAGCGGCCCCCAGCACCATATAGCCCCCGCATTCGCCATGCACGGGCCGCGTCTCCGCGAAGCCGCGAAGGCCGCTGCGAAAGCGTGCATTGGCTGCGATCCTGCCGGCATGAAGCTCGGGATAGCCGCCGGGCAGCCAGCAGACGTCGGCGCTTGGGTCAGGCACTTCATCGGCGAGCGGCGAGAATGTCGAGATCTCCGCGCCCGCCGCACGCCAGGCTTCCAGCATATGCGGATAGACGAAGGAGAACGCGGCATCGCGGGCGAGCGCAATGCGCTGGCCGGGCGGCGTCACGTTGAGGCCGTTCGCCGTAGCTTGCGGCGACCATTTGGCTGCCGATTGCAGCACCGCATCGAGATCGACGTGCTCGGCAACGAAGCGCGCGGCTTCGTCGATCAGCTTGCCGATCTCCGCCTGCTCCTCGGCCTGCACCAGGCCAAGATGCCGCTTCGGCAGGCTGATCTCGGCATGGCGCGGCAGCGCGCCAAACACGGCAATGCCGGCGTCATTCAGCGCACGCCGCACGAGATCCTCGTGGCGCGGGCTGGCGACACGATTGAGCACGACGCCGGCAAGGCGCACGCCGGCGCGATAGTCGCGAAGGCCTGCGGCGATCGCTGCCGCCGTCTGCGCTTGTCCCGAGGGATCAATCACCAGAACCACTGGCCAGCCCAGCATCTCCGCGATGTCGGCGGTGGCACCGGTGCCGGAGACACCGCGTGCGGCGACACCGTCGAACAGGCCCATCGAGCCCTCGGCGAGCACGACATCGGCATCCGCACCGCGGCTGACGAGATGCGCGATGGCCCCGCGATCCATCGCCCAGCTGTCGACGTTGACGGAGGCGCGTCCCGTGGCGGCGGCGTGGAAGGCGGGATCGATATAGTCAGGGCCGCTCTTGAAGCACTGCACCTTGAGGCCGCGATTGCGCCAGGCGCGTGCGAGCGCCAGCGTCAACGTGGTCTTGCCGACGCCGGAGGCAGGTGCGGAAATGACGAGGCCGGCCGCCATCACGACGCCTCCGGAAAGCGCGGCTCGGCGCCGACCGGCCGGTAGCGGCGATCGTAATCGGCGGCATAGAGACGGCTCTCGTCAAAATCCGCAGCGCCAAGCGTCTTGCCGACCAGGATCAGCGCCGTGCGCTCCATCTCGCTGCCCACCGCCGCATCGAGCGTCGCAAGCGTCGCGCGCACGATACGCTGCTCCGGCCAGCTCGCCCGCCAGACGATCGCGACCGGGCAGTCCGTACCGTAGTGAGGCGTCAGCTCGGCCACGACCTTGTCGAGCAGATGGATCGACAGGTGGACCGCCAGCACCGCGCCGGTCGCAGCAAACGCCGCGAGCTTCTCGCCTTCGGGCATCGCGCTGGCGCGTCCCGGCGTGCGCGTCAGCACGACCGTCTGCGCAAGACCGGGCAAGGTCAGTTCAGCCCCTAGCGCCGCCGCAGCAGCCGAGAACGAGGGAACCCCGGGTGTCACCGAATAGGGAATGCCGAGCGCACGCAAACGGCGAAGCTGCTCGCCCATCGCCGACCAGATCGAGAGATCGCCGGAATGCAACCGCGCGACGTCCTTGCCCTCGGCATGCGCAGCCGCAATCTCCGCGATGATCTCGTCGAGCGACATTGGTGCGGTGTTGACGATGCGCGCACCGGGCGGGCAATGCGCCAGCACGCCTTCGGGTACCAGCGAGCCGGCATAGAGACAGACCGGGCAGGCCGCGATCAGATCGCGGCCCCGCAGCGTCAGCAAATCGGGCGCGCCGGGTCCGGCGCCGATGAAATGCACCGTCATGCGCCGTCTCCTTCCGCGATCGCCGCAGTCGCGGTGCGATCCTGCGAGACCACGCGCGTCGCAATCAATCGCGCGCGGCGGCCCGCTGCCGCGAGCGCCGCAGCCTCGGCGACCGATCCGGTGCCGAACCTTTCCGCGATGAGTCTTGACTGCGTCGGCGTGTCGATGCCGGCCAGCGCTTCGACGGGAACGGCCTTGATCGGTACACCGCACTCACGCGCGAGCTGCTTCAGCGCCTCCGCGTCGGCCTTGTCGCTCACGGTCGCAAATGCCGTAAGCCCCTCAGGGCCGCCGGCAGAAGCGAGCGCCTCACGCAGCGAGGCGAGCGTCACATCGCTCCTGAATCCCAAACCGGCGACTTTCATCGGACCGCACTCCACTGCACCACCGGCCGCGTCGCCTCCCAGGAGCGGTAGCGACCGAGTGGGGCCGCATGCGCAATTTCAACCCGCATCAGCTCGCCGCCATGGCGCTGGTGCAGCTCGCCGAGCAGAGCTTCCGTCTCCAGCGTGACTGAATGTGCAACGAACCGCGCTCCAGGCGAGAGGCGTGCCCAGATGGCATCGAACGTCGCGCCATCAAGGCCGCCGCCGATGAAGACAGCATCCGGCGAATCCAGCGCAGCAAGGGCTTCGGGCGCCTTCCCCGAAACAATGACGATCCGATGCGCCAATCCGAACGCGGCTGCATTGCTGCGAATGTTCGCGGCCCGATCTTCGCGCAGCTCGATGGCCGTGGCCGTTCCTCCACACAGTGCCCACTCGACCGAGATCGAGCCGGACCCGGCGCCGACGTCCCACAGCCGCTCCCCCGGACGCGGCGCCAGCGCCGAGAGCGCGAGCGCGCGCACTGGCCGCTTGGTGATCTGGCCGTCATGGACGAAGAGATCGTCCGGCAGGCCCGAGCTCCGGGGAATGCCCTGCGTCCCCCTCGCCAGCACAGCCACCGCGACCAGATCTCCAGCAACGTCCTCGGCAAAGAGGTCGACGCGATGCTGGTCAATGTATTCCCGTGGGCCACCAAGCGCCTCGAGTGTCCACAGGAGTGAGGCGCCCCATCCGCGTTCCGTCAGCCATTTGGCGAGTTTGTCCACGGCCGCTGCGTCGCGCACCAGGCAAATGATGCGTGCATTATGTGCCAAATGCGGCACAAGACGCTCGAACGGCGCCGCATGAAGGCCGATGCACGTCACGGACTCCAGGCGCCACCCCAGCCGCGCAGCGGCGAGCGAGAAGGTCGACGGCGCGGGGTGCGCGATCCACTCGTCGCCATCGAGCTTCTCGGCCAAGCTTGCGCCGGCACCATGCCAGAACGGATCGCCGGAAGCGAGCACCGCAGTCGGCCTGCCGCGGCAGCTCAGCACGACATCCGCATCGAACGGCACCGGCCACGCCCGGCCGCGGCTGCCGACATCCGCAAGCGCGAGATGGCGCTCGCCGCCGAAGACGGTTTCAGCCTCGTCGAGCGCCTTTCGACTTGCCTCGGACAGCCCGGCAAGGCCATCTTCGCCGATACCGATGATCGTCAGCCAGGGATCAGCCATGATTCGCGCCCTCATTCTGGGCGGAACTGCCGATGCGAGCCTGCTCGCAGCGGAGATCGCGCGCGCCGGTATTGACGCCGTGTATTCCTATGGCGGTCGCACCCGCGCGCCGGCCGATCAGCCGCTGCCAATCCGCATCGGCGGCTTCGGTGGCGTCAGCGGCCTTGCCGACTACATCCGCCGCGAAGGCATCACCCGTGTGATCGACGCGACACATCCCTTCGCCGCCGAGATGAGCCGCAACGCCGTCGAAGCGTGCGCGGAAACCGGCACGCCATTGATCGCACTCGAACGCGCGGCCTGGACCAAAGCGTCTGGCGACAATTGGATCGAAGTCACCGACGTCAACGCCGCCGTCGCTGCACTGCCCGAAACACCTGCAAACGTGTTCCTCGCCATCGGCCGCCAGCACATCGCACCGTTCGCGAGCAAGCCGCAGCATGGCTACACGCTGCGCTTCGTCGATCCGCCCGAAGCGCCCCTGCCTTTCGCGGCGGATGTGATCGTGTCGCGCGGACCCTTCACGCTTCAAAGCGAGCTGGAGATGATGCGCAGGCGCGGCATCGCGTGGATCGTCGCCCGGAATTCCGGCGGCGACGGCGCGCGCGCCAAGATCGACGCGGCGCGCATGCTTGGCCTGCCCGTGATCATGATCTCGCGACCGAAACTGCCCGAGCGGTTGCGGGTCGAGAGCGTCACGGAGGTGATGCAGTGGCTCGGTCATCGGACTCGCCTCGGTGCATAGATCCAGCGGCCGACCCGGCGCGTCTGCGAATTGCCGACGATCACCAGCGTGCGCATGTCGGCCATCTCGGGCCGCGCCTCGCTCAGCGTGACGGTCTCGATCGTCTCGTCGGCAGCGCTGATCGCGCGCGCGAAGATCACGAGACGCTCGCCGCAGCCAGCCTCGCGAAGCACCGCAAGCGCGCGGCCGAATCCTTCCGGCCGGCTCGCCGAGCGCGGATTGTACATCGCGATCGCGAAATCGGCTTCCGCCGCGAGGCGGAGGCGTTTCTCGATCACCGCCCACGGCTTGAGATTGTCGGAAAGGTTGATCGCGCAGAAATCGTGGCCGAGCGGCGCGCCGGCGCGTGCAGCCGCCGCCAGCATCGCCGTGATACCCGGCAGCACGCGGATCGGCAGCTCCTGCCATTGCGGCGCCTGCTCGAGCGCCTCGAACACGGCAGACGCCATCGCGAACACGCCGGGATCGCCGGAGGACACGACGACGACTTGACCGCCTTCGGCGGCCAGACGCAACGCCTCGCTGGCGCGTTGCAGCTCTTCGCGATTATCGGAGGGATGCAGGATGAGCCCAGGCCGCGGCGGCACGCGTGCGACATAGGGCGCGTAGCCCAAAATGTCCGTCGCCGCCGCGAGCGCCGCTGAGACTTCCGGCGTCACCAGCGTGTCGCTGCCGGGGCCGAGGCCCGCGATGGTCAGCGTGCCCGTCATTCGGCAGCGTCCAGATGCCGGCCCTTGCCGTGCACGAGCACAATCGCAAAATAAGGACAATCGGCAGCATCGATCTCGGCGAGCCGCACCACGCGCTCGCCCGGCATGGTGCCGCGCTCGACCAGCCAGGCATCGTCGAGCCGGCCTGCGGAGCGAAGCGCGCGGCGCACCTTTGCGAGATTGCGGCCGGTCTTCATGACGACCAGCGCATCGGAATCGCGCATGCGCCGCTCGAGCTCGTCCTCGGCGAGCGTCCCCATCAGCACCGTCGTGACGTCGTCGCCGAGCGCGATCGGCAGTCCGACGCCGTTCCAGCAGCCGACCATGCCGGGAATGCCGGCGATCACCTCGATCTCGACGCGGCCTTGCAGACGCATGTGCAGATGCATGAACGAGCCGTAGAAATAGGGATCGCCCTCACACAGCACGACGACATCGACGGCGCGCGAAAGCCGCGCCAGGCGCTCGGCCCATTCGTCGTAGAAGCCGGCGAGCAGCTGGATGTATTCTGGGCTGTCGAAAGCGATTTCCGTGGTGACCGGATATTCCATGGGATATTCGGTGACGCCGGCAGCGAGCATGCCCTCGACGATGCGGCGCGCCTGACCCGGCCTGCCCTTCTTGCGGAAATAGGCAACGTGCTGCGCCCCACGCACCGTACGATCGGCACGCACGCTCATCAGATCGGGATCGCCTGGGCCGAGACCGCAGCAGATGATGCGTCCCATGATCATTCGCTCCGGCTCGCCAGCGCGTTCACGGCAGCAACCGTGATCGCGGAGCCGCCGAGGCGGCCCTCGACCGTCAGTGCCGGCGCCGGCGGATCGGCCATCAACGCCGCCTTGGATTCGGCCGCGCCGACGAAGCCGACGGGACAGCCGATGATCGCTGCCGGCCGCGGGCAATCGCGGTCCTCCAGCATGTTGAGCAGATGAAATAGCGCGGTCGGCGCGTTGCCGATCGCGACGATCGCGCCATCGAGATGCGGCCGCCACAGCTCCAGCGCCGCGGCCGAGCGCGTGTTGCGCATGGACTGCGCGAGCGCAGCAACGGACTCGTCTCCGAGCGTGCAGATGACGGCATTGGCCGCGGGCAATCTCGCGCGCGTAATGCCTTCCGAGACCATGCGCGCGTCGCACAGGATCGGCGCGCCCTTCTGCAAGGCCGCGCGCGCGGCGGCCGCCATGCCAGATGTGAAGCGGATATGCGCCTCCAGGCCGACCATGCCGGCAGCGTGAATCATCCGCACCACCACCGGCTCCTCGTCGGCCGTAAAGCGCGCAAGATCGGCCTCGGCCCGGATCGTTGCAAAGGATTGCCGGTAGATCGTCGCGCCATCGGTCTCGTAGGTGTGCGGCATCAGTTCCCTCCGACCAGGATGGAGGGATCGCTAACGATATCGGCACCGCTCAGCCCACGCAGGACCGGCGCGTCGCGGGTCGAGCCGTCGCGGACGAGATCGAACCCGGCGCGCGTCGCAATCAGCGTGACCGCAGCCGCGCCGGAATGGGCGCAGCCCTTGCGACAGCCGGAGACGTGAAGCCGAGCGTCGGCAGCAATGCGCGGCGCAAGCGCTGCTGCGAGCGCGCGCGTATCGGCATGGGCTTCCCGGCAGCGCGGTGCGCCGCTGCAGGCGATGACGCGCAGCGCCGGGTCATAGGGCTCGGTGATGAGGCCCGCGCCACTCGGCATCTCGCGCTTGCCCTCGCTGAGCACCATCCGCCAGGGCGTCATGCGCAGCGCATGTCCGCAAGCAGAGAACCGATGGAGCGTCGCATGCAGCATCTGCCCGAACGCGACGCCGACCATCGCGCCTTGCGGATAGTGGCCGGGCCGCGCCGCGGCCATCACGGGCGCCGGCTCGGTCTCGCCGCGCAGCGATTGAGGCAACGCCGCGCCGGATGCGATGTGGGCTGCCATGCGCCCTCGCCCGCCCCTCGCGCCACCTGAGATGATGAACCAGCTTGCGAGCGCCAGCGCCGCGCTCACGGCCTGTCCACGTTCGACGCAGCGGCCGAGCCTTGCTCCGTCGGCCCGCACCAGGAGACCGCCCGAACGGTCGCGCTCGATGCGTATGTCGGCGGAATCGCCGGCCAGAACGCGCGACCTTCCGTCATCGATGGCGAAGCCGAACTTGGTGGGAAGCGCGAGGCCGGAATCGGCGAGCGCCTCCTCGAGCTCCGCGGCGAGCGACTGCGTTTCGTCGCCGTTGCTCCAGAACGGCGTCACCAGGATGTTGCGCTTGGCTTCGATATCGGCGTCGGGATCGAGCAGCGCCAATCGCGCAAGACCGTCGAGCAACGGCCGATGGCCATCCTCCTTGACGCCCCTGATCTGGAGATTGGCCCGGCTCGTGACGTCGATCAGACCGTTGCCGAAGCGCTCGGCCAGTTCCGCAATCCCGGAGATTTGTGGTGCTTCAAGGCGCCCGCCAAACGGACGCACCCGCACCACGAGCCCGTCGCCCGATAACATCGGGCGCAGCGCGCCGGGACACCAGCCCTTGACTGCGGAAGCGCTCATGACGCCTCCTTCAGCGCAGCGGCGATCGAATTGCGCCGCGTCCGCCAGAGCGAGGCCTCATGCAACCGCGCGAAGCACGCCTCCATTGCGGCGAGCGCCGCCGGATTTTCGCGCGCCATGAAGGCGCGGATGTCGTCGTTGCCGAGCGTTGCGTCGTAATAGAGGTCGAACAAATGCGGCGGCACGGCGCCGGCGAGATGCGCGAAAGCGGCCATGTGCTCCAGCGTCGCGGTGATCTCGGCGGCGCCACGGAAACCATGGCGCATCATGCCGGCGATCCAGGCCGGATTGGCCGCGCGTGACCGGACGACACGCGAGATCTCCTCCGTCAGCGTGCGCGCATGCGGCTCGCTGGGCCGTGTCGTATCGAGATGATAGAGTGACGGCGCGCCTGCACCGAGGTGAGCTGCTGCCGCGGCGACGCCTGCTTCATGCGCGGCATAGTCGGCGGCGAGCAGAAGATCGGTTTCGGGTAAGTCCTGGATATGGACAAAAGCGTCTGCGGACGCGAGGCGCGACTCGATTCCGGCACGATCCGGCTGCATCGTACCATCCACCGAGAAGGCCCAGGACGATGCCGACAGCCAGGCTTCGCCGGCGGCTTCGCGCGTCTCGGGCGTGAAGGCATCCGGGATCGCCGAAAGGCCGACGCCGTATTGTCCAGGCCGCGGCGCGAACACGCGTGATGCGCGCTTGCGATAAGGATTGTCGTCGCCCTCCTCGTCGCGCGCCGCGAGCGCCTCGGACGCAGCTTCGAACATTTGCGCAAGGCCTGCGAAGACATCGCGGAACAGGCCCGACACCCGCAACGTGACGTCGATGCGGGGACGGCCGAGCTCGGCCGGCGCGACGATGTCGTAGCCGGTGACGCGGCCGGAGGCGTGATCCCAGCGCGGTGCGAGGCCGGCCAGATGCAGCGCCATCGCAAACTCTTCGCCTGCGGTGCGCATCGTCGCCGAGCCCCAGAGATCGACGACGAGGCCCTTCGGCCAGTCGCCGTGATCCTGCAAATGGCGCCGCAGCAGCTCTTCGGCGAGTTTTATCCCCTGCGCATGCGCCGACGGCGTCGGCACGGCGCGCGGATCGACGGCAAAGAGATTGCGGCCCGTGGGCAGAACGTCCTGACGACCGCGATAGGGCGAGCCCGACGGCCCCGGCGCAACGCGCTGTCCCGCGAGCGCGGCGCGCAGCGCGTCCCGCTCCGCTTCGCCGCAGGCGCCGCGACCGAACAGATGCAGGCCGTTGCCGAACTGGCTTTCCTTGAGATCGCAGACGAAGCGATCGATCCGCGGAATCGCTTCCGCCGGCGCGGCCGATGCATCGAGGCCGAGATCGTCTTCGAGACCCGCCGCTCGCGCCTCGTCACGGATCGCGGCGATCAGGCGCCGACGGCGGGCGGGATCAAGACCATCAGCCGTCGAATATTCGTCGAGCAGTCGTTCAAGCCGGCGCAAACCTTCCGGCACCGTGGATGTTTCCAGCGGCGGCGGCAGGTGACCGATTGTGACCGCGCCGATGCGCCGCTTGGCCTGCGCGGCCTCGCCGGGATCGTTGACGATGAAGGGATAGATGACGGGGAGATCGCCGATCAGCGCTTCCGGCCAGCACGCGGACGATAGCGCCACGGACTTTCCGGGCAGCCATTCCAGCGTGCCATGTGCGCCCATATGCACGACGGCGTCAACGGCCTGCCCGCGGAGCCAGAGGTAGAATGCGACATAGGCGTGTCGCGGCGTGCGGGCGAGATCGTGATAGTCGCCATCGCGCGAGACCGCATCGCCGCGCTCGGGCTGAACTGCGATGATCGATTGGCCGCATTCGATCGCGGCGAAGTGGAACGCGCCATCGCGGCAGCTCGGATCATCCTCCGGCGCGCCCCAGGCTTGCGCGAGATCGTCCTGCAAGACTTGCGGCAGCCGCGCGAGCGCCGCACGGTACTCGGCAACACTCCAGGTGAGCTGCTGCCTCAGCAGTGTCTCGCCGAGCGCGTCGACCGGAGCAACCTCGAATCCCACTTCCACGAGATCAGATACCAGGGCTTCGACCGAGGCCAGCGCATCGAGACCAACCGCATGCGCGATCTGGTGCGGACGGCCCGGATAGTTCGACAGCACGATCGCCAGCCGCTTCTCGCCGGCGGGCTTCTCCGCAAGACGCCGCCAGGCCGCGACACGCGCGGCGACGGCTTTCACGCGCTCCTCGTCAGGCCTGTGCGCCAGATGCGAAAACTGCAGATCCGGATCGCGCTCAGCGGCCGATTTGAAGCTCACCACGCCCGCGAACAGACGGCCGTCGACCTCGGGCAGCACCACATGCATCGCGAGATCGCCGGGCGAGAGGCCGCGCAGCGATTTCGCCCAATCCTCGCGCCGCGCCGTGGAGAGTGCGACCTGGAACACCGGGCAGGATGCGGCATCGAATGGCGTCGTGCCGTCGTCGCCCAGGGCCGAGAACGCCGTCGCGTTGACGATCGCCGCCGCTGGTTTTTGCGCAAGATGCGCGTGCAACCAATCGGCGACACCTGCGGCCTTCAGCGAGGTGACGAACACGCCATAGGCATCAAATCCCTTCTCACGCAGCGCGGCGATCAGGGCATCGACCGGCCCGGTATCGGCAGCGGTGAGATAGGAGCGATAGAAAGTCACCAGCGCGCGCGGCTTGCCCTCGCCCGACGCCGGCGCCGCAATGACGCCACGCGCGGGATCGTAGAAGCCCATCTCGGGCACGGTCATCTCGCCGACGACTGGCCCGGCATAAAGACCTGACGCGAGCGCGAGTTGCGCGATCGCAGCTTGCGCGGCGACCGGGCCACCGGTGTCGCAGAGCACCTTGAGCCGACGCAGCGTCGAGACCGGCAAGGTCGAGTAGGCATCGAGCCGTGTGTCGTCACGACCATCGGCCGGCAGCACGGCCAGCACGATGCCGCGATCCTTGGCCAGTTGTTGCAGGGCAGCCAACCCGTACGACCAGTAGGACTCACCGCCGATCAGGCGCACCAGGATGCCGCGTGCGTGCGACAGCGTACGCTCGACATAGGTGTCGACCGAAAGCGGATGACGCAGCTCCGCAAGATTTGCGAGCCGCAGCGATGGCAGATTGTCGCGGCCGCGCCGCCAGCCGGCCGCGAACGCGGCCAGATCGGAATCCGAATACGAGAGCACCACGAGATCGGCCGGGTCCTGGCCGATGTCCCTTGGCGTCGCGGTCTCCTCGAGACCCCGGCTCTCGCGGAAGACGACGTGCATCAGATACCAGATCCCAAGAGACCAAGTCCCGCTTTGATCGCGGCCTCGTCGATATCGCCGTGCTCGCCGATCACGACGAGCTTTGACTGCCTGACGCCGGCAGCCCAAGGCTTGTCGAACTGGTGGCGCACGCGCTCGCCGACCGCTTGCAGCAACAGCCGCATCGGCTTGCCTGCGACGGCGATATAGCCCTTAGCGCGCAGCACGTTCTGCTCGCGCGCCAGACGCTGAACGGAAGCGACCAGCGTATCGACGTCTGCGACTTCAGGAAGATCGATCACGATGGAAGCAAAGTCGTCGTGCTCGTGCTCCTCCTCGCCGTCATGATGCGAGGGACGCGCGGCAAGATCGTTCTCGGCGGCCGCGCCGAGGCCGAGGATGACGCGCGCATCGATCGCGCCGTCGGTGACGGGCAGCATCGGCACGCGGCGCGGCATCTCGGCGCTGATCGCCGCCTTGGCAGCTTCAATGCCTGCGCTGCCGGCGAGATCCGCCTTGGTCAGCAGCACGATGTCGGCGCAGGCGATCTGATCCTCGAATACTTCCGACAGCGGCGTCTCGTGATCGAGATTGTCGTCCGCCGCGCGCTGCGCCTCGACGGCGTCGGGATCGGGCGCGAAGCGGCCGGCCGCGACGGCTTCGGCATCGGCGAGTGCAATGACGCCGTCGACCGTGATGCGCGAGCGGATCTCCGGCCAGTCGAACGCCTTCAGCAGCGGTTTTGGCAGGGCCAGGCCCGAGGTCTCGATCAGGATGTGATCGGGCCGCACCGGACGCGCCAGCAATTGCTCCATGGTCGGAATGAAATCGTCGGCGACGGTGCAGCAGATGCAGCCATTGGCGAGCTCGACGATGTTCTCCTCCGGGCAGTTCGCATCGGCGCATGACTTCAGAATCTCGCCGTCAACGCCCTCGCTGCCGAACTCATTGACAAGCACCGCGAGCTTCTTGCCGCCCGCATTGCTGAGCAGGTGCTGGATCAGCGTCGTCTTGCCCGAGCCGAGAAAACCGGTGACCACCGTGACCGGGACTTTTGCAAGCGAGTTCATTCAGCGGCCTCCGGCACGACGGCAATTGGGGGAATGCGGGCAAGCGACTGCTTGCGGAAGATTTCAGGACGGCTGCGCCAGGGCACGATGCCATCAGGCGCGGCCGCATAGGCCGCGGCGCCCGCAACCACGTCGCGCGCATTCGCATCCGACAGGCGGCCATAGACATAGGACCAGCGGCCGGGCGCGCTGAGCGCCACCGAGCAGCCCTGGCTGCAGGCCGACAGGCATTCGACGGGAACCACATTGACGCCATCGGGCACGCCGGCATCGAGGATCGCGCCATGCAGGCGCTTGCCGGGCGTCGTCTCGCCCTCGCCCAGCGTCTGGCCGGCACGGCAGGTGATGCAGACGTGAAGTGTGACGGTCATCGCCTCTTCCAGATAACAGCGGGAGGCGATGAGGCACACGGACCATTCTCCTGAAGGCCCGTTTCCCCGTCGCGGAACACCCCGTCCGCCGGTCCAAAACTCGTCCGCGCTGGCAGGTCTCCCGGCTTGCGGAGCAGGGTTTTGCCCTTCGATCCCCACCTTCCCGATCCCAAGGGATCAGTGGCTTCGGGCATCTCTCCGGTCACGGTCGCGGGGGCGGCTGCATTTTGGACCCAAATCTTGCCGATTCGGACCCTATCGCATTCCCTCTTCGCCTGTCATAGGACAGGAACCAACGCCGGGCCACCATTTGCCGGTGGCCGCCACTTGTCAAGCCGAAGGACCGGGACCGATGACGCCTGAACCGGATACCCAAACAAACACGGAAACCGACGCCCGGCACGCCCAGAAAATGGCGAAGAAGAAGGCCGCCCGCGACAAGATCATGGCGACCAAGAGCGGCGAAAAGGGCCTGATCATCGTCCACACCGGCGCCGGCAAGGGAAAATCCTCCTCAGCCTTCGGCATGATCGTGCGCTGCGTGGCCCACGGCCTGCCCTGCGCCGTCGTGCAGTTCATCAAGGGCGCCTGGGACACCGGCGAGCGGCGCCTGCTCACCGGCCATTTCGGCGATCTGTGCCAGTTCCACGCCATGGGTGAAGGCTTCACCTGGGAAACGCAGGACCGCGCCCGCGACATCGCCGCAGCACGCGCCGGCTGGGAGAAGGCCAAGGAGCTGATATCAGATCCGAACTTGCGCATGGTCGTGCTTGACGAGATCAACATCGCGCTGCGCTACGACTATCTCGATATCGCCGAGGTGGTGGAATTCCTGACGACGCAAAAGCCTGAGATGACGCATGTCGTGCTCACCGGGCGCAACGCCAAGGACGAGCTGATCGAGATCGCTGATCTCGTCACCGAGATGACGCTTGTGAAGCATCCGTTCCGCTCCGGCATCAAGGCCCAGGCCGGCGTCGAGTTCTGAGTTCGATGGTACGCGCGCTGATGATCCAGGGGGCCGGCTCGGACGTGGGCAAATCGCTCATCGTCGCCGGCCTCGCGCGCGCCTTCAGGCGGCGCGGCCTGCGCGTGCTCCCGTTCAAGCCGCAGAACATGTCGAACAATGCGGCCGTCACCGTCGATGGTGGCGAAATCGGCCGCGCCCAGGCGCTGCAGGCCCTCGCCGCCGGCGTCGAGCCGCACACCGACATGAACCCGGTGTTGCTGAAGCCCGAGACTGATGTCGGTGCACAAATCGTCGTCCACGGCAAGCGCATCGCAACCGCCCGCGCGCGCGACTATGCGGCGATGAAGCCTTCATTGATGGGCGCGGTGATCGAGAGCTTCGAGCGCCTGAAGGCGCGCGCCGATCTCGTGCTGGTCGAAGGCGCCGGCAGCCCGGCCGAAGTGAATTTGCGCAAGGCCGACATTGCCAATATGGGCTTTGCGTGCAAGGCCGACGTGCCGGTCGTGCTGGTCGGCGACATCGACCGCGGCGGCGTCATCGCCCAGCTCGTCGGCATCAGGACGGTGATCGATCCCGACGATGCCGCGATGATCCAGGGTTTTGTCATCAACAAGTTCCGCGGCGACGCTACGCTGTTCGACGACGGCTACAAGCTGATTGAGCAGAAGACGTCGTGGCGCGGCTTTGGCGTGCTGCCCTGGTTCGGCCGCGCCGGCGAGCTGCCGGCCGAGGATGCGCTCGGCCTGCGCGATGCGCGAAAACCCGGCCAATGCAAGATCGCCTGTCTCGCGCTGTCACGGATCGCCAATTTCGACGATCTCGATCCGCTCAAGCTGGAGCCCGGCGTCGATCTCGTGATGGTGCGCCCGGGCGAAGCGATCCCGGGCGATATCAGTCTCGTCATCATCCCCGGTTCAAAGTCCACCCGCGGCGACCTCGCCTTCCTGCGCGCGCAGGGCTGGGACATCGACCTGCTCGCGCATCACCGCAGGGGCGGCCATGTGCTCGGCCTCTGCGGCGGCTATCAGATGCTGGGGCGCAGCGTCGCCGACCCCGACGGCATCGAGGGCCCCGCGGGCGACACGCCGGGCCTTGGGCTGCTCGACGTGGACACGGTGATGAGCCCGCAGAAGACACTGACGCGTGTCGCGGCCGTGCACGCCGCCACGAAGCAGCCGATCGAGGCCTATGAGATCCACATCGGCCGCACCGACGGGCCCGATTGCGCCCGCCCGTTCGCAAAACGGAATGGCGAGCCGGAAGGCGCGATCTCACGCGACGGTCGCGTGCAGGGCAGCTATCTACACGGCCTCTTCACCTCGGATGATTTCCGCAAGGCTTACCTCGCCAAGCTCGATATTCCCGCCGGCGACGAGCCCTATCACGCCAGGGTCGAGAGCGCGCTCGAGGCGCTGGCCGATCACATCGAAAAGCACCTCGACGTCGAAGGCCTGCTGACGTTAGCGCGCTAAAGCCTCGGCAAGCCGTGTCCATTCGGTTTCGCTGCCAGGAAGCCCGAGGCGCAGCCATGTCGGTTCTCGCGCGAAAACGCGCGACCAGATGTGGCCATGTGCGAGCTTCTCCTGCGCGGCCAGCGCGTCGGGCGACGCGTAGAGACGAAACAGTGGCGCACCGCCGACAAGCCGCCAGCCTTGCGCTTGCGCGATCACGTCGAGCCGAACGCAGTCGCGGGCGAGCCGCGCGGATGTGGCCTCCGCCCAGGCGTCGTCGCGCAAGGCACGACAACCAATCGCGATCGCGGCTCCCGACACCGGCCATGGCCCCGACATCGCCGCGAACCTCGCGATGTCGGCCGCATTGCCGATTGCAAACCCAAGCCGCAGGCCGGCAAGGCCATAGAACTTTCCGAACGAACGCAGCACCAATAGTCCCGGCCGATCCGCTTCGGACGCAAGCGACAGCTGTGGAACTGCATCGGCAAAGCTCTCGTCGACGACGAGGCGGCCGACACGCGGCAGCAATGTCAGCAGGTCCTTCGGCGTATGACGCCGCCCATCGGGATTGTTGGGATTGACCACGATGGCGAGATCCGCGCCCGCCAGCGCATCGAGCTCTCCCACTTCCTCGACGTCCCACCCCGCGGCCGACAGGACCCCGGCATATTCATTGTAGGTCGGCGCGAGGATGCGCGCGCGCGCGGGCGTCGCGAGTTGCGGCAGCAATTGAATGGCGGTCTGCGCACCCCCCATCGCAACAACCGGCGCGATCGTGCGGTAGGCGTGCCGCGCGGCCTGATGCAGCGCCTCGATCTCCGCGCGCGACGGCAGCGCGCTCCACGCGCGCGCGCTCACTTCACCCACCGGATAAGGCACGCGGTTGATCCCAGTCGACAGATCGATCCAATCCTCCGCGCGGCCGCCAAACCGCTGCTGGGCCAGATCGAGATTTCCACCGTGCTCGCGCATACCCCGTTCTTTCACGTGAGAGCCAGGACCGCAAGGAGGCCGGCGAGCAGCAGCACGGCGCGACGGTAGACGGCCAGTGCCTCGCCGATGTCGGCAGCGCGCGGATCGCGCGCGCCTTCGTTAAGCCAGGGCTCGTTCGTGACGCTGCCATGATAAATGCGGGGGCCGCTGAGCCGGACTCCAAGCGCCCCCGCCATGGCCGCTTCGGGCCAGCCGGCGTTGGGCGAACGATGCCGGCGCGCATTGCGCGTCATGCACGACAGCGCCTCCGATCGCCTTTGTGCCAGCAGCACGAACAGAAAACCGGTCAGGCGCGCCGGAATGAAATTGGCGACATCGTCGATGCGCGCGGCCGCCCAGCCAAAGGCTTCGTGCCGCTCGCTGCGATGGCCGATCATGGAGTCCAGCGTGTTGATCGCCTTGTAGCCGAAGATGCCGGGCAGGCCGAACAGCGCGCCCCAGAACACCGGCGCCACCACGGCGTCGGAGGCGTTCTCGGCGAGGCTCTCGATCGCCGCGCGCGCGATGCCGGCTTCGTCGAGCGCCGTGGGATCACGGCCGACGATGCGCGAGACCGCCGCGCGCGCGGTGGCGATGTTGCCTGCGCTCAACGGCTTCGCGACGGCAGCCACATGATCATGCAGCGAGCGCAATGCCACCAGCGGCCAGGCCAGGATGCCGACCAGCACGATTTCGATCCAGCCCAACGAAAGCACCGATTGAATGATCCAGCCGAGCGCGCCGGAGAGCGCAATCACCACGAGTGCGCCGGCCACGCCAGCAGCTCGGCGCCATGCCGGCGGATCAGACGCGCGATTCCAGGCGGTATCGATGGCGGCAATCAACCGGCCGAGCCAGGTCACGGGATGCCCGATCCGCGCGAACAGCCATGACGGCCAGCCCAGAAGGGCATCCACCGCCATCGCCACCACCATCGCACCCGCAAAGCCCACACCCGCCTCCTGTCCCGCCCCTGTTGCGCAAAGCGAGGGGCGAGCGCAAGCCCCTGCCCGGCTGATTTCGGCTTTGTCTTTGGCCGCAATTGGTGATTAGTGCTGCCCGACAGGAGACTTTGATGGCCGTCATCTTGATCACTGGCGGAGCGCGATCGGGCAAGAGCACTCGGGCGGAAGCGCGCGCGCGCAGCTTTCCAGGCCAGCCCGTCTACATCGCGACGGCCGAGGCGCTCGATACCGAAATGGAGGCGCGCATCGCAACACACCGCGCGCGCCGCGGAACCGACTGGATCGAGCGCGAGGTGCCGCTCGATCTCGTCCCCGCGCTGGTCGCAACCGATGACGGCGGCGCGAGGCTCGTGGATTGCCTGACGCTGTGGCTCTCCAATCTGATGCACGCGCAGCGCGACTGGGAGGGCGGGGTCAAGGCGCTTGCCGGCGCCCTGCCCCGGCTGAAAAGCCCGGTCGTTCTCGTCACCAACGAGGTCGGTCTCGGCATCGTACCCGACAACGCCCTGGCGCGCAGCTTTCGCGACGCCGCCGGCATCATGAATCAGACTATCGCGGCAGCTGCCGACGAGGTCGAGTTCGTCGTCGCCGGCCTGCCGATGAAACTGAAATGATGCGCCGCGCAGAAATTTTGAAGGACCTCATCGCCGATCTCAGGATGGCGGTATCCTTTGTCACGATTCTGCCCGTAGCATCGTCGAAGCCCGCAGACGACGGCGCCATCGCGCGCGCGACCTGGGCTCTGCCCGTCGCCGGGCTGCTGGTCGGCCTGGCCGGCGCACTGGTCTACAAGATTGCGAGCCGGTCCGGATTGACGCCGAACCTTGCCGCCTTGCTCGCGCTGGCCATGACCGCCCTCATCACCGGCGCGCTGCACGAGGACGGGCTTGCCGATACCGCCGATGGGCTTGGCGGCGGCCGCACGCGCGAGCGCAAGCTCGATATCATGCGCGACAGCCGGATTGGGACCTATGGTGTCTGCGCGCTGATCCTGTCGTTCGGCTTGCGCTGGAGCGCGCTTGCAGCGATCGCAGATCCATGGGCCGTCATGCTCGCACTGTGCGCGGCCCACACGGCTGCCCGCGCCGGCGTGCCGGCCTTCATGTTGCTGGTACCGCCGGCGCGGCCCGACGGTTTATCGGCCGGCGCCGGACCACCGCCTGGCCATAGTGTGGCCATAGCCTTCGCGCTTGGAACGCTCGCGCTTGCCCTGGCGTTGGGGCCGGGCAAGGCGCTGGTCGGCCTGATCCTGCTGTCACTTGCCGGACTGATGCTGGCGCGGCTTGCCATCCGGCAGATCGGCGGGCAGACCGGCGACATCCTGGGCGCGTTCGAGCAGACGGGCGAGATCCTGATCCTGCTGGTGGCCGCTTCCTTTCAGATGGGGCGCTGACCTCATGGTCGAGTTCGACGATACCTTCCGCCAACACTTGCGCGAGCTGTTCGTGTGGCGCCGCGACGTGCGCCGCTTCCGCAGCGATCCGCTGCCGACGGACGCCATCGATCGCCTGATCGAGACCGCCTGCCTCTCGCCTTCGGTCGGCCTCAGCCAGCCCTGGCGCTTCGCCACCGTCGATGACGCCGCGCGGCGCCGGGCCGTGATTGACGATTTCAAGGCGTGCAACGCTGACGCGTTGAATTGCTACTCCGGCGACCGCGCCGCGCGCTATGCCACGCTGAAACTGTCGGGCCTCGAACAGGCGCCCGGCCACCTCGCCGTGTTCGCGGACAAGGCCAGCGACATCGGCCACGGCCTCGGCCGCGCGACCATGCCTGAAACGACGGAGTATTCCGTGGTCGCCGCG
Organism: Bradyrhizobium forestalis; assembly: GCF_002795245.1. Taxonomy (GTDB): domain Bacteria; phylum Pseudomonadota; class Alphaproteobacteria; order Rhizobiales; family Xanthobacteraceae; genus Bradyrhizobium; species Bradyrhizobium forestalis. Next base: position 74,619 of record NZ_PGVG01000003.1, on the reverse strand, counting down.
ATCATTGCGATGTGGCTCGCGGCGCGTGCCGAGGGCATCGGCCTCGGCTGGGTATCGATCCTCAATCCGGATCGCATTCACGCCATCCTCGACGTGCCGCAATCCTGGAAATTCATCGCCTATCTCTGCATCGGCTATCCGGAAGCCGAATGCGACCGGCCCGAGCTGGAGCAGGCCAAATGGGAGCACCGGCGCGGCGCTGACGAGTTCACGCTGAAGCGCTGAGAAGCGCGCCATTCTCGTCATTGCCGGAGTCTCGAGCAACACGCTCCGTGTCCCGGACGCGGTGCGGACGCAGTGACGCTCCGCAGAGCCGGCACCCAGAAGCCGCTGCACTTTGCTGCTCGGGCCCCGGCTCTGCAGCGCACCGCCGAAGAGGCGCTGCGCTGCGTCCGGGGCACGAGATCGGGAATTTGGCGTAGCATTGCATCAAGACCGTCATCGCGAGCCGACGGCTCCGCGAAGCAATCCGACGGAGAGATCGGAGCAGCCCGAGGCTACGACTTGCTCCTGCCGGCCACCGCCGCCACGGGCGCGGGGCTTTCCTGTTTCTGGAACATCAACAACGGCCGGAAGATGATGCGGCCATAGGCCTCGTAATGGTTCTGGGTCGAGACCGCCATCTTCAGCGGCGTCGCGTAGTTCGCCTCGAACGTCATGCACGGCGCGTAGGTCCAGGAGAAGCCGACGCCGACCGAGGCCAGCTCGGTCACTCCAGGGAAGGTCGAATACACCGCACCCCAGTCCGTGAAGATGTAGGTGTCGAAACCCCTCAGCCATTGCGACCAGTTGTAGTGCAGCTCGGCGTTGAAATAATAGCCGCTGTCGCCGGACGCCGAATTGGAGGGATAGCCGCGTACGGTGGTGGGCCCGCCGATCGAGAAGATCTGGTCGCCCGGCAGCAGCTTCTCCTGGGTGTATTGCCAGCTCGCCAGCACATTGGCGCTGAAGTTCGCCGGCCCCGCGGCACTGGTCGCGATCAGCGAGCCGGTATAGGTGTTGAACGCGCGGTTGTTGCCAAGCACGTAATCATGCCACGCGACGTAGTTCACCGCCGGCGAGACCGTGATCGAATAAGTGTTGCCGGACTTGGTCACCGAGACGCCCGCCGTGGTCTTGTCGTAGTGATCGTCGGTGACGGCAACCGTGGCGAAGCGGCTGACCGTCTTGCCCTCGGTCAAGGCGGCATTGAGCAGCACCAGCCAGTCCTGCGTCACCCAGACCGGCTGGCTGAAATTGACCGCGGCCTGGCTCGAGCGTCCGGTGACGTCGAGCGCGACGAACGGCCCCTGGATGATCTTGATCTTGCCTTCGGTGTAGCTGACGCCGGCGCGGCCGCCCCAGGGATTGACCGGTATGCTGTAGGCGACGTTGCCGTTGAGATTGCCGTCGGAGCGGACGCCGTAGAAGGTCAGGCGGTCGTCGACGCCGAACAGGCCGTGGCGCTTGTAGAAGGCCCCACCCTCCCAGCGCCCGGTGTTCTCCGCGCCCTGGTTGTCGGTGAAGAGCTGCAAGGTGTCGACCGGCGGCTCGATCACGGCGAACTGGAGGTCGGTGAGGCCAAAACTCGTGCCGGGCTGCAGCAGCGCCTTGATCTGCACGTCGTTGGTCCGGTTGAACCAGATCACGTCGCGGTTGAGCTTGGGAACGTCGAGGACCTTGCCTTCGGGCTCCTTCACGCGATCGAGGATATAGTCGGTGCGGGTCTGCTTGTTGCCCTCAATGGTCGTCTTCTGGAGACGACCCTCGGTGAGCTTGATGCGGACGATGCCGCCCTTGGCGTCCTGCTCCGGCAGCGTCGCGATGCCCGTGACGATGCCGCGCGCGGCGTAGATGGCATTGATGTCGGCGACGAGCTGCAACAATGCGGCAATGTCGACATCCTTGCCGACATATTTCTTCGCGATCTCATCCAGCTCGGCCGGCGTGATGAACTTGGACTCGTCGAACGTGACCTTGCGCAGGCGGAATTTCGGCCCGCCCGGCTTCAGGAGCTGGGATTTTTCCCGCTCGCCGCCGATCACCGCCGGCCCCGTGAGCTTGGGCGGCGCGCTCTGCTGCTCGAGCTGCCGCCGCTGCCGGTCGACGTCGTTCTGGATCACGCCTGGATTGATCGAGGGCACCTGCGCGCGCGCGGGCGTGATGCAGGACGCTGCAAGCCCGATCCCCAAAGCCGCCGCCAGAATCCGCATTCGCTTACCACGCCTCCGCGAGACGGGCCGCGGCCGGTTTCGCCGTCTGGACAGAAGCGTCCTTCCAGCCCGCGCGCCCCAGACGCTGTCCCTGACGGCGCAGCTTGCGCATGTCGCTGAGCCCTTCGATATTGACGGCGGGGCCGGACCCGATCGCCTCGACCGGACGCGGCGTCAGCAGCGCGTCGAGCCGCGCCTGACCGGAGAGACCGAGCAGGTAGAACGTCCCGCCATCCTTCTTCGCCAGCCAGTTCTCGATGCTCTCTCTGCCCTCGCCGTCGACCGCGATGTTGCGCATCATGCTGGCACCGGTGAAGACGTTGCAGCAGGTGTGGCTCGGCCCGTAATTAGTGACGGTCGCGGAGACATCGCCGGTATAGAACACCACATAGGCGTTGCTGACACTGGCGTTGCCGACCTGGCTCATCGTGAACACGCCGCCCGGCTGGTAGAGCTGGAGCGTCGGCCAGTTGGACGGCGCCAACGTGCGGTTGTTGAGCAGCACTTGCTGGGTGGCAGTGGTGAGCATGAGCTGGCCCGGCACATAGCCGTTCAGGATCGAGACGGCGTGCGCGTCGGTCCAGAAGTTTGCATCCACCACCCTGAACTGGTTGACGATGATGCTGTCAGGGTCGATCCAGACGTTGGCAGATTTGGCGACGCCGCCGTTGTAGCCGGTGATGTTCAGGATCAGCGGGATCGCCGGGTTGGACCGGATCTGCTCGCCCCTGACGTTGATCGTATCGGCCGCGAGATCGAGCTCGCTCACGACGCTGACCCAGTTGATCGTCAGATCTCCCGACGACCGCATCTTGACGACGTTGCCGCTGATCCGGTCGAACGAGACCGATCCGGCCACCTCGAAATGCGTATCGCCGTGGGCAGAGATCGAGCCGCCGCGCAGCGAGCCGGTGTCGGACCTGGCGTTGAGGTCGCCCGCATCGCCCGGGATGCCCGTCGTGGTGAGCTGGCTGAAGACGATGTCGTTCACGGCGTGCAGGGTCTGCGTGCCGCCGCTGATGGCGGTGCCGACGGTGATCCCTCCCGCCGTCGCGGTGACGTCGAGCGTGCCGCCAACGTTGAGATTATCCCAATGAACCACCGTGCCGCTGAGGACCGCGTTGCCGGTCGAGGCCGTGAGGTTATGGCCGGTGTTGGTGCCCGCGGCGATCAGCCTCGCAGAGCCGTGGGCCGAGACCGAGCCCAGCGTCGGGACGCCGCCTGATGTCACCGTCTGCGCGAGGATGAAACCGTTGTCCGCGTTGACGTTGATGCTGCCGGCATCGCCATTGATGCCGGTTGCGGTAAGCGCGTTGAAGGTGACGTTGTCGCGTGCGTGAATGGTCTGCGTGCCGCCGCTCTGCGCGGTCTGGAGGTTGATGCTGCCCTGCCCCGCGGTCACGCCCAGCGTCGTCCCGACGTTGAGGACGTTCCAGTTGATCGGTCCGCCATTGGCCGTCAGCAGCCCGGAGCCGGTCGTGGCAGCGAGCGTGTTGCCAGTGATGGTCGTGGCGGCCAGCAGGCTCGCCGAGCCGTGAGCCGAGACCGAGCCCAGCGTGGTCACGCCGCCCGAAATCACCGTCTGCGCCAGGATGAAGCCGTTGTCGGCGGTGACGTCGATGTTGCCGGCATCGCCGCTGTTGCCGGTCGTTGTCAGGGACTTGAACGTCACATTCTGGGTCGCACGAACCGTCTGCGAGCCGCTGCTGTCGGCGGTGCCGATCATGATGCTGCCGTTGTTTGCGATCGCGCTGAAGCTGCCGCTCGCGCCGGTCGTGGTGCCCGCCAGCACCTGGTCGAGCGTCAGCCCGCCCGTGCCGACGATGGTCACACTGCCCTTCACAGCGGACAGCAGGCTCGCCTCGGTGTCGGTCAGCGCCTTCAGGTAGATGCTGCCGGCGCTCGTGCTCGCCGACAGCCGCGCGGCGTTGGTGGTGAACCGGCCCGTCGCGTTGCCGATGCCGTTCGATGCACTCAGCGACACTTCGGCGCCGGCGCCGGACACGAGGAACTTGGTCCGGCCGTCGCCATTGTCGATGATCGCTCCGAGCGAGGCAACGCCGCCGGCGGTGACGATGATCGAGGCCCCGTTCGAAGCGGCCGCATAGGACAGCGACGAATTCAGCTGGCCGATCGTCGCATCGGCCGTGGTGGTCACCGAGATCAATCCGGCCGCGTCGATGGCCGAATAGGCGCCCATCGACAGCGTGGCGGCCACCAGCGTCACGCCGTCCGAGCTGCTGGTCGCAACCACCGGCGCAGCGCTGGTGCCGACCGCGAAGGTCATGCCGCGATTGGCGAGCAGCTGCATCAGGCCGTTGCTGGTGATGCTGGTATTGATGGTGAGCGCGCCGCGCGCAACGTTCAGCGTCAGCGCGCCGCCGGCCGTCAGCGTCCCGGAGGGGCCACTGGTGCCGACCACGAGATCGCCAGTGACGGCGAGGAGGCTGAGGTCGCCGACCGCCGAGCCGGTCACCGCGCCCGAGATGTTCACCTGGAGCGGCTGGAAGGCCGAGCCGTTGAAGCCGATGCTGCCGCCGGCGCGCAGATCGAGGTCGGTGCCGAGGATGTGGATCGCGGAGCGGTCCGTGAAGCCGGCTTCGGCGTAGATGCTGCCGGTCGCGGCGAGCTGGATCGCATTGCCGGCGGCGATGTTGCCGAGGACGAGATCGCCGGTGGTCTGCTTCACATAGATGCCCTGCGCCGACGAGACCTGGTCGAGCTGGTCGTTACCCGCGTCGGCGAACGCGATCTGGAGCGCATTCGAGCTGGACCCGACATTGCCGCGCTCGGCGATCAGGGTCAGGTTGGCGATATCGCCCGAGATCACGGCGCCGCCCGCATTGGCGGAAATGCTGTTCACGGCGTCGAGCTTGACGTCGCCGCGGCCCGTCACCTCGATGCCGTTGGCCTGCGCGGCCGTGATCGGGCCGTAATTGGCGGTAACGCCGCCGAGCGCGAGGCCATTCTTGCTGCCGAGATAGACGTTCGTCAGCGCCTTGGCCGAGATCGCGATCGGGTTGTCGACGACGACGAGATTCTGCTGCGACAGGCTGACCGTATAGGTCGTGACATGGGTCGTCGGGTCCGTCACCGCGCCGACGGTGAGCTGGCCGGGACCGGCCGAGGACAGCAATGCCCTCTGCTCCGTCGTCAGCGACGAGGCATCGACGCTGGTGAAGGTGAAGGTCTGGGGCGCCGCCGAATTGCCGACCGAGCCGCGCGGCGCGTAGAGCATGATCTGGTTGGCGCTGACATTGGCGATGACGTTCTCGTCGATCGGCGGCGGCGCCGCGCCGATCGACGACGACGAGACGGTGTAGGCCAGCTGGCTCTGGGTCCACTGCGCACCCGCGGTGATGATGCCGTAGACCCGCTCGGTCGATGCCAGTGTGTAGCTGTAGCTCGCATTGTACGTGTCTAGCGCCGTTTGCAGCGCCGTGTTGGTCGGCATGCGCTGGTTGGCCGTCGAAACGCCGTCGAACAGCTTCGTGAACAACGTCGTCGACAGCGAGCTACCGAACAGCGTCCCCAGCGGATCCGAAGGTGCGCTGCCGAGCAAGCTCGTCAGCGAGGTCTTCAGTTCGTCGGTGCTGATCTTGCCGAGCAGGAACTGATCGCGCAGGAACCGCGTCGTGGCCTCGGTCTTCATCTGCGTCGTCGTGACGTTCGCGGGGTCGATGCCGAGCTTGGCAGCCACCTGCGCCCGCAACACCGTCAGGCCCACCGACGTCGGGGCGTAGGTGCTGCCGTTCGGGAAGGCGATGTTCTTGAGCTGGAAGTAATCGTTGTAGGCCGAGGTCACCATCGCCTGGTAGCTGTTGACGGCATTGGTGGCGGCGTTGCCGCTGAGCAGGTCGAGGCTGGCCCAGACGCTCTGCAGATGCTGGCTCTGCGCCTGGGTGAGACCGACCGCCGCCCGGCCGTTCAGGATGCTGGCCTGGTTGCCGTCGGAGCCGGCGGCTTCCAGGAAGACCGGGCCGCCGGTCGACTGGATCGTGCCGAGCCGGAGGTCGCCCTTGGACTGGATGATGTAGGTGCCGGTGGCCGAGGCGCTGTCGAGCACGCCGCCATCGACGCTGCCGCCCGCCTGAACCGTCCCCGTCGCCTGGATCACGAGCGGATTGATGTTGGTCAGGGTGGACGCGCCATTGACGACGGTGCTCCGCGCGCCGATCGCACCGGAGGTGGAGTTGATCTCGATATTCTTGCCGATCACGACCGGGCTCGCGACGTTGTAGGCCGAGGCCGAGTTGATGTCGCCGACCGCGGAGAGGAAGACGTTGCCCTGCGGCGTGGCGCCCGCCGAATTCACCTTGACCTGGTTGATCGACAGCGACCCGACGGCCGCGATCGCGATGTCGCGATCGATCGAGCTCGCAGTCAGGCTGCCGCCATAGAGCTGCACCTGGACGGGAGCCTTGGTGGCGCCGAGCGTGCCGATGCCGCCGTCACCCCGGAGCGTGACGCTCGTGCCCGAGATGACCGGGTTGTTGGCATTTGCGCCGACCGTGATGGACGAGTTGGTGCCGGTGGCGTTGAGCGTCGTCGTGCCCTGAAGGTTGTTGATCGACCCGCTGATGACGATGCCGGAGGTCGAATTAACCAGGACGTCGCTATTGCCGCCGCCGGTGAACTTGATGTTGATCGGATTCGACGCCTTGACCGTATTGGTCAGCGTCAGCGTCAGGTGATCGTAAATCTGCTGGTACCAGTTGAACTGGGCGTCCGCACCGCAGCATTTCTCCGGATGCGTGTTGAGCGGATTGGGGTTGCCGTGCGAGTCGACGCCGTCCGCCCAGTGATAGCTGCCGGTGGCGGTCGTGACCTTTTGGTAGTTGGTGCTCTGCACGCCCGAAACCAGGCTGGTCGTGGTGGTCCAGTTCGCCCCGGTGGCCTGATTGGGCGTGAAGTGCCAGCCGTAGTCGAACTGCGTGCTGTTGGTCGGGCGATCCAGCGTTGCGGTGTCGACCCACTGGTAGAGCATATTCTCTTGGGTCGCGTACTGGATGCCCGACGTACCGGTCCTGGCAGCAAGCATCGAAGCGTCGGGTGCGGGCGCAGTGACGCTGTTGGCCTCGTATTTCGATACCTGCTGGTTGCTCGCGGCCTTGGGATCGTAGACCCACCAGGTCGTCTTGCCCTTGAGCTGGTCGACGATCTCGACCACGCTCTGGGCGGTGGCGCCGGTATTGATGGTGTTGGTGACGAGCGCAAGCCCGCTCGTGTTGTTGACCGTGATCGTGCCGGCGCCGCCCTTGATCTCGATGTTGCCCTGAGTCTGGGTATTGTCGGTCGAGGTCGAGATGATCTTGCCGTTCAGATAGACATAGCCGCCCGCGCCCTGCACCACGCCGTTCAGGACGAACTGGTCGGTGAGAGCGTTGTACCTGACCCCGATCTTGACGTCGTCGCTGACCGACGTCGTCACGGAGCTCGAAACGTCGTAATAAACGCCGTTCCGCGCATTGGCCTGAGCCGCGGCAAAGTCCGCACCATTGTTGCGGTTCTTGAGGCCGTTGGTGCCGTAGATGGCAGCATAGGCGTCGGCGCCGATGTTGACCGAGTAATTGCTGCTCGAGCCGGCCTGGATCTTGCCGTTGATGTTGATCACCGACGCCGAGATGATGACCGCCTGGGCGCTGATGGTCCGGGTGTCCGTCACGGTCGCCGGCGTATCCGCGGTCTTGGGCGTGATCGCATCCGGCTGGATATTGATGACCTGGAAGAAGCCATCGCAGTCCCTCGCACAATTGAACGGCGTCTTGTACGGACCGCTATCGGTGTAAACGTTCCGGCCGTCATAGGTCGTCTTCTGCCATGGGGCGACGACGACATTGGTCGAGCCCGGCGACTGCCCTTCGATGATCTTGAGGGTCGCAACGTCAGGCACGCTGCCGGCGTTGGGATTGCCGGCGGCGCCGGGCGCGCCCTTGCCCATCGGCAGGAAGATCGCCGAATAGAGCGAGGTGCCGTCGTAATACGTCATCAGCATGCGCGCGGTGAAAATCGTGCTGGCGTCAGCGTTGCCGACGGGTTGATACACGCCGTGGCTGCCGTCCGCGCAGCAATAGTAGAAATACGGGTGATCGCTTCCAGAACCGATATGCGGAGCGGTCTCGTAAGCGCCGTAGGCGCCGAGATAGGTCGCCGCCGTCATCACCGCCGTCAGCGCGTCTTCCGGCCTGTTCTCGGTGCTGGCCCATTGCGAGGTGACGGCGCTGCTGCTGTCGTAGAAGCTCCCGATGCCGCCGAGGAAGGTGAACGTACCTTTGGGCACCACGATCTGGACGGTCGCGGCGCTGAGCGACTGCGATGCGACGACACTGCCGAGATTGTTGAGGACCTTGAGCAGACCGTTCGGGTTGTTGGCGGCACCGTTGAAATAGATGTCGGGCGTGCGGGTCAGCACATTGCCGTTCTGGTCGATTCCTTGGCCGCTGTCGGGATCCAGGCGGTTGTAGGTGGCCGAGACGTCGATGACCGGCGATGCACTCGGCATCGCGGTGAAGGTCACGTTGGAGTGCGAATCCGGGTCGACATGGTCGATCTGGCGGTAAGTGATGTTGCCTCCGCTCACATCGGTGACCGTGAGGTTGCCGAGGCTCATGAAGTCGAGGCCCTTGTTCTCGATCTTGATCAAGGGCGAGCTGCGCGCGATGACCGCCGGCGCGGCCGGGTTCGTGCCGCTGTTTCCGGTCAGCTTCTGCGCCAGGATGGAGACGTTGCCGGCGGATACCAGCATGTCGCCGAACGCGAAGGCGTTGCCGGGCGCGTCGGAGGTGAATGGCGCCTGCTTGATCAGCGTGTCGATCTGGCGCTGGATGTCGCCAGTCGGATCGGTGCCGGAGGGCGACATCGTCGCGGGGTTCGTGGCCGTCGCCGCCGCGAGCCGGGAGCGAACCTGCGCCTCGGAGAGGCCGGTCAGCGTCGCCAACTGGTTGACCACCAACTGGTAGGGATTGAAGTTGCCGACGATGGTGTACTGCACCGTCTGGTGGTTCCAGCTCATCACCGGATTGAAGTGATTGATGTCAGAAACCGATTCGAGGGTCAGCGCGGAGTAAGGGCTCGTCGTGCTCAGGGTCGGCGTGCTCGCGCCGAGGTCGATCGTGATGGTCACGTCGTTGTTGATGCCCGCCACCACGAGGCCGTTGAGCGCGACATCGCCGGTGCCGCTGGTGTGGCTGTGGTTGTCGCTGTTCTTGGCGCTGAAGATATCGAGATAGGGATTGTAGTTGCTGCCGTTGCCGGCGGCCGTGACCTGCCCCTGCGTTGCGCCCAGATAGATATTTCGGGCGCCGAGCACGCTCGAGGTCGGAGCGAGGGTCAGACTGGTGGTGTCGTCCGCATTGGCCGTGCCGCGGTACAGCGTGGAGATCGGAATGGCCGTGTTGTTGTAGACCACCGTCGTCGCCGTCGCCTGCACGCTGCTGAAGACCGAGCCGTCGCCGGCAAGGCCGGCATACATGGTGATATCGCGCCAGGCCACGATCTTCGTGTTGTCGCCGACATTCACGGACTGGTTGGCATGCACCCAGCTGTTGGTGCTGGCGCCGACGCCCGCGATCGCGCCGTAGAGGCTGGCGTTGGCATTGTTGGACGCCGCCATCTTCGCTGCCGTACCGACATAGATCTTGCCGGCGCTGAACAGCTCGCGGGCGTTGATGTTCACCGCGAGCGTGGCATTCGCCGTCATGTTGGATTCGGCGCCGCCGCCGGCGAAGAAGCTGGCGGTGGCAAGGCTCGCGGTGTCGGTGGTGTTCAGCGTGTTGTAGGCCTCGATGTTGATCACCGCCGTCGAGGTCCTGGGATCGTCGTTGAGGCTCAGCACCGTGCCGGCGCCGATATTGGTGGTGACGTTCTGAGTCACATAGGACTCGCTGAGCGCGGCCGCCCCCGAGAACGAGCCGCCCGAGCCTGAACGCGCACCGCCGCCGGCCTGGTTGACGATGTCGTTGGCGATGACGACGATGTCGCCGGCCGCCGAGTTGATGATCAGATGCGTTCCGACCTCGGCCGTCGTGGTGGAATCGACGTCGTTCCGCGTCTTGCCGCCGGACACGCCGGCCGTGGACGCCTGATAGGCGTCGCCGCTCGCAAGGTAATTCGTGGTGTGCTTGGCGTCGATGCGGAAGCCGCCGAAATAGAGCGTGTCGTCCGTCGAACCGCCGTCGAACCGCGCATTGGTCACCGCGGTCGAGTTGGTGGTGGCAACCGCCGCCGCGCCGGCATAGGTGCCGCCCGCGCCGACCTTCGCGTTGGAGACGTTGGTGTCGGTGCCGATGGCCTTGATCCAGAGCGTTCCCGTGTAATTGCCGCGGTTGAGGACATCCATGTCCGCAGGCGCGCCCAGATAGGCATAGGTGTGCGCGCTGGATGACGTCTGCGCGACGGTAGCGCCCAGCGCCAGGAAGCCGCTCGAAAGGCCCGCCGCCTCGGCGTATTGGGCACTGTCGTTTTCGGCCTCGATGGTCACGTCGGCGTTGGGCAGCCGGATCCCCGTTCCGCCATAGGCTTTGACAGTCACGTTCTGCGACGCCTGGGCGTAGCTGCCCTGCGCGCCGATCAGCGAGCCGCCGCCGCCGGCGAGCGCCTTGGCCCAGGTCGTCGTGCCGCTGGTCGGAACCAGCGCCTTGGCGCTCACGTCGAGCGCACCGCCCGAGAGGCGGACGTCGTCGCCGACATCGGCCGTCACCGTGGCGCCGACCGTGGACTGTGCGATGGCGACGCCGACGGCACCGCCACCGACCGAAACGCCGATAGCTTCGCTCGACAGGTTGGGCGCAATCGCCGCCGACACCAGCGTGCCGATGCCGCTCGCGGACGTCGTGATCGAGGCGCCGGCGCCGATCTCCGCCAGCACGCCCGAGTTCTCGGTGGCCTCAGCGTCCGCGCCCGTGCCGGCGACGATGCCGCCGCCGAGTGCGGTTGCCGTCGTGCTCAGGGTACCTGACCCGGCTGCACCAATCAGCAATTGCGAAGTGTCAATGGTGGCGCCGTTCAAGACCCGCGCCACGACCGAACTCGTTCGGCTTGCGGTCGCGACCGAAGCGCCGACGGCCACGGCACCGGCGGAGACACCGCCCGTGAAGACCACCTGGGTCGTGGTATCCTGCGCCATGACGGCAGCGCCGGTCCCACCCGTGCCGGTGATCTGACCGCCGAGCAGCGCCGTTACGGTGTTGGTGACATTGCCGACCGCCACGGCTGCGTTGGCGCCGAAGTAAAGCGCCGCTCCGCCGGCGATTGCCTCGGTGTCGATGGTCTTGCCGCCATAAGGTCCGGTGTTGGCGTCCTTGACGACCGCCGCAACGCTGACGGACGGCGCCGCGACGACCAAAGGCGTATCCGCAGCCACCAGCACGCCAGAGCCGTTGCGTCCGTAGTCACTGAGATTGGCGAGCACGGTGCTGTTGACGCTGGTGTAGCCGATGCCGGCCCCGATGCCGACATTCTTGGCAAAGCCGGCGCCGAGCAGATACATCTTGGCCGCATTGGCGCTGGTCGCCGTGACATTGACCTGCGTGCCCGCGACGTTGCCGCCCGCGATCTGCGCGACCACCACGTCGTTGCCGCCGCTCAGCACATTGCTGACGTCGTAGGTCGAGCTGACATTGGCGCTGTTCGGATTGCCCGCGGTGCCGCTGGCGACTGCGTTGCCGCCGTGCGTGTTGCTGGTGCCGTTGTTCACGGACGCGATAGTGCCGTTGCCGCCCTGATTGAGCTGGCCGGTCTGCTGGCCCTGGGTGTCGGCGTCCGCGGTATTGGTGCCGATGATGATGACACCGACGGTCGCGCCGATGCCGACGCTGCCGCCGATGCCGGCGGTGACCGCGTAGGACAGCACCTCCTTGGTGCTGAGCGCAGTGACGTTGATCGCCCCGGACGAGTTCAGATTGCTGTTCCAGCTCTCGGCAACGGTCCGACTCTTGAACACGATGACGTTGGCCGCGGCGCCGACGCCGACCCCTGCCCCGCTGGCGCCGACCGCAAGCGCACCGGCGATCTCCTTGATCGCCACGTCCTCATTGGCATTGATCGTGACCGCACCGGCCGCGCCGCCCGTCACCGATTGCAGCGTGGTGTCGTAGACGCCGGCGATGGTGGTGTTGTTGGCGACCTCGATGTTGGCCATTCCGGCGATCGCCGCCGTGCCGGTCGAGAGCGCGCCGCCGATCGCATAGGCCTCGAAACGGTTCTTGGTCTTGGCCTCGACGTCGAGCGCGCCGCTCAAATTGAGCGCGGTCGTGTGCGGCGCAGTGCCGCCCTCGTAACGAAACTCGTCGCCGACATAGGCCAATGTCCGGTTCGAGGAGACCTGGACCAGGAACGCCGCGCCGATCGCGGCCTGGCTGCCGTATGCGCCAGAACCGTTCGCGGAGAAAATACCGGTGTTGTTGTTGGCGTTCACCGTCAGCGACGAAGCCGTCAGCGCGCCGCCGTCGACATAGGCTTCCGTGGTCGCCTGGAAGACGTTGAGCCCGACGGAACCGGTGTTGAAGCCGACCGCGATCGAGGACGCATCCTGCTCCGCGTTGGCCTTCACGGTGACGGCGCCGACCGTCGGGCTCGACGACTGGACGCCGCCGACCGTGGAATTGGTGATATAGGCGAAGGTCTCGCGCGACATCGTCGTCGAGACAATGGTCGCACCACCGCCACCGCTGCTGCCATAGGCGATGCCGGCGCCGAACGCGCCGGAATAGGAGAAGCTCGACGCAGCGACCTCGATCTGCGGTTTGAGCGTCGACGAGGTCAGGCGCGTGTCGATCGCCGCGCTGTCGATATAGGCCCGCGTCGCCCCGCTCATCACATTGGTGATCGGGTTGATCATGATCGCGATGCCGCTGCTCGCGGCAAGCGAGGCGACGTTGGTCACGACCGCCTGGTGCGAGCTCGCGACCACGGCAAGGCCGCGCACGCTGTCCTGGTTCTCGGAGAGATCGGGCGTCGTGTCGGTCGGCGCATGGGCGGTGCCGAGATCGAAGGCGTGGACGAGCGTGCCATTGTTGACCGACAGCGTATCGGTGCTGCTGGTCCCGAGCGCGTCGACCCTGGTGCTCGCCCCGGAGATATAGGCCGCGGTGGTTCCGGTGATCTGGTTGGTCACCAGCGAGCCCGCGCCGCCGGCCGCGCCCTTGCTGATCGAGACGGCACCGGCGGACACGGCCGCCTTGTCGTTGTTGCCGGCGATCACACCGACATTGTTGGTGGCGGTGACGTCGGCGCCGTTGATGCCGTTGGTGCCGGCGGCGGTGATGCTGGCGGTGACGTTTGTCCCCCTCAGATTGGTGGCGACCGAGCCGGCGAGGCCAACCTGCGAGGACATCGCGACACCGACGGCGACCGTCGAGATGCTGGCGTTCGAGTTCGCACCGATCGCGACATTGCCCGAGGCGGCCAGCTTGGAGCCGGTGACGCCGGCGCTGACATTGTTGGCGATGCTGCTGTAGACGAGCGCGAGACCCGCGGCGCTGCCCTGGGTCGAGGCGCCGGCGATCGCGGCGGTTCCGGTGATGCTGGAATTGTCGGTCGCGTTGACGGAGATGTTGCGGCCCGTGACGGAGGATTGCGACGCGCTGGACAGGTTGTTGCCGATGGCCGCCGAAACCGTATTTGCGATCGAGCTGATCGTGGTGCCGCCGACGCCGGCGAACTGTCCGGTCGCAAGGCCGAAGCCGATCGTGACCGACTGGATCTTCGAGGCATCGACCGCGCTTACGCTGACATTGCCGGGCGCCGACATCAGCACGTTAGCGATATAGGCCGAATGCGTCGTTGCGATGGTGTCGTAGACGATGGAGGCACCGACATTGTTCTTGCCGGCCTGGATCAGGCCCGCGACGGAAACGATGCTGGCCCCCGGACCGTTACCCGTGCCGCCGTTGAGCGCGGCCGCGCCGAAGTCGATGCAGTTCTGCCCGCCCGTGCCGCCGGCGACCGTACAAGTGTCTTCGGCGAGATGGTTGTTGTTCGACTTCTTGACGAGGTTGCCGAGCGCCGTGTCCAGCGCCGAGACGGCGCCGCTGTCCGCCAGCACCGTCACGCCTCCGACGTTGATGTTCACCGTCGCGCCGCTGTTGATGTAGGCGGTCGTGGTCGGCGTGATCTCGCTGACGACGATCGCGCCGGCGAGCCCGTTCGAGCCTGCCCCGCCCGAGGCCGCACCGGCCGCAATCACGCTGGCGCTGTCGGCCATCACCAGCAGGGTGTCGTAGTTGGAGATCGACGTGCTGCGGATATGCGCGTCGGTTGCGTTGCCGCCCGTGGGATCGGCGACCGACGCATAGGTCAGCCCGATGCCGACGCCGGCCTGGCCGCCCGAGATATAGAGCGAGCCGCCGCCGATCGCGATGTTGGTGGTCTGGTAGGCGTCGACCTCGAGCGCGCGATTGACGCCGGAGGACTGGCCCGTGATCGTCGAGCTCTCGATATAGGCATTGGCGCTATCCGTGATGATGCCGACCGAGGCCGACAGCGACGCCGCATTGGACTTCGATCCCGCCACGCCGAGGGCAACGACGGTCTCCGAGCCGCCATTGAGCGCCTGCACCGTCACCGAACTCTGGCCGTTCATGGTGGTGCCGTAGATATAGGCAAGCGTCGCATTGTTCGACATCGCCGCAGCGATCGCGCCGCCGATCGCAGCCCCTTGCGCGGATGCTCCGGCCAGATTGAGCGCCGCCGAGCCGGAGCCATTGTTGAGCATGGTGTCGTTCAGCGCCTGGACGATCGTCTTGGTCACCACCGTGCCGGTCGTGGTGTACTTGTTGACCGTCGTGTTCCTGATATAGGCGCTGGTGCCGAGCGAAACGTCGCTGATCGACGAGCTGCCGGCGAGATCGATGCTGAAGCCTTCGGTGCTCGATCCCGAGGTCGAGCCGATCTTGCTCGCGGCCGTCGCCACGCCCGCGGCCCCTCCGGTCGCGCCGGCCCCGGCGGCGCCCGCCTTGTCGGAGAAGCTGGACGCCTGCGGCTCGGAGATCGACGCCGCGACCGCGGCCGCCGTGATGCGTCCGGAGGTGGTCGCGCTGATCGTGAGATTGTCGACATTGACGGCTCCGCTGCCGCCGCTCGTGCCGGCAAACGGATCGTTGGAGCTGAACACGCCCGGGCGAATGTCGGAATGGTTGTCGCCGATATAGGCGGAGGTGTCGGTGTTTGCGCCGAGATAGGCGACCGCCACCCCGACCGCCGAACCGCCGCTGGTGTTCCGGCTCATCGCGCCGGCCAGTGTCACGACCGACAGATCCTGCTGCGCCAGGATGCCGACGGTCGGGGCATAGACGGTGGCCTGGCTCGAGATCGACGCATGCGTCGTGTTGTTCAGGAAGCCGAGCGAGGTGATGCCGTTCAGCGCCAGCGCGCCGGCGGCCTTGCCGGACGACGGCGCGACAGCGACGAACTGGTCAGACGTGATCGCGTTGACGGCGATGTCATCCGACGCCCGCAGCGTCGCGCGGTCCGAAACGCCGGCAATGGTGTTGGTGTTGAACTGGACGAGATTGAGCGCGCCACCGACCGAAGAACCGCCCGACGTGTTGCCGGTCAGGAAGCCGAGCGTACCGACATTGCCGGCGGCGTCGATCGACGCCGTGGTCGTGGTCGCCGCGATCTGAATGGTGGCGTCGTAGGTGTGGACGTCGCCATTGTCCATTCCGGCCGCCCAGCTGCTGCCGCAGGCCGCGGTCGTGCATGTCGCCGTCAGGCTCGCGCTGCCCGCGACCCACGCCGTCGTATTGTTGTTCACGACGAAATGGTTGAGCGAACCGGAGATGCCGATCGTGTCGCCGGCGTCCGCCGTGGCATTGGCGTAGCTGGTCAGGATGTTGCCGCCGACGCCGAGATTTCCATTGAGGTGGCTGAGAACTGCACCGAGCCCATCCCATTTGAGCCAGGTGTTGGTGATCGGCTGTTCGGTGGTGGCATCAACGGCGATATTCGCCGCGTTGATCCAGACCCCGTCGCCGACATAGGCGTTCGAATTGTGGGTGAAATTGCCCCAGGCGACGGCCGCGCTGATCGCCGTGCTCTCCCCGGACACCACGTCCTTGGTGATCGCGCTGGCCGTCGCGTTGCTGCGAACGCCGCGATCGATGACGTTGCTGGCGACGGCGACGTTGCCGCTGGCATAGATGCTCGGCGCGCCGCCGCTCGGATTCTGCGCGATCGCGGCGGTCGCACTCTGCGTGCTGTTGGCGAGGGAAAGCGCGCCGGCGGCCTTGCAATTGAAGTTGAGTGGCATCAGCGAGGACCTGTGGGCCTGGATGATCGACGTCGGCGCGGTGACGGCGCGCAATCCTCTCTCGATCGCCGCGATCAGCGCCGGAAGGCCGGCGATGGACGATGCCATCGTGGAATTGCTCGTGGTGTCGGACGTCGCCTCGACCAGAACGGAACCGTTCATCCGGTTGGCGGTATCGGTTCCGAGCGATGCGCCGAGCGTCGCGGTCACGGACGTCGTAACATCGCTGATGGCCAACGCACCGCCGACGGCGCCGCTCGCCCCTAGTCCCGGCGCCGCAACCGACGTTGCGCTGGTCGAGAACGAATTGTTGTTGATCGCGCGCACCTTCAGCGTGCTGCCGCTCGTGTTCACTGTGCCCGCCGCAAGATGCGCGCCGCTCTCGACGTTCGCGATCGTCGTTACCGATCCCTTGGAATAGGCCACGGTCGGGACGATCTGCGCGCTCGTCGATGCGGCCAGCGCCGAGACGGCGATGGTCGCGTCGTTGAGCGCCTTGATCTCGAGGTTGCCGCCGGCATTGATCGTCGCGCCCGAGGCCACGTTGGTCGTGGCCGTGCCGTCGATCTTGCCGACGACGACACCGGCCGCGACCGGCGTGAGGCTGCCGAGCAAGGTGGACGCGACGGCCGGATCCGACGCGGTCTCCGATGCATGCGCGGAAATGGTGACATCGCCGCGGCCGTTGATGTCGGCATGGCCGTTGATGGTGATGGTCGCCGTAGCGCTGGCCGCGACATAGCCGCCATTGAGGCCCAGCAGCGAGCCGGCCAGCGTCGAGCCGACGAGTGCCAAGGCCCCAACTGGCGAACCGTCGAGGAAACTGGATACAGCGGTCGAGGTCGCGGTGATCGAGACGGTGCCGCCGGTGATCTTGCCGTCGACGGTGATGGCCGTCGCCGCGGTGGCCTGGCCGGACAGCTTGATGTCGCTCGCCGTGGCCCGCAGCGTCACATTGCCGTCGGCATAGGTGGTCCCGCCGAAATTGACCGACTGGGCGAGAATCTGCGCGCCATTCGTGATCTCGATGTTCGGCGCGTCGATGATGACGTTGTTGGCGTTGCCGGTCGAATGGCCGGAGCCATCGAGACGGCGGGCATCGATCAGCGCATGCGCGGCGAGCGTGATGGAATGATCCGCCTGGATGAGATAGTCGGCGCCGGCGCTGAGCCCGGCGAGCGCAGCCGCGACAGAGCTGTTCGACAGCGTCACGCCGCTATCGCCCTGGGCTGCATCACCGACCACGAGGTCGGTCGGGTCGATCAGCAGCGTGCCCGCCCTGCCGTGGTCCGCACTGAGATTGACCTTGATGCCTTGGCCGATGTCGATGACGCCATTGGCGCTGAAATCGACGAGGCCCGCATTGCCGGTCTTCGCGCTGGCGTTGAACTTGGCTCCGCCCGCCACGGTGAGGTTCTGCGCCGCCTTCAGGCGGATCTCGCCGGCATCGCCGGTCCTGCTCGCGATATTGAGTCTGGCGTTCTTGCCGATCTCGATATTGTTGCCGACCTGCACGGTGATGTTGCTCGGCGTCGAGGTCGTGCTGCGCGCCGTCAGGCGTCCGTTGACCCTGGCATTGTTGACCGCGCCGATATGGATCGAGCCGTTGCGCACGGTGATGGCGCTGGCGCTGCGCAGGCCCTTGGAGTTGACGGACGCCGCGAACTTCGCGGCGTGGTCGAGATTGGCGATGTCGCGCTGGCTGGCGCCGCCGACATAGACGTTCTGCCCGGTCAGGCGCACGCCGTCCTGGGCGTTGACGCGGCCATAGATGCGGATGTTGCCATCAGGTGAGACCGGGAACGAGCCCGCCATCAGATTGCCGACGGCCGTGCCGTTGATCTGCCCCTGCGGGCCGATCAGGCTGTCGGTGAACTCGCGCGTCGGCGTCGAGACGTTGAGGCTGCCGACATTGACCACGCCGCTGCGGCCGACCACGAAGCCCTTGGGATCGGCGAAATAGACGTTACCGCCGATCGCGCCGTTCATGTAGGAGTTCAGCGTGCCGTTGACGTAGACCGGGGCGTCGCGAACGATGTTGACGAGGTTTTGCGTGCCGGTCGGCAGTTGCAGGTTGACGGTGTTGCCCTGCCCGACGCTGAACTGCGAGAACGAGTTGAAGGCATTGTTGCCCGAGACCGTCGACGTCGTGACGTTGGTGACGCTGCCGGAGGTCTGCAAGGAGGTCCCGGTGCGTCCATCGGGCACGATGACGTTCGCCGTCTGCGCCTGGACGCGGACGCTGTACACCGGCAGGAAGACCATCTGCATCGCGCAGAGCAGCGATATCGAACGGAAGCGTGCAAGCCCCCGCAGCGTCGTCAGCTCGCCATTGTCTCGCTTCGCAGATGGTCCGCGCATTTCAGATCCTCGTCATCGGCATTGGCGCCGATCCACAACCGGGTGGGAGAATGTCGTGCGATCCGGGCATCAGAACTGGCCGGGCGGCAGCTTGAAGATGTCGGGGCTCTTGGCGTCGGCGACGTAGAACAGCAGCAGGCTGGTGGGCGTCAGCACACGCTGGTTGTTCTCCTTGTTCTCGAATGTGCCCTGCAGCAGCAGGATCACCGAGCGATCCCTCGCGTCGCTGCCGCGGAACATGACGATGCCGCCGGCGACGGGCATGTTGACCGCGATGGAGTCGGGCTTGAAGCCTTCGCCCATGAAATGGGCGCGCAGGATGTTGGCGTTGGAGAACAGCTTCTCCGGCGTCATCGCAGTGTCGGTCCCCTTCGACCAGACCGCGCCGACCTGGATCAGCGACTTCGACTTGTAGCCGAACACGTAGGAGAGCTCGGCGGCGCCGCCGTTCGGCAGCAGCTCCGGCACCGAGAGGAGAATGCTGTGCGTCAGCTCCGACGCATTGTCCTGCGCCTTGATGGCATCGGGCTTGGCGTTGAAATCCTTGGCCATCGCCGCGCGCACGTCGGCCTCGTTCATGCCGAACTTGGCGGAGCGGAAGCCATCGATCGTCTTGATCTTGTCGTCGGCGGCTGGTGTCTCGGCTGCAGCCGCCGATGTCGCACCGGCAGCAACCGGCGTCCCGGCGGCACTGGCCTTGGGCGCCGGCGCAGCCTTCTGCTTCGGCACGGCGCCCTGGGCCGCGAGCGGCCCGACTGCAAGGGAGGTGAGCAGGCCGACGAGGGCCGGGACGAGATAGATTCTGCGCATCGAAAACCTTCGAAACAAACTTGAAACAACGCTTCAAAAATCAGCAGTACCGAAATCGGCTTCCCCGAACCGTCAGCTCAGCCGGACGGCAATTGTTGCGACGCCGCAAGGCGTTACAAAGCGTCGCGGAGAAGACAACGCTCGAGACAGCGACTCCCTGGCCGCAAAGGCATACGGTATCGGGCTGCCAAACGCTGCGAATGAACATTCACAAGCGTATTTTTTCATCAATTGTGGTCATCGGCCTTTCGCGTTATGCAGCGGCTCGGGGAAGTCTTGCGAAGCAATTCATGATCGAGCGGCGCGCTCCTGCCCACACTGTGCCGGCGGTTGCCCGCCGCGATGTCCTTCGCCTTGCAGGTGCATCGGCCGCGGGCTGGATCGCGCTCGGCGCAACGCCGGATCGCATGCGGATCGTCGCTTCGCTGACCGCGTTGCCGCTCGACGACGAGCTGACCAGACGGAGCATGACAGACAGCCCGACCTCCCGCCTGGGCGGCCTCATCGTCGGCTTGCGGCAACGCGGCTGGGTCGAAGGCGTCAACTTCCGCCTCGAGCTCCGTTCGACCTTCGGCGCACCGGACAGACTGACGACGGCCGTTCAGGAATTGCTCGATCTCAAGCCGGACGTGATCCTGACCGGATCGACCGTCGAGACCGCGGCTGTCCTCGCCGCTACCAAGACCGTTCCGGTCGTGTTTGCGACCGCGAACGATCCGGTCGGCAATGGCTTCGTCGAAAGCCTCGCGCATCCCGGCGGCAACGTGACCGGCTTCACCAACAGCACCGCCGAGATGGGCGGCAAATGGCTTCAGCTGATCCGCGAGGCGGTGCCTGATGTCGCGCGTGTCGGCGTCCTGTTCAACCCGGCGACCACTCCCCGCGGCGGACGCTTCTTCCTCGAATCGATCGAGCAGGAGGCCGCAGCGTGCGGCGTGTCCGCGGTCCCCGCGCCCGTCAACGTGCCGACGGAGATCGACGAAGCCATCAGGCGCTTCTCCGAACCGCCCAAGGCGGCGATGCTTGCGCTGGTCGACAGCTTTCTGGTGGTCAACCGGCAGGCGGTCGTCGCGGCAGCCGCCAAATACCGCGTGCCGACGATCTATCCGTTCCATTACTTCATGGATGTCGGCGGGCTGATGAGCTACGGGCCGACGCTCGAGGTGCGCTCGGCCGATTATGTCGATCTCATCCTGCGTGGCACCAAAGCTGGCGATCTGCCGGTGCAATCGCCGCGCAAATACGAGCTGCTGATCAACCGCACGGTCGCGCGCACGCTCGGCTTGACGATCCCGTTCACGCTGCTCGCGCGCGCCGACGAGATCCGCGAGTGAACGAGCCGGCCGACCAGGAACCTTTGCGGACGCCTCCCGGCCGGCTGTTCCGAAAATATCTCTACGCGATCGTCGCTCTCGTCTTCGCCGCCCTTGCGATCAGCACCGGCTTCGACGTCTGGTTCTCCTATCGCGAGCAGAAACAGCTGCTGGCGGCAACCCAGCGCGAGCAGGCCGCCTCCGCAGCCATCCAGATCGGCCAGTTCATCGGCCAGATCGAGAACCAGATCAGATGGCTCGCGCGGCTGCCGCCGGAGCTGTCGAGCAACGAGGACGAGCGGCTGAACGCCATCCGCCTCCTGCGCCTCTCGCCTGCGATCGCGGAGATCGCCCGGCTCGACGCGCAGGGCCGCGAGCAGGTGCGCGTGTCGCGCCGGGTCGCCGACAAGGTCGGCAGCAACGCCGACCTCTCCACCTCGCCCGCCTTCCGCGGCGCCAATGACAGCCGGGCCTATTACGGACCCGTCTACTTCTTCGGCGACACCGAGCCGTTCATGACGCTCGCCACGCGCGGCACCGGCCGCGCTCCCGATGTGATCGTCGCCGAGGTCAATCTGCGCTTCATCTGGGACCTGGTCGCCGGGATCAGGGTCGGCAACACCGGCAAGGCCTATGTGGTCAACCGCATGGGCGTGCTGATCGCCCATCCCGACCTGTGGCGGGCGTTACAGCGCAGCGATCTCTCCGGCCATGCCGATGTCCGCGCCGCGCTCGACGGCGTCGGGCCGCCTTCGGGTGGCCTCGTCAAGGAGGATCTGTCCGGCCAGCGCGTGCTGTCGACCTATGCGACGGTGCCTTCGCTCGGCTGGCTGGTGTTCGTCGAGTTGCCGCTCACCGAAGCCTACGCGCCGATCTATGCCTCGATCGGCCGCTCGACGTTTCTCCTCGTCATCCTGCTGGTCGGTGCGGTTCTGGTGTCGCTCGTTCTCAGCCGGCGCATGACCGTGCCGATCCAAGTGCTGACGCAAGGAGCCAAGCGGATCGGCAGCGGCGATCTCGGCCAGCGGCTCGCGATCAAGACCGGTGACGAGCTGGAGGCGCTCGGCGACCAGTTCAACCGCATGGCGGCGCATCTTCGCGAGTCCTATGCCACGCTCGAGCGCAAGGTGGTCGAGCGCACCTCGGAGCTCGAGAAGGCGCGCGACCAGGCGCTTGCCGAGCACGACGCCGCCGAGCGCGCGCGCAGCGCGGCGGTCGCGGCCAACGAGACCAAGTCGCGCTTTCTCGCCGTCGTCAGCCACGAGCTGCGCACGCCACTGAACGGCGTCATGGGCGTGCTGCAATTATTGGACGACGGCAGCCTCAGCGAGGCCCAGCGCCGCCATCTCGCCACCGCGGCGGCGTCGGGGGAAACGCTGATTGCGCTGGTCGATGCCGTGCTGGAATATGCGCGCCTCGAGGCCAGCACCGAAATGCTGGAGACGCGCGACTTCCGTCTCGACCAGCTCATCGAAGCGGCTGCCGACCTGATGCGCCCGCAGGCTCTGGACAAGGGCTTGACCTTCGGCCTCGCCGGCGATGCGACGGTCAACACCGCCGCGCATGGCGATCCCGTCCGGCTCAATCGCATCCTGCTCAATCTGATCGGCAACGCGATCAAGTTCACCCCGAACGGCGGGAGCGGCGTGAACGCGGCGGCCGAGCGGCGCGACGATCACGTCCTGCTGCGCATCACCGTTCGCGACACCGGCATCGGCATCGCGCCCGACCTGCACGAGCGGATCTTCGAGGATTTCGTCCAGGCCGACGACAGCATCGCGCGGCGCTTTGGCGGCACCGGCCTCGGCCTTGCGATCGCACGCCGCCTCACCCGCCTGATGCACGGCGAGCTGGCGGTTGAGAGCACTCCGGGCGCAGGCAGCACCTTCACGCTCGAAGTGCCGCTTGGCCTTGCCGGAAACGGCATCGCGCAAGGCGCGCTTGCGCCGCCGTCGCGACAGCTGCGTGTGCTGCTGGTCGACGACGATCCCGTCAATTGCGAAGTCGGCGAAGCGATCCTGAAGAGGCTCGGCCACCGCGCCACGGTCGCCAGGAACGGCACATCGGCCGTCGAGCTCGCCCGCGACCAGGCGTTCGACGTCATCCTGATGGATCTGCACATGCCCGACATGGACGGCGTGGAGGCGGCGTCGCGGATCGCCAAGCTCGGTCTGCCGAAGATGCCGCGCATCATCGCCGTGACCGCGGACGTGTCGCGCAGCGCCCGAGAACGGCTCGCAGGCGCCGGCATTGCCAAGGTCGTCAGCAAGCCGATCCTGATCAACGCGCTGCGCGAAGCGATCGAGGACGATCCCGCGCAGGAGACGACCGCAACACAGCTTGCGGCCGGCGCATTGATCGACCGCCACTTTCTCGAAGACCAGCGGGAGCTGCTCGGCGCCGCGCAGATCGACAAGCTCCACCATCTGCTGGACGAGACCGGCGAGAAGCTGATCGAGGACATCACCAAGGCTGCGGCGACTGGCGATCACGCGCGGCTGGCGCGATCCGCGCATCAGCTCGGCAGCGCGGCGAGTGCGCTCGGTCTCGTCCGCCTGTTCGAACGCTGCCGCGAGATCGAGCTGGCGGCGGCCGCGATGCCCCTGCTGGAATGCCCGAGTGCCGCCCGCGAACTCGCAGCGCTGCGGGTAGCGTCGATGAGCGCGCTCGACAATCTGCTCCGCCCCTCCGGGCAGCGCTCGCTCGACTAAATTCGCAGCGCAGCGTCTGACCCTACCTCAGTATGGTCATGTCATACCCCCGCACAATGGCGACGACCAGGTGCTCTTGCTATCTACGAGCGCAGAGTGAAACGCAACGGAACCGGCCCCGCGAGCCGGCAGTTGCAGGACAAGTCCGGCGGCGTAACGCCCGCCGGCCTTTCCCCTGAACGAGCGGCACGATGCCGCTTCAAGACCTGGTGTCGACCGCCACATTTGGCTGCTGAGAGTACGCCATGAGAAGCTTCGCCGATCTCCTCGTGCGGTTTTGGCAAGGGAACCCGCCCGCATCCGAAACTCAGGTTGCGACTGTCGCCGAACACGGAGATCGATCCAGCATGGCTGATTTTGTCCGCATCCTGCAGGCCTACGATCAAGACCAGTGGGGCGACCGCGTCCGTCCGTGAACGGTCGCCGCAGCTAATCAGCGCTCAGTCCGGGCTGCGGACCGTCTCCAGTCAGCTGGTCAACAGGATCAATCTTCCGACTCCAATCGTTCTTCAGCGGGTCGCCCGGCCGGCAATGTGCCGCCAGCCGGGCCAACACCCACACGAGGGATCAATCTCCTTCGTGCCGGAAACCTGTGACCATTGCGCGGTCATGAGCCGGGCGTTTTAACGACGAGCTTTATATTCAGCAGGTTGACGCCTTTGAACGGGTTCGGCGCGCTTTCGATTGTTCCCGTACCCGTGGCGTTCGCATAAGCACCTGTGCCCGATAGGATCGTGTATTGGCCCGTTGATTTGCCATCTTTGGCCGAACCAGCGTAGCGCGCCGTGATCGAGCCCTCCTCGAACGTGTAAGTGCTATAGCCGAAGAAGGGGCCAGATCCTTTAAGCAGGTCCGAAGTATTCACGAACTCTTTCACTCCGATACGGCCATCGCTGAAGACGGCGACCCCAAAGAATTTACCAGACACAACCGTCTGTCCTTCGACGTTTGCGGCCTCGATGACCTTGAGGTCGATCGGCTTCGTGATCAGCTTGAACTCGAGCACCCGCTCGCCGGCTCCGGCGGCTGACGCCGCGACGGCCAGGGTTAGGCCGGAAAGGAAAAGGGTGAGAGACTTCCGCATAGGCTCCTCCTGCGCTTGTTGAAATCAAGTCGAGAAGTGCCGGCGAGCTACACATCGTGCCGCCGCTTTTCGCTGCGGCATGGAAGAGAGCCCTCGGCGACGCCCCGGCAGCGGCTGAAGCTCTCTGGTTCTAAGGCGCGAAGCCGGGACGCAAGTATGAGTCCCGAGCGATCGGAAGAAAGTTCAGGTTTCCGTTGCGGTATAATAGTGTCCAGCCATCTGCCGATCTGATCGAGCTGACCAAAACCTGTTTCGAAGGCGCTCTTCCGCATCTGGCCCAAGGTCGACCTGTCTCGCGATCTCCGACAAGATCGCTGACCTCTTTCCTCTAGCGGGTCGTCGCCCTGCGCCCGCCGGCTTCGTCCACATCGCGGCCAAACCGCTCGACCAGAAAATCGATGAACAGCCGCACCTTCACCGACAGATGCCGCGTCGGCGGATAGACCGCATAGAGCGCGAGCGGCGGCGCAAAATAGCTATCCAGCACCGTGCGCAGCTCGCCTTTCCGCAAGGCATCGGCGGCGATGAACTCCGGCAGCAACGCCAGCCCCCTGCCCTTGATCGCGACGTCGCGCAGCACCTCGGCATTGTTGACGCAGAGCGACCAGGCCGGCTGGATCCAATGGTCGCCATCCGCGCCGGTGAGCTTCCACTGATTGCCCGTCAGCAGGAAGCCGTAGGTCAGCGCGGCATGCTCGCGCAGATCCTGCGGATGTTTTGGCGTGCCGTGGCGCGCCAGATAATCCGGCGAGGCGCAGATCATGCGCGCCACCGGCATGATTTTTCGCGCGATCAGGCTGGAGGATTCCAGCTCCGCGATCCGCAACGTCACGTCAAAACCGTCCTGGACCGGATCGAGCAGATCGTCGCTGAGCACGATCTGGAGCTGAAGCTCACTATAACGCGCCATGAAATCGGCCAGCACCGGCCCGAGCCGCATCGTGCCGAACGACATCGGCGCGTTGACGCGAAGCAGCCCGCGCGGCGCCGATTGGGCCTGCGTCACAGCCTGGTCGGCGGCCTCGATCTCCGAGAGGATCACGACCGCGCGCTCGAAATAGCGCTGGCCGTTCTCGGTCGGGCTGGCGTGCCGGGTGGTGCGGTTCAGGAGCTGGACGCCGAGGCTCTCCTCGAGGTCGGCGATGTACTTGCTGATCGCCGAGCGCGACAGCCGCAGCTGCCGGCCTGCCTCGGCAAAGCTGCCGCTTTCGACCACCTTCACGAAGGCCCGAAGGCTGCTGAGCTTATCCAACGGCCGGGCCCCGCCAATTGTTTCCAAATCGTAGACATAGCCGTCATATTTGCATGGATTGTCTCCAATCCAAAGCGGAACGATATTTCCGGCCAGAGCAAGACCGCTCCCCGAATCTGGAGGACGACGATGTCTGGACTGCACCATGTCACCGCGATTGCCGGCGACCCCATCCGCAATTTCGGCTTCTACACCCGGGATCTCGGCCTGCGCTTCGTCAAGAAGACCGTCAATTTCGATGATCCCGGCACCTATCACTTCTATTACGGCGACGAGACCGGCCGCCCCGGCACCATCCTGACTTTCTTCCCCTGGGCCGGCGTCGCGGCCGGGCGCCGCGGCGTCGGCGAGACCCATCAGACCGCCTTCCGCGTGCCGCAACGCTCGCTCGGTTACTGGACGCAGCGCTTCACCGAGAAGGGCATCGCTTACGAGGCGCTGGAGAAGCGCTTTGGCGAGTCCGTGCTGCCGTTCACCGATCCCGACGGTATGGCACTCGCCTTGATCGGCATTCCCGGTGCCGAGAACGAGCCGGGCTGGAGCAATGGCGACGTGCCGGCCGAGCATGCGATCCGCGGCTTCCACGGCGTGACCCTGCTGCTCGACAGCGCGGCGAAGACGGCTGCCATTCTCACCGATGTGTTCGGCTTCGAGGAGACGGGACGCGAGGGTTCGGTGATCCGCTTCAAGGCCGCGGGCGATGTCGAAGGCAGCGTCGTCGACATCTACGAGGCCAAGGGTTTCCTGCGGGGACATCAGGGCGGCGGCTCGGTGCATCACATCGCCTTCCGTGCGGCTGACGATGCCGAGCAGGGCAAGATGGCGCAAAAGCTCGTGAGCAATCACGGCCTGCACCCGACCGAGCAGCGCGACCGCAACTACTTCCGCTCGATCTACTTCCGCGAGCCCGGCGGCGTGCTGTTCGAGATCGCAACCGATATCCCCGGCTTCGCGGTCGACGAGCCCGTTGCGACGCTGGGACGCGACCTGAAGCTACCGAGCTTCCTCGAGCCGCATCGCAAGCAGATCGAGGGGGTCTTGCCGAGCCTGGAAGAGACCGTGTCATGACCGAAACCGCATTCATCCATCGCTTCGAGCCCGCGACCAGCGCGGGCTCCCCTCCTCTGCTTCTGCTGCACGGCACCGGCGGCGACGAGAACGACCTGCTCGGACTCGGCAAGTTGATCTCGCCGGGATCCGCCCTGCTCGCGCCGCGCGGCCGCGTGCTCGAGCACGGCATGCCGCGCTTCTTCCGCCGCCTCGCCGAGGGCGTGTTCGACGAGGACGACGTACGCCGCCGCGCGCGCGAGCTCGGTGACTTCGTCGCGGAGGCGCGGCAGCGCTACGGCCTCGCCGCGCCGATCGCGGTCGGTTTCTCCAACGGCGCCAACATCGCGGCGGCGCTGTTGCTGCAGAGGCCGGAGGCGTTGTCCGGTGCGATCCTGCTGCGCGCCATGGTGCCGCTGTCGGATCCACCGAACGCCGATATTGCAGGCAAGCCCGTTCTGCTCCTCTCAGGTCAGGGCGACCCGATCGTGCCGGCAAGCAATTCGGCACGGCTAGCGGCTCTGCTCTCGCAAGCAGGAGCGAGCGTGACCCACAGGGTCCTGCCGGCAGGCCACCAATTGTCGCAAGCCGACGTGACGCTGGCCCGCGACTGGATCGGCAACGTCGACGCCAAGGCCGCATGATCAGACAGCGGCGCATCGTTGTCGAACGGTGCGCCGCGATGCAACGATTCAAATCAGCAAGTCATGAGACGCAGGTACAATGCCGTGATGCGGAGCATTATTGCCGTGGTTGGCCGCGTGGTCGTCCAGTGCATGAGGGACCATTTTGACGATCATCTCGAGGTCCTCTTCGTGACCCAGCGGAATGTGCGGATCGAGAGGATCACTAAGTTCTTTGAGATCGACGACCGTCACGAGCGCGGACGGAGCTGTCTCGGTATCGAAGCGGAACACCGGTTCTTGATCGGCACCGCCGATCTCGGATGGAGCTTTGGTCGGATGTGCGGCTTCTGATGCTGTTGCAGCAGATTGCGCAGCCCGCTGCGGGTTTCCGCCTCCAGCGTCACCGCCGGCTGCAACGCTCGGTTCGACAATCTCGCCTCCTTCCGGCGTGTTTGCGGAAGTTGAGTGCCCGGAGTCGCCGTGTTCCGCGACGGCCGGTTCTGCCGTACTCTCCGGCGCCCCCGCCCCGTCCGAAGCCGCGGCGTGATGCGCGGCGCCATTGCCGACGCCGTTGCCTGGGACGACGTCAGCTTCAGTTATCTCCGTGGCTACCGCCTTTGCAGATCCAGGCTCCCAAGCGTGCTCCGAGTTTCCGCGGCCAGCGCTATCAGTCGTTGCGACGCTCTCGGCTGCTTCCGGTGAGTTTGCAGGGGTTGAGTGTAAACCGTGCTGCGAGTTACCGTGCTCCACAACGGTCGCTTCTGCCGTCTTCTCTGCCGCTGACGCCCTCGCCCCGTCCGAAGCCGGCGCGTGATGCTCGGCGCCATTGCCGATGCCGTTGCCCGGTATGAAGTCGGCTTCAGTCACCTCCGTAGCTGTCACCTTTGCAGACCCTAGCTCCAAAGCGTGCTGCGAGTTACTGCGGCCGGCGCCGTCGGCGATTGCGACGCTCGGGTCGACGATCTCGGCTGCTGCCGGTGCGTTTGCAGAGCTTGGGTGGAGATCGTGGCCCGAGCTGCCATGTTCGACGCCGTCGCCTGGTTCTGCCTTCTTCGCTGCCCCTCGCGAACCGTCCGAAGCCGAGGAGTGATGCTCGTTGTCATTGCCGACGCCGTTGTCCGGTGTGGACCTCGCTTCGGCCATCTCTATGGCCGCCGCCTTCGCAGAGCTCGGCTCCGCAGCGTGCTGCGAGTTGCCGCGGTCCGCGCTGTCGGCCGTTGCGACGCTAGGTTCGACGATCTCGGCTGCTGCCGGTGCGTTTGCAGCGGTTGAGTGTGAATCGTGCTCCGATTTACCGTGTTCCGCGCCGCCTGGTTCTGCCTTCTTCGCCGACCCCGGCGTAGCCTTCGAAGCCGGAGCGTGATGCTCGGCGTCATTGCCGACGTCGTTGCCCGGTTTGGAGCCGGCGTTAGCCGAGTCCGTGGCTGCTGGCTTTGCAGGCTCTGGCTCCGAGGCGGGCTGCGAGTTGCCGCGGTCCGCGCTATCGGCCGCTGCCACGCTCGGTCCGACCATCTCGTACGGCCCAGTCGACAACATGCCGGTGTCCGTCTTGATCGGCTCACTCTTGAAGGTGAGGTTTGCAAATGTCGCAGCCGTCGCGCCATGAGCAGGCTCGATTGATGATGCGCGGACCGACACGCGAGAGGCACCATCGCTCTCTTCCGTTGCATCCGCCGAATCGCTCGCGAAGGTTCCGAACCTCGTCGATGCCCCTGAGCCGGCCCGAGTCTGCCCGAATTGAAAGCTCAAGCCGTCGTCGGCCAGTCTGGTCCAGCCTCCCTCCGTCCCGATCGTGTTCTCGCTCGCCCCGACATGGACATTGTCCGCACTCAGAACAGTCTCATCGGTTGCGGCCACCGATATCAGCGCTCCTTCCAGCTCTTCCAAGGTGATCGCGACAGCCGCGCCTTCTGGCGGGCCGACGAAATCCGACTCCGCAATGGATACGATCCCCTGCAGATGGATTTCCACGAGGCCGCGATCCCCGATATCGAGACTACGATCGGTCGGATTCACATAGACGATCGTTTCATTGCTTGCGGAGTTGTAGATCCAGGCAAGTGTATGTGGCGGTATGGACTTGCTTGCTGCGGTCATGTGCAGCCACGCAAGCGCTCCGAAAGCCGCAAGATTGATCCTGCTCGATCCGGATCCGAAATCAAAGGCCGCGCTGGAAGAGGTAGAACTGGAATCGATCGGGGAGCGATGAACAACGTTTTCAACGTTGCCGCCCATCAGTTGATCGCGGCTGTATCCGCCAATGCCGGCATCGTGACCAAAGTCCAACAAGCCAATAGGCTTTTGGAGGTCGCCACCCACGGCGTCGCTCACAGCGCCATGGCTGACTTGGCCCTGAGCATCAGCAACGCCGTCGTTTGCGGTGATCACAAACGCGGAAGGCGGCTGGTACCCGTGCGAAGGGAAAGCCGGGGCTGAGTTGTCTCCATGATGAGCGCCAGCATCGGTGATCGCGGCCACTTTTGTGGGCGCATTCTCTCCGGTGACGGCCACGAAGCTGTCGATCGACCCTTTACCCGAGTCATGCGACTGTACGCCGAGATGCGGTTCGTGCAGTGCATAGATCAACGCACCGGCGAGAGTGGCGAAGGTGCCATACCCTCCCTGAAGCGACATCGGATTGGAAGCAAGCCGCGGGAATAGATGCTCCAGGGTCGGGTCACCTCCAATCTGTGTGTCGTTCATTCCTCGCAGCAAAGGCGTAGCAGGATTGGGCGTGCTCGACCCAACGGAACCGTGGTCTTTCCACGGTCTCGAGCCTGCAGATTGCTCGGCCGCGTGCAGCGCCTCCATTGCCGCCGCCGGGCTCGTGATTTGGCTCGGCTTGGCAAAAAGGTCTCTCTGGGTGAGCGGAGGCGTCTCGGCGGTTTCCCAGACGACGAGGTGCCGGAGAATGGCTTTTTTCCAAGGCTCAAATTCGGCGTGCTCTCCCGCGTGGCCAATGCTGTCGTCATTCGGAAGCAAGTCGTTCGCTTCCGACGCCTTGAGTTCGTCCGCAATGGCGATCGCCAGAAACGCCAGCGCGAGCGTGCCGAAGCCGGAGGGGCGCTGCAGCAACGCGAGGGTAGCGAGCACAGTTCTGTTGGTGATCTCAAGCTTCTGAAAAATATTGTACAGGTGTACTTTGACTGTCCCTGGGGACAGGTTCAGCTGGCGCGCGATCTCCTTGTTCGACATTCCTTCTGATACTAGTCGGACAATTTGACGTTCCCGATGCGTCAATAGTCTCAGCATCTTTTCAATTTTGCCGCCGCCGTCAGTGTCCGTGCCGGTTGACGGGAGATCGAACTGCTCGGGCGACATACTGCACTTCGTCGTCAGTCGCAGTGATCGCAGCATGATGTCGGGAGGGGCGGACTTCGAAATTGCGCTGCAGGCGCCGGCAGCAATCGCTGCGGTTAGATCGTAGTTGGATTCGGAGTCGGTAAAGAACACCAGGCGCGTGGGGAGATTCTCGGCTTTCGCAATCGCGAGGATCTCGGTTACCGTCAGATCTGGCAGCGTGTCAGCAAGAAGCGCGACGTCGGGTGTCAAATTCCGGATTGCCTCGAGGCAGTTCGTCCCATCGCTGGACGATGCGACAACGTCGAAGTCATCCTGTGCCCCGAGTACCGATTTCAGCCCCTGTAGCACGATCGGCTGTCGATCTCCGATCACGAGCCGGATGCGCGCGGATATCCCCTGCTTGGCAGTCACATCTAACATGGACTCTGCCTCGGCCCGGCAACTATGTGCTTCGGCATATGGCCGGGGCCGGGTGAGGGTATTAAAAAACAATTAATCGATTGGATAAAGAGGCTTAGCGGGATTAACCCTACCTAAAATAGTAAATTTTGACGGCTTATAGGTGAGAAATATGTCATTTGACCCGATGGCCGTTGCGATTGACTGGCTGGATGCCTACCGCGCGGGCGATATCGAGGCGATCTTGGAAATGTATGCCGAAGATGCCGTGGTGCACTGCGGCTGCAGCGGCGTCAAAACCATTACCGGCCGCGAGGCACTTCGTGCCTATTGGTTCGATCGTCTCCGAGACTATCCGGCAGGCCAGTTGGACGATCTCAATCCCTCGCACGACGGGATCATTATCACGTACAGCACCAGTACTGGTGTCATGACTGCGCATTTTGCGTTTGACGGCGCCGGGAGGATCAAAGATCTGAACTGCGGTCCCTCACACTAGACCGGCGGCGAAATCCAGGCCCGCGGTGGCTCACATGCTCGCCTTGCGGTGCAGGGCTGCCAACGTCCGCAATGGGTCCTGAGCTGCCGATCGCAGCCGCTTTTCGCAACGTCCTCTCCACACTCCTGACGCGCGACGTCTCGGGCTTGTTGGTACCGTGAAAGCTCCACCCTATAAGCAGGGGCGTTTCGGGCCGCAACTTTGAATGGTTGCGATTGACAGCAATAGTTGTTTTATCTCAAGATTACTATCTGCTGACCTCGAGGGCGATCATGACGAGCACGCTCTTACGCACACCATCTTGCTGTATCTTTGACCGGTGCGAGCAAGCTCTCGCCGCCACGATCAAAGCGGGCGTGTGAAGACCCCCGGTGCGAAATAGGAGCCTCGATGAGCTCGCCAGCGCCGGTCGAATCGTCCTTCGCCCATGACATGTTCATCAGCTACTCGCGGAAGGATCTGCAATTTGCGCAGCTGCTCGAGCGCGCGTTGGCAGCTTACGCGCCACCGAAGGGTCTGGGCGTGCCCGCTCGCCGACTGCGGGTCTTTCGCGATCAAAGTGACCTGACCGGCGTCGAATATCATCAATCGATCGCGCGTCACCTGCGCGATTCGCGCAAACTCATCCTGCTCTGCTCACCGCACGCGCGCGCGAGCGCGTTCGTCAACGACGAGGTCAAACAGTTCGCCGCGGCGCGCGGCGCGGAGAACATCATTCCGCTTCTCATCGGTGGGCTTCCCAACAACGAGGCCTCGCCTGATCAGGAGGCACTGAAAGCCTTCCCAGACGCGCTCTGCGAAGCGATGCAAATGCCGCTGGCCGGCGACTATCGCAATTTCGACGCGCGCAGGGACAAGCCCGACAAGGGCACGTTCCATGGCTCCTGGTACACGCTGCTCGCAAACCTGCTTGAACTGAGCCGCAGCGAAATCGAACAACGGGACCGCAAGCGCGCGACAAGGCGGCGGGCCGTCGCGATCGGGACCGTCTCCGGCGTCATCGCGCTGCTGTCGATTGCTTTCGTCGTCACACTTTTCTCACAACGTGAAGCCGTGAGACAGCGTGACCAGGCCGAGCACAGACGTATCGTCGCGCTGGTCAAGCTGGCGGCAGGCCACGCAATCGAGCAGGCGGAGCGCGGCACCGCAAAATGGGGCAAGCTGCTCGCCCGACAGGCATTCCTCTTCAACGAGCGCGTCAACGGCGAAGCGCTCGCGGAAGTGGACGCGGCTCTCCGCATCAACACCAAGACCCCGGCAACGACGACGGTGGAGATGCGCGCCGACAGGCCAACCCACGTTACCGCAGTGAACCGGCAGGGAACGCTTCTCGCATCGGGCACAGATGACGTGATCAACCTCTGGAGTCTTACGGAGGCAGATGCGCCCCCGCGCCTTCTGAAGGGTCACATGACCAATGTCGTCGCTCTCGCGTTCAGTCCGGACGGCACAACACTGGCCTCCGGGAGTTGGGACCATACCGTGCGAGTCTGGAACCTGTCGCAAGGCGAGCCCACGTCGCGGGTGCTCCGCAGCCATATCCAATACGTTCGTGCCGTTGCCTTCAGCCCTGACGGAAAGTCCCTGGCCTCGGGCGGCGACGATGCCACGGTGCGCATCTGGAATCTGTCTGACGCCGCCGCGGAACCGCAGCTCATGCGTGCCCCGAGCGGATCGATACTTTCGCTGGCTTTCAGCCCGGACGGGAAGACAGTCGCAGCCGGAACGTCGACCGGCAGAGTTCTGCTTTGGGATCGCACCGCGCCGATCGACGCAGCGCCGAAAATGCTCGTAGGTCCCGAGAATGTGGTCAAGTCGTCGCTTGCGTTCACGCGCGACGGTCAAGAGCTCGCTGCGGGCATCGGTCGAACCGTCGCGATCTGGCGGCTGAGCGGCCAAGTCATGGAGCCCAGAACCGTCGCCCACGCCGAGCCAGCGTCGGGCGTAGCGTTCAGCCCGGACGGAAGCATGCTCGCCATCGGCACAGTCACCCCGGACGTTCAACTGCGCCAGCTCGCCAATCTCGATGCGCCGCCGATCGTTCTTACGCGGGCCGCCACCACGGAGTCCATCGCATACAGCGACGATGGCTCGCGTCTCGTCGCGACCGGCACCGCCGGCGAGAGCGGCGACCATCGCGTCAGCCTACAGACATGGCGCGTTCCGACGGGCTTGCTGGCCGACGACATATGCAAGGATGTTCCCGACAATCTACCCGCGCGGGCGTGGGAGCAATTCGTCGGCGCAGACATTCCATACGAACGCACGTGCCCCCGGCACTCGGTGCACCCCGACTATTATCTCATGGTGGAACAGCTCGCGCGTGCCGGCAAAATCGATCGCGCCAGTGTTTTGTACCGGCGGGCGGACGAACTAACCTATCCCGGCGAGAAACCGCGCGATCGTCGGGCGGAACTGAATCGCTTCGCTGCGGATGGTCTCGTCTACCGCGGCACGGCGGCGGCAGAGGACGGCGATATCGACGGCGGAGTAGCCTTGCTTCGCAAAGCGATCGTGCTCGATCCATCGCGGAAACTCGATGCTGATGCCCTCGCGAGAAAAGCCAGTGCTGCGCATTTTCGTCGTGAAGGCGAACGACGAGCCTTGGAAGGCGATTTCGAAGCAGCGCTGCCGCTCTACACAAAAGCCAAAGAGCTTGACGCGACTCTCGACTTCGATCCGCGACAGGTCGCGCAGCGCGCGGCGGGTGGCCTCATCAATAGAGGGATGACCCTGTCCTATCGCGGTGACATCAAGCAGGCTCTCGCGACGCTGGAGCGCGCATTGGAGCTCGATCCGAAGCGAGAGATGACGAGCGAGCAGTGGAACCAGCTTTGCTGGAACGGCAGCGTATGGGGGCACGCAGCCGATGTGTTGTTCGCTTGCGGGCGTGCCGTCGAGATGACCGAAGGTTTCAATCGTATGGGTAGCGTCGATAGCCGCGGTCTCGCGCGGGCGGCGGTTGGCAACCTCCGGGGGGCGCTGGCAGATTTTCGCGATTTTCTCGATCTTTCGTCGCTAGCAGATGGGATCGACGACGTCATCGCGCAAAGAAAATCGTGGATTGCGCAGCTGGAGCGCGGCGAGAACCCCGTGACACCTGAAGTGCTCGCGGAGCTCCAGCGCAAGCTATAGAGCCGCCCTTCAGGGCAACGGACGAAGAGGTTGCATCATCGGCAGCCTCTTCGCAGGACAGCGATTTCGTCGTGGACAAGCAGCAGCTGTATCCTTGAGGAAGGCCTACGGGCTGCCAACCGCTGGTCAGTGTGGGGTCTCGACGAACACTCTAAGCTCGCCGTGACGCCCTGCTTCGTCCGTTCGCAAGCTAAGAAGAGTCTGCGTGCCTCCAATCAATCCCGAGTAGTACTCGATCTGCTCGTTCGGCTTTCGCGGCAGGTTCCGATAGCGGGCGTCCGCGTGGACAAGCGCAAAGCTGCGGATCAATCGCTCCATCGGCACAGCCGCACGAAGGTCGAAGTGAAGCGCGCATGATTTGAATCCGTTCAAGCGTATCAGTTCGAGAGCGTACGGCCCCATCTCGTCAAATGGGTCCCACAAGCTCCATTCGTTGTGATATGGCTGCGTCTGCAGTGCTGACTGTGACTTCCAGCCCAAGTCGTGCACTGCATATTCCCCGATGCTTTCGATGTCGGGGAAGCGCGCCAGACACGCGGTGACGAAGAGCCGGTAGCTGCGTTCCTGAGTAGCAAAGGATCTCGGGACGGTGGTGTTGGACGGACGTAGAGGCCCGAAAGCTGTCAGGAAAATGTGCGGCTTGTCTTGATCGTTCTTACGTCCATCGAAATAGCCATAAAGAACTTTTTCATCGATGAAGGTATAGGCTGTTGAGCCCGGACCCGCCCCCGGTTGCAACTGCTGCGCGTTGGGATGACGCTTCATCTCCTCCAGAAAGAATGCCTCTACTTGTTTCCTGCTGTCGCGCTGTTCGCTAAAATACACTGAGCAGTGCAGATGTCCCGGACTGTTGATGTAAGCCTGCAGCAACACCGTCGCATCACCTGACCTAGCGACTTCCCATGTGAGCTGTTTCCCTCCGGCGCGCTCCGGCCCTTGCCCCTGGACGATCTTCAGGTCCTTGTCTGCCGCCCACTGGTAAATCGTTTCCGAGCGCACGTCCGGCCTCAGGCAGGTATCGCGGAAGGCTTCGATTCCACGCGCGGTGATGTCGTCCTGTGCCAACGTGATCGTTCCGGCGCACAGGAGGCCGACGAACAAGACGAGCAGGGAATTTCTGACGATAGGTTGCATCATTCCATTAGGTGTATCAGAAGGCGTGGCGCGCGTCTCGAACCGGCCCGGTCGATGCCTCGAAAGTTGAAAATCTCCCTAACGGGCCAATAACCTTCAAGGTGGGAAAGGACGGGTTGGCTGGCCCGCGTCGGCTCACAAGGCGACCTCCCGCGGGCAGGACCGTGTGTCCGCTTTAGCCGTGAAAGCAGACATCCGATTTGCCAGTGTATGCCATCCGCACAGACAAGCATGCGAGCTGTGAAGCCTAAAGCCCGGGCCACCCCGGCGGCGGCTTGCGCATGTCGGAGGCCTGCTCATAGGCGTAGGCGAGACGCAGCAGCATGTGCTCGCTCCAGGCGCGGCCTGCGAAGGTGACGCCGAGCGGATAGTCGGGCGTGTCCTTGCCGTCGGTCGTCCCCGCGATGAGACCCCCGGGCACCATGACGCTGGGATAGCCCGCCTTGGCGGCGATCGAGGCGCCCATGGCGCCGGCGAACAGCACCGCATCAAGCTTGTGCTGGTTCATGTAGGCGTCCATGCCGCGCGTCTTGGCGGAGAGCAGATCCATCGCACGCGCCGACTTGTATTCGCGCTCGCTCAAATCGCCTCTGGTCATGCTCGCGGCGAGGAAGTGATCCTGGCCGAAACGCAGCGCCCTGTCCGCATGCGCCTCGTTGAAAGCCACGATATCGGCGATGCTTCTGATCTCGGTGTCGGTTGCCCAGTCCCTCAGGTAGAGGTCGAGATCGCGCTTCAGCTCGTAGATGAAGACGACCGGCGGTCTTGCGACAGTGCCTTTGTGCTCGCTCAGCGGATTGCGGTTCAGCACGGCCATGGTCGTGCCTGGCCCGCCGATCCAGCCAAGCGTCGGCATGCTGGCGCGCACGATGACTGCGCCCAAATCTTCCAGCACCTCGATCGCCTCAGTCATCAGCTTGATCCAGTCGGGTCGCAGCTTGCCGTAATAGCAATCGTTCAGCGGGTCGGCCGGGTCGCTCGGAACGCCGATGCGCACGCCCTTCATGGCATCGCGCGTGAGGCCGGCGGTGAAATCGACCGGCCGTCGCTGCCGCTCCGTCACTGGGTCGAGCGGGTCCTTCGCCGCCAGCACATTCAGCAGCATGGCCGCGTCGCGCACGGTGCGCGTCATCGGTCCTGCAGTGTCCTGGCTGTGCGCGATCGGCACGATGCCGGCACGGCTGATCAGCCCGACCGTCGGCTTCACGGTGACGAGGCCATTCTGGCTGGCGGGGAACAGCAGCGAGCCCGAGGTCTCCGTGCCGATCGAGGCCGCACACAGGCCGGCCGCCACCGCGACCGCCGAACCCGCGCTCGAGCCCCCGGAGGTTACGAGCGGGAAGCCGTGATCGTCGACCAGCGCCGGCGCGTAGGGGTTCTTCACCTGCCCGCCCAGCGACGAGTAGCCGTGGGGCATGTCGATCGCGAGCATGTTGGAAAACTCGGTCAGGTTGGCCTTGCCGAGGATCACCGCGCCGGCGTGCCGCAACAGCTTGACGATTGTGGCGTCGGCCCGCGCGTGCGCGCCTTCCAGCGCAAGCGAGCCCGCCGTGGTCGGCTGCTCGTCGCCCGTCGCGATGTTGTCCTTCACCAGGATCGGGATGCCCGCCAGCGGCCGCTCGGCCGAGGGCTTGGTGCTGTCGAGCTTGCCCGCGATCGCAAGCGCATCGGGATTGAGCGCGCGCACCGCGTTGAGCTTGGGCCCATCGCGGTCGTAGTCCTCAATGCGCGCGAGATAGGCTTTGACCAGCGCTGTGGCAGTAACGCGCCCACCGGCCAAGGCATGAGCGATATCGCTCATCGACGCATGATCGAGCTCTAGAGAGATCGGCGCCTCGGCGCTGACGGCCGCCGCCGCGGTGCCGGCATCGCGGCGGGATGGCTTCTGCACGGCTGCCTCGCCTGACGGCGCGTCTCTGACCATGAGACCGCGACGATGGCATCATGCCAGTGTTTTGCCCGACGGGTCAACGTCTCGGCGCATCGCCCCGACCATCAATCGCGCGACGCGCAAGCCATTGAAATGACTACGCCCGGCTACTGTGCATGGGGTTGTTTTTCCATTTTTTGTTTGCAGCGGCCCTCTCCCGCAAGGGGAGAGGGCACAGCAACGGACGCCGCCCCTACTCCCAATGCCACGTCGAGAAATCGTTCTCGTATTGCGGAACGTCCTTCCAGACGCCCTTCAGCTTCTTGCTGGTGATGGTGATGAGTTGCGGCTGGTACAGGTAGGCGGAGACGGCATCGGTCGCGAGCATGCGCTGGGCGTCGCCGAGCAGCTTGGCGCGGGCGGCCTCGTCCGGCGTCGAGACGATCTGCTTGTAGAGCGCATTGAACTTCTCGTTGTTGTAACCGAGGTAGTAGTCCGGCTCGGTGATCTTGACGAGGTCGAACGGCTCGACATGGCTGACGATGGTCAGATCGAAATTGTGTGGACCATTGCCGGCGAACACCTGCGACAGCCATTGCGCCCATTCGACGTTCTCGATTTTGGCGACGATGCCGACCTTGGCGAGCTGGGCTGCGGCGATCTCGCCGCCCTGCCGCGCATAGGATGGCGGCGGCAGCTTCAGCGACAATTCGAGCGGCGTGGTGATGCCGGCTTCAGTGAGCAGCTTCTTGGCCTTCTCGGGGTCGTAGGGGTTGATGCCGGTGGTCTCGACATAGCCGAGTGCGCCCGGCACGTAGAAGCTGCCGATCGGCGTGCCGAAGCCGTCGACGGCGCCGTCGATCATGGCCTTGCGGTCGATCGCGGCAAGGATGGCGCGGCGGACGCGGACGTCGTCCAGCGGCTTCTTGCGGTGGTTGATCGCGACGATGGTCTTGGCCCGGGAGCCGCCGACCAGCACCGTGAAGCGCGGATCGGCCTTGAACTGCGCGATGGTGCGCTGCGCCGAGACGCGCGGGAACGCATCGACGTCGCCCGAGAGCAGCGCGGCGGTCTGCGCCGCCGGATCCGAGATGAAGCGGATGGTCACCTTCGACAGCTTGACCGCGGAAGCGTTGCGGTAGTCGGCCCATTTGGTCAGCGTGATCGAGGAGCCCTTGGCCCAGGCGCCAAGCTGATAAGGCCCGGTGCCGACCGGCTGCGTGACATTGGTGGCCGCGCTCTTCGGCTCGACGATCGAGCCGCCTGCCTGCCCGAGCAGGAACGGCAGGTTCGGCTCGCCATATTTCACGGTGATCACGACGGTGTCGGCGTCGGGCGCCTCGACCTTCTCGAACGCCTGGTACAGGCTCTTGTCCTTGTTCGTGCTGGTCGGCGCGGCGTTGCGCTCGAACGAGAACTTCACCGCGGCGGAATTGAACGGCTCGCCATTGTGGAATTTGACGCCCTTGCGCAGCTTGAACGTATAGGTCTTCAGATCGGGCGAAGCGGTCCAGCTCTCGGCCAGCAGCGGCGAGACCGAGCCGTCCTCGTTGATCTTGGTCAGCGTCTCATAGATGTTGTAGAGCGTGACCTCGGCGATCGCGGCCGCGGCGGCATTGGTGGGATCGAGCCCCGGCGGCTCCAGCGCCATCGCCATGACGACGCTGTCCTTCTTGCCCTGCGCCAGCACCGGCAAAGGCGCCGCGACGAGCGCAGCAACAAATGCGACGATCGATAGTTTCCTGAACATGCGTAACTCCCCGGCCTGCTGTTGTCTTCAGCCTACGCCAATCCTGGTCCGGACACTAACCTTCCATCACCGTCTGCGGCAATGCCATCACGGCCTCGGCCTTGTGGCAGGCGGCAAGGTGCCCCTCACCCATCCTGCGTAACTCAGGCAACGCGTCGCGGCAATGCTGGTCGGCAAGCGGGCAGCGCGCGGCATAGGGGCATCCGGTCGCCGCGGCCGATTGCGAGGCGATGGCCTGGGCCCCGCGCCGCCGCCGGCCGCCGCCTGCGCGCGTCCGCGGCACGGCATCCAGGAGCGCCCGCGTATAGGGATGGGCGTAGCGCTCGAACAGATCCTCCGGCCGGGCCTGCTCGACGATGCGGCCGAGGTACATCACGGCGACCTCGTCGCAGAGATAGTCGACGACGGCGAGGTCGTGGCTGATCAGGATGTAGCTGAGGCCGAACTGCTCCTGGAGGTCCTGCATCAGGTTCAGCACCTGCCCCTGCACGGAGACGTCGAGCGCGGAGACCGGCTCGTCGGCGACGATCAGCTTCGGCTGCGTGATCAGCGCGCGCGCAATGGCGATGCGCTGGCGCTGGCCGCCGGAGAATTCGTGCGGATACTTGTCCATGTCCGCATCGCGCAAGCCCACCTGCCGCAGCACGGCGGCGACTCGGTCGCGGAAGGTGGTGCGGTCGGCGCCTTCCAGGACGGTCAGCGGCTCCGCCACGATGCGGGCGATGGTCTGGCGCGGGTCGAGCGAGCCGTAGGGGTCCTGGAACACCATCTGGAAATCGCGCCGGGCGCGGCGCAACTCGTCAGGCGGGAGGCGATTGAGATCGCGGCCGAGCAGCGCGACCTGCCCCGAGGTCGGCCGCTCCAGCGCCATCACCACGCGCGCGAAGGTGGACTTGCCGGAGCCGGATTCGCCGACGATGCCGAGGCTCTCGCCGGCCTGCACTTGCACGCTGACGCCGTTGAGCGCGCGCACCTGCCCGGGCGGACGAAACAGGCTCTCGCGCGGCAGCGTGTAGCGCTGCTCGAGATCCCTGACGTCGAGAAGCGGCGCGGTGCTCATGCGCTCAGCGCTCCGACGCGTTCGGCCATCGAGACATCCGTTCGGATGCATCGCACGAAATGGCCGGGACCGACATTCACCATCGGCGGCAGCGCGGCGCGACATTGATCGATCACGAGCGGACAGCGATCGGAGAAGGTGCAACCGGAAGGCAGATCGGCGAGCTCAGGCACCGTGCCCGAGATCGTCTTCAGCCGCGTTCCCTTGCGCGCGCCGAGCTTCGGCCGGGCGCGGAACAGGCCCTGCGTGTAGGGATGGCCCATGCGACGGAACACCTCGTCGGTCGGCCCGCTCTCGACGACGGTGCCGCCATACATCACCATCATGCGCTGCACGTTCTCGGCGATGACGCCGAGATCGTGCGAGATCAGGATCATCGACATGCCGCGCTCCTCGACGAGATCGGCGATGAGGTCGAGGATCTGGCCCTGGATGGTGACGTCGAGCGCGGTGGTCGGCTCGTCCGCGATCAAGAGGTCCGGCTCGCAGGCGAGCGCCATCGCGATGGTGATGCGCTGGCGCTGGCCGCCGGAGAACTGGTGCGGATAGGCGTCGACGCGACGCGCGGGGTCGGGCAGTCCGACGCGGTCGAGCAAGGCGATCGCCTCTTTGCGCGCCTGCGCCGCCGAGTATTTCTTGTGACGGCGCAGCGGCTCGGCGACCTGATTGCCGATCGTGTGCATCGGGTTGAGTGCGGTCATCGGCTCCTGGAAGATCATGCTGATGCGGTTGCCACGCAGGCGGCAGTATTCGGCATCCGAGAGCCCGACGAGCTCGTTGCCATCGAGCTTGATGCTGCCGGTCACGCCCGCGCTGTCCGGCAACAAGCCCATCAGCGACAACGCCGTGACCGACTTGCCGCAGCCGGATTCGCCGACGAGCCCGAGCGTCTCGCCCCGCTTGAGGGCGAAGCTGACGCCGCGCACCGCCTGGGCCGGCCCGCGGCTGGTGTTGAGGCGGACGCCGAGATTGGCGACCTCGATCAGCGGCATGGTTGCGGGATCAGCCATCGTCACCGCTCCCGCGCCAGTCTGGGATCGAGCAAGTCGCGCAATCCGTCACCAAGAAGATTGAGACCGAGCACCGCGATGGCGATCGCAGCGCCCGGATAGACCGCGAGCATCGGCGACTGGAACAGCAGCGTCTGCGCATCGTTCAGCATGCGGCCCCAGGACGGCTGCGGCGGCTGCGTGCCGAGGCCGAGATAGGACAGGGCGGCCTCGGCGAGGATGGCGAGCGCGAACTGGATGGTGACCTGCACGATCAGGATCGACAGGATATTCGGCAGCACGTGCTCGATGGTGATGCGGAAGCGCCCCTTGCCCGCCGCGCGCGCGGCCAGCACGAATTCGCGCGCCCAGATCGCATTGGCGGAGCCGCGCGTCAGCCGCGTCAGCGTCGGGATCTGGAAGATGCCGATTGCGACGATCGAGGTCACCATGCCCGGCCCCACCGCCGCCGCGAGCATGATCGCGGACAGCACCGCCGGAAAGGCGAAAGTGAAGTCGGAAAAGCGCATGATGATCTCCTCCGTCCAGCCGCGCCGCGCCGAGGCGATCAGGCCCAGCGTGACGCCGAAGGTGAGACCGATGCTGACGGCGATGACACCGACCATGATGGTCGAGCGGGCGCCGGCGAGCAGCAGCGAGACGATGTCGCGGCCGAAGGAATCCGTGCCGAGCCAATGCGCCGCCGAGGGCGGCCGGAGCTTCGATGCGATGTCGATCTCGTACGGCGACCACGGCGTCCACACCAGCGACAGCAGCGCGGAGGCGAGCACAAGGAGACTGAGAACACCGCCCAGGACGAAACTGCGGTGGCGCAGCGCGCGGCGCCAGAAGGTGCGGGCCGGCAGCGGGCGTGTTGCGAGCGGCGCATCGATGGTGAGGGGCTCGCTCACAGGTCGTGAACCTTGATACGGGGATCGATGAAGGCGTAGAGCACATCGACCACGAAGTTGACGATGACGACCATGGCAGCGAGCAGCATCACGCAGTTGCGCACCACGATGAGGTCGCGGTTGGCGATCGACTGGAAGATCAGCCGGCCGAGGCCGGGCAGGTAGAACACGTTCTCGATCACGATGGTGCCGGCGAGCAGATTGGCGAATTGCAGCCCCATCACCGTCATCACGGGGATCATGGCGTTGCGCAGCACGTGGCTCCACAGTACCTCGCGCTTGCCGAGGCCCTTTGCGCGGGCGGTGCGGACGAAGTCCTCGCGCAGCACTTCGAGCACGGCCGATCGCGTGACGCGCGCGAGGATCGCGGCCTGCACCACCGCGAGCGAGATCGCCGGCAGCAGCAGCGACTTGACGCCGAGCCAGATGCCATCCTCCCAGCCGGCGAAGCCGCCGGCCGAGAGCCATTGCAGCCGCACCGCGAACAGCAGCACCAGGAGGATCGCGAACCAGAAATTTGGCAGCGCGATGCCGACCTGGGTCAGCGACATCACGCCGACGTCGCCAAGCTTGTTGTGGTTGGCGGCGGTGTAGATGCCGGCGGAGAGCGCCAGCGTCACCGTGATCGTCATCGCCATGATCGCGAGCGGAATGGTCAGCACCAGCCGCTCCGCGATCAGGCTGGCGACCGGGGTGCCGTAGACATAGGAGTTGCCGAGATCGCCGACGACGAGCCCCTTGATCCATTGCAGATAGCGAACCGCCAGCGGCTGGTCGAGCCCGAGCTTGACGGTGAGCGCGCGGACAGCGTCCGGCGAGGCGTCGGCTCCCATCAGCATCTGCGCGGCATTGCCGGGAAGAGCATCGAGCACCAGGAAGATGATCAGCGATGCGCCGACCAGCGTCGCCAGCAAGGTCAACAGACGTCGGAGGACAAAGACGCTCATGCGTGCTCGGCTTCAGGGCTCACCCGTGGCACGATCAACATGTCTGGACGCCGGAGGCAAGTCCTTTGCACACACGCCCCTTGCGGCATGCCCATCTCCTCAAGCCGGCCAGCGGGACAGAAGATCGCTTGAAGCCTCGAACAATGCGCTCACGCGCAGCAATTCCGCGTCGCTGCGGAAGCGGCCGACGAGCTGAAGCCCGATCGGCAGGCCGTCGCGGGCAAAGCCGGAGGGAAGGCTGATCGCGGGATGGCCGGTCATGTTGGAGGGCATGGTCCAGGGGAACCAGTGCGGCCGGACGCTGTCGTAATGCCCACCGTCGATCTCGATGCTGCCGAACAGGTCTTGGCTGATCGGCAGCGCGGTGCGCGTCAGGGTCGGCATCGCCAAAAAGTGCCCACGCGCAAGCAGCAATTGCACGCGACGGAACAGCGCGGTGCGCGCGAACATCGCCTCCTGAT
Organism: Bradyrhizobium forestalis; assembly: GCF_002795245.1. GTDB lineage: Bacteria > Pseudomonadota > Alphaproteobacteria > Rhizobiales > Xanthobacteraceae > Bradyrhizobium > Bradyrhizobium forestalis. The sequence continues at coordinate 30,517 of NZ_PGVG01000003.1, read as the reverse complement.
AATCGACGCCGCTGACTTCGCTGGCGAGCGCAAGCTGCTTGAGGAAGGCCTCGCTCAGCCCGTTCTTGTGTTCAGTCGCGAGCTTTGCAAAGCGCGTGCGCCAGACCGTGTGGTTGATGGCGCGCCAGATCGGCTCGATGTCGAAACCATCGCCGGAGAATTCCTCGAGCTCGGCCCCTAACCCGGCCAGCCGGTCGAGACTCGCCTTGAAATTGGCGGCGACTTCCGCGGAGACCGGACGGCCCGGCGGCGTCAGGCAGTACAGGATCCTCAGCCCGCGCAGATCGCCGCGCGGGGCAGCGGTGCCGATGAAGTCAGGCACGGGCACGCCGATCGACCAGGGATCGCAAGGATCCTCTCCAGCCATCGCCTGCATCATCAGCGCCGTATCGGCCACGGTGCGGGTGGTCGGCGTGACGTAGGTCTGATTGCCGAACGCATCCAGCGCCTGGCTGTGCGGGATCACGCCATTGCTCTGCTTCAGGCCGACCACGCCGTTGCAGGCGGCGGGAATACGGGTCGAGCCGCCGCCGTCGGTCGCAATCGCCAGCGGCGCAATGCCGCTCGCCACCGCCACCGCCGCCCCGCCGCTGGAGCCGCCGGAGGAACGGCAGGCGTCCCACGCATTGCGGGTACGACCGAACAGGGGTGAATCGGTGAGGCACTTGCTGCCGAACTCTGGTGTCGTGGTCTTGCCGATCAGGATCGCACCTTCACTGCGCAACCGTGCGACGGCGACGGCATCCTCGGTCGGCACATTGTCCTTGTAAGGAACGGCGCCGAAGGTGGTCTTGACGCCCTTGGTATTGACGATGTCCTTGACGGTGACGGGGATGCCGTGCAGCAGGCCAAGCGGTTCGCCGGCCATCACCTTGCGCTCGGCTTCGCGCGCCGCTGCGATCGCCTCATCGCCGCACAGAGTGATGAAGCAATTCAATTCCGGCTGGAGCGCCTCGGCGCGGGCGAGCACGGCGCGGGTGAGCTCGACTGGCGAAATCCGCTTTGCCGCGATGAGACCGCGCAGCTCGGCTGCGGACAAGAGACAGGGATCGCCGTTCATCGTCACATCACGCTCCGAAGCGGGCCGCCATTGGCCCGAAGACATTGACAGCGAGAATGACAGTTTTGTTAACTCGCCGTCCAATACGATTTTAGTCGCAAACCCATACACTCTCGGTATGCCAATGGATCTTCGCCGGCTCCGCTATTTCGTCGCCGTCGCCGAGGCGCGCAGCATCGGCAAGGCCGCCGAGCGGCTCCGGATGGCGCAGCCGCCGCTCTCGGTCCAGATCCGCAAGCTCGAGGCCGAGATCGGCGCGCCGCTGTTCCGCCGCGGCACGCGCGGCATGGACCTGACCGAGGCCGGCCAGGCGCTGCTGGCGCGCGCCAGCGAAGCGCTCGCCCTTGCGGCTGACGGCGCCGAAGCCGCGCGCGCGGTTGCTTCGGGACGGCGCGGGCGGCTCTCGGTGGGTTACATGTTCGTGCTGGCGAATGCGATGCTGCCGCGGCTCATCCCCGAACTGCGCCGCGCGGTTCCCGGCGTCGACCTCGGCTTCGCCGAGCTCAGCGCCTCGACGCGCGAGGCCCGGGTGCTCGACCGCAGCGTCACGGTCGCGCTGTGCATGCCTGCAATCAACCATCCCGAAATCCAGGTGGCGCGGATCGGTGCGCAGCCCTTCATGCTGGCCATGCCGATCCGCTCGCCGCTCGCCCGCCTGAGCTCCGTGCCGATGGCCCGGCTGCAGGGCCGTCCGCTGATCGCACTGCCGCATCCGGACCATGGGCCCGCCTCCTCCGCCGTCGTCCCCTTATTGCGTCGGCACCAGGTGGTGATGCCGATCGCCAGCCGGGTGGAGACGGTGCATTCGGCGATGAGCCTGGTTCTGGCCGGCGAAGGTCTCGCCATCCTGCCGGCCTGCGCACAGCTCGGCGCGCCACGCGGGATCGTGTTCAGACCCCTGCGTGACGTCAACGACTCCCTCGACATCGCAGTCTGTTGGCGGCGGGACTCCCAAAGTCCGCTGATCGGAACCTTCCTCAAATGCGCCGAAAAGGCCGTCGCGCGGATATGACGCGAGGGAGTTTTCCCCTCTCCCCTTGTGGGAGAGGGTGGATCGCCGCGAAGCGGCGAGACGGGTGAGGGGTCTCTCTCCGCAAACGCGATAGAGATTGCTTCGCGGAGATAACCCCTCATCCGGCGCTTCGCGCCACCTTCTCCCACAAGGGGAGAAGGGAAGCGCGGCCTACCAGCCCCACTTGACCTCATAGCTCCAGGGCGGATCGGCACCCGGACGGGTGCAGGTCAGGCCGGCGCAATTGGCGGCAAAGGACAGTGCGCGGCGGAGCTCGTCCGCGCGGATGTCCTTCAATCGCGGTCGGGCGATGCGTCCCTGCTTGTGCAGAGCGAACAGCAGCGCCGCCTGAAAGCTGTCGCCTGCGCCGATGGTGTCGGCCACCTCGACCTTTGGTGCTTGCACCTCGATCTGCCCTGCGGCCGCGTGCCAGGCGATCGCGCCGTTGTTGCCACGGGTGATGACGACGAGGCTCGTGCCCTGCCCCAGCAGCGCGCTCGCGCGCTGCTGATAAGGCTCCTCGCCGAAGAGATAGGCGAAGTCGACGTCCGACATCTTGATGAGATCGGCGCTCCCCGCGAACTCGGCCATGCGCGCGAGATAGACCGGCTTGTCCTTGACGAGGTTCGGTCGGCAATTCGGATCGAACGAGATCGTGGACGACGCCCGCGCGTCAGCGATCAGCGCCTTGGTTTCGGCCGCGCCATGGTCGTTGACGAGCGTGGTCGAGCCGACATGGAGAGCTTCGCCCCTGTCGAGCGGAATTGTCCCGCGCCGGTAAGTCCAATTCCGCGTCGCGGTCTCGGCATCGTAGAACGCGTAATGCGACTCGCCCGCGACGATGCGGACGAAGGCGAGCGTAGTCTGGTGATCGCTGCGGGTGGCGAGACTGAGGTCGACGTTGGAGGCGGTTGCGTGGTCGACGATCATCTGCCCGAACAAGTCGGTCGAGATGCCGCCGACGAAACCGGTCGGCGCGCCCAGCCGCGCCATGCCGATCGCGACGTTCAGGCAGGAGCCGCCGACCGCGGGCATCACCGCCTCGCGCCCTTCCGTGTTTTGCGTCGGCACGAAATCGATCAGCGCATCGCCGCAGGCAATCAGCATTGGTTTCAACCTCTCGCGATGCCGCGCATCGCGGCACGACTGCGACGATCGACCTCGCGCAGCAGCTTGTAGACCTCACGCTTCTTCGTGTGAAATGCGGCCATGTCGGGTGCGGTCGGCTCGCTCTTGCGTCCCAGCGCCGACATCCCGGCCATGGTCTCGCCGATCGAGGCATAGGCGCCGCCGGCGACGGCACCGAGCATCGCGGCGCCCAGCAGCACCGGCTCCTTCGTCTGCGGCAGCGCGACCGTGAGGCCAGTGGTGTCGGCCATGATCTGACGCACCAAAGGGCTCCGGCTGGCGCCGCCACCCATGACCATGATGTTTGAGCGCACCCCATGCGCCGCAAAGGCTTCGATCACCTCGGCGAGCCCGTAGGCAAGACCGCAGAGGCCGGCGACGAACAGCCGCTCCATCGAGGCGATGTCGGTGTCGAGATCGAGGCCGGCGATCACCGCGCGCGTGTCGGGGTCGGCATAAGGCGAGCGGTTGCCGATGAATTCCGGAAGCACGTGGACGTCGCGCGCCAGCAGCGCGGCGCAGCTGGCATCGCCCGCGCGCGCGATGATGCGGCGCTCGAGGAACTCGATGAGGTCGACGCCCTCGCTCCGCGCCGCCGCGCTCGCCTCGGCATGGCCGGGATGCGACTTGAGCAGATGGTCGATCGCAGCGCCTGCCGCCGACTGTCCGCCTTCGTTCAGCCAGAACTCCGGCACCATGCCGGAATAGTATGGCCCCCACACGCCGGGGACGAAGCACGGCTCCTTCGTCGTTGCCATGATGCAGGCCGACGTTCCCATGATGTAGGCGAGACGGTCGCTGACGTCGCTCGCCCCGCCCGCCCCATCCCGCCCGCCGATCGCGCCGATGCCGCCGGCATGGGCATCGATCAGGGACGCGCCGACCGGGGTGCCCGCTGACAGGCCGAGTTCAGCCGCGGCAGTGCCGGTGAGACCTGCACCGAGGCGGGTACCGGGTGCGACGATCTCGGTGCCGATCCTGGCATATTTCTCAGCGACGAAATCCGATAATCCAATGCGCTTGAAGAACGGCGCGCTCCAGCCGCCGCCGTCATGGGCGAGATAGTTCCATTTGCAGGTGACGGTGCAGGTCGAGCGCTGCAGCGCGCCGGTCGCGCGCCAGGTCAGATAGTCGGCCAGATCGAAGAAGTGACCTGCGGCGTCGAAACTCGCGCGCAGATGCCGCTTCAGCCAGAGCAGCTTCGGCATCTCCATCTCTGGCGAGATCGAGCCGCCGACATAGCGCAGCACGGCATCCTCGGTCTCGTTGATCAGCCGCGCTTCAGCCGTGGCGCGGTGGTCCATCCAGACGATGACGTTGCGCTGCGCCTCGCCGGAGGTGCTGACGGTGAGCGGCTCGCCTTGCGGATCAAGCACCACGAGGGAACAGGTGGCGTCAAAACCGATGCCGCCGATGCTGTCGGGCGCGATCGCTGCTTCCGCCATCGCCGCGCGCACCGATGTGACGCAGGCCTCCCAGATGTCCTGCGAGGACTGCTCGACGATGTCGCCGGCCTCATGCCAGATCCTGATCGGGTGCCGGGCGGTCGCCAGCAAGGTGCCGACCTCGTCAAACACCCCTGCCCGCGTGCTCGTGGTCCCAACGTCGACGCCGATATACGCTCGCGGCATTGTCGCTCCCGGAAGCTCTCGTCAGTTTTGACGATAAGCCTACCAGCAAGTGTAGCCGCCATCCACCAGCACGATGCTGCCGGTCATCAGGCTCGCGGCCTCCGAGGAGAGGAACAGCACGACCGAGGCAATCTCCTCGACCTGCCCCATCCGCGCCATCGGAGTTCCACCGATCCAGGCATCGTACATTTTCGGGTTGCTCTTCACGAAGGCATTGAGCGGCGTTTCGATATAGGTCGGCGCCACCGCGTTGACGCGGATGCCGCGCGCACCCCATTCGGCGGCCAGCGACTTGGTCAGATGGTGCACGCCGGCCTTGGAGGCGTTGTAGAAGCACTGCTCCTGCGGCTTGTTGACGATGAAGCCCGACATCGAGCCGACATTGACGATGGCACCGCTCTTGGCCTTCAGCATGTGCTTGCCGAACTCGCGGCAGCACCAAAAGGTGCCGTTGAGATTGACGTCGATGACGTTGAGCCAGTGCTCGTCGGTGACGGTCTCCGCCGGCGTCTCGCTGCGCGCGATGCCGGCATTGTTGACGAGGATATCGACCTTGCCGTGGCGGGCGACGAGGGCGTTGGCGACCTCGGCCACGCGTTTGGTGTCTGTGACGTCCATGATCGCGGTCTCGACGTCAAAGCCCTTCGCTTTCAGGCTGGCTTTGGCGCTGTCGGCGATCTTGCTGTCACGGTCGCCGATGATGACCCGGGCGCCGGCCTCGGCCAACGCCTCGGCGCAGCCAAGGCCGATGCCCTGCCCGCCGCCGGTGATGAACGCGGTCTTGCCGTTCAGCTTGAACTTTTCCAGGTACATGGTCGTCTTTCCGTTGTCTTGCCGTTTCTTGTCAGCCCCGAAGAGCGTTTCCGCTCTCGTCGAAGCGGTGAATGCGCGCAGGGTCCGGCACCAGCGACACGCGGTCGCCGGCATGCAGGCTCAATTCGCCGATATAGCGTGCCGTCAGCATGCCGAGCGGGCCGGCATCGACGTAAAGGAAGGTATCGCTGCCGAGATGCTCGGCCACCGCAATGGTGCCCTGCCAGCCGCCGGCGCCGTCGCGCTCGATCTTCAGGTGCTCCGGCCGCACGCCGATCGTCGCTGCTGCCTTCTGCAAAGCGGGCTCACCAGTGACGAAGTTCATTCTTGGCGAGCCGATGAAACCGGCGACGAAGAGATTGGCGGGCCGTTCATAGAGCTCCAGCGGCGAGCCATATTGTTCGATCTTGCCGCCGTTGAGCACGACGATCTTGTCGGCCATGGTCATGGCCTCGACCTGGTCGTGGGTGACGTAGATCGCGGTGGTGCCGAGCTGCTTCTGCAGCCGCGTCACCTCGATGCGCATCTGCACGCGCAGCGCCGCATCGAGGTTTGAAAGAGGTTCGTCGAACAGGAATGCCTTGGGCTCGCGCACGATCGCACGGCCGATCGCGACGCGCTGGCGCTGGCCACCGGAAAGCTCGCGCGGCTTGCGGTCGAGATAAGGTGTGAGATTCAGCGTCGCCGCCGCTGCTTCGACCTTGCGGTTGATCTCGTCCTTCGGCAGCCCCGCCATCTTCAGGCCGAAGCCGATATTACCGCGCACGCTCATATGCGGGTAGAGCGCGTAGGACTGGAACACCATCGACAGCCCGCGCTTGGCCGGCGGCGTGTCGACGACGTTCTTGCCGTCGATCAGGATCTTGCCGCCAGAGACGTCCTCAAGGCCCGCGATCAATCGCAACAGCGTGGTCTTGCCACAGCCCGAGGGGCCGACGAACACCACGAAGGAGCCGTCGGCGATGTCCAAATCGGCGCCCTTGATGATGTGCACCGGGCCGAAGGATTTCTGCACGCCCTGAAGTGTGATCTGACCCATGATCCGGCAGCCCCCTACTTCACCGCACCGAAGGTGAGCCCGCGCACGAGCTGCTTCTGGCTGAACCAACCGAGGACGAGAATGGGCGCGATCGCCAGCGTGGACGCCGCCGACAGCTTTGCCCAGAACAGCCCTTCCGGGCTCGAATAGGAGGCGATGAACGTGGTGAGCGGCGCCGCGTTCGAGGTCGACAGGTTCAGCGTCCAGAACGCCTCGTTCCAGGCGAGGATCAAATTGAGCAGCAGCGTGGACGCCAGCCCGGGGATCGCCATCGGCGTCAGCACGTAGACGAGCTCGCGGCCGATCGTTGCGCCGTCCATGCGCGCGGCTTCGAGAATGTCGCGCGGGATCTCCTTGAAATAGGTGAACAGCATCCAAATCACGATCGGCAAGTTGCCGAGGCAGAGGATGAAGACGAGGCCGATGCGGGAATCGAGCAGGCCGAAACTCTTGTAGATCAGGTAGATCGGCACCAGCACGCCGACAGGCGGCATCATCTTGGTCGAGAGCATCCAGAGCAGGATGTCCTTGGTGCGCTTGGTCGGCGAGAACGCCATCGACCAGGCCGCGGGAATGGCGATCAAGAGCGCAATGAGCGTCGAGCCGCCCGCGATGATGATCGAGTTCATCGCGTGGTGCAGATAGTCGCTGCGCTCCTGCACGGTCGCGTAGTTTTCCGTGGTCCAGTGGAAGAACAGGAAGGATGGCGGGACCGCGAAGGCCTCGAGCTCGGTCTTGAAGCTCGCCAGCCCCATCCAGAGGATCGGGAAGAAGATCAGCAACCCGAACAACCAGGCTACCGCCGTCGATATCGCCACCCGCCGCGTCGTCGCCATCCGTGCCATGTCAGGCCTCCAGGTTGCGGCCGACGATGCGGACCAGGAAGAAGGCGACGATATTGGCGATCACCACAGCGACGAGGCCGCCCGCCGACGCACTGCCGACGTCGAACTGGATCAGCGCCTGCGAATAGATCAGGAACGCGATGTTCGTCGTTTGCAGGCCCGGCCCGCCGCCGGTGGTGACGAAGATCTCGGCGAACACGGTGAGCAGGAAGATGGTCTCGATCAGGATCACCACCGTGATGGGACGCGCGAGGTGCGGCAGGGTGATGTAGATGAAGGTCGAGACGGCGCTGGCGCCATCCATCTCGGCGGCTTCCTTCTGCTCCTCGTCGAGCGATTGCAGCGCTGTGAGCAGGATCAGCGTCGCGAACGGCAGCCATTGCCACGTTACGATCAGGATCACCGCAAACAGCGGTACATCGTTGAACCAATCGATCGGCGTCAGGCCGAACAGAGAGGCGAGCCAGGCGAACAATCCCGACACCGGATGCATCAGCAGATTCTTCCAGACCAGCGCGCTCACTGTCGGCATCACGAAGAACGGGGCGATCACCATCAGGCGGACGAAGTTGCGCCCGATCACGGGCTGGTCCATCAGCAGCGCCAGGGGAATGCCGAGCAGGATGGTCAGCGCCAGCACGGAGCCAACGAGCACCAGCGTATTCTGGAGCGAGGCTAGGAAAGCGGGATCGGTGAGGAAGTAGCGGAAGTTCTCCAGGCCGACGAACGATTCAGAGCCGGGGTCGAGCAGACTGTAATGCAGCGTCGAGAAGTAGATCGTCAGCGCCAGCGGGACGATCATCCAGATGAACAGCAGCCCGACGGCCGGGCTCAAGAGCGACCGTGCGAGGAATTGCGTCTGCCGGGTTGCCACTGGCTTCTCCTCTGCCGGGAAGAAGAAGGCGGCCATCCATCCGGGGATGGGCGGATGGCCGCGAGTCTGAGCTCAGGAGGAAGAGCTCGGGTTCATTTGATGTAGCCGGCGCGCTTCATCTCGCGCTCGGTTGCGGATTGCGCGGCGGAAAGCGCCGCATCGACGGTGGCGGAGCCCGCAAGCGCTGCGGAGAATTGCTGGCCCACCTGGGTGCCGATGCCCTGGAATTCAGGGATCGCGGCGTATTGCACGCCGACGTAAGGAACGGGCTTCACCGTCGGCTTGTTGGGATCAGCGGCATCGATCGAGGCCAGCGTCAGCTTGGCGAACGGCGCCACCTTCAGATAGTCAGGGTTCTGGTAGAGCGAGGTGCGCGTGCCCGGCGGCACGTTGGCCCAGCCCTCCTTCGATGCGACAAGCTTGGTGTAGTCCTTGCTCGTCGCCCAGGCGATGAACTTCTCGGCAGCTTCCGTCTTCTTCGACCCGGCGGGGATCGCCAGATTCCAGGCCCACAGCCAGTTGGCGTTCTTGCCGAGCCCGGTGTTGGGCGCGAGCGCGAAGCCGACCTTGTCGGCAACCTTGGAGTCCTTGGGATTGGTGACGAAGGACGCCGCGACCGTCGCGTCGATCCACATCGCGCATTTGCCGGCGTTGAACAGCGCCAGATTCTCATTGAAGCCGTTGGAGCTCGCGCCGGGAGGGCCGGCTTCCTTCATCAGATTGACATAGGTGGTGAGCGTCGTCTTCCACTCCGGTGTGTTGAACTGCGGCTGCCATTTCTCGTCGAACCAGCGCGCGCCGTAGGAATTGGCCATGGCCGAGAGGAAGGCCATGTTCTCGCCCCACCCGGCCTTGCCGCGCAGGCAGATGCCGTAGGTGCCGCCGCTCTTGTCAGTGAGCTTCTTGGCCGCGTCGATCACGAAGTCCCAGCTCGGCTTTTCCGGCATCTTCAGGCCGGCCTTCTCGAACAGATCGGTGCGATACATCACCATCGAGCTCTCACCGTAGAACGGCGCGGCGTAGAGCTTGCCATCAGCGGAGACCGCGTCCTTGATCTTGGGCAGGAGGTCGGCGACGTCGTAATCGGCACCGAGATTGGCCAGCGGCACCAGCCAGCCCTTCTTGGCCCAGATCGGCACCTCATAGGTGCCGATGGTGAGGACGTCGAACTGGCCGCCCTTGGTGGCGATGTCGGTGGTGACGCGCTGGCGCAGCACGTTCTCCTCCAGCGTCACCCATTTCACGGTGATGTCGGGGTTCTTCTTGGTGAATTCACCCGTCAGCCCCTGCATGCGGATCATGTCGCCATTGTTGACGGTGGCGATCGTCAGGGTCGTTTCCGCCATCGCAGGAACGGCCAGCAGCAGGCAAGACGCGCCGCAGACGGCGCCCAGGACATGTTTCACGGTGACCTCCCTTGGACTCGCGCTTTTGAGCATATGCCCACGCGTTGGGCGTATGTTCAACGCAAGGAAGGACGGTTGTCAAGCAGGCGCACGGGTGTTCCAGCAACTTATGAGTGCTGCGGTGCGGGAGGGGATGCCGCCCCCAACCTCGGCGTCATGCCCCGCGAAGGCGGGGCATCCAGTACTCCGTGTCGTCTATTGGTTTGCCCCAAGCTTGGCCGCGGCGTACTGGATCGCCCGCCTGCGCGGGCGATGACAGCGGTGTGGGTGGAAAGGTCGCCCGCCTCGCGAGCAAATGGCGAGGTCGCGCCCTACCGTTCCAGAATCGCCCTTGCGGTCGCCTCGTCCGTGATCAACCCGTTGATCAGGCCGCCGCTCAGCGCGGCCGCAATCGCCGGGACCTTGGCGGCGCCGACGGCGGCGCCGATCGTCGTGGTCCTCGCCGGCACTTCCGGAGGGATGCTGGTGAGGCGCTTGTTGGTGCCGGCCTTGAGCAGGCGGCCTTTCGCGTCATAGGCCCAGCCGGTGATCTCGCCTATGGCCCCCAGGCGCATCATCTCGAACAGTTCGTCGCGCGTGACGAAGCCGTCGATGTGAACCTGCGCCTTCTGGTCCATCTGGCCGATGCCGACGAGGCGCAAATCCGCCTTGGCCGCGACCGCTTTCACCTTCGCGATCGGCTCGATGCGCACCATCTTGTTGCGTTCGTCCTCCGACGACATCAGGAACGGCAGCGGCATCGGATAGTGCCGCGCGCCGGTGCGGTCGGCGAGCCGGCCGACGGTGTCGTAGAAGCTCGCCGAACCGTCGGCGGAAATGTTGCCGACCAGCGAGACGATCTGGTGATTGGGCCGGTCGATCGGCGTGACGCGCTCGACCGCGGCACGCACTGCCCGGCCCGTGCCGAGCGCGACGATGACCGGCGTCTCCGAGCGGAGCGTGGAATCGAGCAAATTGGCGCAGCGCTCGGCAATTCCAGCCACCGCCTGCGGCGCGGCGGGATCGGCCGGCACCACCTCGCAATGGACGAGCTCGAACCGCTCCTTCAGACGCGCCGCCAGTTCCATGCACGCGGCGATGGGATGTTCGAGCCGGAAGGTGATGAGCCGCTCGGCGAGGCACAGCGAGACCAGCCGCTGCGCCGAGGCGCGCGAGACCTGGAGCATCTTCGCGATCTCGTCCTGGGTGTGGCCGGCAATGAAATAGAGCCAACCGGCGCGCGCGGCGTCGTCGAGTCTCGACTTGTCGTTCTCGGCGGCCATGCGGGCTCACACCTCCCAGAAATCGCTCATGCGCGCGAAGACCCGATCGGCCCCGGCGGCGGACAATATAGCGCGGCCGTCACGGGTGCGATAATGGCCGCCGCCGACAAATCCCCAGACGGTCATGCCGGCCGCCTTGCCCGCCTGCACGCCGCTGACGCTGTCCTCGATCACCAGCGTACGTGAGGGCGATGTACGCATGTTCTCGGCGGCATGGAGAAAGAGATCGGGCGCCGGCTTACCGTGCCTGACCATCTGCGCGGTGTAGAGCCGATCGCCGAAATGTGCCCGAAGACCGGTGACGCCGAGCGAGAGCGACACGCGGTCGATGTCGCTGGACGAGGCCACGCAGAATGGCACGGTCAACCCTGAGATGACTGCCTCTACTCCAGGAATCGGCTCGAGCGAGGCAGCGAACGTCTCCAGCACGCGCGACTTCAATCGCGGCAGGAATCCATCCGGCACGACCTGACCGAGATCGCGATAGTGCTGCTCGATCGCCTTGGTGCTGCGTCCGAGAAACAGCTCGAGCGCCTGCTCCTCGCTGAGCACGAGACCGAATTCGGCCAGCACCTCGGACAGGCAGCGACAGCTCAAGAGCTCGCTGTCGACGAGCACGCCGTCGCAGTCGAAGATGATCAGATCGGGTTTTGGCCGGCCCTGGTCCATCCGGCCATTCGATCATATACCCATACGATGAGCAATAGCTCAGAAAACCAACACTGTGCCGTATCAGTGCGCCACCTGCCGGTAGATCGCCGGCAGCGCCGCGGGCAATCGCCTGATGTTGCCGACGATGGCATAGCCGCTGCGCCCGAACAGGGTCGGAAAATAGGATTGCGCCGCTGCGTCGATCGTCACGCCGAAGACCGCGATACCGAGCCGGCGCGCTTCCTGCACGGACTTCCTGGTGTCTTCGACCGCAAAGCGCCCCTCATAGTGGTCGACGTCGTTCGGCTTGCCATCGGTGAGAACGAGCAGCAGCTTCTTGCGCTGCGGCTGGCGCGCGAGCTCGGCCGAGCCGTGGCGGACCGCCGCGCCGATCCGCGTGTAATAGCCGGGCTTGAGCGCGCCGATGCGGCGCTCGACCACTGCGCTCATCGGCTCCCCGAACGCCTTGACCGTTTCGAGCCGCACCCAGGACCGCCGGCGCGAGGTGAAGGTCAGGATGCTGTGGTGATCGCCGCAGGCGGATAGGCCATGGGCAAGCACGAGCAGCGCTTCCTTCTCGACATCAAGCACGCGGTAGCCGTCGACCCAGGCATCCGTCGAAAGCGAGACGTCGACCAGCAGCGTGACGGCGAGATCGTGCCCCTGCGGGCGCATCGCCACGTGAACGCGATCAAGGCCCGCGCCGTTGCCGCCGGCGTGGAGATCGCAGCGCGCGCGCACCAGCGCATCGAGATCGAGGTCGTGTCCGTCGGCCTGGGCGCGCAACAATTCGTGACGCGGCCGCAACACCTCGAAGCGGCGGCGCACTTGGCGGATGTGCCGGCGCATGGTGTCATCAGGCGTCCAGCTCTCACCGACCTCGGAGGCCGCGCCCGCGAGCACGCGGCAATGATCGGGCAGATAGGAGCTGCTGCGATAATCCCATTCGGGATAGGTCAGGTCCGCGTTCAGGCGCGAGGCATCGAGGGCCTCCGGCGGCAGATCGAGATCGAACTTGAACCGGCTCGCCGGCTTGCCGCTACGGCGGCTGAGCGTGATCTCCTCGAGATCGTCGGCTGCCTTCTGCGCATCCTCATCCTCGCTGTCGTCCGCGGGACGATCGACATTGACCATCTCGGCCGTAGCCAGGATCTTCTCGAAGCGATTGAGCACGAAGGGATCGCGGCGATTGGCATTGTCCTCGCGCACCGCGAAGCGCTTGCGATTGTCCTCGGCCGGTGGCGCCGCACCGTCAGCGCATTCGTCCTCACCCGCATGCGCTGGCGAGAGCTCGCGCGTCCAGCAATCGCCCCAGAGCGGACACGGCAGGATCGAGCGATAGCCCGGCGGCGCCTTGTCCGGCAGCGGACCCGTTCCCATCATCGCCGGCCACAACTTTCCCGCGGGCGCAGGTCCGCCGCCGAGCAGGGCGAGAACGATCTGCTCGATCTCCTGCTCGATGCGAGGCAGAGGGCGCCGCGGCCGGGCCTCGGCGGTCGCCGCGGCAAGCTGCGCGTAGTCGGCGGCCAGCCCGGGAAACTGCGTGAGCACAAAGACCGCGGTTTCGGCTGCGCGGCGCAGCACGAGCAGATCGCGCCGGAGCGGATCGGTCTCGGTGATCGCCTCGATCGGCGCGACCGCGAACCATGCCGCGAGCCAGCGATAGAGGCATGCATTAAGCTCGCGGTCGGTGAAGATCGCAATGCGATCCGGCAGGAAGATGGTTGCGCTGTCGCGGCCCGGCTGCTCGCGGCGTTCGTCGCCGAGTCCGATGCGCTGCCGCCAGCCGAGCCGGTGCCCGGACTGGCGCGCGCCGACGCGCGCGATCTGCACGCCCGTCTCGCCGCCAAGCGCGCGGAACATCACCCCGAGGCGGCTCCTCACCTCCGCAAGCGAGACCGCGTGATCGGCATGAACCGGGTAGCTCGCGGTGACGCCGACCATTTTGTGCCAGGCGCGGCCGACCGTCTCCTCCAGTTCGAGGAAGTCGAGCATCGGACCCGCCTCACCCGATCACGGCGCGTGCGACGTCGAGCAGCGCCGCCTTGACGTCGGCATCGTCGGTCAGCGGCTCGATCATGCCGGCCAGCACGGCATCGGCGGTTGGCGTGCCCGCGGCGATCAGGGTCGCGCAATAGACCACGAGCCGGGTCGAGACGCCCTCCTCCAGGTCGTGGCCCCTCAGCGCACGCAGCCGGCCAGCCAACCCGACCAGCGGCCGCACGCGTTCCGGCGACAGTCCGCTTTCGGCGGCCACGACGGCGATCTCCTGCTCGGGTGGCAGGAAGCCGAACTCGATCGCGACGAAGCGCTGCCGCGTCGACGGCTTCAACGCCTTGAGCAGCGTCTGGTAGCCGGGATTGTAGGACACGACGAGCATGAAGCTCTTCGGCGCCGCGAGCTCCTCGCCGGTGCGCTCCAGCGGCAGGATGCGGCGGTCGTCGGTCAGGGGATGCAGCACCACCGTGACGTCCTTGCGCGCCTCCACGACCTCGTCGAGATAGCAGATGCCGCCGTCGCGCACCGCCCGCGTCAGCGGACCATCGGTCCATACGGTGTCGCCACCCCGCAGCAGATAGCGGCCGGTGAGATCGGCCGCGGTGAGATCGTCATGGCAGGCGACGGTGTGAAGCGGCAATCCCAGCCGAGCCGCCATATGCGCGACGAAGCGGGTCTTGCCGCATCCGGTCGGCCCCTTCAGCAACACCGGCAGCTGGTGCCGCCAGGCGTGCTCGAACAACGCGCATTCATTGCCGCTGGCGACGTAGGCCGGCAGCACTGGCGCAGTGACGGCGTGAAGGGCAGCTTTCATGGTCATTCTCCGCAATTCACATTGAGAAGACGGCCGCGGCGAACCGCGGCCGCCCTAACGCTCATTCCGCCGGCTGCAAGGCGCCGGGGATGACCGGCTGCCTGGCGCGGCCGGGCACCAGCACGGCCCAAACGAACATCAGCGCAGAGATCGCGACGAACACGCCGGAGCCGAGCCGGACCCAGTAGAACATCGCGAGCTGGTCCTGCACGTCCATGTAGCCCTGGCCGAGCACGCGCTGGAGGTGAACCTGGACCACCCCGGCGAAGGTCAGCGCGAAGGTCATCACCATCATCGCCGTGCACATGATCCAGAAGCTCGCCATGGAGAGCCACTGGTTGTAGGGCGCCCGTCCCCTGATCTGCGGGATCGCATAGGCCATCACCGACAGGTTCAGCATCACATAGGCGCCGAAGAAGGCGAGATGGCCGTGCGCGGCGGTGACCTGGGTGCCGTGGGTGTAGTAGTTCACCGAGGACAGCGTGTGCAGGAAGCCCCACACGCCGGCGCCGAGGAACGCCATCACCGAGCAGCCGACCGACCACAACAGCGCAGCGCGGTTCGGGTGCTTGCGGCCGGCCTTCCAGGTCATCTGCACCGTGAAGATCACCATCGTGAAGAACGGCGCGACCTCCAGCGTGGAGAACAGCGAGCCGATCCACTGCCAGTAACCGGGCGCGCCGATCCAGTAGAAATGGTGACCGGTGCCGAGAATGCCGGAGAACAGCGCAAGGCCGATGATGACGTAGAGCCACTTCTCCACGACCTCACGGTCGATGCCGTTGAGCTTGATCATGAGATAGGCGAGCACGGAGGCCATGATCAGCTCCCAGACGCCCTCGACCCAGAGATGGACGACGTACCACCAGTACATCTTGTCGACCGCGAGGTTCGCCGGGTTGTAGAAGGCGAACAGGAAGAAGATCGCAACGCCCCACAGACCGAACAAGAGGATGTTCGTGATCGTGGTCTTGCGGCCCTTCAGGGCCGTCATGGTGACGTTGAACAGGAACATCAGGCAGACGACGACGATGCCGACCTTGATGATGAAGGGCTGCTCGAGGAATTCGCGACCCTCGTGGTAGTGGAAGAGATAGCCGACCACGGCCACACCCGCGGCGCCGAAGAACATCCAGAACTGGATCTTTGCGAGCAACGGGCTGTACAGCTCTGTCTCGGTTTCCTCAGGCAACAGGAAGTAGGTCGCGCCCATGAAGCCGATCAGCGACCACACGATCAGCGCGTTGGTATGGATCATCCTGACGATGTTGAACGGCAGGAGGGTCGACAGCGTGTTGGGCAGGACGTAGATGGTTCCGGCGATAAGGCCGAACAGGACCTGCGCGAGGAACAGGGTCAGCGCGCCGTAGAAATACAGCATCGCGACTTTCTGGGTTTGATATTTCATCTCGGATTCTCTCTGTCTTGAAAGAGGAAAGCAGCGGGCCTTGTTTATTTTTTGAGCATGATCTGTTCGGAAAACCGCTTCACACTTTTCCGAATCATGCTCAGCCGGCCTTGTTCGGCGGCCACTCCTGGCGCTTGATCTTGCTGGTCCATTGCAGGAAGTCGGCGAGATCGTCGAGCTCCTGGTCGGTGAGGTTGAACTGCGGCATCTGCCGCCGGCCCGGTGCGCCCGAGGGCTGCGATTGCATCCAGGCCTTCAACGTCTCGCGCGCGGCGGCCGGATCCTCGTTGCCGCCCCAGCGATCCCAGACATTGCCGACTTCCGGGGCGAAATACGCGCCCTCGCCCAGCAGCGTGTGGCAGTTGATGCAGGAGTTCTTTTCCCAGACATGCTTGCCGCGGGCGACCGACGACGTCAGCGTCGAAGCGTCCGTGGAGGTCGTGGCCATGTAGTAATGGCTGTGCGCCGTCAGCCCTATGAAGATGGCGAAGAAGAAGGCCGAGCCGCCGTAGAAGACATTTCGAGCGGCCGACTTGGTCAGGCGTTCAGCCATTGCCAATCCTTTCCGGTTGATTCCTGAAGAAATGCGATGGTGTGATTTATTGCCGATGGATGCCGATCACTCTTTGACGAAGCGCAACGAGCGCAACGATACGCCCCGCCGCAGTCAGAGCAGGGCGACGATGGCGGAAGCGAGCCAGGCAAACAGCGCCACGATGACGACCCAGGCGCTGACGAGGCCACGCCAAAGCGCCGGCGCGGCGCGAAGATCGAGGAAATCGAGCACGATGCGGCGGCCCTTCAGGGCGGCGAAGGTCAGCAGCAAGGCATTGGCGAACAGGGGGCGCCACACCAATGGCGGGACCAGAATGGTCGCCAGCGCAAGGCCGATCAACATGATCCAGGCGATGTCGAGACGATCCGGAATCACGGGTGCACCAGATAGATGATCGGGAACATCACGATCCAGAGCAGATCGACCATGTGCCAGAAGGCGGTTCCGGTCTCGACGCCTGCAGCGTTGGCACCCCGGGAAACTACGGCCAGGATCACGACGCCGAGGCCGACATGCAGGAGATGGAATCCGGTGAGCAAGAAGTACAGTGTGAAGAATGCGCTGGTCTCCAGGCCGTTGCCTAGCGCGATCTCACCGGCATATTCGAACAGTTTGATCGCGATGAAGAGCGTGCCGAGCGCCATCGCTCCGAACAGCCAGCCGCGCGCGGCCGGCCTGCGGCCCGCACGGGCCGCGGCCGTCGCGCGGGCCGCGGCCCAGCCGCTGGTCACCAGCACAATGGTGTTGATTCCTGCCAGATGCGTTTCGAGGGTGGCCTGACCGGCTGCGAAGACAGCCGGATGAACCGCGCGAGCGACGACGAAAGCGCCGAGAAATAGGCCGAAAGCGGCAAGCTCGCTGAAAATCAGCACCCAGATCATGGGATCGCCGGGCAGATCCTCGAGGATTCCCCAGCTGGTCTCTCGTTGCTCGCAATCTGTCGCGGACATCTGATTTCCGAATCAAGACGCCCGATAAATATCTCACCGGCGCGGTTCCGACTTTGTCGCCGCACAAATAGTGCAACCGGCCAGAGCTGCGTTTGCGCTATCGCAACGTCCCGTCCGCACCGCCCCCATAGGGTGGCGCATCCGGCGGTTTCCGCAAAACGGCGAGCTATGAGATGAGCGATGCACAAATCGGGCTGATGACCGCGACACCCATCATCATCGCGTTCGCGATCGCGCTTCGGCGAATGGGTGTGCTGTCGACCGTGGCAACCGTATCGGCGGTGAGCCTCTCCGTCGCGATCGCGGCGGTGCTGTTCACGACGCAGTAGCGGCTTCGATTGGGATCGTAGCCTGATGGAGCGTGCGCTCCATCCGGGCTACGAAGCGTCATCTCCGCTGGTTATACACGTCGATGCAGACGGCACCGAGCAGCACCAGGCCTTTGATCACCTGCTGATAGTCGATGCCGATGCCGAGGATGGACATGCCGTTGTTCATCACGCCCATGATCATGGCGCCGACCACGGCGCCGCCGACGCGGCCGACACCGCCATAGGCCGAGGCGCCGCCGATGAAGCAGGCGGCGATGACGTCGAGCTCGAAGCCGAGACCGGCCTTCGGGGTGGCGGTGTTGAGGCGAGCGGCGAAGACGAGGCCGGCGAGCGCGGCGAGCGCGCCCATGTTGACGAAGGTCAGGAAGGTCAGCCGCTCGGTCTTGATGCCCGACAGGCTTGCCGCCTTGGCGTTGCCGCCGACCGCGTAGATCTGCCGGCCGATCACAGTACGGCGGGTGACGAAGCCGTAGAGCGCGATCAGCGCGGTCATGATCACCAGCACGTTGGGCAGGCCGCGATGCGAGGCGATCAGATAGGTGAAATAGAGCACGGCGCAGGCCAGCAAAATGCTCTTGCCGAGAAAGAACGCGTAGGGCTCGACCTCGATGCCGTGCGATTGCTCGCGCGACCGCCCCTTGGCGCTGGCGTAGACGAGGCCGAGCGCGAGCACGGCGCCGATCAGCATGGACGTCGGGTGCAGCGTGCCGGCCTCGGGCAGCAACTCCGGAATAAAGCCCGATGACAGCTTCTGGAAGGTCGGCGGGAACGGACCGAGCGACTGGCCCTGCAACACCGCAAGCGCCAGCCCCTTGAACACCAGCATCCCCGCCAGGGTGACGATGAAGGACGGGATCTTGAAATAGGCCACCCAATAGCCCTGTGCTGCGCCAATGGCGGCACCGACCAGCAGGCAGGCGATGAAGGCAAGCGTGTAATCGACCTTATAGGTCACCATGAGAACAGCGGCGACAGCGCCGATGAAGCCCGCGACCGAACCGACCGAGAGGTCGATATGGCCGGTGACGATCACCAGCAGCATGCCGAGCGCCATGATGACGATATAGCTGTTCTGCAGCACCAGATTGGTGAGGTTGAGCGGCTGCAGCAGCGTGCCGCCGGTCACCACCTGGAAGAACAGCATGATCGCGACCAGCGACATCAGCATGCCGTAATTGCGCAAATTATTCTTGATGAAGCTGCCGTGACGGCGCTCCTCGGGCAGCGACACCGTCTTGTCGGTCATGGCTGCGATCCTCCCATCTCCGCGGCCGCGGGCGCGGCGTTCCCAATGCTTCGTTCGTTGCGCATGATGGCGCGCATGATCTTTTCCTGTGTCGCCTCTGCGCCCTTGAACTCGCCGACGAAGGCGCCGTCGTTCATGACGCAGATGCGGTCGCAGATGCCGAGCAGCTCGGGCATTTCCGAGGAGATCACCACGACGCCGCGGCCGGCTTCCGCGAGCTCATTGATGATACAGTAAATCTCGTATTTGGCACCGACGTCGATACCCCTTGTCGGCTCATCCAGGATGAGAACCTTGGGGTCGGTCATCAGCCATTTCGACAGCACGACCTTCTGCTGGTTGCCGCCGGAAAGCTGGCCGGTCTCCTGGTAGACGTCGGAGCAGCGGATCCGCATCCTGCTGCGGTAATCGCTGGCAACCTTCAGCTCGGCGATGTCGTCGATCACGCGGCCGGGCGCGACCTGGTCGAGGCTCGCCAGCGTGATGTTCTTGCGGACGTCATCGGCGAGGATCAGGCCGAGCTGCTTGCGGTCCTCGGTGACATAGGCGAGCCCGGCGTCGATCGCGGCCGCGACGCTCGGCAGCGCCATCTCCCTGCCCTCGAGGCGGAGGCTGCCGCTGATATTGGTGCCCCAGGAGCGGCCGAACAGGCTCATCGCGAATTCGGTACGGCCGGCGCCCATCAGGCCGGCGATGCCGACGACCTCGCCGCGCCTGACGCCGAAATTGACGTTCTTGATGACCTGCCGCTCGGGGTGGACGGGGTGATAGACCGACCAATTCGCGACGTCGAGCACGGGCTCGCCGATCTTGACGCTGCGCTCCGGGAACCGGTGCGCCATATCGCGATTCACCATGCTGCGGATGATGCGGTCTTCCTGGATCGGCTCGGCATGGCAATCGATGCTGTCGACGGTGCGGCCGTCGCGCAGCACGGTGATATGGTCGGCGACCTTGGCGACCTCGTTGAGCTTGTGCGAGATCAGAATCGAGCCGATGCCCTGCTCGCGGAACACCATCAGGCGTTCGAGCAGCGCGGCGCTGTCGGCCTCGTTGAGGCTGGCGGTCGGCTCGTCCAGGATCAGCATCCGCACCCGCTTGGACAGCGCCTTCGCAATCTCGACGAGCTGCTGCTTGCCGACGCCAAGATCGGTGATCAGCGTATCCGGGGATTCCTTCAGGCCGACCTGCGCCAGCAGCTCGCGCGTACGCCGGTACACTTCGTCACGATCGATCACCCCTAACTTCGACGGCGGATGCGACAGGAAGATGTTTTCCGCGATCGACATCAGCGGGATCAGCGCCAGCTCCTGGTGGATGATGATGATGCCGAGCGCCTCGGAATCGTTGATGTCGCGGAAGCGCCGCTCCTCGCCCTCGAAGATGATGGTGCCTTCATAGCTGCCGTGCGGATAGACCCCGCTCAGCACCTTCATCAGCGTCGACTTGCCGGCGCCGTTCTCGCCGACGAGCGCGTGGATTTGGCCTGCGTGAACCGAGAAGTTGACGTCGCGCAGCGCCTGCACACCGGCGAAGCTCTTGCTGACGTTGCGCATCTCCAGCATGGCGGTCATAGCTTTGGTGTCCTCGGAACGTTTGCCTCTCCTCCGTCATTCCGGGGCGATGCAAAGCATCGAACCCGGAATCTCGAGGTTCCGGGTTCGCCCTTCGGGCGCCCCGGAACGACGGAGCACTCAACTCACTGGAACTGCGACTTCTTGTAGTAGCCGCTGTCGACCAGCACCTTCTCCCAATTGTCCTTGTAGACCACCACCGGCTTGAGCAGATAGGACGGCACGGTCTTGACGCCGTTCTCATAGGTCTTGGTGTCGTTGACGGTGACCTCCTTGCCGGCGAGCGCGGCGTCGACCATGTCGGCCGTGACCTTGGCGAGGTCGCGGGTATCCTTGAAGATGGTCGAATACTGGTCGCCGCGCAGCATGGCCTTGATCGAGGGCACCTCGGCGTCCTGGCCCGAGATAACAGGCATCGGCTGGTCGGCGCTGCCATAGCCGACGCCCTTCAGCGAGGAGATGATGCCAATCGAGATGCCGTCATAGGGCGACAGCACGGCGTTGATCTTCTTGTTGCCATAGTAGGCGCTGAGCAGATTGTCCATGCGGGCTTGGGCGGTGGCGCCGTCCCAGCGCAGGGTCGCGACCTTGTCCATGCCCATCTGGCCCGACGCTACGACGAGCTTGCCGCTGTCGATATACGGCTTCAGCACACTCATCGCGCCGTTGTAGAAGAAGTAGGCGTTGTTGTCGTCGGGCGAGCCGCCGAACAGCTCGATGTTGAAGGGACCCTTGCCCTCCTTGAGGCCGAGCCCCTTTTCGATCGACTGCGCCTGGAGCACGCCGACCTGGAAATTGTCGAAGGTCGCATAATAGTCGACATTCGGCGTGCCGCGGATCAGGCGGTCATAGGCGATCACTGTGATGCCTTTTGCTTTCGCCTGCTTGAGCACGTCGGACAGCGTGGTGCCATCGATCGCAGCGATCACCAGCGCCTTGGCACCTTTGGTCACCATGTTCTCGACCTGCGAGAGCTGGTTCGGAATGTCGTCCTCGGCATATTGCAGGTCGGTGTTGTAGCCGCGCTCTTTCAGCACCTTGACCATGTTGTTGCCGTCGTCGATCCAGCGCGCCGACGATTTGGTCGGCATGGCGATGCCGACTGTCGCCTTCTGGGCGGAGGCGGTGACGCCTGCGGCCATCGTGGCAGCGCCGGCCAGCGCCAGCGCGAGAAATGTCGTCTTCAGTTTCAGCATGTTTCACTCCCTTGGGTGTCAGACTGTTTTCTTCGTAGCGTCGAGAACGTGGTCGTGGGCTGCCTCTGGTCTCCTATGCGAGCTTGACGTCGGGTTCCGCGCGGCCGCGCGCAGATGTCTCCAGTAGAAAAGTGCAACCGGCGTGCGGATCGGCGGCGCGTGCGGCCGCGTCCATGTCCTGCCAGGCCGAGGTGACGAGGAGGCGCGACAGATCGGGACCGACGAAGGCGGGACAGCTCGCCTGCTTTGCCGGCACGCTCAGTGAGCGCAGGCGCTCGCCTCGCGGAGAATAGACGTCGATCCGGCTCGCGCCCCAGCACGCATTCCAGATGTTTCCATCGGCATCGCATACTGAGCCATCAAGGCCGCCGATGCCGGTGTGGCGCAACAGCACCTCCGGCTCGCCGCGCGGCAGGCCCGTCGCCGGATTGAGCGGCACCGCATAGAGCACCGCGCGCGCGGTGTCGGCGAAGTAGGCGGTAGCGCCATCCGGCGAGAAGCAGATCGAATTGGGAATGCTGATGCGGGGGAACAGCAGCGAGATCTTGCCGCGGTGGAAGGCGTAGATCGCGCCTGCCCCTGCTTCAGCCTTGCGTCCCATGGTGCCGACCCAGAACGTACCGGATTGATGCACGCGGCAATCGTTTGAGCGCGTCGCCGGATTGTCTGCTTCGAGCGGACAGACCAGCGTCATCGCGCCGTCGGCGAGCGTGCGGATGTAGAGCCCGTCTTCCGCCACGATCAACTGCCGCTCGGCATCGATGCGTCCAAGCGCGCTCGCCATCCGGCCGAGTGCGTGGACGCGAATGCCGCCGCTGCCGAGCTGCGCCTCGAACAGCCGTCCCTCGCGAATGTCGAACCACCAGGCTGTGTCGGTGGTCACGTCATAGGTCGGACCTTCGCCGAGATGGCAAGGATGGTCCGAGAGGACAGTCGTTGGCACCTGCTCCATCATGGCGACCTCACCGAAAAGCGATAGACGGTCTGATGGCGATACACCTCGCCGGGATCAAGGCGCGGGCTCGGGAAGTCCGGCCGGTTCGGCGCATCAGGCCAGATGTGCGGCTCCAGGCACATGGCGTCCGATTGACGGATGAGCCTGCCGCCCTTGCCCGAAATGGTGCCGTCGAGATAGTTGCCGGAATAGACCTGGAGTCCGGGCTGATCGGTGAACAGCTCCATGATACGCCCGGAGCGCGGCGCCTCGAGCCGCGCCGCGAGCGCAAGCTTGCCGTCACGGGCGAGGCAGTAGGTGTGATCGTAGCCCCTGCCATTTCGCAATTGCTGATCGCTCTCACGGATCCGCTCGCCGACCGGCCGGGCCCTGCGGAAGTCGAACGGCGTGCCGGCAACCGCGCGCGGCGGCTCCGGCAGCGGAATGGCCGTGGCATCAATGGCCAGGAAATG
Organism: Bradyrhizobium forestalis; assembly: GCF_002795245.1. Lineage (GTDB taxonomy): Bacteria > Pseudomonadota > Alphaproteobacteria > Rhizobiales > Xanthobacteraceae > Bradyrhizobium > Bradyrhizobium forestalis. The sequence goes on along the minus strand of NZ_PGVG01000003.1, from coordinate 7,315 downwards.
GTCTGCGGCGACCGTCAGCTTGTGATCGAGAATGGACGTACCCGACGTCGCGCCCTCGAGGTTGAAGAAGCTGTGGTTGGTCAGGTTGACGATGGTCGTCCGGTCCGTCCGCGCTTCCATGACGAGCGACAGTTCGGCCGGACCGGTGACGCGATAGGTCACGCGCACGTCGAGCTTGCCGGGATAATTCTCCTCGCCATGCGGGCTGATATAGGTGAGCACCACCGCGGGCTCGGCGCCCTCCTCGATCTCCGCAATCTCCCAGAGCTTGCGGTCGAAACCATCCAGGCCGCCATGCAGCGCGTTCGGGCCGTTGTTGACGGGAAGCTGCACCGTTTCGCCATGAAGCGGAAACTGTCCCTTGGCGATGCGGTTGGCGTAGCGGCCGACCGTGGCGCCGAAGAACTTTCGTTCGGCGAGGTAGCCGGCGAACGCGTCATGGCCGAGGACGACGTCGTCGTATCCGCCTTTGGCGTCCGGCGCGATCAACGCCTGGAGCACTGCGCCATGGCTGATGATGCGGGCCTCGAAGCCGCCCTCCCCGCGCAGCACGACGCGCTCGACCTTGCGGCCATCCGGCAGCGTTCCGAAAACGTCTCTTGTGATTCTTGATGCGGCCATGCTCAATCCACAAACGGTTCGACGATCGTGCGCTTGCCCAGCAGGAAGGCGTCGGCGACGAGGCGAAGCGGCGTCAGGTCGACGTCACTTGCGCCGGTCGCCGCGAGCTCGACGAAGCGCCGGTAGAGTCCGCGATATTCCTCATCCGGCGCTTCGGCAAGCACCTTGCCGTCGATTGCCATGCGCGCGCCACCATTGGACAGAGTCAGCCGGCCCTGATCGGTCTCGACAAGGATGTCCCAGCTCTGCGGCCCGGTCTGGCGGAAATCAAATTCGGCGGTCACAGGCAGACCGCTGATATCCGTCAGTGTCAGGTTCGCCGCGATCGGCGCCTGGCGGTTGGCTGGAAAGCCAAGCTCAGCCGCGGTGACGAACACTGGCTTCGGCAGAATCCTGGTCAGGATCGACAGCGCATTGATGCCGGGATCGAACACGCCGAGACCGCCTGGCTCAAAGATCCAGCCCTGCCCGGGATGCCAGACACGGACGTCTTCATTCCAGCTGATGTGCACGGAGGAGATGCGGCGCTCGGCGAGCCATTGCCGCGCGGGCTCGACCGCCGGCGCATAGCGCGAATGCCAGGTCGCAAACAGTGTCCGCTTCGCACCCGCCGCCATCGCGATCAGCGGATCGAGCTCGGCGACGCCGGCGCCCGGCGGCTTCTCCAGCATGACATGCTTGCCGGCGGCGAGCGCGGCTGCGGCCTGGGCCCGGCGCACCTGCGGCGGCGTGCAGAGCGACACCGCGTCGATCGGTGGCCCCTGCTCCAGCAATTCCTCAATTGTGGCGAAATGCGGCAATTCCGGCAGCGAAGCGTTGCGGCTCGCCACCGCCGCCAACGTCGCCCCCGGCACCGCGGCGATCGCGCCGACATGCTGGTCGCGCGCGATCTTGCCGAATCCGACGATGGCGATGCGAAGCTCGGTCACGATCTTTCTCCAGATTTCGCGGGTGGCAGCGCCTCGCCCGGCGCAGTCTCGATCGCGGCGTCCTCATGGCGATGCATACCGTTGTGAATGACGAAGATCATCGCTTCGGAGGCGGCGTCGGCGTCGCCGCCGGCAATGGCATCGACGATCTTCTGATGCCAGAGCAGCACGGTGTCGCGGTCCTCCGCCTCAACCGGGGCGCTGAGCAGGAACGAGGCGCGCAGCGCGGCCTCGATGACATGCCCGATCGAACGCATGAACAGATTGCCGGAGGCACGCGCCACGGCCACATGAAGCGCAAGATCGGCATCGGCAAAGCCCACCGAGTCGGACGCTTCATGCCGCATGCGCTCCATGCTGCGGCGGAGCTCGACCAGGTCCTCCTCGGACCGCTGCGCCGCTGCAAGCATCGCCGCACGCGGCTCGACCGCGAGGCGGATCTCGGCAAGGTCGTTGAGGAAGCGCTTGTCGATGCCGGCGTCCAGGTGCCAGGCCAGCACGTCCGCATCGAACATGTTCCAGGCGCCGCGCTCGCGCACGACGGTGCCGACCCGCGCCTTGGTGGTGAGCAGCCCCTTGGCAACCAGCGTCTTCACGCTCTCACGCAGCACCGGCCGCGACACCCCGAACATCGCGATCATCTCGGCATCACCCGGCAAGCGCGTGCCTTCCGCATAGCGGCCGGCGATGATGTCGACGCCGATCGAGCGAGCCACCTCCGCATGGTTGGAGTGGGCCCGCCGCGTCGGGATGACGACGATGCGCGAGGTCATGTGGTTGCTCCTGCACTCTTCCTCACCGGCCGGCGTGCAAGCGCAACCAGCCCCTGCTGCAAGGCGATGAAAGCGAACAGCAGCACGCCGGTCGCAATTTTGGTCCACCAGCTCGACAGCGTCCCGTCGAAATTGATGTAGGTCTGGATCAGGCCCTGGATCAGCACGCCGAGGAAGGTGCCGATCACCGATCCCTGCCCGCCCGTGAGCAGCGTGCCGCCGATCACGACGGCGGCGATGCTGTCGAGCTCGACGCCGACGGCGGAGAGCGAGTAGCCGGCGCTGGTGTAAAAGGAGAAGACGATGCCGGCGATCCCCGCGAGCAGGCTCGACAGCATGTAGATCTTGATCGTCATCTTGCCGACGGCAACGCCCATCAGGCTCGCCGTGGTCCGGCTGCCGCCGAGCGCATAGACGTTGGCGCCGAACCTCGTGAGATGTAGCAGCAAGGCGCCGCCGATCACGATCACAAGCATGATGATTGCGATGGCGGTCAGTCGCCCACCACCGGGCATCCGCAAGGCGAAGTCCGACACGGTGGAATAGACCGGCGCGGTGATCGGCACCGATTCCGTCGACAGCAGGAAGCTCGCGCCGCGCGCCAGGAACATGCCGGCCAGCGTCACGATGAACGGCGGCAGGTCGAAGATATGGATCACCGCGCCCATCGCGGCACCAAAAGCTGCCGACAGTACGAGGATGGCGACGAAGGCGACCAGCGGTGGCACGCCCCAGCGCTCGATCGCCAGCGCGACGAACACGGTGGTGAAGCCGATCACCGAGCCGACCGACAGATCGATGCCGCCGGAGATGATGACGAACGCCATACCGGTCGCGACGATACCGAGAAAGGCATTGTCGGTGAGGAGATTGCCGACCACGCGGGTGGAGGCAATGTTGGGGAATTGCATGGCGCAAGCTGCGAAGCCCGCGACGAGCACGATGGCGGTGATGAGGGCGGGCGGCAGGCCTTTCATGCCTTGGTCCTCCGCAGCCGCGCGGCGATCCCGGCGAAACCAGAGAATTTCGGCGATTGTAGCAGCAGCACCGCGAGCACCACCACCGCCTTGACCAGCAGGTTGAACTCCGGCGGATAGCCGGACAACAAAATGCCGGTGTTCATGGTCTGGATGATCAGAGCGCCCAGCACGGCCAGCACGAGGCTGAAGCGGCCGCCGAACAGTGAGGTGCCGCCGATCACCACGGCCAGGATGGCATCGAGCTCGAGCCAGAGGCCGGCATTGTTGGCATCAGCTCCCATGATATCGGCCGCTGCGATCACGCCGGCGAGCGCGGCGCAGACGCCGCACCACACATAAACAGCCAGGATCATGGCGCGGGTGCCAACGCCAGCCAGCTCGCTCGCCCGCGCATTACCGCCGGTCGCCTCGATCAGCAGCCCGAGCGCGGAGCCGCGCACGACCGCACCGGTGAGGATAAGCATGCCCAAGGCAATCACGACCGGCACCGGTAAGCCGAGCACCGAGCCGTTGCCGAGCCAGACCAGATCCGGCGATGAGAAGGTCACGATCCGCCCCTCGGTGATGAGCTGGGCGATACCGCGCCCGGCGACCATCAGGATCAGCGTCGCCACGATCGGCTGCATGCCGAGCACGGCAACGAGAAAGCCGTTCCAGAGACCGCAGACGAGGCCGGCCCCAAGCGCGGCTGCCAGCACCACCGGCAGGCCGTGACTGTCGGCAAGGCTCGCCGCGATCGCACCGCAGATCGCCATGACGGCGCCGACCGACAGATCGATGCCGCGCGTCGCGATCACCAGCACCATGCCGAGCGAGAGCAGCGCCACCGGCGTGCCGCGGTTGAGCACGTCGATCAGGCTGCCGAACAGCCGGCCGTCCTGGAGGCGCAGGTCGAAGAATTGCGGCGAGACCACGCGATCGACCGCGAGGATGACGATCAGCGCCAGGATCTGGGCAAGGCCGCGGCGCGGTAGCAGCGCTGTCATGCCCGACCCTCATGCGCAGTCGCGGCGCCATCGGCGGCGATCGCCGCGAGAATGTTGCCGACGTCGATCGCCCCTCCGGCAAGCTCTTCGACATGGGCGCGGTCGCGCAGCACCACGACGCGGTCGGAATAGGTCACGATCTCATCCAGCTCGGAGGAGATCACGAGCAGCGAAAGCCCGTTGTCGCAGAGCTCGCGGATCAGGCGGATGATTTCGGCATGCGCGCCGACGTCGATGCCGCGGGTTGGCTCGTCGAGCACGAGGAGGCGCGGCGAAGTCGCGAGCCAGCGCGCCAGCAGGACTTTCTGCTGATTGCCGCCGGACAACAGGCCAACCGGACGCTCTGGATCGGACGGGCGGATGTCGAGCATCTTGACGTACCGGCGCGCGATCTCGTCCTGCTCGCGGCGCGACAGCGGGCGATGCAGGCCGCGCTTGGCCTGGAGGGCGAGCACGATGTTCTCACGCACACTGAGTTCGGCAACGATGCCGTCGGTCTTGCGCTCCTCCGGGCAATAGCCAAAGCCATGGCGCACACCATCGCGCGGCGACTGCAGCCGCACGGCTGCGCCCTCCACCCGCGCCTGCCCGCGATCGGCGCGCTCGGCGCCGAACACCAGCCGCGCCGTCTCGGTCCGGCCCGAGCCGAGCAGGCCGGCCAGGCCGACGACCTCGCCATGGCGCAGTTCGAGATCGAACGGGGCGACATAGCCGGCCTTGCCGTAGGCCTCAAAGCTCGCGCAGATCTCGCGCGCCTTGTGCTCGGTGGCAGAAGCCCGCGCGCTGGTGGTCTCGGCCAGCTCGCGACCAAGCATCATCCGGATCAACTCCAGGCGCGGCAGCGAGGCGGTCTCGCGCTCGCCGACGAGGCGGCCGTTGCGCAGCACCGTGATGCGGTTCGATATCTCGTAGACCTGGTCGAGGAAGTGGCTGACGAAGACGATGCCGATCCCTCGCCCGGCGAGCTTGCGCATGATGCCGAAGAGAATCTCGACCTCGTGTCGGTCGAGGCTCGCGGTCGGCTCGTCCAGGATCAGCACGCGCGCGGAGAGGTCCACCGCGCGGGCAATCGCGGTGACGTGCTGAATCGCGACGGAATAGTTGCCGAGCGGCGCGGCGACGTCGATATCGAGGCCGAAATCCGCAAGCAATGCCTTGGCGCGGCGGCGCATCTCGCCTTCTCGCACGATGCCGAAGCGCATCGGCTGGCGATCAAGGAACAGATTCTGCGCCACCGAGAGGTTCGGCAGCAGGTTGACCTCCTGGTAGACGGTGGCAATGCCGGCGCCAAGCGCAGCCTTGGCCGAGCGCGGCGCGACCTCTTCGCCACCGAGCCGGACAATGCCGGCATCGCGCGGGAATACGCCGGTGACGACCTTGATCAGCGTGGACTTGCCGGCGCCGTTCTCGCCGAGCAGGGCATGGATCTCACCGGCACGCAGCGTGAAGTCGACCTCCTGTAACGCTCGCACCGCACCAAAACTCTTGCTGATCCCGCGCACCTCCAGCAGCGGCGAAGCAGGATCGGAACTGTTTTCCATCGCGACGTCACTCCCACCGGCGCCCGCGGATGATGCGGACGCCCAGCCTATTCGTTCGCGCAGCGGCTTCGAAGGGGGGCCGGACCGCTGGATGCAGTCCGGCCTTATGCCCGCCTCAGTAACCGAGGCCCTTCTTGCTGTCGTAGATCTTCTGCGGATCGTCGGCGGCAGTATAGAGCTTGGACTCGGTCTGGATCCATTTCGGCGGAACCGTGCCCTTGTCCTTGAAGGCCGCGATGGCATCGAGCGCGGGCCCGGCCATGTTCGGCGTCAGCTCGACGGTGGCGTTGGCTTCGCCGGCGGCCATCGCCTTGAAGATGTCGGGCACCGCGTCGATCGAGACGGTGAGGATTTCCTTGCCGGGCTTGAGGCCGGCCTCCTTCATCGCCTGGATCGCGCCGACCATCATGTCGTCGTTGTGGGCATAGACCGCGCAGATCGACTTGCCGCCGCCTTCGGCCTTGATAAAGCTCTCCATCACCTCCTTGCCCTTGGCGCGGGTGAAGTCGCCGGTCTGGCTGCGCACCACCTTCAGATTCGCGTGCTTGGCAATCGCAGTGTCAAAGCCCTTCTTGCGATTGGCGGCGACGCTGGCGCCGACCGTGCCCTGCAATTCGACGACGTTGCAGGCCTTGTTGCCGACCGTCTTCGCGAGCCAGTCGCCGGCGACCTCGCCTTCGTGCACGCTGTCAGAGGTGACGGCGGTGAGATAGAGGTCCTTGCCGGAGGGATCGATGTCGCGGTCGAGCAGCACGACCGGGATCTTGGCCTCCTTGGCTTCCTTCAGCACCGAATCCCACCCCGTCGAGACGACGGGGGCGAGGAAGATCGCATCGACGTTCTGCGCAATGAAGGAGCGGATCGCCTTGATCTGGTTCTCCTGCTTCTGCTGTGCGTCGGCGATCTTGAGATTGACCTGGCGCTTGGCGGCTTCCTGCTTGGAGACCGAAGTCTCAGCGGCCCGCCAGCCGGATTCCGATCCGATCTGCGAGAAGCCGATGGTGAGCTGGCCGGCACTGGCCGGCAACGCGAGCAGCAAGGCGGCCATGGCGCTGGCCGCAAAGAGGGCTTTAGGGGTCATCAGGCGTGTCTCCCAAGAAGTCGTCTTGTGTTATCCCAGGCGCCTATTGGTAACATGGCACCTGAAGGCCGGCCTTCGAGGCGGCGGGAGGCACTATTTCACGGAAGTTTGGTTCCGACTAGTCATATTATTTGACTATTTGTAGAAAGCGCAGCTTGCGCGAGGTTGGCGGTCCGACGACACGCCAAACGCGATTTTGTTCCACGGACACAACGCGAAGATGAAGGAAAATTTGTGGGTCGACGCGCGCAGCAACGCGTCATGCCCGGGCTCGTCCCACGGCTGTCCGGTTCGATTGTTATGGACAGGGTGCATGACGTGGATTCTTCTGTGTTTCGAGCGCTTCGCACACGTTCGAGACACGGAAGGAGGTCCCCGCCATGCGGCACCAGAATAGCGTATTT